>JAKQNR010000046.1 GCA_029565685.1 bacterium | reverse complement strand
CACCGGGTGTCGTTGTTGCGCAGACCCCGGTTGTTGCCGTGCCCTTTGCGGCAACACCGGGTGTCGCTGTTGGGTAGACCCCGGTTGTTGCCGCGTCCTTTGCGGCAACAGCGGGTGTCGTTGTAGCGCAGACCCCGGTTGTTGCCGCGTCCTTTGCGGCAACACCGGGTGTCGTTGTTGGGTAGACCCCGGTTGTTGCCGCGCTCTTTGCGGCAACACCGGGTGTCGTTGTTGGGCAGACCCCGGTTGTTGCCGCGCCCTTTGCGGCAACACCGGGTGTCGCTATAGGGATAAATTCAACAACTTGGCCTTCAACACTCAGAGTCTTTTTTCAACCCCTTCAACACCCGGGGTCGTATAGCCCACGACCCCGGGGTTGAAGGATGCCGCGTCCTTTGCGGCAACATCGGGTGTCGCTGTAGGGCAGACCCCGGTTGTTGCCGCGTTCTTTGCGGCAACACCGGGTGTCGCTGTAGGGCAGACCCCGGTTGTTGCCGCGTTCTTTGCGGCAACACCGGGTGTCGCTATAGGGATAAATTCAACAACTTGGCCTTCAACACTCAGAGTCTTTTTTCAACCCCTTCAACACCCGGGGTCGCATAGCCCGCGGCACCCGGGGTTGAAGGATGCCGCGTTCTTTGCGGCAACACCGGGTGTCGTTGTTGGGCAGACCCCGGTTGTTGCCGCGTCCTTTGCGGCAAGACCGGGTGTCGCTGTAGGGACAAATTCAACAACTTGGCCTTCAACACTCAGGGTCTTTCTTCAACCCCTTCAACACCCGGGGTCGCATAGCCCGCGACCCCGGGGTTGAAGGATGCCGCGCCCTTTGCGGCAACACCGGATGTCGCTGTTGGGACAAATTCAACAACTTGGCTTTCAACACTCAGGGTCTTTCTTCAACCCCTTCAACACCCGGGGCCGCAAAAACCGCGGCACCCGGGGTTGAAGGGGTTGAAGGTAACCACGGGGTTAACCATGGCTGCCGGAGTTGAAGATTCACAAAAACAAGGTTGCAAAAGAGCGGGGCAAGCGTTATTTTATAAAGACAGAATCGTGAAAAGGTAAATAATGACCTTCAACAACGAAAAGCTGCATTTAGGCAAAGAAAACGTCCAGGCTCTGATGCAAGCGGTCAAGCTGGTGTGGAATTGCGCGCCGGGCTGGGCTCTGCTGAACCTGTTTCTGCAGATCATTCAGGGGCTGCTTCCCCTCGTCAACCTCTATCTCATCAAACTGATCATCGATGCCGTGAGCCGCAAACCGGCATCCGCTGATTTCTTTCACAATATCGGCATTCTGGTGCTGGCCACAGCCGGCGTCACCCTGCTCATCCGTTTGTGCTCCTCCCTGGCTACCCTGGTTCAGGAGCAGTTGTCCTGGGTGGTGAGCGATTATGTGAACAGCATACTGCACAGCCAGTCTATCTCCCTGGACCTGGCCTATTATGAGAACCCCGCCTATTATGACACGCTGCACATGGCCCAGCAGGAAGCCCCCTATCGGCCGAATCAGGTGGTGTCGACGCTGGCGAATCTGGTGCAAAACGGCATTCAGATGGCCGCCATGGTGGCTTTGCTGATGCGGTTTCACTGGTCCGCTATTCTGTTTCTGTTGCCGGTGGCGTTGCCGGGCGTGCTGGTAAAGATGAAATATTCGCGCAAGCTGTTCGGCTTGCGGCGCAAGCAAAGCTCGTTGGAACGCGAGTCCTCCTATTATGACTGGATGCTCATCAGCCAGTACTTTGCCAAGGAGGTGCGGCTGTTCAATCTCGGACCGCTGTTCATCGAACGCTATCGTGCGCTGCGGAAAAAAAGGCGGGCGGAACGGCTGGCGCTGACCAAACAGCAGGTGGGCCGTGATTTTGCGGCCGAGTTTTTTTCCACACTGGTGGTTTTCAGCGGACTGGCGATTGTGGCCTTTCGCGCGGCCGCGGGCGCCATCACGCTGGGCGATCTGGTGATGTACTATCAGGCGTTCCAACGCAGCCTGAGTTCGCTGAAAGCATGGCTCTCGGATCTGGCCTCGATCTATGAAAATTCGCTCTTCCTCTCTCACTTTTTCGCTTTTCTGCGCCTAAAACCGGACATCGTTGCTCCGGCTCAGCCGAAAAGCGTGCCGCGTCCCATGGTGCGCGGACTGCGGGTTGAGGGCGTTTCCTTCAGCTATCCACAAAGCGAACGACAGGCGCTGACCGACATTCATCTGGAAATCAGCCCCGGGGAGCACATCGCCATTGTCGGCGAGAACGGCTCTGGAAAAACCACGCTGATCAAGCTGCTGTGCCGCTTGTATGAACCGGACAGCGGCCGGATCACTCTGGACGGCATTCCGCTGGCCGAGTTTTCGCCTCAAGAGCTGCGGCGGAATTTCAGCGTGCTGCTGCAGGATTACGTGAACTATTTCATGACCGCTCGGGAAAACATCTGGTTGGGCAATGTGGATCTATCGCTGCAGGACGAAAGGATTGTCAAGGCGGCGGTAGAGTCCGGCGCCGATGAGGTGATCCGGCGTCTGCCCAAAGGGTATGAGACCCATCTTGGAAAATGGTTTGAGGAGGGGGAAGAATTGAGCGTCGGCGAATGGCAAAAGCTGGCGATCAGCCGCGCCTTGATCCGCGATGCGGGCATCGTGATTCTGGATGAACCCACCAGTGCGCTGGACGCGGCCGCGGAGTACAGAATCTTTGAGCTTTTCCGCAAACTGGCAGCGGACAAGACCGCCATCTTCATCAGTCACCGTCTGGCCTCCGCCCGCATCAGCGACCGCATTCTAACCATGGAAAAAGGCCGCATCATCGAACAGGGCTCTCATGAAGAGCTGATGCGCCGAGGCGGAGTCTATGCGCGGTTGTTCGAGCTGCAGTCAAGGCAATACTCGGGACACGATTCACGAAACACGTCACACGACGCACGTTCCCCACAACCCACATAGAAGATCAGAAAATTACTTCCGCTTTTTCGTGTCTCGTGTCTCGTGAAATAGCTTTTCCGTGTTTCTTGTCTCGTGTCCTGTGAACCGCCTTTTCATTCCGGCAGTTGCTTTCCTTTAGTCTCTGGCATGAACCAGATCACCGCCAATCCGACGAGATAGACGCTGGCCATCAGCGCACCGGCTTTGGCAAAGGATCCATGGAACACCTTGACCAGCTGTCCGGTGCCGGCCACCACCAGAATGGCTGCGATAATGCGGCCAAAGTTAAAGGTGATGCCTTCTCCGGTAGCGCGGATGCGCGTGGGAAAAAGTTCCGGCAAGTACAACGGCAGCCAGCCGAAAAAGGCGGTGACGAAAACGCCGGAAAAGGCGGCCATGAGCAAAAGGCCCATGCCATAGCTGGTGAATAATCCGTACAGCGCAGCGACGGTGACAAAGCTGGTGATGCAATAGAATGCATAGGACCAGCGCCTGCCGACCCATTCCGCCATCAATCCGCCGAGCAGGGCGCCGAGGATCTGACCAAAGGCCATGTACATCTGCACGGTGGCCCGCTGCGGCGCCGCATCTCCGCCTACCAGGGTGTTCACCCAAGATGGAATCCACTGAAACACCCCCCAGGTTCCGATAATCACCACCGAAGAAACGATGCAGCCGAGGATGGTGCGCTTGCGCAGAGGCGGACGCCACAGTTGTTTGAGGTCTGGTTTTTCACCACGCGCCTTGGCGTGCTGCCATCTTTCCGGTTCTTTCACCATCATACGGATAAAAAAGGCCAGCACCGCCGGCGCCAGTCCGATGAGCAGCAGCGGACGCCATCCCCAAGCGCCGGCGATCAAACCGATAAACGAACTGACAAGAAAGCCCACATTGGCGGCTGCGCCGAGCACGCCGGCCAGCAGCGGCCGTTTGGAATCAGGCCAGGTTTCCATGACCAGCGCCACGCCCAGTCCCCACTCGCCGCCCAGGCCCATGGCGCCGAGAAAGCGGCAGGCGCCGAATTGCCAGACATTAGCGGACACGGCTGAAAGCGCGGTGAAAACACTATACGTGATCACGGTAAGGATCATGGTTTTAACGCGGCCGATCTTGTCGCCCAGGCGACCGAAAATAAATCCGCCCACCGAGGCGCCGAGAAGAAACAGGGCGAACATGACGCCGACATACGGTCCGATGACCGCGCTGTCCTGTGTGTTCAACAGCTCTTTCAGCGCCGGCATGGCGATGAGGGAGTACAGTCCCATCTCCATGCCGTCAAACAACCACCCCAACCAAGCGACTGATAGGTTCAGCCATAAAGCTTTTTTGCCGATGCTTGTTTCCATTCCGTCACTTTCTCTTTTGATAGGCGTCGTCAGCCGGCGGCCTTATCCGGCTGTATTATTTTTTCAGCAGAGATGCCGTCAATTTGACCAGCGCAGGCATTATCGAGACCAACACGATGCCGAGCACCACCATCATAAAATTGTTTTTCACGAAAGGAATGTTGCCGAAAAAAAAGCCGGCCAGCAGATAGCCGCTCACCCAGGCGCAGCATCCCATCAGACTGTAGGAGACATAGGGGCCGAATTCCATTCTGCTGATGCCGGCCGCCAGAGGTACAAAGCTGCGAATGAGCGGTAAAAAACGGGCAAGGATCACGGCGGTGCGGCCATAGCGGTCAAAAAATCGATGCGCCGTGGATAGATGGTCCGGGGAGAAAAAACGGATCTTTTTTCTTTTCTCTAAAAACGGATTGAGGAACCAGCCGATCTGATAGCTGGAAATATTGCCGAGAAACGCCGCGGCGCAAAGCAGCGGCAGCATCACCGGCAGCTGGAGCGTGCCGCGGGCGGAAAGAGCGCCCATGGCGAAGAGCAGCGAATCGCCGGGCAGAAAACCGGTGACCACCAGCCCCACTTCGGCGAAAATGACAAACGCCGCCAGTCCATAGGTGGCCCAGCCGAAACGCGGAATCACGACGTCCAGGTATTGGTCGAAATGAAGAAAAAGCTGCCAGAGATTTTGCAATAGGTCCATGATCGTGGCGGACTTAGAATGCGCAAAACTTGAGGTACAGGTAAACCACAGGCGCGGACAGGGTCAGGCTGTCAAAGCGATCGAGAATGCCGCCGTGCTCCGGAATCAACCGGGACGAATCCTTGACTCCGGCGTCGCGCTTGAGCATGGATTCAAAAAGATCGCCGTACTGGCCTATGGAGCCGGCGATGGCGCCGACGACCAATGCATCCTGCAGACGCAGGCCGACGATAAAGGCATGATGACAAATCCAGGCGGTGATCAGCGCAAAGATTAATCCGGCGGCAGTGCCTTCAATGGATTTGTTCGGACTGATGCGGGGGATAAGCTTGTGTTTGCCGAAATAGGAGCCGAAGATATAGGCTGCAGTATCGCAGACCCAAATGCACAAAATCAGCATTACGATCCAGCGGCCGGCCGGCGCATAGGCCAGACCGTAACGTACGCCCATCTCACGGATCAGAATGAAAGAACCGAGTCCGGCTCCGTAAAAGACCGGCGCAAACAGCGAGGCGGACATATTGAGCAACGGCGAACCGTTTTTCCGGTACATTTCATAGAAAAACATCAAAATGGCGCCGGTCAGGACAATGGGGAAAAAGCCGAATTCGCCGTGAAAATAAGAGGAGAAAATCAAGGCCACAGCGGTGATCAGTCCGGTTGCATATTGACCCAGCGCGCCTTTTTTTGCGGCTAAAAGATAAAACTCGTAAACCGAGCCGAAAGCCACCAGGGCGATAAACAAAAGCCAGTACCAGGAGCCGGCCAGAGCGGTAAGTACGATCAGCGGTCCAAAGATGACGGCGACCAAAGTGCGAATGGCGAAAGAGCGATAGTTCAAACAGCCTCCGAAAGAGTTTAGTTTTTTGACATGATGCAGCGGTTCTCAAGTTTTGCCGCGTATTGTGTTGCTGCGCATTTTGCGCAGCTCAGACCCCGGTTGTTGCCGCGTCCTTTGCGCAGCTCAGACCCCGGTTGTTGCCGCGCCCTTTGCGGCAACACCGGGTGTCGTTGTTAGGCAGACCCCGGTTGTCGCCGCGTATTTTGCGCAGCTCAGACCCCGGTTGTTGCCGCGGCCTTTGCTGCAACACCGGGTGTCGTTGTAGCGCAGACCCCGGTTGTTGCCGCGCTCTTTGCGGCAACACCGGGTGTCGTTGTTGGGCAGACCCCGGTTGTTGCCGCGTCCTTTGCGGCAACACCGGGTGTCGTTGTTGGGCAGACCCCGGTTGTTGCCGCGCTCTTTGCGGCAACACCGGGTGTCGTTGTAGAGAAACATTCAACAACTTGGCCTTCAACACTCAGAGTCTTTATTCAACCCCTTCAACACCCGGGGTCGCATAGCCCGCGACCCCGGGGTTGAAGGATGCCGCGCCCTTTGCGGCAACACCGGGTGTCGCTGTTGCGTAGACCCCGGTTGTTGCCGCGCCCTTTGCGGCAACACCGGGTGTCGTTGTTGGGCAGACCCCGGTTGTTGCCGCGCTCTTTGCGGCAACACCGGGTGTCGTTGTAGGGATACATTCAACAATGGAATGTTTTTTCAACCCCTTCAACACCCGGGGTCGCATAGCCCACGACCGCGGGGTTGACCCCGACCCCGGGGTTGAAGGTGACCATCGGGTTGAAGAAACACCTGAGATTAAAAATGGTTTCTACAGGTCAGCACTTAATCCTTAAAAATATAATTCTCTAATCCGCCATCATCATATCGATTTTTTAGGAACTCTTCATAGGTAGTGTAATCGGAAAAATAATCCTTAAAAAATTCAGGATCCCATAGCTTTCCATTCCGTTTGCCGACGAATTCAAGATAATTTGAAAAAGGCCATTTTTCAATATCTTTTACTAATCCGGCTGCGATAGGATTTAAATGAATATAACCGCAAAGATGAATCAAATACGTGGAATTATCCACCAACCGATTTTGAAAGCGATTGGTAAAAAACCGTCCCTGATGTTTTTGTGCGGTCTTGATGGTTTTTAGATAAATATCAAACAGATAACTCATCTTTTTCGAAAACAGTTTCCCATCGCTCATCTTTAACAAATAATGATAATGAGTCGGCATCAAACAATAGGCTTCCAAACGACAACAAGAGGTAAAATCAACTTCTTGCCAATGCTTTAGATATAAGTAATAATCCTTTTTCGAATAGAATAATTTTGCCCCGTCCACCACTTTGTTGTAGATATGATAGTAGCATCCAGGCAGCAACGGAGTAGATCGAGACGGCATGACGAACTCCTCCATTTTTTTATCAATGTCAGGTGGCGAAGGGTATCCTGTGATTCTACTTCAACAATCGGAGCCTTTCTTCACTTCAACACCTTCAACACCCGGGGTCGCATAGCCCGCGACTCCGGGGTTGAAGGATGCCGCGCTCTTTGCGGCAACACCGGGTGTCGTTGTAGGGACAAATTCAACAACTTGGCCTTCAAGACTCAGGGCTTTTCTTCAACCCCTTCAACACCCGGGGTCATATAGCCCACGACCCCGGGGTTGAAGGATGCCGCGCCCTTTGCGCAGCTCCGACCCCGGTTGTTGCCGCGCCCTTTGCGGCAACACCGGGTGTCGTTGTAGGGACAAATTCGACAACTTGGCCTTCAACACTCAGAGTCTTTTTTCAACCCCTTCAACACCCGGGGTCGCATAGCCCGCGACCCCGGGGTTGACCGCGGCACCCGGGGTTGAAGGTGATCCCGGGGTTGAAGAAACACTGAGTCTCAAATCCTTCAATACCCCTACTCTCTCCCGATTCGGATCACCTCGATCTCCACTCTGCCGCTGCCGCGTTCCACCAGTCCGAGCTGCTTGGCCGCTTCAAAAGAGAGATCGATGATGCGGCCTTTTACAAAAGGCCCGCGATCGTTGATCCGCACTTCCACCTCGCGGCCGTTGGCCGGATTGCGCACCAGCACAATCGAATCAAACGGCAGGGTCAAGTGCGCAGCCACCAACTGATGCATGTCAAAGATCTCGCCGCTGGCGGTCTTGCGGCCATGGGTCTCGCCCGCCATGAACGAGGCGATGCCGCTCTCCCGCGCACCCCGCCGCATGGCCAACGGACGATCCTCTTCTTCTTCCGGTTCCTGCGCTTCAGCCGGGTTCGCTTCTACTTCCTCTTCCTCCTCTTGAACTTCCTCCTCGTTCACAGGCAAGGCGTCAGGGCCATAATAGCGCACCGGTGTGCAGCCCCATTTTCCACTGACCAGGGCGCAGAGAAGAAAAAAAACCCACATTCCACCGGTCCAACTCGATAGTCGCGACATGGAAAACCCCACTCGATTAAATCGATAAATCCGATAGTGATGGTTTCAGCGGAGCGCCAGAGTGCCGCACAGATCGGCTGCAGAGGTGTTCTGTTCTGCGCAGTATTTTTCCAAACCTTGAATGACCTGCAGCGCCGCATCCGGGTGGACAAAGCTGGCGGTGCCGATCTGCACCGCACGCGCGCCGACGATGAGAAATTCCAGTGCATCCTCTGCGGTAAAAATGCCGCCGATGGCGATCACGGGTATGCGCAAGCTGCGCACCAGCTCGTAGACTTTGGCCAACGCCACGGGCTTGATGGCCGGACCGGAGAGCCCGCCGGTGACCGTGGCCAGCCGCGGCCGGCGCGTTTGAATATCCACCGACATGCCCACCAAGGTGTTGATCGCGGACACGGCGTCGGCGCCCGCTTCCTGCACCGCCAAGCCGATCTCGCTGATCGAGGTCACATTGGGCGTCAGCTTGACGATGAGCGGACGGGTCGTGACCTGGCGCACGGCATGCGCCACCTGATGCGCCGTGGCGGCGTTGGCGCTGAAAGAGAGCCCGCCCTCCTTGACGTTGGGACAGGAAAAATTCAACTCGTAAGCGCTGATGCCGGACACGGTCTCCAGTCGTTCGACCACACGGACGAAATCATCGCCGCTCTTTCCCGCCACATTGACGATGACCGGCGTGGTCAACGTTTGCAGGAACGGCCATTTCTCCCGAATGAATCCGTCGACGCCGAGATTGGGCAGCCCGATGGAATTAAGCATGCCCGCAGCGGTTTCGACAATGCGCGGCGGCGGATTGCCCGGCCGGTATTCCAGAGTGACGGTTTTGGTGATCAAGCCGCCGAGACGGTTCAGATCAAAAAAGTCGTTGAACTCTTCACCGTAGCCAAAAGTGCCGCTGGCGGTGAGCACCGGATTGGCCAATCGCAATCCGCCGATATGAACGGATAGATCAGTCATGCAGAATGATCCCGTCTAAAGGAAACACCGGTCCGTCCTTGCAGGCGAGGCTGTAATGTTTGAACCCAGGCTCGCTCTTCGTTCGCTCCACCGGACAGCCCATACAGGCGCCGAAGCCGCAGGCCATGCGATTTTCCACCGTCACCTGGCCGGGGATGCCGTACTGTGCGGCAAGGTCCTGCACCGCTTTCATCATGGCGGTGGGCCCGCAGACGTACAGTCGGCGCCCCGTTCGTTCACTCGTTGCGAGATGCTCTTCCAGCAGCCGGGTGACAAATCCTTTGCAGCCGCAGCTGCCGTCTTCTGTGGCGATCTCCACCCGGGCGCCGAGATCGGCCATCTCCTGCACGCAGCAGAGCCGGTCCTGGGACGCGACGCCGTAGAAAACGGTCTTGATCACGGAGCGGTCGGCAAGGTCCTGCAGCAGCAGGTGGAACGGCGCCACGCCCACGCCGCCGGCGACGACGATCGCTTCCTGCAGATCGTCGGGATAGTCAAAGGTGTTGCCGAGCAGGCCGATCAGATCCAGCTCATCGCCGGGCAGAGCCCGGGCGAGGGCGCGGCTGCCCCGGCCCGCGGTATTGAACAACAATTCAATCACGCCGGCGCCGCGGTCCACGGCGTGCACGCTGTACGGACGGCGCCACAGCAGCCCTTCGGCCTCCGGCAACTTGATGTTGACGAAATGGCCGGCATGGGCTGCGGACGCCAGGTCCGGGGCCAGCAACCGCATGCGGCAGGTCTCCCGCGCCGGTTCGTCTTTAGCTGAAATTTTCGCGCTGATTCGTGCTTTGTAGGACGCCATGCCGTTCACTCGATGATTCGCTTTTGTGGAAGGCGCGTTCTGGAAGAAGCGGCCCGCTTCCGGGCCTGCTGCTCTGCTTCATCCAGCGCTGCATTCTGCAGAGCGGCCGATGAATCAGGCCGATTCATCGCAGGCGTGAAGCCGGGCATGGCGGTCGCGCTTTCGGAGGCCGCCGCATTGATGTCGCTTGGCGCCGGATGATTCGCCCCCATTGAATCGACGCGGGCTGAATCGGCGGCGGTGAGAGTATCGGACGCGGCGCCGCCGTGAAGCGAATCCGCTGTCGCGCCGGCCGCGGCCTGGCGCGCGGAATCGGCCGCAGCCTTGAACGCGGCCAGCGCCTTTTCATGCGCGCTGAGCTTGGCCGTCAGTTTCTCCGCATAGGGGGATTTGGGATGCTCGGTAATCAAACGTTTGTAGATGTCCAGTGCATCGTCGTATTGAAACAGCATGTTCTCAAAGACCCACCCCTTGGCATAAAGCGCTTTTTCGGCAAAGGGGGAGGCAGGCCAGGAGCGGATCAAATGGTCGTACAGCGCTAATCCCTTTTTCACTTCATTCTGCTTAAACACGGCCTGTTCCGCCTGGACAAACGCCACAGCGGCGGAATCGATCCGGTCGGCCAGCAGGGGAATGCCCAATTCCTTACGCGCGCCCTCGGCATGCGGCGACCCGGGAAAGAGCTGAATGATGGAGCGGAACACTGAATCAGCGGTGGCCGTGTCCTTTTTGACGAATTTGAAAATATAGCCGATGGAATAAAAAGCGCGTGCGCTCATGGCCGAGTCCACTTTGAGTTCGCAGACACGGGTGAACAGGCGCATCGCTGAATCCGGTTTGTCGAAATGAAACATCAGCAGCTCGCCCAGGGCCAGCTGTTTTTCCGCTAACTTGCGGTTCTTGTCTTTCAGCTCGCGCTTCGCCTTCTCTTCGGCGGACAGAGTGTCCTCCTTGGCCTCTTGAGCAGCGCCTTTGGCCGACAACGAATCCGCGGCCATGGATTTGGCCGCCTGAGCGCGAAGCCTGTCCTGCTCGGTTAAATCCGCCAGCGATTTCGGCGGCGGACGATCGCGGCCGCTGTAATTGACCCACATGCCGTCGCTGGAGAGATTGATGGGCGCATCGTCGCGCACCTCGCGCTTGTCCGCTTCCTCCCCCTCCTTGCCTTTCAGCGAATCCTTGGCCGTCTTGATGCCCAACATCTCGTTGATGGCATCCACCAGATCCATAGCCGCTTTGATGTGGTCGGATCTCTCCTTGGCTTTGGGCGCAACGATGGAATTGGCGAACTCGCCGCGCACCAGTTCATAGTACTCGCGCGCTTTCTCCAGATCGCCGATCTTGTATTCCTGATGTTGAGCCAGGGCGAAATAGCTTTTAGCGGACGCATCGGTGCGGGCGTGCTCTTTAATGATGTCGTCATACCATTTGAGCGCCGCCTCTTCCTGACCCTGAAGCATCAGGTTGTTGGCCAACTGCAGCTTGATGGCGGGAATGCGTTTGACTTCCAATTCCTTGGAGAGCAGATTGGAAAAAGTGCGCACCGCGGAGGCGTAATCGCCGATCATGCTTTGCGATTCGCCCAGCTTGAAGGTGGCCTGGGATTTGAAATCCTCGTTCGGGCTTTCTCCCACCGCCCGCTTGAACACGCCCACCGCTTCCTCAGGCTGTTTGAGATAGATCAGACACTCCCCCAGTCGATACAACGACATGGCGCTCATCAAACGTTCGTCGGATTCTTTGGCCGCCACGCGATAGGCGTCGGCCGCCATCTCATAGGCGCCTTTTTCATAATACAGTCCGGCCAGTTCGTAGCGCGCCTCTTCGCGCAGGGATTTTTTCAGGCTCTTGTTCACCGTCATTTCACGGAACATGGCCTCGGCTTTGTCGAACTCTTGCAGACCGATATAATTTTTCGCCAGATACAGACGCGCCTTGGGAATGAACTCGCTGTTGGGATATAGCTGAATGATCTCTTCGAATTTGCGCTGCGCTTTGCTGTACTCCCGGCGATAGTAAAAACACTCGCCGCACAATATCAGGGCGTCGTCGACCCACCGGCTCTTGGGATAAAACTCGAGCAAGCTGGAGGCCTTCTCGATGGCTTTCTGATAGTTTTGCATTTCAGTGGTGCCGGCCCGATCAGTCTCCGATTCGGTGGACAAACCCTGTTTTTTCATCTGCTGTTTTTCTTCAGGGGAAAGCTCGACGATCTGAGTGCGGGTGCGTTTTTTCCGCTCCTTGCTGGCCAGATTGTAAAACTTTTGCGCATTGTAAAAAGTGTTATAATAGGCGCAGCCGCTGAAAAGCAAGGGCAGCAGCATCCACAGTATGTAGGTTTTTTTAATACGCATAGTCTATAGAAAATAAAGAGTTTTGGCGAAAATAACAATTAAAATTTAGCCCGGCGACGCCGGCCGGTTACTCCTATCTAACACACGGAGGAACATCAAGTTCCAACTTACAATGGAAATAGGCGTGAATTTTTTATTCGTAGGGCGTGCTGCGGCTGAACGGACATGTCTCAGCCGGCGAGAGCCTGCCACTTTTCTGCAATGAGCAGAGCGAGCAGGCCGATCAAAGGTCCGGTGATCAGCGCGGGAAACAGCAAAAGCGGCAAGAAACGAAAAATCTGTATATGATGGACGATAAGCCAGTAGGCCGCCAGCAGCTGAATGAGATTGTGCGTGACCGCTCCAATCAGGCTCACGCCGATGGCGCTCAAAAAAAAACTGCGGCGGCCTTTGACCCCAGCCATAGCGAGACTGGAGCCGACTCCGGCGCTGAAGGCCAGCCAAAAAACCGGCGTCATGAATGTTCCGATGATCAGCGAACCCAGCAGCACCCTCGCTACGGTGACCAGCAGCGCAGAACGGCTGTCAAACCTATAGAGCGCCAGCACAGTGGCAAGATTGGCCAAACCCAGTTTGAACCAGGGCAGGGGACGAGGCAACAACGCTTCGAACACAAACAGGATCAACCCTGCGGCGATCAGCAGGCCGAGCTGCAGTCTTTTTTTTACAGCGGAAGGGGGAATCGTAAGCTCCTTCACTGAGTGATCAGATCAAACGGATTTTCCGTTTCGCCGCTGATGCGCACCACCACGCGGTTGGGCGCGCACACCAGCAGTTCGCCGCTCCGGCGGATGGCGCCGCTGTGAACGCAGATTTTCTGCGGACAGCGCGACGCTTCGATGCGCACGCACCGGTCCTGCACCACCAGCACTACTTCGCCCAGTCTGGCTGGAATGGACAGGCGGCGCGGTTCGGACAGATAAAGCCTGGCATAGGGCCGTCCTTCGACTTCCACCAACGCGACCCGCCCTTCGTCGCCCCAGCCTTTTAAAAACGCCAAGGAGAGACAGGAGAGCAGAAAAACCATGAACAACAGGATGCGATCCGCCGGCGTGCAGCGCGAGAGAAAAAAATATAAAGATTTCATCGCTTTCAAGCTCATGAAACCGATCTTTCGTGAAAAACCAATAAGCGTGGCGCGACGGCGTTCACTCAGGGCATTTTATTCAACGCATCGATCCGCTCTTGCGCACGGCGGCGGAATTCACGGGCGCCCTGATGGTTGGGATTGATGGCCAGCGCTTTATCCCACTCTCCAATGGCCTGGGTGTACTTTTCCTGAGTGAAAAAAGCGATGCCCCGGTTGAAATAGGCGTCCACCTGGGCTTCCATACGCTTGAGCGTTTGCGCCAGCAGACTGGCGGCCTGAGTTTGATTGGGTTCTTTGTTCAACGCCTCCTGAATCAGTGGCAGGGCCTCGCTGTAGCGGTCGCGTAAAAATCTTTTTCTGGCGATCTCGAGCAAAGAGGCGGCATCCAGGGCAAGCATGCTGCGCCGACGCAGCTGCTGCGCTTCGGCCATTTGCGGCCGAGCTTCCAACAGCGAATCGGCCACCTCGATGCAGAGCGCATGCTCGTTGCGTTCCGCATGCCGGTTCGCCCGCTCGAACATGGCCTGCAGGGACAGCGGCAGGGACCGGTTTATCGCCTCCAGCAGCCGTCGACCCGCAGCATGGTTGGGCGCCAGTTCGAGCACATCGGTCAACAATCGCCGTGCGGTTTCCGTATCGTTGCCGCGATACGCCGCCTCCGCACGGGCGTATTGCCGTTCCACATGGTTGCTGGCGAGCGTCTGCAGCTCATCCAACTTGGCCAGAGCCAGACGGTTGTTCGGATCCACAGCCGCCGCCGCGCGGTAGTGTTTGCGCGCATTGATCCAGTCCCCCTGTTTTTCAAAGCGGGCGGCTTGTTCCAGGGCCTGCTCCAGGCTTGTATGGCTCTGCTTTCGCTGCTCCTGAACATGCCAGAGATACGATTGCGGCTCCTGCCATTCCGGCCGCAGAGCGAGCGCTTGTTTGAACGCCTCCTCTGCGCTATCCCAGTTTTTCTGGCTGTAATATCCCAAACCCTGGAAATAGAACTCTTGCGCTTTGGCTTCGAACAGGCGATCGATCTCGTCCCGTTCCCGGCGGGACGGTTCATGATCGGGCCGCACCTGAAGAATCGCGTCAAAGACTTCGCGGGCGACGGCCGGCTCATTCCGCTCGACGTACTGACGGCCCAACTGAAACCATTTGTCGATATGACGCTCCACCTGCGATTGGATCAGCGCCATGGCGGCGCGGGCGCGCGAATTTTCCGGATCCAACTTGAGCACCTTCATATAGTGCGTTGCGGCGGAGAGATACCAACGTTTGGATGCCAGTTCATCCGCCTCTTTCAACAGCGAATCGATGACCGCGTCGCCGTCGGCCACACTCGGCGCCAGCACGTTCATCAGGCTATGCGCGTTTTCATTCTCTTCATCATACGCTAAGGCCAGCTTGCCGAAGCGAAACGCCTGACGCCGTTCTCCTTTGTCGAAAAAAGCCTGCGCCCGGGCCTGCGCCCGCTGCGACAACTCTTTTCCTGATGCGCCAAGGCGAATGGTGGTGGAAAGCAGCAGTTCCTGGCGCTCCAGATGATAACCGGCGTGCAGCTGCAGATTCTGCCAGCTCCAGCTCAGACCGGCGGCCGCCTGTTTTGCGTCAAAATCGCTGATGCCGGCATAGGCCTGAAGAAATGGGGTGAGGGAAAACGAAGCGGCCAGCTGATGCACTCGGTCGTTTTCATGCAGATGCAGAGCGTAGAGCAGCACAGCCTGACGCCACGGCAGATCGACGCTGCCGGCTAGATGGACCAGCGGCGAGGCGTTTGAATGATCCAGCGCGATGCCCTGGATCGCCGCGGTCATGGTGAAATTCTGCAGTAGGTATTTGGGGGTGAAGGAGGCTTCGCGGCCGGAATGGCTTTTTGGCGCCGGATGATACAAAAGACCAAAGGCGAGACAGGGATGACGATCGCCGTCGACCAGACGGCTCTCATACGCAGCGCCGGTGACCAGGCGGGAAGGCCATTCATAGGCCCACCCAGCAGCGACCGATTGTCCGGTCGGCGTCTCTTGCACGTTGGCGGCAAAAGTGCCTATAAAAGGCACAAAGCCGGCGGCAGCGATATGATCGATTTGAAACGGCCGTTTATAGGAAAAGAACAAGTCGGTCTCCCGAACCAGCCCGATGGAAGCGGGATTCCAGGCGAGGGCGGAGGGGTCACGAATAGCGATCACCCCGGAACCGCCATACCCCAGGGATCTGGCGTCCAGACCTGGAAAAGATTTTTGCGCGATGCCGATCTTGACGCCCGTGAGGGCGAGGAGAAGCGGCAGCACGCGGCAGCATTTGCCCATGTGCCGACCCTAGTTGCGCAGCGGACGAGCGACCGCTGCGTCATAGTCCACCTGCAGCACCTCTACGGGTTGCCGTCGTCCTTTGACATAGACCGGCAACAGCCGGTGGGTGCGAAATTTGCCCTGCAGCCGCGGCAACAGTTCCACAGGGGCGATGATCTGTCCGGGCTTGGCCACGCTGCACAGCCGAGCGGCCAAATTGACCACATCGCCGATCACCGTATAATCGCTGCGAGTCTGTGAACCCATATGACCGAGGATCACATAGCCGATGTGCAATCCGCAGCCCACCTGCAGTCCCAATTCGCCGCGGCGATGACGTTGCTCATTGAGGTCGCGCACGGAGCGCTGAATGTCGATGGCGGCCTGCACCGCGTGTTCGACTTGGCGTTCGTCGACGAACAGCGCCATCACCTGGTCGCCGATGAATTTGTCGACAATGCCGTTGTTTTTTTCGATCAGCCGCGCCTGAAGATCCAGATAGATGTTGAGCAACTTGACCACTTCCGCGGCGCCGAGTTTCTCGGTCATGGCGGAAAAGCTGCGGATGTCGGAGAACAGGACCGTCACCTGGCGGGTTTCGCCCAGCGGCGGCTGATCCGTTTCCACGCCGGACTGGCGCCGGATCATCTGCACAGTCAGTTTGCTGACGAATTTCTGCATCTGCAGTTTTTCGCGCAGATGGACGATCATGGCGTTGAACTCGCGCGCCAACCGCCCCAGTTCATCGTGCGCCACGATCGAGATCTCGGTGTGCAGGTCGCCGTCCGCCAGCTTTTGCACGCCGCGGCTGAGGGAATCGATCTGCAGCGTCATGCGCCGTGCGATATAAGATAAAAACAAAATGGCGATCACCGCCATTAAAATAGTGGTGGTGATGATCAGCGTGCGGGTTTGCCGCAGAGGTTGACGGATCACGACGCCGGAAAATCCCAGCACCGTATCGCCGAGGAAAACCATGCGTTCTCCCTGATCGTCGCGCCGCGTGTACAGCGGATGGATATATTCCAGCGTGCCGCCGCGGGGGCGCACCAACGTCTGCGACAGGGTGCTGAACAGCGCGCTGTCCGCCGGAGAGATTCTGCGGTTCAGCATCTCGGGACGGGTGTGCGCGATGATCACACCCGAGCGATCGATCACCCCCGCATATACCAGTCCGGCGATCCGCTGATTGGACACGCTCATAATGGCTTCGCGGATGTGGCCTAAATGCAGGGAAGCGGTGTTAGGATCGTCGCCGGCGCCGTAATAGAGCAGCAGGTCGTTCTTGATGGTCTGGGAAACGTGCTGCAGCGAAATTGTGCAGGTCTCGGCCAGCCGTTCATTGATGATGCGATTGCCCTGCTGCAGGATGATCAACGTAGAGACCATGGTCAGGACGATGAACAGCGAACCGATGAGAATGATCAGCTTGACGCGCAGCGGCAGCGAATCGAAACGGCGGCCGATGCGTTCGGCGTATGTGGGGTGGGACGTAGACACGAAACGGTTCACCTTTTAAAGTTGACCATGCGTTCGCAGACCAGGTCCTGAATCTGGTTGGCTGATCCGGTGGGACCAGAGTAAAAGTTGACGATCATGGAAAACGCCAGCTCTTCACCGTCCAAAGTGGTCGCGTAGCCGGATAGGGACCGCACCCGGCTCACCAGTCCGGTTTTGGCGCGGACGTTCCCCGCCGCAGCGGTGCCGCGCATTCTTCCCTTCAGCGTGCCGTCCACCCCGGCGATGGGCAGCGTTTGATAAAAGGAATCGCTGCAAGCCTGCCGGCGCATATAGCCCAGCAGCTCGACCATGCTTCGCGGCGTGATCAGATTCAACCGCGACAGTCCGGAACCGTCCACCAGCGACAGGTGGTCCGGATTGATGCCCATGGCGCCAAAGAGCTCTTTCTCCGCTTTTTCCGCATTGGCCGCCGTGCCCTCGCCGGTCAATTCGGCGGCGTTGATGCGAAAGAGCAGCTCGGCGTAAAGATTGTTGCTATCTTTATTCACCACCTTGACGATCTGCTGCAGCGGCGGCGAGGGAGTGGCGCACAGGGTGTAGATCTCCAGCGGCGTATAAGTGAACTCGGGAATTTCGTCGATATCGGCCACGCCGCCGTGCACAGTGATGTTGCGGGATTGGAGCACTTCATTGAAAACCGTGATGCAAAAGGCGGTGGGATTGTCGATGGTCACGGTATCGCGGCGTTCGCCGGCCTTGACATCGATCACGCCGCGGCAGGTGATGCGGTTGCTGCCCGGCGCGCGGTCAAAGCTGAGCCGGGTTCGGCGGCCGGTGACCACCTGGTTGACGACCTCCACATAACGGGTGTTGGGTTCCAAGCGAAAACGGCCCGGCGCGCCGAGGCTGTCGCCGGGTTTGAAGACTATGTCGATGCAATTGTCGTTAAAGGTGAGGGCGCTGATCTGGGCGGCATAGTAATCGTTGAGGTCATCCCAGGACCACCCCTTGCCCAGCGTCTCATCGTCGAAATAGTTGTCATCGCCGATCAACCGGCCGCTGACCGCTTTAATGCCTCTGGCAGCCAGGCTGTCGGCCCACATTTCGAACACCCGAGTGATGCGGCCGTCATGAAAGCGGCCGCAGAGCGAAGGATCGCCGCAACCGCGGACGATCAGATCCCCTTCCAGCACGCCGTCGGGACGAAGCAAACCATTGGTGTAGACCCGAGTGACAAAGCGATAATCCGGACCGAGCTGGTTCAACGCTGCTGCCGTGGTGAACAGCTTCATGTTGGAGGCTGGGATAAACTCCTTGTCTTCATTGCGAAGGTAGAAAAATTCACCGGTCTTGAGAGACTGGATGGCCACGCCCCAGTGGGCGTTGGCGAACGAAGGATCGTTAAAAATAGCGTCCAGTTCCTTTCTGAATTGGCTGACGTTGGATTTTTCCGCGGCGAAATTGGGCCGATAGGCGCAACAGAGAAAAGCCGAGGCGATCCACAAGAGGAAAAAGGGGATTAAAACCGAGCGATTCCGAGCCATTGAGAATCCTTCATTCGTTTGCTGCTTGATCTTTGGGCAGATATTTTTCATGGCCGATCTTGCCGTTCATTTTATCGGTCGTGCATGCATCATACCGGTCATCGATAGATCCATCAGCGGTTTTGAGCATTCAGCGCCATCGAGCCACATTCGACATCGACGTTAATTATCAAACGGCGTTGTACAAGTCGCTTTCAAACGGCGACCAGGATAGCGACAAAGAACCACGCCTGACTTTGCTGTCTGATAAATTCATCGATTCCAGGCTATGCGGTGCAAATCAGCCGCAGTCCTTGCATGATGATTATACCAAAAAAGTGCACAAAGTGCAGAATCTAAAAAAATTAGATAAAAATTTTTGAAGAATCAAGGCTTTTAATTTCAATAAAATGCATTTTGCTCGATTCAAGGCGGCGATGACAGCCTATCGTGCGATCTTTTCCATTGCATTAAAGCGCGATTGGTGCTATTTTATCTTTCTTAATCGACCATGATTTACAGCTTAACGACCAGCGTAACCAGCGCAGCGGTGGTGGAGTGTGGAGAAGGGAAGCTGCGTCTGGTTAACGCATGGGTTGGCAATTTTTAAAAACCACAAGGGCACCAAGTTCACAAAGCTTTGCAGAACGAATCTTCTGATCCCTTCTTTTACAAGTTGGACGTTGAAATTTATCAGCAAACCGATTGATCTTTTGGCCAATTTCATATAGGTCAATATTTGCGCCTCATGAATCGGTCATAATTTATCTATAGATTTGCTTTCAAGAAATATTTTGTTTTCGACAAGCATCTCTAACCGGTATCCACAATCGAGTTGATTACCTTCGTGGTTAAATAAATACAGCAAATGGCCAAGAATTCCATAGATAGAATTCTTCCACCGAATTTGCCAACCTGGATTCAACGAGTATTTTCCGCCCATGCAAGACTATGAAAATTGCACTCTGTGCCCGCGCAACTGTGCGGTCAACCGGCTGCAGGGGAAAAAAGGCTTTTGCGGAGAAACCGCAGAGCTGCGCATAGCCTCGATCGAAGCCCATTTTGGCGAAGAACCGCCCATCAGCGGCACTCATGGCTCGGGCACGGTTTTCTTTTCCGGCTGCGCCATGCGCTGCGTCTTTTGCCAGAACTATCAGATCTCCTGTTTTCATGTGGGCAAACCCTTCACCTCCAGCCGGGCGGCGGAAAAACTGCAGCAGTTGCATGCCGCCCAGGGCATACATAACGTCAATTTCGTCACCCCGGATCATTTTCTGCCGCACACCATCGAGATCGTCACGCTGCTCCGGCAAAAGCAGGTGACGATCCCGATTCTGTACAACACATCAGGCTATATGAAAGTCGAGGCGGTGAGACGGCTGCAAGAGTATGCGGATATCTATATGCCGGACTATAAATACGCTGATGCAGAGCTGGCCGAGGCGCTATCGCGTTGCCGCGATTATCCCGCAGTGGCGCTGTCGGCCATCGGCGAGATGGTCCGGCAAAAAGGATTTCTCGACAGCGTCGCCGGCCGACGCGAAATCGCCCAACGCGGAGTGCTGGTGCGGCATCTGGTGCTGCCGGGACAGGAACAGAACTCGATGGACGCCCTGTCCATTCTCTACGGCGAGTTCGGCCCCCAGCTGCCCATCAGCCTGATGTCCCAGTACCGGCCTCTGCGCATGGTCAAGCTGGCGGAGATGAATCGGCCGTTGCGCAGCGAGGAATTTTATCGCGTGTACGAACACGCCCTGGCGCTTGGCTTTCGCAATCTCTTTGTCCAGCACATGACCGCGGATCACGACGACGGCGATGATTTTATCCCAGATTTCAAGCGCGAACGGCCGTTTAAAGGAAACGTGCGCAAACGTTGAATGGCTTACAACAGCCGATTCAGCCAGTAACGTATCCGCCGTTCTGCGGGGATGCCTCAAGCAAAAAATAATCTTGTGATTCGCTTTACCCTCTTGGCTCTCCGAGTAATAAACGCCCGTGAGACATTATTCACCATATAGCCTAAAAAAAGACTGTCATTGCAAGTGAACCAATCTCCTGCGTTATTATCAATGTGGCAATTAAATATTTTGATGCCGTATCGTCTCCTGTAGTGTAGATCTTGTAAACAAAGCATCGCATCGAGTGCAATAAATAAATTGTCGGCATCCTAATCTTGTCATTCCGAGCCCGCAGCCCCGTATTCTGAAAAGTATAAGGCGGTTGCGAAGGGCGAGGAATCTATCGACGCGCAGCTCTTATTACTTTCACGGGTTCGATTCGTCGTTAGATCCTTCGGCGCTCAGAATCTGCAAACGGACTCTGCAACACATGGTATCTCAGGATGAGACAACGGTGCTGCAAACGGATTTACTAATGCGGGAATCTTGGCGAGAACGCCTGGTTCCGGGAAGCCAACCCTGGACACAGTATGAAGAGACGCGAGGAGAAGAAATGCTCGATCCATGAACCGCCGGCCGTTTAGCCCGCGTTTCAACCGATGCCGTACTCTTTCAGCTTTTCCCGCAGCGTGGAACGCGAGATGCCAAGCACCTTGGCGGTTTTGGATTTGTTGTGGTTGTTCTTTTCCAGCACCTGGAGAATGTGCTGCTTCTCCACCTCGGACAGGGTCACCGACGCATCATCCCAGCGCACCGGCTGCGGGGCTTTGGCCGGCTCTGCCGCCGGGCTTGCGGCCGCGGCAGCGGAGGACTGGTCGATGGGCTCGAGATGCAGCAGTTCTGCGGTGATCTCGTCTTTTTTGCACAGGATCACCGCTCGTTCGAGTACATTCTTGAGCTCGCGCACATTGCCGGGCCAGGAGTAACGCAGCATCAGGTCCGACGCCTCCAGGGAGATGCCGCGGATGCTTTTGTTGAACTCACGGTTGTTCTGTTCGATGAACATCTTGGCGATGGGCAGAATATCCTCTGTGTGCTCGCGAAGCGCGGGCACGCGGATGACCATCACTTTCAGGCGGTAGAGCAGATCCTCGCGGAACAGTCCTTCGCGGACGCAGGCCTCGAGATTCTGGTTGGTGGCGGCGATAATGCGCACATCCACGGTGATGTCGGTGGTGCCGCCGATACGGCGAAAAGAACTGGTCTCGAGAACGCGCAACAGTTTGGGCTGCAGCGACATCTTCATGCTGGCGATCTCGTCCAGAAACAGCGTGCCGCCGTGCGCCAGTTCGAACAGGCCGCGTTTGGTGGTTTTGGCGTCGGTGAACGCGCCTTTTTCATGGCCGAACAGCTCACTCTCGAGCAGGTTCTCCGGAATGGCGGAGCAGTTGATCTTGATGATGGTCTTGTCCGCCCGGCTGCTGGAGGCATGGATGGCGTTGGCCACCAGTTCCTTGCCGGTGCCGCTTTCGCCCTCGATCAGCACCGAGGTGCGCGGCGTTTCGGCGATGATCTTGATCAGATTCTGCACCTCTTGAATCGCAGGGCTGTCGCCGTACAGACCGCTGTCGGGAAAACGCTTGCGCTGCTGTTCCTTGAGACGGGCCACCTCCAGTTTCAACCGGTGCGTCTCCAGCGCCTTGGCGACCACCAGTTTCAATTCGTCCAGCTCGAAAGGTTTGAGCAGATAATCATAGGCGCCGGATTTCAACGCTTCCACCGCCGGCCGGGCATCGGTCAGAGCGGTGATCATGATCACCAGCAGGTCCGAGGCTTGTTCACGGATCTTGGCCAGCACCTCCAGACCGCTGATGCGCGGCAGTTTGATGTCCAGAAGCACCAGATCGGTCAATCCTTTTTCCAGATGGTTGAGCGCCTCTTCGCCGGAATAGGCGGTGCGCACGCTGTGGCCCTCTTTCTTCATCACTTCGGCTATGGTCTGACACAGGTCCTCGTTGTCTTCCACAACCAGTATATTCGCCTTCATTCGCTGACTTCCTCAGTAGGTAAAAGAAACTTGAACGCCGTGCCGCGATCCGGAATGCTGGAGACCGTGATTTCGCCGCCGTGGGCGGTGATGATGCGATAAACGATGGCCAGGCCCAAACCGGTGCCCTGTGATTTGGTGGTGAAGAACGGATCAAAGATGTTTTCCAGGTCCTCGGGCTTGATGCCCTGACCCGAGTCCTGCACGATCACCTCGACGTAGGCCGGCTTTTCCGTTTTGCCGAGCCGTTCCGGATGGACGTGGGCGTAGCCTTTGCCGCCGGCCTTGAACGGCGCGGCGGAGATGAGCAGTTTGCCGCCGTCGTCCGTGGCGTCCACCGCGTTGAAAATCAGGTTCAAAATCACCTGCTGGATCTGGTGAAAATCCACATAGACCGGCGGCGTGTTCGGATCAAAGGCGGTGCTCCACCAGATCTTTTTCTCCTGCAGTTTTTTGTCCACCAGGTTGAGCACCTCGTTTACGATGTCCTGCACCCGGTGCAGCTTGCGCGACGGCGGCCGCGGCCGCGCATAATCAAAGAACGCCTTGAGCAGTTCGTCCAGCCGGTTGACCTGGCGTACGATGCGGTCCAGGTAGACTTTGCGGTCGTCGCCGTCGACGAACTCTTCCTGCAGGGACTGGGCCATGGCCTTGATGCCGGCCAAGGGGTTTTTGATTTCGTGCGCCATGCCCGAGGCGAGCACGCCCAAGGAGGCGAGCCGGTCCATGCGAATGACCTCGGCCTGCATGCGTTTGATCTGCGAAATGTCCTTAAACGAGATGATGGTGCCGACGCGGCTGCCCTGATCGTCCAGCCGCGGGGTGACGGTAAAGCCGATGGTCACCGGATTGCCGGACTTGGGCAGCACGGTGACCTCGCGGTTGGGCGGCATGGTCAGGATGGGCGAAACCCGGGAGAGGGTCTCGGCCTCCCGGGCGCCGAGCAGGCCGGCCAGCGGCCGCCCCACCACTTCGCGGGCGGTCCAGCCGAGCACCTCCTCGGCCCCCAGGTTATAGGAGGTGATCTCGCCCTCGAGGTCCAGAGTGATCAGTCCCGATTGAATGCTCTGAATGATGCTCTCGTTGAAATTCTTCAGCGCGGTGATTTCCTGCTCGAGCTTGATGCGCTCGTTGATGTCGCGGGAGATGCCGACCACGCCGAGCACCCGGCCGTCCTGCTGAATGGGGGACATGTTGGTGGAAAAGTACACCGACGCGCCGGCGCCGGAAATGAATCGTGATTCAAAGTTGCGGGCGTGGCCGGTGAGCGCGATCTCTAAATTTTTTCCCGCCCAGGGGCGGTCGGGCGCACAGATGAGGTCGAGCAACGGACGGTCCTGCAACTGCTCCTTGGAAAGGCCGGTGAATTCACAGAGGTGGCGGTTGGCATACAGAATCGCGCCCTGATCGGTCAAGGCGAACACCAGATCCTGAACGTTTTCGAACAAAACCTGATAATTGAAATCCATGATCCTGCTAAACGGATGTTTCCAGCAGGGCGACCAGGCGCTTGCTGCTGGTATAGACCGCATGCACATCCATGCGCTGCTGTTCGTTCAGCTGTACGGTTTCGTCGCGCAACTCCTTGCTCAGCCGGGCGATGGTCTGGCCGATCAAGCGCAGTTCCTCGAGGCGGCGGGTGTCAAAGGCCGGCGGCGCATCTTGCGCGGGACGCGGGGACGGGGGAGCGGACGGCTGAATTTGCGTATAACGCAGTATGCTGTCGATGATGTTCACCAGTTCGCGATGACCGAACGGCTTGTTCAAAAAAGCATGCAACCCCATGCGAAAACATTCGTCCAGATCCTCGATGTAATCGGTGCGTGCGGTGAGCACCACGACCGGAATGCCGCGCAGGCCGGCGTATTCGCTTTCGTTGTGGATCAGGCGCAGAAACTGCGTCCCGTTGATGTCCGGCAGCATATAGTCGAGCACGATGATGTCCGGCCGGGCGCTTTTGGCCAGTTCCAATCCCTCGTGTCCGTTGCGGGCGGAAAGATAGTCAAAACCGGCCCGAGCGAAGATGCGTTCGCCGATGAGCTCCATGTCGGTGTTGTCATCGACCAGCAGGACTTTACCTTTCTTCATGGGGGAGATTCCTCTTCATGCGTTAGCGGATGATCATCTCCGCATCCTCAGGCTGAGAAACCCCTGCGCCGGGGTTGGCGCTCAGCTTGGGAAGAAAAACAGAGAAGACAGAGCCGCGATTTTCTTCACTCTCCACCTCCACCCTACCGCCGTGCAATTCGACGATTTGCTTGACCATGGCCAGGCCCAATCCGGTGCCGGTCTGATTGCGCACCTGCTCGTGATCCGTGACCCGGTAAAATTTATCAAAAATACGCGGAAGCGATTTGACCGGAATGCCGTAGCCCTGGTCGCGCACCTCCAGAATCACCTCGTTCTCCGTCTGCCGCAGCATCAGGTCCACGCGCTTGTTCTCCGGACTGTATTTGACTGCGTTAGAGAACAGGTTGAGGACCACCTGCTCGATCATGCCGCCGTCGGCCCAGACCGGGGACAGTCCCTCCGGCGCCGTCACCTCCACCTGGATCCCCTTCTTGTCCGCCAAATAGGAGTTGCTGCCCACCACCACCTGCACGGTCTCGAGCAGATCCAACTCCGCCATCTTGGGCTGGATGCGGCCGGATTCGATGCGGGAGATATCGAGAAACTTGTTGATCAATTCGGACAGACGATTGGACTCTTTCAGGATGATCGAGGCGTACTCGGTCGACTGCCGCCGGGTGATGTCTGAATCGAGCATCAGCTCGCTGAACCCCGAGATGCTGGTGAGCGGCGAGCGCAATTCGTGCGCCACCATGGACACCAGCTCGGTCTTCATCTTGTCGATCTCCTTCTGCTGGGTGATGTCCCGCAGAATGGTCACAATGCCGATCAGATCGCCGCTCTCCTGCTGCACCCGCGCCGATTTGGCCTGCAGAATCCGCGGCTTCCAGTCGCCGCGCTTTTTCAGCGTGATCTCGGCGACGGAGAGGGCCGTCTGCCTGTTTTTCACCGCATCCTGAATGAGCTGCAGCAGGGTGGGCTCTTTGATCCACTCGCGCAACGGATGATCGAACGCCTTCTCCTGGCGCAGATCGAACCAGCTCTCCGCCGCTGCGTTGAGGATAAGAATCCGCGACTGCGGATCCGTGACAATGACGCCGTCGGCGATGTTCTTGATAATGGTCTGGGTCTTGTTGCGTTCGGCGATGATTTTGGCCAGGTTCATTTTATCGAGCCGCCGCAGTTCCGTGGTCATGTAATTGAACAGACGGCCGAGCCGGCCGATCTCATCGTCCGATTCTACCTTGATCTCGTGCTGGAAATTGCCGCGGGCGATCTCGGTGGCGCTTTTGGTCAGGTCGGAGATCGGCGAGGTGATGTTCTTGGAAAGAAAAAAAGCCACACTGCCCGCCAGCAGCAACGCCAGAACGATCACGCTGAAAAATTCGGGAAACAGCGGCACCCGCGCGCCGCCCTTGCTCTGCAGCCAGAAAAACGTCATCACCAACAGCGGCAACAGCGTCGTCGCAAACGTGGACAGAAACAGTTTACGAAATAATTTGCTTTTCAGCTGTTGTCCGATCCAATTGGTCACGGCTGCCTCATCGCTTACTGAGAGACCACTTTATTGCGCCCCTGGCCCTTGGCTATGTACAGGCGCAGGTCGGCTTTTTTAATCAGTTCCTCCCCCTCGGTCGCGTCCTCTGGAAAAACCGCCAGGCCCACGCTGATGGTCAAATTGCCGTTGGGCTGCTGTTCCTCATGGGGGAAACGCTGCTTCTCGACCATGCGCCGGATCTTTTCCGCGACCACGCACGCTTGGCTGCGGTTGGTCTCCGGCAGAACCATGACGAACTCTTCGCCGCCGTAACGCACCGCCACATCGATGCTGCGGATGTTGTCGCGCATCAGCTTGGCGATGCCGCGCAACACCTGGTCGCCCGCCGGATGACCGTGCTGATCGTTATAATGCTTGAAAAAATCGATATCGACCATCACCAGGGAGACGAAAAAATGATGACGGGCGGCGCGGCGGATCTCCTGGTCGAGATACTCGCGGAAATAGCGGTAATTGTACAGCTGGGTCAGGCCGTCGGTCACCGCCATTTCGCGCAGCCGCTCTTTCGCCAACTCGAGCTGCGTCACCTTTTCCTGCAATTGATCGTGAAGAAATTTGACCCGCAACAGCGATTTCACCCTGGCCAGCAGCTCCAGCCGGTTGAACGGCTTGCTGATGAAATCATCCGCGCCCGCCTCGATGCCCTTGATCTTGTCCTCCAGCTCATTGAGCGCGGTGACCATGATGACCGGAATATAGCTGGTGTCTTCGTTTTTTTTCAGCATGCGGCAGGTCTCAAAACCGTCCAGCTTGGGCATCATGACATCGAGCAGCACCATGTCCGGCCTCGTCTCCTTGACGCGCGCCAAGGCCTCCTCGCCGTTGGACGCCGTCACGGTTTGATATCCCCCGGAACCCAGATAATTCTGCAACAACTGAATGTTGACCGGAATGTCATCCACAATCAGAATTTTGGGCTTGTGTGGTGTTGTCGGTTGATCCATTCGTTACCGGACTGTCTCCGCCTGTCGTTATGCTCATCGCCAGCCAGGAATTTTGCTGGCCGGAAACAGGCCAGTAAACATACGATTAATCCATCATTTTATCAAGTGAATTTTATTCGATCCGGCCTCAGCGCTTCAATCCTATGATAATCAAACGGTTAATTTAAAAAGCTTGACCAGAGGCATGCAACAGCCTAAAAAGTCAGAGCGCGAGCCTTGTTCAAATAGGTAAGGCTTTTGTGCACCTGCTGATCGCTGAAAGCAGTGACCATGGCGCGCCCCTCTTCGCCCCAGTTAAGGCCGGCGATCTCGCGTTTGAGTAGAAAGCGGACCAGCTGATCGCTTTGCCGGCGGTCGCGGTTGGAAAAGGCAAAACCCTCGCGTTTCATCGCCTCATAAAAAGATTGCAGCATTGTTTCGCTGACCGAATAATGACGGCAAAACGAAAGCGCGTTGGAAGAGAGCTGCGTAGAGGATTTGGATTCGACAAAACGAAGCAGCGGATTTTCCGGCGCCATGAGGATTTTTTTCAGCGTCTCGGACATGGCGGGCTGATCCGCATCCAGCAGCACATCTGGATGAACACCGGTCTCAGCCTGCACTATTCGGCCTTTGGGAGTTCGGTAGCTTTTGCCTCCAGATGCATCGTCTTTGATTTTCTGCAGGGAGCGGCCCAGAGGCGTGAAATAGATCGCGGTGGTCAGCAACAGCGCCGACCCGTCCTGAAACGTGTATTCAGTCTGCACCGAGCCTTTGCCAAAGGTGGGGCGGCCGACGATCAGAGCCCGGTCCCATTCCTGCAGCGCGGCGGCAAGAATTTCCGAATCGCTGGCCGACGCTTCGTTGACCAGAACGATCATGGGCAAAGGCGGATATTTCCGGTTGTGGGTGGAAACATGCCGGGAAGAGGACTCTGCGGTGCGGCCGGCGGTGCTGACGATCACTCGGTCGGGGCGAAGAAAACGATCGGCTATTTGCACCGCGCTGATCAGCAGACCGCCGGGATTGTCGCGTAGGTCCAGCAATAGGCTTTTGGGCGCCTGCCGGCCCAGTTCCGTCATGGTACGATCCAATTCAGCAGCCGTGGCTTCGGTAAAACGGGTGATCTTGATATAGCCGGTAGAGTCGGTGATCATAAAGGCAGCGGCGATGCTGGGGAGCACCAGATAACGTTTCATCAGCTCCACGGTCAGGAGGCCGGCGCCGGTGCGCTCGATCTGCAGTTTCACGCTGGGCCGGCTATCGTCCTGCAGAATGGCGTCCAGGTCAGCGGCATCGAGATATTCGACCATTTTGCCGTCCACGCGCAGGATTCGGTCGCCGGCGCGCACGCCTTTCTCCTCCGCCGGGCTGTTGTTGAGCACTGAGGTGACGACCAGCCCTCCGGATTGAACCCGGTAGTTCAGGCCGACGCCCGAATAGCTCTGCGAGCGCCGTTTCCAGTCGTTGTACTCCGCAGCCGACAGGTAGCTGGAATGGGGATCCAGGTCCGACACCAGGCCTCGAATGGCCTGTTCCATCAACTCATTGGGATCGCGCTCAGCAATATAAAAGCGTTCGATCTTTTCCAGCACCATGGTGAAAATGACCATTTTGTTGATTGCGGTCTGACCGGCGCGCAGAATCCGTTCAGGGCCCATACCAATGATGCCGAGCAGAACCAGAACGATCATCCACCGTCCGGTCTGAAAGCTGTTTTTTCCGCCGGCTTTAGACAAAATAATCCACCTTACCCTATGAAGAATAAAAATTTCTTGACATTTTCGCTCTTTAGAAGTAACTTACACGACTTATGAATTTAAAGAACGTTTCTGATAAATTCAATCGCTTTCTCATGCAATCGTGCGGTTTTACGCTTAAAAATGGACGCCGCCCTTACGAGAATATAAATCCACAGGCTCAAATTTGTCGTCGCTCATATCACATTTTGTCAAATCAGCAAACAAAATGCCAGAGCAGATCGCCCTGGTGTTCGGCGATCAAAAAATAGAATATGGACGTTTGTTGGAGGCGGTTAAACGCCTCGCAGCGGGGCTGCACTCCTTGGGGGTAGCTCAGGGCGACCGGGTCGCCATCATGCTGCCCAACCTGCCCCACTTCCCCATCAGTTATTATGCCACCCTCTACCTCGGCGCTGTACCCGTACCGCTCAACATCATGAGCCATCAAAAGGCCTTGGCCTACTATTTACAGCAGAGCGGGGCCAAAGCCATCATCTCATGGACCGGCTTTTTACCGCATGTGTTGAAGGCGGTCAGAGAGAGCCCGGGCTGCGGGCAGGTCATCATCCTAGGCGATAGAATGCCCGCCTCCTGCGTGCCGCTGACCCGTCTGATGGCGCAATCTCAGCCGATGGCGGAGCCGTGTGCGGTTGCAGAGCAAGATCCAGCCGTGATCTGCTATACCATGGGATCATCGGAAGAGGAGCTGGGTGCAGTATTGTCTTACGCGGCGCTGGAGAGCAACGCGGCGACCTGCTGCGAAATGTTCCACCTGACGGCCGAGGATAAAGTGGCGGGCGTCATGCCGCTGTTCCATCCGCTGGGACAGACGCTGGCGATGAACGCCGTTTTTATCAGCGCCGCTACGCTGGTGCTGGCGCCCAAATTCGTCGCCGCCTCGGTGATCGAGATGATCGCGGCCAACCGGGTGACCTTTCTGCCGGCTGCGCCGGGCATGTTCCGCGCTCTGGCGGACTGCACGCAGGTCCCGGCGGAAACGCCCTCCCTCAAGCTCTGCCTCAGCTACGGCGGTTATTTAGCGACGGAGGTTTTGCACGCATTTGAATCGAAATTCAACACCCTGATCCTTGAAAGCTACGGCCTCACCGAGGCCGGGCCGCTGGTCAGCGCCCACCGGTTGAACCTGGATCGCAAAATCGGCTCCGTCGGCCTGCCCTTGATCGGCGTCGACATCCAGATTCGCGATGAACAGGGCGCCCCGCTGCGGCCCAATCAGATCGGCGAGATCTGGATCAACAGCCCGAGCAACATGACCGGCTATTACGGTTATCCCCAACAGACGGCGGAACGATTGAAAAACGGCTGGCTGTTCTCCGGCGACATGGGTTATCTCGACGAGGATCATTATCTCTTTATTCAGGAGCGCAAGGACGACATCATCATCAAAGGCGGGTTTCATATTTACTCCTTTGAGGTGGAGGCGATCCTCAAACAGCATTTCGAAGTGGCCGAAGTGGCTGTAGTGGCGACGCCGGATTCCGTACAAGGATCAGAGGTCAAGGCCTACGTGGTGCGTAAACCGGGCGGCACCTGCGGTTCAGAGGAGCTGATCGACTTTTGCCGCAACAATCTGCCCTTTTACAAATCACCGCGCTATATCGAGTTCTGCGATCAACTGCCCAAGAGTCCCACCGGACGCGTGTTAAAGCATCAGCTGCGTAAACGAGCGGCGACAGGGCGCCAGGGGCCGAAAGAATCGAAATAAATAGACCATTGCAAATATTATTCTAACCATCCAAAGAACGCGCAGACATGTGCGTTGACAACAGGAGGACGATGTGAAAGATTTTAGTCCCAGCGACATCCGCAATATCTGCCTCGTTTCGCATCAGTCCACCGGCAAATCGACGGTGGCGGAGGCCATGCTTTTTTCCGCCGGCATCACCACCCGATTCGGCCGTGTGGACGACGGCACTACGGTATCCGATTATCGCAGCGATGAAATCGAACGCAAAATATCCATCAGCTCCGCACTGATGACCATGGACTGGAAAAAGAACAAGATCAACATACTGGACTTGCCCGGGCGCCCGGACTTTATCGGGGAAGTGCTCTGCGGCATGCGCGTCAGCGACCTGGCGGTGGTCCTGCTGGACGCCTATTCCGGCGTGGAGGTGGGCACGGAGACGGTGGTGGAAATATGCGACAAATATAAACTGCCGCGTCTGTTTTTCGTCAACCGGATCGATCGGGAACACTCGAACTTTGAACAGACGCTGAGCCAGGCGCAGGAAAGCTATGGCAACAACGTGGTGGCCGCGCAATTCCCGGTCCAGGAGGCCGAGGGGTTCGACAGTCTGATTGATCTGCTGTCGATGAAAAAAATCACCTTTCTGACGGATCAGAGCGGCAAGACCAAGGTCGAAGAGATACCCGCGGACTTGCTCGACAAAGCCAAAGCCCTGCGCGGCGCTTTGATTGAAAAGATCGCCGAAAGCGACGACGCCATTCTGGAAAAATATTTCGAAGCCGGCGAACTGAGCGAAGAGGAGATCAACAAGGGTCTGGCCAGCGGCATTGCGGCGTGCAAAATCTATCCGGTGCTCTGCGGCGCCGCCGCCAAGAACTATGGCATCCAGCCGCTGCTGGACTTTATCGGCAGCTATGGCCCATCACCCGCGGATCGCGGCCCGGTCTTTGCCGCAGACAACGCCGGCAAAGAGGTGAAAGTGGAGTTGAACTCGCCCTCATTCAGCGCTTTTGTGTTCAAGACGCTGTCGGAGATGCACGTGGGAGAGCTGTCGCTGATCCGCGTCTATTCCGGCCAGGTGAAATCGGGCGATGAGGTGGCGAACACGACCCAGGGGATCACGGAAAAAATAGGCCAGATCTACGAACTTACGGGCAAGAACCGCAAAGAGATCGGGCTGCTCAAAGCCGGCGACATCGGCGCGCTGGTGAAGCTTAAAAACACCCACACCAACGACACCCTGGCGGACAAGCGTTCGACGATCAAACTGCCGGCCATCGAATTTCCGGAACCGGTGGTGCAAGTGGCGGTGGCGCCTAAAAGTAAAGGCGACGAAGACAAGATCTCGACCGGCCTGCATACGCTGCATGAGACCGATCCCAGCTTTACCGTGGAAATCAATCCTGAATTGAAACAGACGGTGTTGTCCGGTCAGGGCGATACCCATCTGGCGGTCATCATTCAGCGGCTGAAAGAGCGTTACGGCGTGGAAGTGGAACAAAAGAAGCCCAAGATCCCCTATCGCGAGACCATCACCGGCAAGGCGGATGAAAAATACCGTCACAAGAAACAGACCGGCGGCGCCGGCCAGTTCGCCGAAGTATGGATGCGCATCGAACCCCTGCCGCGCGGCGCCGGATTCGAGTTCGAAAGCCAGATCGTCGGCGGCGCCATCTCCGGCCCGTTCATCCCCTCCATCGAAAAGGGTGTGCGCCAGTTGCTGGAGGAAGGCGCCATCGCCGGCTATAAAATTGTGGACGTCAAGGCCATTGTCTACGACGGCAAGGAGCACCCGGTGGACTCGAAGGACATCGCGTTCCAGATCGCCGGCCGCGAAGTGTTCAAGATGTGCATCACCTCGGCCAAGCCCATTCTTCTGGAGCCCATCTACGATGTGGAGGTGAAATGTCCGGAGGAGAGCATGGGCGACATCATGGGCGATCTCAACAGCCGGCGGGGCCGCATCCTCGGCATCGAGGCGCGCGGCCGGTTCCAAATGGTCAAAGCCAAAGTTCCGTTGGCCGAGCTGCACAACTACGCCTCCACCCTGCGCTCCCTGACCTCGGGCCGCGCCAGCTATACTCGGAAACTATCCCACTATGATCCGATGCCCAAAGAGGTGGAGGTCAAAGTCATTCAGGAAGCACAGGCGGAAAAACAATAGACCTGCAAGCCAGAAAGCGCAGGAGGCCCTGCGCTTTCTGCTTGTCGGAATAAATGCCGTTCTTTCGACCCGGCAGGCATGCGGCACAGGGCGGCTTTGATTGTCCAAGCACATCCTTTTCTCTCAGCTGGAAAAACGGTGTGCTTTTTTATTGAACGCGAACCATTTCGGCCGGCAAACCGATCAAAGAGGAAATCTATGAAAAAGCTGTGGGCGCCCTGGCGCATGGAGTATATACTGCAGGAAAAGCCGAGCGGCTGCATTTTCTGCGACAAGCCGAAGCAAAACCAGGACCGGGAGAACCTGATCCTTCATCGCGGCGCCGCCTGCTTTGTCATCATGAATTTTTATCCCTACAACAACGGCCATCTGATGGTCGTTCCCTACCGCCATTCGGCCGACCTGGATGCCCTGACCGCTGCGGAACAGAGCGAGATGATGAGCTTGCTGGGCCGATGCACAACCATCCTGACGCAACAGCTGAAACCGCATGGATTCAACATCGGCATGAATCTGGGGAGAACCGCAGGCGCGGGCATCGATGATCACCTCCACTTTCACATCGTGCCGCGTTGGAGTGGGGATACCAACTTTATGCCGGTCACCGGCCACACTAAAGTGCTGTCGCAGGGTTTGCAGGAATCCTGGGATCAGCTCAAGCCCTGGTTCTAGCGCGATCCGCAGCGGCTGCTCTATTTGCCGGTGACCAGCAGCCTCAGGCGGGCCTTGCTCAGAAGGCGATCGAGGAGCAGAATAAAAAGCAAGGCGGCGATGATAGAGGCGATCAGGGGTAGATGAGGCGACAGGCTGTGCAGCCAGGCCGCCAGATCGGCGGTGAATTTGAAACCGGCAAAAATCGAATGCAACGAGGGTAGGAACGGCCTGCGAAAAGACTGGACAACGCTCCCATAGTCCATAAAAAGACTGCTGACCTTGAACAGCCCCAGGACCACAGCCACGCCGGCAAACACCTGCCGCAGCTGATGATGTAAAAATCCGAGCGATTCTCCCTCGACCGCCTGCAGCACGCGGTCCTGCCACTGACTGGAAAAGAGCTCAGGCTCCCCAGCGCCCAATCCGGCATAGATCTTTTGGTACCACTCCATCTGCCGACGGCATTCGTCGCACTCTGCGAGATGACCCTGTGCCTCGGCATTCTCTGCAGCGGTCAGGCCGCCGTCCAGATAATTCTGTATTCGTTCATCGTCCAGATGCCGGCTGTTCATAACTCCTCCTCGCCCTGCAGACCAGCCAGTTGTCGTTTGATACTGCTGCGGGCGCGAAACAGATAGCTCTTCACGGTCCCCTCTGGCAACTGCATCACTTGGGCAATCTCCTGATACTTCATTTCCTGCATATGATAGAGCGAAAGCACGGTCGCATATACCGGCGGCAGGCCGGCAATGGCGCGCTGGATTCGTTCATTCAATTCCTCAGCCTCATAACGCCGGGCTGGATCGGGCAGAGCGTCGGCCACTGCAGCAAAAGGATCTGCCTCCTCCCCCTCCCGCATGTCCGCCAGCAGCGGTATGCGCTTCTTTTGCAGATAATGCAGGCAGGTGTTATAAGCAACCGTCGCCACCCAGGTGGATAATTTTGCGTTGAATTGAAACGAAGCCAGATGTCGGTACAGCTTGACAAAAATATCCTGCCCCACATCTTCCCGGTCAGCCCGGTTGGCCACCATGCGGCTGACGATGGCGCCGACCAGTCGCTGATACTTGAGAATGAACGGCTTAAAAGCGTACGGTTCCCCGGAAAGGACGGTCTCGACCAGCAATCTATCCTCTGTTTCGCTCATAGTTGATTAGACCGATTCAAAAGGAAATAGTTGCATATCGTTTTTTTCGTCCTCCTGCAACCTTTTCAGCCGCCGCCGGTCGAATAGAACAGAAGCCGACAAATTATTCAAGAAAAGGAGAAACCCATGATGTCCGAAGTGATTGTGCCGATCGTAATTTTCGGTTCTTTCGTCTATGCCTGGCGGATTCTGCTGGATTACAAGACGCGCAAATTGTTGATCGAAAAAGGGCTGGTGGACGATAAAGTCAAGGTTCTGTTCGAAAAGCCCACTGAGGCCCATCTCCCAAGTGCGCTGAAATGGGGAATGGTGCTTATTGCCATCGGCCTGGCCATTTTTATCGGCCGGATGATGCCGGACGCACAGGAGGAGTATACGGTCGCGTTTGCAGCTCTCTTCGGCGGCGCCGCCCTGGTGATCTATCACACGGTCGCTTACCGCTGGATGAAAAATCGGTCGATGTGAGAACAGCGGCGCAGCCCCCTGTGGGGTTGCGCCGCCTGCTTTTGCATTTGTCAGCGGCTGACGGCGCTTGGTCAAGGCCGATCCGCAAGGACAGCGTTGCGCAACGAGAGTGCATGCGGGCCTGCTTCTCTCGTATGACCCGGCCGTTTTGCCCTTGATGCGGAATCACCCGCTGACCAACAGCGGCGTGCGCGGACCTGCTTTTTCCGCCTGCTCAGGCCGCAGAGCTCATCCCCCCACACACATGAGCTCAAGCTGCGGTGTGGACAAAAACTCACAGCCGTCCTTGGTGACCACGACCATCTCCTCCACCGTCACCACCCCATGACCTGCGACTGTCAACCTCGGTTCAATAGTGTAGACCTGGCCTTGCTCGATCGGCAAAAAGGACAAGTTTTTATAGCGATCCCACCTGGGCGACAGCAAACCGCCGCCGTCGTGAGCGCTGCGGCCCACCTGATGACCCAGAGCGTGAGGATATTCCTCATAGCCTGACTGAACGATGTGATCGCGCGCCGCGGCATCCACGACCCAGCCCGCTACGCCGGGTTTCAGTGCGGCCGTGGCTTTTTCAATGGCCTGTCGAATGACGTCGAATCCGCGCTGCACTTCAGCAGGCGCCTGCTTTTCGCCAGGCCGCAGCACATACCAGGTTCGCTGCAGATCCGCCACATAACCGTTTTTCGCAACGCCGAAATCCATATTGATGATATGGCCGGGTTCGATTCTGCGGCCTGTGGGCCCTGCGTGCGTGCCCGCCGTATCCGGACCGGTAAAAACCGAAGGACAATGGTCTGCTCCCCAGGCGGGCGTCAGCCCCTTTTTCCGCAGCTCCTGATTCACCACCTCGGCCACATCCTGTTCGCTGAGCCCCGGTCGTAGGCAACTAGTGACTTTATCAAAAATATCCAGCGTCTCTGCGATAGACTCACGAATGGCTTTCAGCTCGCCCGCGGATTTGCGGCCGCGCAGAGAGGCGATGATCTTTTCGCTGGAGACCAACCGCTGCAGGTACGGCGTTCCCTGCAGATAGTCGCACAGCATCAAATACAGACCGTGGGTCAAACCATCGGCCATCACATCATCGCGCGAATAGTTGATGGCGATGGTCTGTGGATCCAACTGCTGCAATAGCCGGAGCAGAGGGTCTTTGATCGTGGTCTTGTACGCCTCTACCGGAAACGGCGTCCGCATTTGCACGCCTGCGGCATCGATGGCGCCGACGAACGCCGCTTTGGTCCCATTGCGGCTCAACAGAAAGGCGGCCGGCCAGACCACCGAGGCGCCGACGATCAGATCCAAGATGGGATCGGGCGTGGCAGAGGTCTCGCGCACAAAGATCAGCCAGGCATCGATCTGCTGCTCGTTGAGGATGGCTGCCGCTTGTTCAAGTTTCTCGTTCAGCATGGATGAGGTCCTTCCGCTCGTGCTTGTGGCTCACCTGGCCGGAGCTTGCACCGGCTGCTCGCTGGTGGGGAAAAAGAGATGATCGCTGAAAATAGTTTGAAATTCCGGGTCGCCCGCCACCTCTACATACTGCACTCGGCCGGCCATTCGTTCGATCCATGCCCGTTCGATCGTTGAACGAAGCGCCAGCTCGGCGCCCACATAAGCCGCGTTGCCGATGAAATGGATTTTATCAAGTTGGATGTTCGGCAGCAGACCGATGGCCTTTGCCATATCCTTGCGGATGTACTGGCCAAAGGCGCCGGCCAAATAAAGGGCATCCAGTTCCTCCACGCCGACGCCGGCGGCCTTTAACAGGATTTGAATCGCTGAGGCGATGGCGCTCTTGGCCAGCTGCACCTCGCGAATATCTTTTTGCGAAAGCCGAACCTCGCCGCCGGCCGGGCCGCTCAAGCTGATCGTTTCGCTCTGATCCTCGCCGCGGATGATCGGCAGCACGCCATCGGGCTGCAGGCGTCCGGTGAAATCGAGGCACCCGGTTTGAACCAGCGCACCGACGGCGTCGATCAGACCGGAGCCGCAGATGCCGGTGGCCGGCCCATCGCCGATGACGTGGATATCCCAGCGGCCTGCATGGCTGGAAACACGGTCGATGGCGCCTTCGCCGGCGCGCATGCCCTGGCTGATGGCAGCACCCTCAAAAGCCGGCCCCGCAGCCGCCGAAGTGCTCCAAAATTGACCGTCTTTGGCCAGAATCATTTCTCCGTTGGTGCCGATATCCACTGCCAGCCAGATGCCCGTCTGCTTTTCCGCCAATGAGAGAAGCACGGCGCTGGTGTCGCCGCCGACGAAACGGCCGATGATCGGCATAAAATAAATCTGGCTGGCCGGGTGCAAAGCCAGACCCAGGTCCGCAGCCAGGCGTTTCTGACTGCGTCGAAAAACGGGCACATAGGGCATCTGGGCAAGATATTTTGCATCCAAACCCAGCAACAGATGCTGCATCACTGTGTTGCCGGCGATGACCGCCTGATAGATGTGCCGGGCTTCGACGTTGCATGCGCGGCACATCTCGGCGATACTGTCATTGAGCAGGTCGATCACCGCCTGTTGCAGCCGCAGGGTGTGTTCCCGGCTGGTGGAGGCGTAGGAGATGCGGCCGATGACGTCTTCGCCATAGCTGCGCTGTGCGTTCAGCCGGGCGGCGGTGGCAAGATGGCTGCCGCTGGTCAGATCGATGAGTTTGCTCACCACGGTGGTGGTGCCCAAATCCACCGCCAGACCATAGATCCGGCCCTGATCAGGCGGCTGCAGGTCCGCCACCAGATCATCAATAAGGATCGCTGTGGCGGAAAAATGATATTGCCGCAACTGCTCGCTCATCTGCGGCAGCAGCAGCGGCGACAGCTGTGCCGCCGGCGCTGCAGACTGCAACGCCTCCAGCAACAACTCTTCGTCAGAGACCGTACGGTGCAGATCCGGCGTCGCTGTGGTGACCGGAAGAGCGCGCACCGCCGGCTGCAGGGCCACCCGGCGTGTTTCACCCTCGCTGAGGATATCCCGTTCTTCGTCTGCAGCGGCCTCGGCCACGGCGACCGTGCCGTCGGCGTAGACCAGACTGGTGCAGGCCAGCCGCCAGCCCTGGCGCAGCTCTTCTGCGCTCAAGTGAACCTGGTCCTCTTCAGACGGCGGAATATCCAGGTCGTGCACACGCACCCGGCAGCGGCCGCATACGCCGTTGCCGCCGCAATAGGCCGACAGATCGATGCCGAGCCGGCGCGCCGCTTCGAGGATGGTGATGCCCGCGGGAAATTGTGCCGAGATGCGTTTGGGCAGAAAGGTCAGAGTGACGGAAGATTCAGTGTGCATGGATGTCAACCAGTCCGGGAGACTGAAACCGTGCGGGACGCCAGTCTCGATTTTAATTTTTCCAAAAAATGATAGGGCACCATCATGCAGCCGAGCATCAACTCTCCTTGCCGTGCGCCGTGGCAATCCGAACCGCCGGATTCCACTAATCCGGTCTTGGCAGCCAGCTCCTGATAATGCTGAATGTGATAGGGTTGATGCTTGGGATGCAGAGTTTCCAGGCCGTCCAGGCCGCAGGCGATCAGGCGATGGATCACCGCATCAGTGACGCCCACCGCGGGATGGGCGACTACCGCCAGGCCGCCGGCCGCGTGGATCAGCGCGATCGCCTCGTCCGCGTTCACCTTGATCTTGGGCACATAGGCGGGACGATGTTCAGCGAGAAACTTGTTGAACGCCTCCTGAAAGGAAAAAACAACCCCCTCTTCCACTAAAAGATCGGCAATGTGCGGCCTGCCGATGGAGGAATGGCCGGCACGCAACTGCAAAAGTTCAAAAGGGATGTCGATGCCCTGTTGTGTGAGTTTGTGCAGTATCTCCCGCGCCCGCTCCGTACGGAAGCGGCGGAAATTGTTGCTGAACTCGGTGAGCGCGGGATTGAGGGGGTCGATGAAATAACCGAGCAGATGGGTTTCGAGGCCGTCGCAATAGGAGCTGATCTCGATGCCTGGGACGATCTCCACCCCGTGGCGGGCGCCGGATTCGAACGCTTCCGCCAGGCCGGTGGTCACATCATGGTCGGTGAGGGAAAGGGCCCGCAGGCCGCGTTCGGCCGCACTGCAGACGATCTCCTCCACCGACTTTAATCCGTCGCTATGATTGGAGTGTACATGCAGATCAATGTATCCGGAACCGGACGTCAAAGCGCCTCCACGCCGATGGCTCTTGGCTCAACTCTGTAAGGCCGCCTTTCGCTTCTTGCTGCGCTGCACGGCGGCGGACACCCAGATGCTGATCTCATAAAGAATAAGCAAGGGGATCGCGAGCATAGACTGGGTGAACGCATCCGGCGGCGTAATGATGGCCGCCACGATGAAAATAATCACAATCCCATAGCGCCGCTTACTGCGGAGAAATTGCGGCGTCAGCAGGCCGATGAGGCTGAGGAAATAAGCGAGCACCGGAAGTTCAAACACCACGCCGAACACCAGAACCATGGTCATCACAAAGCCCAGGTATTTGCCGATGGTGATGTTGGCGGTGAGAAAATCGTTCTGAAATCCTATGACGAGGAACTTGAGTCCAAAAGGGATGACGATAAAGTAGGCGAACGCAGCGCCGAGTAAAAAGCATACGACCGTAAACAGCACGATGGGCGGCACCAGTTTTCGCTCTTTGGCCAACAGGCCGGGAACGATAAAACGCCAGAACTCCCACGATACATACGGCAACGCGATCACCAGCCCGGCATACAGCGCCACTTTGAGATAAGTCATGAACGCTTCGGTGGGCGAAAGGAAAATCAGTTTCACGTCCGGCGCCGGCCGATGCAACAGCACCACAATCTCTTTAGAATAGATGTAAGCCAGGATGGCGCACACCATGACCGCCGCCAGACTGCGCACCAGGGTCCAGCGCAGCTCTTCCAAGTGATCGAGAAAGGGCATACGCTTTTCCGGGTCCACCGCTTTTTTAGCGGCGCGGCGGGCCTTGGCGATCGGACCTTGCTCAATTTCAGCCTGCGGTGTTTCCTCAGCCGGCGTCGTCGTGTCGGACTGCTTCGGTTCTTCAGCCTGTGCGTTTAAAGAATTCACATAGCTTTCCTCGGTGGGATAACCGTCTCCGGCTGGATCCAACGGCTTGGATGAATCGTTCGGGCCATTCGGTTCTGGGGCTTGCTCTGTTTTCATTCGCTCAAAAAAATCCGCGCTTGTATGTAGGGATGATAAAAAAATCGCAGAGGGCTGATATCCGGCCGTCTGCGGGCATGGATTTAAGACAGAGTGCAAGTTCGCGACTCACCCTGTCATTTCAGCTGCTTCAGTTCAGTTAAAAATTCCGCCTTAGCCTGAAAGTTCCGATACACAGAGGCGAAACGGACATAGGCCACCTCATCCAGGCTGCGCAGCTCCGCCAACACCGCTTCGCCGATGACGCTGGATTCGATCTCGTCGATGCCCTCGTCGCGCAGGCTGTTCTCGATTTTGGCCGCCATTTGCTCGATGGCGCCCATGCTGATTGGTCGTTTGATGCAGGCGATTTGGATCGACCGCACCAGCTTTTGCCGGTCGAACTCTTCGCGTCGATTGTCCTGTTTGATAACCCAGAGCGGTATGTCATCGACCTGCTCCCGGGTGGTAAAGCGTCGCCGGCATTTCAGGCATTCGCGTCTTCGGCGAATGGTACGGCCCCCGTCCCGCGTACGCGAGTCGATCACTTTGCTGTCGTGATAACTGCAGAAGGGACATCTCATGGCTCATCCCGGACAAAGGCCAACGCTCTATAACACGGCTGTTCCTACAACTTAACGAAAATATCGCTTTTCTCCAAGAAATTAATCAACGCTTCTCGGCATACAGGGGAAAGCGGCCGCAGAGCTCCTTCACTTCGCCGAGCACCTGCTGCTGGATCGCCGTATCCGTCGAATGGGAGAGCACCCGGTCGATGAAACCGGCGATCTGCCGCATCTCAGGCTCCCGCATCCCCCGCGTGGTCATGGCCGGAGTGCCCAGGCGAATGCCGCTGGTGACAAAGGGGCTTTGACGGTCGAACGGCACCATGTTCTTGTTGACTGTGATGCCGGCCGCTTCCAGAGCCTTTTCCGCTTCCCGGCCGGTCAGACCATGGTCGCTTAAATCCAGCAGCATCACATGCGTATCCGTACCGCCGGAGACGATGTGGTAGCCGCGCGCTGTCAGTTCGGCGCTGAGCGCCTGGGCATTGGCGACCACCTGCTGCTGATAAAGGGCAAATTCAGGCTGCAGGGCCTCCTGGAACGCCACGGCCTTGGCTGCGATGACGTGCATCAGCGGGCCGCCCTGAAACCCAGGAAAGACGTTGCTGTCAATGATCTCGGAAACCAGCTTGAGCTTTCCCTTGGGCGTGGTCACGCCCATGTCATTTTCGCCATCCTGTCCGATCAGGATCATGCCGCCCCGTGGGCCGCGCAGCGTCTTGTGCGTAGTGGTGGTCACCGCATGACACCAGGGCAACGGGCTGGGTATCACGCCGGCAGCGATCAATCCGGCCGGATGGGCGATATCGGAGATCAGTTTGGCGTTGATCCGGTCGGCGATGGTGCGAAACGCCGCATAATCGATCTTACGGCCGTAGGCGCTGGCGCCGGTGATGATCAATTTCGGCCGCTCGCGCAGCGCAATGGTTTCCACCTGATTCATGTCGATGAGGCCGTCCCGGCCGACGCCGTAATGGACCATGTTGAAAAACCGTCCGGAAAAATTGACCGGGCTGCCGTGGGTGAGGTGGCCGCCGTGCGACAGGTCCATGCCCATCACCGTATCGCCGTGACGGACAAAGCTGAAATAAGCCGCCATATTCGCCTGCGAGCCGGAATGGGGTTGCACATTGGCGTGCTGGGCGTTGAACAGCTTCTTCGCCCGTTCGCGCGCCAGATCTTCCACCGTGTCCACATGCTCGCAGCCGCCGTAATAACGTTTGCCCGGATACCCCTCGGCGTACTTGTTGGTCATCACCTGGCCCATCGCCTGCAGAACCGCCGGGCTGACAAAATTCTCCGATGCGATCAATTCCAGCTTTTCGTTTTGGCGCTGGAGTTCTTGGCGGATGGCGGCAAACACCGCGGGATCGCTCTGCTGCAGTTCTTTCATGGTTTAGTCTACCTCTGCGTCAATTGATGAATTTTTTGCACCCGCTGCGCATGTCGTCCCCCCTCAAAGTCGGTGTTGAGAAAAACCTCGACTATTTTTTCCGCCGATTCCGGGGAGATCACTCGGCCGCCCAGGGCCAGCACATTGGCGTCGTTATGTTTGCGCGCCATCTCGGCCATATACTCGGAACAACAAAGAGCGGCGCGGATTCCGCGCACTTTGTTGGCGGTGATAGAGATGCCGATGCCGGTGCCACAGATGATGATGCCCATGGTGCACTGCCCGGAGGCGACCGCCTGGGCCGCCGCATAGCCGTAATCCGGATAATCGACCCGCTCCTCAGAGCGCACCCCCAGATCGAGAAATTCCACATGGCGGCGTTCCAGGTACTCCACCAAGGCCTTTTTCAAGGCAAACCCGGCGTGGTCCGAAGCGATGGCAATGGACATGGGGACTCCTTCTGCAAGGATGAGTGAAGCAGGACAGGCGCCGCGCTCAATTTCTGCCGGTCGCAAACCAGCGCTCGCGCCCCATCACACTGACGGAAAACCGCAGGATCTTTTCCTCATAGAGAAAATGCGTGCGCTCTCCGCGCAGGCCGAGTTCCACGGCCATGTCGATGCGGCCGTTGTCCCGCTTGAAAGGCAATGAAACGCCGGCGGTGATGAACTGTTCGCCCACTGCGTCGCCGGCGGCGTTGGCGTACGGCAGCTGTGCGGAATAGGCGCCAAGACGCCAGGCGATGCGCTGAAGGTAACGATCTGTGGGCCGGCTGCTCTGCGAATATTCCACACCGCCGCCGATGCGCTGATAGTCCTTGAACGCCTCGCGCGAAACGCCGTTGACCCGGTAGGCGCTCCAGTCCTGTTGATAATAATCCAACGCCCACACGGTCTTGGCTACGGACAACGAAACGCCGAAGCCGAAGGCGCCTGGGTAACGAATGGTCCCTTCGGGCAAAGTCTGGGAAAAGCCGCTGCTGGCCGAAATGTCGGTCTTTTGCTTCAAATCGCGTCCAGTTTTGTAAATCAATCCCACGCCCAGCCGCTGCACCGGCTTGAGCAGCACGCCCAGATCATAGGTGATGCCGGAGAGATGGCTGTTGTACTGATCGTCGGAATTGACATAGCCCGAGGGCGCAAAAGTGTATTGCCACTCTTCTTTGATCGTGCCGAAATTGAAATTGATCAGACCGGCGACCATCACTCGGTCGTTGAGGTTGTATTGCAATCCCAAGCTTCCGGCGGACAGACCTCCGTTGCCTTTGATGATGTGGGAATAGGTCAGCGTATCGGCTTTCAGGTCCGCCTTGAGCATAAACCGGGAAATGGTCAACGGCCGCAGCAGGCTGATAAAAGTGATTCGATTTTTCAAAGGAAAGATAAATTGCACGCCCGCGGCATTGCCGTTGGCGGTCTGCACTTCGCCCAGCGTGCTGGCGCTTTGAACCCATTCATAGTCGAACTGCACGCCCAGGCAGGTGGCGACGCCTGTCTGATTGGCCGCCGCATTCATCGTGTTAAGGGCAAAGGGATCTGCGATCCCGATCCCGGCGCCGCCCATGCCTGTAGCCTTTTGTGAAACATAATACCTGGGCAGACCGAGGCCGAAGGAGGAGTAATAGGAATCCGCCCGAGCAGGGCTTCCTGCGGCGGACGCCAGAACAGCGCTGACGAGCAAGAGTTTCTTTATGCGCGATGCAAACATATCAGACTCGAAGGTTAAAACTTGGTGGTCGGCGGTATGGAATAGGTGATTTCAATTTTGGGCGTATACTCCGGTTGATCCACGCCGGTGTACAGGCTGATGCGGGCGGCATCGGCGCCGTAGGGACCGGTCAACAGCATGCCGTAATTGGGCGGATTACGCAGCACCCAGTTCTGCACCAGAGCGGCCATGGCTCGGGTCGCCGTGGTTCCGGAGAAAACCAGCTGGGACTGGTCGCTGTACGCATAGCCTCCGGGATAGGTGGCAAGCGTGTCGGCGGCCAGAGTGGCCGGCCGCCAGAGCGAGTCGTTGACCACCGCGTTGCAGGTGATCGCCAGACCGCCCTTTGGCAGAGTGCTGGCCGATTGATCGATATGAAGCGTGAGCACCGCGTGGTGCACCGTAGCATTCCCAGGCAGGCTGCTCAGGTCAAAGCGCAGCAGAGAGCGATAACCGGCGGCGTCATCGATCCACAGTCGGTCCGGACGCGGTTCCAGCGTCTCTGCAGCCACCGCTCCCTGATGGATCAGCAGACTGGCGTCTTTGGAGATCGTGCTGACAACGGTGTCGAGAACGCCGGCGCGGGTGGTGTAAACGAAACGGCCGTAGCCGGCCGAAGTGTCGCTGTCGCTGGAATTCAGCACCGCCATGTAATCAGCCTGGTTGAATTCGAGCAGCACGCCGAAATTTTTACTGGCGTCGCGGATCCATCCGTCCACCGCAGTGGTGTCCAGGGCAAAGGAGAACCAGCCGGAATCAGCAGCCGGAACCTCGAAGCGGCCCCACTCGACGGCTGGATCATAGTGATTCTTGGCTTTGTCCCACGCCACTTCGGATTCCGTCCATTCGGCGGTGACCGGGCGCACGATGGCGGAAAAGGCGTCGCCGTCGCCGAACCGGCTCACTTGGTGGAGATACACGGTGGCCGAACGGACGTTGGCCGTGTCGATTTCACTCAGGCCGGAGAATTGTAAAAGCAGAAAAGAACGGGTGTCGGCGAACTGTCCGAACAGCAAGGTGGGCGCCAGTCCGACGACCGGTGCGGTCCAAAAGCGGCCGCTGTCGACCGCGCGCAGCTCTACGGTTTTCAGCTCCCCCTTGTCAGGCCGCTGCAGATCATCAAAGCCGCTGGGCAGCGGCTTATCGTGCGTACAACCGGCAGCGAGAAGAGATGCGGCCAGACCTAGTGCAAGTAATGGTTTCATTGCCATCCTGATACGCGGTTAAATAGCTCGAGGGGCCTGCTGCAAGCAGGCTTCCGGCGGCTGAAGACGAATCCGCCGCAGTCTGTTCCTTTTAACTCCGGCAAGGCCGGAAAAGATTCCGTTAATGTAAAAAGAAAATTGATCAAAGTAAACAAGTTTGCCGTTTCGGCCTTCACCAGACGGCTTAACAAAAAGGGCAATCGAATCGATTGCCCTAGAAAAATGCGGTCGTCTCGCGGGAAGGATCATTTCTCTTTTTCTTCGCGGCTTTCCTGCTTTTCGTTCTCTTTAGCGGCCGCCTCGGCTGCTTTCTGCTGCTGCTTTTTCTTCTCCTGGCGTTTCTGCCGCTGTTTCTCGATCTTTTCCATTTTCAGGTTTTCATAGCCCACCAGTTCGAAAATGGACATATCCGCGTTATCGCCGCTGCGGTTTCCCAGCTTGACGATGCGGGTGTAGCCGCCCTTGCGCTCGGCATATTTGGGCGCGATCTCTTCAAAAATCTGCTTGACCAGATCTTTATCCTGGATGGTGCGCAGGACTTCGCGGCGCGCCGCCAGATCGCCTTTTTTAGCGAAGGTGATGATGCGTTCGACCGTGGTACGGGCTTCTTTGGCCTTGGGCGTGGTGGTGATGATGCTCTTGTGTTCAAAGAGGGCCAAGGCCAAGTTCGCCAGGGTGGCTTTCTTGTGGCTATGGGTGCGGCCGAGCTTGCGGCCTGATTTTTGGTGTCTCATGAATTCAATCCTTCACGTCTGTCGTTGATAGGCATGGGGCGGTCTGACTAGTCATCCCCTTTGCGCAAATAGCTGTCCACATCCATGCCGAAGTGAATGCCTTTTTCTTCCAGGATCTTGGAAAGTTCAGAGAGCGATTTGCGGCCAAAGTTGCGGAACTTGAGCATCTCTTGTTCGTCGCGCCGCACCAGATCGCCGATGGTTTTTATGTTGGCGGCCATCAGGCAGTTATGCGAACGTACGGACAGTTCCAGCTCGTCGACCGTCATGCGCAGCAGTTTGCGGATGCGGATGGCCTCTTCGTCCACCTCAGCCGGCTCTTCTTCCTGAGTGTCGATGTCGAAATTGATGAAGAGCTGAATATGATCACGCAGCAGTTTGCCGGCAAAGCTGAGGGCGTCGTCCGGCGTAATGCTGCCGTCGGTGGTGATCTCCAGGATCAGTCGTTCGTAATCGATCTTTTGTCCGACGCGGGTGGTTTCGACGTTATAGGTCACGCGGACGATGGGGGTGAAGACCGAATCGATGGGGATCGTGCCCAAGGGCATATCCGGCTGCTTGTTCTCTTCGGCCGGCACATAGCCGCGGCCGCGGCCGATGCGCAGCTCCATAGTGAAATCGGCGTCGGCGTTGAGGGTCGCAATGTAGAGATCGGGGTTGAGCACTTCAAAATCGGTCGATTGGCCCTGGATGTCGGCGGCGGTGACGATTTTGGGCCCCTTGAGAGGAACCAGCACCCGATCCGGCCGTTTGTCGATCAATTTCAGCCGAACCTGTTTGAGGTTGAGCACGATTTCGGACACATCTTCCTTCACGCCCGGGATCGTGCTGAACTCATGCAGAATGTTATCCACCCGGAACAGGGTGATGGCGGCACCGGGAATGGATGAGAGCAGGACGCGTCGAAAGGCGTTACCGATGGTAACGCCGAAACCGCGCTCCAACGGTTGCACGATGAATTTTCCATAGGTGTTGCTGTAGGTCGATTCATCTAATTCGATGCTTTCCGGCATCTGAAAACTTGGCAAAGCCATTTAACACTCCATTGGTTTATGAGGTACGGGTCGACCCGGAACAATCCACGATCACTTATTTGGAATACAACTCGACGATCAACTTCTCGTTGACATTGGCCGGGATGGCGTCGCGGGCTGGAATCTCCAGCACTGTGCCCGACATGGCGGCTTTATCCAGAGACAACCAGGGCATCATCTTGCCTTCGCGGATCTTTTTCATGCTGCTGTGGATCGCTTCCAGCTGACGGCTTTTCTCGCGCACCTTGATCTCGTCGCCGGCCTTGACCTGGTAGGAGGGGATGTCGACCAGCCGGTTGTTGACGGTAAAATGACGGTGCCGCACCAGTTGCCGCGCCGCGGTGCGCGACGAGGCGAAACCCATGCGGTAGACGATGTTGTCCAGCCGGGTTTCCAGCAGTTTGAGCAGGTTTTCGCCGGTGATGCCCTTTAACCGTTCGGCTTTTTCAAAATAGATGTGGAACTGTTTTTCCAGCAGACCGTACATGCGTTTCACTTTTTGTTTTTCGCGCAACTGGACGGCATATTCAGATTGTTTGAACCGTCTGGTTCTTCCGTGTTGACCCGGGGCATAGCCTTTTTTCTCAAAAGGGCATTTATCCGAAGAGCACTTGGACCCTTTAAGAAAAAGCTTCATGCCCTCACGTCGGCACAGTTTACAATCCGCTCCAGTTAATTTCGCCATACCGTGGAACCTCCTTGATCAAAAGCGCTCCGAGGCGCTCCATCCTCTTTAGGGTTAGAAAAACTTGAACCTTATACGCGTCGGCGTTTCGGGGAACGGCAGCCGTTGTGCGGGATCGGCGACACGTCCTTGATCGACGTGATCTCCAGCCCGGCGGCCTGCAGAGAACGGACTGCGGCTTCGCGGCCGGCGCCCGGCCCTTTGACCAGCACTTCCACCCGCTTCAGTCCCAGATCGATCGCCTCTTTGGCGGCGGCTTCCGCGGACATCTGAGCGGCGTAGGGAGTGCTCTTGCGCGAGCCCTTGAATCCGCTGCGTCCGGAGGTCGCCCAAGAGATGACGTTCCCGTACACATCGGTCAAAGTGACGTTGGTGTTGTTAAAAGTCACCTTGATGTGGGCGACGCCGTTCGCTTCCACCTTTTCACGTTTACGACCGGTTTTTTTCTTCGGATTAGCCAATGCTCACCTCATCAAATTAAGCTGTAGTTTTCGTCTTTCTTCTGATTGCACCGCCGCCGCGTTTGCCGCGCCGCGTGCGCGCGTTGGTGTGGGTTCGCTGTCCCCTGGAGGGCAGGTTCCGGCGATGGCGCATGCCGCGGTAGCAGCCGATGTCGATGAGACGTTTGATGTTCATCTGAATTTCGCTGCGCAGCGCGCCTTCCACCTTGTACTCATTGGCGATGATATCGCGAACCTTGGCAATGTCGTCCGGCGACATATCTCGAACATGCGTATCCGGATTAACGCCTGCTTTGCTCAAAATCTTTTGCGAAGAGGTTAAGCCGATGCCGTCAAGATAGGTGAGGGCAATTTCGATGCGTTTGTCACGCGGTAGATCAACACCTGCAATACGAGCCAACGTAGTCTCCTTTTAGATAGTAGTCCTTAACCCTGACGTTGCTTGTGTCTGGGATTTTTCTTACAGATGACGCGAATAGTGCCCTTCCGTCGGATAATCTTGCAATGTTCGCAGATCTTTTTTACTGAAGATCTCACTTTCATGACAACTCCTCGTCCCTTTGACTTATTTGTAGCGATAGGTGATGCGGCCCCGCGTCAGATCGTAGGGCGACAACTCGACCGTCACCTTGTCCCCCGGCAATATCTTGATGAAATGCATGCGCATTTTTCCGGAGATATGCGCCAGGACCTTGTGTCCGTTTTCCAGCTCTACACGAAAGGATGCGTTGGGCAGCGTTTCCAGAATCGTTCCGTCGATTTTAATGGAAGCTTCTTTTGGCATACAGAGTCTAGATCCCTTCGGTTAAAATGATCGCGCCGTTTCGCGTGACGACCACGTCGTGCTCAAAATGCGCGGAACAGGAGCCGTCCTCCGCCACCACCGTCCACTGGTCGGCCAGCGTACGCACTGCATAGCCGCCGGCATTGACCATGGGTTCGATGGCGAACACCATCCCCTCTTTCAAACGCGGCCCGCGGTGCGGTTCGCCGTAATTGGGGATCTGCGGCGCCTCATGCATCGATCGGCCGATGCCGTGACCCACGAGGTCGCGCACCACTGAAAAGCCGGCCTTTTCCACATGCTGCTGCACCGCGTGGCCGATGTCTGAAAGCCGGTTTCCCTCCACCGCCTTGGCGATGCCGCGGTAGAGCGCTTCCCGCGTCACCTGCATCAGCCGCTGCTTTTCAACGGAGACGGCGCCCACCGCAAAGGTCTTGGCCGCATCGCCATACCAGCCGTTTTTTTCAACGCCCACATCCACGCTGACGATCTGGCCCTCCTGCAACGCTCGGTCGCCTGGAATGCCGTGCACCACCTCTTCGTCGATGGAGGTGCAGATGTTCGCCGGATAGCCGTAAAAACCCTTGAAAGCAGGCCGGCCGCCCGCCGACTGGATGAATTCAGCGATAATCCGGTCCAACTCTCCGGTCTTTAATCCCGGAGCGATCAGGGACTCGGCCAGGTTGATGGCCTCCACCACAATCCGGCAGCTTTCTTTCAATCCTTCGATGTCGGCTGCGTTTTTGATGGTGATCATATCGTCCTATCGCGCCAGCGGCGCCACCAGGTCGTCCATCTCCCGATGGATCTGGTCGAGCGGGGCATCTCCTCGCAGGATAGCCAGCTTGTTTTGCTTTTCGTAATAGCCCTTCAGCGGGGCGGTTTTCTCTTCGTACACTCTCAAGCGGTTCAGCACCGTGGCCTCGGTATCGTCGTCCCGCTGGATGATGCGGCCGCCGCAATCCGGGCAGACCAGGTCCGCCGGCGGCGGATTGGAGATCATGTTAAAGATCTTGCCGCACTGGCTGCAGGTGCGTCGGCTGGTCAGCCTGGCCAGGATGACCTTTTCCGGCACATCGAAAAGCAGCACCAGCTGAATCCCGTCTTTTCCCAGCATGGCATCGAGACCGGCGGCCTGCGCCAGCGTGCGCGGAAAGCCGTCGAGGATGTAGCCCCGGCCGCAATCCGGTTGCGCCAGCCGCTCCCGCATCAGCCCGATGATGATATCATCTGAAACCAGTCCGCCGCTCTCCATGATCGCCTTGGCTTGACGGCCCAACTCGGCGCCGTCTTGAACCGCCTTGCGCAGCATGTCGCCGGTGGAGATCTGCGGAATGGCGTATTTCTCACACAGATAGACGGCCTGCGTGCCTTTGCCGGCGCCCGGAGCGCCTAAAAAAATCAATCGCATCGCCTGCTCCCGTCGCCGCGTTAAAACCGTTTCCGGCCGCGTATCTTGCCGCTCTTGAGAAATCCGTCATAATGACGCATGAGCAGATGCGACTCCACTTGCTGCAGCGTATCCAGCGCCACGCCGACCACGATCAGCAGCGAAGTGCCGCCGTAGAAACTCGCGAAGGAGTAGGAAACGTTGGCCAGTTTGGTGACGATGGATGGAATGATGGCGATGACCGCCAGAAAAATCGAGCCCGGCAGCGTTATGCGCGTCAGAATATGATCGATAAACTCGGAGGTCTTTTTGCCCGGACGGACGCCGGGAATAAAGCCGCCGTACTTTTTCATATTGTCCGCCACATCCACAGGGTTGAAGGCGATGGCGGTGTAAAAATAGGTAAAGAAGACGATCATGGCCCCGTAGATCACCCAGTAGAACATGGACTGATAGTCGAACAGCGCGTTGACCGACTGCATAAAATCGCTGTTGGGGAAAAACTGGACGATGGTCTGCGGAACGAACAAAATCGATTGCGCGAAAATGATGGGCATCACGCCGGCGGTGTTGACGCGCAGCGGAATGTGCGTGCTCTGACCGCCGTAGACTTTGCGTCCGACCACGCGTTTGGCGTACTGCACCGGAATCTTGCGTGTGCCCTGGGTCAGCAACACCGTGCCGGCCACGGTCAGCACGAACAGGCCCCAGAGAATGGCCTCCACCAGCAGACTGCGGTTGCCGGCGATGACCTGCTGCATCTCGTCAAATATCGAGTTGGGGAAGCGCGCGACGATGCCGATAAAGATGATCAGCGAGATGCCGTTGCCGATGCCGCGCTCGGTGATCAATTCGCCGAACCACATGATCACGATGGTACCGGTGGTCAGGGCCAGCATGGTCAGCAGAATAAAGCCCCATCCCGGATGCGGGACCACCAGTTGGCCCGACGAGGTGACCGGAATGCGCTGCAGAAAAATGCTGACGCCGTAGGCCTGGCCCAGGGAGAGCAGCACGGTGCCGTAACGGGTCAGCTGGGTTAATTTCTTGCGTCCCTGTTCCCCCTCTTTCTGCAGCTTTTGGAAATACGGGAACACGGCGCCGAACAACTGAATGATGATGGAGGCGGAGATGTAGGGCATGATGCCCAGTGCGAACACGGTGGCGCGGCTGAAGGCGCCGCCGGCGAACAGATCATAGAGGCCCAGCAGACCTCTTTGTGCGCTCTGAAAGTATTCCAACAGCGCCTGTGCATTGACACCGGGAACCGGAACATGGCCGCCGACGCGATAGACGATCAGGATCAGGGCGGTGAACAGAATTCGTCTTTTAAGATCAGGGATCTTGAAAATACTGCGCAGGCTCTCCATCATAATTTATTAGTCCTCCCTCCAGCCCCCTCGATTTTCTCGATCGCCGACTTGCTGAAGGCATTGGCCGTGACCGTCAGTTTTCGCGTCAGCTTGCCGAAACCGAGCACTTTGACCGGCCGATTCTTTTTGCTCACCAGACCCTTTTCCACCAGCACGGCGGCGGTGATCTCCTCCACGCCCTTGATCGCCTCAAGATCAGCCACGTTGACGACCTGAAACTCGACCCGCTGGGGCCGATTAAAGCCGCGTTTCGGCAGCTGCCGTTGGATCGGCATCTGTCCGCCCTGAAACCACGGGCGAAAGTTGGCGCCGGACCGGGAGTGCTGTCCCTTGTGGCCGCGGGTGGACTGCTTGCCGTGCGCGCCGCCGCGACCGACTTTTTTACGATTTTTACGGGAGCCTGCCGCATATTTTAAATTTGATAAATTCATTCTATCCTCGAAGCTATGCCGTTAAGCCGTCCTCAAGCCTTTTCTTCCACCGCGACCAGATGGCGTATTTTATTGATCATGCCGCGGATGACCGGCGTATCCGCATGCACCACTGAACGATTGGTCTTGTGCAAGCCAAGCGCCGCGGCAGTGGCTTTTTGCGGCGCCAGATGGCCCGACAAACTGCGTATGAGGGTGATTTTCAGTTGTTTCGCCGTTTTTTTCTTCATGGCTTATGGTTCCATTAAGAGGTTAGAGTCGTTTCCGCTTTTTTCGCCTTGGGGATGGTGTTAAAGATCCGCATCACCGGAAGACCGCGTTTGCGCGACACCGTGCTGGCCTCCATCAGATTTTCCAGAGCGGCGATGGTCGCTTTGACCACGTTGTGCGGATTGGAGGAGCCGCGGCTTTTCGTCAGAATATCGGTCAGGCCGGCGGATTCCAGGATGGCGCGCACCGCGCCGCCGGCGATGACGCCGGTTCCAGGGGCTGCGGGTTTGAGATAGACGCGACCGGCGCCGTATTTGCCCTCGATCTCATGAGGGATGGTGCCGCCCACAACCGGTACCCGCACCAGATTCTTCTTGGCCGCCTCAGCGCCTTTGGAGATGGAATCGGTCACTTCGTTGGCTTTGCCCAGGCCTACGCCCACTCGGCCGTGACCGTCGCCCACCACCACGATGGCGTTAAAGCTGAACCGACGGCCGCCCTTGACCACTTTGGCCACGCGGTTGACATGCACCACGCGTTCGGTTAATTCCAATTCACCGGGATTTACTTTTTCCAAAACTGAGTCCCTCATGTTATCCGTTTGTTCGCCAAACGACGGTTAAAACTCGAGCCCGCCTTCACGAGCTCCTTCGGCCAGCGCTTTGACGCGGCCGTGATACAAATAGCCGGCGCGGTCGAAAACCACCTGAGTGATGTTTTTCTCTTTGGCCAGCTTGGCCACGTGTTTGCCCACCAGTTTGGCCACCGCCAGCTTGCCCTTGCTCTGAGCCACTTCTTCCGCGATGGCCTGCGACAACGAGCTCGCTCCCATAAGCGTCCGCTGTTGCACATCATCCACGATCTGCGCATAGATGTGCTTGTTGCTGCGGAACACCACCAGACGGGGACGCGGACCGGTCGTCCGGTATTTCTTCATGAAATGTTTATGACGACGCTGGCGCGTTACTCTTTTTTGTTCCACTTTGTCAGGCATAATGCAAACTCGTCCGTTATTAAGGTAATCAATGATCTGATTTAATATCCATCAAGCGGCGGTCTTGCCGGCTTTCTTGCGCACGAACTCGCCGAGATAGCGGATGCCCTTGCCCTTGTACGGTTCAGGCGGTTTGAGCGAGCGCAGTTTGGCCGCCACCTGGCCCACCAGTTCCTTGTGAATGCCCTGCACCACCACGATGTTGTTGCCTTCGGTCGTGATCTTGATCTCCTCCGGAGGAGTGAACAGGATGGGATGGGAAAAGCCGATGGTCAGCATCAGATTTTTGCCCTTGAGCTCCGCACGATAGCCGACGCCGATGATCTCGAGTTTTTTCTCAAAACCCTTGGTGACGCCGTCGATGACATTGGCGACCAGGGTGCGCGACAGCCCGTGCAATGAGCGGTGCATTTTGGCGTTGCTCGGCCGCTCGACCGAGATCTTCCCATCTTCCAGTTTCAGCTTCATCTCCGGATGAATGCAGACGGACAGTTCGCCCTTTGGACCTTTGGCGACGACCGTCTGTCCCTCAATCTTGGCGGTGACGCCGGCCGGGATGGGGATGGGAGTTTTTCCAATTCGTGACACTCTCAACTCCTGCGTTAGTAGGATCACCAAACATAGAACATGATTTCGCCGCCGACGCCCCGTTTCCGCGCTTCCTGTCCGGTCATCACGCCCTGCGAGGTCGTCATCACCGAAACGCCGAGGTTGTTATAGACGCGGGGGATATTCGTACGGCCGACGTATCTTCGATACCCTGGCGTGCTCACCCGTTTGATGCCGGAGATCACGCTGTTGTTGTCTTCGTCGTATTTCAGATAAATACGGATGACGCCCTGTTTGCCGTCTTCGATGAAGACATGATTCTTTATAAAGGCCTCTTCCTGCAAAATTTCAGTAAGGCGGCGCTTCAAGTTCGATGCAGGAACGTCTACCTTTCGGTGTTTAGCCCGAGTCGCATTTCTGATACAGGTCAGATAATCTGCGATGGGATCGGTCTTTGACATTTATTTTCTCCCTACAAGCTCAAAGAAGAAACGTGATAATTAGTTAAGAGCGTTTTTTTACGGCGATTACCAACTTGCCTTTTTCACGCCGGGGATCTGGCCTTCCAAGGCAAGGTCGCGGAAACAGAGCCTGCACAACCCGTACTTGCGATAGATGGCTCTCGGCCGGCCGCAACGCTGGCAGCGGTTATACTGACGAACCGCAAACTTGGGCGTCCGCTTCGACTTGACGATGAGTGCTTTTCTTGCCAACTTTTTTCCTCATTCCGTTTAGAGTCAGTTACGATTTTTTCGCGAACGGCATGCCAAAGGCGGCGAGCAATTCATAGGCCTCTTCATCCGTCTTCGCCGTGGTGACGATGGTGATGTTCATGCCGCGCACTTTTTCCACCTTGTCGTAATCGATCTCGGGAAAAACGATCTGCTCCTTGACCGAGATGCTGTAATTGCCTCGGCCGTCGAATTTAACCGGCAGCCCGCGAAAATCGCGGACGCGCGGAATCGCCACCGAAATCAAACGATCGAGAAACTCGTACATGGTCCAGCTGCGCAGCGTGACGCTGCAGCCGATGGGCATGCCCGCCCGCAGCTTGAAATTGGAAATGGCCTTTTTCGCGCGCCGGATCACCGGCTTCTGCCCGGCGATCTTGGTCATCTCCTCCAGGGCCACGTCCACAGATTTGGCGTTCTCGGTGGCATCGCCGACGCCAAAGTTCAAGACGATCTTTTCCAGCTTGGGCACCTGCATCACATTCTTGTACGCGAAACGCTTTTTCAGTTGCGGCACCACTTCCTGCTGATAGGTGTTGATCAGCCTGGGCTTGTAGTCTTTGGGCCGCGCAGCGGGCTGCTGCTTTTGCTCCGCAGCCGGCTTTTCCTGCTTTTTTTCTTTTGATTTTTTTTCCGCCATCTTTCAATCCGCTTAAAGGTATATTAGGTCGTTGGGACCAGCATTTCATTGCAGTTTTTGCAGACCCGAACACGATTTTTTCGGCCCTTTACCTCATCGGTCACCGCCTGGGAGCCCATGCGCGCCGGCGTGTTGCATTTGGGGCAGATCACCATCACGTTGGAGATGTGGATGGGCGCCTCTTTTTCGATCACGCCGCCCTGCGGGCTTTTCTGCGACGGACGGGTGTGCTTTTTAATAAAGTGCACGCCCTCGACGATGATTTGATTTTTTTCCGGGAACACCTTGAGCACCTTGCCCTTTTTGCCCTTGTTGTTGCCGGCGATGACCAGAACCTGATCGTTTTTTATTACTCGCATGGTTGAACTCGTCTCATTGACTGATCGGTTATCGATTAAAGAACTTCAGGAGCTAACGAGATGATCTTCATGAACTGCTTCTCGCGCAACTCGCGCGCCACCGGACCGAAGATGCGGGTTCCCTTGGGTTCGTTGGCGTCGTTGATCAACACCGCCGCGTTTTCATCGAAGCGGATATAGGAACCGTCTTTGCGCCGTTTTTCCTTTTTGGTGCGAACGATGACCGCTTTGCTCTTGTCGCCTTTCTTGATCGAACTGTTGGGCATGGCCTGTTTGACGGCCACCATGATGACGTCGCCCACGGAGGCGAAGCGCCGACCGGAACCGCCGTAGACGCGAATGCACATAACCTTCTTGGCGCCCGTGTTGTCGGCGACGTTTAAACGGGTATACTCTTGTACCATATCGCTGATCCCTTATCGCAAAATAAACTTATTTGGCACGTTCCAGGACTTCCACCAGCCGCCACCGTTTGCGGGCGCTCAACGGCCGGGTTTCCATAATCTTGACCATATCGCCGGCGTGACTCTCGTTCCGCTCGTCATGCATCATGAACTTGGAGGTCTTTTTCACATACTTGGCGTACAGGGGATGCTTGACGAACCGCTCCACCACCACCACGCGGCTTTTCTGCATCTTGTCGCTGGCGACGATGCCGATCTTGACTTTTCTCTTATTTCTTTCCACGTACCGTTTCTCCAACAGCTATCAGGTTAACGACTATTTGCGAAGACCCAGGTTTCGCTCGGTGAGAATCGTTCTCATGCGCGCGATCTCGCGGCGCAGGCTTCGCATTCGCAGCGGATTGTCCAGTTGACGGGTGGAATGCTGGATGCGCAGGTTTTCCATCTCCACCTGGGCCTCCTCCAACCGGACCTGAATCTCCTCCGTGTTCAGCTTTTTCAACTCTTCCAGTTTCATGCTCTCAGTCTCCAAACTCTGCCGCTGTGACAAACTTGGTCTTGACCGGCAATTTGTGCGCAGCCAACCGCAGGGCCTCGCGCGCCGTGTTCTCATCCACCCCGGCGATCTCGAACATCACCCGGCCCGGCTTGACCACCGCCACCCAGTATTCCGGTGCGCCCTTGCCTTTTCCCATACGGGTTTCCGCCGGCTTTTTGGTGCAGGGTTTGTCCGGGAAAATCCGGATCCAAATTTTGCCGCCGCGTTTGATGTAGCGGGTCATGGCGACACGGGCGGACTCGATCTGTCGCGCGGTGATCCAGTGAGGCTCCATGGTCTTCAATCCGTACTCGCCGTAGACCAGGAGGGACCCGCGTACCGCCTTGCCGCGCATACGGCCGCGCTGTTGCTTTCGGAATTTAACGCGCTTGGGCATTAACATGATATCATCACTCCAGAAATATTTTTACCAAAGCCGAACTTATTCACCTATCACTTCACCGCGGCAGATCCAGACTTTGACGCCGATGGCGCCATAAGCGGTGTGCGACGTCGCCCGGCAGAAATCGATGTCCGCCCGCAGCGTATGCAGTGGAATGCGTCCCTCCTTGTATTGCTCGCGGCGCGCCATTTCAGCGCCGCCCAGCCGGCCGGAACAGCAGATGCGGATGCCCTCGGCGCCCATGCGCATGGCGGACATCATCGCTTTCTTCATCGCGCGACGGAACGACACCTTGCCCTCCAGCTGGCCGGCGATCCCCTCGGCCACTAAAAACGCATCCAACTCGGGCCGCTTGATCTCGTTGATGTTGAGTTGCACATCTTTGCCGGTGACCCGCTGCAGCTCTTCGCGCAGCTTGTCCACCTCCGCCCCCTTGCGGCCGATGACAATGCCCGGACGCGCGGTGTGGATGGTCAACGTGATCTGCTTGGGCGTGCGGTCGATCTCGATCTTGGCCACACTGGCTTTCTGCAGACGGTTGCGCACATACTTGCGCAACATGGTGTCTTCACTCAGCTTTTTCGCAAAGTCCTTCTCATCGAACCAATTGGAATCCCAGCCACGCACGATGCCGATGCGAAATCCCTTTGGATTTGTCTTTTGTCCCAAAACCAAGCTCCTCTTTGTTTACTTTTTGTCGTCTTTTTCAGCCACGGTGACGTGAATGTGACAGGTGCGGCGCCGGATGCGCACCGCCCGCCCCATAGAGGCGGCGCGAAACCGTTTCAGAACATATCCCTCATCCACCTTCAGCTCTTTGATGAACAGATCATCCGGCGACAGCTTGTTCGCCTCCTCTTTGTTCAGGATGTTGGCCACCGCCGAACGCAAGGCTTTTTCCAGCGGCTCCGACGCCGCGGTCACGCTGTAATGCAGCACATTCAGCGCCTCGTTCACCTGTTTGCCGCGCACCTGATTGGCCACGCGCCTGACCTTGAAAGGGGACATGCGAATCCATTTTGCAATCGCCCTTGCTTCCATGTATAACCTCTCCAACCTTATTCAAAGCGTCTAGTGTTTGACAACCTTCTCGGCCTTCTTCTCCGTATGACCGCGGAACGTGCGCGTCGGGGCGAACTCGCCCAGCTTGTGCCCGACCATGTTCTCGGTGATAAAGATGGGGATGAACTTGTTGCCGTTGTGAATGGCCAGCGTATGCCCGACGAACTCGGGGGGAATCGTACACCGCCGCGCCCAGGTCTTGATGACCTTTTTCTGGTTGCCCTTGTTGAGCTGCTCGATGCGCTCGAACAGCCGGTCATCAATATAAGGACCTTTCTTCAGTGATCTTGCCATAGTGGACACCCATTACTTTCTGCGTTTTACGATTAAACGATCCGAGGGTTTGGTCTTGCGCGTCTTGAACCCCTTGGTGGGCTTGCCCCACGGCGTGCACGGATGGCGGCCGCCTGAGCTCTTGCCTTCGCCGCCGCCCATGGGGTGATCGACCGGGTTCTGCGCCACTCCACGGACATGGGGTCTGCGGCCCAGCCAGCGCGAACGGCCGGCTTTGCCGACGCTGACGTTTTCATGATCCGTATTGCCGACCTGGCCGATGGTGGCGCGGCAATCGATGCGCACCATGCGCACTTCGCCGGAAGGCAGGCGCAGCTGAACGAGATCATTCTCCTTGGCCATGATCTGCACATAGGAGCCGGCCACGCGCGCCATCTGGCCGCCTTTGCCTTTTTTCATCTCCACATTGTGCACAAAAGTTCCGAGCGGAATTTTTTCCAACGGCATGGCGTTGCCCGGCCGGATCTCGGGAGAGGCGCCGGATAGCACGCTGTCCCCGACCTGCAGCCCCACCGGGGCCAGAATATACCGCTTTTCACCGTCGCGATAGTGCAGCAGGGCGATGTTGGCGCTGCGGTTGGGATCATATTCGATCGTAGCGACCACAGCGGGGATTTCCAACTTGTCGCGCTTGAAATCGATCACGCGATAAAACCGCTTGTGTCCACCGCCGCGATGACGGGAGGTCACGCGTCCAAGATTGTTGCGGCCGCCCGACTTGCGCAGCGGCACCAACAGGCTGCGCTCAGGCGTCGAGGCGGTCACCTCCTCATAGGTATTGACGCTTTTAAACCGTTGTCCCGGTGTGACGGGTTTGAACGTGCGAACGGGCATTGGTGATTCTCCTGGTATTCAACTACTTTGTCTTGGTGCTTTCAAAAAAATCGATCTTGTCCTCCGGGCGCAGAGTCACGATGGCCTTTTTCCAGTCCGAACGCTTGCCGCGGGTGATCCCGCGACGGGTGTTCTGGCGCTTGGTCTTGCCCTTGACGTTGACCGTGGCGACATCGTTGACGCGCACCTGAAACTTTTTCGTCACCGCCTGCTGGATCTCGATCTTGTTGGCATCCGCATGCACCTGAAAGGTGTAGCGATGGGCCGCTTCCTGCATCTTGAGCGCTTTCTCAGTCAGGATCGGTTTAATGATGATGGGCTGTTCACGTTTCATGACTTGAAAGGTTCCTCCAGATTTTTAATCGCGCTCTCCATGACCAGCAGGGTCCGGCAGTGCAGCAGATCATACGTCGAGGCGTCCTTGGCGATATGCACGCGCAGATTTTTCAGGTTGCGGCTGGCCTGCCAGAATTTTTCATCGTATTCCGGCAGCAACAGCAGAGTCCGAGCGCCGGTCAGGCCAAAACTCTTCAACACCGTCGACACCTCTTTGGTCTTGGCCTGCTCCAGGCTGAAATCCTCCACGATGCGGATGCCGTCCTCTTTCACCTTGGCCGACAACACCGATTTGCGCGCCAGACGCTTCACCTTGACCGGCAGCTTGAACTCGAACTCTTGCGGCTGCGGGCCATGGGTGGTGCCGCCGCCTCGCCAGATCGGCGAACGGCTGGAACCGGATCGCGCGGTGCCGCGTCCCTTTTGCTTCCACGGCTTTTTGCCGCCGCCGGAGACCTCGGAACGGGTCTTGGTGGCCCGGGTGCCTTGCCGCGCATTGGTCAGCTGGGCGTTCACCGCCAGATAAACCGCATGTTCGTTCGGCTCCACGGCGAAAATTTTATCCGAGACCTTGATGCGGCGGCCGGTCTCTTTTCCCTCTTTGCTGTAAACCTGTAATTCCATATGCGAGTTTACTTTCTGATTAAAACAATCCCGTTTTCTGTTCCCGGCACCGCCCCCTTGATGATCAGCAGGTTGTTGGCGATATCCACTTTGAGCACGCGCAGATTGCGCAGGGTTACGCGGTCGCCGCCCATGCGGCCGGCCATGCGCAAACCCTTGAATACGCGCGAAGGATAGGAGGACTGACCCAAAGAACCCGGCGCACGCAGCCGATCGCTCTGACCATGGGTCACCGGACCGCCGTTGAAATGATGCCGACGCACCACGCCCTGAAATCCCAATCCTTTGCTCACACCGGTCACCCGGACGACGTCGCCCACGGTAAAGATGTCGGCTTTGATCTCATCGCCGATCTTGACTTCGCGATCGATTTCCAGATCGCGCAACTCACGCACCACCTCATAGGGTCCCTTGCCGGAGGCCTTGAAATGGCCGCGCAACGCCCGGTTGCTGTGCTTTTCTTTTTTACTGCCGAAACCCACCTGAACGGCGGTATAGCCATCCTTGTCCTGGGTCTTAACCTGCGTCACCACGCAGGGACCGGCTTCGATAACCGTTGCCGCAACCATGTTGCCGGCTTCATCAAAGATCCGGGTCATGCCGATTTTTTTGCCGATAAGTGCACGCATTGATATACCATCGAATAGGGTTAATAGCGCCGTCGCACGTCTGATCAATTAAAAACGGACGCCGCGGTCATCACACTTTGATCTCGACATCCACGCCGGCCGGAAGCTCCAGCTTCATCAGCGCATCCACCGTTTTCGGCGAAGAGTTGTGAATGTCGATCAACCGCTTGTGAACCCGCGTCTCAAACTGCTCGCGCGACTTTTTATCCACATGAGGCGACCGCAACACCGTGAACACCGAACGGCTGGTCGGCAGCGGAATCGGTCCCACGATCATCGCACCGGTGGTCTTGGCCGTCTTGATGATCTTTTCAGTGGATTTATCGATCAAGCGGTGATCGTACGCCTTGAGTTTTATTCTGAGTTTTTGACCCGACATGGATAACGCTCCGATTGACTTGATTCCGGACAGAGCAGCTTGTTCCGTCCGTTCGCCCGCCGTTGCTGCGGACGATGTTCTTTATCTGCTAAAAGTTATTTTACGATCTTGGTCACCACGCCGGCGCCCACGGTTCGGCCGCCCTCGCGGATCGCAAACCGCAAGCCTTCTTCCATGGCGATCTCGGTGATCAGTTCCACTTCCATCGTGATGTTGTCCCCCGGCATCACCATCTCCACCCCTTCCGGCATCTTGATCGTGCCCGTCACATCCGTCGTGCGGAAGAAAAACTGCGGACGATAGCCGTTGAAAAACGGCGTGTGCCGACCTCCCTCTTCCTTGCTCAGCACGTACACCTCGCCAAAAAAATGCGTGTGCGGCGTGATCGATCCCGGCTTGGCGATCACCTGGCCCCGCATCAGCTCGTCCTTCTCCACGCCTCGCAGCAGCAAACCCACATTGTCACCCGCCTGCCCCTCGTCCAGCAGCTTGCGGAACATCTCCACGCCCGTGCACACCGTCTTCTTGTGCAACCCCATCCCGATCACTTCCACTTCCTCGCCCACTTTCACCCGGCCCCGCTCCACTCGACCCGTGCCCACCGTGCCCCGCCCGGTGATCGAAAATACATCCTCCACCGGCATCAAAAACGGCTTGTCCACGTCCCGCGACGGCGTCGGTATAAAACTGTCCACCGCCTCCATCAAATCCATGATGCACTTGGTGTGCACCGGATCCGTCGGATGCTCCAACGCATGCAACGCCGAACCCGCTATCACCGGCGTGTCGTCTCCGGGAAATCCATACTTGCTCAACAACTCCCGCACTTCCAACTCCACCAGCTGCAACAGCTCCGGATCATCCACCATGTCCGCCTTGTTCAAAAATACCACCATCGACGGCACATTCACCTGCCGCGCCAGCAGCACATGCTCCCGCGTCTGCGGCATCGGCCCATCCGCCGCCGATACCACCAATATCGCTCCGTCCATCTGCGCCGCTCCCGTCACCATGTTCTTGATATAATCCGCATGGCCCGGGCAGTCCACGTGCGCATAATGCCGGTTCGCCGTCTCATACTCCGCATGATGCACGTTGATCGTCACCCCACGCGCCTTCTCTTCCGGCGCATTGTCGATCTCATCATATGCACGCGCCTGAGCCAATCCCTTCAACGACAACACCTGCGTGATCGCAGCCGTCAACGTCGTCTTGCCGTGATCCACGTGCCCAATCGTGCCGATGTTCACATGCGGCTTGTTTCGCTCAAACTTTGCCTTGGCCATCTCACTATCTCCTTCAATGATAAT
>JAKQNR010000045.1 GCA_029565685.1 bacterium | reverse complement strand
GTTAGCCTGCAATTGGCAGCCTTTGCCGCAAGCAGCTGATCAAACTGTACAACCCCTATAGTTACCCACATATTTTTTCCATTACCTGCTCATCGTTTAATCTGTTTACGATGGCATTGCTGGCAATGTAACTTTTGCGGTTCTCGCCGTGATGGGTAAGCACGCCCGGGCGGCCGTAACAGGGGTGTACTTCACCGAACGGATACGAAAAGGTTTGCCGGCACGGACGCACGGCGGCTGCACAGACCCGGCCAGCCCCGTGGTTTTGCGTATTGCTTCCCTAAGATCAGCAATCGCCCGGCGCCGACGCAGATCCAAAGCCAGCTGACGATTGAGCGAAAAGATGGTCGTCTGCTGTTCCGGATAGCAAAAAAGCAGACTGTCCGCAAGCAGCGTGATCTGAGAAAAGGGAGGTTCTTTTCCACGCACCCTGTCCGGTTTCAGCCAGCGGTCCATCCAGCGGACAAATTGTTCGGCCATGGCGCCGGAATAGGCGTGCCCGCAGGTGTCGGCAAACGCGGAAAATCGATCGTGAAAGCCGGCGCGGTCATAGCAGGACCCAGCGGCAGCAGCGATGTCAACGCTGTACTCCTTTTTAAACACCTCATCTTTTTCACCGTAAAGAAATAGGACCGGTTTGGTAAGGGCGCTGACCAGCAGATCGATGTCATCGATGCCGTTGCCGAAATGGTTATAGGCCAGGGTCTCGGTGCAGGGAGCGTAGCCGTCGAGCACCGGGTGCTGAATGGAGGGCAGCGCACAGCAGGCTGGAGCGATGACCGTGATGCGGTCGTCCAGAAGATGGGCGTACAGCGTCGTAGTGCCGCCGCCGCTCACGCCGGTCATGGCAAAACCGTTGCGGCCGTCGATATCGCCGCGGGTCTGCAGGTAATCGATGCAACGCAACGCGTCCAGCACAAAGTAGCGGTTCGAAGAGGCGCCGGTCAGATAGCAGCGGACGCCGTCGACAAAGTGGTCGTTGCGCCCGCCTTTCTCGCCCGCCATGCCGGGCGGATCGAACAGAATGGCCGCATAGCCGCAGGCGGCAAAATACTGGGCCGGAAGTTGATAATTGGATCGAGTTTTGGCGCTGTGGCCCACCGGGATGATGACCCCTGGCCAGGGCGGTGGATAGCGCTCTTTCTTGGGTAAAAAGAGAGAAGCGTTGACTTGCCACCCGGCAAAGGATTCGAACAGAAGGTTTTCCAGATCGCAAAAGGCTAGCTTACGATGGGTGACCAACCGAACGTTTAGAGGGCCGCCGTTTTCCGCAAAGGGCATGTCCCCCATCTCTTGGATTACACAGCGGCGGATGCCATCGCGCCACTCGCGCCAGCGTCCGTCGGCAAAGGCCTGTTCGCGTCTGGCGCCGCCGGCCGCCAAACCCTCGCAGGCGCTGCGAACGATACAAACCCGGGTCATGCTGCGCAGATCGACCGTAGGGGGAACGGGGCCGAGCTCAATGCGGCAGGCGTCGGAGTCTGATGCGGAAGGCTGCGCAGAAGCAAGCGAAGCGCTGAGAATGCATAAAAACGGTATAAGTGTTCTATAGAACAGGATCGGTCTCCGAGCGAAGAATGCTCATGATGATTTCAATGCAAAAAGACAACCCCTTTACAGCACATTCGTTCAGCGGCCGCTGCGGCGCTGATCCATGGCTTCGGTCAGCAGGATGGCAGCCTCATTGCTTCTTACTTGCCGGAAAATTAGACAAGATTTCATTGAATGTCAAGCATAATTGCTGGTATATATGGAATTACTGATAACTGATAAGGAATTTGATTTTGCTGGGAGGTAAAAAAGCAGGAAAAAGCCCTTAAAGAGCTCTGTGCCTTTGTGCCTCTGTGAGGGGAACTCTTGCGCCTAACATTTCATTGACTGGATATTTCTCACAGAGGCACAGAGGCGCTAAGATACATGATGAAGCAGTTGTTAGCCGCTGATGGGAATTTGATCCACCCCCAGGTTTGAGAAATCGCAGATACCCGCTTTTACCGGACCAAAAGATCACCTTTACATTTTCGATGCCCTTGATCATCAGCGCCAGCGAAAAGGGACGGCGTGGCTTTCAACTTTCAATAGACAAGATTTTACCAGATTAAAGCCGCTCCTGAAAACAAAACATAGCAGTGAGAACATGCTTCCTCCTGAAAATTGCAAATTACCAATTTTCAGGCTTTATATCAAGCACGGATGGAATAAATCCCCCCAACGGGTTTGTGTTAAGACACGGTTTTTCGTAAATTTTACTTGACTTTTCTTCCCATGCTGCTTATATTTCGTCAGCTCATTTACCATGTGTAAAAGGAGTTACGAAGCCGTCCGCCAGGGCGGCTTCAGCATTTTAAGGTCGACCTTTCCAATATTTTTCGTATTCTTTCCTTAATTTTTTCCTTGTATGCTCCCTGGTTACCAGATAAGCAGTCCATGGCAGCAAGTACCCATTTCGATCAGCAAGAACAACAATATAATCCTGCTCTTCCAGCAATATATGAATCCGTTCTTCATTGGATTTAACAGCTATCCACCACTTTATACTCGGATCAGGAGTATGCTCTACAATAGGTTTGGGCCAACGAATTCGTTCACATCGTCTTAAATCCGGAATTCTGTCTTGCTCTATCTTTCCTTCTGAAATGATATGCCAAAAGGTTGCTTCTTTCCCTAAAGTCAATGGATGACGTTTCAAGCCCAGCCGTCGTCCTTTGAAAACGGGTTTATTGTCGATGAAATCATGCTTGAACCAGGCATAGACGGCATCGAGGTAAGCAATCCAGTTGCCGTTATAATCGCTGAACAGCACCAAGGGCGGCAGCCAATCAGGCCAATCTGTCATTCCACTGCCTCCGCGGCATGCCAACAAAAGAGATTAACCTTTTCTTCTCTCAGCAGAGTGGTTTTCGTAAGAGAATACCCCGATCTTTGCTGTATTCTCTTGATGATGGCTATTTTTCCCGCGTTTTGTTGGAGGCCTCGGTTTAAATAGCCGATGGCGCCGATCAATAGATCAGCCAACTGCATCTGTTCGATTTCATGTGATTGCACCAACTGCAAACGTTCGATCACCTGGCGTGAAAAATCGTACATATTATGGCATAGGACATCATGTAATTTAATGATTTTTTCCGCGCCTCGCGTATCTTTAATATCAATGTAAATCCGGTAGCGAGATTGTGGCTCTAGTATTACTTTCAGCATGTCAAAATACATTTTGTAATACCAGGAATCATGATCTTGTCCTGGAAAGGCGTCATGTCTCAGCTTGGTCTTGTCCGGTACAATTAATGCCCTGAAATACAGATCGTCGTCGTCAAAAAAATAGTCGATCAGTTCAAGATAGAACTGCACCTTGGCATGGGAAACCTTGGTCCATTTTACTTCAAACGAATCTGAAAGGCCGTGTTTTTTTTTAAATTCCCGTAATCGAACGGATATCTCTCTTCGCTTGTCCAGTGGGCACCAGACCGCGCCAAGCACCATGGCTTTTTGCCGGTCGTTCTCAAGATGACATGATTCATCGCAATATATATTAAAAATTTCACTCATGTCAAACCTCTTTGCATTTCCAGAGTCGATATTCGAATATAATATATTAATATCTATTTACTTTTGGGAAATTGTGATCAATTACATTTTGTACCGTGGCAATTGCAGAGGCCACCTCGGATTGTACCAATCCGGATGAGCTGATAGGCTGATAGGCATTTGCTGATAGGCATTTTGATTTTTCTGGGGGCATAAAAATTAGGAAATAATCCTCTGTCAAGCGTCCGATGACTCGCCATTTCACAATTTTTAGCGCGCCGAACCATCTCCGGCCCCCTCTTGCGCTTCTTGCCTGCCGGAAAATTAAACAAGATTTCATTGAATATCAAGCATAATTGCTGGTATGGATGTAATTACTGATAAGGAATTTAATTTTACTGGGAGGTAAAACAGCAGGAAAAAGCCCTTAAAGAGCTCTGTGCCTTTGTGCCTCTGTGAGGGGAGATCTTGGGTTTAACCTTTCATTGACTGGATATTTCTCACAGAGGCACAGAGGCGCTAAGGTGAATGCTGAAGCAGTTGGTAGCCGCTGATGGGAATTTAAATATGCCTCTTGACATACTATCCATTTTGCAATATTAGATGGAAAGAATAATTTGACAAAAAGAGCATATCATGAATTATAGAATATATTTGGATACGTCAGTATTTGGTGGCGTATTTGACAAGGAATTCAAAAAGCCATCAAAAGCGCTTTTCGAACAAATAGAGAGTGGCCTTTACACATTAGTTACCTCTGCCGTAGTTCAGCTATAATGCCGTTAACGTGTTGAAGGGCTATAATTCAATTTCGATCTTTTCTCGTCAGGAGGCTATTTCATATGAATAAAGCTTTTGATTGTATTGAGATGAAGCATAAAAACGCAGACAGAATACGTAAGTAAACTGGCAGGCTAATCGCCAAAGAAGAATTGCAGTATTGGAAAGAAACGACCGCTTTGTTCAAAAAACATAAAATGCAAATTTCAGAGAAACACCAAGTCGAGGCATAACACGGACCTGTTGGCAGCAATCGTTCGCTTTGTGCAAGAGAAGTAAAATCGTATCACCACGGTGTATGGCCTTTATGACGGGTTGCAAACCATGAGCGTCTTATTCCCTGATACTCATCCCAAAATGGAAGCTCTGCAAATTCAACTATGGCGGCAGGCCAGCCCGACTCGCAAAATGAACATGCTGGCGCAGCTCAACAAATCGGCGCAAATACTGGTGTTAGCGGGTCTGCGCACGCGACATCCCCAGGCCAGCGAGGCCGAAATCCGTCGCAGGTTGGCTGGTCTCTTATTGGGAGAAGAATCCGCAGGCAAAGTGTATGGGGAAATCGACCATGCAAAATGAACCGATTGAAGTCACGCTCAAAGTAACCGGGGTTCTTGAATCGCTTGGAATGCTGGAACGCGCATTACAGGAAGTGAACTGATTTTGATTTTGCTGGTTCACAGAGGCACCGAGGCGCCAAGATGAATGAGGAAAGGGCCATTAGCCGTCCAATCCCGGATTTGATCTACTGCTCAGCGCCGTCTCGAGGAGATCGCCTTTGACGCATGGCTTCGGCCAGCAGTATGGCGGCTGCATGGCTTAGGGACAGAGAGCCGATATCGGTCAGCATCGGTATTTTTATCAATTTGTCGCAGCGATCGCGCACCGCAGCGGACAGACCCCGTTTTTCACCGCCTATGGCCAGGATGACGGCTTCCGCCAGGTTCACCTCATACAGGGTCTTTTGGGCATTGGCGATGCATCCGTACAGCTTGACGCCATGGCGCTGCAGCCGTCCGATCACCCGGTCGACCTCTTCAAACAGAATCACCGGCAGCCGTTCATAGGCGCCGGAGGAGGCGCGCGACACGGCCGAACCGTCAAAATCCCAAAGATGCTTTTTCAGCAAAACCGCACAGGCGCCCATGGCCTCGGCCGTGCGCAGGGTAAAGCCGAAATTCTGCTCATCGTCCACGCCTTCCAGCAGCACCAACAACGGCGCAAACCAAAGCTTGAACTGCTCATAAAACGCGTCGAACTCGGGTTCCTGTTTGGCGCTGCACAGAGCCACCACGCCGCCGTGAGTCTTGCCGTGCGCCATTCGGTCGATCTCTTCGCTGCTCAAGCGTTTGATGGGGATATTCTGCTTCTCCGCTTCGCTGCAGATCAGAGGAATGGTCTCCTCATGCAGCCCCGCGCGCAGCCCCACCATCTGAAAACGCCGTTTATGCGCCAGCAGGGCAGCCTCCACCGATATGCGGCCTTCAAGCAATTCCATGGTTCGAGTCCGCCCTGCTCGTCACAGTCCGTTGCCGCTCAACGGCTGCACGCGGACAGTTCTGATGACCAGGGGCGCGTCGCCGGCGGCACGGTAAAAGGCGATGTGATCGCCGGTCTCCTGCAGCAGCTTTTGGTTGGCGACGATATAACCTGCGACACGAATCTCCGCTTCCCGGTTCGCGGACATGATCTGATACAACAACCACGGATACTCAAAAGCCGGAACGATGCTCTCAGGAGTTTGTGATCCATAGCGCTTCTTCATTTCGACGGCCAATGGATAATTGAATAGTTCAGCGTTGTAGCCGGGATGTTGCGAATCACGCCAGCGGTAACAGATCCTTCCCTTGGTCGCGGCTAGCGGATTGGCGATGTAGGCCTGCAGATGAAAGTGCGGATATGGATTTTTCATGATCAGCCAACCCTCCCCCTGGTCGGCGACGATCCGCCCGTCCTGCACCCGCCAGTTCGCTGAGCCCTTTTGCTCCCACCCTTGCAGATCGCGACCATTGAACAGCTCGGTCCATTGTTCCTGATCGGGCAGCTCCTTGATCCACAGATTTCGATACTGAACCGGCGAGGCGTGATTGGACAGGCCGATGTGACCGCGGCGCAACCGGTATTTCAGGATTGGATGAGCGGAAAAATCCTGATCTTGAATGAGAATGCCGTTGAGCCAGATTTTGCACCAAGGCCAGTCGAACAGCACGCGGTATTGGTTCCATTCTCCGGCCGGCCGCATGGCGTTGACTTTTGGCGCGATCACGTCATAGATCGCGCCCGAAGAGCCTTTATGCACCGACGATCCGGCGTCGTCTATGATCTGCACTTCAAAGCCCACCCGCGATTCGCGGCCGGCGCCCGGTATAGGGGCATGAATAAAGATGCCGCTGTTGCACCCCTGGTCGAACTTGAATTCAGCGAACAATTCAAAATTCTCGTACTCGCGTTCCGTACGAATCAAATAAGGCGGCACGTTTCGGCCGCTGCAGCGGATCTCGCCGGATTCCGCCGTCCAGGCGCCGGAATCCGGCTGGATATTCCATCCGTGAAAATCACGGCCGTTGAACAGCGCCGTAAAACCGTCTCCTGGCGATTGGAACATAAACCGCGTCGATTCCTTATTCTCTTTAGCAGGCTGGCAACACAGCGTCGCCGCCAACCCAAGCCAAACAAGTCGTTTCATGGCCCTTCTTCCGATCATAGGTTTACTGCTTTGTAGGATTTTTAAAAGCCTTAATCAGCAATCCCAGAGCAACGCCGACGGCCAACAGCGTGATGGTGCCGATGACGCCGATCATGCGGCTCTGCCAGGGGAACTCGAGCCATTGCCAACCCGCCGGCAGATTATGCGCCAGAGTCGCCCAGGCGATGGCGATCACGCTGCAGATCACGGCGATGATGGCCGGCGCCCGTTTGATCCATGGGAACATCAGGGCCAGCAGGAACAAACCGATGACGCCGCCGCCGGCAATGCCGCCGAGCTTCCAACCCATCTCCAGCGCGGTTTGCACTTTGATCAAAGCCAGTCCACAGATCGTGCCGATCAATCCCCAGACCAGAGTGTAGCGGCGCAGAAGCGTTACGCTCTTTTGATCGTCGGCATCGGGATTGAAATACTTTTTATAAAAATCCAGCAAGGTCAGCGTGGACATGGTGTTCAGGCAGGAGCTGATGGTGCTCATGGCTGCGGCAAACAGCGCGGCTACAATCAATCCGCGAATGCCCACCGGCAGTTGGGTGGTGATAAAATAGGGGAACACCTTGTCTCCCATCAACGGCTGCTGCAGTTCCGGGGATAACAGGTTAGGCTGCACTTTATAAAAAGCGTACAAGCCGGTGCCGATGAAAAGAAAAAGCGCCGAAATAGGAAAGTAGCCCCACACTGAGGTCCAGATCGACCGCGCCGCCTCCTTAGCCGTGGCGGTGGTGTGGTAGCGTTGGACATAGTTCTGGTCCACGCCAAAGTTGCGCAGGTTTTCCATGATGCCGTAAAGCAGCACTACCCAAGCCGACGCCACCCTGAGATCAAAGCTCCAATCGCCGAGAGAAAATTTGTTGTCCTGGGCGGCGATGGTGAACAATTGCCCGGGTCCTTCCGGCATGCCAAAAAGGATAAAAAGCACAGCCACCAGAGCGCCGCCGAACAGAATGATCACCTGAATGACATCAGTCCAGATCACCGCCTCCATGCCGCCGAACATGGTGTAGATGATCACGCACAGGCCGGTGGAGATGATGATGGTCGGATAGGACCAGCCGGTGAGGTTATGCAACGGCAGCGACAGCAGGAACAGGATCATGCCGACGCGGGTGATCTGGCCGAACAGATAGCTGACGCTGGCATAGATGCGCGCCCAACCGCCGAATCGTTGTTCCAGGTAGGCGTAGGACGCCACGCCGATTTTATTTCTATAGAGCGGAATAAAGACGAGAGCGGCGGCGACAGCGCCGATGGGAAGCGTCAACGTAAACAAATAAGCATCCCAGTTAAAGTTATAGGCCTGACCTGGATAGGCCAGAAAGGTGATGCTGCTGACAAAAGTGCCCAAGATGGAAAGCCCCACCGCCCAGCTGGGAATCTTGTTCTTGGTGATCATAAAACCTTCAGCGGTGTTGCTTTTTTTCCGGAAATACAAACCGAACAGGGTGATGCCAAGAAAATAGGCGACGAGTATGATCTTATCGATGAGATAAAATTTTTGCATGCCGTATCTCCCTTTCCTTTAAGGTTAAGTTATAACGGAGCCCAGCCGTCAGCGTATGAGAAACGTTTTTGGACTGCCTGTTAATGCCGCCTGATTCTTGAAGAACAATTCAGTACGGTTGCTTCGCTCGTTCACCAGAGGTCATCCGCAGCCGATCGCGGCGCAATCGCCGCCAAATCGGCAACCGACCAGTCCGGCACTGCGCCGGGACGCGTGGCCACCCAAGCCGCCAACCGGCAACTTTGATCCGCGATTTCAGCCAAAGACGCACCAGCAAGCAATTTGACCATCATCATGGCGCAAAAGGCGTCGCCGCAACCATTGGTATCCGTGGCAGCGACGTTAAAGCCGCTGTGCGCCAGCGTCTCCTGCGGCGACATCAACAGACAGCCGTTATCGCCCAGAGTGAGTGCAACCAGACGAAGATCGTACAATTGCAGCAGATAACGCAGCAGCCCGTGATCATCCATATGGCTGTTGAAATAGCGGTGCAAGAACGCCATCTCGTTCTGGTTGACCTGCAGCACCTGGCAGCGCTGCAGTCCGGCTTCCACGGTCGCCGCGATACGATCATTCCAGCCGGTCAGATTCAGGTCATAAACTTTCAGGGCTTTGCCGGCTGCGTCGAGAAACTGTCCGATCGCTGCAGCAGCCTTTGGATGGCGTTGCCCCAATGTGGTAAAATACACCGCGTCTGCTGAGGAGGCCAATTCCTCGAGAGAACGGTCAAAAGTCAGATGATCAAATGCAACCTCTTGGGTGCAGCCATAGACCGGCTGTCCGTTTTTGCTGACCCGGACCTGAACAGAGCCGGTGGGCCTTTCAGGATCACGTTGCACGTATCGGGTCGAAAGGCCCATGGACTGCATCAGGCTGATCCATTCATCCCCCGCCGCGTCGGCGCCGACGCGGCCGACCACCTCCGCCCGACAGCCCAGATGGCAACCATGCCAGATCACATTGGTCGGGCTGCCGCCAAGATATCTTTGCTGCGGATATTCATCCCAAAGCAGTTCGCCGATGGCAACAATGTGAAGCGTCAGCCTGCTCATTTCTTTTCTCTTATCGCCACTTCGACGGAGGCCTCGCCGGGCATCGGTCCGCTGCCGGTGCGCGGATCCACCGTTTCCAGGGTGATACCGGAGGGCCTGGGAAACTCACTGATCGGCGCATCGGCCAGCACACGCTGCATGAACAGCGTCCAAATGGGCGCAGCAGCCCGATCGCCGGTGAGGCCGGAGTTGTTGGTCGCACGCAGGGGCCGATTGTCGTCGTAGCCTACCCAAACGGCGGCGACCAGCTCCGGTGTAAAACCGACAAACCAGGCGTCGCGAAAATCGCTGGAGGTGCCGGTTTTACCGGCTGCCGGCCGGGTAAAGCCCATGCGCCGGACAGACGCAGCGGTGCCGTGCTGAATAACGGCACGCAGCATATCGATCAGCAGATAACAGGTCTGGCTGTCTGCCACACACCGGCTTTTCGGAATGGTCTCCTGCAGCAGCTCATTGCTGGCGCTGCGGATTTCCATGAGGTAATAATAGCGATGGCGCGTGCCGAAATTGGCGATGGTGGCATAGGCGCCGGCCATTTCAAAAGGAGAGACATCGGCGGCGCCCAGGGCCAGGGACAGGTTCTCAGGCAGCTCGCTCTGAAGGCCCAAACGATAAGCGGCTTTGACCACCACCGGCGGCGTAACCTGCTCCATGAGCTTGACGGTGATGACGTTGATGGAGTGTGCGAGCGCCTCTTTGAGAATCATCGGCCCGCGAAAACGGTGATCGAAATTATCCGGCGACCAGATTTTCCCACCCACCGGTATGGCCAGTTCGTCATCGACATAGACGTCGGCCGGCGAGACCTGCGGATTTTCCAGCGCGGCAAAATAGACAAACGGTTTGAATGCGGATCCGGGGTGCCGTTTCGCGGCCATGACGCGGTTCAGCGGCGCCCGACGAAAATCCCGACCGCCGACCAGCGCTTTCACGGTTCCTAGCCGGGGATCCAGACAAATCAACGCCGCCTGCGGATAATCGCCCTTTTGATCCCATCGCGCCTCCTGATACGGAGGCAGACCGAGCCAGGCATCGACCTGAGCCAGTCCTTCAGCCACAGCCCGGCTGGCTTCATACTGGAGACGGCTGTTCAGCGTCGTATAGATGCGCAGGCCGCCATAGTTGACGGCGTCGGCGCCGAATTTTTGCCGGGCGTCGTCCTTCACCAACTGGACAAAATACTCGGCGTTGCCCTGCAGGGGATTGATTCTGGAGAAAACCAGCACCGCACGCTGCGCCTCTTCCATCTCTTGACGGGTGATGTCTCCGTTCTGCACCATGCGGGAAAGAACGAAGCTCTGCCGCTCGCGGGCGACCTTTTCATTGCTGAACGGATTATAACGCGGCGGCCAGCGGGGAATGCCCGCCAGCAGCGAAGCCTCAGCCAGCGTCAGATCCGCGGCATGCTTGGCGAAATAGGTCTGGCTGGCCAATTCAACGCCGTACACGCCGGAGCCGAAATCGATCTGATTGACATAGGCCTCCAGGATCTTCTCTTTGCTGAATTGCTGTTCAATCTGCAGAGCGACCAGCACTTCCTGGATCTTGCGCAACCAGGTTCGGTCAAAACCGAAAAAAAGATTCTTGGCCAGCTGCTGGGTGATGGTGCTGCCGCCCTGTCGCAGGGTTCCGTGCAGCAGGTTATAGACGACGGCCCGAACGAACCCTTTTTTACTGAAGCCGTGATGCCGGTAAAAACCGGCATCCTCCAACGTAACCGTCGCCTGAAGAAACACCGGCGCAACCTGATGGAGCGGAACCACCTCGCGGTTGGCCAGCGTCTTGATGACGCCGCCGTCGTCGCCATAGATCACCGTGGGAGTGTTGAGCGCGATTTGGTTCAAATCCTCCGGCAGCCGCGGCAGCGACAGGGTCATCGACAGGCCGACCAGCAGAATCAGGGCCGCCAGCACGGCCAGCGCAATTTTGACGCCCCGGCTCATGGCGTTGTTTCCTTGCTCGGAAGCGCTAACGGTTCTGCGCCGCGGCGCAGAACATTGATCTCTTGGATCAAGTAACCGATCGCCAACTCGCTGGCCTGAAAGGTATGAATCACCGACGATTGCTCTTCACGGACCTCACAGGCCAGCGTCACTGATCCGCTGCGCAAGGATGCGGCGATGGCCACCATCACCCACTCTTCGGCTTTTTTCTCCATAAAGGCAGGATCATTGATCACCTGCAGCTGCAGCCGTCTGGGCAACCGCTGGTAAGCGGCGAGAAAATGGGCCGGCTCAACCAGGCGGCCGCTGAAGCGGCCATCCTGCTGCAATTGCGAGGTCACCGACGGTTCCACCTCCGGCGGCGGCGGAGCGAAGGGCTGGGTGACTAAAAGCGGCTGATTGTTGCTGTCGTTAAAGATCAAAGTCATCTGCCCGTCGCTGCTGATCAGGTTGACGCTCTGCCAGGCGGAGGAACTCATCAGTGCAGCCAACGCCTGCGCGTCCACCAGCCTGCGCGCGTCCGAATCCGGCAAAGCCTGGTACAGAGAGAGAAAATCCTCCCGCTGCAGTCGGAGAAAATTTTTATAATGGAGATAGGCGGTCAGCTCTTCAAGGGAGTTCAACGGACCGGAACGGAAGGGGTTGTTGGAAAGTGAATCCACGATCAAAAGAACCTGCTGTTGACCGGCCAGATCTTTCTCCTCCTCCAGCCAGAGCCGGCCGGTTTTCGGGCGCAGCGCATTGGTTCCTTTCATCACTTGTCCGACAAGGATCTCAGCCACATCGAACAACGCTTCAGCCGCCGCCATGACCGCGACAGCGAGCCAAACCCACTTGTAAGCAAGGATCCACTTTTTCAGTTTTTCTTTGATCATCTCAAATCTTGAAAGGCATCGGCGTAAAAGAGAGCACAAACAGGATCATCACCACAATGCCCAACAGCTTGCGCCGCTTGTCCAACGGCGTCCAGTCGTCCCAAGGAGAGGGATGACGGCGGCCGAGCAGAATCAGCAGCGCCACCAGCAGAGCCCATCCGGTGTAAAAAAAGGTCAGCACCACCATCGCGCCTATGAAAATCATGGTGACGATCCGGCTTTTGGGGCCCAGCATGGCGTAAACGATGTGTCCGCCGTCCAATTGGCCGATGGGAAGCAGATTGAGCGCGGTGACAAAAAGGCCGGCCCATCCTGCGTAAGCGACCGGATGCAGCATGACATCATACCCATCCGGAACCGGGCCGATGGTAAGAAAAGTGAGCGCCTTGAACAGAACCGACTCGCCCAGAGTCATGCCGCTGTCGGCGAGCGAAGAGACCGGAACGATTGCGGACCATTCAAGGCCCCAAAAAACAACCGGCAGCGTGACGACCAACCCGGCCAGCGGCCCGGCGGCGCCTATGTCAAAAAGCGCCTGGCGGCTGGGGATCACGCCCTTCATCTGAATGACCGCGCCCATGGTGCCAAAGGGATTGGCCAGGGGAAAAGGGATAAAAAAAGGCAATGTGGCCGGCACGCCGTAGCGTCGGCACATCAAATAGTGGCCCATCTCGTGCGCCAGCAAAATACTCAGAATCGCCACGCTGTACCAAAGGCCGTTGGTGAGGTAGGTTGAGATCAGGGTGGCAAGAAACAGAAGAATGTTGCCGACCGGACGATCGGTCGGCAGACCGCGAAAGTGAAACCAGCGGCGCTTGCGCGGCGCAGAAAAAGCGGCGTCTTCGGCGTAGGGATGCGGTTGATAATAATCGGTGGTTCGCTGTTCCATCCTGTCTTCCTGTCTGGATCCCTGAGCGGCCGCTGTTCAATTCAACCTGCTTGCCGTCCGTTACGGGAGATGCGCTTGAATCCGTCTAACGATTTCTTGCAGATCCGACGGACGTTTTTCGAAATCGAGCTGATTGGCGTCGATGATGATCAGGGGTTGTTTTTCTTCCTGCAGCCGCTTGATCCAGCGCTCATAGGCGTCGTTGAGCTCAAACAGATAAGCCGTGGTGATCCGTTTTTCATACTCACGGCCCCGTTTGCGGATCCGCGAGATCAATGTCCAGGTGGAAGCCTGCAGGTAGATGATGAGATCCGGCTTGCGCAGATAGTCCGTCATCGCTTTGAACAGATCGCAATAATTTTCATAGTCGCGATCGCTGAGATTGCCCTGCTTGTGCAGAATATAGGCAAAGATCTCTGCATCCTCATAAATGCTGCGATCCTGGATGCAGGGCGTCAGGCTCTCTGAGATCACCCGTTGATCAATGAACCTGCGCGCCAGAAAATAGATCTGCAGATTAAAACTCCAACGATCCATGTCAGCGTAAAAATCGTCCAGATATGGATTGTTGATCACCCGTTCGTAATAAGGGGTCCAGTTCAGCTGTTCGGCAAGCCGGGAAGTCAATGTCGTCTTACCGACGCCGATATTGCCGGCAATCGCCAGATGAAACCGTCCTGATTGTCCGTCCCTCATGAATCGCCCTTGCATCGACTTGGAGGACCCTCCGACGAGAGCGTTTTCACAATGCCGCCGTTCTGGGTCCGCTTGGCGGTCAGGCGTTCATTGCCTGATCTTGCATAATTTACAATTTCTTGGCATAAAGCAAAGCCATATTTTTTCCGCCACAGTGGATACAGCGAATTATTAGCCAGCGCCAGATCCTCGTTCTCCGACCACCACCCCTGCTCCTGGGCGAATGCGGTCTCTGTAGTTCCGGGGATCGGCGAATAGGAGGCCAGGTTGACGCGGGCGCCCAAGCGGTGGACAAAATCGATGCTGCGCTGAACCTGTTCGGGCGTCTGGCCGGCCATCCCCATCATCACATAAACGCCTATTTGCTCGCGCGCAAAACCGGCGTCCACCAGGTGAGCGAACGCCTGTTCCAGCTCTGCGGAACTGACCTTGTTCTGCTGCTGAGAGGGTTCCACGCTCTCAAAGGAAAGACGCAGAGTGGCGAATCCACACGCCTTCATCAAACGGGCCAGTTCCGCATCCAGATAGCGCACCTGCAGCCCGTTGGGCGTGTGCCAATGCGAGGCCAGATCCAGTTCGATTAAACGCCGCAACAGGGGTTTGCAGTGCTGTTCCGGCTGAAACAACAGGGCATCATCGAAAAACGCGAACTGGTTTACCTGACGCGTCTCTCGCCACTGCAGCACTTCCTGCACCACGTGTTCCACCGAGCGGCGGCGATACCCTCTGGTCAGCAGATGCGAGGCGCAAAAGGAACAGCGATAGGGACATCCGCGCGTGGTCAACAGGGCGGCTGAATGCAGGACCGGATACTTTTCATACAGCGGAGGAGGCAGCTCATCCAGATGCGCATAGCGGTAATCCCTGCCTGGGCCGCCGCAGAGTTGGGCGACCAGATGAACCGCTGCTTCCTCTCCTTCCCCGACGATGAGATGATCGGGACGAACATAGGCGCGGGCGTGGTCCGGGCACAGGCTGGCATAGATGCCGCCAAGGATCACCGGAGTGTTGGGGAAAAACCGGCGCAGCAGGCGCACCATGTCGGCCACCGCCGGATACCAATAGGTCATGAACGAAGTGATCAGAATGGCCGTTGGAGCCGGCAGTTGAGCCAATCTTTCTTCCACCATTTGAACAGGCCAGCCGTAGCGGCTGTACTGGCGAGGGATCAGCCTGAGATCCGGCGGCGGTTCGAGCCGTTCACGGTGAAATTTTCCGCTGCCGTCGCTGCGTCCGGTTGATGGCGGCAGCGTTGGATCAAAACGGTCGAGGCAGTCGATCAGCTGTACCTCATAGCCCAATCGGTCTAGAATGGCGCCAATGGTGAGCAAACCCAGGGGCTTGTTCCAAAAATCATAGGCAGCGAAATCATAAATCCAGGGATTGACCAGCAGAACGGTGTGCGAATCCAAGCTCATAGAAAATCAGCCACCAGCAGTAAAAGATCATCGCGGGCTGCGCTGTTGCTGAAATCCAGAGCTTGTTGAATCATGACCTCAGTGGCTTGGGTTGCAGGCAACGACCGGCAGGTCTGAGCGATACGGAGCAAACCCTCCATGGCTAAAGGCTCTCCCCGGCTGTTTTCGATTTCCACCATGCCGTCGGTGTATAGGATCAGCCGGTCGCCCGGGGTGTAGGCCCTCTCCTGCTCGATCCACTGATCCATGGGCAGAGCGGAAAAGCCAAGGATCCGGTTCTGTGAAATCAGAGTGGCCGTGGAGGCGGGCGAAGCGGACAGCAGCAATCCGGCGGGGTGGGCGCTGCCGGCGTAGACCAGCTTTTTCTTTTTCAGGTCGCAGCGCAAACAGATCATTGTGAGAAACAGCGAGATGCCGGTAAACGTCTGCAGGAAAAAATCATTCAGCTGGTGCAGGATCTGGCGCGGCGAGCAGCCGGCCCGTACGTGCACGCGCAATTCGCTGTAGACGCGGTTCACCACCAGTGCGGCGGCGATGCCATGGCCGGTCACATCCACCACCGAAAGATAGACATGGCCCTGGCCATCCTCATAGACGTCGGCGAAATCGCCGCCGATGCCAAGCATGGGCCGGTAGTGCACCTGGACCTCGAGTTCGGCGGATCGATACATCGCTGGAACCAGGCTGGCCTGCACTTGGCGGGCCAGTTCCATATCATGCTGAAAGAGCCGGGTTTGTTCATTGAGGCGGCTCTCCTGCTCCCGCATCACTCTGCGCAGACGGCGCCGTTCCAGGGCCTGCGAGACCTTGATGAGCAGCGCATCGGACTGAAGCGGTTTGGCGAGATAATCACAAGCGCCGATCTTCATGGCGTATACCGCGGTGGCGATGCTGCCGAAACCGGTGACGATCAGAACTTGGACATCCGGGTCTTTCTGTCGAGCGGCGTTGAGTATTTGCAGTCCATCCACCTCCGGCATCTGCAAATCCGTAATCACCAGATCATAGCCGTTCCTGGAAATTTTTTCCAGACCCTCTCGTCCGTTTTCCGCCTGGTCAAGAAAATAGGATTCTCGTTGCAAAAATTGCGTAAACAACCGGCGTACATGGACATCGTCGTCAATGATGAGGATCCGGGAGGGGCTTGGGGTGAGGACAGGGTTCATGGGCATGCCGGTATTTTTACCGCCATCAGAGTGATGTCGTCCGATTGCGGCGCCCCTCTGGCGAACGTTTTGACCGCATAGACAATTTCATCCAGCAGAACTTTAACCGGCAGATCGCGGCAGCGTTCCATAATCTCTTCCAGCCGACTTTCTTCAAAATCCTGATCCTGGGTGTTCTTGGCCTCTGTAACCCCGTCGGTGAACATGACCAACAGATCGCCGGCGCGTAGGGCCTCGACGCCGGTTTGATAGGATACGTTGGCCATCATGCCGAGGATGATGCCGCCCACCTCCAACCGTTTGAAAGTTCCGTCCGCATGATGCAAATAGGGTGGATTGTGCCCGGCGTTGACATAAGTGAGGATTTTTTTATCCAGATCGATCACAGCATAAAAAAAGGTGATGAACTTATCAAAGGTGGTGTTGGCCTGAATAAAATTATTCAGCCGGCCGATCATTTCGCCGATGTCGCCCTGCACCGTGACGCTGTTGCGCAGTCCGGCCTGCAGGCTGGACATCAGCAGACTGGCGGGAATGCCTTTGCCCGAGACATCGGCCACTGTCACTGCGAATCGACCGTCCTCCAGCGGAATCCAGTCAAGATAATCTCCGCCGACCTGAAAGGAGGGGATGTTGACGCCCTGGATTTCGATCCGTTCGGTGTGAGGATACTCTGCCGGCAACAGCCGTTGCTGGATGTCGCGCGCGATGTTCAACTCCTCCTCCATGCGCTTTTTTTCCAGCATCTGCTCAAACAGATCGGCGTTTTCCAGAGAGATCACCGCCTGATTGGCCAGCGTGGAGAGAAATTCGATTTCATCGTCCCGGTATGGCTGGCCGGTCATCTTTTCACCAAGCAGCAAGAAGCCCTTCTCCTGGTCCTGTGATTGCATAGGGGCGATGATGCGGATTTTTTCTTTTTGCAGCAGGCGTAAACTGCGCAGTCCGGTCAGTTCCTCCACGCGAGTCGCCTGTTTGATGCGGGACAAATTCTTTAAAAATCCGGCGCCGGTGAACGGTTTGACCTGTGCGGGTTCGGTCTGCATCCCGCGGGCGGCGAACAGCCGCAGCTGCCCGTTCTCGCGCAGGAATACGAAGCAGCGGTTCACCAGCAGCTCGCCCATGACGGCATAGATAAGCAGGCTGACGATTTTCTCCTTGTCCGGAGTCGCATTCAGCTCTTTGCTGATCTCAAAAAGAGTGTTCAACTCCTGGATCTTTTTATCCAATCGCCGGTTGACCTGCTCCAGCTTTTGCACGATCAGTGCGTTGTCGATGGATTTGGCCGCGATATTGGCCAACGACGTCAGATATTCGATCTCCGCCGAAGAGAACGGCTGCCCGTCCAGTTTAGGGCCCAGGCCCATGAGGCCGACTTTGCGTTGGGTGCTGACGATGGGGATGAGCAATTCCATTTCCAGCGTTTGAAAGACCGGCAGCAGTTCGGCCGGCGGCGGCGGACAGCCGTGCCGTTCGATCGGCTGTGAGCCGGCGATCTGCCAGCGGTATTTTTTCCCGAGCAGACGGCGGTCGAGTCCGCGCAGCTGCACCACTTCATACTCGCCGTCTTCTGCGGCCACCAGCACCACCCCCCGGCTGACCATCATGCGGCCCATGGGGGTGAGCAACAGACTGCTCAGGGTGACTTTGAGGTTCAGGGAGGCGTTGAGCAACTGGCTCATTTCGAACAGCGAATGCAGCTCCACCAAACGCTGATCCAATTCCCGCGACAACCGATCTTGCTGAACAGGCTCCATGCAGGCAAGGACTCTTTCAACAGGTGACAGGGGTTACGCTTTCTTAGAGTTGTTAACGACCATGGAATCTTTTTTGTTGATAAAATATTTGACCATGCTCACCTGATTGCGCAAGCCGGGTTTGATGTCATAAGTAACCTCATCCATCAGGGTTTTCATCAGATAAATGCCCAACCCGCCCACTTTGAGCTCGGCCAGATACTCCTTCATGTCCGGAATCTTGATGGCCTGAGGATCAAATCCCTTGCCGTGATCGGTGACGATCAGGGTCAGCTTTTGATAATCCAGTTTGATGGCGATATCCAGTGATTGATGTTGGCTCCGGTCGCTGTATGCGTGTTTGATCACGTTGGTGCAGGCTTCATCGCAAGCCAATTCGATCTTCCCCACATCCTCATCGTCGAATCCTACTTTTTCAGCAACGCGGCCGACGAAATAGCGGATGAGCTCCAGATTATCGGTCTGGCTCGGAATGCGCAGTTTGTATTCTTTCGTTTTTAAAGTCATCGGTCCCACCTTTGGCTGTTTGTCCTTTTTAGTTTTTTCTCGGACGAATCCATTCATGCCTTCACCGGGCCGAATCGGGCCGCTGCTTCTTCCTCACGATCGAAAATCTGATAGATGGTAGGAAACCCGAGCAAATCAAAAACACGATAGATCTTGGGCGACATCCGACACATTTTGATGTCGCCGCTCTTATTGCGGATCTCTTCGATGAAACCCATGAAAACGCCCAGTCCCGCGCTGCTGATATAGGTCAGATCGCTGAAATTCACGATGATCTGGTAGCGGCCGTCATCGATCAGCGATTGAATCGCCTCCTCCAGCTTGGGCGCCGTGTGGGCGTCCAAAAAGCCGCTGATCGACAGGGTGGATATCCGATCCTGATCGCTTCTCTGAATTTTAAAATTTTCCATTCATGCCCTCCCTAAAGCTGGATGTATCATTATATCATCTTGATTGCCACAAGCGTCAAATCATCAAAGGCGCTGGCAGAACCGGCGTGCGCCTCAATCTCGCGAACCAGGCAGTCGATGCAATCGCGGGCTTCCAGCTGCCTGCAGCGTTTCAGGGCCTCGTGCAATCGCTGCTCGCCGAACTCCTCTCCGGCTTCATTGCGCGCCTCGATGGCGCCATCGGTGTAGAGCAGCAGCAGATCCCCGGAGGCCAACGTAAGACGGCTTTCCTCCAGGGTGTCGCTGAACAGGCCACTGCGGTCCAGCGCCAGCCCGATGCCGCCCGGTTCCTTCACCAACGCCCGGTCGCTGTTCTGCCGCATCAGCAGAACCGGCGTATGGCCGGCGCGGCAGAAAGTAAAACTCCGCTGCACCGGATCCAGGATCCCATAGACCACGGTGATAAAGTTATCCCGCTGGAGGTTGCTGTACAGCGTCTCATTGGCCAGCGCCAACACCCGTTTGGGCGAAAGCTCGTTGCGCGCCAGCGCCTCCATGATGCCCTTCAGCTCAGCCATATAAAACGCCGCTGAAGCGCCCTTGCCTGACACGTCTCCGACGACGACGCCGATCCGGTCGCGCGCCAGAGAAAAAAAGTCATAATAATCGCCGCCCACCTCATTGGCGGTGAGGCAGCGTGCATAGATTTCAAATTCATCGGACCGCGGCATCACTCGAGGCAGCAGTTTGCGCTGAGCCTCCTGTGCGATGCGCAGCTCCTGCTCCAACCGCTCCTTTTCCAGGGACGACTCGACCAGCCGGACGTTCTCGATGGCGACCACCACCTGCTCGCCAAAAGCGCGCAGAATGGATGCGTCCTCCTGTTCGAACCCATATTCCAGCCGTTTGCAGACAAACAGAAAGCCCAGCACCTTCTCCGACGTGGTCAGCGGCACCGCCACCAAGGAGAACAGATCGGCTTTCCAGAAAGACAGCTCAGCGGCGTACGGGCTTTTGGTCACATCGTTGATCAGCAACGGCTCCCGCTGCGCCAGCAGGCGCCGGGTCAGCGCCTCTTCGGCGTCTGCATCCCGGTCCGTCGGATCGGCGGAAAAAACAGGTTGCGAGGAAACCAGGCGCAGCTTTTCCGTGCGGCCGTCGAACAGCTCCAGCCAGCCGCAGTCCGCCTCGGTCACCTCGCAAGCCAGGTTCACGACCACAGAGACCAACCTTTTAAAATCAAATTCGCTGCTCAGCGCTCGGCTGAGATGATGCAAAGAGGCGATCTGCCGGGTCTTGCGGTCAAAGAGCCGCGCAGAGGGCAACAGCGCCATCAGCGCGACAAACGCCACTGACAGGTAAATCGCCAACAGCAGCATGCCCATATCGACGAACTTGCCCAGCACCGGGCTGAACAGCGCCGCCGGATTGATCTGATGAAACCGGACGAACAGGAGCCACTGCAGGGGGACTAGAACCAGACCACCCAAAAAACAGCTCAGTTTTTGCTTTTGATTCAAATAATTCAGCCAGGAGACGCGGAAAGAGTTGATCAGTATCAGATTGATGAGAATGAAAAGCGCGGCGCCGCTGACCGCATTATCGTTCAAGACAAAAGAAAACCGTGCGCTGAAATTTTCAAAGTTGCGAAAACTGATCACCGCATAAAGCAGCATAAAGAACATAAGCAGATGGAAATTGCGCGCGGTGTAGCGCTGCTGCTTGATGAACATCAAATTGCGCAGCGTGCCCATGCCCACCAGAACAAAAACGATCGCCAGCATAGTCCACGCCAGGATGTAGAGATAGGCGCCCGGCTTGGCATAGAGCGAGCCCTCGTTCACCATGCGTGATTGAATGCTAAAGATATCGAGGTTCGTGATCAGCAGCGCCGTAAAGGTGACGCCCACCAGCAGAAACAACGAACGCAGGCCGCGCATCACATTTCGGTCCGACGCCCAGCGCTGCCGATACACGATCGGCAACGACAGCAATAGGCCCACTACCACGAACGCCTCACGCGTATAGACCGTCGGCATGACGTTCAACCAGTTGGCCAGAATCAACAGATCCAATAACACCGCCATCGCCAACAAACCTGCCGGCAACAGCAGGGCGAGCACCGCCGGATTTTTCAACTGCATTTTGATCATTCTGTGATCCGAACAAGGACCATGGTCATATCGTCGTGTTGCAGTCCGCGGCCGATAAAAGTCTGCATCCGCTCCTTGATCAAGGAGAGAAGCTGTTCAGCCGACGCACCGTCGTTTTCCCGCAGCACCTGGGCCAACCGCTCCTCGCCGAACTCTTCCTGTCTATGGTTCCGGGCCTCGGGAAAACCGTCGGTGTAGAACGCAAGCAGATCGCCGGGTTCCAGATCCACGGTTTTCTCTTCCAGGATGCGGTCAAACAGCTCGCCGCGCTCCAATCCCAACGCCAAGCCGGCGGGCGTCAATGCGGTGCAGGTCTGCTGCCGTAGATGAATGATCGGATTATGGCCGGCACGGACAAAGGTCAAGGTGCGGGCCCGTGTGTCAAACACGCCGTAGATCATGCTGATAAAATGGTTCCGATCCACATTCTCCCAGAACAAACGGTTGATCTCGCTCATCACCTTGGCCGGCGCATCGACTGTGCGCGTCAACGACCGCAAAAACCCCTTGGTCAAGGTCATATAAAAAGCGGCCGAGATGCCCTTGCCGGAGACATCGCCGATGGCAATGCCCAGATGCTGATCATCGAGCGGGAGAAAATCATAATAATCGCCGGCCACCTCCAACGCCGGCCAGCAGAGGCTGGCGACCTCCAAGCCCCTGATCTGTGGGTTCTGCTTGGGCAGAAAATTGCTCTGTACATCCCGCGCGATCTCTAATTCGCGGCGTAGCCGCATGCGTTCGACGATCTTGAACGCCTGGACCGGCAAAAAGCGCTTCAGCGCCTCATCCGACACCGGACGCTGCAGCGCAAGGATCGCAAAGACCAGCACAGCCAGCCAGATCGCCGATAATCCCGCTATGCTCCAGTAAAAAGTAGGATGATCCAGCAGAATCAGATGCAGCAGAGTAAAACCGGACATCCAAAAGGCCTGCGCCACAATGCTGGCTAAAAAATCCCAGTAGACAAAAAGGCCGGCTTGCACGGCGCCAAATAATCCGGCCAAAACCATGGTCAGCCAAAACGGCGAACCAGGCAGATCCAGCAAACTGTTTAGCGCCATTGCCCACGCCAGGCAGCTGCCGACGATGATCCATACCGGCTTGCTGAAATAGTGCGCCAGCAGGGCCAGAATAAACAGCATGACGCCGAATTGCAGCCAGAGCGTATCGTTGGCGATCCGGCTCAGGCTGTGTAAAAGAGGATTCCAGGCCGACAAGCTGTTGAACTCCAACGACCAAGGGATCAGATCAACCGGTCCCCATTGAGCGGCGAGATAAACGATGCAAGTCACGACACCGAGAAAAACAGCCCCTCCCCCCATGCCCGCCAAAACGCTCCGCCCAAACCTTTGATGAAAGAAAAATCCCTTGTACAGCGCATCCAAGGACCAGAGTTTATCCTCCCACACCTCGCGGATCAGGCTGTCGGCACATGAATAGGCGACCCCGATGGCAAGAGGGAGAAAAAAGCTGACCGCCACGACTGGAAAAATCCAATCCTCCCAGCTGGCGCCCCAAGGAATGCCTAGCATCATCAATAGGGTTGTCAGAAAGGTCAACACGGCAACCGGCGCAGCCTGTCGGAAATCAATCAGATCATTTCTCAACCGTTTGATGAAAAATACCGCATAAAAAGCCAACAGCAGGAGAAAACCGATAACGCGCACCGACTCGAGCCCCTTTCCGTGCTCGGGCAGAACGCCATTTGGTTCATACACATATTCCCACTTTTTTACCCAGGAGCCCTGGATTTCAACACGAAAGCGAGTGCCGAGGCCGATCGGATGGTTCGATAGGGTATAGAGGAATCCATAGCTGGTCAAGCTGTCGCTGACCGCTCTGCTCACTCGAAGCACCGGCAAGGTGGGTGGACCGCCTTTCCAGATGCAATGCAGCACCGAATCGGCCAGCGCCGCCGCCGCTTCCTCGGACAGCTCAACGTCGGCCGCGGCGCTGCGGCTGGCCAGGCCGCCGATCAGTCGGAATCCCGTGACTTGACCCGAGAGGTTCAGATTCATGGCCATGCCGTCGGCAGCGTTCGGCGCCGAATGCCCAGAACCCACGACGACCGCGCTTTTACCCTTGGGTCTAAGCCACAGCACCTGCCAGTAATAAGCCGGCACCGATTGCAGCGCGTCCCGACGCTCCTGACCCTTATAATGGCTCTGAATATGATACAATAGACGCTTGTCGTGTTCCTGGGTCAGTCGTACGCGATACCCGGCTGTCGAGTACCCCATTTCAACGGCTTTGCGCTCAGCCAGAGCCAAAACCTGGCCACGATCCAGGGATACATTCGAACAAAATATAGTGTAAACGCGGGGCGACAGTACAATAAACACCAGCAACGCGGCCAGCGCCGTCATGAGCAGGATTGCATTCTTGGTAAACTGAGGGGGGCGCATCTGTTTCATTTTATCAAGGTGATGAACCGAAAAGTAGAATCAAGCGAAATAAAGCCGGTCGCTGATTTCACCTCCATGCTTATTCCATGCTTTTTATACTGCTTACAACGAAAAAAGTTACATCGTTTTAAATAGAAAATTAAATTAATGAAAACAGCTCTCTTTTTCAAGACAATTTCTGGCCAGCGGGAGCAGGCCCCCTTCCAGCCCGGTAAACCCCAGAGAGTTTTCAGATCACTTTTCGCCAAAGACCTGGGTTTTGTACACATAAAATTCCGCACCCTGCTTCCACGCATCGCTCGGCAGACCCGCCTTATGGCACAGACTTTCCATCTCTTCCTCCACTGTTTTCCAGCCTGCTTCCAAAGGCACTTCCGGCAAATAGGTGGCGCCGCGTCCGTTTTTCATCATGATGATGCCGTGAACGCCCATCTGAAATTCATCGAGAGAGGCGATGCGATAGACATTGGTTAGATACACAGACACCTTGATTTTGATTTTATCCAATTCGTGACTGCGCAGGGGCGGAAAGCGTGGATCTTCAAAAGCCGCGGCGATTGCGCGATCCGGCACCAGTTCGTACAGCGGTCGGTCGGACTCGTGATAGCCGATGCAGCCGCGCAATTCACCGTCCTCGGTCAGAGTGACGAAAACGCCCCGTTTCTCCTTGAGCGCTTCCAGCGTCGGCTCGGTTCTGGGGATGCGTCGATGCTGCAAATAGTAGGCGATCGCTTCACGCGCCATTTTTATCAGCTGCTTTTGCGCAGCAGCGTCCAAAGGCTGGTATTCGATTTTTTGCGGATTTTTCATGGTGGGTTTTCCTCCTTTAACCGCCATGGCGGCATATCCGACGACATAGCCGCTCCGCTGACCGGTCACATCGTTGGAATTGGTGCGGCCGAGCAAAACGGCTCTGGTTGCGCCCAATTTCATCAGCACAGAACTCATCAATGAGATCGGGCCGCCGCCGCAAGCCTGGTAGCGATCGGTTAGAAAGCCTTCACATAACGCCTGCGGTTTCATGGCCTGAATCGCCTGAATCGTGGCGGTGTTGGCTTTTTCACATGCCTCATAGGAATGGCCATGATAGAGATCCGAACTGGCGATCACAAGCGCCCGCCGTGATTTAAGCACCGCGGCAAGCCCATCGGCCATCTTTTCCAACATCGGCCAATCATAGCCGCCGATCATCATGGGCACCATGGGGACCCCAGGCAGGGCGACCTGGATAAAGGGCAACTGCACCTCTAGACTGTGCTCCTCTCCATGCCCCAATTGAGAGAACTTGACGCCAGGGCAATGCCGGACGATCTGACCGGCCAGATTGCGATCGATGGCCACAGGCCCCAAGGGCGTACGATAGGCATCGCCAGGATAGATGGTGACGCCGGTGAATGCATCTCTGTGGCTCGGCGCCAGCACCAGGACCACCTGGTAATCCTGACCTTCCACCTGCCGGTAGCCTTTGGCGGCCATGGCGCCGGAGTAGATATATCCCGCATGCGGAACGACCAGCCCCATGACCGCAGCGCCGTCATCCACTTTTTCCGCTTGATCGATCAAAGCGCGTACCAGACGCCGCAGTTCCTCCGGCTGGCCGGGATAAAACTGGCCGGCGACCACCGGCTGCCGCACGCCGGTGTCGCGAAACTGCGCGCCCAGCGGCAAGGCGAAGAACAGAGATAGTACCAAGCCTGTGGCCAACGGCTTTCTCAGAATGATCGCCATGCGCCGACTGTTCCGTTTGCGTTCGCAACGCACAGTCCGTCGAAACGGCCCGGCGCGTCCAAGGCGGCGCAAAGCGTGGGCGCCGCCTGCAGGGGCAGTGTTGCTTGACACATCGCTCTCCTTGATGAAAACCAAATTATTCCCAGACGCCGGCCAAAAGGGCGCGACAATCTGGGCAGCGTCCGTTCTGAATTCGATTTTCCAAAATCGTATAACCGAATCGATGAATCACCTGCTTATGACAATTGGGACAATAGGTGTTCTCCCCTTCATCGCCGGGGAGGTTGCCGGTATAGACGTAGTGCAAACCGGCGTCCAAACCGATCTTTCTCGCCATAGTCAGAGTCGCCAGCGGGGTTGCCGGCACATTGGCTAACCGATACATCGGATGGAAGCGGGTAAAATGCACTGGGACCTCAGGCCCCAGTTCGGCCGCGATCCAACGGCACATTCCGGTCAATTCCTTGCGATCGTCATTTTGACCGGGGATCACCAGATAGACGATCTCGGTCCACATATTCTCTTCGCGCAACAGAACCAATGTATCCAGCACAGGCCGGAGTTGACCGGAAACCAGTTCTTTGTAAAAGCGTTCGCTAAACGCTTTGAGATCGATCTTGACGGCATGCAACACTTTGCAGAGATCCCGCATGGGCTGCGGCTCGATGTAACCATTGCTGATCATCACGCTGCGCACGCCGAGGGAGCGGCCCTGGACCGCGATGTCATACATGTATTCGGTGAAAATGACCGGTTCGTTATAGGTGTAGGCAATGACTGGACACGATTTATCTTTCGCCAGCCGGACCACCTGGGGCGGTGGCAGAAAAGTGGCAGGAATCTGTTCCGGCCGGGATTGCGAGATCTCCCAGTTCTGGCAGAATTTGCAAAAAACATTGCAGCCGGCGGTTGCAATGGAAAAAGCGCGGGCAGAGGGTAAAAAATGGAACAGCGGCTTTTTTTCAATGGGATCGATATGGGCGCTGACCACCTGGCCGTACACCAGCGAGTAATAGACGCCGCCACGGTTTTCTCTCACGCCGCAATAACCGCGCTCCAAATCGTCGATCACACAGCGTCGAGGACAGAGCGAACAGCGGATCTTGCGATGCGGCAGCTTTTCATAATAGCGGGCTTCGAACAGAGGGACGTCCGCCCTGGCCGGCCACGCGAGGGCGCACAGGCAACAGCCGGTTTGCCGGATGAATTGTCTCCGGGTCGCCATCTCTTGTTTCTTGCTCAACGTTCACCCTCCTGGGCTCCTGCCGCGGAATTAGAGCGTACAGCGTATCAACCGGATTCGCTCGCGGTCAGCAATCCCCAGGCCATGCCGTGCATCCGCGGCAGTTAGAATATAACGCGGTTCCCGGCCGGCCTGTTTAAGCGTCGGCAGTTTCATCTGCTGCCGTTTTTCGTCGATCAACTCCCATCCGATCCGATCCAGAGCCGGCAGGTCCGCACTTACCAGCAGACTGTTCATAGGCCAGCTCCACTGAGCCATAAACGGAGGACCGCCTTCATATTGCGCTGTCAGCGCGTCGCAGATCGTCAGTCGGTGTTTGCGGCGGATCGGATCCAGCCTGTTTACATCCGCCACATAAGGATCGCCTGTTGCATCATGGTATTTATTGGGATTGTCGATGGCGCCGAAAAAATTCTTTAATCCAGCGCTGGCGCCGACGATGCCGTGGTCCTTCAGGATCGGCAGATTGATCAGCACGGTGCACGTTTCAACCACCAGGCGGGAAATGCGGCTGGCCGCGGCGCCGAACTCGTATACCTGTTGTGTATAACCGCACACGTCATTGCCGTAGCAGCGTGGCGATGGTCCCGAAGTGCAGATCTTGTATCCGGCCCGTTCCAGATCCCGGTTCAGCCGATCCCAAATGACGATACGGTTCGCCGCCACTCCGGCCTCCTGCAGCCGTTCGCACACCGCCTCCACCAGTTCCGGATGTGTGGACAGTCCGCGGCCGGCAAGCGTGTTGACCTTTAACCCTACCACGTCATTCGGCCGGACAAGGGATTTCCAGGCCTGACCGGCTTTGACCTGAAAATAGCTTTCCATAGCCGAATCCAGCAGCCGCTGCAGCGGCGCGGAGAGAACTGAACGGTTGCGGTTGCGCACTCCTTCCGCAGTCGCCAACACCACCCTGGCCTCAGCCGACTGCTGCCCAGTCCCGCCGACCGGCCAGGCGGCCGCTAGAGCGCCGGCGGTTTGAAAAAATTTTCTTCGATTCATAGGAGTAAACATAAACCTGTAGGCCGCCTCGCTGCAGACGCTTCCCGCCTGCGTAGGAAGAAAAAAACCGCGAACCCCCACTCCCGGGATCGCGGTCATCCTGTTTGCAAAACGAAAGAGAATGGAACGAGCCTAACGCAAAAAGCGATCGACCAGCCGTTTCAGGCTTCCCGGATTCATGGTGTCCCCTTTATCCTCCTCTTCGCGCTCGCCCTCTTTTTTGTCCACCGGCTTTTCCGTCTCCGGCAGGGACTGCTGCACCTGTTCCTTGGCTTGAACATACAACATGCGATTGTCGATGGCGATCGCCACCTGATTGGCCAAAATCTCCAGAATGTTCATGCTCTCTGTGTTGGGCAGACGGCAATCCTGCGGATCGTCGACCATAATAAAGCCGATGATCTTTCCTTCCCGCGATTTGATCGGTACCAGCAACAGCGCATAATGGGGCCAACCGTCGGTATAATGGCCGTTGCTGTGGGTCCCATAATAGATCTGCTTGAAATGCTTGAGCACCGGCTCTTCCTTGGTCACCAGATAGGACTTGCCGCGCTTGTACTGGTCTTTGAGCAGCTCCCCGTATTCCTTGAGATCGTATTTCAGCTCGCCCACCTGCAAAAGCTTGATTTTATCGTCGCAGGCGACCGCTTTGGTCTCTAGCTGACCGCTCTTTTTACTGATCAGAATCAGCGAGACCAGATTGAACTCCAGGGAAAATTTGATCGACCAGACCACCTCTTTGAGCAGTTCGTTCAGACTGAGGTAGAGCTTAAAGATGTTGCTCGTCACCAACACCTGCTTTAGCCGGCGGTTGCGTTTTTCCAGATTGGAAAAGCGATAATAATTTTCGATGGCCAGCGAAGTCAGTTGACTGAATATCTCCAGATTGCGAAAGGTGGCCTTGGTCGGAATCACATCATCCAGCGGATCTTCAAGCGAAATATAGCCAAAGACATGCCCTTTGTAATCCGCCAGTTTCAGCAGCACCAGGTCCCGCTTGTGCCATTTTGTCTCCAGAGGTCGGCGCTGTTCACGCCGTTCGATCAGATCTGACCCCGCGAGTTCACGCAGCTCCAGGTCCTCCTGGTCATGATAGATCACTTTGATCTTGCCGTGATCGCTGAAAAGATGGTCGATGACATCGGCCGGCACTTCGACGCGCTTTTCGCCCCCCTGCGCCTCCAGAGCGGTGTAGCCGACCATGGCGTGCTTAATATAGGCCTTGCGGCGGCGATCCAACAACGCCAACGTGGACTTGCGAAAACGAAAAACCTCGCCCGCTACTTCCGCGATGCGTTTGAGCAGCAGGTGGATGGGCTCCTGATAACCCAGCTGCACCACCTCGACCAGGTGGTTGACCATCAGCTGCTGATCCACCCGGTCCTCTGCCGGCAGAGCCGGCCTATCGGCTTTTTCCTCCACCAGCGGACAGAGCACGCCACGGAAGCCGATGATCTGTTTGCCGGTGGATTCGTCATACAGCACCTTGAGCTTTAATTCAACCGGATGTTTGTCCCCGGTCTTGTCCACCATCTCCACCGTCAATGGGATGGGCAGATTGGATCCCTCCGCCGGCTCGACGATGGCGTGAAACAACATACTCTCGTCATCGTTGGAAAGCAGATCGCTGATGGACAGCTCTAGAATTTCATCTTCAGTATATTTTACCAGACCATACACGGGTCTGCTGGCGGAAAGAAAACGTCCGCGACGATCGCAGATAAAATACCCCTCCTCCGCGGACCGGGATCGCATCGGTTCCACCATGGTGCGCTGCGGCTCGATGACAGCGGCTGGCGTGGCCACAGGGCTCGGCTTGACCGCTGGGATCAATTTGGTCTGTTTGTATTTATAGGCTTCATTAAAATGGGCAGGGAGAAAGGAGAGATACCCTTTGCGCTTGAAAATTCCGGAAAAAACACCGGCATTCTTGAGTTTGATGGCCAGGTCCGTCTCATTGTCCTCCATCATGACCACGATGGGAACGTGACGGGCCAGCTGAGAAAGTCGTTTTAACGCCGACTCTACATCATACTTGAACAGATCGCTGTCGAGCAATAGAACATCGTACTGGATCGCCTGATCAAGACACTCCTGAAACGTGGACACACCCTGCGCCTGGTACTCTTCGCCCCGTGCATTGAGGAATTCCCGCGTCGCATCAATGTAGGATGTGCTGGAGTGAGCTATTAAAATCTTCATGCCTCCGGATCTCCCTTTTTCCCACCTCAAGGTTCTAATGCTCAACTTTGAAGTAAATTAACGACTTTTTACAGAAAAGTCAAGTAAATAAATGTTTTTTAATGACAACATAGGGGCGGGAGCATGGGCTAGGATGGTGAAGCAGTGTCCCCTCAACCGATCAAAGAAGGTCAAATGCGCCGGCTAAACTGGTGTTGACGAATCTTGGAACTGCTGTAGAAAGTGTCCCCTCAACCGACCAAAGAAGGTAAAATGCGCCGGCTGAACTTTTTTTCAACCGCAGCCGGCGCGAACGATCACACCTTATCCGGAATCACATAGGGCTTGCGATATTTTCGCTTGAGCATTTTATTCGCGTCTTTGTCGCCGATGAACTTTTCCTTCTCGGGATCGAATTTCAACGTGCGGCCAAGCCGATAAGAGATGTTCCCCAGATGAGCCAGAGCGGAGGAGAGATGTACCGTTTCCACCGGCCCATTTTGAATTTTCGGGTCGCGCGCCCGCATCGCGGCGATAAAGTTGGCGTAATGGTCGCCGCCGGCATTGTTTTTCGGCCCCGGTTCCCTGTTTTTGCCGAAAAAGATCTCGTATTCACTGTACCCTTTGACGACCAGATACCCTTCAGTGCCGTAAAAAATGTTGCCCACCGTCGCTCCGTCCTCGGTGTTCGTGCACCAGTGCCGGACCTCGAACTGGATCAGCTTTTTCTGTTCCGGATAATGGTAGAGTGTGGTCAACACCTCCGGCGTCTCTTTGGCATCGTTAAAGGTGAATTTGCCGCCCATGGCGGTGACGATGTTCGGCAAACCGACATCCAGCCCCCACATGCAAAGATCGGTCTCATGAATGCCCTGGTTGCCGACGTCGCCGTTGCCGAATTCCCAGGTCCAGTGCCAGTTGTAATGGACATGATTGCGGGAAAAGGGGCGGTAGCGGGCAGGGCCCAGCCAGAGATCATAGTCCAAACCCGGCGGGACCGGTTCATCCGGTTTAATGCCGATATCCGGACGCCAACGGAACACCAAACCGCGCGCCATATACACCTGGCCGATGGTGCCTTTACGCAGATGGCCGATCGCCTCCTGAATGGCCGCGGAACTGCGCAGTTGAACGCCGTTCTGCACGATGCGGCTGTATTTGGCAGCCGCTTCGATCAGTTTGCGGCCTTCCCAAACATTGTGGGTGCCTGGCTTTTCCACGTATACGTCTTTACCAGCCTGACAGGCCCAGATGGCTGCCAGCGCATGCCAGTGATTGGGCGTGGCGATGGTGACCGCATCGATCTCCTTATCATCGAACACCCGGCGTAAATCCTGTTCGGTTTTAACCGGCCTGTTATAGCTTTTTTCAAACTCTTTGGCCCGTTCGGCTGATATCGTGCTGTCCGGATCGCACAGGGTCGCCACCTCTACGCCGGGCTGATTCATCATCCCCTTGATATGATCCTTGCCGCGGCCGTTCACGCCCAGCACCGCCACCCGGATGCGTTCATTGGCGCCGAACACCGACCGGGGCAGAATGAGCGGCGCAGCCAGCGCGGCGGTGGCCGCCGCACCCGTTTTTATGAACTCCCTGCGCGAAACTTCATTTTGTACTTGTCTCATCGACACCTCGAACGTTCAGTCAATTGGCAACATGGTGAATAAACCGCGACAGGTTATTATACAAAAAAGTTTTGACAAATCAAGCAAAAAAATTAAAAATATCCGCGCTGCGATGAATTTTGATTCAACCTGCCCTGGTTGCTTCCGTCAAACCCGCGATCCGGGGCTCGAGTCAGGGCTGAGGCTTTTGCACCACTACATATTCCGGCGCAAACGCGGCCACGTTCTTTTTAGCGAAATCCGCGGCCTTGTCCCTGCTGTCGAACGGACCGATCCACACAGCGAACAGTATCGTGTCGGCGGTTTTCTTCTCCACCACCTCTGCATCAAAACCGGCGGACTGGAGTTTCTTGACATATTGCCTGGCGTTGGCGATCACGCGATAGGCGCCCACCTGAATATAAAAAACGACGGAAGGCGTTGAATCGCTGACTTTGTCAACCGCTTTAGGGGCATGGGGTTCCGCCGCCGCGGCCTCCAGATCCTGAACCGCCCAATCCACATAAGAGGATTTGCGGTTCTGCTGAATGAAGGCGATCAGACAGCTTTTCGCCGAATCGGTTTTTCCCTCTGCCAACAGACACTGACATCTCTGATAACGCGCGTCATCGGCCAGAGGGCTGGATGGATACCGCTGCGCCAGGGTTTGGTAGGTCTGGCGGGCGCGGTCGAATTCCCCCCGCACCTGTTGATATTGCGCCAATCTCATCAGGGCGTCGTCCATCAGTTCCGCGGATAGGCCGTTCCATCCAGCCTTGTACTTACGGTAGGCCGCATCGCCGTCGCGTTCAAAAAGCGCGGAGAAAAAAAGCGTATTGGGATGATCCGGATATTTGGCGACTGCGGCGGGCAACGACTTCTGCAGATCCTCCCATCGCCCATTTTGCCATAGGGTCATCAATTGCTGGACCTCCGGCTGAGCGGCCGCTCGGCCGGCCAGCAGCAATAAAACCGGGTAAAAAACCAATGCTGTTTTCCGCGCCATCGCATTTTCCTCGTTAAACGGATGAATTGATCGATGTAAATGTATAAAAAAGCAGCAAAAAATGCCAATCATTTTCCCGCCGCCGGCTGGATTTGCCCCGCCGCCGAAAAAATGAATAGGAAATTTCGATTTACTTTCTTATTTTAAAGGCGAAAATTAAACACGATGTCATTTCACAAACGACCGCAATTCACTTGCGTTTTTGAAATCGGCAGATGTAGATCGATTTGTTGTTCGGATATCTGTTAGACGCGATCCTCCTGATCCTTTCTTTCACCGCTCACACTCCTCTTTCCTTACATCTCGGACATCCTGTTCATCTTTATGCAAAGGATTGATCATGAATTTCAACCAATTCAAGTTGGATTCCCGTATTATGTCGGGAATCTCCCAGGCCGGGTATGCCACGCCGACGCCGGTTCAAACCGCCGCCATTCCGGTCATTCTCTCCGGCCGCGATCTGATCGGCACCGCCCAAACCGGCACCGGCAAGACCGCGGCGTTTGTGCTGCCGATCCTGCAGAGAATGTTGTCCGCAGGCCGCAACCGATCGCGCGCTTTGATACTGACGCCAACGCGCGAACTGGCTGAACAGATCCATCAAACAATTCGCGAACTCGGCAAAGGCACGCCGCTGCGCAGCGCCGCCATCTATGGCGGCGTTCCCGCAATGCCGCAGATCCGGCGATTGCAGCAGGGGGTAGAGATCCTGGTGGCTTGTCCCGGGCGCCTCTTGGATCTGGTGAAACAGGGCGCAGCGGATCTTTCTCAGGTCCGATGGCTGGTGCTCGACGAAGCGGATCGCATGCTCGATATGGGCTTTCTGCCGTCGGTACAGAAAATTCTCCGCCTCCTCCCGGGACAACGGCAAGCCCTGCTGTTCTCAGCCACCTTTCCGTTAGAGATCGAATCTCTGGCCAAACAAGCGCTCCATCAACCCGAGCGGGTGTCGGTCGGTCTCAGCCGGCCTGCGCATACAGTGAGCCACGCACTTTATCCCGTGGCCGCTCATTTGAAGACCCCCTTGCTGCTGTCGCTGCTGAAACAGACCGATGCCGGCTCTGTGCTGATTTTCACTCGTACACGGCACCGGGCTCAGCGCCTGGCCCAGCAGATCAGCCGTAAGGGCTACAAGGTGACAAGCCTGCACAGCGATCGCAGCCAAAGCCAACGTCAGGCCGCTCTGCATGGCTTTAAAAACGGCAGCTATCAGATCATGGTGGCCACCGACATCGCCGCCCGCGGCTTGGATGTGGAGAGCATCTCGCATGTGATCAACTATGACATGCCGGACACAGCGGACGCCTACATCCATCGCATCGGCCGCACCGGCCGTATGCAACGCAAGGGGGACGCCTTTACTCTGACCACTCCGAATGACCTGGACATGGTGAAAACGCTGGAAAAGATTATGGGGCAGCGCCTGCTGCAAACCCTGTTGAAGGATTTCGATTACGATCAGCCGGCAGCAGAGAAAACAAAGGCAGCCGAATTTTCCGGACCGGCAGCAGCACAGAAGCCACGTCCGTGCGGCCGGTTCTCCGGCGTCAGCCGCAGGCGTTGAGCAGGCGACCCCAACCGAGTCCGCACATTGCCGTCGTTCAGCGGCCCTGTGCGGACCCTCCCCTCTCTCACCGATTTTACTTGTCTTTTATCTTTGAATATCCTAACATATATAGTCCACTGTTCTGGAAAAACTTGCGGCCCGAGCATGCATGGCTGTAAGTGAAATGCGCTTGAATAAACAGCCGCTTAGATTAGCGCTATGTTTGCTGATAAACCTTCAAAAAACGATGAGCGGCGCCGCCGATCATCGGTCTTGTCTCTGATTCTGCTTCTATCCCTGGGCGCAGGGGGCGCTTTCGCCAGAGATCGTGGACAGCGGCTGCAAGAGCCTGACCCCCTGCAGGTGGTTTTGGACGCTGTGTCATTGGACTCTCTGCAGCTGTATGTCAAACAGCTTTCCGGCGCCATAGCGGTCACCCTGGCCGGCGGCCTGCAAGCGACCATCTCCTCGCGGCATGCCGCACGGGCGGATAACGATACAGCCGCTATCTGGTTGAAAGAAAAGCTAGAGTCCTACGGCCTTTCGGCCGTTCGACAAGGTTTCAGCTCCACGGGATTTAACCTGTACGCAGAACAACTTGGGTGGCGTTTTCCCCGGCAAAAATACCTTCTCTGCGCTCATTACGACGACGAGCCCTCCTCGCTGCCAGCGCCCGGTGCGGATGATAACGCCAGCGGCTGTGCGGCTGTGATCGAGGCGGCTCGGGTCATGACCGGCCATTCTTATCCGTACACGATCGTGTATGCGCTCTGGGATGAAGAGGAGCCGGGCATGCTCGGCAGCAGCCATTACGCACGCACCGCCAGAACCGCAGGCGATTCCATTCTGGGCGTGATCAATCTGGATATGATCGCCTACGACCGCAACAACGATTTTCACGCCGATGTACACGTGCGCCCCTATGCCAATTCACTGTTTCTCAGTGAACGGATGGCGGAGTTGAATGCCAATTACAGCATCGGCCTTCTGTTGAACACGATCAATCCTGGAATCAACAACAGCGATCACAGTTCGTTTTGGAATCAAGGGTACGGCGCCATCCTTTTCATCGAAGATTATTTTAACGATTTCAACAGCGGTTATCATTCGTCGGGCGATACCATCGGCCAATTCAATTTGCCCTTTTTCGAGCGATGCAGCCGCCTGGCTTTGATCACGCTGACCTCTTTTGCCGCCAAGACAGCGCCGGACCCGCCCCTATTGATGCAACCGGTCCATCTGGCTGAGGACACCCCCATTCGCTCGCTGTTTCAATGGCAGGAAACGCCTTCAGCCACGACCTATCACCTGCAGATATCCATGAATTCCGAATTCACGACGTTGGTGGAACAGGCCAGCAGTCTGACCGAACCGCAATGGGTTTCAAGAAAACTGCCGCACCTTGCACCTCTCTACTGGCGTTCGCGCAGCGGCAATAAAAGCGGCAGCAGCGAGTGGAGTTCTCCCTTTCGTTTCACGACCACCGGCTTGAAAGAACAACAGATCATCCTGCAAAACGGCTGGAATCTGGTCGGCTGCGGATTGTTTCCCCACGATTCAACGCTTACTCATCTGATGAGCGGAGTCCTCAACCATTTGGTCATGATGAAGGATGAAACCGGCCAGGTCTTTTGGCCGGCCATGAATATCGACAACCTTCATGATTGGCGCGCCGGCCGTGGTTATTGGATCAACGTCAACGCAACGGACACTCTTACCGTCTCAGGCGACCCCATTCACACAGTTCCCATGCCGATCCCGCTGCACGCAGGGTGGAATATGCCCGCTTTTCTGGCGCAGAACCCGCAGGCTACTGCCGAGGCGTTTGCCGACATTCTCGGCCATTTCATACTGATCAAAACCGGAAACGGCAAAGTCTATTGGCCCGCTTATGGCATTGACCAGATCGACAGCCTGGAACCGGGACAGAGCTATCAGGTCTACATGACCCAGGCTGACACGTTGACCTATCCGCCTGAAACCGTCTTCAAGGGATCCACGGTTCGTGATCCATCGCCAAAGCACTTTACAACAGCGGCGGTCACTGGAAACAATATGATCCTGCTGCTGCACGCTCCAGATCTGGAGAACGGGGACGAGATCGCCATTCGTACCAGGGACCATCGCGTGATAGGCAGCGCTGTGGTGGCAGGCAAACAGGCGGTATTGACCATCTGGGGCGATGACCTGATCACCGAATCACTCACCGAAGGGGCTCGAGAGGGCGAACGCCTCACAGTCCTGTGTTGGTCGGCACGTACAGGACTGGAACGGGAAATGCAAATCGACCGGCTCTGTAATGCCATGCAGGAGAATCAGGAAATCATCTCTTTTGTCTATCGATCTCAGGCGATACTGGTCGGCGAGATAGCCGGACCGGTGGAGAACGCCGTCGCCTTTTCCCTGCAGCAAAATCACCCCAATCCGTTTAATGGGACCACACAGATCCGTTACCGTCTGCCGCGCTCCACTCATGTCGTCGTGGAAGTATTTAACCTCCTGGGGCAATCCATCGCCGTGCTGACGGACGAGGTACAGCCGGCCGGCGAACACTGCCTGACCTGGCAGGCGAAGCATATGCCCAGCGGTCTCTACCTCTATCGTCTGCAAACAAAAGAATTCACTGGGATGAAAAAAATGATTCTGGCACGATAAAAACGGGGTGATGCACTGCGATCGTATGATCACCGCTCTGCAGCCTGAGTCGAAGGTATGAGGAGTCCTTAAATCATCGCGCTGGCCGGGCCATAAAAAAAACCCGTACAAACCGTTTGCAGCCGAACGGGTCAAAGCAAAACGCCCCTGTTCTCAGGGGCGTTTTGCTTAGTCATAGTATTGCGGAACGACTTACTGCAGCACTTGCGGCAGATCCTCGTCCGTTTTCTTTTCTTTTTTCTTTGGAGGTTCGGGCACGCTCAACTCCGCTTCCAGAGCCGAAATCTCCTCCACCGCCTTGAGATCCTTCTCCTCCAGCTTGCTGTACCCTTTTTCGGAGAGGACGATCTTTTTACTGTCTTTGTTGAACTCGATCACGGTCAGAGTCAACACGTCATCGATCTGATAGCCGTCCGCCGGTTTGGTCAAATTCTCCTTGACCAGCTGCGACATGGGAACAAATCCATCCACGCTCTCCGGCAGTTCGACGATCAGGCCCTTTTCGATAAGCCGGATCACCTTGCCCTGGGTGATGGTGTTGGGTTTGTACTTGTCCTCCAATGTATCCCAGGGGTTATCCTGAGTTTGCTTGTAGCCCAGCGAGATACGGCGGTTGTCCTTGTCCACGTTGAGCACGATGACCTCGATCTCGTCGCCCTTTTTCACCACTTCACCAGGGTGCCGGATCTTTTTGGTCCAGGACAGATCAGAGATGTGGATCAGGCCGTCGATGCCTTCCTCCAGTTCCACAAAGGCGCCGAAATTAGTCAGGTTGCGCACTTTGCCGGTATGGCGGGAGCCTATTGGATAACGTTCAGCCAAAGTCTCCCAGGGATCCGGTTCCAGCTGTTTCAGGCCCAGGCTGATCTTGCGCTCTTCCTTGTTGATGTTGAGCACCTTGGCGTCGAGTATTTCACCCACGGCGAGAATTTTTGACGGATGCTTGATATGCTGAGTCCAGGACATCTCGGAAATATGAATCAGGCCTTCCACGCCGCGCTCCAGTTCCACGAAGGCGCCATAGTCCGAAATGCTGACCACCTTGCCGCGGACTACGGAGCCGACCGGATACTTGGCGCCCACATCCTCCCACGGATGCGGCTGCAGTTGTTTGAGGCCCAGCGATATGCGGTCTTTGTCCTCGTTGTAATCCAGCACGATCACCTTGATCTTTTCGTCCAGTCCCACTACTTCGGATGGATGCGCCACGCGTCCCCAGGACAGGTCGTTGATGTGCAGAAGACCGTCCACGCCGCCCAGATCGATAAACACGCCGAAATCGGTGATGTTCTTGACCGTGCCCTCCAGCACCTGACCTTTTTGCAGGTCGGCGAGGATCTTTTCACGTTGGCCTTTCATCGCTTCTTCCACCAGGGCGCGGTGCGAGACCACGATGTTTTTACGCAGATTGTTGATCTTGACGATCTTGAAATCCATCATCTGGCCGATCAACGCGTCGAAATCCCTGATGGGCCGTACATCTATTTGCGAACCGGGCAAAAACGCATCCACTCCGCTCAGGTCGACCACAATACCGCCTTTGATCCGCCGCACGCACTTGCCTTTGACGATCTCGCCGCGGTCATAGGACTGGTTGACCAGGTCCCAGATGCGCATGAAATCGGCCTTCTTCTTGGAGAGCACCAACATGCCGTCCGGGTCTTCGATGTCGTCGATGAACACCTGAATGTCCTGCCCCACCTGTATCGTGGAGGGATCGTCGAATTCATCGATGGGGATCACGCCTTCGGATTTGAAGCCGATGTCCACCGCCACCTCTTTTTCATTGACGGCCAACACCTTGCCGGTGACTACTTCGCCGGACACAAAGTCGGACAGCGTCTCCTCGTAAAGGTTCGCCAGCTGCGCGAACTCTTCGCTGCTGTATCCTTCTTCATCGTCCAGGGTGTTGAAGGCCTTCTTGTCCGTTGATGGGTTCTGAGAATCTGTCGCAGTCGGAGCTGCGGGCGTGAGCACATCACCTCCTGTCCCTTGCGTGTTGACGGCGCCAACCTCATCGGCCGGCACGTTTTCTTTGGTTTCTTCGTTCATAGGGTTAGTTAACCTCCTTGTTATTGTGAATTGGCCCTACTGGGCCGAAAGCTCGAGCAAATAATCGCGCACCTTCTCCAGCTGCCACCGCGGAGTGGAAGCGCCGCCGGAGATTCCCACGGTGTCCGCGGGCCGCAGCCAGGAGCGATCCAGTTCATCCACGCCTTCGATCTTGAACGATCGTTCATTCACCGCCCGGCAGGCCTCGAACAGCACCCGCGAGTTGGAGCTGTGGCTGCCGCCGATCAACAGCAGCACATCCACCGAGGCGGCGAAATCGACCAGACGCCGCAGCCGCTTGGTGATATGGCGGCAGGTGGTGTCATGCACCGTAGCGTGTCGTACCCGGTCCTGTATGATCTTGGCCAGGCTGAAAAAACGGTCGCGATCAAAGGTGGTCTGTGAGAAAACCGCCACCCGGTCGCTGAAAACCGCCCCCTCGAGATCCGCCTCCCTCTCGATAAGAAGGGGCTTGCGGCTGTACCCTGCCAAGCCGATCACCTCGGCATGGTTCTTCTTGCCGATGATCACGATCTGCTCCCCCTGTCGGTCCTTTTCGGCGATCAGCGTCTGCACCCGTCGGACCGTGGAACAGGTGGCATCTTCCACCTGCGCGCCGGCCTGCCGCAACGCCTCATGTCCCGCAGCCGCCAAACCGTGCGTGCGAACCAGCACCCGTCGGTCTTTGAGATCCGAAAGACGCTCAGCGTCCAACGGTTCTTCCTGCGGTCGAGTGATCAATCCCATTTGCTGCAGACGCTGCAGCTCCACCGGATTGTGGATCAATGCGCCCAGAGAGATCAATTCTCCTGAATGGGCCAGCATTTTTTCCGCTTTTTGCACCGCTCGTAAAACGCCGGGACAAAAACCGGCATGGGCGTCTATCACGATCTTCATGCATTCAGCTTTTTCAGAACTTCCCGGATCACCAAATCCACCTGCTCGTCGATGCTGAGCCGGGAGGTATCGATATCAATGGCCTCCTGCGGCCGGCGCAAAGGGCTGTGGGCGCGCTGACGGTCGCTGTCATCCCGTTGTTGCAGGGAGCGTTTCAGTTCCTCGAGCGGCACCGCAACGCCTTTGGCCGCTAACTCGGCCTGTCGGCGTTCGGCCCGCTCCTGCAACGAAGCGACCATAAAAAATTTCACATCCGCGTCCGGAAATACCACAGTCCCCATATCCCGGCCTTCGGCCACCACACCACCCTGTTTGCCGAATCGCCGCTGCGTGTCCAGCAAAGCATAACGCACTCCAGAGTTGGCAGCCACCGGGGCGATGGCCTGGGTCACCTCTGGCATCCGGATCTCCCGGCTGACGTCCCGGCCGTTGACCAATATGCGTAAACCCTCTTCGCCGGCCTGAAAAACGAGGTCCAGCTGCTCCGCGAGGCGCGCCACGCGTTCGCTGTCCTGCAGATCGATGTTCTGCTGCAGCGCTGCCCAGGTGACGGCTCGATAGAGCGCCCCGGAATCCAGATAACTGTAGCCCAGTCGTTCCGCCACTCGACGGGCCGTGGTGCTTTTGCCCGAACCCGCCGGTCCGTCGATAGTGATGATGAAAGATTTGCCACGACAAGCGGCCATAGGTGCGCAATTCCTCTGAACGCGATAACAAGAGCGACCGGCCGTCGCCTCAGTCTGACAAGCCAACGGCTTTTTTCATTGCATGCACCTCTTCGCTGGTCAGGCGCCGCCATTCGCCGGCGCGCAAGCGCCCAAGGGCCAGCGGCCCGAATTGCACGCGGCGTAAATTTTTCACTTCATAGCCCAAGGCGGCGAGCATCAGACGAACCTGATGCTTTCTGCCCTCCTGCAGCCGCAGGGCGACTCGGTCCGGAGTTCGGCCATAAAACCAGGCCTCGCAGGGCTGAGTAACATAATTCTCCACCTGCACTCCTCGAGTAAGCCGTTCAAAATCGCGCGGATTGAAATTGGATTTCAAGGTCGCGTAATAGGTTTTGCTCACTTTGAAACGGGGATGCAGAAGGCGAAAAGTCAGATCTCCGTCGTTGGTCAAAAGCAACAATCCCTCGCTCTGGCAATCCAGCCGGCCTACTGGAACCAGACGGACATCGGTTTTGACCAGATCCATCACGGTTTTCCGGCCGCGCTCGTCCCTGGCGGTGGTGACGTAGCCCTTGGGCTTATTTAACAGAACATACACTTTTTTGCCAACGCACTGAATCGCATGATCGTCCACGGTCACGTGGTCCTGCGTTTCATCGATTCGGCAGCCGAGCGTCTGCACCACCGCTCCGTTCACTTTCACCCGGCCTTCGAGAATCATTTTTTCTGCACTGCGACGCGAGGCGATGCCGCAGTGAGCGAGATACTGATTAATCCGCATTCTGCCGGGAGTCTTCATCGTTCACCGGCGCATCGGATAAAAACGGTTCGTCGGCGGATTCACTGGGTTGCACGGCCCCCCTCCTCCCCTCCGGTTGATTTGCGGCCTGTTCTTCGGCGAGAAAGAATTCATCCGCGGCTTGCGCCGGCTGCGCCTCTTCTTCGACGCTCGATGGACCGCCGGCGAGCACTTCATCCAGGGTTGCCTCTGCCAGCGGAGCGGCCTCAGCCTCCGGTTCCGGCTCTTCATCCGGTTCGGGAAGCGTGATCGCTTCCGCCGGAGTTTCGCGTTGCAGAAACTCGGCGTCGGACGACTCGGACGGTTCCAGCAGTCCGGGCTCGTCGATCTCCTGCTCCCGTTCCTGCTCCACCGCCGCTTGCTCCAGTTCTCCCATGATGCGCGCCGCTTCACCGGCGGCCAGCAGCTCCTCGATCTCCTTGGGTTTGGGCAGATCAGAGAGGTCATTGATGCTGAAATACTGCAGGAATTCGGGAGTGGTGTTGAACAACAGGGCGCGCCCCTGACCTTCGCCACGGCCGCTGATGGTGATCAATTTGCGTTCCAGCAGTCCTTTGATCACGCCATCGGAATTCACGCCGCGGATCGCCGACACCTCTACGCGAGAGATCGGCTGTTTGAACGCGATGATCGCCAGGGTTTCCAGCGCCGCCCGCGTGAGCCGGTTGCGCTGTTTGCCCTGATACATTTTCTTGATCCAGCGGCTGAACTCGGGCCGCGAGGCGAATTGATAGCCGCCGCCCACTTTTTTCAGCGTAAACGCCCGGCCGTTCATCTCTTCCATGATCCGGCCCAGCGCCTCTTCGATCTCTGTCTTTTCAAAATTTTCCAGAACCGAGACCATCTGATGGATGGTCAACGGCGTATCGGAGGCGAACACCATGGCCTCCAGCACTGATTTTAGTTGCTCTTTATTCATCCGCTTTTGTCAAATAGATTTCAGCAAAAGGTTCATCCTGCCGCGCCACCACGGTACAGCTGCGAATCAACTCTAAAATCGCGATAAAGGTTACGATCCAGACGATCTTGTCTTCGCCGGGCAGAAACAATTCATGAAACTTGACTTCCACGCGTTCAAAAACGATCCGCTCCACATATTCGATCCGCTCTTCCAGGGTGACGGAGATCAGCTGCACCTCATGGACCGTGACCTTGGGCGCGCGCTCGGAGAGAGAACGGAACGCGGCCACCAGATCGAACAGCGTTACTTCGGAGCTGGCGAGAAACTCGTCGTCCCATCCCTCCTCAAACTTGAAACTGCCGCGTGGATAGATCTTGGCGGCGATATCCTCCTTGACGCTGAGATCCTCCGCCACCTCCTTGAATCGTTTATACTCGAGCAGACGGTGGACCAGTTCCTGGCGCGGATCGCCGAATTCCTCCACCTCTTCGCCTTCGGTCATGCGCGGCAACAGCAGCTGCGCCTTGATGCGCATCAGCGTAGCGGCCATCAGAATGAAATCACTGGCCGCTTCCAGATCCAGCAGCTGGATGATTTCGACATAGGCTAGGAACTGCTCGGTGATCCTGGCGATCGGGATGTCGTAAATGTCGATCTCTTCCTTCTTGATCAAAAACAACAACAGATCAAGAGGTCCCTCGAAAGATTCTAATTTGATTTTATAGGGCATATTATAACACAGGGAGGGCCGTTTGCAGCACGGCCCTCCAAAAATTCCACCAATGATTGCAGCGCATGAATTTTAATTCATAAACAGATACGGCTTCCACCCCTCCTCCTGGATGCCGATGAAATGCTGAATGAAGAAGAGGTGACTGGGACGGCGCGGTTGCTTGGCTATGCGCAGATTGGCTTGCTCCGGCGTTCGATTGCCTTTACGGCTGTTGCACTCCACACACGCACAAACCAGATTTTCCCAGGTATCGCTTCCGCCCCGTGTTTTGGGCACTACATGGTCGATGGTAAACGGCCCCTTGGTCGAATTGCAGTACTGACAGCGGTAGCCGTCCCGGCGCAGAATGTTGCGACGCGTCAACTCAACCCGCTTGTAAGGTATGTGAATGAAACGGCGCAGGCGTACGATGCTGGGCACCGGATAACGCAGGTGCTGGGAATGAACCCACCAATCCCGCCGCTCCACAACATCCACCTTTTCAGCGAACTCTAAGACGATCGCTTTGCGGGCGGTAACCACGGTCAAGGGCTCATAATTCTGATTGAGCAATAGGACCTTGGCGTTGAGCATAGCAAAACCGTTTACTTAACTAAATAGTTTATCTTGTAATATAGAAGGATTTTGCCAAAGAAGCAAGGCTTTTCTCTGCCGGAACACAGGGACCTCACAATGATCCATATTGCTTTAAGCTATTCAAAACAGATTCTTACAGCAGAGAAAAGGATGCAGCTGATGATGTACGGCAGGCAATGGATCCCCCTGGCCTAAAGGGGCAGTTTTTTGGCCTCATCGATCAACATGATCGGAATATCCTCTTCCACCCGGTATTCCAGACCGACCGGAGCAGAGGTGGTTTTACCGCATTCGGCGTCGGTGCAGACGCCCTTTTCATCCACCGGCATGCCGCAATACGGGCAGTGCTTGGCTCTGCAAGTGAGCGTGTCCCTTTCCGCATCGTAACTCAAATCCCCTTTGCACGAGGGGCAGGCTAAAATATCAAGAAGCTCTTTACTGACCATCAAGGGTCTCCCAAATTTTTAAGTCGAAAGGCCGGCGGCGCCCGCAACGCCGGTTTCACATACACCGGTCATCGGGCTCATCCATTGCACGCAACCAGGCCGTGATACAAAATAGTAAAAAAAGCGCAGAGACTCAATGAAAAAATTATTGAGCTCCACGGCAGACCACGGTGCGCTGAACGTAACCAGCGATCGGTCCGGCGGCAGCGGCCTTCGGTCCGATTCTATTCCAGATATACGCCCATGCGGTTAAATTTTTCTATGCGCTGTTTCACCAGCTGGGTGGCGGAGATTCGGCGCAGGCTTGCCAGTTCTTGCAGCAGCGCCTGTTTGAGCAGTTGCGCCGCGGCGTCCGGATGAGCATGCGCGCCGCCGGGCGGCTCTTTGATAATTTTATCGATAATCCCCATCTTGAGCAGATCGTCGGGCGTGACCCGCATGGCCTCTGCCGCCTGAGGGGCGTTGGCCGCGTCACGGTATAGGATAGCGGCGCAGCCTTCCGGCGTGATGACCGAGTACCAGGTGTTTTCCATCATCAGAATCCGGTCGCCGACGCCGATGCCGAGTGCGCCGCCGCTGGCCCCTTCGCCGATCACCGCCACGATGATCGGCGTGGGCAGATGCGCCATTTCGAAAAGGTTTCGCGCAATGGCCTCAGCCTGACCGCGCTCCTCAGCGCCGATGCCCGGATACGCGCCCGGCGTGTCGATCAGACAGATCACCGGCCGTTTAAACCGGGCGGCCAGTTTCATCAGCCGCAGAGCTTTGCGATAGCCCTCCGGATGCGGCATGCCAAAGTTGCGGCGGAGCTTTTCCTTGGTCTCGCGCGCTTTTTGATGGCCGATCACCACCACGGGCTGCTGCTCCAGGCGGCCGATGCCGGCGACGATGGCCGGATCATCTCCGAAGAAACGATCACCGTGCAATTCGATGAAATCGGCGATCATGCGCTCGATGTAATCCAGGGTGTACGGCCGGTTGGGATGACGGGCCAACTGCACCCGCTGCCATCGCGTCAATTTTGCGTAGATTTGGGCGCGTAGGCGTACGACCTGCGCTTCAAGCTTTTTGATTTCTTTTGCGGTGAAGGCGTCCGCCGGTTTGCTGTGCTCGCGCAGTTCGGCGATCCGGGCTTCAAGCTCCCGAATGGGCTTTTCAAAGTCTAACACATACTGGTTCATATCACCTCTTCAGAGTCTGCAGTACGGTTTGAAAAATAATCTCCAGGTCCAGCCACACTGAGTAATTTTTCATATAGTACAGCTGCAGTCGTTCGCGGTCGCTGTCGACCAGACCGTTGGCCAGCTGCAGCCGCTCCAAGCCGGTCCATCCGGGCTTGAGCAGCGGCGGCTGGGCGGAGGCCATCGGCGCTGCCGGCAAGGCGCAGCCCACCATACTCATGTCCCCTTTGAGTACAGACCACCACACCAGGGAAGGGCCCGGCCGGCGTTGATCCGGCGAATCGGAAAAGCGCCAAAGAGTGAAAGGACGGCCCTGAACGCCGGTATGGACATCCGCTTCGATGCGCCGCTTCTCCACCAGCCGGCACCACATATACCGCGGGCTTGAATACAGCAGCAGCAGGAAGGACAGCACGATGTCCAGGCTGCGTTTCAGCCAGCGGTTGCCCGCCTCATGCAGCCGGTACTCGATATCGAGAAACGGAAGATCGTCCACGTAATCCACTGACGCCTTGCCGATGATCACATCCATGGCCGGCGGAATCCATTTAAAGGTCACCGGCCGTCCGTGGTCAGCGGAGATGATGGACAGGATCTGAAAGTTGGCGATCCGTTCGGTGGCAAAGATCACCTGCTGAATCTTTTTTTGCCGCATCACCTCCGCGATCTGGTCGATGGCGCCCAGCACCGGGACGCCGCTGATCCGACTGGGCTGCTCCGTTTCACCGGCCAAAATGAGGCCGGTGATCATATAACGGTTTTCCAGGCGCAGCCGCAGCCGGCGCAGCAACTCCTCGGCGCCGTCCGCATCCATCACCAGCAAGGTTTGCGGATGAAGAAAACGGCTGCCCCACGTTCCCTGCAGATAATGAACATTGATATGGGCCATCACTTTGAACAGCAATCGCCAGCCCGGCAGGGCGATCAGATTCAGCAAGCCGGCATAGAGGACCACCAGCCGGGAAAAGCCGATGTCTTTTAAAAAAAAGGTCAAGGCGCTGTTGACGATCCAACCGAGAACCACGGCGGAGCCGGCTTTCAGGTAGCTGAAGGGATGTCGCTGATAGAGGCCATGCCGGCTCAGCAGCAACAGCCAGATCAAGCTGTACAGCACGTGCACGATGATAAAGCTCTTCCACGGGAACAGCGGTTGAAAACGGCCATAGATGGCGAGAGCCAGATTGACCGTCATGAAAGCCAGATCCACGGCGGGGAGCGCGATCATACGCGCCAGCGCCGAGAGATGGGCAAGCAGGGACCGCACGCGAATGGCCACCAGCAGAATCCACATGGGGATCAGGGCGCGGCCTTTATCCAGATGCTTGTGGACAAAGAGCCGCATGGCCTGATAGAACAAGCTGCGCTGTTCGAACGGGCTCTTTTTCGAACTCTCGCCTTTGAAATGGATGATCCGCGTGTCCGGAATATAATAGATCTTCCATCCCTTTTCGCGGATGCGAAAACAATAGTCAAGATCCTCGCCGTACATAAAAAACGATTCATCGAGAAATCCGACCTGCTCGAACGCCGCGCGCCGCAACATCATGAAAGAGCCGGAGATGGCCTCCACCTCCGCCGTGCGGTCCGGATCGAGATAGGTCAGATTGTAGCGTCCAAAGCACCGGCTTTTAGGAAAAAGCGCGGCCAGGCCGGAGATCTTGCCGAACGCCACCCAGGGGGTGGGGAAGCTGCGGCGGCAGGCCAGCTGCAGAGAGCCGTCGGGATTGAGCACCTTACAGCCCGCGGCGCCGGCCTCTGGATGGCGGTGAAAAAATTCCACCATGGTTGAAAACGTCTTTTCTTCAACAATGGTGTCCGGATTGAGCAGACAGATGAAATCGCCGCGACATTGCGCCAGCGCCTGATTGTTAGCTTTGGCGAATCCCACGTTGCTGCGATTGACCAGCAGATGAACCTGGGGAAACATGGCGCGCATAAAGTCCACGCTGCCGTCGGTCGAAGCGTTATCTACGACCCAGATCTCATGCCGCAAACCGGACAGAGCGCTGAGCGTGGACTTGATCGCCTGTTCAAGGAATTCACGAACATTATAGTTGACTATGACGACGCTGAGGATAATCGACTCGCTCATCCCGTTACAATTTTTTTAGACTGTCGTTTCAGCAAACAGCGCATCCGCCGGTGGAACGCTCGCGCTGAACGCAAGTCCGTCGTCCACGACCTGGAGACGGCAGTTTTTTTCGATTTGGCAAGAATAGCCTTTGAATCAACGCAACCACTGATCCAGATTCTGTGCGACAAACTCGTCGTCGTTCAGATCCGGATACTGCCGGTACACCCGTTCGATCTCTTTGCGCTGGCCCTCATCCAGGGTGAGCGCTTTGTGCAGCGTCCAGATGGCGTCCAACAATCCCTGGCGCTTGAGCACATAGTGAAGGCCGATGATGCAGCCGCGAAAATCGTTGAGTACATCGAAAAAAGCGCCGTTGCAGTCTGTCACCCGCGGCGCCAGGGCAAGCAATTCCTGAGTCAACCGAGTTTCGCCGTTGCGCCATTTTTTAATTTTATCCAGCAGGCGCACCGCCTGACGGGTCCAGACCGCCCAGTGACCGAGCAAACCGCCGACCATCTGCAGCGTCACCACGCCGGAGGAGGTCGGGATTTTAAACGGGGTCATCAAATCCTGTACGATATGATCGTCGTTGCCGGTGTACAACGCGATCTCTTTCGCCCGGCCGGATTGGGCGACGCCGTGAAGCACATCCAGGGTGCGATATTGATTGAACGGCGCGATTTTGATGGCGACTACATTGTCGATCTCGGCAAATCCGCGCCAGAAATCCCGATCCAGCACGCGACCGCCTACTGAAGGTTGCAAGTAAAACCCCATGAGGGGAATGATCTTGGCAATCTGCTGACAATGGCTCAGTAATGCCTTGTTGTCCACATAGTGAAAAGCCGACAGGCTCAGCAGCGCTGCGTGGTATCCCAAGCCCGCCGCCCATTCCGCCTCACGGACCGCATGATTGGTCAAACCGATGACGCCGGCGATTTTGATGATCGGCTTTTTTTTTGCCTTGGCGAACGCATCCACCTCTGCAGCCGCCAGCTCGAGAACCGGCCGGTATAAACCGATCTGGCGTTTCCGGATCTCGAATTGGGTGGTATGCACACCGACGGCGATGCCGCCGGCGCCGGCGTTGAGATAGTACCGCGTCAGAGCACGCTGACGGCGCTCATCAAACTGTCGCGCAGCATTAAGAGCCAACGGATGAGCCGGTATGACCTGGCCTTCCTGAAGGGCTTTGAGCACTGCGCTTGGAATTTGTGGCCGTTGTGCCATAAGAGTACCTGCCTTTGCTTGTCCTGGAACTGAGTATTATTGCCAACCCGCTCGCGCGGGACCGGCCCGCCGTTGGGTCGGCCCCCAAAGGGAGGTTGTCCACTCTGCACTCCCCCAGGGCGGTCGACTAGTATTTGCCCCCCCGTTCTTCAAAATGGGTCGGCTTGTTCAACAGCGCTCCACCCTGCTTCAGCCAGTCAGCAACCCATGGGATCATTTGCTTCACACTCACCTCGGGTTCACCGAAATGGGCGATCGCCGCAGCGGGATTGCTCAGCAGCGCGGTTTCAGACTCTGTACCGGTAAAAACGGGCTGGACGCCGAACAGGGCGGCGAACTGCTCCGCCAACCAACGGATGGAGACGATCTCCGGACCGGTCACATTCAGCAGACGCGGAGGCACATCAGCCAACAAAAGAGAACGCAGCGCCATGTTGTTGGCATCGCCCTGCCAGATAACGTTGAAATGGCCCATGGTAAGATCGATCGCCTCCTGCTTGAACACCCGGGTGGCCACGTCCACAATGACGCCGTAACGAAGTTCGGAAGCGTAGTTCAGCCGGAACAGGGTCACCGCCGTGCGGTTCTTTAAACTGTAATATTGAAACATGCGTTCACGTCCGAGACATGACTGGGCGTATTCGCCCACGGGTCCGGGAGGATCGCTCTCCACGCACCCGCCGGAAGCGACGGGGACAAAGGGATAGACATTGCCGGTGGAGAAAGCGACTATGCGGCTGTTGGGAAAACGATGGGCCACTTTAGCCGGCAGCAGCACGTTCATCGCCCAGGTTTCAGCGGGGTTTTCCGTTGAGCCGAATTTGAGCCCTGCCATATAAACGATATTGGCGATGTCCGGCAGCTGTTTGAGAAAAGCCTCATCGAGCAGATCGCCGCTGATAGTCTCGACGCCGTGCGCCTCGAGATTCTGCTGCACCCGATCCGCGCCGAACAGAGAAACAGCGATCACCCGCTGAGCGGCCGGCAAGGCCCGGCGAGCCATGATCGACAACGTCGGTCCCATTTTTCCGCCAGCGCCCAGCACCAAAAGGTCGCCATGCAGAGATTGAAAATCTTTTATTAAACCGGAAGAGGGCCGGGAAAGCCTTTCATCCAATTCCGCGATTGTTTTCATGATCTAGTCCAGAAATCGTAGAGTAATGATTTTTTTCGCCGGAACCGGAAAAGAGATTTTACCGTCCGACAGGGGTTGTGGTTGTGTCTGTGGCGAGCTTTCCAAATCGACGAATTGAAACCGCGAGGGCGCAGGCCACGCAGCCGGCCGATCCGTGGTCAGCACCGAGGCCATGATCGTATGCTCTTCAGGATTGAACAGGCGCATTTCGATATACGCGCCGACACGGCGCAGGCTGGTGAGCACCGCCTGGCCTTCCACCTGAAAGGCGCCGGCTTGATCCGGCAACGGCCGGTCTGTTCGCAAACGCAGCCGATCGTCCTCGGACAGCTGCACGCAACCGATGCCAGCGGCCAGCTGCTGGCCCAGCTCGAAACAGGCGCGTCGGTCCGGTGCGCCTGACAACGGCCGGATCCAATAGCTGAAACTGAGCCGCTGATGAAGTTGCCCGAGCGGTTCTCCGCCGGTGAACACTGTCCGGCGGGTGGCGCGGAACAGCGTCAGCGCGATGGGCCGCTGCGGCAAATCCTGCACCGTGGATTCGAGCAAACCGCTGCTGACCACCGCCAGCCCGCTGGTGGCGTCATGCACAGCGATCCAGGTTTGTTGGGATCGCGTCTCAACCTCCATCTCGCGATACTCGTGTCGATCCGGCTGCAAAGCGATGGCGCGTTTGACCACATCAAAAGGCGAATCACACAGATAGCTGTGCGCCGTACATCCGCTGGGGAAAAACACGCGCAACCGATGGTCATCCACCCGATTGTCCACCACGGTCTGAATTTGGACCACATCGCTGTCCTGGCGCAAAGTCACCCACGAATCGATGGGCATTTCCACCCACCGGTCGCTGCGCGCCATGCGATCGAATTGAAAAGCCTCCGGCACCTGCATCAATGTGCGGATTCGCAGCGTGGCCCGCAAAGGGCCGTTGTGCATCACCGCCACCTGGGCAGCCGCGGCCGCGGAAGAAAAAATCTGGTCATTGACCGAGTCGCCGTGATACCATCCATCGCCGATGTCCGCGCAGTCCTCAAAGGTCAACAGCCGGTCGTAGGTGCGCTGAGTGCGTTTGTCGGTCAGCGTGAGGCTGCCGTTCTCTTGTACCTGCACACGGATCCATTCGTTCTCCATCGTGCGATCCGAAACCATCAAGCCCGGCGTGGCGGGATAACGCGTGGGCAATTTTTCCTGGCCGCGGCGAACGATCAGGTGCGTGTAGCCCAAACTAGGGATCTGCAGAGAGAGAGAGACTGTGACGTCGTTGGTGCGGTACGGCTGCGGAAAGTGCTGGGCTGAATGGGTGAATTTGTTCTGCGCCATCTTTTGTTGCAGCCGTTGATAGGGGATCTCGCGGCCGGTGGCAGCCTCATAGATGCGAAATCCGGGTTTGGGCTCAAACCCAAAGAACTCGTTGAACACCGGCCAGGAATCGGGCAGGCTCAGCTGTACATCGACTACGCCCGTCACCGGTCGAGGCAGAGGATTGAACACCGCCACCCGCAGTTCGTGATCCGGGATCTCCCCTTCGATGGAGGCGGCGATTTTCTGCCTGGCCTCCAGAGCGAGGCGTTCGGCGATCTGGCGGCATTGGCTGAACCGGTACTTCATATCCTCGTGCACCTGGTCGATACTGCACCCGCAGATCGAATCATGGGGATGATTTTGCAGCAGCCACTTCCAAGCGATTTCCAGATAGCGATCCGGATACTCTTCATGAAGTGCGCCGGCGACAAACGTGCTCAACGGTTCAGCCCATTGGCAGAGCAGCGATTCGCAGGCGGCGTTCTCCTGCTTGATCCACACCCGGCTGGAAAGAACGCCGGGGATCAACCAGGCCTGATCCACTGTATCAGGCCATCGTCCCGGCTCGCGCAGCTCGCCGTCCGCGCTCTCAGGGATGGATTTTCCTTCCTTGATCACGGCTGCGAGAAAATCATCCAGACTGGTGTGCAGCAGCGTGTATCCGGTCCGCGGGGCTTTGCTCTGTTCAAGATACACGGCATAGTGATCCGGATTCCATTCCAGATGATCGCCGCCGTCAAAGACCAAGATGGCATTGGTTGTCGTCGCCTGGGCCTCTTTTTCAATAAACGCCCACAGATCCGCTGCACTGGCCTCGGCATCGAACGCGCGTTTCGGCTGATCGGCATGCCGCACTTTGAAGGCGTAATCGCAATAGCCGATCTGACCAAAACGATAGACGATCATCTCGGTACCGTCGGCCGCGCGCCAGCGAAACAATCTTTTTTCTACCTGGTTGATTCCGCGCCAGAGAAGGCCGGCTTGAATGCCAAACCCGGCAAAAATCTGCGGCATCTGGCTGTTATGTCCAAAAATATCGCAGATAAAGCCAGCCTGAGACGGGCGGCCGCCCAATTGACGGACCAGGCTGCGACCCATGCGCAGATTGCGCACCAGCGATTCGCCGGAGACCAGAAACTCGTCCGGCATGACGTACCACGGGCCCATGACCAGCCGGCCTGATTTCGCCAGACCTTCTATTTCCACGCGCTTTTCCGGCCTTACCTCGAGGTAATCCTCCACCAAAATCGTCTGTCCATCGGTCTGAAAAGGGCCTTGCAGCCTGCCATCCTGCCAACCCTGCAGCAGGTGATCCATAAGCTGGACCAGACGATAGCGAAAATTTTGAAAACTCTGGTACCACTCACGGTCCCAGTGGGTGCTTAACACATAATGAACCTGACGTGACGGCATAATGCTCCTCGACGATTAAATTCAGGCGCTGCTTAACAAGGTAAAGTAGGTAAAATTAAAATGAAAATAAAGAAAAAATGTTCTTGGATTATAAGTCAGTCCTTTGTAAAATGTTGATAAACTGATAGTCCTGAGCAAAGGAGATTACTATGCCTCGTAAGTTGATATTCCTGCTGTGGCTGGCGCTGCTGCTGGCTGCCTGCCAAACCACCCTGGCGCCTGATCAGATAGCGGGAATAAAGCCGGCAAAACCCAAGGCCGGAGAAACCGTCACTGTGTACTATCAACCTGCGGCCAAGGGGGCAAAGCTGCAAAATGCCGGCGCCATTACGGCTCACATTCTCATCGGCTATGAAAAAGAACAGCCCCGTCTGCTCGAGCTGGCCATGCAAAAAGCCGATAAACTCTGGAAGGCTGAGTTCACTCTGCCAGGGGAAAAACCACTGCTGCTGCTCTATAGATTTGCGGCCGGAGAAAAAATAGACGATCGCGGCGGCAACAGCTGGCACTCGCTCGTCTATGCAGACGGCAAACCGGTTAAGGGGAGCCATTTGACTCTCGCAACCCTCCTGAGGCAACAGGAATATGTCCATTTCAAGATCGCCGGCACGCCGGAACAGTCACGAAAAGAGCTGGACAAAGAGCTCGAAGCTTATCCGAACAACGCTCAGGCCAACAGCCTGCTCTGGCGATTGCAGCTTCGCGAGAAACCCGGCGATTCGACCAAATCGGCCATCAGAGCAGCCCTGGAAACGGTGTACGAAGCCAATAAGCACGACGAGGACGCGGTCGCCACACTGCTGAACTGGTTCGCGCAGACGGATCAGGCGGCGCGCGCTGAATCGATCAGAAATGAATGGATGACGAAAAACCCCAAGGGCAAACTGGCCGTTTATCAAGCGATGATAAAAATGGGCCAACAGGGCGATCCTGGACAACGCATCGCAGAGATCGAACAGCTGCTGGCCAACGATGCTCTGTCTGAGGAGGACCGGGAATCCCTGCAAGGATTGCTTATCGAGGAATACGCCCGAATCGACCGTATCGACCAAGCCGCGGCCTTTTTAGCGAAAATGGACAAGCCCAACGCCCATCTCTACAACGCGCTGGCCTGGCCGTTGATCGAAAACGGTCGACACCTACCTCAGGCCGTAGAACTGGCAAAAACAGGGGTCGAGCTGGCGCGCCGCACCGGATCAGACAACAAGCCCTCCTACCTTTCGCAGGCCGACTGGGAAAACGTACAAAAAAACGCATTAGCCAGCATTCTCGACACCTATGGATTGGGCTTGTTTAAAACCGGCAAGACCGCAGAGGCTGAAGCGGCCTATGCAGAAGCCTATGCCGTCAACCAGGGAGACAGCCCAGACATTAACGCCAGATTGGTTGAAAGCTATGTGAAAAACGGTAAATACGACCAGGCGATCGAGGTGGCTGAAGCCTGTTTGAGCGCAGCCAAAGCGGATATAAACCTGATCCAGCATTTTAAAACAGCGTGGATCAAAAAGAACGGCAGTGCTGCAGGATTTGAGGCTCAGCTGAAAAAATTGCAGGACCTTGGCAAAAAGCAGGCTTTCACCAAACTCGCTGAAACCCGCATCAACAAACCGGCGCCGGACTTTACCCTTCCGGCTCTAAATGGGGGGATGGTGACCCTCTCCGAACAAAAGGGCAAAGTCGTGGTGGTGGATTTCTGGGCAACCTGGTGCGGGCCCTGCAAGATGTCGTTTCCGTTTCTGCAGCAGGTGTACGAACGCTATCAAAAAAATCCCAATGTCCTTATACTGGCACTGAACACCTGGGAGCGGGAGCAGGGCCCGCAGCGGGAGCAGCTTGTCCGCCGTTTCATCAACGAGAACAACTATACTTTCCAGGTTCTTTTCGACGCCAACTATGTCGAAAAATTTGGAGTGACCGGCATCCCGACCAAATTTATCATCGACAAGCATGGACAGATAGCTTTTCAAAGCATCGGCTTTAACGGCGGAGAAGAGATGATTCAGGAGATGACCGCGGAAATTGACCTGCTGCTCGCGGAGTGAACCATGACTGGAAAAGAACGCGTGCATGCCGCGCTGAACCGCCACCCAGTAGACCGCATTCCGGTGTGGATGTGGTACCATCCAGACACGGTGAGGCGTCTGGCGCAATCCATGGACATACCGGCGACCTCGGTCAGCCTAGCGCTTGGCGATGACATCCGTCAGGCCTGGGTAGGCAACAACCATCCGATGGAAGGCATTGTGCACGAACACGATGGAGATTCCCATGTCGACGACTGGGGCATCGAATGGGTCAAGGACGGACCGTTCAATCAAATTCGGCATTCGCCGCTGCAGGCTGCGAATCGGGAACAGATCCTGGCTTATCGCCACCCTTATGATCGTGTGGAGGCATTAATCGCTCATATGGATCGCGTGTATCCACATGCGGACCAGTACTTTATCGGCTGCGACCTGTCGCCCTGCGTATTTGAGCTGGTCTGCCGTATTCGCGGCATGGAGCAGGCGGCCATGGACCTGGTCGCTGACCCGGAGCTGTCTGCTCATATGTTGCGCCAGGCTGCGGATTTCTCGCTGCAGGTCGGCCGGCGCGCCTGTGAACGCTATCAACTGGACTGGCTGTGGACCGGCGACGACATCGGCGGCCAAAACGGCATGATCATGAGCCCCCAATCCTGGAGAGAGCAGATCAAACCCTTGCTGGCCGAGATCTTTGCCGTCGGCCATGCCCACAACCTGTGGGTCGCCTATCATTCCTGCGGCTCGCTTCGACCGATAATCGAGGATCTGATCGAGATAGGGATGGATGTTTTAAATCCCATTCAATGCAATTGCCCGGGAATGGATCCACTGGAGCTGAAAAAAGAGTTCGGCAAACAGCTGGCATTTATGGGTGGAGTGGACACGCAAGGTCTGCTGCCAAACGGCAGCGCAGAGGAGGTCTATCGAGAGACCTGCCGGCTCCTGGAGGGCATGAGCGGAGATGGCGGAGGCTACATTCTGGCAGCCTCGCATGCCGTGCCGCCGGAAACGCCGCTGGAAAATATCTTTGCCATGTACCGGGCAGCCGGGATCACCGAGGAGGAGATTTACGACCGCGCGGCGAGCGTGCGCGCAATAGAAAAAACATGAGATCCATGAAACGCACGAATTGACCAGGCCGGACGATAAAAACGCTGATACCCTTTCGCGCCTTCCACCCAGGTTGTGGTTCACTTTTTAGTAATACCGTAAAAATTTATTGCCGGTATAATAACTGCCAAGGCCCGGTCGGTCCGCGCCGACCGGAAGCGCACAAAAAAAGGTTGGCCGGAAAACCAGCCAACCTCGATGGTTGCGAATTATGTCGACGCCGTAAAAGGCGGCGCAGATTTATCACCCATGCAAGATTCGACTACTCTTCAATCGAAATGGCTTCCGCGGGACAGGATTCAGCCGCCTCTTTGGCAGCCTCCTCCGCCACAGTCGGAACTACTTCCACTTTGGCAACGGCCACATCGTCCTTCATTTCAAAAACATCCGGCGCTGTGTCAACACAGAGTTCACAACCGGTGCACAGATCAGGATCAACTTTAGCTTTCATCGCAGCCTCCAGATTAATAGATGATTAGAATTCATGGAATTACATCCCATCTTGACCTTCGCTTTGCAACAGACATCATGAATATGAAAACCATGGGATAAATTTACAAATTTCCATATAATGAAACAATACTTTTATTTGCATCGCCGGCTTTTTCCTTCTCTGGAAAAAGCTGTTTCCGATCATCCCAGTCCAGCGAAAAGGATTACTTCGGTATGATGAACTATATCTGGTTTTTCCTGTTGTTGATCGCCCTAGTCACCGGCATGGCGACCGGCGCCGTCGATCAAGTCAGCAAGGCGGCTCTGGATTCCGCCAGCGCTGCGGTCAACATCGCCCTTGGTCTGATCGGCGTCATGACCCTTTGGCTGGGCATCATGAAGATCGCTCATGAGGCCGGCCTGGTGACCCTGCTGGCGCGCGCCATCAAACCCGTGAGCCGGCGACTGTTCCCGGACATTCCGGAAGACCACCCGGCCATCGGCGCCATGGTGCTCAACATCTCGGCCAACTGGCTCGGCCTCTCCAACGCCGCCACGCCCATGGGATTGAAGGCTATGCAAGAGCTGCAATCTCTGAATGCGGACAAAGACACCGCGTCGGATTCGATGATCATGTTCCTCGCCCTGAACACCGGAAGCATCACGCTCATCCCCATGACTGTCATCGCCGCGCGCGCGGTGCTCAAGTCGGCGGATCCGGCGGAGATCATCGGCGCCACGATCTTTGCCTCCACGTGCGCCACCATCGCCGGAGTGCTGGCGGCGAAATTCTATATCCATCTGCAGCGCGGCTTTCGATTGCTGCTGCGCCGTCTCGCCGCTGCGTGGAAAGCCGCGGCGACTGTCGGCGTCCTGGCGGTCACCGTGGGCTTGCTGGTGCGCTTCGGCCTTTTCGCCCACCTGGTCTCATGGTTGCCGCAGGGCGCTTTCCGCAAAGCCGTCGAAACCCTGTCGCGATGGGCAATTCCGTTTTTATTGCTGATGATCCCATTGTACGGATGCATAAAAAAAGTCAAAGTCTATGAGGTGTTCATCGAAGGGGCGAAAGAAGGCTTTCAGGTGGCGGTGCGGATTATCCCGTTTTTGGTCGCCATCCTGGCGGTCATCGGCATGTTCCGCGCCTCTGGCGCCATGGAGTATTTCGTTCTGCTGCTGACCCCGCTGACCGATTTCATCGGCATGCCGGCGGAAGTCCTGCCGGCTGCGCTGATGCGACCGCTCTCCGGCAGCGGCTCACTCGGCATCATCACCGAGCTGATGCAGACCCATGGACCGGACTCTTTCATCGGCCGCATGGCCTCCACCATCTATGGCTGTTCAGAGACCACTTTTTACGTGGTGGCGGTTTATTTCGGCAGCGTACAGATTAAAAATACGCGCTGCGCCATTCCAGTAGGGCTGACAGCGGATGCAGCGGGGATTTTGGCTACGGTTTTAATTTGCAGGATTCTATTTCTGTAGGCGTGCATCAAAGCCGGTGACTCCGCCATCAGCTTGAAGGCGCCACATGCACCAATAGATTGTCGATCAATCTCGTCTTGCCGATGAACACAGCCAGTGCGATGACCACATCGCCGGTGATCACCTCAACCGGCTCCAGCGATTCCGGATGCACGATCTCGATGTAATCGATGCGGCTTCGTTCCACGCTGTCGATCATCTCGGTCATGGACGCCTTGATGTCCGCTGCCTGGCGTTCACCGCCGCGGATCAGCGATTCGGCAAAACGCAGGCTCTGATACAAAATCAACGCCTCCGCCCTCTCCTCGCGGGACAGGTACTGATTGCGCGAACTTTTCGCCAGACCGTTGACTTCGCGGACAATAGGCGCAACGACGATCTCAACGGGAAAGGCGAGATCGCGGACCATGCGCCGGATCACCGCCGCCTGCTGATAGTCTTTGGCGCCAAACACCGCCACATCCGGCTGCACCAGATTGAAGAGCTTAGCGACTACCGTGGTCACGCCTTGAAAATGGCCGGGGCGCGAAGCGCCGCACAACCGTTCCGTGAGTTTTTCCACCTTGACCAGACTGACGAAATCCGGCGGATACATCTCCTGATCCGAAGGAGCGAAGATATAATCAGCCCCCGCTTTTTCCGCCAGCGTGGCGTCGCGCTCCAGATCGCGTGGATAGCTGGCAAAGTCCTCCTGCGGCCCGAACTGTATGGGATTGACGAAAACGCTCACTACCACGATATCCACCTGTTCACGGCAACGCGTAATCAGGCTGAGATGGCCTTCGTGCAGAGAGCCCATGGTCGGAACCAGACCGATCCGTTTGCCTTCCCTCCGCCAGCGAAGAGCTGAATTCTGCATCTCCTGAAGCGAAACGACGGTTTTCAAAATAAACTCCTTAACGCAAATCCCCGGCGCAGCGAGTCAGGGATTCAGGTTGGAATAGCTTCTTTGCATGTGGTTCGACACTCCCCGGGACGCCTGCTAATAGCTTTCCTCTGGCGATGGAAAAGTGCCGTTGCGCACATCTTGAGCATAGCGCAGAGCCGTCTGATGGATGACCGCCGCCAGCTCGGCATAGCGCCGGACGAATTTGGGTTTAAACTGTTCGAAAAGCCCAAGCAGATCATGGATCACCAGGATCTGTCCGTCGCAACCAGGGCCGGCGCCGATGCCGATGGTCGGAACGGAAATCGATTCACTCACGCGCCGGGCCAGGGCGGCGGGAATTTTTTCCAGCACCAGGGAGAACACACCCGCCTGCTGGAGCAGAACCGCATCGGCGAGCAACCGCTCAGCGCCCTTCTCATCAGCAGCCTGCAGCCCAAAACCGCCGAAGGCGCGCACAGACTGCGGCGTCAATCCCAGATGACCCATGACCGGCATGCCGGCCTGCACCAGCCTGCGCACCGTCTCCACCACCACAGCGCCGCCCTCCAGCTTGACAGCATCCACCTGAGCTTCTTTGAAAAAACGGCCGGCGTTTTGGAGGGCCTGTTCCGGACCGACCTGATAGGAAAGAAACGGCATATCCGCCACCAGCAGGCTCCGCCGCACCGCGCGACGCACCGCCCGGCAATGATAGAGCGCTTCCTCCATGGTGAAAGATAAAGTGGTGGCTTCGCCGGAAAATACATTCGCCGCCGAGTCGCCTACCAGCAGAATATCCACCGCTCCATCGAGCAGGGAAGCGAAACAAAAATCATAAGCGGTCAACGCTGTAATCTTTTGCTCGCCCTTGAGCGCTGCAATTTTAGGGACCGTTACCGCTGTTTCCATGACATTCTTCCAGGGATTAAAAAGGGCTGGAGAGGGAAAACCGATTGAGAGTGCCCACCTCTCCCAGCGAGGATAGAGCATAATCCATGTGCACGTTGCGCCAGACCAGTCCCAGACCGATGGAAGCGCCGGCAAAGCGATCCCGATTGCCGCCGACCTCCAGCTCTCGCCCTACGTTATCGTAGCCCAAACGCAGAAAAGCCTGCGGGCTCAGGGTGAATTCACCGCCTAAAGCGCCATGCCATTTCTCGTTCTGATAGCGGTAGAAGGTCAGACTGAGATGCAGCGGCAGATGCTCCAGCTTTTTGGCCAGGCCGAAACGCAGAGACATAGGCAGGTCGTCTTTATGAGTGATAAAAGCGGAAATGGGCTGGCCCAGGTTGAACACGCCGGCAGCCAACGTCAACATCCATTGGGGAAAATGATAGAGCACACCGGCGTCTGCGGCCACGGCGTCCGCCGAATAGGTTTCTATGGCCGCACGGATGTATTTAGCGGAAAGGCCGATGCTGAGATTTTGCACCGGCTGCAGGCTGTATGTGGCAGCCAGACTCAAGCTATTGGCAGAAAAATTTCCCAACACAGCGCCGCTGCCATCGGTTCTTTTAAAATCCCCATAGTCCATAAAGGAAAGGCCTATCCCCAGATTACCAGGACCGAGATGGGGTTGGACAAAGCCGACAAAGCCGAAATTAAAATCCAGCAGATGCTTCATGTAAGTGAAACTGGCCGCCCGGTTGGTCACTGTCGCCACGCCCGCCGGATTGTAGTAAAGGCACTGCACATCCCCTTCCATGGCGATGAAAGAACCGCCCATACCCGCAGGCCGTGCACCCACTTGAGTTCGTAAAAATTGAAACCCCGTGGTGCCAGGAGAGTCCGCAGCAGACGCGGTTCCAACCAGAGTGACGATCACAATTGAAACCAGTATGGTTCGCATAGTTTTTCCCAAGTTTACGCCGACCACGTCATCTCGCCCTGAAATAGCATGAGCCACCTGTCGGAATCGAACCGACGACCTGCTCATTACGAGTGAGCCGCTCTACCGACTGAGCTAAGGTGGCTGGATCATTCATTAGTGATTTATTTTCAATTAATTTAGTTAAAAGCGGCTATTAAAGCAAGAAAAATTTCACCTCACTCCTGCGGCGCAGTGGCTTGCTGCATGCCGCTGAGCAGCAGGTATCCAATGGTTACCACAAAAAGGCCGACCACCAAGGCGATGACTGTCACCATGGCGACGGTGGCCAGCAAATCCGCAGCAGGACTTTTTTCCACCTCCCTGGATCTGCGGTTCACCATGATATCGTAGAACATTTTACCCGATAGGATCACAAAGAGCATGATCCCTATCATGATTCTGGGAAAGGGAACAGGCTTTTCATGCATCCATGCGATCGGAGACAGCAGCCAGATCAACAGCCCCCATTTACAAGCCTCCCAGACGAACGGTTTTACTTTGCTCCAGACCACACGGCTCCTTTACCAATCATCACGCTCATCGTCGTTTTCTTCATTCAACCAAAAAGCGTCGCGGATATGATGGATGGACAGCGCGCCGCGCTGCAGGCGCAGCGCGATCACATCGTATCGGCAGTCCATATCGTTCAGATCATGCAATGCGCGGTAGCGCCGGGCAGCTGAGATCATGCGTTTCTGTTTGCGCGGCGTCACCCACGCCTCTGGTTCGCCGAAACTGGCGGCGCGGCAGGTTTTTACCTCGACAAAGCAGAGATACTCACCCTCTCGGGCGATGATATCGATCTCACCGTGGCCGGCGCGGAAGTTCCGCGCAAGAATCGTAAAGCCCTGCTTCTGCAGGTACTCCACCGCCTTTTGTTCCCCAAAGGTGCCTAATCGTTTGGCGTGACTGGAAGCGGCCATGGCGACAGATCCTGCAGCTGTTTGGGATGAAAAGAACGGCGATGGATAGGACACCATCCCCAACGACGAATCGCGCGCAGATGCTCAGCGGTCGGATAGCCCTTGTGCTTGTCGAAACGATACTGAGGATACAGGGCGTGATACTCCACCATTTGTTCATCCCGCGCCACTTTGGCGATGATGGACGCAGCCGCTACGCTCAGGGATAGACGATCGCCCTTTATTAACGTCGTGGCCGGGATAAAAGTTTCCGGGCTGCCGCGGCCGTCGATGAGCAGGTGGTCAGGGGTCAGGTTTAGACGGCGTACCGCTTCCAGCATGGCACGATAAGTGGCTTGCAGGATATTGATTCGATCGATGACCTGTTCCGAGACCACGCCGATGCCTATAGCCAAGGCATGAGTCCGAATCAAAGCGGCTGCGGCCTCTCGTTGCCTGGCGGTCAATCGCTTGGAATCATCGATGCCCGGCAGCGCTTTCTGGCCGCGGGCAAAGATCACCGCAGCCGCGACCACCGGTCCAGCCAGGGGACCGCGGCCGGCCTCGTCCACTCCGGCGATTTGGCTATAGCCCTGCCGCCAGAGAAGACGCTCATAGTGTAAGAGATCCACGCTCACCATGCCGGAGAGTAGCCCCTTTGATGAAAAACCAGAGGAAAACCGCTCCGTCTGAAGCGGTCGTCGAGCCGGTGCGGCGGAGGATGATCGCACCGTCAAGCGAAAAGCAAACGAGCGTCCGTGAAAAAACGTACGCAGTTGGTGAAATCAAAAGGACTGCTCCTGTTGGCTCTCCGGCGCCGCGTAATCAGGGCCGTGAAGGCGGCAGAGGCAGTTCAGAAGAATCCTTACCGCCTGTATCGTCCTCGCGGTTGAAAATAAACCACGCCAGTAAAATCGAGGCGCCACCGCTGCCCAGAGCCCACCATGATCGATACCAAGGCTTGGATAATTTACGCAATTGAAAAAAAAGACTGTCGGTGCGTCCGGCGTTCACCTGAATGACCGTCTGCAGATCATCATGGCCCGGAGCATGCAGTAAAAAGTCAAACTCACCAGCGTTCAGGTTCATAAAGGATGCGGGCGTGTTCATGGACACCGACTTGCCGGAACGGCGGTCATAGCAGACCGCGATGGCCGTCGAGGGGTCGGACTCGATCCACAGGCTGCCCATGTTGGCTTGTCTGACGAAATGGTACTGCTCATACAGATCCGGCGGAATCAGATGCGTATCGAGTTCGCGGCCCGGATCGATGGACACCGCTTGTTGCAGGTGGCTGCGAATGCTGTCAGGGTGCCCGTTGAGCCGGATCAGAGAAAAGGCATAATACAGGTGTGCGTCGAAACGCCCGGAAGCCGGCAGGGCCGGATCAGCCAAAGCTCGGCGCATAAGCGACAGCGCGGCTTCGAATTCGGCCTGATAAAAAGCTTCCACACCCTTTTCGACTCGATCAGACTTAAGCGGTTGACCATAGCCTGTCATTCCCGCCAGCATGAGCCCCAGCCAAAGTATCTTTTTCATCTTAAAAAAATCATCTTTCTTTGCGCGCTGAAATCGGGTCCGTCCATCTTGATCAGATACACGCCGGAGGCCGCAATCCGTCCGGATTCATCCCGGCCATCCCAGACCCTCTGCTTGCGTCCGCAGGTCTGGATCCCTGAATAGAGCACGCGTATTTTCTGTCCAAGGAGATTATAGATTGCGATCTCCACCTTGCCCTCTTTGACGACCTGATAGGTGATCACGGTCTGTCCGTTAAACGGATTGGGATAGTTTTGCAGCAGGTCGGCGGCGGTCGCTATGCCGCTCTGGCTGTTCTCCGCCATAAAGCGGCTGCTGCCAGCAAACAGTTGAAAACGGCGGACGGGGTCGTTCCTGGCGCTGATAAAATAGTACAGCGAATCATTTTTCAGATTGATCCACACCTGGTCGCGTTCATCCCACAAACCAGCGGAAAGGGTTTCCGGCCACTGGCCGCAGCGGTGAAAGTGCAGCTGAACCGGCTTTTCCCATTGGTTGGTGGTCACCGTGATATTCCAGATGTAGCCTTCGGCCGGCCGGCGGAAATCTGCAGCCCAAGGCCGGCCGCTCGAATCCATAAACGCGAGCGTGACAAAATCACCCACCGAGTAGGGCTCCGGGTACTTGACCATAGGCCGGTCGCCGGATGTCACGCCGAGGTAATTGTTGTCATCCACCGCAGAGGCTGCCCGCGCAGTGATGTGGTAAAGCCAGTCGGCGCCATTGAATGGGGCTTCAGCCGGTAGTTTATGCAGCGTTGCGGCCGACTCGATCGCCGGGATAAGAAGCGTGGCCTGGTCATGATCGGAATAAAAGCTGTACCCCTGCCAGGGTTTCATCTGCGCGACCTCAAACGGCAGCAGCCAGCGTCCCTCGTAGGCATAGGGGCCGATCACTTTTTGCGTATCAGCGCCTGTCGCTTTCATGACATCGCTCCAATCCACATTAAAGGCATAGGGATTGGCCACATCGTTCCATCCTTTGCTTAAAGTGATGGCAAAAGGTGGGTGGACAGCCACCGAGACGCCGGGACCGCTGTCCAACGTCACATCCGGCAACGCGGTGATCAACCAGAACGATCGTCCCGGTTCAATCCGGCCCAGCTGCGGATATTCGCTGAATAACGAGGCGGCGGTCTGCCAGGCGAACGACCGCCATTTGTGCTTGTCATAAGCGCCGAGGTCATCCTCCAACACCGCCTCTGGCCGCGGGTCATCGATCTGGATGGGAAAAGACACCAGTTGATAGCGATTGACCTCCGTGCCTGCGGCAGGCGGCGTCGGCCGCTGCAGGCCGTTATTGTTGGCGCCGACCAGACGCACGCGCAGGCTATAGTTGGACGGCGTCTGTTCCAAGGCGGGTTCTCGCCGCAATGTCAACCCATCCGTAGACCAGAGAACATATTCCACCCCGCGCGCACCCAGGGCTGAAGCGGGGATAGTCGCACTGAAGGTGCTGTCATCCGTCCGGATCATCGCCAGGGTGGTGCGAAAGCGGCTGCCGGCTGGGCCGTACTGCAAACTGGCGGATTCAATGCGGTTTTCGTCATGGATGACCGCCTGAATGCCCACCGGAGTGTTTTCCAGCACCGGAGTCTGTGCAGCCTTGTGGCTGATCCGCGGCGGAGTGCTGTCCAAACCCAGCGGCAGGATTTTCACCGCCGAGAGATTGCCGGCGCTGTCGCTCAGCGTCACCTGCACCTCATAGCGGCCGTCTAGTGCATTGATCACCTTGAGCTCCGTCGTCCATATGCCGTTTGCGGATACGGATTTCATCTGCACCGGTTCAGGCAATTGCGGCTGCGCTAAAATGCACTGATAGGGATGGGTCTCTTGAAAATGAACCAGGAGAGCGAGGCGTCCTGTTTTTTTCTGATTGAACCAATCCGGAGGCAGAGCCGGCGACACCCAGCGCAGGCTGTCAATCACCGGCGCCACTGGGTCATAGCGCAGAATCACAGAAGCCGTCTTCCTGTAATCCACATTGCCTTTGCCGTCTGCCAGCCAGAGATACACTTTTTGCGATTCTGTTTTACGGATCGTCAGCGCCAGCGGTTGCACGGCGGCCAGTGTGCCGGAGGTGTCCGTCTGGCTCGTCGGCGCGGCATCGAATTTCCAGAAAACGCGGGATATGGAGCTGGGGTCCTGGGGGTTTTCCCAGGTGAGTAAAAACAGGTTGCTCTTCTGCCAAGGGCTTGGAGCAGCGCCTCCGGCCATGAGGTTTTTCGGCGCATCCGGCGCAGTGCGATCCACCAGGGCGGTGTCGATCAGGGTGATGGTCTCGGCCTGATCGGCGAACGGTTCGCGAAGGCCTACTTGATCCCAAGCGGCGATTTCAAACGAGTAGCGATGACCGTGCACGCCGATGTAGCGCAGTGAGGCGGCGCGTACGCGCTGTTGCCACAAGTACCAAGGCCCATTGTCCACGCGCATGCGGATGTCGTACTCGCCGGACAATCCGGAGCCTTCGCCGTCGCTGCCGGCATTCACGCCGCTCCAGCTGATCTCAAACTCCGGACTGATGCTGACCATCGGAGACAGCGCCCGGCTGCCTTGCGGCGCTGTGCTGTCCACGCCCAAATGCAAAGTATCGACCGCCACTTGTCCGGCTTTATCCGAAAGAAGCACCGGCAAGTCATAACGGCCGTCGTTCAAACCCGCGACCGGCACCGCAGCAGTCAGCCATCGCCGGCTGCCGGCCAGGGACACGGGCTGCGAGATCGGCGGCATAGATCCGGGCAGTTGAATATGCAGGGAATCGGGAAAAAGCTCGCTGTACTGTATTCGCATCAGGGCCTCGTCGGCTGAAAGGCGATTCAGCCACACGCCCTGATAAACGGCATTCTGGATATAGAGGCTGTCGATGACCGGCGCTGCAGCGTCGTAGCGAAGCGTGACCGAGCTGTTGTGGTTAAAATCGGCGTTGCCGCGGCCGTCTTCGAGCCAGACGTATAGAGTGCGGCTGCCTTCGAAAGGCATCACATAGGCGACCGGCGGCTTGCCGCGCCAGCTGCCGGTGGTATCTTGGGCATGCGCCGGCGGCGCTCCGGCTTTATAATACGCTTTAGCTATGCCGCTGGCATCCGCAGGATTTTTCCAATTCAGTTCAAAAACCGGCGAGGTGCTCCATCCTGCGGGCCAGGAGGAGAGCTCCAGCGGCGCGGCGGGTGGAGTTTGATCGTTTATCGTTGTGTCGATCAACGTAATGCATTCGGCGCGGCCTAGTCGCGGTTCGCCGTTCTGCAGCAGGTCATAGCCGATGGCTTCAAACTCGTAGCGGTGTCCCTGCTCGCCGGTAAAGGAAGCTGTGCGCGAACGACTGCGGCTGAGCCAGTTCTGCCAACCGGTCTGATTGTCGTTCACCCACACATCGTAGATATAGGCGATGCCCACTCCTTTGCCATCCTGTCCCGCGGACCAGGAGACGGGAAACGTTTGTGCCGCAGAGGTCTCCTGCGAAAAGGCCACGACGCCGGTGGGAGCCGTCTGATCCACCCGCAGCGTGTCCCGGCGGCTGGTGGCGTTGCCGGCGCTGTCGATCAGCGTGCAGGTCAGCAGAAAGGCGCCGTCGCTGCGTCCGGAGATGGGTATATTGAAAGTGAATTCAATATCTGTGCCGCTGCCGGGATTGGCCAAGGTCCGGTTAAAATCCAGCTGCGGTGCGCGCAGGAACAGGGAATCCGCATGCTTTTCAGAATAGCGCAACCGCGCCGAGGCTTCGCTGGTCAACGCGGGATTGAACCAGTTGGCGCCGTAACCTGTATTCGTAAACGTCAACGCAGTCAAGGCCGGCGGCGTAGGATCATAGCCCAGCATGATCATGGCTGCGGAGCGATAATCGACATTGTCACGGCGGTCCATCAGCCAAAGATACAGCGGCGTTCGACCCTCTTTACTCAGGGTCAAGGATAAAAGGCTGTCGGCCGGGATCACCCCGCTGAAATCCGCATTGCCGGCCGGCGCAGCGCCGGTTTTATAAAAAAGCGATTTCAGACCGCTGGGATCAAAAGGCGCGTCCCAGAGAATGTGAAAGAGAGCGTTCTTTTGCCAGGCCCCACCCTCGGCATCGCGCACCCGCACATTCAGCGGCGATGAAGGGGCGGTCCGGTCATCAGCGGTAGTGTCGACCACCACGACCGCCTCGGCTTTTCCCAGGAGCGGTTCCCATAAACCCATATGGTCCTTGCCGCTGGCCTCAAATCGATAGGTGTTGCCATGACGGCCGTTAAAGCTTTCACTGCTTTTGGTCGTCTGCGCCAACCACACCTGCCAAGGAGCGCCGTTTTCCTGAACCATCACCTGATAGACGCCGGACAATCCACTGCCTGCATCGGTTCCTGTAGTCCAGTTCACCGTAAACACCGCTTCACTGCTGGTGTCCGCGGCGAATGCCTGCACTTGCACCGGCGGCGTAGAATCAAGCCCGAGATAGAAACTGGTGGTATCGATGCGAGCAGCTGCATCGCGCAGGCGCAGCGAAAGAGCGTAGCGGCCGTCGGCTCTGCCACTCCAGGTCAAAGGCACATCGACCGTCTGCGAAAGGCCGGTGGAGGTAAAATCAGTCACTCTGATGTCCGGACCTAATCCAGGGCGGCCGATGATCAGACTCTCGGGTTGAGTTTCTGAAAAGGTGATGGACAAAGTGCAACCCGACGTTTTTTTTGCATCATACCACGCTCTTGGCCGATTGTCGGTAAAAGCGGCCGTCGGCCTGACGGCAGACACGCTGACGATGTCCGGAGGCAGTTTATCATAGCGCAACAGGACCTGAGCGTGATTCCTGTAATCCACATTGCCGTTCCTGTCCTTAAGCCAAACATAGAGCGGCTTTTGGCCCTCCTGCATCAGAGTGATCGACAGGGGCCCTGCGGCACTGGAGGAGCCGGTAGTATCTGTCTGGCTGGCTGGTGCAGAGCCGAGTTTATAATAAGATTTGACCACACCGCTCTCATCAGCCGGAACCTGCCAGGTGATCTGAAACACCGGTTGCGTCTGCCAGGGGCTGGCGGCGGGACTGCCTCCGGCGGACAGCAGCAGTGGAGCTGCCGGCGGAGTCATATCGTCCAGGGTGGTGTCCACTTCAACCATTGTCTCAGCAAGCGACAGCAACGGCTCCACATTGCCGACGCGGTCTTTGTTGACAGCCTCGAACTCGTAGCGCCGGCCATGGATTCCCATAAAAGTGCTGCCGGTGAGCGGCGTATCGGACAGCCATCTCTGCCAGGCGCCGCCGTTGCTGCTTACATACACATCAAATCGATCCGACACACCGCTGCCATTGCCATCCTCTCCTCTGGTCCAACTCACCGGGAACTGCTCGGTTGTGCTCTTGCGCACTGGAGAGAAAGCCACGCAGCCGCGCGGCGAAGTTTGATCAAATGCCAGACGCGCAACCAATCGATCCTCATTGCCGGTGGAATCCACCAGAAGAAAAGTCAGGTCATACCCACGATCCTGTACGCCGCTGGTCGAAAGCGGCAGCGCGGCTTGCACCTGATTTCCTGCTGCCAGAGAGGTACTGGTGATGGTCCGGTTCAACCAATCGACATACACTTCGGCTCTGGCCGGATGCCATTCATCATAAATCAGTTGCGCAACCACGCTGGCCGTGGTTCTGGGATTAAACCAGGACGCCTTCAGGGCGTCGATAAAAGCCGCATCGCGAAAAGTCGCTTGATACAGCTGCGGCGAAACCGTATCCCGGCGCAGCAGCACACTGGCGGAATTTCGGTAGTCGACGTTGTTGCGGCCGTCCATGAGCCAAAGGTAAAGCGGCAGGCTGCCTTCGGTCGCCAGCAAAATCTGCATCGGCGGTTGCGGCGCCAGAGAACCGCTGAAATCCTGATTGGATTGAGGTGCGGATCCTAATTTATAGTACAACGTTTTAATCCCACTTTCATCCTGCGGCAGCTGCCAAGAGATGGAAAAGTTTTCCTGCCGCGTCCAGGGACTGGGATTGGCGCCATTGGCCAGCACTCCGGTCGGTTTGCCCGGGGCCGTCTGGTCGTCAGCGGTGGTGTCGACATAGACATGGGTCTCTGCTTTATTCTGAAACCCCTCGAAATTGCCGACCCGGTCAAAGGCAGCCGCTTCAAAGGCATACTCTTTCAGATGCGCGCCGTAGAAAACAGTATCGCGGGCCGTCGTTTGGTTCACCCATACCTGCCACGGCCCGCCGTCGACGCTGACCTGAATGCGGTAAACGCCGGACAGGCCGCTGCCGGCGCCATCGTTTCCAGGCACAATGGAGACAGGAATGGCGACCGAGGACACCGTATCTTGGGCGGTGGTGATGAGGGTTCCGTACGGAGGCGTCTGATCGATCCGCAACTCACTGGTCAGCGTACTGCGCAGACCGCTCTTATCGATCAGACGGGCGGCCAACGGATGAACGCCGTCTGCCAGATAATCGATCGGCAGCTTATAAACCAGACTTTGAAGGCTGCCGCCGGTCAGCGAGGTTTTAATCTGCGGCTGGCCGGTGCCGGTCAACTCCAGCACGGCCGAATCGGGATACAGCTCCGTATAGGTCAATTGAACCGAAGTCTCCGCACCGGTATCCAGGGGATTGATCCAGTTTTGCACGATCGCATCGAGCAGATCGATACGATGAAGGACCGGTGCAGTGCGATCGATGATCAACGTGCGCGTTTCGGAGATCAGCCCGCCGTCGGCATGGTCGCGCGCCTGTACATTCCAGCGGTAGACGCCCTCTGTGGCAAGGTTCACCTGCAATGCGACCGAATCAGCTCCTGAGGCCGCGGGCGGCCGAGGCGAAAACAGTTCGGGATTGATCCGTGAATCGTACACAACCGGAGTCAGCTGATTGCGCGTCAACTCGACGCGGAAATGTAGAGAATCGCCGTCCGCATCCACAGGCGCGCGCCAGACGCAGCGCACGGATGAGGAGGATTGATGCGATTCGTTCGCCGGCGACAGCAGCGACGGCGCCAGGGGCGGCTGGTTGGGGACATTTTTGTTCTGTAGAATGGTCAAGGTGTCGATCTGATTCAGCACCAGAAAATCCACAGAACCGTCTTGATTGTAATCGGCTGCGGTGAACTGCCGGGGTTTGCTCGACGGCATAAAAGTGTTCTGCTCCGAGAACACTCCAGCGTCATTGCGGAGCAGCATAAAAGTATTCTGCTTGCTGCCCAACGTGGCCAGGTCCAAATCGCCGTCAGCGTCCACATCGCCGCATTCCATCCAATTGGTAGCCGGCGTGGCGGAAAAAAACGTTGGTCTGGCAAAGGTTAATTGTCCAGTGTCAGACCGTTTGCCCAAGCAGACGCTTATTTGACTGGTATTGATGTCAGAGGTCAACAGATCCAATTGTCCGTCGCTGTTCACATCCGCTGCCAGCGCATGCTCCAGATCGCCGCTGACGCCGTTTATCATGGTCGGCGAGTTGGGAAAATCCAATAGATTGCCTGGATGAAAAAAATAGCCGAAGGACAGGCCGGAGGATGACCGTGTGACGCTGAGGTCCATCCAGCCATCCTGATTCAGGTCCGCAGCCAGCGCATATTCCCCCTTGAGCACTCGATAAAAACTGTGAGAAGGAGCATCCCGGTCGCCCAGCCCGCCCCGGCCGTCGTTCAAATAAACCATGAGCGAGAACAGACTCATATTGGAGGTGATGCGTCCATAGATCACGACATCGAGAGAGCCATCGCCGTTCAGATCGCCGATAGCCGCAGAACGCGGTTCAATCAACGGCGAGGGCAAAACATAGGTCTTTACAGCTCTGGGATTTCCGGAAGAATCCAGAGGACAGACGGAGAAAGAATAGGATTTGCGATGCAGGGCGATCACATCCGGTACATGGTTGCCGTCCAGATCCGCCGCATAGAGGGGGCGCACAGCCGAAGGGATCTCCACCTCGGCAAAAGTCTCGAACCGGCGGCCGGCGATATGCGCGAACTTGATCAGATTTTTTCCCCCCTGAACGCCGGCCACTGCGACCTCTGGGAGGCCGTCGGCATTCAGATCACACGCGACAAGACTCGAGTTTTCCATTCCGGTGATCAGATGGTGGGTCTGGAAATTGAAAGCGCCCTTGGCCGCGCCCACCATAAATTGCCAACAATAACCGTTTCGCAGACGCTCGCCCTGGAGACCGGTGAGCCGATTGGTCAGCACCACGGTGATTTGATCGCCGGGTGAAAAACTGGATTGCGGAACGAACAGCAGCGCCTGATGGACCGAATCATAGCTCGCCTGTCCAAGAACCCGGCCGGACTGCCGGCTGTATACCGCCAGAGCGCCCGGCTCGACAGCCGTGCTGTCCAGCGGAGCGTTGAAAACAGCCCGAACCACGCTGCCGGGATCCGCGTTGATAAAATTCGCTTCAGGCGTGACAGAGACAACGGCTAAATTGGCCTGGCTGTACACCAACCCGGCACAACAGAGCAAAAGCAGTAAACCCGTTTTAGCAGCATTAAGCGACATCACATCGGACTCATTTGTACCACAATGTTCAAGTCTTCATTCGGCTTGATAAAGATAGTCGTATCGGACGGAATCGTTCGAAAACCATCGCGAAAAATGCGTAAAGCGTAACGACCCACCGCCATAGGCTGTCGAAAGGGCGTTGTCTGGGTGCGGCTTTGTCCCGGCAGATAAACGAACGCGTAGCCATAACGCGCAGGATTTGACAGCACCACCGCCAGCCGACCCATACCGACCTGTTCGGGCGGATAGGAAATGGTTCTGGCAGAGTTCAAATCCAATGTCAGCGAAGTGGTCCATTGAAAACCGCTGGCTGTATCACTGTAGCGAAGTTCATGGACGCCGAGAACCAGGTCCACTTCCAGCGGAAGCGCCATGGAAGGCAGCTTGCCGTCGATGCTGAGCCGGTCGGCGAAGGGCACCCGGCTGAAAGTGTACCGGCGCAGCGCATCGGTCAATGGCAGCAAACGGGCCTGCAAGACATTGTCCGCGTCTGCGGAAATCGTAACCGTTTTCTGCCACACCGCATAGCCCTCTTTCTGCACCCGCACGGTATAGCTGCGTGCGGCCGACAACCCTTGAATGATGAGAGGTCCGTAGAGCGACGATTGACCTTCCAGCTTGTCGTTGACATAGACGTCGGCGACTGTCAGCGTTGAATCGATTTGAGCGGAAACCGTCAAGGTGACAAATTGTACGCCGATGCTGTCCACAGCCGTTACGCCGCCGGTCGCCTCTTTCCTAGCCTCGCCGGAGCCGACGCTGGCTTGGCGGGACAAAGACTTGGAATCATGGATGGGCGGCGCAACCCGCTCGGCCCTCTCCTGGTTTCGCCTTTGCAACGATCGCAGGGAATCCTGTTCGGAGATGAACGCCTGGTAGAGCGCCTGATCTTTCCACTGGTCATGACCCAATTCGGAGATCCAGGTCACCAACAAAGAGACAAAGACAAGCATAGCTAAAAGAACCAGCGTCAGCGCCATCCGCCGTTTCATGCCCACCAGCGTAGAACTGAACAGCTGCTGCGCTTTTTTTCTCCACTCGAACAACTTGGACTTGAGCGGAGTGGATTCTGCTTCGGTCCACGGGCTTGCGGCTGCTTCCGGCTCAGGCGGCTGGATCGCATCGATCACTTCGCGGCAATTGGAAAAACGCAGAGACGGATTCGGCTCCAGCAGCCGGTCGAGCAGCAACGTCTCTTTTTCGCCGAGTGGTTTGCGCGTCTGCCACGGCTCCATCTTTTCTGCAATGAGCTCCGCTAGAGTCCGAGATTGACACAGGTAATCCCCGGTCAGGAGCTGATAGTAGAGCGCGCCAAGGGTGTACAGTTCATCGCTGATGCTCACTTTGTCCGGCGTACGCAATCTTTGCGGACTGGACAACAGGGCATAGGGCATGAACAGGCTCGGCCGGCTTTGACAGCCATAGGCGAACAACCGGCTGCTGCCGAAAAAAGCCACTTTGATGAAGCCCTGTTTGGTCAGGAATAGAGAGGACCAGCCCAGGCAGCCGTGCGACACGCCGTGGAGATAGCCATGCTGCAGGGCTTGACAAATCTGCAGCACCCACTGCACGGCGGTGGCGGAGTCGGGCGGATGATCGACTATATATTGAAACAAAGGCACAGCGCCTTTAAGGGGCTCATACAGCAGACAGGGCGTTCGTTCGTCTGCGTCCAAATGCAGCAGTTCCAAGATGTGGGGGTGACGCAGCCCATATCCTTCACGATAGCACTCTTGCACCAAGGCGGTTGACTGCTCATCGACGAAATCATGATGCAGACGGGCTAGCCAGACCGCTTGTCCATCAGCGGTCTCGACCTCAAACAGCTGCCAAACCGGTCCGTTCAGCAGCGTCGCCTTGATACGATAGCCGTGAAGAGAATCGGTCATTTATTTCGCCCGAGCCTTTTTAACCGCCTCGACGAATCGAGCGGCGTTTTGCGTGATCTCTTCATACCGTCCTTCGCTGATCGCATTGGCGCTCGCTAAATTGCCGCCCACTGCAACCGCACAGGCGCCTGCTTTGATAAAAGCGCCGGCATTGTCCACCGTCACTCCGCCGGTGGGCAGCATCGAGATATGGGGCAACGGGCCCTTGAGATCTTTGATATAGTCAGGTCCCACGGAAGAGGTGGGAAACACCTTGACTACATCCGCGCCGGCTTCCCAGGCACGCACGATTTCAGTGGGCGTAAACGCGCCCGGCATGACGATGCGGCTGTAGCGCCGCGCCGTCCTGACCACCTCTTCGTTCAGGTTCGGCGCGACGACAAATTTCGCTCCGGCCAATATAGCCATACGGGCAGTGGCCTCGTCCAGAACCGTTCCCACACCGACAAGGACATCGCCCTGATACTTTTCCGTCACCGCGGCGATCGTTTCTATAGCTTTGGGCGTGGTCATGGTGACCTCGATGGCCCGCACTCCACCCTTTTCAATCGCCTCTACCACTCGAAGCAGTCCCTCCGATGTATTCGCCCGTACGATGGCGACGATGCCGCTGTCCATGAGCGACTGCAGGTTCTTTTCTTTTTCAGTCATATTCAATTTCCTTCCTTGATGATCTTCATGCGATTATCGAATGCGCTGCATTCTCTCGCCGTTGCTGACAAACACAACCGCACCGCTGTCCGCAGTACGGACCACCTGACCGGCGACAGCCTCCCAGCGCGCCATCACCTCCGGCGAGGGCAGGCTGAACCGGTTATATTCCGCGACACTGATCACCGCATAGCGGGGGCTGGCGCAGCGGCAGAACGATTCACTGCTGGCGGAAGGGCTGCCATGATGCGCCACTTTAACCACATCGGACTTGATCAGCTCCTTCCATCCCAGCCATTGGGCCTCCACGCTGGTCCCCGCATCCCCGGTGAGCAGAAAGGAGGTACGGCCAAAGAGGACCTTGAGAACGATAGAAGCGTCATTCAGGTCATCGTCCGTCGCCGCGGCGTCGCAGCATGCGGGATTCAGCACCAGCACGGTGGAATGACGATATCCGCCCAGACTGTCTCCACGGCACAGGGTCTGGCGGCGGACGCCTCGGACCACCGCGAGACTGTCCAGCTCTTTGGTGAGCGCATCCTGATAAACCACCGGTGAGCTCAAAATGCGGCCGACGCTGAAATGCTTCACTATATATGCTATACCGCCCAAATGATCCGCATGCGGATGGGTAATTACCACATCGGTGATGCGCCGGATGCCCCTTCGCCGCAGATAGGGCCCGATCACCCGTTCTCCATAGTCGATCTTGGCGGTCCGGTCGCCTCCATCCACCAGAAGCGTCCGCCGGTCCGGAAATTCGAAAAGCGCCGCATCACCCTGGCCTACATCAAAAAACGTGACACGCAGCGCATGAGGGTCTGCTCGAACCTGCCGCCAGACCATTAAATTAAGCAACAAAATGGTGACTGCCAAGAGCCATTTTCGCACCCGAGGTTCCTGCCAATAAAAGAGCAAGCCGCAAGCGGCAAAGATCAACCACAAGCCCCACGGCGACGGCCGGGGGACGGTGAGATGCGAAAAGGGCACGACGCTGAAGCCATGAACCATGTTGATCAAAAGGGTCAGCAGCGCGCCGACGGGTTTGAGCACTCTGACGCCCAAGCCCGGCAAGAGCGCTTCGGCCAGGACCGCAGCAAAACCGCCTATCAGAATAACGCCGCTCAAGGGAATCACCGGGATATTGGCCGCCAGACTGATGAGCGGAAGGCTGTTAAAATAGTAGAGGATGATGGGCAAAGTCGCTATTTGCGCGCAGGCAGAGATCGCGACGATTTCCACCAAATACCGGGCCGCCCGATGAAAAACACCGCGACGGTTGAACCAGAGATCCGTGTAAATCCGCAGCCGTTGATAGAGCAGGACAATGCCCAGACAGGCGGCAAAACTGAGCTGAAAACCGGCCAGGAAAAGTTGCAGCGGATGCAGCATCAGAAGGATCAGCGCGGCGACAGCGATGATGTTCACCGGATCTGCCCGCCGTTGCAGCAACGGCGCCAGCAGAAACAGACCGGCCATCAAGGCCGCGCGGGCCACCGGCGAGTCCAGCCCGGTTATATGCGCGTAGAACCAGATGCCGGCCAGCAGCAACAGCGTTCGCAGCGCCGGTCGTAGCGGCAGCCATTTCAACAGAAAAAAAAGCGCAGCAACGACAAAGCCCACATGCATGCCGGAAACCGACAACACATGGATGACGCCGGCGTTGCGAAAATCCTCTTCCACCTCTTGAGCCACGGCCGAACGGTCGCCGACGAGCAGCCCGAACAACAGCGCGGCCTGCTGAAAGGGCAGCGCTTTGTACAACAGCTGATGAATAAAACCGGCCAGCGGCATGAACACCCGTTGATCGAGCCAAGCGCCCTGGCCCTGGCTCAGCCGCAGCGGCGGTTCGATGAACACGCTCAGAGTGGCAAAAATCCCTTGCGCCGCCAGATAGCGGCTGTAATCAAAATCTCCCGGATTGCGTTCTCCGGCCGGCCGACGTAAAAAGCCTGTTAGTAAAAGCCGGTCTCCATACTTGAACACAGCGGTGCTATCGTAGAGCCGAACGTAAACCCGGCCCTGCGCCGGCCCATGATGGGTGCGGCTCCACGCCGAATCGACCTTGAGCACAAAGGAACGATGGTCGGATCGGTTCGCCACAGCGCTGCTGACAACGCCCTCCACAGCAACCGGCTCGGCGCTGACAAACCGGCTTATCTCGTTCGGCGCAGCCAGATGGTATTGGATCGCTGTGCGCACAGCCGCCAGAAGCAGAACCAGCAGAGCGGCGGCGGCTGCCGACAAGCGATGATGATGCTGTCGATAGCTCCACAACCAGAGAACGAGGCCGAAGGCGCTCGCGGCCAGCACCCAAAGCGCCGGTAAATCGAAGCGCACTCCCAGAACAATCCCTGCGCAGAAAGGGATTAACAGCTTAGCTGCGGGTGGCATGCGTAGCGAATGCATGAAAGCTCCCACTCGGCCGACAGGACGTGCAGGGAATTCCTCGCCGCGCTGTGTCCGGGCCGATGATGCATCAGGACGGATCCCGGGCAGAAAAAAAATTGTCCGGGTTGCCATCCATCGTAAAAACTCTTCTGGCGGATATCAGCCGCGCCGGCGCTTTTGCTGCGCTTGATCCAAGAGCTGATAATGAAGATGCCGAACCGCTGTTCGCAGAGCCGCGCGAGTGGTGGAATTATCCAGCGTGTAATCGGCGCCGACGATTTTTTGCGCCATCGACCATTGCGCCTGATACCGCGCCGCCACTTCCGTCTTGGTCAGGCCGTCGCGCCGGCCGGCCCGCCGTTGGCATACAGATAGAGGCGCCCACACGGTTACCACCACATCCATCTTTTTATGCAGATCCAGTTCAAAAAGCAGAGCCGCATCGACCACTACATAAGGCGTTCGGGGAGTCCGCTCCGCCGCCTGTTTCATTTCCGCCGCCACGATCTTGAGCATGGCCGGGTGCACGATCCGATTGAGCGTGGCTCTGGCTTGCTCATCACGAAAAACCCGTTCGCCCAGCTTTTTTCGTTTCAGCTTGGCTGCAGCGGTAAAATAGGCATCGCCAAAGGCATCGTGCAGCGCAGCCAGCACGGCAGGCGACTCTTCCACCGCGCGGCGGCCGGCCTGGTCCACATCGATCACCGGAATGCCAAACTGGTCGTGCAGCAACTTGGAGACCGTCGATTTGCCGGCCGCGAATCCTCCGGTCAAACCCACGTACAATATTTGCCGGCGTTCAGCGCACAATGGCCAACTTGCCCCATTTGGATTCTTTGTCGTTGCTCACCCGATAGAGGTAAATGCCGGAGGCCAATGGCCGGCCCTGTTCATCCAAGCCGTCCCAGACCACGCCGCCGTCTCCATCGGTTTCATGCAGGATGCGCAGCGTTCGTCCCTCCAAGGTCGTCACGCGGATATCCGCCTCAATGGTCAGATTGGCGAACGTAATGCCGCCGTCATCCAGACCCGCGCGATAAGGATTGGGAAAAGTGTAAACATCATCCAGATTGAATTTGGAAAAAATAAGCTGAATCATATCACCGCGGCCCTTTTGAATCGCCGGACCATTATGGCTCCGCATGCTGTGCACCCTGATCCAATATCTCTTGCCGAACGCGCCCATCAGAGTTTCCGGGACGATGGTCAGATCGACTTGGTCGCAAGAGCGTACCAACTTGACCGAGACCACCTGTAAACCATCGCTCATTTCATAATAAACCGGGTCGAGCAGTTCTCTGGGATCCATGGATTCGCTGAAGGTCAGCCGAATGGTTTGTTCCCTGATCAGAGTGGCCTCGAGCAAATAAGGAGGAGGAACGATATCGCTCACAGTGAATATGGCGCTGCTCCTGTCCTCATCCAGAGGCGTGCCGTCCAGATCCATCAGGCCGGCGGCCGTTACCGTGAACTGTCCACGCTGATTGATCCGCTTGCCCAAAGTCAACAGAATCTCTTTGCCGCCTTTATCGTACCCGCAAGACGTTGGTCGGCCGAGGTCGCCGTCGATCGTATAATGCGTGGGATCTTTGGCGCTGACGGCCATGGGCTCGCTGAAATAGAGCCGCACCGTTCGCTCGGTTGCATAGGCTTCCGCGAGCAACCAGGGTTTGGCGCCCGGCCTTGCCGAATAGACCGCCGACAGATGACTGCGATTGGGACTTTTTTCATTATCGATGCAGGCTAAGGCATAGTGGTACAAAATCCCGCTGGCCACGGTGGTGTCGAAAAACGCCGGCGCCGCGACCGTCTGCAGAACCTGCAGATCCTCGGCATCCACACCGCGATACACCAGATATTCATCCGCGCCCGGAACCGGATACCAGGTCAGTTGAACGGAGCGTTCATTCACGGGATGGACGGCGATGCCGACCGGCGCCGGCGGCGCGGCGGCGACGCCGACTCTGCGGTAAGGCCGAATTTTTTCGCCGTCGCTGATCCAGAACTCTTGCCGGCCGTCGTGGTCCGCATCCACCACCAGGGCGCCGTTGCCCTGAATGGACGCGGCATGAAAGGTGACCTGATAACGATCCGCTTCCCATTCCGCCAGGTAGAAATCCGGATATGCGGTGATCAACACTTCGTCTCTGCCGTCCTGATCCACATCGCCGGCGGTCACTCCGCAGGGAAAATCCTTGGTGCTTTCATAGCCGAAAAATCGCCATTCGGCGACCAAGCGATAGTCGTTCTCCCCCTGATGATCATAGATTCGATAGTACCAATGACGCGCATCGTAACTGTGCTCGCTGTTGAGCGAGGGATCAGAGTGACAGCCGGCGACAAACTCTTGTACGCCGTCGCCGTCAAAATCGCCGCTGGCGGTCCATTCGATCGCATCTTGCAACGGCAGCCGGTCCTGCCACACCAGGCTGAAACCGGCGCCGCTCTGCTCGTACATATAGAGATCGCCGTCGCTGTCGCCGAGAAGGATTTGCGTGCGGCCGTCGCCGTCCCAATCGCCCACCGAACAATGCGGCACGCCGTTCAAATTATCCCCGGTCGTAGGGTTGGCAAGGCCGGCGATGCGAACGTATTGACCGTCGGCGCCGCACTTCCAAATTTCAAAAAGGTCGTTGATCGCATCAACGCCGCTTTTTTGCACGCGCAAGATCACCTCATCCCGCTCATCGCCGTCGACATCCACCAGGCGGCTTCCCCAGTACTGCTCGCTGCTGCTGCCGATCCAGCTCTTGACCGGCGCCAGGTCGATGCCGGATGAAGCGTTGTTTTCATACAGATAGGAGGAAAACCCATACCCGGCCAAAAGCTCCGGCTTTTTATTGCCGTTGCTGTCGCCGATATCCCTCGGCACCAGGAACTCGGGCAGCATCGCGACGACGGCAAAACCGTCGCCGGTAAATTCATACCACTGGCAGACAATGCCGCCGTTCTTGGGATACACGCCGACGATGAGCTCGGGTATTTTGTTCTGATTGAAATCGACTCTGGCGTCCAGCAGATGACCGTGAGGGATCGAGTAATCCATAGGGGCATAACTCAGGCGGTCGATGGGCGTGCCGGAGAGATCGGCCGCGTATAATTTTCCGCCGTGATCATCGATGGTGTGCAGTCCGGCGCCGTTGCGCGCCATGAATTTCATTTCCAGCTTTCCAGTCGCGTGGCTCTGACTGAAATTCAGACGCGGCTCCACGGTGCGGTAGAGCATGGGGATTTCTTTGAACGGTTCGTTCACCCCCTCGGAGCGATAATAGACCGTATTTTCCGCAAGATCGTCGGTATGATACTGGATCAATACAGAGTGGCGATCCGCATCGAGCATCGGCAACAGTTCCACGCCGCTGATCTGGGGAGGCGTGCGGTCGATAAAAATACGCACCCGCGATTCCTGCTCCGAACCGTCCACATTATGCACCAGCAGCCGCAGCGTACAGGGACCGTCCGTGGCCGGCAGGGAGGTCCACGAACCTAAAAGGCCATCCAGGACCGGCCGAGTCTTATTGGCGACAATGGTCACCCATTTTTCCGGATTGTCGCCTAGGCCGTAATAGAGATCATAACCGGCAAAACTGGAGCTCCAGGCGCTGCCTCGGAAATCGATCGGGCCTTGACGGAACCCGTCATCCAGCCAAGGAGAAGTGATCTGCACATTGGCCTGCTGTTGCGAACGCAGCGCTTGATGAACGTTAAGCCGGCCAGCGCCATAGTAGGGATCCCAGCCCGGATCGCCCAGATCATCCGCAGTGGCGGTTAAAATATCGCGCACCACTGTGGGAGAAAAATAAGGATGCCGGCTCAGCACCAGTGCGGCGGCGGCGGATACATAGGGGGCGGAGAAAGAAGTGCCGCGCAACGTCGAGTCATAACGACTGTGCAAGGTGGTGGAAACGATCTTCTCGCCCGGCGCCACCAGGTCGATCGTCGGCCCATAGTTGCTGAAACTGGCGGCATAGTAATCTTCGGGGGTTGAGGCGCCTACCGAGATCACCGGCTCAAAGCCGGAGGGATAGTGAATCATATCCGAGCTGGAGTTGCCTGCCGAGGCCACCAAGACCACGTTCTGTGATGCGGCATAGCGCACCACATCATCCAACAAACGGGTGACAAAAGTGTCGCCCCAGCTCATGTTGATCACTGCGGCTTTCAAACTCACGGCGTATAAAATCGCCGAAGCGACATCGTCCTCTTCCCCATAACCGCCGGCGTTCATGGAGCGCAGGTTCAGTATGCGGCAGCCATGCGCCAATCCAGCGATGCCGATGCGGTTATCCGCCACTGCCGCGATCAGGCCGGCCACCGCTGTGCCGTGTCCCATTTCATCCATAGGATCATTGTCGCGTTCGAGATAGTCTCCGCCGCTGGGATAATTGGGCGCATCAGTAAAATCCCATCCGCGCACGTCATCGATAAAACCGTTGCGATCGTCATCCACCCCATTGAAATCCGCTGCATCCACCACGCCGTTGCCGTTTACATCCTCGCCCGGATGAATGTACAGATTTCCGACCAGATCCGGATGGGTGTAGTCGATGCCGGAATCGATCACCGCGATCAGCACCTCCGCTTTGCCGCGCTCCACCTCCCAGGCGTCAAACGCGCGGATGCGAGACAGAGCCCACTGCGAACCGACGAGGGGGTCGTCGGGCAAATGATGCAGGCGAAAAGCGCGGTTCAATTCAGCCGCTTCCACTTCCTCGAGCTTGGACAACTCGCCGAGCAACCGCTCCGGATCCACGGAATCGGGCGTCACCCATTTAATCCAGCGGAATGCCGGATCAGTGGACATGGCCTTATGCAGTCTGTTCGGATCATTGGTAACCGGCGCCACAGGCTCGATATGAACAGGAGGATAGCGGCGCGCCACAGCATCCAGGCTGGGGATTCCGACCGACGCGTGATCCTGCGCCGCAGTTTTAGCCAAAGAGCCGGGCAGTTCGCGCAGCCGGATCAAAACAGATCTTTCCGCCGCTACAGCCGGTGTACCCATGTGACTCAAGAGAAACACACAAAGGAAAATCAGCCCCATCAACCGCCGCTCTGGCGCCATTCCATTCATTCTATTCATATTCATGCGAATCTCAGTATGTTTTTATTGGTGTTGCAAAAACGAACCTTCCTGCAAATACGCCAGCAACAGACGAGGCGGAAGCAGAATCAACAACCACAAAGATACAACTAGTATGCCAAACTTTTGCCCAGGCCGGTGCGCCTGCTTGCGCAAATAATCGGCAAAAGAGCGATGCGACGAGGCCAGCATGGCCGGCCGGCATTTGCGCACCGCGCTGCCGGCCTGATGATAGACAAAGGTGCTGGCGCAAAAACGAATCCGCCAGCCGGCCTGAACCACGCGTCGGCAAAAATCCACATCACTGAAAAACATGAAGAAGCGTTCATCCAACCGACCGATTTGCGCCAGGGCTTCGCGCCGCACCAGTAAAAACGCTCCCTGCGGTTGATCGACGTCGCGGCTGGAGCGGTGGTCAAAGTCGCTCATCTTCCAGTCGCGGTAGCTGGGCCGAAAACGGTGCAGCAGTCGGTGCGGCAGCCATTCGCTGAATACATCGCTCGGCCGCGGAAACCTTCGACACGAGGGCAGCACGGTTCCATTCCGGCGCCGCATTTGCGGAGCGATGACGCCGATGGCGGGGTCTTTCTCCATCTCCTGCAGCAAAATCGGAATCGTGGTCGGGGGAATCAGCACATCCGGGTTGAGCAACAGCACATAGTCGGCGTCGCCTGCCAGCTCGAGCCCCTGATTGATCGCCGCGGTATAGCCGCGGTTGCGGTTGTTGATGACCATTCGAATATGCGGATCCAGGCGCTGTGCTTGCCGTACAAAGTCCACGCTGCCGTCTCGGCTCGCATTATCGATGACCCAGAGGGCATAGCGAAAATTCCGCAGACCGTCGCGCAAAGCCGGCAACGCCAAGGCCAGATCGTCGCGGCTGTTGTAGGCGACGATCACCACAGCGATTCGTACCGGACTCGGCTCGTCGGAACCGACGGCCGAAGGCGGACCCGTGGTGAGGACTGGGGTATGGAATGCATCAAACATGAATGTCCACTCAATAAAAAACCCGCGTGCGCCGGCAACACGGGTGTAAAAGGCGGATGGGTGTAAATCAACCCCGGTCGCGGGGAAGAAAGCAAACCGCTCAGGATTTCTCTTCCTGATTTTTCTTCTTTAGATACTCCAGCTTGGTTTTATACCATTCGTTCTCCGGGTTTTTTTTCAGCAACAGCTCGAAAACGCTGATGGCTTTGGCATACTGACCCTGTGCGGCATAGATCTCGCCCAGCGTGGGTGTGACGAATTTTTCCTTGGGCTTTTCGCTGCGGCTCCTGGCGTTGATGGGCGTATCCATCTCTTCCGCAGGAAAATCCAGAGCCGACTCGTCTGTTTGTTCGGCGATCTCGGAATCCGCAGAAGGATTCAACAGTTGACTATCGAAAGAAATCGGCTCTTCGGCTTCATCCATGTCGTCCAGAGTTGAGAGAAAGGAGCCAAATTCTTTCTCCTCGGCTTCAAAGGATTTGTCGTCTTCAAGCCTGGATGCAAAAGGATCTTCTCGGACCGGTTTGGGCGGAGGGGCGCTGAACGGCGGAACGGGTCTGGGCGGTTCCGCTTTTTCTTTCGGCGGCGGCGGAACCGACGGTGCAACCTCGATGCGGGCGGGCCGGTCTGGAATGACCCCATCGCTCAGGCGGTCGGCCAGAGTCGGGGAGGGCGGCGGAAGCACGGGTTCCGGTTTGACAAAAGGCGGTTCGAGCGGAGCCGGCTCCTGGCTGCGCGCCGCACGCTCGATGACGGTGCGCGTCTCATCCTGAGCGCGTTCTTCCTCCGCCATGCGCGGGCTAAATAAGTCATCGAGGATCTTGGAAAAACGGGCTTCTTCTTTTTCAAAATCATCGTCCGGAAGATCCATGGACAGTTCCGGCTCCAGGTCGGGCGATACTGCGGCCTGCGGCGGTGCTGCGCTGACAGCGGGCGGCGCTTCAAAGAGATCTTCGCCGACCTTGCCCGCATCCACCGGATAAGCGTCCATCACTGCGTCCAATTCCAGGGCGCTGGGCGCAGAGGGCGTCATGGGGGAAGCGGCATAGCTATCGGCTGACGAGCCGGTGGGCTCCTCCTCAATGGTCAATGGATAAAGCGGATCAATCTCTCGTATTCTACGCAGACTGGTATGGCTGGATTGCGTCCAACCGATCTCTGCCATCAGATCGCTGTACAGCTTGTGGGCCTGCAAAAAGGTGGGTTCGAGCCTGAGCACCCGCTTTAGGCGGCGTTCCGCCTCATCATACTGCTTGCGCGCAAAGTAACATTTAGCCAGGACGAAATAGGCGCTGGAATAGTCCGGATGATGGCGCAACCCGCTCTGGCAGATGTCGATGGCCTTTTCAATTTCGTTCAACGCCAGATATCGATCTGCCAACCGGGCGAACAGCATGGAAGACGGATTTTGGTGCAATTGTTCGTTGAGTTTTTTTATCTCGGTGGTTAGATTACCTTGCATACCTTCTCCTCGCACGCGACTTCCCCCGCCGGGTGTAGTTCGGGGAAAATGGCCTCCGCCTCCCCCTCCCTTCGTTGGGTCAATATTCAAACTTGGATCTGAGAGCGTTACAACGTTTGCGATGCCCCCCTTGGCTGCTATTCATACCGACAAGCACGGAGCAGTGCGGATTTCGCATATAACTTACTAAATAATTCTAAACAATTCCAACACTTTTCCTTGCCGGGCCGTTTTTTTTTACCAGCCGGCCACGGTTTTATTCAGTATCTCCTGGCTTATTTTAGCCATGGCTTCGATCAGGCCGTCCTTGCGGCTGTCTGGGCCGAGATTTGGATCAAAGCTGCCCCACTGGGTGATGCGCTCCTCCCATAATTTCTGCCGCTTTGTTTGATCCGTGCACAGGACCTGCACCGTGAGGTACACCTTGAAATCTTCCACCTGTTCAGTGGCATCAAAAGCGCCGGCACGGTCTTCGATGCTGAGCACAGCGCCCTCCACCAGCACATCCGCTGAACCGCGTTCACCGATCTTCAAGCTGTTATCGCGAGTGAATTCTCGAAGTACTGCATCGGTCAGATCCTCAGCCAGGGCAAACTCCGCGGTCCTGTTCTCGAAAAGCGGCACAGCCACAGTCTTGAGATGCGGCGGCAAGGAACCGGAAAACGAATAAAAACCGCACTGTAAAAACACAGCCTCTGTCAGCAAAAGGAACAGCGGCACAAAGCCCTTTCGCAGTCTATAGTGAAAGCCTGAGCGGGCGCCGTTTGCCTGCAGATTATTTGATGGCATAGCGTTCAATCTTGCGATAAAGCGTTCGTTCACTCAACCCCAACAGCTGCGCGGCTTTGCGTTTGTTGCCGCCGGTGCGCACCAGAGCGGCACGGATCATCTCCTTCTCCATGTCGGCCACGGATTTGCGTTCAGCTTTTTTTCCGCCGCTCTCCTCCTCCGTGGTCTCAAAATAGTCGATGGTCTGGTCTTCACGCCAGGGATTGAGATGATAACTGGGGCGCGTCTGCGCCACCATCAGTTCACGCAACTGGGCGATTTCACTTTTTATCTCGAGAAGAAGACGAAAAAGAAATTCGCGCTCCATCTCCTCTTTTGACAAATGAACGGTCATGGGCAGGTTCTTGCCCGCAGCCGCAGGCTCGTTTAGATATTTTTCCACCAACCGGTCATCCAAACGGCGTCCGCGTTCCAGGACGATCATCTTTTCAACAATGTTCTTCAATTCACGGATATTGCCGGGCCAATGATAATGCCGCAACCGGTTCAAGCCGCTTTCGGTCAAGCCGTCGAATTCGATGTGGTTGTCCCGGCAGAAATCATCGGCGAACTTGCGCACTAGAAGCGGAATGTCCTCCGGCCGTTCGCGCAAGCTGGGCACATGAATGCGCACGGCGTTGAGCCGGAAAAAGAGATCGTCGCGAAAGTGGCCTTTGCGCACCTCCTGCTCCAGATCCTTGTGTGTGGCGGCGATCAAGCGCACATCCACCTGCAGCACGGTAGTTCCGCCCACGCGCATGAATTCACGGGATTCGAGAACGCGCAGCAGCTTCACCTGAGTCGTCAGCGGCAGATCGCCGATCTCGTCGAGAAAAATGGAGCCATGATGGGCCTGCTCGAAATAACCGCGGCGGCTGTTCACCGCACCGGTAAAAGAGCCCTTTTCGTGACCAAAGAGCTCCGACTCGATGATGCCCTCCGGAATAGCGCCGCAATTCACGGTCACCAACGGCTGCTCCTGGCGCCGGCTGAGATGGTGAATGGCTCGGGCGACCAATTCTTTGCCTGTGCCGCTCTCGCCGCTGATCAAAACCGTAATGTCCGTCGGCGCCACCTGTTCGATGGTCTCCAGCAGCTGGATGATCTTTTCCGAATCGCCCAAAATGCCGGATTTGAGGGACAGCTCCCGATGGCGGTCCGGAGAGCGGCTGGGGGGCGTGTGTCCATTCATGACGACCGGTCCATCCTATTTGCTTTGCCGGAAATAGGCCACAGTCTCCGCCAGACCACTGTCGATCGACCAGCGGGGCTTCCATCCTAGTCCGCAGGCTGCTTTACCGGGGTTGATGACGCTGCGCATCTGTTCACCCTCTTTTTTCGCCTCATGTTTTTCCGGCATCCGCGCGCCGGTCAATTCATTGAGCTTGCTGAAAAGCTGATTGACCGACGTCTCCACAGCGGTGCCGATATTGAAGGTGTCGCAGCCCGTCAGGCTCAGTGCGGCGAGGTTGGCGGCCACAACGTCTTTGACAAAGACAAAGTCGCGGGTCTGTTCGCCGCTCCCATAGATCACCGGCTGCCGGCCGGCGAGCATGCGCTCGCAAAAAATGGCCACCACGCCGGCCTCGCCGTGTGGGTTCTGCCGCGGGCCGTACACATTGGCGTAGCGCAGAGCGACGTACTGCAAGCCATAGGTCAGATGGTAGAAGAACAGATACTTTTCACCGATCAGTTTGGTGATGCCATAGGGCGAATAGGGTTGGGTTTTGTGCGTCTCGTCCGCTGGAAACACATCCTGTTCGCCGTAGATCGCGCCGCCGGAGGAGGCGAAGATGACTTTCTTTACGCCGGTATGCACGCAGTTCTGCAACAGATTGAGAAAGCCCAACGCGTTGACCTCAGCGTCATAGATGGGATCTTCCACCGACCGGCGAACGTCCATCTGCGCCGCATGATGGTTGACGACGTCGAATCGATGCTGTTGAAAAAGCGCGCTCAGGTTCTTTTCGCGAATATCCATTTGATGGAAAACGGCTTTAGGGTGAATGTTCTCCTTGCGACCGGTGGACAGATTGTCCACAATAACGACCTCATGACCGGCCTCGATATAGGCATCGGCGATGTGAGAAGCGATGAATCCGGCGGCGCCGGTGATGAGAATTTTCATGCGACCTCTTTATTCATATACAAGAATGAAAGAATCCGATTGCGGGCATTCGATCCGTTCAATGAGGAGGACCGGCCTTTTCACAGATACGCCAATCCTTTGGCGCCGATATCTTTACGATAATAGGCTCCATCGAAGGTGATTTTTCGCACTGCCGTGTAGGCCTTGTCGATGGCCTGCGGCAGTTTTGGGGCCAGGGCGGTAACCGACAGCACGCGCCCGCCCGCGGTCACGCAGCGGCCGTCGACCAGACGGGTGCCGGCATGAAAAACCTTGACTTCGCGGGCGAACGGTCCGTCGCTGCCGAGGATGACCTGGCCGGTCTGATATTTATCCGGATAGCCGCCGGAAGCGAGCACTACAGTGACGGCGCAGGAAGCATACTGCTTCCATTTGATCGTCGCGATGCGGCCGTCGATAGCGGCCAGCATGGCTTCCACCAGATCTCCTTTTATAAGCGGCAACACCACCTGCGTCTCCGGATCGCCGAAACGGCAGTTGTACTCCAGGACCTTGGGACCATCGGCGGTCAACATAATGCCGGCGTAGAGCACGCCTTTGTAAGGTCGTCCCTCCAGAGCCATGCCGCGTATCGTCGGCTCCAGAATATCCCGCTTGATGCGGGTCATCAACGTTTCGGACACGAACGGACACGGCGCATAGGCGCCCATGCCGCCGGTGTTCAGCCCCTGATCTCCGTCCAGAATGCGTTTATGGTCTTGCGCCGGCAGCAGCGTGAGCACGTCCTCCCCATCTGAAAGAGCAAGAATCGAAACCTCCTCGCCGCTGAGACACTCCTCGATGACCACACGGCGACCGCCTTCGCCGAATGCGTTTTGGGCCATCATCTGCTCCAGGGCCTCATGAGCCATAAGCCGTTCCGGGCAGACGATCACACCCTTGCCCGCGGCCAGTCCGTCCGCCTTGACCACCAAGGGCCCTTGTTGACGATTGACAAACTCTTTGGCTTTCTGCAGATCGTCAAAAACTTGATACGCGGCCGTGGGGATGTGGTAGTGCGCCATGAGGTGTTTGGCAAAAGCCTTGCTGCCCTCCAATTCAGCCGCACGGCGCGTGGGACCGAAAATCTTGAGCCCATTGTCGGTGAACAGATCGACAATGCCCATGACCAGCGGGACTTCCGGTCCGACCACGGTCAGATCGATCTTTTCCTTGACTGCGAACTGCAGCAATTCCTGCGGCCGGTCCGCAGCAATGGGCACGCAGCGGGCTTCACGACTGATCCCGGCATTGCCCGGACAGCAAAACACCTTCTTGACCAAGGGGCTTTTCTTGATCTTCCAAACCAGCGCATGTTCACGGCCGCCGCCGCCGATGACCAGTACCTTCATTTTTTGATCTTATCCCTTTCGCCTGATCTTTTTCGCATCGTTTCATTCATGCGCAAGCCGTCTAGCTGATCCCGCAGGTCTGCCGCCCGCTCAAACTCGAGCCGGCTAGCGGCATCGAACATCTTTTTCTCCAGATCGCGGAAGAGTTCCTCTTTTTCTGTGGGCGCCAGCTTGACCCATTTGCGCATAAAGTCAGGGTCCTCCAGCAGCGCGCCGGACCGGGCCGGAGCCGGCTCAGCCTTGGCATCAGCAACCCGAGTGGCGCCCATCACCTCCTGCACGGACTTGTAGATGGAACGCGGGGTAATGCCATGCACCCGGTTGTACTCGGCCTGGATTTTGCGCCGCCGCTCGGTCTCGTCAATGGCTTTTTTCATCGAATCCGTAATGCGGTCGGCGTAGAAAATCACCTTGCCGGCGATATGGCGCGCGGCGCGCCCTGCGGTCTGGATCAGCGATCGCTCAGAACGCAGATAGCCCTCCTTGTCCGCATCCAGTATAGCCACCAGCGAGACCTCGGGCAGATCCAGACCTTCGCGCAACAGGTTGATGCCGACCAGAACATCGAACTCGGCCAGCCGCAACTCACGCAAAATCGCCACCCGCTCCAGCGCTTCGATCTCGGAATGCAGATAGCGCACCCGGATGCCGACATTGGCCAGATAATCGGTGAGGTCCTCTGCCATGCGTTTGGTCAGGGTGGTCACCAGAATGCGTTCTCCGCGCGCCGCCCGTTCCTGGATCTCTGCGATCAGATCGTCGATCTGACCCTTGACCGGACGCACATCGATCTCAGGATCCATCAGGCCGGTGGGACGGATCACCTGCTCCACCACCACCCCTTCAGAGAAGGTAAGCTCCATGTCGCCCGGCGTCGCGGAGACAAAGATACATTTGTGAATCGATCGAATGAACTCGTCAAAATTCAGCGGACGGTTGTCCAGCGCAGAGGGCAGACGAAATCCATATTCCACCAGCGTCTCCTTGCGCGACCGGTCGCCGTGATACATCGCCTGCACCTGCGGCAGGGTAGCGTGCGATTCATCGACGATGAGAAGAAAATCTTGAGGAAAATAATCGATCAAAGTGGCCGGCCGCTCGCCCGGCTGACGATGAGACAGATGACGGGAATAATTCTCAATGCCCGAGCAGTAACCGATCTCCTCCATCATCTCCAAATCATAGCGGGTGCGGGATTCGAGCCGCTGGGCTTCCACCAGTTTGTTCCGGCTGCGCAACCAGTCCAGCCGCTCCTCCAATTCATCGCGAATATTCCTGATCGCCGACTGTAGACGCGGCGAGGTGGTGACAAAATGCTTGGCCGGGTAGATGATCGCTTTTTCCAGGTCACGCTTGATCTCGCCGGTAAGCACATCCACCGCGCGAATCGCTTCGATCTCGTCGCCGAACATTTCCAGACGCAGCGCTTCGGTTTCATGAGCCGGGATCACCTCCACGACATCGCCGCGGACGCGGAACGTGCCGCGCTCAAAAGCCAGATCGTTGCGCGCGTACTGAATGTCCACCAGCTTTTTCAGCAGCGCTTGGCGCTCGATGCGCTGGCCTTTGTGCAGAGTGAGCAGCAGCTCTTGCCAAACCTCCGGAGAACCCAAACCATAGATGCAGGAGACCGAAGCGACGATGATCACGTCTTCACGGGAAAGCAGAGAACCGGTGGCGCGTAGGCGTAGACGATCGATCTCATCGTTGATCGAAGAATCTTTTTCAATATAGGTATCGGTGCTCGGAAGATACGCCTCCGGCTGATAGTAATCATAATAACTGATGAAATATTCCACCGCGTTGTCCGGAAAAAAATTGCGCAGTTCACCGTACAACTGGGCGGCCAATGTTTTATTGTGCGAAATCACCAAGGTGGGGCGTCCATAACCGGCGATGACATTGGCCATCGTGTAGGTCTTGCCGCTGCCGGTCACACCGAGCAGCGTCTGATAACGCGCCGGTCCCCGCAGTCCCTCCAGCAGCTGCGCCACCGCTTGGGGTTGGTCGCCCTGCAGAGTGAACGAGGAAACCAATTTGAATTTTTCCATGAAACAATATACTACCTCAGACAAAAAGAATCAAGCCTGAAAAATGCCGATAAAATCATTGACTGTGTTAAAAACAGTGACTAAATTAGCCGAAAACAAATCGTCCTTGCACGGCCTTAATCTTGGAGATCCAGGTTGCGATCCGGAATGCGCTTGTCCTTTTTGGTGCTTTTGCTCCTTTGCTCAGCAACCTTCGCGTCTCTTTTCAGCACTTTCCAAACCCGTGCGCTGTGGGTGACCCGTTGGGATTATCGCAGTCAAGCGGATTTGGAACAGATATTCGAAAACGCGGCCGCCGGCCATTTCAACACCATTCTCTTCCAGGTGCGCGGAAACGGCACCGTGTGCTATCGATCCGACATCGAACCGCGGGCCGCCGAACTCTCCGGTCAATCCGCTGACTGGGATCCCCTGCAGGAAGCCATTGAACTCGCGCACCAGCATGGTTTGCAGCTGCACGCCTGGATCAACCTGTATCCCGGCTGGATGGGCGACGACCCGCCGAGACAGCGCAGCCAGCTGTACCACACTCATCCGGAATGGTTTATGGTCGATGCCGCCGGGCGGCGTCAACAGGCAAACGACCATTACGCTTTTCTTTCCCCCACCCACCCGGCGGTGACGCCCTATCTGCTGAGCGTCTGCCGTGAACTGATCGACCGTTATCCGGTGGACGGTTTGCATCTGGATTACATCCGCTTTCCTGGTCCGGCGTTTTCCTATGACATCCCTTCTGTCAGCCGTTTTCGCATCCAGCACGGCATGGGACCGGAACAAAACCAAGCAGCCTGGTCCGCTTTTCGCCGCCAAGCGATCAGTGACTTTCTCCTACAATTGCGCCAGACTCTGCGCCTGAGCCATCCGCGAATGATCCTGACCGCCTCGGTCCTCGGAGACTATGACGAGGGCTATCGCGTTTATCTGCAAGACAGCCATGAATGGCTGGCGGCTGACATCGTCGACGCCATTTTTCCGATGATCTACACTCCGGACAACCTTCGCTTCCGCCGCCTGCTGGCAGACCACCGGCTCAACGATCATCGGCGGCATGTGTTCGCCGGCATCTATATCAAAAACGCGGACCGGCTCCTACGCCAGCTGCAGATCGCACAGGAACTGGGCTGCCAGGGAGTGGCCCTGTTCTCCTATGAGCTGCTTTATCCCAACCATGTCTTGTCCGACAGGTTCCGCGAGATCCTTCAGGATCAATGGCCGGCTGAAAGCCGACCCGCGCCCATGGCGTGGAAAACACAAAGCCGCGACACACAGGGTCCGCAGGTGCACGAAGCATACACCCTGCCGGTGCAGGTGTACAGCAACGCTAAATTCAAGATCGCCGCACGCATCAGCGATCCCAGCGGCGTATATGACGACAAGACCGGTTCTAACGGACAGGGCATCTACCTGCTCTACGATCGCGTCTGGCCGCCGGACAAAGGGCAGGAGGTACGGCTCAGTCCGCTGAAAAATCGCTCCGGTTGGTACATCACCGACGAAGCCCTGCGCTCTGAAAATGCCGGATTGGATTTTCGTTTTCGCATCTTTGCCTGGGACGACTATCATGAATCCGCAGGCCATCCCAAACGCAACCTCGGTTTTAGCGATATCTGGTCTCTCTGTATTCTCACACCCACAGAGACCTACCGATCCAACGGAACCTTTGGCCCTGAGGTATGGGATCCCCTGGCCATTGCCATGGACCAGCGTCATCACCTGTGGGTGGTCACCCAGGCCGGAAGGCAAATCGAGATTATACAACCAGGCGGCGCACCAGCGGCGTTTTCACCCATTCGCACCGGTCTGAACGTCGATTTCAATCAGGAACCGCTGGAGCCCATCTCAGGCATGACCTTTTGTCCGCCCAATGTCATGTGCGTCAGTTCCGGCAGCAGCCAGCGCATCTACCGCTATGATGCGGCCACCGGCGCTCCTCTGCCCTCTATCGAGCTCTCCTTTCAACCCTCCGGAATGGCCTGCGACCGGATGGGGCATATCTTTGTGCTGGAGAACGGCAGCAGCCGCTGGCATGTGCTCTCTTATCTGGGGATTGAGATGCTGGGCAGCCCGCTGGGCATCGAACACACCGCCGAGGACATCGCGGTCCTTGACGACGGCAGCCGTGTGTTCATCAGCGACCGCAGCACCGGCGGCGTCCAGTGTTGGCAGGGTGCCATAGAGGGCTACCGGGTGCGCTATTGGCAGGAGGCCGATCTGCCGGCCGTGGATGTGGGATGGGCCCGCATTGCCAGCGATCGATCAGATTACGTCTATGTGCCGCACAGCCAGCGCGGCGCGATCACTATTTTCAACCGCGGCGGAAAACCAGTGGAATATCTGCTGGGTGGCAAGCCGGGACTGAACGCGCCTCGCGACATCGCGGTATCGACCACCGGGGATTCGCTCTATGTCATCGAATCCACCGGGTCCGGCCCCACCCATATTTTACAGTGGATAAAAAAAGGCCGCTGAACCGTTGCGCGGTCAGCGTCTTCTGGACACCCGGCTCCGGGCAATCAAAATGGAGCAGGGCAAATCGTGCAGGGTTTGCTCCAGGTCATTGGGAAACAGCCGGTCCCACAGACCCGGCTCTTTTTTCGGCGCATGGATGACAAAAAGATCTGCGCCGATGTCGCGGGCAAAAGCCAGGGATGGAGAATTATCCCTCTCGTACAAACTCTGCACATGATAGGGGACATCCCAGGTCAGCTGTTTGCTTAAATACTGCTGCAGCTTTCTATCCTCCCGACCATAGATTTTTTTATAATCCTCCGGAGTCATGACTTTGTTCTTTTTCAAAACGCTGTCCGGGATGCGAAACGCGTGGGTGAAATAGAGATCTCGGGCGCCGTTCAACACCGCCAGCTTGGCCGCCAGATCCACTCCAGTGTCGATGGAGCGGTGGTACTCCACAGCGTGATGAATTTTACGAAATCCGACCGGTTCATCCGCAGGATTGATATGCAGCAGCACAGAACAGGGCGCCTGCCGGGCCAGATTTCGACCGACAGAGCCGAGATAATATTTGAAAAATCCTTCACGCGGCAACACGCCTGCCACTATGAAATCCGCACGATACTCTCGGGCAGCCTGAAGCAACACCTCCTCCGCTGCACCGTTGCGCATCACCAGCTCCAGATCGGCTGCACCGGCAAAACGAGACTCCTCGATCATCTTGGCCATCCGCTCCCGGTTCTCCGCGCTCGGTTCGCCGGCGTGCACAATAACCGGCGACAGGCTCAGACAGGCCAAAAACGGCTGCGCTTCGTTTAGCAGCGCCAGCGCACGGGGCGAGAACGAAGAGGCGACCACCGCCCGGTTTTTCGTGAAATCTACCGATTTTACCGACATGCCCTCTACCGCTTTGCACTAAATCATTCGATCATTGAATTAATCTTTTAGTTTAAGAAAATATTCTTAATTTGCCAAGGCTTTTTTATCCCTTGCATCTGGCAGCGAGATTCCTAAATTAAGGCGTATGGCGAAGATTCGAACCCTAAAGGCTCAAGCGTTGATTATGGGATCGGCCGCCACCCTCTGGCAACTCGTCCTGATGCGCGAATGGATGACCGTCTTTTACGGCAATGAACTGATCATCGGCCTCGTGTTGTCCGGCTGGCTGCTGTTCGTCGCCGTGGGCTGTCAGGTGGGGGATCGTCATGTCAGCGATCGTTGCACTCCATCGCTTTTATGCGCTGCCTTTATCCTCTGCCTGTGGATCGTCTTTGTGAGCATCAAACACGTTCGCGTGCTGGCGCAGATTCCAGCCGCAGAGGCGGTTTCGCTGCCACGCATGCTGGCGTTCATGGCGCCGGCAGTGGGCCTACCGTGTTTTATCTGGGGATGCTGGTTCAGCCGATTGTCCGCGCTTTTGGCCGCCCATCCTATCCGCCATTCCTCCACCCTGATTTACATCTACGAGTCTGCCGGCGCTGTGGCGGCCGGCCTGGCCTTTACCTTTTGCCTGGCCAAATGGTTTGACAATTTTTACATCCTCCTTTTCCTCTCGTTCCTCCTCTGCTCGAGCATGGCCTGTTTTTTACGCCGGCTGCGCTGGGCCTGGGCAGCGCTGGCCATCATCGCCCTGAGCGTCTGCAAGGGCCCGTCCTGGGATCGAACGTTGAACGAAAGATTCTGGCGCTCTCTGGCGCCAGGCGTAAAGGTGAAAGCAGCCTGGGGCACGCGCTACGGCCAATGGGCAGTGCTCGACTGGGGCGGTGAGACCGCGCTCTACTGCAACGGTCTTAAACAAAGCATCCTGCCGGATCCAGTAGGCAACCAGGGCCTGGCAGCACAAATTTTAACACAACATCCGCATCCGCATAAAGTTCTGCTCATCGCCGGCGGGCTGGGCGGCCTCGCGCTGGCGTTGACTCCCGGGATCGATCTCACCTATGTCGAGATGGATAAAAAAGCGCTGCAACGCACAGCGCCTTTCTTAAACGAGGCATGGCAGGCGCCCACAGTGTTTCAAGACGGGCGGCGCTTTCTGCTGACAACCCGGCAGCAGTATGACATGATCATTGTCAACGCCGGTCGCCCCAGTACAGCGCTGACCAACCGCCTGTACACCCTCGAGTTCCATCGTCTGGCGAAAAGCCGGCTGAACACGGGCGGCGTGCTGGCCTTTTGCGCGATCCCGGCGGGTGAAAATCTTATGGGCCCTGAGCTGCATTATCTCAACAGCGCGCTCTACCAGGACCTGGCCTCGGTCTTTTCCCATGTGCTGGCGCTGCCCGGCGACGCAGCGCACTATTTCGCCTGCGACCGCGCTGCGGTCCTCTGCCGCGATCCGGACACTCTGGCGCAACGGTATCGCAATCTCCATCGCCAGGATCGCTACTTTCATCCGCGAATGTTTCATACTCTCATTCTGCCGGAACGGCTCGATCACTTTGCCCGCTCGCTGCGGCAAACCTCGGCGAGCAACCGCGATGAACAACCGGTCAGCTATTATCTCGATTGGCTGATCTGGCTCAAACAAGTCTCCGGCTTTTCCGCCCCGACCGCCACGCTGCAGCCGCAGCCTGTGCTGCCGGTCGTCTTTGTCCTCAGCCTGGGACTGATGGTCCTGTTGTGGATCCGCGGGCGCAATTCCGCCGGCCTGCTGATGATCATGGCGCTCAACGGATTGATCGCCATCGCGGTGAACATCATTTTTCTTCTGATGCTGCAGAGCCTGTACGGCTATGTGTACGAAGGCATGGGCTTGGCCGTGTCCGCCTACATGGCCGGCATGACGATCGCAGCGGCGGCCGTACATCGGTTTAAACCAGCGCCGGGACGGTGGCTTCCGCTCATCTGCCTGGGTACGCTTTGCTTTCTGTTGACGATCATGCCGATCTTTCGCCAGTTCATGGTTCACTCCGGCATGGCCCTGTTTTTTATCTGGCTCGTCGCCGGCGGCGCGTTCGCCGGCGTCTTGTTTCCCTTGTTGAACCGCCTGTTGCACCATCAGGGTAAAAAGAACCTGACCAGTTTGTATGCAGCGGACTTGATCGGTTCCTCCCTGGGCGCGTGGCTGGTCAATTTTTTCGCCATACCCATGCTTGGTTTTACCGCCACCCTACATTGGCTGTGCGGATTTTGCGCACTGGCGCTGGCAGGATCTCTAGCGTTTGTCAGGAGCAGATAGCATGATGGGTCTAAGAGTCGCTCTTTTACTTTCCGCATTTCTATGGAGCACATGCATGGAATCGAATACGCCCCAACCGGAAAGTCCGTTCGAGGAGCAGTTTCGCCGACTGCGCGAACAGATGGTGTTGGTCCAGATCGAGGAACGCGGCGTCAGAGACAAGCGGGTGTTGCAGGCCATGCGCAAAACACCCCGCCATCTTTTTGTTCCCGATGAATACAAAATGCTGGCATATCGAGACCATCCCCTGGCTATCGGCTTTGAGCAGACCATCTCGCAGCCGTACATTGTCGCCTATATGACGGAACAGCTCCAACTCGCGCCCGGCGACAAGGTGCTGGAGATCGGTACAGGATCCGGTTACCAGGCTGCAGTGCTCGCCGAACTGGTGGATCAGGTTTACTCGATAGAGATCATAGAACCGCTTTGCCGCCAGGCACAGGACAGGCTGAAAAGGTTGCACTATGACCGGGTGTCTGTACGCTGCGGGGACGGCTATGTGGGCTGGCCCGAGGCTGCGCCCTTCGACGCCATCATCCTGACCGCAGCGCCGGCATCGATTCCCGAAACCCTGGTCGCCCAACTAGCGGTGAACGGCCGCATGATTCTGCCTGTAGGAGAAGAAAGACAAGAGCTGGTGTTGATCGAAAAATCAGCAGACGGCAGCCTACATCATCATACCCTTTTGCCAGTGCGCTTTGTGCCCATGACCGGGGGCTCCCACAGTCTGCCGGAGGATGGCAAAAAGTGACCTTTGTTCTGTAACATCCAACAGTCCGCATCGTATGTATAAGAGGAAAAGGACTTGCTTTTTCACAACTTGTCGACACAGCTTCGCAGCAAGTTCAAGCGCACCTCGACGCAAATATGTATGAGGATTTTCCGGAAAGCGAGGAAATACGATGAACACCACCGCACCCCAGCGTAGATTATATCGCTCCCGCCGGCATAAGGTAATTGCCGGAGTCTGCGGCGGATTCGCCGAATACACCGGACTGGACACCTCTCTGGTCCGCGTGTTCTGGTTATTGGCTGCACTTTTCAACGGAGCAGGCATTCTGGCGTATTTCGTCTGTCTGTTCATCATGAAAGAAAATCCGCAGGATACGATTGAAGAGACCCCGTCCGCAGTCGTGGAGAAAAGAAGGCCTGAATGGACCATTGGCTTGATCCTTACCATCATCGGCGCCGTCCTGTTGCTGCATAACCTGACCGGCCATGAATGGTGGCTGCCCTGGCGTTGGTTTGAAATATTGAACATTCATATTCGCGAGGTGTGGCCGGTGCTGCTCATCGCTCTGGGAATGGCCATTTTACTGCGGCATCCCCAATCCGATGATCCGACCAAAACAAACTCCGAACCGGCCAGTCGATTATATCGCTGCCAAAAGGACCGTATGATCGGCGGCGTCTGCAGCGGACTGGCTGCCTACTGGCAGATCGATGTCACGCTGGTTCGCATTATCTGGATTCTGACCAGCCTGCTGGGCAGCCTCGCCGCCGGCGGACTGGCCTACCTTTTACTGCTGGTGCTGATTCCGGAAAAACCGCAAGCGGAGGAACAAATCGCACAGCCGTGACGTTGGCAATAAACACCCGTGAAAGTAAGAAATCGTAAAACGGAGAAAAAGTATGAACCGAGATCGCTCGTCCATCAGTCTGGGGCTGGTTCTGATCCTCATCGGCCTGGGATTAATGCTTCATCGCCTGGGTTTGTTGAATTTCGACTTTGAGCAGATCTATCCGATTGTGGCGCTGGCCGTGGGCGGCTTTTCCGCTTTGGCGGTGGCCCGCGGCGATAAAAATTCCGCATTCTGGTCCGGATTTCTGCTGCTGTTCGGCGGCTTGACCTTTCTGCGCAATTATAGCGTCGTGGATGCCCTCTGGAGTTTGAGCCCCTGGTCGCTGCTCATGGCTTGTCTGGGCCTGGCCTTCTTCGTCCTCTACTTTTTCAAACCCACGGATTGGGGGGTATTGATTCCCGGCAGCCTTCTCTCCTTCGTCGGCCTGCTGATGATCCTGCACGATCTGGATTACTCCTGGTTTGAATTGGCCAAGATCAAATCTTTGTGGCCCATCGTGCTGATCGTCATCGGCATCGGCATTCTCGTCAGCTCGTTTCGAAAAAAATCAAATTAAGCGACTCATTTTACAGCGGCCATGGCATACGTGGGGGTCCTGGCCGCTCATAAGGACTCCTATGCTCAAAAAAAACCTGCGCAGTATCTGCCTCGGCCTGTTTGTGCTCTTTTCCCCACTGTTTGCGTATGATCCCTCCCGCGGCTTTGCATTTGACGATAAGGTAGTGCTCGCCTATTATTACATCTGGTTCAGCGAGGACAGCTGGTTGAACGATCCCTACGGACGTTTCAAAGAGATCTTTCCCCTGGCCGGCGCTTATAACTCGTGGGAACCAGCGATCATCGAAAAGCACCTGGCACAAATGCAGCGCGCTAAAATCGACGCTTTGGCCGTCTCTTGGTGGTTTGATCCGGCGCCGAACAAAACCAATGCAACGCTCGATCGGGTGTTCGAAACCGCCCAATCGAAAAACCTCAAAGTGACCATCGATTACGAAAGAGGCCGCAGCCCGCTGGATCAGGTGTATTCGGATCTTTCATATTTTCTCGAACGCTATCACGATCATCCGGCCATGCTTAGAGTGGAGGGGCTGCCGGTGGTGATGATCTGGACCGCCTGGGGACATACGCCTGAGGAATGGCGGACCCTGTTCGACCGGCTGGATAAAAACGGGTTGGCCTCTTTCCCGATCATGTCCGGCAGTTATGAAGGCGGCAAGGGAAAACGATACCTCAATCCGTTCCGCGCTCTGGAAGAGTATACCCTGGTGGATATCGAAGACTGCCGGCTGGCTGAATACATGCAGACCATGCGCAGCCATATCGATGCCTACAACCGTGAATTCGGGTTCAAAAACGGCAAGCCGGCGCAGCATCATGCCACCATCAGCCCCGGCTATGACGAACGCACGCATCCCGGCCGGAAGCTGAAAAACGGCGGCTGGTTGGGCGCAGGCTGGAAGGATCGGACGAAATTCGGCGCAATCTATCCGGATGATAGTCAGGGCGCCTACTATCGCGGCACTTTCGAGGCCGCCATGAGCTCCAACCCCGACTGGCTGCATATCTCCACCTTTAACGAACTGGCGGAACAGAGCCACATCGAAGCCACCAGAGAATTTGGCTATACCTATATCGACCTCACCGCAGAATTGGTGGATCTTTTCAAAAATAAAAAAGGGAGGAGATAATTCAACTGCGGAGACTTTTGTGAAATCTATCTTGATCGAACAGCCGGGCCATTTTAAGATCATCGACCAGGCGATACCGCGCCAGGCGGACGATGAGCTGCTCATCCGGGTTGCCTATGTCTCCCTGTGCAACCAGCACGACTGGAAAGTGAACAAGGGATTGTATCGAGATCAGGTTTACCTCGAGTATGGCGTCCCCGGATTCCCCGGCCATGAGGGCGTTGGGATCGTCGAGGCGGTGGGAAAGAATGCGGGGGATTTTAAAATCGGCGAGGTGGTCGTCATGTCCGGCTTGGGCGGACCGCCGCTGTACTCGCAATACGTAACCCGCAAAAGCGCCTTGGTGGCACGAGCGCCATCCGGCGTGGCGATGGAGTTATTGGCCATGTCAGAACTCATCGCCTGCGTACATCGGGCTTGCCGCAAAGTACCAGAACTTGAAGATAAAGCCATATTGATCTCCGGGTGCGGACCCGGTGGCTTGGCCGCCGTACAGATCTGCCGCGCCTATGGCGCCCGGACCATCACCGCTGTGGATGTGCAGGCTGACCGGCTCCAGCTGGCGCTGACCCTGGGGGCAGACACGGCCGTGGACGCAAAAGAGGACGCGGCCGTTCAGGCGCTGAGCCGCCAGGGCGTCGAGATCGTCATCGAATGCTCCGGCAACCACAAGGCCATGCAAAACGCTTTCCGCATCGCGCGTCAGGCGATCGTCATTTTCAGCTACAGCGAAGGAGAGCTGCGAATCCCGCTCTGGCCGTTATTCGATTACGAACTCACGATCTATAATTCCAAATGGCTGACCAATGAGGATCTGCAGAGCGTTGTGGACCTTATTGTCGCGGGGAAAATCCGCACCGCCCCCATGATCAGCACCATCGCTGATTTTACCCATTATCCCGAACTGGTGGAAAAAATCGGACGCGGAGAGATCATCAAAGCGGTCATGCGGGCATAACATTGGGAGGCCAAGCATGAAATTGGGTTTGGACAGCTACAGCTATCACCTCGCCTTTGGCTGTCACGCGGATTTCACCCCGAAACGGAAAATGACTCTTCCTCAGTTCATCGACCGCGTCGCTGACCTTGGGCTGGACGGCTTTCAGATCGATCCCATGCATCTGACCAGGAAAGACCGGACCACGCTTCGTAAAATCGCTCAGCACGCGCAGGCCAGAGGGCTGTTTCTAGAGTACGGCGCCATGGGGCTGGAGCCCTCTTATCTTTTTGCAGAGTTGGAGGTCTGCGCTGAATTGGGATCACCGGTTTTGCGCACCTTTGCCAATTTCAACCGTTATGCGAAAACCACGCACCTTGACCGGGAGATCAAGCGGGCGATCCGCTCCCTTTGCCGGGTGACGCGCAGAGCCGAACAACTAGGCGTCCGCATCGCGGTGGAAAATCACGGCGATTTCAGCGCCGAAGAGCTGGTCGAGGTGGTGAGAGCGGTGGACAGCCCTTGGGTAGGCATCTGTCTGGATCTGGGCAACTCGATGGCAACCCTCGAGGATCCGCTGCAGGCTGCGGCTAAAATGGCGCCCTATGCCGTGACCAGCCATTTCAAGGATCACTGCGTGCAGATGACCTTTAGCGGCTATTCGGTAAACGGGTGCGCCCTCGGCGACGGTATGATCGATCTGGCCTCTGCGTGGCGGCTGTTGAAAACGAAAACCCGTCTCGACCGGATCATTCTGGAAATCCCCTGCCCGGCTGCTGCGAAAGAAAAGCAAACTCTTGAAAAGGAGAATGAGATGGTCAGCCGCAGCGTAGCCTATGCGCGCAGGCTTTTTAGAATCGAGTTCGCAGGGCGGGGCGCCGAACTGATCAGCTCCGACGATCGATCCGCACGAACACGCATGCCTTGAAGGGAACAGAACAATCACCTAAAAAAAAGGCGTGTTGATAAAACGACACGCCTTTTTTAGGAGGATCACTGAAGATATTGAATGGGCAATTTTCAATATCACCTGTTAAATATAACGCGGAAAACGACAGCAGGTTCCCGGTCACATCAAATTTTTTCGCCGTATTCGGCGGTGAGGAATGCGAAAGTACGGATCATATTCTCGTACTTTATCTTGCCGTAACCATAAAAATCAAATGATTTAGCCGAAATCTGTCTCTGCACCATGCTCCAGAGAAACCAATAGGCGTCTGCAAAGGGTTTATACAGATCCACCCAATAAAGGGTTTGTTCCAACTCTTCCCTGCCGCAGTACGCCTCTATCATCTGCTTTTCATTCTGTCGGGGCACGCGCACTTCCTGAAACAAATCGCCCAGATCATAGTATGCTGGCGACATGCCGGCATACTCCCAATCGATAATATACACCGGCGTCTGATAATGTGATATCCACTCCTCATCCACCAGTATAAAATTCTCTGCCACCAGATCATTGTGACAGGCGACATAACGATCCTCAGGAACGGCGATTCGCTCCGCCAGCCGGTCCAGACGTTCCAGCGATCGGTCCACCTCAAATTCCTGATAGTGGACGCCCAGCCGCTGCTGCAGCAGATCAGCCATGGCGTGCACTTGCGTCTGCGGATTGAACAGCCGGTTCAAGCGGACGCCGCTTTGATGCATGCGGCGGATGGGCGCCATGACTTTGGCGTACAAGGAAGGATTTAAAAAATCCGCATTGCTCAGAGTGATGCCGTGGCCGATAAACTCGACGATCGTTACTCCTCGTTCAGGAAGATACTTGATCAACTTGGGTCCGATGCCGAGTTCCGCCATTCTTACGATGGCCTGCACCTCGTCATCCCGGTTGATATACAGTTCGGTTTTTTCGCCATGAATGCGTATGGAATAATCGCCTTTGGCTGATTGAGCGCGATATAGGCGGTTGGTGTTGCCTCCGGAGAGTTCCTGAATCATGATAGGAAGGTCCTGCCATTCCGGCAACAGCTCCCAGCAGATCTCTGGGGTGAATTCCTCGTACAATAGATTAGCTGAACGCATGTCTCTCTCCGTGCCCGATATTGAGAGCCGGTGATGTTCTGTCTTAATGAGTGCCGACCCGGTTCCAAAGTGTTGCGATGAGCAGACTGCAGAACAGCGCAATGCCGGTCAACAGGTAAAAAACGGATTGCCAGCCCAGGCCGGCGACTACCCAGCCCACAACCACGCCGGAGAGCGCCTGGCCGATGGAACCCATGCCGTTGACAAAGCCGGCCGCAGTGGCCGCTCCTTTTCGCGACCCGAAATCCATCACCGCCACGGCAGAGACGACAAAATCAGGTCCATAGGTCATAAAGCCCACAAGACCGATAGCCAGGGGTAAAAGCGAGTTTGGAGCGCGCCAGAAAAAAATCAAAGACGCCATGAGGCCCAAAAGCATGATCGTGCAGATGGGCGCGCGCCGGGAGGCGAACACCTTATCCGACAGATAGCTGGCCGCCATGGTGCCGAGCAGTCCCACCAGAGCGAACAGGGTTGAGATATAGCCGGCGATGTCTGTGGCCATGCCGCGTTCTATGGTGAGAAAAGTGACCGCCCAGAACATAAACGTATAGCGGATGAACTTGATGCCGAAATAGCTGAAAGCCAGCACCCAGATCGGTCCCTGGCGCATAATCTCCGCTGTGTTGCGCCAGATACTGGAGGAGCTCTTTTCATCAACCGGCTCGGCGATCTGGTGGTAGACCTCGATGTCCGGCAGGCCGACGTCCTGGGGTTTATCGCGAAACATCATCATCGCCAGTACGCCCACCAGAGTCAACGCTGCTGCGCCGACCCAGAAAACCCACTGCCATTCCGAATAGGTGACGCTCTGGCCGGCCGGATTGGTGGCGACGACCTTGGCCGAATGGCCGATGACAAAAGCGGCCAGGCCGGTGCCCACCACATCGCCTATGGTGTAGCAGGAGCCCCAGGGCGCCATGATCTTTCCGCGTTCACGCAGGGAAAACCAGTTGGACATGCCTTTGATCACCGCAGGCCAGCCGGCGGATTGCGCGTAGCCGTTTAACGTCCAAAACAGTCCCATGAGAAAAACCGAGGTCGAAAAGCCAAAGGCCACATTCAGCAGCACGGTGGCGGTCAATCCCAACGCAAGAATTTTCCTCGCCGGCCATTTATCGCTCAAGGGCCCGTTGATGAACTGGCCGGTGGCATAGCCGACATGATAACCGGTCAGCATCACGCCGAACAGCGACGCGCCCCAGCCGAATTCCTTCATCAGTTCCGGCTGAGCAATGGTCAGTGTTTTACGGCACAGATAGAAACCCGCATAAGCGAGCCATGTCCCCCAAAACGCCCGGATACGCCATTTGCGATAACGGCGATCCACTTCCGGATTTGCGTCCTGACTGGTAACCGTAGAATCCGTCACGTTTGTTCCTTAAAAATGGGTTCGGAGAATTTGAATCGGGTGCGATCGGCTCGATAGACATCCTCGGCATATTCGACGGGCATCCCATCTTTCAGATACACCAAGCGGTTCATGATCAGCACCGGTTGGCCGGCCCCTATCGTCAGCAGGCGACCTTCGTTTTTGCTGGCCAGCGCCGCTTCGATGGCATATTCCGTCCGGAGAAACACATAGTGATGTTTTTTTTCCAGCATGTTGTAGATCGGTCCGTTGAGATCCTGGTCCTGCAGTTTTTCTCCGATCTCGAGGCGGAAATAAGAGTGCTCCAACAGAATCGGCTCGTCGTCGCCGAAACGCAGGCGCTGCATATAAACGATCTCGGCGCCGGGTCTGAGCTGCAGCTTGCTGCGGATATAATCCGGCGCCGGATAACGGCGAAATTCAAGCACCTGGGCGGATGGTTTTTTACCGGAGGCGTCCATCACCCGGGAGAAGCTCATCACCGTGCCGGCTTCGTGGACAATTTTGGTGGAAGAGACAAACGTGCCCAGTCCTCTTTGCCGTTCGATCAATCCTTCCCGCAGCAGCACTCGCAGCGCCTCTCGCACCGTGCCCCGGCTGATGCCATAGCGCGTACACAGCGTGCTCTCCGAAGGCAGAGCGCGACCGGCCTTGTAGCGTTGACCGGTCATGTTTTTGCGCAATTCGTCCGCTAACTGGTGGTAGAGCGGTATATAGCTTTTCTTGTCAAGCATGCATCGATCTCCGACCGTCCGGATCACTGCACCACGGAAAAGCGCACCGGGCCGGCGGCAAAGTTCACTTTCGTCATCCAGTGATCGCTGATAGCGTAGGAGGTATTGGGCACACAGGCGCGCAGACGCTGTTCGAACAGCACTTGATCCGCCTGCTCGATCCGCACCCGCGCCGGACGGTAAAAATCTTTGACGCTGAAGCGCACTTTGCCACACGGCATCAGCGCATCTTCAGGCGAAGCCAGGTTGGGAGACACCCAGCGGACTGCGGCATCGGGCACGATGGGAACGCACGGAAAGTCTGCGTCGTGATGATTCAAAAAGGTTTGAATGGAACGGGCGACGAGAATCCCCTCTTTGGCCGCCACATCCGCTGTCTCTGCACCACGGAGCAGGTTGCCGGCGGCAAACACGCCGGCTTTGCGGGTGCGCAAGCGGCGATCCACAGCCGGGCCCAGGGTGCCTGCGTCCATCGGCACGCCGCCGCTCCTGGCCAGTTCATAATCCGGTATCCAGTCTCCGGTAAAAACAACCGTATCGCAGGGGGTGCTCGTGCAGTCACCGGTGAGCAGGTTTTTTATTTCAACCGCCTCGACTCGTTCATGGCCGAGGATCTGATGAACGGCGCTGTTCACTTTGACCGGCGCCCGGTGCAATAGATCTGCGAGTGCGATTTTGGCTGGACGATAAATGCCGTAGAACTGATGGCGGGGAAAAGAGGTCACCATGGCCACCGCGCGGCAGCGAGCCTTGGCCAACGTCATCAACGCCGATAGACTGACCTTTTCCGCGCCGACGATCACCGCTCGTTTTCCTACCCGGCAGTTGAGGTGATGGACGAAATCCTGCAGTGATCCAGTGGTGAAAATCCCTTGAGACCGGCTGCCGGCCACCAGGCGAGCAGCTCGAGGCCGCTCACGACATCCGGTGGCAAGTAAAACCGCACGAGCCTCGATCTCCTGCAGGCCTTCCGGGCCTGTGGCCAAACAGGTCAACGGACCGGTCCAGTCAATCACCGTGGTCTGAGTGAGCAGTTCCACCTGCTGTCTTTTAGCGTCCGCAACCCAGGCAGCCGCATATCCTGGTCCAGTCATCAGCCGATGGCGATCCAGAATGCCGAACCCAGTGTGATGACAAAAACGCGGCATGCCGCCGGCCACAGGGTCGCGCTCCAGAACCAGAAGGTCGGTCAGGCCCAACCGTTTCAATTCCAGCGCCGCAGCCAGGCCTGCCGGTCCGGCGCCGACGATCAATACTTCAGTTTTACGCTGTTTCATGCTACTCCTTGTATCCAATGAGCGAAGCCGGTTTGACGCCAAGATGATCAGCCAGCATCTTGCTGACATCTGCGTGACAGTGAAATCCCTGACACCGGCCCTGCATGCAACGGGTCCGCCGGCGCAGACCGTCCAGCGTCGTAGCCGGAATGGCGGAGTTCAACGCATTCTTGATCTCTCCAGCCGTCACGCGTTCACAGTGGCAGACGATGCGGCCAAAGTCCGGATCCGCGGCGATGGCGGATTCGGAGCGGTAGGGCCTTGTCTGCGCCTCCCCCAACGGGGGCAGGCGGACGCTCTGATATTCAGCCTTAGGTTGCAGCGCCACGCCCATCTCCTCCAGCAGACCCTGAACATATTCAGCGATGCCCAGAGAAGCGGAAATGCCGGTGGAGCGGATGCCGCCCACACAGATGTAGCGTTGTTCGGCAGAGGGAAAAATCTGATAATCGCTGTGCTCTGTGGCGGCGCGCAGACCGGCGTAGGTGGCGGTCACCTCCTCCTTCATCAGCGGCGAGAGGATCGCTTCGCCTTTTTTCCAGAGAAAATCCAATCCCTCGTTGGAAGTCCCTTTTTGGGTCTTGTCCTTCAGGTCCTCAGCCGTGGGCCCCAGCATGACATTGCCGTAAACCGTAGGGCTGACCAACACCCCTTTGGTTTTTCCTGTGGGAATCGGCAGCAGCACATGGTTCACCAGCGGCCGGGCGAATTTGTCGAAAACGATCAATTCCCCCCGTCTTGGAGTGACGGTGAAGCGGGTATAGCCGTACAGGCGGTCGATCTCATCAGAGTACAGCCCCGCGGCATTGATGACATAACGGCAGGCCAACGATCCGGCCGGGCCGGATAAAAGCTGAACGGCCCCTTCGCCGCTTGCAACAGATTTGACCGGAAAACCGAACTGCAGCGCCACGCCGTTGGCGGCCGCCTCGGTGGCCATAGCCAGCGGCAACCCATAGGTGCAGATGATCGATTCGCCCGGCACCATCAACCCACCCAGAGCGCCGGCGTTGAGACGCGGTTCCAGTTCATACACTTGGTCGACGCTGAGCAGATGAACATCGCGCACGCCGTTCTCATGCGCTTTGGCCAACAGGCCGGGGAGAGCGTTGAATTGATCTTCATTCCAGGCGACCAGCACCGCGCCGCTTCGTTCGTAAGCGATTCCGGCTTGCGGCACATAGTCTTCGAGCAGGTGATAGCTCCGGGTCAACAGCCGCGCTTCCAAAGTGCCTGGTTTGGCGTCAAAGCCGGTATGCCAGATGGCGGTGCTGGCTTTGCTTGTGCCCATGCCGAGATCCGGTTCGGAATCGATCAACACGCACTGCAGCGTGTATCGGGAGAGCTGGCGCGCGATCGCGCATCCCACCACACCGGCGCCGATAATCGCGACATCAAAGGGTTTCATAGGCGGTTTCAAGTTTGTCATGCAAGCATCCCATGGTATGGTTGTCTATACAAGTGAATGGGATAACGTATCACTTTTTTTTTTCACTGTCAAGCCCTTTTTCCATCCGCAGAAGGCGGGTCATTCAAAGGCCGTGGCGGGGATCTCCTGTCGGGAGAAATGCGGCCCTTCCCAGAACACCAGCAAATCCTGACCGCCGCCGTTCTGAAAATACCGCACCTCGAGCAGATGCCGGCCCGGCTGGAGATAGATCTTGCCGGACTCTTCCTGATAACCGTGGGGAAAGTCATTGCTGACAATCTCCCGGGCATCGACATAGAGGCGGCTGCCGTCGTTGGAGCCGGTGTAAAAGGTGTATTCTCCCGGCTCGCGGATAGAGAGGATGGCGAGAAACTGCAGCGCATAGTGGTCTTTGTTGGTCTCGATGTCCTGCAACCGAATGCGTGTCACCCATTCAGTTCGGTCCGGCGTCAGGTGAAAAAAATCGGGCAATGCGCGCCAACGGCCGACAAAATAGTTCGCTTGCACCCCCTTTTCCATCAGGCAGGGTTTGAAAGCGGCGCTGACCGTTGCACTCTTTTCATAGCCCTCTTTAAAGGCGGCCGCACGCACCGTTGCCTCCCGGTCGATGACGAACGGCCCCTCATAGCGCAGTGCGCGCTGATCCGGCTCACTGCCGTCCAACGTATAATGGATGGTCGCGCCTTCGGTGCCGGCACTCAGCGTAATCCGGCAGGTCTGATAAAAATAGATGTCGGCAGGCGTGATTCGCGGCGTATCGACGATCAACTGCTGAAAAGAGCGTTCCGCCACCCGGCTGCGGCCGTGCGGCTTCAAGACCGTGACCGCACGCACCTGGCCGCTGCCGATGAGCGGAAACGGCTGCGTATAGACCGCTGTGGGGGACGGCGCGGAGGGATGTACGCCGTAGCGGATTTCCGCTTGCGGCAGGTTCGAGGTGATCAAAACCTGTCCGCGGTCATCGCGGGTGATGAACGGTTCCGACGGCAGCGGCCGCTCTTCTCGCGCCCATTCCGCTGGATGGGCGTTGCCCTGCCACGGCCGCAGCCAGTAGCTGAACGCATAAGGCCGTGGATCCACCGCGTATTGATTGAGCAAAAATTCCGTATCCTCGCGTTTGACTGCATCCACCCCGTTGCCCACGCCGCGCTGACGGATATCCAGATGCAGGACGACGAATTCCCGCTTGTGCAGGTGGTTCAAATGCGTTGCTTTTTCCAAATCCGCGGTCGTATACGGCAAAGCGGTCATGGCCAACGGTTCGCCGCGAGCGACGATCAGCAAACCTGCCTGCTGATCGTTTTCCAGCGTCAGCCAACGCACTTCCTGCTTGGCGGCGTTGTCCTGAGGCACACCGTACGGCACATACTGGTCCGCCACCGAGCTGCGATAACGGCCCAGCGCAGCGCCGGATTTTCGATCAGGATAATTTTCATGCGGACCGCGGCCGAAATATTCCAGCGTATTCCATTCTTCACGTAGACAAAGTTCGATGCCCGCTCGAGCGAGCGTGGGCATCGGCCCGTGCGGAATCATCTGATGATCCACCAGCACACAGCCGTCCGCGGCAACGGAAAAAGTAGTGTAAAAATCCACTGCACAGCCGGACGCGCCCTGGTAGAGGTGATGGGTGTGAATCTGGACCAGCCCATCGCCAGACTGCACCTCCAGATTGCACAGCCGAGGGGACAGCCGGTTCAATCCCGCCTCACGCCAGAGCTGGGCGGTGGCGCCATCGTTTTCGATGGGCGCCCGATAGAGGTTGAGGCGAGGACCGCCGGCTGAATCCAACGTCGAGTGCAGATATTCCCGGCCATAAGCTTGATAGGAGACCAGCATGCCACTGGTCTGATCGAAAACCAACCGCCAACTTTTGCCCTCGACCGTCAATCGGCCATCGCTTTTCTTCACCGTGGGCGTTCTCCCCTTTGCCGCAGGGGCAAAGGGTTTTTCGCTCCTGTGCACTAAAAATTGTTCCCACGCCACTTCATACCCTGCCGCTGCCCATAGCTGATCCGTCCGAGTACGCACGCTCAGTCGCAACCAATATTCCGCGCCCGGAATGAAAAGGCTGGCGTCAAACGGCGTTTTCACCAGGGCGCTGGCCCCGGGGGCCGCAGTGACCGGATCCAGACGGCCGGACTGCAGTTCTTCGCCATCCTGCTCCAGAGACCAGTAAAGATCAAACGCGCTCAGGTCGGTGACGTCATATTTGTTGCGCAGACGAAACAGTCCGCGCTTTGCATCCACCGCCTCGATGGCGATGTATTGATAGACCTTTTTGACCTCCCAAAGCTTGGGGGTCGGAGAACGATCGGAAAACAATAGCCCGCAAAAGGCGAAATTGGCGTCGGTCGGATGTTCCGGCGGCTCATAATCGCCGGCATAGGCATAGTACATTCGGCCGTTCTCATCCTCTTTCAGCAATCCCTGATCCGCCCAATCCCAGATGCAGCCGCCGATCAAGGAGGGATAAGTCTCGATCGCCTGCCAGTATTCCACCAGATTGCCGCAGGAATTTCCATTGCCCAGCGCATACTCGCAAAGAAACAGCGGTTTGTCATTTTTCTCTTTGCCATACTGAATGATGCGCTCGACCGTGGCGTACATTCGACTGTTGATATCGCCGGCCTGATTATAGCCCTCATAGTGAACCAGCCGGGTCGGATCAATGCGATGGGCGTAATCGCGCATGATCATAAAGTTCTCACCCGAACCCGACTCGTTGCCCAGGGACCAAAAGATCACGCAGGGATGATTTTTGTCCCGCTGAATGAGACTGTTCAGCCGGTCCAGAGAGACCTCCCGCCATTGCGGATTGGACTTGGGCAGAATGCCGTTGACGCCGTGCGACTCCAGATTGGATTCGTCGACCACATACAGCCCATAGCGGTCGCAGAGATCGTACCAGCGCGGTTCATTCGGATAGTGCGAGGTGCGCACCACGTTGAAATTGCTCTGCTTCATCAATTGGATGTCATGGACCATGCTGGCATAGGTCACCACATGGCCGCTGGTCGAAAGGTGTTCATGCCGGTTGGCGCCTTTGAGCTTGACCGGCCGGCCGTTGATGAAGAGCTGCGCGTCTTTGACCTCTACCTCGCGAAACCCAAAACAGCATTCCTGTATTTCCGCCGGCCGGTTGCGACGGTCGCGCAAAGTGAAAAAAAGCTGATACAAATTCGGCTGCTCGCTCGACCACAAAGCCGGCCGCTCCACTTGACAGGTCAGGTCAAGTACAACCTCGCCCGTCGGGGCCAGCTGCGGCAACAGCGCCGTTAGAGGAGGATCGGTTCGAACGGTTCTTCCGCGGCTGTCGACGAGTTCCACATCCAGTTGCACTCCGCGTACAACCTGGTCCGTATAATTTTTAATCCTGGCGTTGAGGAACAGACGGGCGTTTTCATACTTTTCGTCCAGATCGCAACGAACAAAGTAATCGGCCAGATGCAAATCCGCGGCGGCATACAGATAGACATCGCGCAGTATCCCGCCGTAATGCCACATCCCCTGACATTCCATGTAACTGCCGTCGCAGAACTTGAAGACCTGCACGGCGAGGCGGTTTTCTCCTTTGCGGGCCATGCGGGTGATATTGAACTCAGCGGGAGAAAACGAATTCTCTGTATATCCCACATAGTGACCATTCACCCAGACCTGATAGGCGGACTTGACGCCGCCAAAGTGAATGAACAACTGCCGTCCCTCCCACTCCGCCGGCACGGTGAAAGAGGTGAGATACGAGCCCACGGGATTTTTCTCTGCCGGAATGTAAGGCGGATTAGGTGCGCCGAAGGGATACTTGGTGTCATAATAAAGAGGTACGCCGTAGCCGTTCAACTCCCAAAGGCCTGGCACGGGAAAATCAACCCAGCTGCCGCTGTCGAAACCGGGTTGATAAAAATCCCTAGGCCGGTCAGCGCTATTGCTGACCCAATGGAATTTCCAGGAACCGCTGAGCAGACGATAATAGGAAGACGCTTCTATTCGATGCGTCTTCGCCTCCTCCCTGGTGGCATACGGGATGCCGGAGCAGCGCGCCGGCTCGCGGTTGACCTGAAAAATCTCAGGGTCCTCCAACTCGACTGGCTGATCCAACGCTTGGATGGGCTGGATCGGCAATCCAACGGTCATCAACAGGCAAAGAAAACGGTGATAGAACATGGCGGCCTCTTTCGCTAAATCTCAGTAGCTGCAAGCTCACCCCTATCGATCTATCGCTCAGGGACCGGTTTTCACCCAGGCCATGGTCGCACATCAGGCCGGAATGGAAACGAACGCTTGCATTTATGGTGGGTTTTTAATAATTTACCTTTTCAGGCAATTGGTTATCAGAAAAATAATATTGGAGATATCATGATTACTAAGACCGTGGATCGTCGGGGATTCTTTCGCTCCGTGACCGGCGGAATGGTTGGAGGTCTGGCGCTGCTCAGCATGCCCAAGAGTTCTCCAGCCCGCTATCTTGTGGCCAAAGACCACGATTTCTCCGCAAAGGATGAAAATTTTTGGCGTGTGGTGCGGGATCAGTTTCCGCTGCAAAAGACTAGGATCTATATGAACAACGGCACCATGGGCCCGTCTCCGTTCGTCGTACAGGAAGCGATGCGCAGTCGTGAGGAGTTGGTCAACGCCACCGGCGAATACGGCGGTTATGAGGACAGCCGGCCCAGACTGGCCCGTTTTCTCAACTGCAGCGAAGACGAGATCGCGCTGACCCATAATGTCACTGAAGGCATCAACATCATTGCCCAGGGCATTCGACTGCGCAAGGGGGATGAGGTGATTCTGACCAATCATGAGCATCTGGGCAATGCCATTCCCTGGTACACCCGCGCCAAACGGGACGGCGTTGTGATCCGCGCTATGCCCTTAGGCATCGACAGCCAGGATGTGCTCAATCGACTGAACGACACGATCACCAAACGAACCCGCGTCATCGCGGTGCCGCATATGACCTGCACCCAAGGACAGATCCTGCCCGGAAAAGAGATCTGTCGCTTGGCGCATGATAAAGGCCTTTGGGTCATGCTGGACGGCGCTCATCCCTGCGGAATGTTCCCGGTCGATGTCAAAGAACTCGATTGTGATTTTTACGCTTCCTGCGGTCACAAATGGATGATGGCGCCCAAGGGCACCGGCTTTCTCTACATCAAAAAAGAAAAACTGGATGTGGTGGAACCGATCATGACCGGCGCTGGATCAGAGTCGCAATGGGATTATGAAACGGGTCTCACCGAATGGGCGCCCAGCGCCCGTCGCTACAACTTTGGCTCGCAGAGCGCAGCGCTGTCTCTGGGCTTGTGCGCAGCCACGGACTTTATCGATCTGCTCGGTCTGCACAACATCGCCGCCCGGGGCAGAATGCTCGCCGACCGTCTGCGCCAGGGATTGAAGAACATTCCGCAGGTCGAGATCCTCACTCCAGAGGAAAAGCAGTCTTACAACTCGATCATCGGCTTCCGCTTGAAAAACATGCCTTATAATCAATTCCAGTCCTGGCTGTCGGAGAACTATCAAATCCGAATCCGCGGCGTCGGTGAGAGTAAGCTCAACTCGTTGCGGATCTCACTGCACATCTACAATTCACCGGATGAGGTGGATCGCCTGCTGGAGGGGATTGCCAAAGCCGCCACGCTGTAGACCGAGGGCATCGCGAAACCGTTTAATCGGCGGCGCCGACCACGGCCCCTGCGGCGCTTTCCCAGTTCAACAGGAGCCGGTGGATCGCCAGCAGGCTAAAAGCGAGAAGTGCCACGCCTGCGACCACCAGCCACCATGGCAACAGCGGCATCACCGTGGCCTCGACGACCTCCTCCGGATAGCCCAGCAGCGAGGCGTAGATCAGCGTGCCGGTCAAGGTGATCGACGAGTTATGCAGGCTGTGCAAAATAAAGCAGGGCCACAGAGAGCGGGTGCGCATATACATCCACCCCAACACCAGGCCGAGAACAAAGGCGGAGACAAACTGCCAGATGTTGAGGTGCAGAATGCCAAACAGCAAAGAGCTGAGCACGATCGCCTGCCAGGGCGAGTAGCGGTGTAAAAAACCCCGCAGCACCAGCCCGCGAAACAGCATTTCTTCCAAAAAAGGTCCGAGGATTCCGCCGGCAAGCAAGGCCAGAGGCACCGACTGTTCCATCAGCCTTCGCATCAATTCCATCAACCAGGGCGATACCGGCTTGATCAGGGTCACCACCGCCATGGTCTCGAACAGGACGACCGCCAATCCCAGCAGCAGAGAGATGAACCAGGGGATGATCTTGTACGAAAACGCGGTAAAGCGAAACACCGTGCGAAATGGTTCCCGGGTCAACCGCCAGCCTAAAAGGACCGTGCTGCCAAAGGTCACCAGATAGGTGAGGATGAAGATCGGCAGAGAGGCGGCCATGCCGGCGGCGCTAAAGTTTTGGTGAACGATCCAGTTGTACGCCACCAGGCCAAGCAGCATGAGGATCTGCACTAAAATAGAAAACAGCAGCAGGCCGACCGCTCCGGCCAGACTGGGGAATTTTTTCCTTGATGGTTCCATCGGCGCGGCGTCGATCGAAGCCGCGGGCGACACCGATTCTAAGGGCATTCTATTTCTCCTCTGATCAGGACCATGACTGAATTTACGCAATTAAAACAAAATCCAAAAAAATTTTTTTCTTGCGCTGAAAATTATTTTAACTTATGTTATGCTCAATGGGCATCCGCAGATCCAGGAGGGAACGGTGAGCAATATACTGGGTATGATCCTTATCGGCTTTCTAGTCGGCGCTGTCGCTAAATTCATCTTGCCAGGCCGTGATCCGGGCGGATGGATCATCACCACTTTGTTAGGCATCGGCGGCGCCGTGGCGGCCTCTCATCTGGGCAAACTGCTGAATGTTTACCCCGCCGAGGGACTGCCCAGTTTTATCAGCGCCGTGGCGGGAGCCGTCATCCTGCTGTTGCTGTATCGCATCATCAAAAGATAATGAAGTACGTCGAAGAGCCGCACTGGCTGCGCTGGGCGCGCGAGCTGCAGGCGATCGCACAGAACGGTCTGCTCTATGCGCAAAATCCGTTTGACCAGGAGCGTTATGCGCGCCTTCGTGAAATCGCTGCAGAAATATGGGCGCAGCAGACGGGTTCTGATCGATCGACGGTGTTGAACCTGTTCTGTGAACAGACCGGTTACGCGACGCCCAAGGTCGACGTGCGCGGAGTGGTCTTTGACGGCGACCGGTTGTTGCTGGTGCGGGAGGCCAGCGACGGCGGCTGGACATTGCCCGGCGGCTGGGCGGATCCCAATGAATCACCGGGCGAAGCGGCGGTGCGGGAAATCTTTGAAGAATCAGGCTATCGAACACGTCCGGTCAAGCTGCTGGCCGTCTATGACCGCAGCAAACACGGGCATTCAACGTTTTTCCCCTTTCACATCTACAAGCTCTTTATCCGCTGTGAGTTGATCGGCGGACAACCGGCTTGCAGTCACGAAACCTCGGGCGTGCAGTTCTACACCCGCGCCGGGCTGGCCGGTTTGCCGCTCTCCGAGTCACGCACCACCTTCGCACAACTGCAGCGTATGTTTGCACACGCAGAAAATCCAGACTGGCCCGCGGATTTGGATTGACGCGGCTGGACGTTATTGGACAGAGTGAATCGTCGTGCGGGATTCACAGTCTTCTGTGAATCCGCTTTTTTTTATACCTGCCCCGGCACAAGGCGGGCTGCAAGGCACATCCGCCCTTGCGAAGTAAAATCTTTCTGGGAGCAAACCGCTTATGTCTTTATCCCCCTGGTTGGGCGTCATCAACCGCTATGGGTCGCGCCTTGCCATCGCCGGCATCGACCGGCCGGTGACCCTGTATGAAGGCAATACTCCGCTGATCCCAGCGCCGCGGCTGGCGCTGGCACTGGGCGGAGGCTTTGACCTGTTCCTCAAATATGAGGGTCTGAATCCAACCGGCTCCTTCAAAGACCGGGGTATGACCGCTGCAGTGACCCAGGTGGCTGCTGAAGGCGGTCGGGCGATCATCTGCGCCAGCACCGGCAACACAGCCGCTTCCGCCGCTGCCTATGCCGCCCGGGCAGGCATTCGCTGTTTTGTTCTGGTGCCGCAGGGCAAGGTGGCGGTGGGCAAGCTGGCAGGCGCCCTTGCCTATGGCGCCCAGGTGATCTCTATCGCCGGCTCGTTCGACGACGGACTGGCCATGGTGCGCGAGGCCAGCGCCAGCCTGCCGGTGGTTCTGGTCAACTCGATCAATCCCGCTCGCATGCAGGGGCAAAAGACCGCTGCCTTTGAAATCTGCGATGCTCTTGGAGATGCGCCGGACTGGCACTGCCTGCCGGTGGGGAATGCCGGCAACATCACCGCCTATTGGATGGGATACAGCGAATATTTCAGCGACCGGATCATCGGCAAACGGCCGCAGCTGCTGGGCGTGCAGGCCGAAGGCTCGGCGCCCATTGTCCGCGGCCATGTGATCGAAAAGCCTGAAACCCTGGCCACCGCCATCCGTATAGGCAATCCAGCGCGCTGGCAGGACGCAGTGCGCGCTTTGCAGGAATCGAATGGCCATATCTGCATGGCCAGTGACAACGAGATTATCGCCGCGTACCAGCTGGTGGCAAAAACAGAGGGGATCTTTTGCGAGCCCTCCTCCGCAGCCGGGATAGCCGGTCTGGGCAAGATGATCGCGCAGGGCGGCCTGAACCTACAAGGCAAACGGGTGGTGTGCGTACTGACCGGACACGGTCTTAAAGATCCGGACAGCGCCCTGCACTGTGCTGCACCTCCGTTATCCATTCAGGCGGATATGGAGAGCCTGCAGAGAATTATTTTGCAGACAGAATAGTCGCAGGGCACAAATTTGCTCATCGGCCGCGTTTCGCGATCCGGTGTGTGCCCTTGCCGCGCAACCAGGGATCAATCATGGCACACTATTTGAAAAACATCAAAGTCTATATTCCAGCCACCAGCGCCAATCTGGGTCCGGGATTCGACTGCGTCGGCATTGCGCTGGATCTGTGGAACCAGTTCGAACTGGAGATTGATCCAATGCAGAAAAAGCTTCGAGTGGAGAATTACGGCGAAGGCGCCCATGAACTGCCGTTGGATGCAAAAAATCTCGTGGTGCAGACCATGCTGCAGACGCTGCCCGACCGTTTTGCACGGCGCATGCATCAATGGAAAATTCGCTGTCACAATCAGGTGCCCTGCCGCAGCGGTCTAGGTTCCAGTTCCACTGCGGTGCTGGCCGGTGTGTCGTTCAGTCAGGCCATTCAAAAGGGTTCGGTGCACCTGATGGATATACTCAAGCAGGCGGCATCGCTGGAAGGCCATCCGGACAATGTGGCGCCGGCGGTGATGGGCGGATTAGTGGTGGCGGCGATCAAAGACGGCCAGGTGTTTGTTCACCCCATCCCAGGCGTCATGACCGAAGTGGTGGTCTGCGTGCCGGATTATCACTTTCTCACCAACTATGCGCGCACCCTGGTGCCGAAAAAATTCACTCGCACGGATACGGTGTTCAACATCAGCCGCAGCCTCCTGGTGGTTGAGTCGATCCGCACCGGCAACGACGAGTTGCTGGCCCAGGTGATGGAAGACCGGCTGCACGAACCCTACCGTCTGCCTCATATTCCGGGCGCCGAGGAGGCGGTTCGCGCCGCTCTGGCAAAAGGGGCGGTGGCGGTTTCCTTGAGCGGCGCAGGGCCCGGACTGCTCGCCTTTGCCCGTAAACGGCACCATGCCATCGGTCGCGCCATGCAATCGGCGTTTCAACGCGCCGGGCTGAAGGCGCGCTACTGGATCATCCGCGCTTGCACCTCAGGACTGCGGCTGGACGGCGTTCCCTGCCGCCTGTAGCCGAATAGGGCGCTTGATGTTTTATTAAAGAAAGAGAATCCCTTTATGAAAGAATCCACTTCCATCGCTTTTATCGGCTCTGGAATGATGGCAGAGGCCATGATCGTCGGCCTGCTCAAACAAAAACGGCTGCCGGCCAGCCAGATCATTGCCTCCGGTCCGCGGCCCGAACGCGGCCGCAGCTTGGCGAAAAAACACGGTATCTCCTGGACCACCGACAACTCCAGAGCGGCCGAAGGCCGACAGATCGTCGTGCTGTCGGTAAAACCGCAGAAAATGACCAGCGTATTGTCCGAACTGCATGGCCGCATTCATCCCGACGCGCTGGTGCTAAGCATCGCCGCGGGAGTGAACATCACGACCATCACCACCGGTCTTGCGCACCGCGCCGTGGTGCGCGCCATGCCGAACACGCCTGGGCAAATCGGTAAAGGGATCACCATGTGGACCGCCACAGCCGAAATCTCTGATGAACAGAAACATCAGACCGCCATCATTCTCGGCGCGTTGGGGGAAGAGATTTTTTCCAAGGATGAGGACGACATGGACAAAGCCACTGCGCTGAGCGGCACCGGCCCGGCTTATATCTTTTTATTTATGGAGGCCATGATCGATGCCGGCGTACACCTGGGCTTCAGCCGCAGGGTGGCTCAGCAACTGGTGTTGCAGACCATGGCCGGCTCGGTCGAATATGCACGCCAAAGCCAGAACCATCCGGCGGAACTTCGCAATCAAGTGACCTCTCCGGGTGGAACCAGCGCTGAGGCGCTGTATCATATGGAAAAAGGAGGCCTGCGGACTGTGGTGTCCCGTTCCGTTTGGGCTGCGTATCAACGCAGCAAAGCGCTGGGCGGCCGCAGACAGGCAGAGATCGGGGAAAAAAGCTAAAAAAAAAAGCCCTTCTGGCAAGGGCTTTTAAAGGAGAAAACCGTTTATTATAGCGCTTTGGTCACTTTGCCCGAGCGCAAACAGCGGTTGCAGACATAAGCCTGACGCGAAGATTTGCCATCCTGGATGCGCAGTTTTTTAATATTCGGCATCCAGCGGGTTCTGGTCAAATTATGGGCATGGCTGATTTTGTTGCCGCTCATCGGACCCTTGCCGCAGATATCACAGCGTTTCGACATGATAAACACTCCCTATTCAAATAGTCACTTCATCTCAACACAAATAAAAGTAAATCCTTACATTTAAAGCTTTTTAATTTAAGAAAAAATAGCAATAAAATCAAGAAAAAAAGATTTTTTCATATTTCAAACCGCCAAGCGGCCCATGGTCAGCGCAGCAGTCCTGAGCCCCGATGCTCTGCCGCAGCTCAAAGGACTCCGTCAGCCGGAAATAAAAAACAGCTCTATCAGGGAACGACCTTAAACCGGTTGCCCCTGACTTGTACCGGGATCAGCGTATGATCCGGATGAAATTCCTCCACGTGCGACCCCATGCTCCGCAACAGGTCGGCCGGCAGATTCTGCTGGGCGATCAGCAGATAAGGAATGATCTCATATTCTCCTGCCGGCAGCTCTGCGGGAGCGACACACAACCGAATCGGCAGCAAGGCCTTTTTCTCTTGGTCGACGGTAAAGGGTGCATAGGCATACAGACGGTCTGGTTGAAGAACCCTACGAACCAGTTTGTCGTTGTAGACGAATCCGGCGGTAAAAGCCGCATCGCCCTTGAAAAGGGGTTTGCTGAAATAGCCGCGCACGGTATACGCTTGTTCGTCCGCCTGAATATACACCGACGCCATCAGGGTGTCGGCCCGGCGAGCTGATAACATGGTTTTGTCCAAAACGATTTCAATGTCCAACAACCTGATCAGCTTGATCGTCCTGGTTAAAAAGCCATTCTGATCCAGACCCGCCTGACCGAGAAGCGCCTCGCCGTCCTGAAACAGCACCATAAGAGAATCCAGACGATAATTGGCGCAATAAAAATAAAGTGCGTATTCGCCGTTCAATCCTTTGCCAGGCTGTGTGCCGGGAGCAGGCAGCGGCAGCGCAAAAGCGCCGTCTGCGGCAGTGCGGGTGCTGACGCCGGCGCCTGCCAACCACACATAAATGTTCTGCGGATCCGCATAGTCCGAGAGAGTAATTCGTCCCTGGATGGCGGGAGAAAAAATAGCAGGGTCCTTGGACAGCGGATTGTGCGTGCACGCAGGCCGCCACAGAAGAGCCAGCAGGAAAGCCAGGAGAATGTTTCGCCGGCTGGCTTCTGCACCTCGAGCAAAGCGTACAGGCCTTGCCATGTATAAACCTTTCATCATCATTGCCCGCTGTAAAAGCTCGCGCGTTCCGGTCACTTTTATCACTAGTCGGTTCGCTTTCAATACTGCACCGTAGCGGTGAGGGTGTAACGGCGGTCCCGCAAAGCCAGTCCTGCCAATTGTGTTCGCTCGTTCATCAGATTGAATATGGCGACACGCACCAGCCCCTTGATGCCGCCCAGGTTCACGGTTTTGCCCAAATGCAAGTTCATATCCGAATAGCCGGAAAGCGTCGCCTGCATCACCTGATCGGATCCGCTGCGGATCAGTCCCGTCTGGTCGCTTTCATAAAACAGGTGCACCTGCAGGGAAAAACCGCTGTGCTCAGCCTGTACGCCGCAGAGATATTTCGTATCAAATTTCCACGGAAACGCAGCGCGATCAGAGAGCTGATAATGGACAAAACCCGCATCCACCTTGATTTGATTGTCAAAAAGAAACACCGTGCTGTTCGCCTCGATGCCCGATATCTTGGCATCGGCGACATAGTCGTAATAAACGATGGGCACGCCGATCGAATAGAGCGGCCGCATTTTATTTTTATAATAATGTCTGAACAACACCATGTTCACGCGCCATCCCCTGCCAGGGCCGGCGCCCGCCAATCGGCGCATCAATTCTCCCCCCACCTCCAGGCCGTTGATCTCCTCCGGCTGCCATTCTCCGGCCGGCTTGGACTGCACGGCGGCGACCGGCCGGCTCATCATCTGCATCAGGGTGGGAAAGCGAACATTGCGGCCATAATTCAGATAGCTGTTCAGCGTAATCCCGGTTTTACGTCCCTGGGCGTGAACGGCAAAGTTGAGCGGCGTCGACTGCCATCTGCAGCCAGCGGCTTCGGCAGAATAAGAGGCTGTGTTTTTCTCCCCAGCCACAAAATCGTCGGTCACCCGATCGTGACGGGCGGAGAGATCAAAATCGATCAGGGGAATGAATGCGGCGCCGGTCTCTGCATGAAACTTGGCCACCGCGGTCATGCTCTGCTGACGACGCTGGCGGCGCACATCGATGGTCTCGATCACTGCGCTTTGATCCTGCCAGTCCAGGTCATCGTTCTCCCAACCGTAGGCGACCCACAACTCCCAGGGGGCGGTCCTCCAGCCTTTTTCCATGCGCAGCTGCACGCTTTTGTCCGCCAAATCCCGCCAAACCCGGTTGCTGCGCAAGTAAAAGGACTGCCCCTCACGCGATTCTGTCCAAGCAGCGGAAACAGTCATGGCGGTGACAGGGCCCAAATCGCCGGAAAATTTAACTGCACCAAGACGGGTTTGCCGGTCCAATTTTTCAGCGTCACGCTCGTTTTCATAGGAAAGCCGAGTATCCAGACCATAGGCCTCCAATACAGCGGAAGACGAATCGGAGCGGGCGTCGTCCAACCCCATCCGCAGAGAAGCCTGGTGCTGGGTCGACCGGTTGTTCAACGCGTAGGAGGTCGAAGGAGAGGACAACATTCGCCGGCTGGCGCCGGTCTTGTAACTGTAGGTCGGATGCAAGCGCTGCAGCGGGTGATACAACGACAAGCCCCACTGGCCCGCATCGTAGCTGCCGATGCTCTGCTGAAAACGAATATGATGATCCGGCATGGTTTTGGGGACTATATGGATCAGACCGGAGAGCGCACCGCTGCCGTACAGCGCTGCATGACTGCCTTTGACCAGCTCGATGCGATCGATGTGATCCGGATCCATCTGAGAAAAATCAAATACATTATCCACCAGACCGTTGAGCCGCACGCCGGCATACAGCACCAGCACCTCGTCGGCATTGCCGCCGCGCAAGGTCACGCTCTTTTTGCCGCTCAGTTCCTCCGTGACTTGGATGCTTGGGTCAGTGCGTAAAAAATCGCCCGCATCCACATATCCGCGCAGAGCGAACTGCTTTTCGTCCAGAATCGCCAGAGTCTGCGGCAAGTCTCGAGACAGGCCAGAGCGTTGGTTCGTCGCTGTGACGTCCATACCTTGTAGGAACAGCATCTGAGGGACAAGATAGAAAATATGATCCGCCGGAAGAGAATCCAGCAGACAGACGGCGGTATGGTAAGCGACGTGCTGTAAAACGAGTTTTCCGTTGCGATGCGCGAAGGGAATAGAGAGGGTAAATCTGCCGGAAAAATCCGTCGTAGTGCCGACGGCGCTGCCCTGAATAAAAACATTGACCGCCGGTATGTCCTCGTGCGTATTGCGATCGCGGATCCGGCCCTTGAGAATTAAATCCTGCGCCGCGGAATCCGCAGTCAACCCCGGCAGCAGACACAGGCACAGTAACGCGATGTGACCGGTTTGTCGCACACTTCCTCACACTTGAGAAAAATCCAGCGGCTGCAGCATCAGATCGGTGACGTTGCACACGGCATCCGCATACTCGGGTCGGTTTTTCAATACCGCCCAATCAGGATGACGGCGAAAAGCGCTCCATCTGTTATCCCGTTCCGCCATATCCTTGAAGACCAGCAGGTATTGCAGATTAGGTCGCTGCGGGCCGATCAGCGTTTCGGCAAAAAAAACCGGCGTCAATCCGCACCGACGAAAAAGTTCGATTTCGCCAGCCTGAGTGAACATGTGGATTTTTTGGCGGGTTTGCAACTGGTTGGGATTTGCATAGATGCGCCATTCGAACACCCTGGCCGTGCCCTGGATACGCACAGCCGACATGGACAGCGGCGCAAAACAGCGCAACAAGGAATTTTCGATGCGCCAGTAGCCCGGATCGCTGCCGGAAAGAGAGTGAAAAAACGCTCCATCTCTCATATACTCTGAATCCTGCAACAGTCGGTCTTCGCTGTATAGCACAGAATCGCTGTCTGCATGCGGCAGAAGCACATAAATCGAACTGCTGCTGGAACCATACAAGGCGCCGAAAAGCCCCACGGGCGAAATCCCCTGCCGATTCCAGGCCGGCACTGCGACGTGTTGAAAAAAATCCAGCAGCCGCTTGCGGCGGTCGCCATAAGGCGCTATGTAGTGGCGCCATTCCAAATAGGCCGCAGACTCCCCCCGGCCGGAATCTTTCGCCGCCGTAGTATGCTCTTGATCCATACCTGTTCCAGAACGAGTGCATGAGCGAGATATTAACGATTCGATGGGATATTCGCAAGAGGAAAAAACAAAATCCGGCGCTCAGCTGGTACGCGCCAGACGCAAAGAGTTGGCGACGACTGACACGGAACTGAAGGACATCGCCAGCGCGGCGATCATGGGATTTAATAAGCCCAGAGCAGCCAGAGGAATGCCTAAAAGATTGTAGAAAAACGCCCAGAACAGATTTTGTTTAATGGCAGCCAGGGTTTGCCGAGACACTCGAATGGCTTGGACCACGCCCTGTAAATCCCCTTTCATGAGTATGATGGAGGCGCTATCGATGGCCACATCCGCGCCTGCTCCCAGCGCGATGCCGACATCCGCCTGCGCCAGAGCCGGAGCGTCGTTGATGCCGTCTCCAACCATGGCCACCTTGATGCCGCGACGTTGCCATTGTTTCACCTGCTCCGCTTTTCCATCCGGCAGCACCTGAGCGACATACTCATCCACCCCGGCCGCTTGCGCGATGGTTCGCGCTGCCAGAGGATGATCGCCTGTCAGCATCACCACGCGCAGGCCCATGCTGCGCAGTTCGGCCACACTGGCGGCGGCGTCCTCCCTGATCGGATCCATGAGCGCAAAAAAACCTTGCAACACGCCGTCGAAAGTGCAATAGATCAGCGTGCCTCCCTGTTGCAGACACTCATAGGCCGGCTCCTGCAACGGCGCAACAGAAACCCCCGAATCTTCCATGCGCTTCTGATTTCCCACGACCACTTTTCTTCCCGATACCATGGCAGCGATGCCAAAGCCCGTTTGATTGCTAAAGCCGCCGGCCTCGGGCAAATTCAGCCCACGCGCTTCCGCTGCTGCAACGATCGCCGCTGCCAAAGGATGTTCGGATTTCTTTTCCGCCGCAGCAGCCAGAGCCAGCATCTCCGTTTCGCTGGCGCCTGGCAGGCAGACGATCCGGGTCACGGCAGGCTTGCCCTTTGTCAGGGTGCCGGTTTTATCCAGAATCACCACCTGAACCTGATGCGCCAGTTCCAGACTCTCACCGCTTTTGATCAGCAGACCCGTGCGCGCAGCCTTGCCAGTGGCCACCATGATGGCAGTGGGAGTGGCCAGCCCCAGCGCACAGGGGCAGGCGATGATGAGCACAGCGACGAAATGCATCAGGGCGGCGGCGAATCCCGCTTGCCTTCCCAACGTCATCCACGCCACCAGGGTGATCAACGCGATGATCACGACCACTGGCACAAACACCGCGGCGATACGATCCGCAAGGCGCTGAATCGGCGCTTTGGATCCCTGGGCTTGTTCCACCAGCTGGATGATCTGCCCCAACACCGATTGATCGGCCAAAGCGGTAACATCGAACTCGAATGCGCCGGAGGCGGTCAGAGTGCCTGCCAGCACCCGGTCGCCTGGGCTTTTATCGACGGGAAGGCTTTCTCCGCTGATCATAGATTCATCCACTCCGGCCTCGCCAGCAACTACTCTGCCGTCAGCGGCAATTTTTTCACCCGGCCGCACCACAACCCGGTCCCCCAGCCGCAGTTGTTCCACAGGAATCCATTGTTCTTTTCCATCGCGGCGCACACAGGCGGTTTTTGGTTGCAGCGCCAGCAGCCCCTGGATCGCCACCGTGGTCCTGCGCTTGGCCCTGCTTTCCAGCCAGCGGCCGACGAGCACCAATGCGATGATCACCACGGTGGAATCGTAATATATTGGAACAATTTCACCCGCAGAGCCGGTCAGCAGTTGCGGGAAAAGTGTGGCCAGCACGGAATAGCCATAACTGCTTCCGGTACCGATGGCAACCAGAGAGTTCATATCAGCGGTCCAGAGGCGCAGATTTTTCCAAAACGCAGAGTAAAATCGCCGCCCAGGCAGAAAGACCACCGGCGTGGAGAGGATCAGCAGCAACTTTTGCGTATCCGATTCACTTAGAGGCCACAGCGCATGCAGGCCGGGAAATTCCATCAGCATGGAGATGAAAAAAACCGGTACAGCGAACAGCAGGGCGATGCGCAGATCATGCCTAAGCGATTGGTCGAAATCATCCAAGCCGTTTTGCGCAGGCTGTGCGATGTCCCTGGAAAGCGGCATGACTAATTCATAACCGCTCTCGCTCACTTTTTGCGCCACCGCCGCCAGGTTGTTGGAGCTCTCATCCAAATTAAAATAAGCCTTTTCGCCGGCCAGATTAACCGATACGTCGCTCACGCCCTCTATTTTTTGCAGCGTGCGTTCCACACGAGCGACGCACGCTGCACAGCTCATGCCGCGGACAGGCAGTTGATAGCGTTTGTTCGGTCGTGCACTCATAACACATTATAGCCGGCGTTGCAGATGGCGTCGCGCAGCTGGGATTCGCTGATCTTCTTTTCATCATAGCGGATTTCGGCGCGGCCGATTTCCACCTGAACCGATTCCACCGGCAATCGCTGCAATTCCCGTTCGATGGCTAAGACGCAATGATGGCACGACATGCCGTCAACACGAAATAACGCAGTTTTCAAATAGACCTCCTTTTTTCAATAGAACATAAAATATCTCAATTTCATTTGCCTGATCGGAGGTTTTTTCGTCCAGCCTGCAAAACGCCGTTGCATCATCGGCGGTATAAAAAAAGGCTCAATCAAGAGCCTTTTCCATCAGCCGGACTCCTCATTCATTCCATCAGCGGAAGATAGGGCAGTGCGAAGAGCGTTCGGTTCGCGGAACTGAGATAGCTCAAAGTAAAGAGGTAGGATAGCTGCCGACGAACAGGATCGCTGTACGCGGCCAGCCAGCTGAGGCTTTTATGCAAAACCTGGAGGTCCGCCTGGTCGTGCGCGTCAAAATCCTGAATCAAGTCCAGCAGGGAGTCCAAAGGATCACGCGGCTCTGGATAAAGCCGCAGACGCACTTTCTGCTTTTCGCTCACACCAATGCGCCGCTTGGCGATCTGCAGGGCGGTCTGCAATCCTCCCAGAGTATCGGCTAGACCGACCTGAACCGCCGATCGACCGGACCAGACCCTCCCTCGCGCCACCTGCCGGGCCTGCTCGTAGGTCTTGTGCCGGCTGTCGGCCACTCTCTGGACAAACCGTTTGTAGATCGGCTCGGCGATTCGATGAAAGGTCTGTTTGTCCCTGTCGGAGAATTTAAGAAATGGATTTAAAAACAGAGCGCTCGGCGATGTGGCGACCGTGTCACAGGTCGCACCGATTTTGCTCAAGGAACCCGCAAGATTGGGGATCATCGAGATCACGCCGATGGATCCGGTAAGAGTGGCGGGGTGAGCGATGATGGTGTCGCAGGCCATAGCGATATAATAGCCTCCGGAAGCAGCGACATCGCTCATGGAAGCGTAGACCGGCTTTTCCCGTTTGACCTTCTGAATCTCCGCCCAGATGGCGTCTGCAGCCAGTACCGCGCCCCCCGGACTGTCGATGCGCAAGACGATCGCTTTGACCTTTGGCTCATCCGCAGCACGACGCAGATCCTGAATAAAGGACTCGGAGGCCAGCAAAGGTTCGCTGAAAGGTCCGCCGCCGTCGGCGCGGCCGGGCACCATGGTGCCTGAGCCATAGACCACGGCGATCTCTCTGTCGCGGACCAGCCCCTCTGTGCTCTGTTGGCGATGGCTGCGCACATACTGGCTGAGGGTGATGATGCGGTTTTTATCCTTACGCCGCGCGTCGCGATCGTCGCGCAGCGCCGACGGATGGAACATCGCTTTTACATCCGATTCGGGACGGATGCCATCGATGAAATGCGCAGCCAGGGCCGAGTCCGAGCTGTAAATGCCCCGGTGGAGATGACGTCGGACCTCGGCCGGGGCCAAGCCGCGGGAGTGCGCCACCGCATCTACGTAACTCTGCATCCGTTCATTCAACAGGGTCTGCAGCTCTTCACGGGAATAGGGGCCAAAGCCTTTCGAGCTGTAGCTCTCGGCGGCGGACTTGTACTCTTCGAACTGGCTGACAAAGGGCTCGACGCCGAGTTTGGCCAGCGTGCCTTGCCAAAAAATCTGCGCCACGGCAAAACCGTTTAATTCGATCATCCCCTCGCTGGGCATAAAAATGGAATCAGCGACTGAAGCGAAATAATAATCCAGTTCACCGCCCATCTCCAGATAGGCATAGATGAATTTTTTCGATGTCTTGAAATCAAGCAACGCCTCGCGCAATTCAGTGGCTTTGGCAAACCCCATGGCCAGGCCGCCGCTGCGAACGTACAGACCATCGATGTCATGGTCTTCTTTGGCCCTGCGGATGGCGTTCAAAACGTCCAGAAAGGAGATGTTCGAACCGCCCTCCTGACCCAGCAGCGCCAGAGGCCGGGAGGTCGCATATTCGGACAGTTCGCCGGAGACTTTGAGCTGAAGCACAGAGTGGGGTTTGACGGCAACCGCCTTGGGCTGCAGCGAACTTTTAAACCAGAAATAGACGGCGGCCATCAGCACAAAAAAGCCGATGACCAGAAACGTCATGATCAAAAGAAAAATGGACCAGAAGCGACTGCGTTTTTTAGGCTGCGGAGCGAAGGGATTTTCAGCCCCGGATTGCCGGGTTGGATCGGCCAGATATACCATAATGAACTCCTCAATCAGCGGTTCGAAGGCACACGTTCATTTTCCGTCGCTGCGGCCTGTTTCGGTTTCGTCAGGCCGTCAACGGTCTCCGGCGTCGCTTGGCGCCAGACAGCGATTCGCTCCACAATCATCCTGCGCACCCGCTCCTGCAGCTCTCCAGCCTGCTTGAGCGTGTAGCCTGCGGTCGGCAACGGCGGGAATACGTGGATATGCACATCTCGCGGCGGCCCGAACCGCCAACTGTGCTTGGGGATGCATTCGTTCGCACCTTCAATCGCCAGAGGCAGTATCAGAGCGCCCTCTTTGATAGCCAGATGAAACGGGCCGTTACTGAACGCATGGACCAGTCCGTCGCGGGAGCGGGTGCCTTCAGGGAAAAAGATGACCGGATAATCCGCCTGCAGACATTTGCGCGCCTTGATCATCGCCTGCACGCCGCTGCGGGCCTGACTGCGATCCAGCTTGATGTCATCGGCTAGGCTCATCATCCATCCCAGCAGCGGCACGCTGAACAGCTCTTTTTTGGCCACCCACTTCATCTCCATGCCCATATAGGCGATGATCGGAATATCCAGCAACGACTGATGATTGCTCACCACCACATAGGGCCGGCGAAGAGGCAGATTTTTTTCACCGGTGAAAATCAACCTCCAGATCGGTATCAGCTTGACCAGGGGTTTCGCCATGCTCCGGTAAAAACGGCCGCTGCGATAATGCACAGAATCGCGGTCAAAAAGCCGAATCAGCGCCAGAATTGGAAACCAAACCATCAGCAAACCGATAAAAACAATCCAGACAAAAACCGTACGAATCACAGCTTTGCTCTCCTCACCCATTTTTTCCACAGCAGCGGATTATCCAGCATTTTGATGAAAACGCCGCCGACCACCGGACGTGCCTGAAATCCAACGACCTTGGCGTCGGTTGTCTGATACCAATCACTCAACGGAACCCGGTCCGGGGATTCGCGAACGAACCGGTGCACCGGTTGCATCAAAGCGTTAAAGTCCTCCTGGGACTCGGCTAACGTAGCGGTCCACACACTCCAGTCCAGCTTGGTATACTCTTTGCGGTTATCCAGAGGCAGGCCGTAGGGATTGAGCTGTTGTAGATAATACCGCACCTCTTTTCGTGCCACAAAGGGGGGAAACAGCTTGAGGGAAAGGATTCGGTCCCAGACGAGATTATATTTTTGACTCCAGGTGCCGGGCTTGTCAAAGGCCAGGCGATAATGATCGCCGTCTTCTGCCATCACCTGCCATTTTTCTGCATAGTCTTCGGCCAGCCTTCGAAACCGCTTCGCTTCAGCTTTCAGCCCGCGGCGCTCGCAGAGTCGGCTGTAGGCGCCGAGGCTGAGGATCGCTTTGAGCGACAAATTGACGTTGTGCGCCAGATGCCCGGCAAAATCATCTGTGCAAAGTTGATGCTCCGGATCCAGCCCTTTTTCAACAAGGTAGCCGGCCCATTGCGAAACCTGCGGCCAATACTCTGCGGCAAAATCCGCCTTTCCCTCCACCTCAGCCACTGCAGCCAGCAGCAGCAGCATGTTGCCGCTCTCCTCCACCGGCATTTGCTGCGCTTCGGATCGCTCGCCGCCGCCGTAGACCTGGCCGTTGGCAAGCGGATAGACGCCCAAATCATGCGGGGCAAAAGGAAATCTCCATTTCGGCAGACGGGCATACTCGAGTACAGGCCGCAGGCTGGCCTTGAGCAGTTCGATGTTGAACAGCAGCAGCTGCGGTGCAGCGGGATAGATCACATCCACGGTGGAGATGCATCCGTTGCTGAAATTCTCCTTGGGAAAAAACAGCGGGCGTCCGTCTACATCCGCTGCGAGCTTGTGCGCGGCCAACGCCTGTCGGTAAGCCAGGCTGGCGAGTTGAGCGTAGGCTTCGCCGCCGGCCGCGGCTAAATCGTCGTACAGCTCGCGGTCGAACGCAGCACAGCGGTTCATCACATAAGCATATTCTTTGCATGCGTCATCCAGCAGATCCTGGGCCGTCGCTCCGTCCTTGCGCCAGTAGGGCCTGAGTTTGCGCTGAAAATATTCAATGCTGTATTGATCGTCGTAGGCGAGGATGAGATACCGTTGCCGAATCACAGTGGAAAGCTTATCCAGAGCAAAGCTGAAGGCTAAAACCGGCGCATCCTCCTTGACGGCCATTGGCATGCTTATCCGATCGCTGTCGGGCAAACGGCCGGTCTCGATGAACTGTGAGCGGGTGACCGAGGAGGATTGCAGCGCGCTCGACGGCGTTTGGCCCAGTTCGGCCGCTACGTACAGGTACCCCCAGTCGATGCGCAGGTGATCACCGGACTTGGCGAGAACCGGTTGTTCCTGTGACCCGGTGGACAAGACCATCAAATCTCTGGTCTGCAGTCTGGACCATACTACGTTTTGTCCCTTTTCGTTGACCGCCAGTTCGGCGCTGCAATCAAAATAAATTTGAACAGCGTGTTCGCGGTTGTCCAAGGCGCACACCTCCCACGTGAGATAGGTGACCGGGCTGGCGAACTGCTGCAGATCGTCCGGCAAAAGCGGTGTGGTAAAGGTCAGGGAAACACGGACGCCGTCGCCGGACATCTCGTACACGCTCTGGGTGGGCATCACACGTACGCTGGTCTGGGGCAAGGCCGGCACCTGCGCAGGCGCCGGCCCGATCAGACGGCGGGCGACGCCGTCGATGCGGATCAGACTGCAAAGCGACTGCGGGGCGCCGGTCCAGTGCCGGGTGGGCCCATCTGTAAGACGATCTTGAAAGGACCAGAGGCTGAAATAGGGATCATGGGTGATCAACGGCACAGCCGGCGGTCGAAAAACCGTTTGGCCGAAAAGCGCCGCAGCCGAAAAAAGTACAAACAGGCTCATCTTTTTCACAACACCCTCTTGTATGAATAATGCATGTGTTATTTATCCCGGAATATTTTAAGCACCCCCCGGCGCACCAGCAAGGGCGAACGGGCGATGTCATCCGGAGTCATGAAACGGTCGCTGACGCCCTTTTTCAAATCCAACCCAACCACGTTATAGATCTGCGCCACGTACCAGGAGCAGTAAAGCTTGTTTTCCCGGCGCAATCGGTCCCGTTTATCCACATTCCGGCGAAAGAGAATGAAAAAACCCAGCACAATGGATTTCCACAGCGCATATCCTTTGCCGAGTTCCTGCTGCGCAAACTGGATCATCTCTCGTCGTTTAGCCTGCGAGATCGGCTTCGTCGTCGTGAACCACTGCACATGGCCGCGGTACCGGCGTAAATTAGCGCTCAGGGGCGTCACGGAAACACCGCGGCCCACGGCTTCCAGCACCATCAACCGGTCATTCCACCAAACCGCAACGCCCGCATGAGTATAGCGCGATCGCGTGGCCCAGCGGATGATGCGCGAAGGCAGCGTAAACCCTTCATAGAGCAACACGTCGCCGTCCCTGATTTGCAGGCGAATGTCCGAATAAGCCTGCGGATGGGATGAATCGAGTCCGCGCAAAAGAAGGTCTCTCATGGCGCTATCGATGCCTCAATCTCTTAACCAGCCGCGCCGGCGGAACCAGAGGTAGAGTCCCAGCGCCACCCCCAGGATCACCAACCAGACGATCAGATAACCGAGCTTCCAGGACAGTTCCGGTATGTGTTCAAAGTTCATCCCGTAAACGCCGACGATGAACGTGAGCGGCATGAAAAAAACCGAGAACAGGGTAAGAATACGCATCACCTCATTGGTGCGCTGAGCGGAGAGCGAGATGTGCAGGTTGAGCAGGTTGGTCACATTCTCATACAACTGCTGGCTGAGAAAGAAAAGCCGGTCTGCATTTTCGCGCAGGTCCTGCAGAAACGGCGAATGTTGTTTGGACTCGAACGAGAGGGCGCGAAAAATATCACGGGACAGAAAGAACATCTCTTTAAAAACCCCCGCCTTGCGCTTCAGATAATAGAGGTCCTCCAGATGTTGCTTTTGCAGATGATGGAAAATTAGATTTTCAATATCATCGAGCTGGCGCATGGCTTTTTGCAAAGGCATCTCATAGCTCTGCAGAATCGCCAAGAAAATCTCATGCAGAAGAAAAAAAGCCGGCCTGGCGGTTTGGTTCGGCGACTGCCGCCAGCGCTCACGGATGGATGTGATGAATGGCTGATCGTTTCGGTGTATGGTGACGAGAAAATTCCTGCCGGAGAGGATGGCGATCTTGCGCGTCAATTCCTGTACGGAATCAGCATCAGGGCCGCACGCGTCATCGTACGCGCGGCAAATGATAAAGGTGTTCTCCTCCAATTTTTCGAACTTGGGCAGATGCTCGGGCTCGAGACAATCCTGAATCGTGGTCGCATGCAAATTGTATTCGTTCGAGATGCGCTGCAGTTCCTCCGGCGTGGGCAGAACCACGTCCACCCAGCGGAAACTATCGTCCGCTTTTTCAAAAACAAGATCGATCACTTGGGATCCTTTCGCTTCATGCCATGAGGGGAAGAACAGCCGTTGCTTTTTCTCCTTCGCTTTGTCAATGTACGAAATTTCCACATGCAAAAAAATAGTTTTCTCCCTGCGGAGCGGTTCACGGACAAAGGCAAAAAAGGGCTTGCGAAAGCTCACTGATTTATGTATGTTATTTTTAATCAAAGAGTAACTACACAAGGGACCTGATGAAATTCGTACTGGCGCCGGATTCTTTCAAGGGCAGCGCGGACGCCGAAGAGATATGCGCTGCGCTGGCTGCAGGCATTCGCCGCATTTTGCCGGATGCGGAGATCGTCTCGCTGCCCATGGCCGACGGCGGTGAAGGAACCGTCTCTGCCTTGGTCTCAGCCACCAAAGGACGTTTGCTGCAGCATACGGTCGTCGATCCACTGGGACAGCCCATCACTGCGCAGTGGGGCCTTTTGGGCGACGGAGAAACCGCGGTCATAGAAATGGCGGCTTCCTCTGGACTGCCGTTGGTGGCGGAAGCGAAACGCAATCCTTTGAAAACAACCACCTATGGCACCGGACAACTGATCCTGCAGGCCATTGCTCAGGGCTGCCGCAAGATTCTTCTTGGCATCGGCGGCTCAGCCACCTGCGACGCGGGCACCGGCATGGCTCAGGCGCTGGGATATAAATTTTACCGTCAGGATGGCAGCGAGATCGTTGAGTATATGAACGGCGAGCTGATGGGACAGGTGCGCACCATAGACTGGACCACTCGCTCGCCGCTCTTGCAAGGCTGCCAGATCACCGCCGCCTGCGATGTCGACAATGTCCTGCTGGGCCCGCAGGGGGCGGTGATGGTGTACGCGCCGCAGAAAGGCGCAACCGCGGAACAACTGCCGGTTCTGGAACGAAATATGGAGCGAATCATCGATGTTATAGAAAAAGATTTAAACCGATCGATCCGCAATATTCCAGGCGCCGGCGCAGCCGGGGGACTGGGCGCTGGACTATTGTCCTTCGCCGATGCGGCGCTCAAACCCGGCGTTCAGATCGTCCTAGCAGCCTGCCGCTTTGCCGAGAACATTCAAGGCGCTGACTATATCATCACCGGCGAAGGACAAGTGGATGAGCAGACCGTATTCGGTAAAACCGTCAGCGGAATTTTGACCGCCGCAAGGCCGCTGGCCGTTCCAGTGATCATCCTGGCCGGCGCTGTTCGGGGGGAAACCTGTGAACTGCTGCAGCGAGGGGCAGCCGCGGTTTTTTCCATCTGCCCCGGCCCCATACCGCTGCAGGAGGCCATGCAGCGCACCCTGCCCATGGCGGAAGAAACCATGGCCAACCTGACAAGTCTGCTGCACATCGCCCACGGACGGCAAAATTTAAATCAGAATCACGAGGAGTTATGAAAGATTCACGGCGTCTCATCCACCTGTTCCTTCTCCTAAGTCTGCAAACACCAATCGCTCTGGGCTTAGAGCGGACCGTCACGGTGGAAGCCTGCAACAGCGTCTGCGGCTTTCAAGCGTTGCTCGCCCGGCACGAAGAGGCGGTGCGCAACACCAACCAGCGGCATCCGCAGTGGCAGAACGAATTGTTCAAGCAAAATCAGTCTGCTTACCAGATCGGCGATTCTCTCACCTTCTTCACCTACAACTATAAAACCATCAGCTACGACAAGACCGTAGCGCTGTGCCGATATCAGAGCGACAAAACCTATATTTTTGTCGGCAAAAAAGAATGGGAAAACGAACAGGTGACCGAGGCCAATGTGCAGGCATTCAAACAAGCCTTTGAAGAGAGCACGCCTCCCAGTTCCATCAACCCCAACGCCGGCATCCGCGCCATTCTCGAACAGACCTTTGGCCCCGCACCCAACAAATCAGGCGACGCTCATATCTATGTCCTGATCTACGACATCATCGACGCCGGCAACTTGGAAGCATATATTGCGGGCTATTTTTCACCTAACGATCAGGGCAACGGCAGCTACAGCAACCGCAAGGATCTCCTCTACATCGACTGCAATCCCGCCAATCCCGGAAGCAGCGACGTGCTGCGCAATGTCGCGCATGAGCTCCAGCATCTGCTGCATTACGGCGCAGACCGGGATGAAGATCTCTACGGCGGCACCTGGGTCAACGAGGGCGCCAGCGAATATGCTTCGGTGATCTGCGGCTATTCCTTGCGCAGCCCGTCCAAATACCTAAACAATCCCGGCCGCTCCTTGCTGACTTTTGATTATAACGACAACTCGCTCATCGATTACGAAAAGGTCGCGCTCTGGACCTATTACCTCGGCGAAAAATTCGGCCCCTCGCTGATCGGGCAGATCGTGCAGCAGCCGGAAAACAGCGTAGAGGGCGTGCGCGCAGCGCTGCAGGCCAAAGGCATTTCACTCTCTTTCGAAGAGATCTTTAGCAACTTTGTCGTCGCTAATTATCTGAACAATCCCAGCCTGGATGCACAGGGCTACTTTGGGTACCGGACCATCACCCTGCCACCCTTTGCACCCTCTGGTGACTTTGGCTCTTATCCCATCGACCATCAGACCAAAACCCTGGCCGCCTACTCCAGTCAATATATCCGCTTTTATGGTCAGGACAGCACCGCCATTCTGACCCTGACCAGCCTCAGACCGGCCGACACTCGAGCGCTGATTCTGCAAATGGCCGATCAACCGAAAGTGGAAAAACTCGATTTCGACAGCCAGGGCAAAACCTACGCCAGCCTGAAGGCCATCGGCCGGAGCGTAAAAAGTCTGGTTTTAACGACCGTCAATTTCTCCTTTGTCAATACTCTCTCCTACTCTGTAACCACCGAGATCGAGGACAGCAAGCCGCCTCTGATCACATCTGGACCGCAGGAGTCCATCCCCGGCAACAACTCCATCACCATCATCTGGAAAACGGATGAGTATGCCACCAGCCTGGTCGAGTACGGTCTGACCCCTCAATATGGCCAGGTGGCCCGGGATCTGACTCTGACCACAGACCACAAAATCGTGCTCAGCGGTCTGGCGGCCGACACCGCCTACCATTACCGGGTCGGCTCTGTGGATGCTCGAGATAACGGGCCTTCCTACAGCGCTGACTTTAGCTTTACCACCGTCACCCCCACCGGCCAGTCCATCGTCACCCTGGCGCAATCCCATGCCTATGGCTATCTGGGCCGCTCGCTGGCTGTGGGCTCGGACCAGACCATCCATTTCCTCTATCATGAAAAAAGCGGCGAAGAACGGTTCATCTATCATCAAAAAAGCTCCGATCATGGTGCGACCTGGTCCGCACCGGTGGTCGTCGATCGGACCTGCCTGTCCGGCGGCATGCCCTCGGTGGCTGTGGATTCGCTGCTAAGATTGCACGTGTGCTGGCACGCCAAGGCGACGGTGAACGGCGCCTATGGCATCTACTACAGCCGCTCCGATGACGGTGGATCCACCTGGAGCCCTTCACAGCGGATCAGCCCGGCTGCAGCGGATCACGATCAGCTTTATTCTGCGATCGCTTTGGACCGGCAGCACAACCCTCACATCGTCTGGAACAGCGCTCTCTACAGCGACTATTTTGAGGGCGATGTCTATCACGCCTGGTCTCAGGATCAGGGCCAGACCTGGCAACCCGGCAGCCAGATCAGCCAATCCGCTTTTCACCGCTGCTTCGTTCCAACCATCGATTTCGATTCCAAGGGACGATGCCATGTGACCTATAGCGATGGCCTGTTTGACGATCAGTCCCGCAACGCCTACTACCAGTGGTCGGAAGATGGGAGCCATTGGAATGCCCCGGTTCGGATCAGCAGCTCGGGCGTACTCTACGACGGCATGATCGCCATGGTGGTCGATGCCGCAGATCAGGTGCATATCGCCTATGCGGACAATTACACACCGGGCGACATCCGCATCATGTACACCAGCGTACGCTCGGCGGAGGTTGCCCCACCCCAGTCCGTCGCCGCTTCCAGCCTGGGCATCGAAGGCCATGCCTTCCATCCCAGCCTGAGCCGGGATGATCGAGGGGTGATCTATCTGCTCTACTGTGATGCGCCAGCCACCGCCGGACTCAACAAACTCAACCGCGCCAGAGAGGAAGACATTGATCCCTTTCGCTGGAACCGGCTGCTTGCGACCGGCGCCGGCGATATCTATCTGAGCCTGAACAGGAAAGGTGTTTGGCTGCCCGGCGCCAATGTGACCAGCGATGGGGTGGATTCGCAGAATCCCGAGATGCCGAACCGGCAATCCGGCAGCGAGGCTGTACACCTTCTCTGGATGAATGTTCAAAACGAGGCCGCCCACGTGGTGAGGTACGCCCGACTGAACACTCGTTCAGTACCCAGCGCGCCGCCGCGGATCGTCAACCGCTCCCCGCAAGCCGATGCAGTGGAAGTGCCTTACTTCAGCGTCCATCGATTGTTCGCAGATTTTGACCAGCGGATCGTCAGCGATTCCCTGATCCCCGAAAACGTCATTCTCGCCGGGGAGAAAAGCGGAATATTAAGTGCAGAGCTGACCTATCTGGAAGATCAGAAACGGCTGCTGATCAGCCCGGTGTACGATTTCCAACCCGAAGAAAGAGTGACCGTTCGCCTCCGCAATCACATCACCAATGAGGCTGGTCTGGGTTTGGACGGCAATGGCAACGGCACGGACGACGGATCGCCGGAGGACGATGTAGAGTGGAGGTTTACCACCCAAAGCAGGGACACCACAGCTCCCTTCCTGGCCATCGGATTGCTGCAGCATCCGGTGCTCAACCGCTATCTTTCGGTCTATGTCAAAAGCCGTGAAAGGCTCGCCTTCGCGCCCATGGTTCAAATCGGGGAGGAACAGATCGTCATGAGCCTGTTGAACGCAGCGACTTTTCTCTATAAAGGCGATTACAAGCTCAGCAGCGGCGGGACAATGCAGTTGAGCGCTACGGGCACGGACCTGGCCGGCAATGAAGGCCGCACAGAGCGCGGCTTTGCCGCCGCGCTGCTCACAGTCGCCCAGGGCGGCGTTCTACATTCCACAGACGGACGCGTGCAACTGCACATTCCAGCCGGAACGCTCGCAGAGGATGCCTATGCCTCCATTGTGCGCATCGAGCCGGGCGACTTGATGGACGCGAATTTCAGCGGCGAAACCGATCGTTGCTACAGCATTTTGCCGGAACAGATGAACGGTCGGATCGTCTTCACCCAGGCCGCCGACGGCAGCGGGTCACCGGTCATTCAGCGCCGCGACGCTGACGGCCGCTGGATGGATCTGGCCACCGTGCAGGAAGGCGACCGTTTGTCAGCCTCCACGCCACGAATGGGCGTCTTTCGAGTAACGCTATCGGAACAGATGCCTGACCAATACCAGTTATCGCAAAACTATCCCAATCCCTTCAGCGCCGGCAACAGCGAGACCTCGTTTCAGATACAATTGCCGCAGCGGCAATTCACCGAACTAGCAATCTATAATTTGCTGGGCGAAAAAGTACACACGCTGATCCGGGGGGCGCTCAATCCCGGCGTGCACCGTTTCACCTGGAACGGTCGCGATGCATCGGGAACTCCGCTGGCGGCAGGACTTTATTTTTACCGCTTCAGTTCCGGGAAATGCCTGTTGACGAAAAAAATGATCATACTCCGCTAGGATCTTTTATGAAAAAAATATTCGTGGCCGCCGTGCTGCTCGCAATGAGCTGCAGTAAAAACCCGACGGAGGCAAAAAAAATTCCGCAGATCATCGTCGCCCCTAAGGTCAGCAACATCACCACCACCAGCGCCGACATCCGTTGGGAAACCGACATTTCAGCCAACTCGACCGTGCGCTACGGCACCACGTCAGGCCAGCTGGCTCTGACTGTCAAAAACAGCACTCAGGAGACCGTGCATCTTATTCGGCTTACGGCTTTGAAAAGTGGAACCCCTTATTTTTACACGGTCGAATCGGAGAACCAGGACGGCGCCTCCGCTTCGGCAGAATCCCAGTTCGTCACCCTGCCGAATCTTGATCAGATCATCGACGAGGCCTGGGCCGCCTATCAGGACAAAAATTACAGCCTGTCGATCAGCCGTTTTGCCGCAGCCCTTGAACAGTATCCGGCGAACGTCGCCATTCTGACCGGACTGGGCTGGTGCCACCTCGCCGCGCCGGTCGATTCCCTGATCAAAGGCGTCGGCTTCTTTGATCAAGCGATCCTGTCGTCGCCCACTTATCCGGACGCCCTGGTCGGCAGAGGATTCGCTCTGCTGGCGCTGAAAAAGTACAATGCAGCGATTGAGGATTTGTTCAAAATTCTCAGCATCAATCCCGCCTATGTGTTTGAAAGAAATCCCGAGGTCACCATAGAGGATGTGCGTCTGGCCTTGGCCATGGCCTATTTTTACAAACAGGATTTTCCCAAGACGCAAAACCAGTTGAACCAGCTGGCCCCAGCCAACGGCTTGGATCCGCAGGCGTCCGCCACCTGGGTGGTGGACGCCATGGCTTATGAGGACTATGCCAGCGCGTTGCTCGCCTGGTTGGAAAAAGTGCGGCGCGGCTGAGGGCCGTTCGTGAGCGACCGCCCAAAGCCGCTCTGTCGCTCGTCACCGGCTAATGGATGTCAATCGGCAACTGCCCGGGAGCACCCTTCATGATCAGTAAAGAGCAGATCGTCGGCAACTGGCTGCCCCGCTACACCGGCGTCGGCCTTGAAGAATTCGGAAAATACATTCTGCTGGTCAATTTCAGCAACTATGTGCGCGCCTTTGCCCAGTGGCATCAGGCGCCGCTGCAGGGACTGGATCACCCCATGCTAAGCGCCACTGCAAACGGCATCACTATTATCAATTTCGGCATCGGCAGCGCCAACGCCGCTCTCATCATGGATCTGCTGATCAGCATCGAACCCAAGGCCTGCCTGTTCCTAGGCAAATGCGGGGGTTTGAAAAAAAAGAACCAGATCGGCGATCTGATCCTGCCCATCGCCGCCATCCGCGGCGAAGGCACTTCCAACGATTATTTTCCAGCCGAAGTGCCCGCCCTGCCGGCCTTCAGTCTGCAAAAAGCGGTCTCGACTACCATACGCAATCATCAGTGCGACTATTGGACCGGCACGGTTTATACCACCAACCGCCGCGTCTGGGAACATGATGAAATATTTAAGAACTATCTGCGCCGCATCCGCTGCATGGCCATCGATATGGAGACCGCGACCATCTTTATCACCGGATTCTACAACCAAATACCCACCGGCGCTCTGCTGCTGGTCTCGGATCAGCCCATGGCGCCGGAAGGCGTCAAAACCGAAGAAAGCGACAAACAGGTGACCCGGCAGTTCACCGAGCGGCACCTGCGCATCGGCATCGATTCGCTCAACGAATTGATCAACAACGGGTTGACCGTCAAACACCTGCGTTTCTGAGCTGCTTCATCCTCTTTCCCGGTTCGTCCTCCCTGACCATCGACATCCGCCTGGCGGCGTATCGTTTTCCTTTTCAGCAACTGCAGCATACTCTCCTTGCTCCTGCAGCACGCATAGCGGTGAAATATGAATTTCATTCAAATAATCCTTGATTTCTCCCCTTTTTTTTGCTAAATAGGACTGAATTTCATTCAATCGGACCTAAATGGAGACCCATCATGATTCTTCATCACGAATTTATCAAATCAGCCAAAGCCAGGGGGAACAAGCTGGCGATCATCGACTGCACCACGGAGCGTAACATCACCTACTCAAAAGCGCTGATCGCCTCCCTGATGCTCGCCAAGTACCTCAAACGATACAATGAGGGTTTCATCGGTATTATGATACCGACCTCGGCCGGCGCCATCCTGTCCACACTGGGCACGGTCATGGCAGGCAAAGTGCCGGTCATGATCAACTATTCCACCGGAGCGGCGGAGAATTGCGAGTATGCACAGGCTAAATGCGGTTTTCGCACCATCATCACTTCCCGCGCGCTTGTGGAAAAAATCGGCTGCCGGTTGGTCCCAGGCATGATTTTTATCGAGGATATTCTGGTGCAAATTCCACTCCGTTATAAACTTTCATCTGCCATGAAAGCCAAAATGCCCGCTCGCCTGATCATCGCCGGTCTGCCCAAGTCGCATGAGGACGACAACCTAGTCATTCTGTTCACCAGCGGCAGCGAGAAGGAGCCCAAGGGCGTACAGCTAACCCACCGCAATATGGGCTCCAATATTCAGGATCTGGCCAAGGTGTTCAATCTGACGGATGAGGACCGGTTCATGTCGGTGCTGCCGTTGTTCCACGTCTTCGGCCATAACGCCAACTTTTGGCTGCCCCTGGTGATCGGCATGACCAACATCACAGCGGCCAATCCCCTGGAGTACAAAAAGATCCCGCAATATATACGGACGCACAAGGCCACTCTGATCGCCGGCACGCCGATTTTTTTCGCCGGCTACTTGCGCGAATCCAAACCCGGTGATTTTTCCACCTGCCGGATCATTCTGGCTGGTGCGGACAAAACGCCGGCCTGGCTGCGCGAGGGGTATCAGCAAAAACATCAAATGGATCTGCTCGAGGCCTACGGCACCACCGAGACCAGTCCGGGCGTTTCCGTCAACACGCCGCACAACAACCGGCCGGGCAGCATCGGCAGGCCTCTGCCTTCGGTCCAGGTCAAAATCGTCGATATTGCCAACGGCAAAACAGTCGGCGCAGGTCAGGAGGGGAAGATCATGGTCAAAGGGGATCTGGTGATGAAGGGATATTTCAACGACATCGAGGAGACTTCGGTGCGCATCAAGGACGGCTGGTATGACACCGGCGATATGGGCAAGTTCGACAATGAAGGTTATCTGTGGCATCTCGGACGGCTGAAGCGGTTCGTCAAAATCGGCGGGGAGATGATCTCTCTGGTGCGCACGGAGAGTGTGCTGGAAACCTTGCTGCCGAATGGAGTATCCTGCTGTGTGGTGGAAGTGCCGGATTCTCTCAAGGGCGCCCGCATCGTGGCCGCGGTTACCGAGCCGGTCAACGAACGAGAGATCCTGAAAAAAATGGCCAAAGAACTGCCGTCTCTGGCCTTGCCCAAGGAATTTGTCGTATTGCCAGAGATGCCCAAAATGGGCAGCGGCAAAGTGGATTTTCGCACCATCACCAACCTGGTGCACAAAAAAATTCACAGTGTGGCCTGAGGCGCCGCCCCGCTCCTCAGACTGTTCCGTTCAGGAGATATCCACGTTTATTTGCGCCGCCACGCGGCGAAGGTGGTCGGCCGCAAGCTTATACTCTTCGGCTGTTTTCAGATGTTCCAGGATCAAAGGCACATCAGGGAAACGGCTCAGTTCCTTGAGAAAGACGGCGTAATCGATTCCGCCCATTCCGACGCGCACCTCGTCCAGGTGGGTGGTCATTTTAGGAGACAGTAACACGTCTTTGGCGTGGCAGCTTTTGATATAGGGGCCTAATTTCGCAAAGCACTCACGGATCAACTCGCCGTTGGCAAAGTACCGCTGCGGCGAACAGATGAGATTGGCTGGATCGAGATGAACGGCGAAGGCCTTGCGGTTCACCGCGGTGATCAAACGCACATAGGCTTCAGGGGAATCCGGAAACGCCCAGGGCATGGTCTCCAAGGTGAAAAAAGTGGCAGTGGGTTTCACAGCGTCGATGATGGTGCGTGTGGTCTGGACGATCATCTCAAAGGTTTCGCCTGTCAGATTGAGGGGGTGCGGTCCATCCCATTGTGTTCCACGGCTGCCGCTGATGTTGACGCAGCAGCGGGCGCCAATCCGCTCCGCCAGCGCCAGCTGTTCCTGGCATTTTCTCACCGCCGCCGCCCGTTCCGCTGAATCCGGGCTGAGCGGGTTGCTCCAGGCGCCGACCTCGGCGATGGTGATATCCCATTGCCGAGCGGCCTGGACAAAAGCCTGCACGCGTTCCTCCCCCTCATCGGCCTGAAGCGGACACAGGGCGGCCGCATAGCCCAACCGACGATGAATCTCCGCCCACTGCTCCGGCGTGGTCCAGGGATCGAAAATCGGTCCGCCCAGACGAATCCTTTTCTTTTTTCCGTGCGCGCTGTAATTTTTTCCGAACACAGTGATACCCACCCCTGCAGCCAACAATTTCAGCGATGATCGACGCGATAAATCGGCCATACCTCCTCCTCTCAACCCTTGCCCGACCGCTGATGATCGCGGTCTGACGGCCGTTCGCTCAACCGTTCTCAGCGTGAGCTTTGGCGCTGAGCCAACTCTTCCACAAACTCATCCTGCGCTGCCCGCAATCGATAAAATCCCAAGGCAGCGCGTCGGCGTATTCTCTGCTCCTTTGCGTGTTGCCGAGCGTCTCCTTCTCCCCGCGCCATAAAAGCGGTTGTTCCACCTCAGTCAATCGCACGCCGAGGCTGCGATCCCCCAGCGACAACAAAGCCTGAATCCTGTCCTCGCGTGGATTCATTGGACTGACCGACACTCTGGGGATTTGCCGCAGCCCGTGCGCCAGTGTTTTCCATTTTAATCTGATCGTCTTTTCATCCGCAACCGGCGCCCATTGAAAGGGCGTGCAGGGTTTTGGTATGAACGCGCTCAAGCCGACCCGCAGCTGGTGGTGCGGCAAATGCGTGGAAAGCCGCCGTGTCAGCAGAATAATGGCCTCGATGTCCTCTGGCGATTCAAACGGCAGCCCGATCATATAGTACACTTTGATCAATTTGATCCTGGATTGGGCCAAAAGGTCCGCCGCAGTAAAGATTGCATCCTCAGACAAATTTTTTCCGATAACGCGGCGCAGACGCTCGCTGCCGGCCTCCGGCGCCAAGGTGATGCGATCCAACCCGCTTTTTTCCATGGCGCGCAACAGGGGGGCGTTAATCCGATCCACGCGCAGGGAAGAGAGGCTGATCGTATATCCGCAACCCAGCAGCCGGCTGCACAACTGATCGAGATCTTTATAATCCGACAGGGCAGCGCCCACCAGGCCGATCCGGTCGCCCGGCCGGGCGTAGGCGTGCACGGTGTCGACTATTTTTTCCACCGACCATTGCCGGAAAGGATGGTAGACATGTCCGGCTGAGCAGAAACGGCATCCGCGTCCGCAACCCCGTCCCACTTCGATCATGAACATTTTGAGATGCGCCTGCTGGGGAATGCAGAACGAAGTGGCCGGCTCCTGACCATGGATGTTCCAATGCTGCACCTGCAGCGGCGTTTCCTGGTGAAGAGAGGGGATGTAAAAACCGGGTTCGCCGCCGAGTACGTCCAGCAGCTCTTCCCTGCGCGGATGCAGTTCGAAATGGCGGCTGAACACTGGCACCAGGCTCTCTGCTTCACCCAGAAAAATGACATCCGCGACAGGAGCCAGCACAGCCGGATTGGAAAACATGGTCACTCCGCCCACCAGGATCAGCGGGTCCAGCGGCGTGCGCTGGTCGGCGCGCAAGGGAATGCCGGAGAGGCGCAAAAGGTGCAGAACATGGAGGTAATCCGGCTCATAGGCCACGGAAAAGGCGATGATGGGAAAAGATCGCAGAGGACGCTGGGTTTCCAGAGTACGAATAAAAGAAGCGAACGAGCCCTCCTGCAGGAAGGCTCGTTCGCAGGCAAAAATTGGCGACTCGTTGAACAGTCGATAGACGGTCTGATATCCCAGGCTCGCCATACCCACTGCATAATAATTGGGATAAACGAGCGCCAATGGAGTGGGGCCTGTTGAAGAGATAGGTCTGCGGACCTGTTCAGCCATCAGCAGATCAGCGGCATAGCGCCTGAATTGTTTAAACCGATCCGTCACGACGCCCACCCACTGAACAAATCCGTTTCATTATAACAGATTTTTTCGTTTGAATGAGGTGATGTTGAAAAAACTGTCGCTGCGCACGTCGGTGTTTTTGCCGTAGCCGTTGCCGTTCCCATTATCCGACGACGAATGGGAGCCGTGCGGATCGAGCAGCATCTCGTCCGCTTTTTTGTCTGAATAAGCCGTACGAACCGACTCTTCGCGGTAAGAGCTCAGTCGAACGGGCTCGTCGCCGGCAGTCATATCCAGGATGCGGCCGGGGGCAATGCTGTCAAATCGGCCTTGATCCATAAAATTCTGCGCCTCTCCGCCGCTCGCTTCGCCCTGACGCCGGACAGCCGGAATTTCGCGCAGCACGGCATTGTCCTTTATTGAACCTGCTTGCGACCAGGCGATCGGGCCGCCGGACTTGGCCTTGGGGTGGGCGCGATTCAGACCAGTGGCGATCACGGTGATCCGAATCTCATCCTCGATGGCCTTGTCGATTACGGCGCCAAAGATGATATTGGCATTGCGGCCGGCGGCTTCCGAGACGATGGTGGAAGCGGTGTTGACCTCGCTCAAAGTCATGTTGGGACCACCTGTGATATTCACCAGCAATCCCAGCGCGCCGGAGATGGATACGTCTTCCAGCAGCGGGCTGTTGATGGCCATCTCCGCCGCCACCTTGGCGCGATTTTCACCGCGCGCCAGGCCGCAGCCCATCAGCGCATCGCCCATTTCACTCATCACAGTGCGCACATCCGCAAAATCAAGGTTGACCAGTCCTGGAATGGTGATCAGATCGGAGATGCCCTTGGTCGCATTGAAGAGAATCTCATCGGCAAAGCGAAAGGCCTTTTCCAGAGGCGTGTCCACGGGCACAATGGTGAGCAGGCGCTGATTGGGGATGACGATCAGCGTGTCGACATATTCTTTGAGCGCGGAAATCCCCTCCTCTGCGCGTTGCATGCGTTTGGGCCCTTCAAAGAGAAAGGGTTTGGTGACCACGCCCACCGTAAGGGCGCCGACATCCCGGGCGATCTGCGCCACCACCGGCGCAGCGCCGGTGCCGGTGCCGCCGCCCATGCCGGCGGTGACAAAGACCAAATCACTATTGGTCAGGGCATCGTACACCGTGTTTTTATCCTCTTCGATGGCCTTGTGACCTTTGTTGGGATCTGCGCCGGCGCCCAAGCCTTGCGTGGTTTTGCTGCCGATGCGAATTTTCGTCGAGGCCGCGCAATAATCCAAAGCCTGCTCATCGGTGTTGATGGCGACAAAATCCACACCGGTCAGTCCCTCGCGGATCATACGAGTGACGGCGTTGCCGCCGGCCCCGCCAACGCCTACGACTTTCATCCGCGCGCCGTTCGCCGCCGCATCGTCAAAATCAAACGTCAGATTCATAACCCACTCCTTTTTTGTGTGTTCTGGCCGGCCGGAAGGCGTATCCCTCGCCTGTCCGGCGCCAGCCCCATGCCGCCCGTCAGGGCGTGCCCTGCAGGGCGTGCCCTGCAGGACGGTTAATCCAGCTGGGTTGCTTTCTTAAAAAAACCTTTGAAACGCGACACGATGTTGTCAAACACTCCGGTCTCGTTGTCGCTGAATCCCTCCTCGAAATCATCCTTGTTCTGCATGGCGTACATGATCAGCCCCACGCCGGTGGCGTACTGCGGCCGCTGCGCCTCTGCCACCATGCCGGTAAAGCCGTGGGGAATGCCAAGCTTGACCGGCATGTTGAAAATGTTCTCCGCCATTTCCACCGTGCCCGGCAGTAGAGAAGCGCCTCCGGTGAGCACCAGTCCTGTGGTCATCAGGTTGAGATAATCCGAGTTTTTGATCTCCTCATAGGTATGGGTGAGGATCTCGCTCATGCGCGCCTGAATGATGTCGATCAGCAGGCCCCGGGAAACCCTGCGGATGGAGCGATCGTTCATACCCGGCACTTCCACCAGCTGTTCCTTGTCGCCGTCGACGTGGATCGCGCTGCCGTGCGCCAGTTTCAGCTTTTCCGCGGCTTCGATGGGCGTGCGCAGTTCGATCGCGATGTCGTTGGTCACGTTGCGGCCGCCGAGCGCCACGACGCGGGACAAGCGCAGACAGCCTTCGTAGAACATGGCGATGTCGCTGGTGCCGCCGCCGATGTCGATCAGGATCACCCCCATCTCCTTGGCATCATCGGTCAGCACCGAATAGCTCGAAGCCAGCGACTCCAGCACCAGATCGGCCGTCGTATAGCCGGCTTTTTCGATGCAGCGGTAAATGTTCTGCGCCGAAGCGACTGCGCCGGTGACGATATGCACCTCGGCCTCCAGACGAACGCCGCACATGCCGACGGGATCGCGGATACCGCGCTGCTGGTCCACAATAAACTCCTGCGGCAGAATATGAATCATCTCCCGATCCATGGGCAAGGCCACCGCCCGCGCCGCCTCAATCACCCGGCGCACATCATCGGCGCTCACCTCATGGTTTTCACCCGAGATCGCCACCACGCCGCGGCCGTTGATATCGCGAATATGGTCGCCGGCGATGCCGGCGTAGACCAGATCCACCGCTACGCCGGCCATGGCCTCCGCTGCTTCCACCGCTTTGCGGATGGAGCGGACCGTCTTTTCAATATCCACGACCATGCCGTAGCGCAAACCCTCTGACGGGGCGGTGCCCACACCTTTGATGTTGATTTCACCCGAATCTGACACCTCGGCGATCAGGCAGCCGATCTTGGTGGTGCCGATATCGAGGCCGGTGATGATATTGATGGTTTCCATAGACAACCCCGTTGATAAGGTCAACTGTTGCGCTTTAGCACAATGCGATCGCCCAGCCGGGCGTCGAGGTAGCGCGTATGATCCAGCAGACCGGTATTGGTCAGCTGTTCGAAAAAAATCGCGATGGATTGGGCCTTTTGCTTGATCAGACCACGGCCCACCAGGATGGGGATCATGTCAGCCCAGTTGAAATAGCAGATGAGGCCGGATTTTCTGCTGATGCAGATCTCCGAGATGCGCCGTCCCATGGACGGATTTTTATCCTCCAACTCTTGTAAAAACCGCACCGCTTCCTGAAAATCTTTGCCGGCCAGTCGCTTTTTCTTCACATCCACTTTAAGACCATCGCCGCTGAACAACGGCGCGTCTTCATGCGTCTCCCCGGCTTCCAGCTCTAGAATCCGGCCCTGATCGTCAATGCCGTAGAGACGGCCCATGGACAGATAGGCGAACACCCTGCCGTTCTGGCGCGGCTCGCGGAAGGCCACCCGGGCCAGCGAAGAGTTAAGCCAGATCAATGATTTTTCATCCTCCGCGCCGTCCGAATCCGGTTCGCCGTCCAGATCCCAATCCTGATTTTCCGCCGCCTGAGTGGCCATTTCATCGAGCGACGTCTCCAGCTCATCATTCGAGCGCGCCTGCAGCAGATGGTAGCCGATGAACAGGGCAAAGCTCACCGCCAGGGTTACAAACAGGACGCGTTTGCCGAAAAACATCCAGTTCATCGTATATCCCCTTTCTGCTTGCGCAGCATCAAGATCGCCTGGGTCAGTTCGTCTGTGGCATGGGGGAAAGCCGTGCCACGGATCGCTTGGCTGATCCTGCTTCTTGCTTCTGCGTTATGCACCAAGGTCATGATCTCCTGCAAAAGAATCCTTTCATTCAACTCTTTTTCCAAAATCACTGCCGCTGCCTGCTCTTTTTGCAGCGCCAGCGCGTTGCGCTCCTGATGGTTGGCTGCAGCACGGGCAAACGGGATCAGCACAGCCGGCAATCCACACTGCGCCAGTTCCGCCAAAGTCAAGGCGCCGGCGCGGCAAACAGCCAGGTCAGCTGCACGATAAGCCAGCGGCATCTCGGACAGATACTCAAAAACCCGTACCCGCCTGAGATCCGCCGCAGCCGCCTGCGTCACCTCCCTCAGGTCCCATTTGCCGGTGGCCCACAAAATCTGTATGGGCGTCTGCTCCAGCAGCATCGGCAACGCCTTGATCATCGCGGTGTTGATCACATGCGCGCCCTGGCTGCCGCCAAAAACCAGCAGGGTCAGCCGATCCGGGTGCAATTGAAAATGCGCGCGCGCTTGCTCCGGCGATTCCGTCACCTGCAGGTTGCGCACCGGATTGCCGGTCAGATGCACGCGGTCCGGATGGCGAAAATATTTCAACGTGTCGGCAAAGGCGACATGCACCTGGTCCACCCAGCGGGCCAGCAGTCGCGTGGTGACGCCCGGATAACTGTTTTGCTCCTGAATCAGAGTAGCGGCGCCGAAGAGATGGGCCACCAGGATCATGGGACCGCTGACATATCCCCCGGTACCGACGGCGACCGATGGACGGTATTTTCTGACCAGACGTGCGCACTGCGCCAGACTGACCAGCAACCGGAAAGGCGCCAGCAGATTAGCCCAAAAGCGCTTACGAGCGAACCCGCGCACGCTGATCAGATGCAACGGGAATCCCTGCTCCGGCACCACACGGGCCTCGAGGCCGCGGGACGTGCCGATGAAATGAATATCGCAATCCGGCTGTTTTTCCAGCAAACGATGCGCCACTGCCAAGGCCGGATATAGATGGCCGCCTGTGCCGCCTCCGGCAAAAAAGTAAACCTCCTGTGGTTTTATCCGGGTCACCAGCCATACTCCCTAGTGAATAATCCGGTCTGGCCGCCGCGACAGATAACTTCCGGGTTGAAAGGCCGAGCGGCTCAGCCGCGCTTGGTAGGTCTTCCAGCCCACGGCCCTGGCATAGGCCGGGTCCGCTTGAGAAGAGACGTTGAGCAATAATCCGACTCCGATCAGATGGGCCACAATGGCCGTTCCGCCGTAGCTTAAAAACGGCATCGGAATGCCGGTGGTCGGCAACAGCCCGGTGACCACAGCCGCATTGATGATCGCATAACTGCCGATGCAGACGGTCACTCCGCCTGCAAGCAAACGGCCGTATCCATCCGGCGCGTGCCGGGCGATGCGAATGCCGCGCTGCACGATGATCACGAACAGAGTCAAGACCCCGATGGTTCCGATAAGACCATATTCTTCGCCGATCATGGAAAAAATAAAATCATTATGCGCCATGGGTAAAAAATTATATTTGGCATGGCCGCCGCCTGCGCCCTGCCCCCAGAAACCGCCGTGGGCCAGCGCCAACAGACTCTGCTTGAGCTGATAGTTTAAACCCTCCTGATGGTTGAACGCCGTACCGATAAACATGCCCAACCGCTTGCGCATATAGGGATTGATCATGATAAAACTCAGAGCGCCGGTGCCCATGGTCAAAACCGTCGCCGCCAGAACGCTGACCGGCACCTCGGCGAAATAGAACATCACCAGAGCCACCAGCATGGTAAGAGCGGCGCCGCCCATGTCGTGCTCAAGGACAATCAGGCCCACCATGGCCAGAACAAAAGCGAAAATCATCAGATAACCGTGAATCAGATTGTCCAACTTGTCGCGATATTTCACCAACAACCGTGCCAGCAGTAAAATCAGAGCGTATCGGGCAAAGTCAGAAGGCTGGAACAGAATGGGGCCGACCTGCAACCAGCTGGAGGCGCCATATTGGGTGACGACAAAAGGTCCATGCGTCAGCAGATAGGCCAGAACCAGCACGGAGAAGCCATAAAAGGAATAAGCCAAACCCAACCAGGTGCGGTAATCCGTTCTTGCCACCACCACCAAAAGCAGCAGACCGATCACGACGCGCAGCAGCTGATCCCGCAGATACTTGGAGCTGTCGCCAAAGATCTGATCCGCGCGGTAAGAAGTGGCGGACCAGATCGTCGCCAAGCCCAGAACCACGAGAAACAGCACACAGACCAACAGCGTGTAATCCGCATGCGCCAGATCGATTTTACGAGCCTTACCCATTCCTCACCTGATTTTAAACGTCGCCAAGGTCAACAGCGCAAGCAGAATGCCGATAATGTAGAAACGAACCACCACCTTGGGCTCCGCCCATCCGGCCAGTTCAAAGTGATGATGCAGCGGCGCCATGCGAAACAGCCGTTTGCCGGTCCGTTTGAAATGAAACACCTGAAGGATCACCGACAGGCTCTCCACCAAAAAGATCCCGCAGATCAGGATGAGCAGCAGTTCTTTCTTAACCAACACCGCCACTGTGGCGATCGCGCCGCCCAGGGCCAATGCGCCGGTATCGCCCATAAAGACCTGCGCCGGATAGGCGTTGAACCAGAGAAACCCCAGCGACGCGCCTAGCAGGGCCGCGCAGTAGACCGTCAATTCACCGACCTGTGGAATGTAGATGATGTTGAGATAGTCGCTGAAATCCACGCGGCCGGTCACATAGGCTATGGCGCCGAAGGCCAACGCCGCAATGGCGCTGAGTCCGATGAGCAGACCGTCCAGACCATCGGTCAGATTGCTGCCGTTCGAGGTCGCGGTGATGACAAAGACGACAAACGGAATATATAACAGCCCCAGCTCCAGCTCATAATTTTTGAAAAAGGGAACCGTGGTGGACGAACGCGCAGATTCCACGGCCGGAAAATAGTAGACGACGACGCCGACGAACAGGCCCAGGAGAATCTGCCCGGCCAGCTTGTAACGGCCGATCAATCCCTTGGGCATTTTCTTGACGATCTTGAGCCAGTCATCCAGGAGCCCCAATGCCGACAGCCACAGCGTCGACACCATGACCAACCAGATGCAGGTGTCGCCCACACGGGCGAAGAGCAGCGTAGGCACGAGCACGCTGATCAGGATGATGATGCCGCCCATGCTGGGCGTGCCCCGTTTACTGAGATGGCTCTGCGGCCCGTCGCTGCGGATCTCCTCCCCGATCTGCAGTTCGCGCAGCCGCCGAATGATATACGGCCCGATCAGCAGGCTGATCAGCAGAGCCAACACGGCGCTGCAGGCGGCGCGAAAAGTGATATAGCGAAAAAGGTTGAATACAATAAAATCGTCCTTTAAAGGAGATAGAAGATAATAGAGCATACGCCTCTCCAGCCTGTGGTTAAGGGCCTGTCTTCTGCATCAATGCGCTGACGATGGTCTCCATGTGCATGCCGCGCGATCCCTTGATCAGCACCACGTCCCCTTTGCGCAGCAGGGGGCGAAGCGCTTGGGCCAGAACAATTTTATCCTCAAAATGGACCGCCGCAAAACCGCCTATTTCCCGCGCTCGTTCCAGCGTATGGAGCGTGTGGGCGCCGCACAGATACAAGAGGTGCACCCCTATGGCCGCACAATGATCCGCCAACCGGCGATGCTCGGCCTCGGTGTAGCTGCCTAGTTCCAGCATATCGCCCAACACCACGATCAGCCGGTTGCCCTGTTGAGCGAAATCCCGGCAGGTGTTCAACGCCGCAGCGCAGCTGCTGGGATTCGCATTATAGGCATCGTTGATCAGCGTGACGCCAGCATGGTAAAGCACCTGCATGCGCTGATCCACAGCGACGAACGATTCCAGACCCGCCTGGATCTCTTCGGGCAGCAGGTGAAATTGCAGCGCCACCGCTGCCGCAGCCAGCGCATTGGAAACATTATGCCGTCCAGGGACCTGCAATTGAACAATCCGATCCAGGATTCTGAAACGATAACACGCCTGCCGATCACATCCCAATATCTCCGCATGCAGGTCCGCCGGCTGCTCCAGGCCGTAGGTGAAACAGTCGCTGACCGGTACGGCAGCCTTCACCAGCATGGCGTCATCCGCATTGAGAACAGCCTTGGCCCCCGGACGGCAATGGTTGAACACTTCGAATTTAGCACGGCGCACGCCTTCGAGATCTCCGAAAAATTCCAGATGCGCAAAACCGATGTTGGTGATCAGCGCGATGGACGGCTCTACCAAATAGCTGAGGCGGTCCAGCTCGCCGAAATGATTGGCGCCCAGCTCCGTCAGCATCATCTCATGCTCAGGCGTCAACTCGAACAGCGTCGTCGGTACGCCCACGTGGTTGTTGAACGATTTTCTGTTGCGCAGCACCTGAAAGCGGCGGCTCAGCACTGAATAGATCATCTCTTTGCTGGTAGTCTTGCCTGCGCTGCCGGTGACGGCGATCGTCGGCAGATCGAAGCGACGACGATAGGCCGCTGCGGATTCCTGAAAAGCGCGCAGAACATCGTCCACCACCAGAACATTTTCCACTGTCCGGTTCTGATCGTGCCAGCGACGACTGACCACAGCCGCCAACGCGCCTTTTTTCATCACCTCGTCCACAAACATATGGCCGTCGTAAGTGTCGCCCTGCAGGGCGAAGAACAGGTCCCCGGGTTGGATAGAACGGGAATCGGTGGAGACCTGACGCGCCGGGCGTGTCAGAGCCTGTGCGCTGCCGCGCCATTCGCCGTTGGCATCCTGCAAAATGTTCAGTACCGACAGCTGCACGAATAGGGCTCCTTTGCTTATAAGCGCCTGCTACAGCAACAGCAGTTTGCGCAAATCCACCGAAGATTCGCACTGCAACAAAATCTGTTCTGTAGGGCGAAGCTGCTTGCCCGCAGCGGGCTGCTGCCGCACCACCCTGCCGGAACCGTTCACCACAGCGTGAATCCCCTTCTCGCCCAACAGGTTGAGCGCGCTGCGGATGGGAAGTCCGATGAGGTTGGGGATCGTTCGCATGGCCGTATTCTCCTCGAATGTTTCAGAACAGTGCAAACGGATCAGGGCTCCGTTCTCGACATAACTCCCTGCTTTGGGCGCCTGCGCCGTCACCAGATCCCCTTTTTCCGCAAAGGTTAAATGCATATCCGCAGCCCGGGCCAAATCTTTGGCGCTATCGCGGTCATACCCGACAAAGTTGGGAACCCGCCGCCGGGGCTGCTTGGCCAGCAGCGTCTGCACGACCCGGTCATCATCCGCTTCCACCTCAACTCCTTTATAATAAATAATTTCACTCGCTATTCTGCGAAAACACGGCGCTGCAATCTCTCCACCCAGATAAGAACCAAGCGGATTATCGATCATGATATACATCGCATATTGCGGCCGCTCCTTGGGGAAAAAGCCGCCGAAATTGGCCACATACTGGTTGGCGATATAGCCGCCGCCGTTCATCCGCACTTTTCTCGCAGTGCCGGTCTTGCCGCACACCTGTACGCCCGGCACCGCCGCTTTTTTGCCCGTACCGTGCTCCACCACATCCGCCATCATGTCCCGCAGAGTATCCGCCGTGGTCTCAGAGATCACCCGGCGGAGAATTTTTCCATTCGACATAAAAACCACATTCTGCTCCGAATCGCGAATCTCTTTGATGATATAAGGCTGCATCACTCGTCCGCCGTTGGCGATCGTGCAGAACAGATTGCACATCTGCAACGGGGTGACGCCGACTTCATGTCCATAGGACATGGCGAGCGGGGTAAAGCCGGACCAGCACTCCAGCGGATTGAGAATGCCCTCCTCCTCCCCGCGCAGTTCGATGCCGGTGCGGCTGCCAAAGCCGAAATCCCGCGCATAGCGGTAGAGGAGGCGCTTATCAATGCCTTGAGCGGTCTTGGCCATGCCGATGTTGCTCGACTTGACCAGTACATCGCGCAGAGTGAGCGTACCGTAGGGATGCACGTCGTGGATGGTCTCGCGCATGACGCGATAGACGCCGTTCTCACAAAAAACCCGGTCTGTGGGCTTGCGCAACTTTTCGTTCAACACCGCCGCCATGGTGACCAGCTTAAAAGTGCTGCCGGGCTCAAAAAGATCCGTAATCGCCCGCAAACGCCAGGAGGACGGCGCATACTTGGCCGGAGCGTTGGGATCAAAGGACGGCTCCACCGCCATGGCGACCACCTCGCCGCTGTTGGGATTCATGATGATCACCGCCCCGGTATCAGCGCTGCACTCCTGCAGCGTGCGCCGCAGTTCCCGCTGGGCGATGCTCTGGATGGCGTAATCGATGGTCAGAACGATATGATCTCCATTTTCCGCCTGCTGCTCCGGATAATCCGAATGGCGGAATTTTTTCCGGCCGTCCGCCGTCTGCTGCAGAATCACCTTGCCCGGCACCCCTTGCAGCACACTGTCATACGCCAGCTCGAGGCCGCTGACGCCTTTGCCGTCGATGTCGGTGAATCCGACCAGGTGACAGCCGATCGTACCCTTGGGGTATTGCCGGGACATTTCCAGCCGGCATTCGATGCCCGGCAGACTCAGCGTTTTGATCGTCAGACCGGCGAGACGCGATGCCCGGCGGGTGATGTAAACAAAAGAGCCATTGCCGCGCAGTTTGGCGGCGATCTGTCCGGCGCTGAGGTTCAGATGCTTGGCCAGCACCGCAGCGGTGGATCCGACATCCTTGATCCGCTTGGGATTGGCGATGATGGTGTAGGTGGGTACATTCATGGCGATAGGACGAAGCCGGCGGTCAAAAATGCCGCCGCGCTCAGGCGCCAGCGCCAACTCGTACTTGAACTGTCTTTCGGCGATCACAGCGTATTTCTCCCGGAGAAAAATTTGCACCTGAATCAGCCGCAAGGCCACTACTACCGCGATGCAGAGCATGACGCGATAGAACAGAAGGGGGCGCTGCAAATCCAACCGCTTGTTTTTTCCCGCAACCTGTCTGTTTTTCATCGACGGCAGCATGCGCTTTCACCTTCCGGAACCTCTGCCGACGTCATTGGAAAAACGATCGGTCAGTCGTTCAAACGCATTCTTTTTCTGCAATTTGATCTTGGGCACTTCCATCATATGATATTGGTCCCGGGCGATTTGTGAAATCCGCTCCAAAGAGCGCAGCTCTTCGATTTTCGCCTCCAACAACAGATTTTCATAGCGAAGGAGCTTGAGCTCGTCGGCCCACACCCCGTTGCGCCGGTTCATGTGATCGATGAACGTCTTTTGCCAAACCTTGAGAAAGATCACCGCCGCGAACGCCAGCAGCCAGAGCACATGGGTGCGTCGAAGCTGCAGGCGCAGCACTCTCGACCGGCGCGGGCGCTGCACCCCGCGGGCAAAAGCTCGACCGGCGGATCGCTGCGTCTTCATCGGTTCACACCTTTTCCATCACCCGCATGCGGGCGGATCGACTGCTCTTGTTCAGCGCCTGCTCATCGGCCGAAGCGGTCACCGACCGGCCGATGATTCGAACGTCCGCCCGGCGGTGACAGACACACACCGGCAGATCCGGAGGGCAGATGCAGGGACGACTGTGAGCGCTCATGAACAATTTGATCTCTCTGTCTTCCAATGAATGATAAGAAACAAAAACCGCACGCCCCCCCGGAACCAGCAGCTCCAGGGTCTGCGGCAACAGGGCGCGCAGATTGTCAATCTCTGCATTCGTCATGATGCGAAACGCCTGAAAGACTCGGGCCAAGCTTTTAACCACATGCGGACCTTGCACCGTTCGACGCACCACCTGCGCCAGCGTCTCGGTGTCGCGGATGCGGCCCTTCTCCCGCTGCCGTACCAGCGCAGCCGCGATCCGGCGGCTGTGGCGCTCCTCTCCGTATTTCCAGATGATGTCCGCCAGCGTGTTTTCGTCATACTCGTTGATCACTTGCTCCGCTGACAGGGATTGATCCATATCCATTTTCATCAACAACGGACCGTTGCTGGTAAACATGAACCCCTTGGCCGGGTCGCTGATCTGCCGCCGGGACACACCCAGATCCGCCACCAGCCCATCCAACCTCTCCAGCCCCTTTGACGCCAGGATCTGTTTGATCTCCCTGAAATTACCCTGCAACGGCAGGAATCGATCCCCAAATGAAGCGAGCCGTTGCTGCGCCCGTTCAACCGCCTCCCGGTCGAGATCCAGACCCACCACCCGGCCGCCGGGTTGCATGCTTTCCAGTATCGCCAGGCTGTAGCCGCCATCTCCAAGCGTCACATCCGCCACCAGTGAAGCGGTCTTCAGCCGTAAGGCCGCCACCACCTCGTCCACCAACACAGGAATGTGATAAGAGCCGTCCGGTTCGTTGTGTGAATAATTATTCAATCTGGGTCGCCAGATCAAGGTTCAAGCTGCGCAACCGCGTCTGAACGGTTTGCAGACTGGACTGGGCCTGCTCCGCGTGAGCCGCCGGATTCCAGATTTCCAAATGGTTCATCACACCAAGCACTAACACCTCGGACCCGTGCTGCAGTTCAGCAAAGTCCACCAGGTTCTGCGGCAGCACGATTCGTCCCTGCTTATCAAAAGTCAAATCCGTCAAGTTTTTGGAAAAAGCTCCGATCAATTCCGACTTTTCGATCTCATTGATGTCGCGGATCGAAGCCAACGCATTAAAGAAACGGAGAAATTCCTTCTCATTGTATCCAGCGATGCATTTTTGATACCCAATGGTCACCCAGATCTTGTCCCGCATGGCCTCTGGAAATGAATTGCGCATTTTCAGCGGAATGCTGATACGGCCGCTGGCATCGAAAGCGACACGATATGTACCGTAAAGCATGTTCATTGGATTATTTTATACCCATATATCACCATTAATCACCATACAATGGTAAAATACTAAAAATTGGCCTCTCTGTCAAGCAAATTAATTGTTTTTTTACCATTTTTGTGAGATAGCAAAACTGGAGAAACCAAGGTCATAGATCTATTTTTATGACAAGCCCTGATCTTTAGAAAAAAAACTTTACACCTTCGACCTGTCAGCGGAAATAACGTCCTTTCCAGTCCAGTTCTATCATCATATTTTACAAGCGCCCATGAGTTGGAATGCCACTGACCTTTCCCTGGTACCATTCTTGCTGTGACAATCACGCCTGAATGAAAACATGGAGGAATGCGGTTTGCCTTTTGATATCGGACCCATCCTGAGGTATTGGCTCGAGGCTGCAGGGGACATGCAGGTCACTCTGTTTGAGGATCACCTGCGCGAGGGAAGGCTGCAGATTTCCATGCGCAGCGGCACGCTGCACATCCGGCTGACCGGCAGACCCGACGGCTTTCGACCGCAGGGCTACAACTCGTATTTTGATTATTACAGCGCCCAAACGCATGCGGTCGGCGAAAAGGCTTCACCGCCCAGCCAGGATGAGGAAAAAATCATGTTGTTGAAACAGGAGTTCATCCTCTATTTCACCCGCAATCTGGCCCTGTTTCACGTTTGTCAGCACCATCGCGCCGCGCAGGATGCGCGGCACAATCTACATCTGCTGGGATTGGGGAGTCATTGTTTTGCCGATCCTGCCGTTCAGCTCTCCTTCCTGCGGTATCAGCCTGAAGTCCAGCTGATGTACTATCGCGCATTGGCCATGATCAGTCTTGAAGAAAGGCGAGTGGACGAGGCGATCCGTTACCTGCGGCAGGGTTTGCTCCGCCTCCATCAGCTGTACCGCCTTTTGGCCCACCAAGGCATCTCCTCGCCGCGCTATGCCGACTGGGTTCTGCAAAAGATGATCGAGCGGCTCAGCGTTCACCCTCTGCCGTCCGCTTCACCCTGGGTGGAACGCCTCATCCGGCAAGGACTGCGTAGGGAAAAAGACCGTTACAATTTTTTATTCGATTGACCCCGCCCGAACTCCTCTGCAAGCAAACACTTGAATATCTCGCTGCCATTCGCTATATTGATCAACGACTAGAGCGAAAGAGCTGCGTATGCCGTCTTCGGTGGCCGAGATTCTAACTTTCCGACAATTTATCCTTGCCTATTTTCTGCGTTATAAAAACCGCTGGCTGCTCGGTTTTCTTTTTGTCCTGCTGACCAATGTCTGGCAAGTGGGAACCCCTTGGGTGTTGCGCTACGCCGTCGAATATCTGGAATACCAGTTGGGAGGCCTCTCCTCCGTCCGCTTGCCGAGCTGGCTGCTGCGTTGGGCCTCGATGTTCTCCCTGCAGCATTTTTTAATGCTGGCGGCGCTGATCAGCGTAGTGGTGGCCGCGGTGCATGGACTGTTCCGTTATCTGATGAGGAACATCCTCATCGGTCTTTCGCGTGAAATCGAATACCGGATCCGCAACGATTACTTTAACCATCTGCAGACGTTGCCGGCTTTTTTTTATCAGCAGCACAAGACCGGTGATTTGATGGCGCGCGCCACCAACGACCTCGAGGCCGTGCGCGCCATGATGGGGCCCGGCGTCATGTACATGATGAACACCATCACCCTGTCGCTGTTCTCGCTAACCATGATGGTGACCCTGTCGCCCAGAGTGACCGTCTGGTCGCTGTTGCCTATGCCGGTCGTGGCGGTCATCGTCAGACGTCAGGTTAAAAAGATCAACGGCTTGTTCAAGAACATTCAAGCGCAATACTCCTCCATCACCGCCAAAGTTCAAGAGAACCTCTCCGGCATTCGTGTTCTCAAATCCTATGTTCAGGAGCCGCACGAGATCGTCGATTTTAAACAATTGAACCGCGAATACATCCGCCGCAACATGAAGCTGGTGCGGGTGCGCGCCAGCCTGTGGTCCACCATTGATTTCCTATTGGGATTGACCATATTGACTTGTCTGTATCTCAGCGGCCGCGAGGTTATGCAGGGGCGATTGACGATCGGCGGAATGGTCGCCTTTATGGCGTATTTAAGCATGCTCGCCTGGCCGATCATCTCTCTGGGTTGGGTTTTAAACATGTGGCAGGAGGGCATGGCTTCCTGCGAGCGTATCCTCAGCGTCATGAGAGAAAAAAACGACATTGACGACAATGAGATGACCGACTGGTCGATCACCAGCCTGAAGGGGCAGGTGGAATTCGACCACCTCACCTTTCAATACCCCGGAACCACTGCTCCGGTTTTAAACGACATCACTCTCACTATTCCGCAGGGCATGACGCTGGCCATCGTGGGCCATACCGGCGCAGGCAAGACCACGCTGGCCGCCCTGCTGCCGCGGCTGTACGACGCTCCGCCCGGCAGTTGCAGAATCGACGGCCATGACCTCCGCCGGATTCCCCTGCAGGTCCTGCGGCGGCATATCGGCTTTGTCACTCAAGAGACCATGCTGTTCTCAGACACGCTGGCGGAGAATATCACTTTTGGAGCGGACCAGGCGCCGGAATCCGCTTTCCAGGATGCAGTGCGCATCTCGCAGGTCTACAAAGATTTGGATCAATTCCCCGACGGCTGGAACACGCTTGTGGGGGAGCGCGGACTCACTCTGTCCGGCGGGCAAAAGCAACGGGTGGCCATCAGCCGTGCGATTCTACGTGATCCGCGAATCCTGATCCTTGACGACGCGCTGTCAGCGGTGGACACCTACACCGAAGAGGCGATCTGGAAAGAGTTGGAGCAGGTGCGCAAGGGCCGGACCACCATCCTTATCTCACACCGAATCTCTACGGTGCACGATGCCGATCTGATCATTGTGCTGGAAAGCGGTCGTATCGTGGAACAGGGCCGCCATGAGCAGTTGCTGGCCGCGCAGGGCGCATACTATCAGCTTTATAAGCGCCAGTTGTTGGAACAATCTTTGGAAGAGATTTGATGTCCATTCATGAAGAGGAAACGCTCGGCAAAGCCTATGACAGCCGGTTGATGCGGCGACTGATGGGCTTTTTACGGCCCTACCGGTGGAGCGTGCTCCTAGCTGTTGCGGTTCTGATCGCCGGCTCTCTCATCGAACTGGCCGGACCCTACCTCACCCGCATCGCCATCGATAACCACATCCGTATCGGCGATGTAGCCGGATTGCAACACATCGCACTGCTCTATTTTCTACTGCTGGTGGGGCAGGCGATCATCACCTATACAACCACCTGGCTGACCCAGCGCATCGGACAACGGATCATGTATGATATGCGCATGTCGCTGTTCAGCCATCTGCAAAAGCTGCCCCTCTCCTACTTTGACCGTAATCCCGTCGGCCGGCTGATCACCCGTGTCACCAACGATGTAGAAACGCTGAACAACATGCTCTCCAGCGGTGTGGTCACCATCTTTGGCGATCTCTTTGTCCTCATCGGCATCATCGTGGCCATGATGCTGTTTCACTGGCGGCTCGCCAGCCTGACCCTGCTGGTTCTGCCCCTGATCCTTTACACCAGCTTTCTTTTTCGCACGCACATCAGGGATTCATTCCGCCAGGTGCGGCTGCGCATCGCCCGCATCAACAGCTATCTGCAGGAAAACATCACGGCCATCACTACGGTTCAATTGTTCAGCCGCGAGGCGAAAAACAGCGCTCGTTTCGATGAACTGAACCGGGATCATCTGCAGGCGTATCTTAAAACAATTTTTTATTATGCGGTTTTCTATCCGGTGATCGAGCTGATCATGGCCGTCAGCATCGGCCTGATTCTCTGGTATGGCGGCTTGCAGGTCATCGACCAGACGCTCACCCTGGGCGTTCTGGTCGCATTTCTTCAATACGTGCAGCGCTTTTTCATGCCCATCCGCGATTTGTCGGAAAAATTCAACCTACTGCAATCGGCCATGGCGGCCAGCGAGCGGATCTTTGGCGTGCTCGATACGCCGATCCAGGACATGGGGCCCGTCGGGCTAGCGCCGATGCCCCCTGCCCGGGGAGAGATCCAATTCCAGCGGGTTTCCTTTGGCTACCATCAGGATCATCTGGTGCTCAAGGATGTAAATTTTACCATCAAACCGGGCGAAAAGGTGGCGGTGGTCGGCGCCACCGGCGCAGGCAAAACCTCACTGATCAATCTGATCAATCGGTTATATGAGCCCACGGCCGGCACCGTGTTCCTGGATGGCGTCAACACCCTTCATTTGCCCCTGGATGATCTACGACGCCGGATTCGTATGGTGCTGCAGGAGGTGTTCATCTTTTCCGGTACGGTGGAATACAACATCCGGCTCGGCGATCAAAACATTCCCATGGACCGCGTACTCTATGCAGCACAGGAGGTGCACGCGCACGATTTCATCGTAAAATTGCCCGATGGATACCAGACTGAATTGTCCGAGCGCGGCAGCAACCTCTCGGTGGGCCAGAAACAATTGCTGTCGTTCGCGCGCGCACTTTGCTTTGATCCGGAGATCCTGATTCTGGATGAAGCCACATCGAGCGTGGACACAGAGACCGAGGGCTATATCCGGGATGCCATCCAGGTATTGATGAAAGGACGCACCTCCATCATCATCGCCCACCGGCTTTCGACGATCCAAGATGTAGATTGGATCCTGGTGTTGCATAAGGGCGAGATCCGCGAGATGGGCACGCACGCCGAGTTGCTTGGCCGCAAAGGCATTTATCATCGTCTCTATCAACTTCAGTATGATCTGGAGGGCGCCTGATTCCCGGCAAGCACCGTCGTCCAAAAAGAGAGTCCCATGTCAAAGATCAAACGATATCTCTATTTCGTCTTTGTCCTGTGTCTGTCCGCAGCCGGGGATCAACCAGAACGTGGGCCGACCTGGTCGCCGCGCACCGAGCCCTCTCTTAGGCCGCAAACCCGGCCGGCAGTGGATTGGTCTCGTGAAATCCTTTATTTTCTGCTTATCGACCGATTCTGCAACGGCGATCCGACCAACGACAAAGGCCGCAACCCCGCCAGCCATGTGGTGTTTGATCCGACCATCGGCAATTCCGAAGCGCTCAAGACCTATCAGGGCGGCGACCTACAGGGCGTCATCGACCGGCTGGACTATCTTCAGGACCTGGGCATCACCGCTCTCTGGCTGTCGCCGGTTTACGACAACAGCGATTCCGCGTTTGCCGGATGGTGGCCCTATCACGGCTACAGCCCCATCGATTTCTTTTCCGTGGACGAGCATTTCGGCGATCTGGCTCTGTTGCAAAAACTGGTGCAAGAAGCCCATCGCCGACAGATCAAAATCATCCTCGACATGGTCTACAACCATGTTGCGCCGGACCATCCCTGGGTTTCGGATAAAAAATTATGGCAGCAGGCGGGTTATCGACACTGGTTCCACAGCCACAGCGGCGTAGACGCGTCCACCAGCATTCAGGACTGGCTGGACCAGGAACAGCTGGAAAACCGCGAGCTCAACGGCCTGCCTGACTTGAATCAAGACAACCCCAACGTCTACCAGTTTTTGCTGGACATGTCCAAATATTGGATTCTGCAGACCGGCTGCGATGGCTTTCGGCTGGACGCGGTCAAACACATCCCCAAATCCTTCTGGCGCAAATTGTGCAAGGAACTGCACGAATTCGCCGGACCCGATTTTCTGCTCCTGGGCGAGGTTTTTAGCGGCGATACGCCCTATGTGGCCGGTTATCAGGATTTGGGATTCAACGGACTGTTCGATATCCCCATGTACTATGCCATCCATCGCGTCTTTGCCCAGGGCAGCGGCATGCAGTGGTTGAGCGAACAATATAGGCGATCATATGCCGCGTTCCCTTCCCTGCTGCTCTCGCCCTTGATCGACAACCATGACGTAGCCCGTTTCAGTTACTGGGCCGGAGAACGGGCGAAGGAAAAAATAAAATCAGCCCTCACCTATCTATTCACCATCCCCGGTCTGCCCATGCTCTATTACGGCACAGAGATCGCCTCGCCCGGGGCAGCGCCGACCCATGAAAAAACCGGCGAGGGACAGGATCATCTGAATCGAAGGATGATGGACTGGCGAGCGGTATACGGTCAGGACCATGATCTGTTCAAAGAGGTCGCAGGACTGGCCGGGCTCAGAAAAAAACACCCGTGCCTTTCCGGCGGCCAGCTGGTGGAGATTTACAAGGATTATGGAGTGTACGGCTATCTGCGCTATGACCGACGGACTGCGATCCTGGTGGTTTTGAACAACGCGGGCAGCTGTGAAAAACGGCGCCTGGGATTGCCCCGGAATGTGTTCCGCTGCGGTCGTTTTCAGGATCTGCGTACCGGGGACAAGTGTTCGCTGAGTCGAGATTCAGTGGATGTTCAGCTCGAGCCGCATGGTTCGTTGCTGTTGCGCTTCAAGGGTCGCTGGCGGGCCGAAACGCTAAAGGGACTCCCCAAGTACTGCGATTTCACCCAACGGCTGCCCGGCGACCGGCAATGGGTCCATTTCACCTTTCGCGGCGATCGCCGGTTAAGATCCGTCGTCATCGCCGGCGACTTTAACGCTTGGTCCAGCGAAAGCGACAGCCTGCAGTACGATGAAACCGATGCATGCTGGTCCACTCGACTGCCTCTGACCCAAGGCCGCTATCGATATAAATTGGTGCTGGATGGTGAACGTTGGATCTGCGATCCACAAGCCAAAGAGAGAGAACTGGATCCGTTCGGCGGCTATAATTCAGTCATTGTGGTCCCTTAGCGGCCGACGTCATTGCTTTTGATACACCACCTTGCCGCCCACCACCGTCATCTCCACTTTCACATCCCACAATCGGACTGGATCAAGATTCATTATGTCCTCGGACAGCACCACCCAATCAGCGAGATAACCAGGCTTGAGGCGGCCCTTGATGTGCTCCTCGTAGGTGCAATAGGCACTGTTGACCGTATAGCAGCGAATCGCCTCCGGCAGGGTGATCTTCTGTTCCGGGATCCAGCCGTCGGGATTTTTTCCATCCAAAGTGCGGCGGGTCACCGCAGCATAAAGGCCCCACAATGGATTCAGCGGCGCCACGGTCCAATCCGTGCCAAAGCTGACTTTGGCGCCGTGGTCCAGGAGGGATCTTATGGGATAGGCCTGTCGGCAACGCGCTGGTCCGATTCGTTTGGCAGCCCAGCGGCCGTCATCGATCAGATGATACGGGTGCACGGCCGCGATGACGCCGAGTTCCGCAAACCGGGACAGATCCGCCGGCGACAGATGCTGCGCATGTTCGATGCGATGCCGCCGGTCCCATGGTTCATTGTTCTGCGAGCATTGGGCATAGAACTCAAGCACCCGGCCGTTGGCGCTGTCGCCGATGGCATGAGTGGATACCTGCAATCGATGGCGGTCGGCGTTGAGAATCCATTTTTCCAATCTGCCGTCAAGCAATACGTCCGAGGCCAAGCCAAAGGTATTTGGGTTCTGTTCATAGGGTTGGTAAAACAGCGCGGTGGAGGAACCCAGAGAGCCGTCGGCAAACGCCTTGAGACCGCCGATACGGATCCACTCGTCGCCCAGCCCCGAACAGACTCCGGTTCGCAGCACCGCGTCGATCTCTGCGATGGGCAGCCGGGTGTTGATGCGAGCGGTCAGCAGGCCGGCCTGGCGCAGTTTCTGATAGACCGCCAAATCCTCTGCTAAAGATAGATCCTGTAAACTGGTGACGCCGAATTTTTTAGCCTCGTTCAACGCGGCCAGCGCCGCGGCCTCCCGCTCCTTCTCGCTGGCAGCCGGCACCACGCGATACACGGCGGTCATAGCCTCGTCTTTCAGCACACCGGTCGGTTCGCCGGTATCGGGATCGCGTACAATTTCACCTCCGGCCGGATCGGGTGTAGTGCGCGTGATCCCGGCCAATCGTAACGCCAGAGAATTGGCCAGGCCCATATGACCGTCGAAACGGGCGACGAACACCGGCGTCTGCGCAGTAACGGCATCAATCCATTCCTTTCGCGGCAACGGCGCGTCTGGCCAGTTTTCATGATCCCAATCGCCGCCGGTTATCCAGGCGCCGGGATTCTTTTCAGCCCGATCGCGAATGAGGCGAACAAACTCATCGGGCGAAGTGGCGGGCCGCAGATCGATGCCCAGCAGCTGAAAGCCGCCGCTGACAAAATGGACATGGTTGTCGATGAATCCAGGCAGCACCCGTTTGCCCTGGAGACGCAGCACCTGGGTCGACGGGCCGATGTAGCGTTGGATCTGTCGATCCTCACCCACGGCAAGGATCCGGCCGCCTGCGCACGCTAGGGCTTGCGCTTGAGGAAGGTCTGCGTCCAAAGTCCATATTTTACCGTTCAGCGCCACCACCTCGGCCACCGGCTGCGCAATCAACGGAACAGAGGCGGCCAGGCGCATGCACACCGCCAGCATAAAAAAGGGTTTCATATTTCATCCTGTGATTGTAAATTGTTGAACCGGAACATCATCGCCCGGAGCTGCGGGCAATCTACAAAGAATATCAAGATCTTTCAACCAAAATTAGATTTTTACGCCGTCCTACGGCATTTTTTAGGAGAAGCTATGGCTGAAACAAAACGCTTTCTGTTTTCCGATCCCCCCAGCCGCCTGCAGCGGCCGTTAGCGCGGCTGCAGCCGATACTGGCTAAAAAGGGCCAGGCGGCCATCGATCCTGCGCGCATCGAAAAGGAGGTTCAATCCTACGCCAAACTGGAACCGCTCATCGCCATCGAATCACCGGAGCACTGGCGGAGTGTTGTGACCGGTCTAGATCCAGCTATCGACGCCATTCTGCCGCTCAGCATTCCCGCTTATCCCACAGAGGTGTGGAACTCGCATCCACAGCCCCTGATCGACCGCGGCCTGCCGCTGGTCTTCTGGCCGCTGCAGCCCTATGATGAGCCGGATTTCTGGCGTTGGTCCGCCTGTGATCTATTGCGCGCGTTGGGCGTAACCGCCCACATCGCTCAGAACAGCCGGCACGCCGGTTGGCTCATCAAAGCCTATGCAGTTAAACGCCTGCTGCAAAACAGCAAGATGGTGGTGTTCGGCGAACAGAATTTTCCCTGGAACGCCCACGCGGCAGGTCATCTGGTGACCGCAAGCCTGGGAACGCGGATCGTTGTCCGTCCCCTCGCCGATATACGCGGGCGCTACGCCTCCATCAGCCAGGACTCACTGGATCAAGTCTGGCAGGAACGCAGCCGCCGTTATGTAGTGAAATCCGTGAAACCAGAAGCGCTGCTCGAGGCGATCCGCGTGTATCTGGCCATCAAAGCCATCCTCGAGGAGGAAAAAGCAGCGGCATTCGGGTTGAACTGTTTTGGCGATCTGATCATTCAAGGCGGCCGCGATGTACCTTGTCTGGCCCAATTGCTGCTGCGCGAGGACGGCTATGTGACCGCCTGCGATGGTGATTTCGCCGCCATGATGAGCATGATGCTGATCACATACATGTTGGATCAGCCCTGCATGATGTCGAACATGTACCCGATCTCTTATGTGGGCGCGCTGACCGATCATTTTGGCGATCCATTGGCGCCGCCGGCGGAACGCTATTCCGCGGATCGACGCGCCAACCTCGCCCGCCTGGCCCATTGCGGATATGTCGGCATCGTTTCTCCAGAGATGACGCCGAGCTGCAAAACGACTCTGACGGATTGGGGCGGAACCTATGAAATCAAACGGGATGGCCTGGGGTGCGGCGTCGACGGGGAGATGATCCCCGGAGCCCCGGTGACGGTGGTGGAACTTTGTTTCGATGCAAAAACCCTGCTCCTGGCTCAGGCGAAAATCTGCGAGACCACCCGGCACGCCGCCATGCCGCACTGTGAAAGTTCGGTGCTCATGGAGTTCCGCAATCTGCCCGAGTTTGTCGCCAACATATCCCGGGAGCACACCGCTCTGGTTTACGGCGACAAAATCGACGAGTTGCAGGCGCTGGCGCAAATCCTGGGATTGACGGTCAAGGTGTTCTAGCCCTCTTATTCCTGTACTGGAGCCTGTCATGTTTCTGGGCATAGATATCGGCACGACTTCGGTCTCTGCCGTCATACTGGATAAACGGAAACGCTGTCGAGCGGCGGCGAGCCAGGCGCATCGTGCGGACATCGCCACGGCAGCGGATCGGTCGGAACAGAATCCCGATAAAATACTGAAAACCGCGGATCGTGTGGTCCGTGCGCTGGCGCTAGAGCTGCGCAGCCGCGTCAAGGCCATCGGCGTGACCGGACAGATGCACAGTCTACTGTTGCTCGATCGACAAGGACGACCGCTGACGCCCCTGATCACCTGGCAGGACCGGCGCTGTTTGCAAGATCACTTTATCCATTCACTGCAACACAAAACCGGCTATGCGTTGGACAGCGGATATGGTTTGGCCTCGCTCGCATGGCTCAAAGCCAATCAATGTCTGCCGCGGAAGACCTTTTCAGCCGCCACCATCGCCGATTATTTGATTGCGCGGCTCATCGGCAGTTCAAAACCTTTCATCGATCCGACCAATGCCGCCTCCTGGGGATGTTTCGACCTGGAGCGATTGAGCTGGGATGACGCGGCCCTGCGGCGTCTTGACATTCAGTCCGCCTGGCTGCCCCCCATTGTCCCATGTGGAACACTCGCCGGACAGCTCCTTGATAAAAAAGCTCTGCAATGGAGAGTGCCGGCCGGCCTTCCTGTCACTGTGGCGTTGGGCGATAACCAGGCCTCGCTTCTCGCCACGCTCAAGCATCCGGAAGAGGAACTGGCGCTCACTCTAGGAACCGGTGCGCAGATTTCAGCGCTGACGCAGTCTGAGCAAAAGTGGGCCACACGAAAAGGAAAAACCTGGGAGCTGAGGCCGTATCCTGGCAACCGGCATTTGCTCACCGCGGCCGCCCTCAACGGCGGATCGGCTTGGGCGTGGCTTGCAAACACCCTGGCCGGCTGGATGAAAGAAATGGGCGTGCAGCCGCCGGCACAGGAATTTATTTTTCGCCGCCTCAACCGGCTGGGACTGGCGGCGAACGATGCGCTGACCTTTGAGCCGTATCTGCGCGGCGAGCGCTGGGACGCCGATCTGCGAGCCGCAGTTCATGGGATCCGTTGGAATAATGTTCAATTGGGTGCGTGGAGCCGCAGCCTGGCCAAGGGGATATTCACCAACCTGTACAACATGCTGCCTGCCGAAATATTGCGCAACCGCAAGCGTCTGATGGCCAGCGGCAATGCGCTGCGCCGCAACCCGTTGCTGCGAAAAATGGCGGAACAGGTTTTTCAGCTTCCACTGGTGATGTCCCGACAACAGGAAGAGGCCGCCTGTGGTGCGGCGCGAAATGCAATGAGCATGCTGGGAAATATGGGGCAGAGCGGATGAGGCTTTGTTTATAAAGATCTATTCCAGGGAAAGATTCCCAAGTAGCTGTTTTGCCATCAACCCCGTCATTGCGAACAAAGGCATAGTCACGAAAAAAGAACAAACATCAAAATAAAGTGCAGCAATCCTTCTATACGGCAAGATACGCCAACACGGCGCGCTGCCTGTTTTCTCGAGCTCTCGCTCAAGCCCTCTTTGCAAATAACTCCAGCTCTGTCCTTCTGCAGGAAGAAACGTCAAGCCCGAGTACCATTCATCAGCAACAGCTGCAGCGCCTGGCGGCGCAAACGCTTGTCACACTGCTAGGGCTTTTGGCCGGCCCATTGGAACAGAGCGGCGTCATAGCCTTTTTCAGCTAAAATTTTCAAGACGGTCTCTTTCTCAGCGCCGGTCAATTCCGGATTTCGGCTCAGAATCCATCCATATTTGCGCTCCGGGTGGCCGATAACCGCCCATCGATACTCGGAGTCCAGACCGATGATCCAATAATCCCCCCAGAACAACCGAATGCCCAGCAAGCTGACAAAACTGACTTGCAGCTTGGCGTTGGATGTTTTATCCACCACTTTGGCGACCGCCTCGGCGCGGCTCATGGCACCGTCTTTTTTTCGACATTGATTCAGCACCGAGATTCCGCCGTCCTCGCGCAACGAGTAGGTGGCAGTGACCTCGCTGACACATTGACGTTGAAAACGGGTGGGAATTCGAGCCACTTCATGCCACACGCCGATATAGCGTTGCAGGTCTACCCTGTCTACAGTTGTCAGCGGCAGCGTTTCGGCCATAGCGGCGGTCAACCCGACGGATAAACTCATCACTGCTACCGCATTGATTGGAAGCATAGCTTCTCCTTTTTAGTCGAAACCAAATCCAAATTCCAAAAGGATGCGAAATCCTGTCTGTTTGAGCTGATATCCGGGCGGCGCATCGCTGCGGCTGGCGGGACGGCAAGCACGGGCGGACGAGGCCCACGACCCACCGCGCATCACTCGATAGGCGCCCTGCTCCGGGCCCTGAGGATCGATGACCGGCCCGTCCGGATAATCCGCCTCGTAATAATCCCTGCACCACTCCGCCACATTGCCTAGCATGTCAAAAAGGCCCAAACGGTTGGGCTTTCGGCCGGCCACGCGATGCGTGGTCTCTTCGCTGTTGCGGTTGTACCAGGCGCATTCGTCCAGAGGTTCACCGGACGCCGAATCGCCGGCAGCCCGGCAGGCGTATTCCCATTCCGCCTCGGTGGGCAGGCGGTATTCCTTTCCCTCTTTTTGCGACAGGGCCGCACAGAACGCAACCGCTTCGTTCCAGCTCACCCGCTCTACAGGCAGGGAATCGCCGTCGAAAAAGCTTTTATCCGCACCCAGCAAAGCGGTCCACTGCTGCTGGGTGATCTCTGTCTCACTGAGATAAAACGGTTTGCTGATGATTACCCTATGCGGCCGTTCATCCTCCTGCCGGGGCGTCTGTTCATAGGGGCTGCCCATGATAAACGAACCAGCCGGTATGAAGAGCAAGCGTATGCCCAGACTGTTTTCAATGCATGCAGCAGGGGGCTGTTGCGCGTAAACGATGGCGGCCAGCAGAAAACTTGGCGCCCAGCGAGCCATGCGGATGATCATCCCGTCTTTCATAGCGTCTTATGGGTTCAATCCAGACAGATCCGGTTCGAATTTTTCTGCAGAACTGAGCATCTCCTCCCAAGCAACCTTTGTCTGACGGTACGCCGCCATTCGGCCGAGAATGGTGGTTAGATTGCTGCGCACGCTGGGCGCGACCGTGGTGTTGGCGCAACGGCCGGTTAAAACAGCCTGGTGAAAATCAGCGATATTGGTCGCAGCGCCGCGCCGGTATAAATTGACCATTTCGCCGCCTTTATAGGGCAGATTACCGCGGATGCTCACGCTGCCGAAATAATCGGTGTGGAGAGTGCCCTCGCTGCCATAGATGCGGCAGAGGATATCGGCATGGCCCTGTCCCAGTTGTTTGGAATGAAAGGTGAGATCCACCCCGTCGGGAAACTGGTAGAGGACGGAGAAATGATCCCAACAGGTTCCGTACTTGCGATACTGGCCGCCGCTGCCGACTGCGTGCAGCGGATGCGCATCCAACGCCCAGGTGGCGACGTCGAGGGCGTGGATGTTCTGTTCAGTGATGACATCGCCGGACAACAGGCGATCCAGCCCCCAGGCGCGCAGTCGGTCCTCTGCGCTTACCGGCTGCTTTTTCAGATATTCGCTCTGCTTGTACCAGGTTGGGCCGTCATGATAAGCGGCCTCCGCGCAGACCACTTGTCCGATCTCCCCGTAATGAACCCGTTTGACCGCTTCGCGATAAAAAGGATCCGTGCGCGTTTGGAAATCCACTAAAAAAACCAGGTTGCGCTGTGTGGCTTTTTCCGCCGACTCGGCCACCGTGTTACATCCCGGCACATCGACGGCGATGGGTTTGGCGAGAAACACATGCACGCCCGCTTCCACCGCAGCCTGGGCTTGAAGGGGGTGAAAATAGGGCGGCGACTCGATGGCCACCGCATCGACAGTGCCGCTGTCTAACAGTTTCTGAAAGGCCGATAACCCGGTAAAGCGTCGGTGGGCGGGTATGGAAAATTTTTCTCCCGCAGCCAGAGTTCTTTCCGGAAAATAGTCGGCCAGCGCCGTGATCTCATAGCCGCCGTGCTCCTGAAAGAGATCCGCGATCCACACACCCCGTGACCCGCAACCGATGAGCCCCAAGCGGATTCGTGAGTTGGCCTGACTGGACCAGACAGAGCCCGGCTTGATGACGGCCAGTGAAACAGCCGAGCCGCTTGCGTTTCTAAGAAACTGACGACGATTGAGAGCATGAGGGGTATGCATTCTGTCCTCCCGGTTTCTACGGCCAGGTTCGTGGAGGAGGCCCCAAAGCCGCCTCCGTATCTACAACTCCTGATCGACTCTGCTGGGCCGACGAATGGGCCGGTCGCCCATGGAACCGCTTGATCTCCGCGCAGCCATCCATCGCATTGGGAGCAGGGATTCCTGAAAATTGCGGCATGGTTCGCACAACCGCCGGTTTTCGCCTGAATTCTTATGCCAACAACAGACCCTTCAGATCGGCGGCAACTCAGTCTGCGCAGGTCTGATCGCGGCATAAAATTATAGATGCCAGGGACTGCGCATCGGTTTCCCAGCGGCCATTCTATTCGCCTGTTCGCTATTGGTCACCTGTTCTGCAACCGGATCCCAAGCGAGCTTTTCACCCGTCAGCATGGCGATGTTGAGCAGATGGCAGATGGAAGCGGTGCGATGGCCGATTTCGGCGTGCGCCATGGGCAGGGTGCGTTTTTTTGCACAGTCGATGAAATCCCGGTGATGCCCCGGACTGCGGCGGATGCGGATTTCGTCAAGACCGATTTTTTCCCGCAGCAAAGAGGGCGGGTCCGCCTTTAAACGGCCGCCGTGAACATGAATGAAAATCCAGCCGTCTTCACCCACTAGTTGCAGACCACGCTCACCTCGGCTGCCGCCGGTCATCACCACGCCGTTGGCGTAGGTGCAGCGGAAATCATAATCGATGAAACAGTCGTATACGCCGTTTTGAATCTGCCGGCCTCTGGCCTCGATCTCGATCGGCCCGGAATCGTCGCTGTGATTGATCAACTGCGCCAGATCGAGGATGTGCGCCCCCCGATCGGTCATCTCGCCGCCGCCGTACTCGAGAATATAACGCCACCAAAAATGAGTTCGATGCTGCGCATAGGGCGCATAAACGGCCGGGCCCAGCCAAAAATCATAATCCAAACCGGCTGGAACCGGCAGCAAGCGCGCCGGTCCCTTCAGGCGTTGCATACGCAGATGTTGCGGCTCATTATTCGGCATGTTGATGCGAATCTCTTTCAACTTTCCAATGCGGCCGTTGCGCACCAACTCGCAGGCGAAACGCACACTATCATTGGAACGTTCATGGCTGCCGGTCTGCAGAATACGGCCGGTTCGTTCGACGGCCTTGCACAGGGCGCGGCCTTCTGGAATGGAGTTGACCAGCGGTTTTTCGCAATAAACGTCCTTGCCCGCCTCCACAGCGGCCTTGGCGATCAACCCATGCCAGTGATCGGGCGTGCAGACGCTGACCAGATCGATGTCCCGGCGCAGCAGCAGTTCGCGGAAATCCCGGTAGGTCGAAACATTTTTGCTGGAAAAATCACGTTGCGCATCGCGGTGAAATTCCACAGCGCGCCGCAACGCCGGGTCCAGTCCGGCTGAGGACGAACCGTCGAATTGATAGAGCATGTCATAATCATCGCTGCCCTGGTTCACATCACAGAGCGCCGCCAATTGGATATCCGGATGCTGGATAAAGGCGCGCAGATTCTGCGTGCCCTGTCCGCCCAGGCCGATGCAGGCAAGGGTCAATCGTTCGCTGGGCGCAGGAGCGCCGGCACGACCGAAAATGCGAGCCGGAAGGAACAGCGGCGCCGCTCCGGCAGCGATCATTTTTTCGATAAACTGTCTGCGATCCAAGAGCTTTCCCTATAGATGATATGGACTTCGCCGTGGCCGGTTCAACAGCCGCGCGGCCGTCACGTCGTCGATGATCTCCTCCTTTTGCGGCGACCAGCGGATCTTTCTCCCCAACCGAATGCTGATGTCGCATAGATGGCTGATGAGATCGGACTGCACCGCAGCCTCCACCGGGCTGATGGCAGGCCGGCGCGTACGGATGCACTCGATGAAATTACGATAATGATTGGAACTCTGGTACAGCCGCGGCCCATGACGTAAGCGCTCCGGCCGAAGCAGTGAATCGGAGGAGGCGTGAATGCCGGAGCGGCAGACGCTCACCCAACCGTCGTCGCCGAAAAACGTAGTGCCGTGATCGCGAAACGCCGCATGGTAGGGCCGCACCACCGGAGCGGCGACGCCGTCGCTCATAAAGCGCAGCAGGACGCCGTTGGCGTAGCGGCAGTGCATATCCCAATCGCAGACCGTCTCAAAGAGACCGCCGCGGGTGATCACGCCGGTCCCCTCATATTCGATCGGCGCGGTCAAGTCGCTGTTGTTGCCCCACTGGGCAATGTCCAGTGGATGAGCGCCCCAGCCGGCGATGAAACCGATCGAGTTGTCATAGTGGTGGTAGGTGCCGACGGGCGTGCAGCGATCTGCTGTGTAGGGCGAATAGGCGGCCGGACCGAGCCAGCGGTCATAATCCAGATCCGGCGGCACCGGGATGGGCTGCGTGGATCCGTTGATCGCGGTAAAAGCCGATTCCTGACTGTGGATGTCCGTGCACCAGGCGTGGATGGTGTGCAGCCGGCCAAGTGAGCCATTGCGCGCCAGAGTGCACGCCTGCCAAAAATAATAGCCGGAGCGCTGTTGCGTGCCGTACTGAAAAACAGCTCCGGTTTGTTGCACCGCTTGCCGCAGCGCCAGGTTCTCCGCCACACTGACGCCCAGCGGTTTTTCCACATACACATCCTTGCCCGCTCGGATCGCTTCCATGGCGATGGGAACATGCCAATGGTCCGGCGTGGCGATGATCACGGCGTCGATTTTTGGATTGGCGAGCAGTTCGTGAAAATCCGCATAACTGCGCGTGCCGCGATAGGCCTGGCCGGTCTTGTTCGCGTAAAATGCATCGATATAGTGCGCTCGGTCTGTTCTCCGCGATTCGAAGCAGTCGCACACCGCGATGGACTGGGCGCCTTCGACCTGAAGAAAATTGTTGAGCAGACCGCTGCCCTGCCCGCCGACGCCGATATGGCCGAGGCAGACGCGGTCGTTGGCTGGAACGACGCGGGCGCCTGCTGATCGCGTCATCAGCATAGGGGCAGCCGACAGTGCGGCTTGCAAAAAGGTGCGCCGAGAACAGCTGGTCAAGGACATGGGGACCTCCCTATTTGACACCCCGGTTGAATTATTTGCACAACTCCACTCTGCCGGTGGCGGCCCATTCAGTGCCGCGCAACATGAGCTTTTGCCAACCCGGCGATGACATAGCCTGAACATCATGACCGAGAACGCTGTAAAAGCAGCGGCCTTGGCCGAAACGGGTGATCAGCGCCACCGGCTCCCACTGACCGGTACCCTTGTGCTCCGGCGCTGAAAAAGCGCGGCAGAGTACCTGGATGTCGGGCTGCAGGGCCATTTTATGCCAAAGCTCGTCGGTGATGTCAAACGATGCCATTCCCTGCGTCACCGGATGCAGCGTATCCGCCATCACCACCTGAAAGGTATGGATCCGTCCATGGCCGGTCTGGCCCAGCTGCCAGGTCGCGCCCGCCATTCGTTGAAATTCGGGCCAATCCTGCAGTGTGGCGCTGGCGGCATGCAAGAGCACCAGGCCGCCGCCCTGACGGATAAAATTGATGAATGCTTCTTCACTTTTCACCCCCCAGGGCCGGCCGGTCACCTCGGGCCAGGAGTTCCAGTTGCTGACCAGCACCTCGCAGGACGCCAGGTTTTCCGCCAGCCTCTGCGGATCATGAAGCACGGTGACGGAGGGAAAGCCGTTGTTTTGATACAGCTTGATCAACGCCTCGGTAGTGGATCGCCAGTCATGATTGTTGGATCCGGTGAGGATGAGGATGCGGGGAGCCGCCTGGCTGCCGCACCCCAAGGAAAGACCGAATCCGGTCAGGAGAATGAAAACAACGACTAAGGTACGGCGCGCCGGTATGATGCACATATTTTTATTGCTTTCAGATTTCTATTTGTCTATTTTCGTTTATCCCCTTGCCGCCTACAGGGGTGTTGATAAAACCGGTCTGCGGTTCTGTTTTTTATGATACAAAAATTATCCCATAAATCAAACATAAAAGAAACTATGGACCTCTCCATCATCATACCGACCTATAACGAAGCGCATAAAATCAGCCGGGACATTATCGAGGCCGGCGCCTTTCTCCGCCATCATCACCTGCAGGGCGAGATCCTGGTGGCGGACGACGGCAGCGAGGACGGCACCGCGGCCATGGCCAGGGAGGCGGGCAAGGGGCTGACACTGCACGTTCTGGAAAATGAAGTCCATCACGGCAAAGGCTATGTGGTGCGCCAGGGCATGATGGCGGCCCAGGGCCGCATCATCATGTTCAGCGACAGCGGCTCCTGCACGCCGTACGATTTCGCCGCAGTGGGCATGGATCTGATCGAGCGCGATCAGTGCGACTGCGCGCATGGATCGCGCAAAATGCGCGGCAGCGTCATTCACCATCCCCAGCCTCTCACCCGGCGAATCATCAGCATGATGATCCGCTGGGTGTTCATCCTTTGGCTCAAAGTGCCGGCGCGGCTGACCGACACCCAATGCGGATTCAAACTCTACCGCGGCTCGGCCGCTAAAACACTGTATGCCGATTGCAAGACCGAAGGCTTTTTGTTCGACGTCGAGATCATCCTGCGCGCCCGAAAGCACAACCTGCGTATTAAAGAGTTCCCCATCGAATGGCGGGCGGATCGGGACAGCCGGCTATCCGCCAGCCGAAATTTTTTCGGCATTTTGCAGGAGCTTTATTCTCTCAAAGTGATCCTGCGCAGTCTTGCGGCAGAAAGTAGAATGTCTTAACGTATCGTGTGTGCGGCAAATGCATTTTAGCGCCCTATTGCAACTCGTAATTCGGCTCGGCAATAGTACGAAACAACGAATGGATGGCAATAAATAAAATGCGGATATAACACTTTTGTCATTGCAAAGGGAGTGAAAAATGACCTTGGCGGAACTCTATCTGTCTGAATTCGATCAGGAATGCGAAAACACCCGCAAAATGCTGCGGCAAATACCAGCGGACAAACTCGCGTGGCAGCCGCACGCCAAATCCATGAGCTTGGCCGGACTGGCCACTCATCTGGCCAACGTCTTTAGCTGGATGCCCATAATCCTCGAGCAGCCCTGCCTGGATCTGGCGCCGAACGGAGTGGCCCTGCCCCATCTAAAGCCGGCGGAATCGGTGGAGGAGATAGTGCAGGCGTTTGAACAGAATGCGGCCCGTGCCCGCGCTGCGCTCGCCAATGCGGATGATGAACAACTCGGCCGGCCCTGGTCGCTGCTGATGAACAGCCGGGTGATTTTCACTCAGCCGCGTTTTGCCGCGCTCCGTCACTCGGTGATGAATCATCTGATCCATCATCGCGCCCAATTGGGACTCTATCTGCGGCTCAACGACGTGGCGGTGCCCGGCATGTATGGCCCTTCGGCTGACGAAAAAGGGGGGTGATCGAAACTAGGGGGAACGAGGAGCGCGGCGGGCCCGCTCACCGGCCTTGCCGCGAAATGGCGAGATTGGCCAAGCGGTCCGCCCGCTTGTTTTCAGCGCGGGGAATAGCGCGGATGGAAAAAGAGCGCAACCTACGGATAGCCTCTTCGGCGCGGAAATAGAGCGGCAGCAGCCGCTCGTTCTTCACCTGATAATCTCCGCTGATCTGTCCCACCAGCAGTTCGCTGTCGCTGTGCAGGGAGAGCGCGTGATAGCCCAACTCTTCGGCCAGCTCCAGGGCTTTGAGCAGAGCATGGTATTCGGCCGCATTGTTGGTCTGTTCGCCGATGTATTCATAATGCTCGTGCAGAACAGCGCCGTCGGCATCGCTGAACACGATGCCGATGCCGGCAGGGCCGGGGTTTCCCTTGCTGCCGCCATCGATATGAACCCTTACCACGGCCGTGGATTTATCCAGCCACTCTTTCTTCACGCGCTCGCAAAAACGCCGCCAATGCGCTTCATCGATGCCCAGGTGCTGAGCGGTCACTCTTTCCACGATCAATTGAAAAACAGCTGCGTCGGTCATATGAGTTCTTGTCCTTTAATCAGGTTGGCGCCGCCTGAACGTTGAACCGCGAACCGGCTTGCTCACCGGTAAAGGCCGGTTCGATCGAAAACCACCCGGCCGTCCACCACCGTGGTCTCCACCTGCGAATGCAAAAGATCCCTGCCGGTACGGTAAAGAAAATCGGCGGCGCAAAGGACGAAATCCGCATAATAGCCGCTTTTAAGCCTGCCTTTGTTGGAATCCTGCATCTCGGCAAACGCCGATCCCTCGGTGTACAGATCGATCGCCTGCGTCAGTGAGATGCGCTCCTGCGGTTGCCAGCCGCCCGGCGGTCCGCCTTGCGGCTGTTCACGGGTTACCGCCGCATACAAGGTGAGCATGGGATCCAGCGGCTCGACGGTCCAATCCGTCCCCAGAGCCACGGGGATGCGTCGGCGCAGAAACGAGTTCAGGCGGTAGGCGGAAGAGCAGCGCCGACCGATTCTTTTTTCAATCCAGCGCAGATCGTCGATGCAGTGAGAGGGCTGCACCGAGGCCACCATGGACAGGTCGCGCATGCGCGCCAGGTCCGCCTCACGCACCATCTGTGCATGTTCGATGCGATGTCTGCGCGGTCGGTCGCCATTTCGCCGCCGGCATTCGGCCATGGCCGAGAGCGCCGAATCCACGGCCCGGTCGCCGATGGCATGCACCGCCAGCTGCCATCCCAGTGCGTCCACGCCGGCGATGAGACGGTTCAGCTCCTCCTGCTCGTGGATGGCCAGTCCATGGTTGTTCGAATTATCGTCATAGGGATCGAAAAGCAGTGCGGTGGAGGCGCCAAAGGAGCCGTCGACAAAAAGCTTGGCGGTGTTCAGCCGGTAAAAGGGCGTTTCAATTTTTTCCATGGCCGCAAGGCATTCAAGGCTATCGAAATGCCGCACCGGCTGCCAGGCGGAGAAACGCACGGTGAGGCGGCGATCAGCCGCCAGTTCGCTGAAAATCATTTGATCCGATTCCGCGCATTCCCCCTGCACCGAGGTTACGCCCAGCTGCGCGGCATGCTGCATAGCGGCCAGCGCCGCGGTGATTTTTTCTTCCCGGGTCGGTTCCGGGATCACCCGTTGCACCAACTGTTGCGCCTCATCGCGCAGAATGCCGGTCGGTTCACCGGTCAGCGGATCCTTGTCGATGGCGCCGCCCTGCGGCGCGATAGTATCGCGAGTGATGCCGGCCAAACGAAGCGCGCACGAGTTGGCGCAGGCGATGTGCCAGTCCAGACGATGCACCAACACCGGACGGTCCGGCGCCGCGGCATCGAGCAGGGCTGCGGTGGGCAATCGGGCTGAAGGCCATTTTTCATGATCCCAATAGCCGCCGGTGATCCAGCCGTTCACATCCCTGTTGGCCGCCTTTTCCCGCAACCTTGCGACGAACTCCTCTTCACTGCGGGCGTCGCGTAAATCCACGCCGAGCAGGTAAAAACCTCCTTGCAGCAAATGCATATGGCTGTCGTTAAAACCGGGGAGCATCAAACGGCCGTCGGCGTCATGAACCACTGTTTGTGAACCGGCCATCGCCAGCACCTCGCTGTTGCTTCCCATAGCCTGAATGCGACCGTTGCGCACCGCCAGGGCCTGCACGTGCGGAAGGGCGTCCCAGATTTTTCCATTAATCCAAATGCTATCCATCGCTCAACCGCAGGCTTGAAAAGGGGTGAGATTGCGGATCAGGCCGTTGGCAGGATAAAAAACTAAAGTGATCATGCGCCCACCCAGACATTTTCGCGGCCCAGTTGCCGGCGCAGGCTTTCAAGCAAATCCAGGCTGGGCTTCACCCGTATGGATTTGGAGCGCAGAAAATAATCCCCTTTGGCGCCGGTCTGCACGCGGAAATAGACCGGTACGGTTCCTTCATGGCCGGCCAGCACGGCTTTGATCGCATCCATGTCCTTATCAGCCAGGTCGGACAGGTTCATCGCCAGGCACAGGCTTTTAGTAAATCGGGAACGGGCGTCTTCAAGCGCGATCACTTCATCGACAATGATCTTGGGCGCCTCGGTCTCGCGCGTGCTGATCTTGCCGATCACCATGACGATGGCGTCTTTGTGTATGAGGGCTCGATATTTCTCATAAGTGTCGGCAAAAGCCAGCGCCTCCAGGCTGCCGGAGAAATCCTCCAGTCTGAAAAAGGCCATGGGCCTTTTCTGCCGGTCCATATGATTTTTCAGATCGCTGATCAGACCGGCGATGCGCACCGGCGTGCCGTCGCGCCGGCTCTCCACCGCATCGATGGAAACCGTGGAAAAGGTGCGCACTTCTTCCCGATACCGGTCCAACGGATGAGCGGACAGATAGAATCCAAGAATCGCTTTTTCCCGGTTGAGCAGATCCGCCGCCGGCCACTCCTCGAGAATCGGCAAAGGCGGAAAATCAGGCGCCAGGCTTGAATCGCCGTCCAGATCGAACATGCTCGTCTGGCTGTTCCGAGTTTGATTTTGCAGCTTTTGACTGAATTCCAGCGCAGTCTCCACGGCGGCGAAAAGCTGGCTGCGATGGCCCTGCAGGCTGTCCATGGCGCCGGCTTCCACCAGACTTTCCAGAACTTTTTTGTTCACGCTGTGCACGTCCACGTTGAGCAGCAGGTCATACAGCGTATGAAAGCGGCCGACCTTTTTGCGCGCCTCGACGATAGCCTCGATGGAGGCGCGGCCGACGTTCTTCACTGCTCCCAGTCCGAAACGAATGCCGCTCTCTGTAACCACAAAGTCCGCAAAGCTTTCATTCACATCCGGGGGCAGCACCCGCAGGCCCATGCGCCGGCACTCTTCCAGCAGAATGGTGACCCGGTCCGAATTGCCCATTTCGCTGGAAATGGTGGCGGCCATGAATTCAGCGGGATAGTAATTTTTCAAATAGGCGGTCTGATAGGCCACCAGCGAATAACAGGCGGCATGGGATTTATTGAATCCGTAGCCGGCGAACTTTTCCATGTTGTCAAAGATCTCGCCCGCGGTTTTTTCCGCAACCCCTTTGGCGCCGGCGCCGTCGATGAACTTGCGCCGCTGTTCCACCATGGCCTCCATGCTCTTTTTGCCCATGGCGCGGCGCAGAATATCCGCGCCGGCCATGCTAAAGCCGGCGACCTCCACCGCCATGCGCATCACCTGTTCCTGATACACCGCAACGCCGTAGGTCTCCTTGAGAATCGGTTCCAGCAGCGGGTGCTGATAGGTGACGGACGCCGGATCTTTTTTGCCGCGGATGAAATCATCGATCATGCTCATAGGGCCGGGGCGATAGAGGGCGTTCATGGCGATAAGGTCTTCAAGACAGGTGGGCTGCAACTTTTTCAGATACTCCTGCATGCCCGAACTTTCAAACTGAAACAGGCCGATGGTGTCGCCGTTGCTGAACTGTCGGTAGACCTGGGGATCGTCCAGCGGAATGGTCTCGATGTCGAAATCGGCCTTCTTGCCGCGGCGCACGGCGTCGACGGTTTTCTGAATGACCGTCAAGGTGCGCAAGCCCAGGAAATCCATCTTGAGCAGGCCGGCGCTCTCCAAGGATTTCATGTCGTACTGGGTGGTGATGTCGCCCTCTTTGGTCTTGTACAGCGGCACATAATTGGGCAGTTCACCCGGAGCGATGACCACGCCGGCGGCGTGGGTGGATGCGTGGCGGGCCAGCCCCTCCAGCACCCGGGAGTAGCGCATCAGCCGCGAGTGCATCTCGTCTTTTTTCTCCAGCTGCTGCAACTCGGGCACGCTTTTAATCGCGTCATCCAATTTGATGTTCAGGGTGTTGGGAACCAGCTTGGCGATACGGTCCACATCCCCATAGCTCATCTTGAGCACGCGGCCCACGTCCCGGATCACGGCGCGCGCCGCCATGGTGCCGAAGGTGATGATCTGGCAGACATTCTGATAGCCGTATTTCTCCTTGACGTAACGAATGACCTCTTCGCGCCGTTCATAACAAAAATCGATGTCGATGTCCGGCATGGAAACGCGTTCTGGATTGAGAAACCGTTCAAAGAGCAGATCATAGCGCAGGGGATCGAGGTTGGTGATGCGCAGACAATAAGCCACCAGACTGCCGGCGGCCGAACCGCGGCCCGGGCCCACCGGAATGTTCATCTTGCGCGCATAGCCGATGAAATCGGCGGTGATGAGAAAATAGCCCGCATAGCCCATTTTCTTGATGACCTCCAGCTCCAGCGACAGACGCGCCTGCAAGGCCGGGGTCACCTCGGGGTAGCGTTCCCGCATGCCGGCCTCGGCCTGCTTTTGCAGGTACTCATCCAGCGTACTGGGCTGCTCGGATTCGGGAATGGTGTAAAGGGGCAGATGGACCTCATCGAACGAGAGTCTAAGATCGCACTTGTCCGCCACCTCCAGCGTAGCGGTCAACAAATCGGGCCGGTCTGGAAAAAGCGCGGCCATCTCCTCTTCGTTCTTGAAATAGAGCTCCTGGCTGCTGTAGCGCATGCGGTTAGAGTCATCGATGTCCGCTCCAGTCTGCAGGCAGAGCAGCACATCGTGCGCTTCGGCATGGTCGCGCTTCAAATAATGGATGTCGTTGGTGGCCACCACCCCGACGCCCATCTCCTGCGCCAGCTGCAGAATGCCGGTGCGGGCTTGATCCTCCTCGGGCAGGGAGTGATTCTGCACCTCGAGATAAAAATCCGGACCGAAAAGATTCACATAGTCATGCACAGCCGCAGCGGCCTTTTCTTTGCCCTCGTGCAACAACCGCCACGCCACCTCGCCCTTCAGACAGGCGCTGAGCGCCACCAGCCCTTCGTGGTGAGCGGCCAGCAGTTCTTTGTCGATGCGGGGCTTGTAGTAAAACCCCTCGGTGTAGCCGGCGGAGACCAGCCTCATCAGATTTTTATAGCCGTTCAGATTCTTGCACAGCAGCACCAGATGAAAAGAGGTTCCGGCGCCGCCGTCGCTCTGCCGGACCTTGCGGCTGCCGGGCGCGACATAGACTTCGGAACCGACCAGCGGTTTGATGCCCGCCTTTTGGCAGTTCTTGTAAAACTCGATGGCGCCGTGTAGATTGCCGTGATCGGTCAGAGCCAGCGCCGGCATGCCGAACTCTTTAGCGGTCTTGACCAGATCGTCGATGCGGCAGGCGCCGTCCAAAAGGCTGTAGTGGGAATGGTTGTGCAGATGGACAAAGGAACTCACGAAAATCTCGTCTGTTAAATGATGAATGATGCTTCACAATGCAGGATGAGCAGAAGGCGGGAAGGGCGTTGCAACCGGCACACCGGGACGGGCGAGGGCCCGTCCCGGCAGGACCGTTCAGATCTCTCGGTAATATCTCCTGGCCACGCCGGCGTATTCACTGCCGGCATAGGTGTTCAGGAAGGTTTCAAACTCTTTCTGCGCCTTTTCCTTCTGACCGCTGCGCACGTAGGAAAGACCGATCATAAGCTGGGCATCGTCGTACTTATCAGTCATGGAGTAGGCAAAGACTTTTTGGAACTCCATAATCGCCTGCTGATATTCCTTCAGACCGAAATAGGACTCGCCGATCCAGTATTGGCAGTTGTCCGCAAGCACGTCATCCGGATTCTGTTCGAGCAGCCGGGTGAAGGCGTTGATGGCGTCGCGATATTGGTAGGATTCGAACAATTCGCGCGCCTTTTCGTAGCCGCTTTTCACCGCCGAGGAACCGGTCTTCCCCTGGCTGCGGCGCGGGCGGACGGCCGACGATTGGGAGGTCAGGCCGGCAACGCGCGCCTCCAGTTCCTGTAAGCGGCTGTTGCGATTATTCAAAATGGCGCGCAGGCTGTCCACCGCGGCGCTGCGGGCCTCTAAATCGCGCTCCAGGCGGTTCACATCGCCCTTGAGTTTGTTGAACATCTCAGCCGATATGCCCAGATTGTCGGAGGTCGTCTGGGACGGCGTGTCCAGCTGTGGCTTAGCGTTCTGGCCGGCATCCTGCTTGCTTGACTTTTCCGTCTCCAGCAGCGCGAGTACATCATCCTCAGGCTGAGCGGTGATATCCACATCAGGGGATTCGGTCACAGCGGTCGAGTCCTCGGTAAGATCGAGCAACTGCAGCAATTCCTGTTTAAACTGGTCATCATCGACCGCTAGATCCTCTCCGTCGGCAGCCTCAGTGGCTTGACGCTGGGCGCAGACTAAAAACAGTCCGACCAGTATGATGAGGATGGCGATCAGCACCATCCAGGCAGAACGTGACAGCTTGAACATGGCGTCCTCACAAAATTAGGTGCAAAACCCAAGCAGCAAAACCCTTTTTATTAGAAACGCTTCCCTCCACCATGCATCCAAGCGCGGATGATCCATGGATTCAGTTGTTTCTTTCCGCTTCTTCCATCAACTGTTTGGCGCTCTCGAGATAGGCCGGCGTCACTTCGGCGCCGCCTAAAAGCCGCGCGATCTGCTGCAGCCGCTCCTCCCGTTTCAAAGCGGTGACCCGGGTGCGCGTCGATCGGTCATCGCCGGTTTTTTCCACCAACAGATGGTGACGCCCCATGCAGGCGATCTGCGGCAGATGAGTGATACAAAGAACCTGGTGATCGGCCGACAGCTGCTGCAGGCAACGGCCCACGCTGAAGGCGATGCGTCCAGAAATGCCGATGTCGATCTCGTCAAAAACCAACACCGGCACGTGGTCGACCTTGGCCAAAAGTGTCTTGAGCGCCAGCATGACGCGCGAGATTTCGCCGCCTGAGGCGATATCCACCAATGGTTTGAATCCCTCTCCCGGATTGGTGGCCATGAGAAATTCGACCTGCTCAGCGCCGGAGGCGGTCACCCGGATCGGCTGACGGTCGCGCATAATGTACGGCTCTTCCTCTCCGATCCGCTGATGCAGCGCCACCTCGAACCGGGCCTTTCCCATCCCCAGCCGGCTTAAAATCGAAACCACCTGCTCAGCGAAGGCGGCTCTCGCCTGCATCCGTCGTTGTGAGATCACGGCGCACTGTTGCGCCAATTTTTCGCGCTCTTCTTCCAGCCGCTTGCGCAACGCAGAGAGCGTGTCGTCGAGATTGTCCAGCAGATCGAGTTCCTGCCGTACCCGTTGCTGATGCGCAAGAACTTTATCCAGATCCCCGCCGTATTTTTTCTTCAGTCCGGCCAGCGCTGACAAACGGCTCCGAATCTTCTCCAGCCGGTCGGGATCCACTTCCACGCCCTCGTGATAGCGGCGAAGCCCTGTGGCCAACTCATCGATGACGATGCGCGCGTTGCGGCATTCTGCGGCCAAGGCCTGAAATCTGGGATCGATGGCGGCCAGTTCATTGAGCGTGCTGTCCGCGGCAGCCAGAGTTTCTGAAACCGATCCCTCGGCCTCATAGATCGCGGCATACAGTTTGTGCGTCTTCTCAAAGATCGACTCAGCGTGCCGAAGGATATTCTCTTCCTGACGAAGCGCGTCATCTTCCCCGGCGGTTGGATCCAGGCTGTGAATCTCATGGTACTGAAATTGAAGATAATCCCGTTTCTGCTTCAGCGACTCCGCCTGCGCCTGCGTCTCGTGCAGTTCCTTGAGCGACTGGTGAAATCCGTTTAATCCCTCGCGCAGATCTGCCAGCGAAGCGGACAAATCGAGAAACGCATCCAAATACGCGCCGTGGTGTTGCGGTTGCAGCAACAGCTGATGTTCATGTTGACCGTGCAGATCCACCAGCCGATCGCCGAGCTTTTGCAACAGCGTGATCGGCACCGGCTGATCGTTGATGAAACAGCGTCCCTTGCCGCTGCTGGTGATTTCACGACGGATCAACAAAACGCTGTCGTCGTCCAGATCATTCTGCTGTAAAAACTCGCGCACCGAGGGCAAGTCGCCGGCGGCGAATTCGGCTTCAAGGATCGCCTTGTCGCTGCCGCTGCGGACCACCTCTTTGGTCAAACGCTCACCCAGCAGCCCACTCAAAGCGCCGATTAAAATCGATTTTCCCGCACCGGTCTCGCCGGTGATGACGTTGAGCCCAGGCTGAAAAGCGATTTTCAGTTCATCCAGCAGAATGAAATTTTTCGCGTAGAGCGAGTTGAGCATGCAGTGAGCGTCCCAGTGCGACCCGGATCTGGTCTCAATTAAATTAAACAATTAAAAGATAAAATTGCAAGCTGTTTTTCGCAAAAAAAACGACGAAAAAGGGGAACACCACCCGAAACAAGAGGTTACGGCCGAATCACCGCCACTTTGCCGGCCTGACTGAGTCCGTTCTCGGTGCTGACCAGATAAACGTACACTCCGCTGGCCACGTATTCGCCACGGTCGTTGCGTCCGTCCCAGCTGACCCGCGAGCCGAGGATTTTGGCCTGGGGGATATGCCGGACCAGATATCCTTCCGGCGTGTAAATCCGCAGCGAGGATTTCTCCGCCAGGTTCTCCACATAAAAATGAGAGCCCGGGCCGGTGAGCACGAACGGATTCGGATAGCCGGTCAACTGGCTCAGATCTTCCGCCGGTTTGGTGTACGGCGTTTCCAGACGCGACAATCCGTTGGTGGTGCCGATAAAAGCGTACCCGAGTTTTTCATCAAAGGCGAAACAGGTGATAAAATCCGACACCAGCGCGCTGTTGGAGGTGGAGTAATGTTGGTTGGCATAGCCGTCCGACTCGAGCACCGTCAAGCCGCCTGCGGTGCCGATCCACTTGTTATTGCGCACATCCACAGCCACGCAGTGGACGTTTTCGTTGATGACGTTGAAATGGGGGTTTTTCAGCTGGCCATTGTACCAGTATTGCAGCCCCAGCGGAGTGGCGATCCAGATCAAACCGTCCCGATCCGCAGCCAGACCGGCGATGCTGAGCGAAATCAAATTATCTTGGCTGCTCAAACCCTGACTGAGGTCATCGTCGGCTTTGCTGAACGGGGTGTTGTTGTCATCCACCACCGAGATGCCGGCGTCAAAGCTGCCGATCCACTTGCGGCCGTTTGCATCGATCGCGAGCGCAGTGGGATAGAGAGAGCGCAGACCATCAAAAGTGGAAAAGTACTGCCAGTGGCCGAGACTGTCGGTTACTGCAACCACACGGCGATCGGCCGCGTGTGAATTGAGCAGCCACAGGTTCCCCTGCGGATCTTTTTCTATTCCCGTCACCACAACATAGTTGGCGTCGCCGCTGATGCCGGACAGTCGTTTGTCGCTGGAATTGATCATGGACACGGTGATGCTGTCGCGATCATCGGTTTCGAACACCGCCACGCCGGCGCCCCAGCTCGCCGCCCAGACACGATTCCGGTTATCGACCGCGAGATCGCGGAAATCATTCGCCGGCAATTTTTTATTCGCTAAGGAAAAGGTGCGCCAGCGCTTGCCGTCAAAGCGGGAGATGCCGGCGCTGGGCGACGCAGTCCAGAGGTGGCCGTTGTGATCAAAAGCCAGAGCGCTGAATTTGTTGTCCGCCGGGCCGTCGGGCGTGGTGATCGTCCATTGGCTTGCGCCCTGTTGATAATACCCCAGTCCGATTTCTGGCAAAGCCAGCCAGATCGCCTGGTTCTGATCCACGGCCGCACGTTGCGCGCTATCGAGCCAATTCGCCAGCCGGCTCCAAAAGCCGGAAGCGTCCCGCACCCAGATGCCGGCGCCAGTGACCGCCAGCAATTTGTCGCGCCAAAGCGTCAAATCAAAAACGGAAAAATCGGGCAATTCAGCGGGCAGCCACTGAACGCCGTCGAAAACCGAAAGGCCGGGCTTGCCGGCGACAAAAATCCGGCCGTTGAAGGCCTGTACGGCGAACGCTTCGTTCTGCATCAGTCCATCGGCAGTGGTGTAACGGGTCCAGGCGTTCGGCGCCATCAGATTGGGAAAATCAAAACTGGCTCTGCGCACGCCGTCCTTGCACGCAGCCCAGATTTCGCGGCCGTCCACAGCCACCCGCCGTACATCGCCGATTTTGTAGGTCTCCTTCACCTCCCAACGCCGAGTGTTGAACAAGCTGATGCCGATCGATAGACAAACCAGGATCGAATCCCCATGAGGATAGAGATCCTGAATTTGATATCCGCTATAGTCGTTGATCAAAGTCCAGGTCTTGCTGGCAGGCGAATAAAGGTTCAGTTTGCCGTTGCTGAGCGCCGCCCAAACGCGTCCGCGCTGATCCAGCGCAATGGCGACGATATCATTGCCGGCCAATCCTTCCGAGTTGGTAAAGGCGACCAGGGTTCCGCGAAGGACGTTGTATTGGATGACGCCGCCGCTGGTGGCGCCCCAGAGCAGGCTGTCGCGGCAGACCACCTGGCGAACGTTGCGGACGCTGGTGTAGGTCTTCCAGTCCCCCACCGCGGCCTGCAACCGTGGGGGGAAGAAAAGGACGAGGAGGAATAGCGCCGACAAAAGCCAAAGACGGATCCTGTGAGTGGAACTGGGTTGTTTATTGCGCATGAGCGACACCATGGTATGTTGGTCCAGGGCCGGGTAAGAAACGGCGGCAGAGTTCTGCCCTAATGGTTCCTGAGAGGAGCCCTCACGGCCGGCGGAAAAACCGCAGACCTCAAACACAGATCTGAGTGAACAGGTCGGCCATTTCAATGGCCGAAAGCGCTGCATCCCAGCCTTTGTTGCCTGCCTTGGAGCCGGCCCGTTCCAGCGCCTGTTCCAGAGTATCGGGTGTGATCACGCCATAGGCCACGGGCAGACCGCTGTCCAGGCTCACCTGGGCGATGCCTTTGGTCACCTCAGCCGATATGTACTCGAAATGCGGCGTGGCGCCGCGGATCACCGCGCCCAGGCAGATGATCGCATCATATTTCCCGCTCTGCGCCATCTTTTTGGCCGCTGCTGGAATTTCAAACGATCCGGGCACCCAGGCGATTTCGATCTGATTCGCATCAGCGCCATGGCGCTTCAGGCAATCCAGACTTCCTTCCAGCAGCTTGCGGCAGATGAGTTCGTTGAACCGGCTGACGACAATGCCGAACCGTTTGCCGGCCGCTGTCAATTGACCTTCCATTATTTTGGCCATAGGATCCCTTTATGATTGAATGAAGCCTGAACCTAACTAGAACCAGGGAACGATTTCACTCGGATTCATCCTGTAAAATCAAGTGCCCCATCTTGTCCCGTTTGGTTTTCAGATAACAGGCGTTGACGTTGTTGGGCGCCACTTCGATCGCCACCCGTTCCACCACCTCCAAACCATAGCCCTCCAGTCCGATGATCTTTTTGGGATTATTGGTCAGCAGGCGCAGACGGCGAATGCCCAGTTCAGCCAGAATCTGGGCGCCGATGCCATAATCGCGCAAATCCGCTTTGTATCCCAGCGCTTCGTTGGCCTCCACCGTATCCTTGCCGGCATCCTGCAAGGCGTACGCCCGGATTTTGTTGGCCAGACCGATGCCGCGGCCCTCCTGACGCATGTAGAGAAATACGCCGCGCCCTTCGCGGTCGATCTGTTGCAACGCCAAGGCCATCTGTTCGCCGCAATCACAGCGCAGGGAACCAAACACATCGCCGGTCAGACACTGTGAATGGACCCGCACCAGAACCGGCTCCGGAGTGCGCACATCGCCTCTGACCAGCGCGACATGATGATGGTCGTCCACCTCGCTCTGAAAAACATAAATAGTAAAATGGCCGAACCTGGTCGGAAGATCCGCCTGGGAGATGAGCTTGATGAGGTTTTCGTGCTGACGGCGGTACTCGATCAACGAACGGACGCTGATCAGACGCAGGCCGAACTGCTTCGCCATTTGAATCAACGACGGCAGACGGGCCATGGTTCCATCCTCAGCCATGATCTCGCAGAGCACTCCGCCCAGAGAACCGCCGGCAAGACGGGCGAGGTCCACCACCGCCTCGGTATGGCCGGCGCGACGCAACACACCGCCGTTGGCAGCGGCGATAGGAAACACATGTCCAGGTTTGGCAAAATCAGAGGGCGCTGCCTTTGGATCGACCAACGCACGGATGGTGCAGGCGCGGTCTGCAGCCGAGATGCCGGTGGTCACCGGTTCATGCCGGTAATCCACTGAAACGGTGAACGCGGTGCCCAGCAAAGCGGTGTTGCGCGGCACCATGGGATAGATATCGAGCTCTTCCAGCCGTCTCGCCGGCAGAGGCGTACAGATCAAACCGCGCCCGTGTGTGGCCATGAAATTGATGCTCTCCGGCGTCACATGATCCGCCAGCTGGATAAAATCGCCTTCGTTCTCCCGGTTCTCATCATCCACGACAATGATGATTTTGCCGGCGCGGAGATCTTGCACCGCATCGGCGATGGAATCAAAGGCAAAGGTTTCTGTTTTTGGTTTGTTCTTCATCAGAAAGCGTAACACCGGTTATTGGTTACGACTCGCCCAAACGGCGATGCTATTTAAAAACCCCAGTCGGATAATTTTTCCATAGTCAATCCTGACGCCGGCCTTCCGCCGGTCAGCAGACGTTGCACATATTTGCCGAGAAGATCGGTCTCCACATTCACCTCATCGCCTATCTGTTTGTAACGCAGGGTGGTATGCTCTGCCGTATGCGGAATCACCGCCAGCGAAATCACCTCCTCTTTCACCTGGGCGATGGTGAGGCTGACGCCATCGATGGCGATGGAGCCTTTTTCCACGCACAGGGCGGCGCAATCGCCGGACAGCTGCAGGGTGAGCCAATAACCCGGCGGCCGCGTCTGCAAATCCTGCACCCGGCCGATGCCGTCCACATGCCCCTGCACGAAATGACCGCCCACTCTTCCACCCACCGCCAGAGCGCGCTCCAAGTTGACGGCAGTCCCTTCTGTCCAACGCGCCAGCGCACTGCGCTGCAGCGTCTCCTGTACGGCATCCACCTCGAAACGGTCCGATCCTTTTTTAATCACGGTCAGACACACGCCGCTTACCGCCACACTGTCGCCGATCTTCAGGCCTTCCAGCACCCGCTGCGCAGAGACGACGAATCGAACGCCGCCCTGCTGCCGGGTCGCGGCCCGAATCATGCCGATCTCTTCCACCAGACCAGTGAACATGGATTTTACCAGCTATAGTTGATCTTGCCTGCGATCATGACGTCCTTGCCAAAGTTGCGCATGCGCACCTCAGACAGCGTCAAAGCGGAATTGATGTTTCGAATGCCCAGATCACCGATGGCGTCGATGCCGCTGCCGAGGATTTTCGGGGCGATGAACAGGACCATGCGATCCGCGTTTTTCCGCTTCAAACATTCTGTGTGTACGGTGCTGCCGCCCTCCACCAGCACGGAGGCGATCCCCATCTCAGCCATTTTTTTCCACAGCGCTTCCGGATTCACCCAGCCCAGTTCATTCTCTGGCAGCACCAGAACCAGAGCCCCGCGTTCGGTGATGCGATTTATCTTTTCCTTGGACGCTGCCGCGGTCGTCACCAAAATGGTCAGATGTGGATTTTTATCCGACAGCATGGTGGCGTCCAGAGGAACGCGCAGCCGGCTGTCCAGAATGATGCGGCGCGGCGAAGGCCCACGCACATGACGCACGCTCAATTGCGGGTCGTCTGCCAACACTGTGCCGATGCCGACGAGCACCGCGTCATGACGGCTGCGCAACCGATGCGCCATCACCCGGGAATCCTCCGAGGTGATCCATTTGGAATGACCGGTGCTGGTGGCAATACGGCCGTCGAGCGTTTGCGCCATCTTTAGGGTGATGAGCGGTTTGCCGGTGGTGATATAGTGGAAATAAACTTCGTTCAATTGGCGGCAATACGATTCCAGAACACCGACCTTTACCTGAAGGCCTTTGGCCTGCAGAATATGAATGCCCTTGCCGTTCACCAGCGGATTCGGATCTTTGCTGCCAATGACCACCCGGCTCACTCCGGAATCCAACAAGGCCTGCACACAGGGCGGTGTTTTTCCCTGATGACAGCAGGGCTCCAAGGTCACATAGATCGTGGCGCCGTGGCTCGCGTCCCCGGCTGCGTGCAGAGCGTTGACCTCCGCATGCGCCTGGCCGTATCTCTCATGGTAGCCTTCGCCGACGATGCGGCCGTCCCGGACGACCACTGCGCCGACCATGGGGTTTGGACTGACGAAGCGGCGCCCTTTACTGGCCAGCTGCAGCGCCCGCTTCATAAACTGTTCGTCTATGTCAGAGATACGAATACCTCGATCAAACAATTGCGTTTGCGAAGGACAACAGACCCGGTTTCTTCCGCAAGCAAACTAAAATGAAGCCCCAAAAGGACTCTTTCAGGGCTGAGAGGCAAAACCCGGCGTTGCCAGGAGATTCGTCGATAACAGGCCCATCAATTTAAACATTAAATAAAAGCAAATCAACTCTTTTTTCCCGATGCCTCCGCTTGCACCTTGACCGGAAAAACGCAGATCAGCGCCTTTTTCCACTACCCATTGACGTCCTTTATAAAAAAAGTACAAAATATTGAGTTTTTCCCTTGACAAAGTAGGTAATGTTTTCTAAATTGGCACGGCAAAAAATCAAGGTGACAGGCAATTGATCTGCAGCAATGGTAGGCTTCCACAAACACCCCTGGGCGCTGCTGTTACCTTTTCCAACCTGTTGCATAAAAACAAACGGTGATCATTTTAAAAATAGGGCGGATGTCGGGTTCCGGATGGGCGGGTATTTTCAGAGGATAGGGATTACGGATGAGCGATCACAAGAACAAAAATCAGATGGAATTCATAACGGTCTCTGATGATATATGCGACACGGACGCCGCGCCAGCAACCGCAGCCGGCCGGTCCAAGCCCCGGCTTGAAAGGCTGAGCATCCCCAGGTTCTTCACCCGCAAGGATGTTCACCCTTATGACGAAATCGAATGGGAGCTGCGCACCGCCTCCATCACCAACGACAAGGGCAAGGTGCTGTTCGAACGGCATGACCTGGAGGCGCCCAAAACCTGGTCGCAGACAGCGCTCAACATCGTCGCCTCCAAATACTTTCATACGCGCACCCTGGCGGCGACGCCGGAAACCAGCGTGCGTCAGCTGGTGGACCGCGTGGTCAATACCTTGGTGCGCTGGGGCATAAAGGACGGTTATTTTGCTTCGGCCGAGGACAGTAAAACTTTTGCGGTGGAGTTGACCCACTTGCTCGTCAATCAAAAAGCCTCTTTCAACAGTCCGGTGTGGTTCAATTTGGGCGTGGAGGAGCATCCCCAGTGTTCAGCCTGTTTCATCAATGCGGTCAAAGACGAGATGAGCTCCATTCTGGACCTCGCTAAAACCGAAGGCATGCTGTTCAAATTCGGTTCAGGGACCGGCACCAACTTTTCCACTCTGCGTTCCTCCAAAGAGAAACTGGCCAGCGGCGGTTCCGCCTCGGGTCCGGTCTCCTTTATGCGCGGTTTTGACGCCTTTGCCGGCGTGATCAAATCCGGCGGCAAGACCCGCCGTGCTGCTAAAATGGTCATCCTCAACATCGATCATCCGGACATCGTCGAATACATCAACTGCAAGGTGGAAGAGGAAAAAAAGGCCTGGGCGCTCATCGAGATGGGCTACGACGGCTCTTTCGGGGGCGAGGCCTACAGCTCGGTCTTTTTCCAGAACTCAAACAACAGCGTGCGCGTCACCGATGATTTCATGCGCGCCGTGGTGAACGACGGCATGTGGCACACCCGGGCAGTGACCGACGGGCACATCATCGACACCCTGCGCGCCCGAGATCTGATGAAGCAGATCTGTAATGCGGCCCATAGCTGCGGAGACCCCGGCATCCAGTATCATACGACCATCAACGACTGGCATACCTGTCCCAACTCGGCGCCCATCAATGCCTCCAATCCCTGCAGCGAGTACATGTTCGTGGATAATTCCAGCTGCAATCTGGCGTCGCTGAACCTGATGAAATTCGTCAGAGAGAGCGGAGAATTCGACATCGAGGCATACCGCCGCGCCATCCACCTGCTCATCATCTCACAGGAGATCATTGTCGACAACGCCAGCTATCCCACAGACGCCATCACCGAAAACAGCCGGCGGTTTCGCCCCCTGGGGCTGGGATATGCCAACCTGGGCGCTTTGCTGATGTACTATGGATTGCCCTATGACAGCGACCGGGGCCGCGCCCTGGCCGCCACCTTGACCGCGCTGTTAACCGGCCAGGCTTACCTCTCCTCCGCCATCCTGGCCAGCGCCAAGGGGCCGTTCGAAGAATTTGAGAAAAACCGGCAGCCCATGCTGCGCGTCATCAACAAGCATCAGCAGGCGCTCAAGACCATCTCACGACGGCTGACGGTGGACGCTCTGTACGCCGCGGCGGAGGAGGTGTGGAACGATGCCTATGAGATGGGGCAAAAGTACGGCTATCGCAACGCGCAGGTCACGGTTCTGGCGCCCACCGGCACCATCGGCTTTATGATGGATTGCGACACCACGGGCATTGAGCCGGACATTGCGCTGGTCAAATATAAAAAACTGGTAGGCGGCGGAGATCTGAAACTGGTGAACGCCACGGTCGGCCATACGCTGCACCGCCTGGGTTATCCGGATGAACAGGTGCAGGCCATTCTCCAGCATGTTCAACAAACCGACACCATCGAAGGCGCCCCCTTTCTCAGTGCCGAGCATGTGCCCATCTTTGATTGTGCGTTCAAGCCGGCCAACGGCGAGCGCTATATCTCCTACATGGGTCATGTGCGCATGATGGCGGCGGTGCAGCCGTTTCTCTCCGGCGCCATCTCCAAGACCGTGAACATGCCCAACCACTGCACGCCGGAGGAGATCGAGTCCGTCTATCTGCAGGCTTGGGAACTAGGGCTGAAATCCATCGCCATCTATCGCGACGGCTCCAAACGCAGTCAGCCGCTCAACACCGGTCAGAAAAAGAGCGAACGGACCGAGGCTGCAGCGGAACCGGCGCGCGTCGTCGGCGTGCGCAAACGGCTTCCGGACGAGCGGCGGTCGATTACGCACAAGTTTTCCATCTCCGGTCACGAAGGGTACATCACCGTGGGCGAATACGACGATGGCAAACCCGGCGAGATCTTTGTCGTCATGGCGAAAACCGGCTCCGTGGTCTCGGGGCTGATGGATGCATTCGCCACCTCTATCTCGATGGCCCTGCAATACGGCGTGCCGCTGGAAGTGCTGGTGAACAAATTCAGCCACACACGCTTTGAACCCTACGGCTTTACCAACAACGCCGCCATCCCCATGGCGAAATCGATTTTGGATTACATCTTCCGCTGGCTTGGGATCAAATATCTGAACCACAAGGAGAACAACAGCGAAGCCCAGGAATTGACCGAATTTGAAATGCCCCGGTATCAGGCGCTGGATCAGAATCTGGAAAAAGAAAAACAGGTCAGCATGTATCAGTCCGATGCGCCGCCCTGTTCAGAATGCGGCAACATCATGGTGCGCAACGGCGCCTGTTATAAATGTCTGAACTGCGGCAGCACCAGCGGTTGCTCTTGATTTTCTCTCCCGTGATAGGTGTTTCACAAAAAACCCCGGCGTTCTGCCAGCCCGGGGTTTTTTGTTATATCCGTCACAGAAACGCTATGGGTGCGGCAAAAACAGGAACCTCAGGGCCGGGGCGGGCGTAAAAAAGACTTGCATGGGGCGGTTCATACTCGTATTTTACATCGAAGAGTGATTTGCTCCGGCGATCACACTCAAATCAATCAGTGGGATTTACCAGAGGGAGAAAATCATGCGTAAATTAACGTCCATAGGGCTCATGATCGGTTTGGCGCTTCAATTGGTTGCGTGCAGTGCCAGCAAGACCACCAAAGGCACGGCCATCGGCACCGGTTCAGGCGCCGTGGTCGGCGGCGTGATCGGCAAGCAATTGGGCAACACCGCTCTCGGCGCCATCCTCGGCGCAGCCATCGGCGGAGCTGCGGGCTCTTATATCGGCAGCCGAATGGACAAACAGGCTGAAGAGCTGCAGAAAGAGCTCGCCGATGCCGAAGTCAACCGCGTCGGCGAAGGCATCCAGGTCACGCTGAAATCCGGACTGCTGTTCGACACCAACAAGTCGACGCTTCAGCCCGCTGCCAAAACCGAACTGCAAGAGTTCGCAAGCAACCTGAACAAGTACCCGGATACCATTCTCCTCATCGAGGGGCACGCCGACTCCCAGGGCGAAGAGGCGTACAATCAAAAGCTCTCTGAGCAGCGCGCTTCCACGGTCGCGAATTTTCTGATTCAGCAGAACGTCGATCCCGCCCGCATCACCACCAAGGGGTACGGCGAAACCCAGCCGAAGATGAGCAACGACACGCCGGAAGGCCGCGCGGCCAATCGTCGTGTTGAAATCGTCATTGTGGCCAATGATAAACTGAAACAGGAAGCGGTCGCCAACACCAAATCCTGATTCTTATTGAAAACTTAAAAAGGGCGGCTGCTGCGAGCAGTCGCCCTTTTGGGGGAGGAAGAATCTTCGGCTGCATGGATTAAAACGCATTCACTCGCCGTACCTTTCTTCACCGCGAATGTTCAGCAACCCAATCCCCTTCTTTGCACTCCTTCACTCGTTAAAAAAGTTTCTACACACAACCGCTGCTGTCGGCTTTTTAATCTGTCGCTCATCACAGACCTCAACGCCGGTCTTCTCTCGCCTCCTGGCGATCTTCGCGGATCTCCCGCACGCCCAGTCTGAGTTCCTCCTGGGACAAGGCAAGATACTGTTCCAAAAGCACGCGCTGTTGATCGCGCAGGTGTTGGTCCTGCCGGGCGTTCGCCGCATCCATTCGCTTCTGCAGGGCCAGCAATTCGCCGGCGACTTTGCTTTTTTTGTCGAACAAAGCCCGCGCCTGCTGGGAATCCCGCAGGTCATCCTGCAGATCGCGCCGGTCGTCGCGGCGCTCCCTATTCTTCTCGCGCCGCTGAGCAGCATTGCGATCTCCATCGGTGCGCTCCCGGCGCAGCTCGCGGCGGGAACGCTGCAGCTCTTTCTCCGAGCGCTGTACCTCTGCGTCGGCCTGCCGCGCCTGTTCCGCATTTTCAGCCAAATCACGGCGCAGTTCGGCGGCGATCTGCTCCTCGACTTGCGCCAGCTGCGCCGCAGGAGCGCGACTTGCACGCAGTTGATCCCAGCGGATCACCAGGTCAGAGAGACGATCCAGATCCATCCGGTCATCTGTAACCTTGGCTTGATCCCGGACCAGTTCCACCCGATCCTGTCTCACTTCCCGGGTCGCTGCCTGCCGCCGCTCGATCGCAGTGGCGGCGCAACCCGTGGTCAACGTCGCCGGCAGAACAGCCATAACCATCAGACGGACGCAATCATTTTTCATACTACCTCCCATATGAGTGGAACGTAACAGCAAAATTTCTTTGCTATTTTCGCCGATAAAATAATGAACGGCCCCGTGCAAAGGCAAAAAACAAACACGAAATGCGCGGAATACGTAAAAAGACCTCAATGGCAGCGTTGCCGTCATCAACCGCGCTTCCTTGCAGGCCGGCTCGGTTGGGCGATGAAAGGCGGCGCCGGCTGGTGGCGCACTCTTCCGGCCGCGCCTTTGTTAAAGCGCGTGCCCTGCCATTGCGAGCATCACAGAGCATCCTCGTCCGCGCCGCTGCCCGATTCCGCTTCATGCGCCGCCTCATCCGCCATTTGATCGATCTCCTCGCGGCTGAGATCTTCGCCCAACTCGCTGCCCATGCGTTTGACGAACCGGGCCACGCCGGCGGGATCGTTCTCATCCACGCCGGACCAGCGGCTGGGATCCGACAGGCTTTCCAGCCGGCTTTCCTCGGACTTGACCGCCGCAAACCGGGACATGATCCGCTGCACCCGAGTACTGCCGCAGAACGAGCAGGCCGGCTGCTCGGCCTCCTCCCGAGTGCGGATCAGCAGAGTCGAACGCCGGCGGCAATCCAAGCAATGATATTCATAAATCGGCATATCCGCCTCCGCGCCGTCGTCAAGCTAAAGCTTTCAGCGCTGTGGCCACGGACGAATAATTGACCATCAGCTCATCCAGATGTGCGATTTTGATCAGACTGATGACCCTTTTCTGCGCTCCGACCAGCGCAAATTTTTTGCCGGTGTCACGAGCCTGGCGCAGACCTAACAATAAGGCGCCCAGGCCGGAACTGTCCGCATAGGTTGTCTGCTTCAGATCCACAAGAATCGTCGTGAGCTCTTGTTCATTGAGGAGCAGCAGCAACTGCGCTTTGAGCTCAGAGGTGAAGCGACTGTCCAGCCGCTCCTCTCCGATGTGCAGAATCGCTGTGGAGGCTTTCTTTTCCACCGTATACTTCATATCGAATTCCTTATAGATAGTTCACTCCGGAGCGCGCGGCATTCGCGTCAGCGATAAAAATTCCACCCCTTGAACGTTAACCGGTCTATGCCGGTTGAATAACGTACTCATTTTTTCTCTTCCACGCAATGGGAAAGCTCCCAAAGCTTGGCATACTTGGCCGCCACGTAATGGGCGGAGAGCAGACAGAGCGCGAGTCCCTCGACGCCGTCGAGAAAGCCCCGTTTGATTACGTACATTTTAACGAACTGGTGCAGCGGCCGCAACAGGAACGAAGCCGCGCCGGCACGACGGCCGCGGCCATGCAGCTCCTGCGCGGCCAGCGTGGTGTAACGGTTAAACTTTTCCAGATACTGCTCCAGTGTGCGATCGGTATAATGCAGCAGGCTGTTCTTCAGCCGACCGCAAGCGCCCTCCACCTCCACCCCCTCATGCACGAGACGGCCGTTGAAACGGCCGTGGCTGCGGCGAAACAGGCGCAGCACATAGCCCGGATACCAGCCGCAGTGCCGGATCCAGCGGCCGAGAAAATACGCTTTGCGCGCTACGCGAAAGCCATTTTCCACAGGCTGGGAATCGATCAGCCGACGAATCTCCTCCGCCAGGGGCCCGGTGATGCGCTCGTCGGCATCGAGCCAAAAAACCCAGTCGCTGTGACAGCGGCTCAGGGCCATGGTTTTGTTCTCCGCATAGCCGCGCCAGGGTTCGACATACACCTGATCGGTATAGCGGCGTGCGATCTCGACCGTGGCGTCCGTGCTCTGGCTGTCGATGACGATCAATTCATCCGCCCAGGAAGCTCCGGCCAGACACTCGCCGATGTTGTCCGCCTCATTGCGGGTGATGACGATGACGGCCAGCGTGCTCACCAGTGGCGCTCCCTGGCAGCTTGCTGTTCGGCCGGAGTCGACCGCTGCCAGTGCCATCGTTTCATGTAAACCGCCATGGTGAGCAGAGAAGAGATCCAACACAACAGCAGCCCGGGCATGCCGTCACGATAACCGGAGCGGCCGATGTATTTGCGGAAAAACGCCGACAGCGGATGGGTGATGAAATCAATGGGCCGCACCCGCCCCCGCTCCAAACGGTCCAGCGCCTCCAGGGTCGAATAGCGATTCATTTTTTCCAGGCTGTCCGCCAGGGAGCGATGGCTGTAGTGATCCAGGTCTCCCAACAACTCGCCGATGCGCCCCTCCACGAGAAATCCCTCGTGCACGCGGGACAAGCTCACGGTGGTGCGGTCTTTTTTGAACAAGCGCAGCTGATAGCCCGGATACCAGCCGCAATGCCGAATCCAGCGGCCGATGAAATAAGAACGCCGCGCCAGGCGATAGCCGTCGCATGGGCCGGCGGCTGACAACACCCGCTGAATTTCGGCCGCCAGCTCCGGCCGCACGCGCTCGTCCGCATCCAGACTGAGCACCCACTCATTCCGGCACTGCTCGAGAGCAAACTGTTTCTGCTTGGCAAAGCCGGGCCAAGGCCGGACAAAGATACGGTCGGTAAAGTCCCGGCAGATGGACACGGTCTCATCGTTGCTTTCAGCATCGACCACCACGATCTCATCAGCCCAGGAGACGCTCTCCAGACACGCGCGAATGCGCGCCGCTTCATTATGGGTGATGATGGCGACGGACAGTGCGGACATGGGGTCCTTTCCACGATCGGTTTTCATGATGCGGCAAGCCCGGCTGATCAGCCGGGTAAGAGCTTGTTTTTGGCCACGCACTCTTTCACCGCCTGAAACACGGACGCGACCGGCAGCTGCTCCATGCAGCGGACGTGATCGCACGTCGTGCGGTTGCAGGCCAGACACGACAACGCGGTGTTCCGTACCACTGTGTGCTGAGAGCCGTACGGCCCCTGCAGTTCGGGATCTGTGGGGCCAAAGATAGCCACACAGGGTGTTCCAACTGCGGCGGCGATGTGCATAGGTCCGGAATCGGTGGTCACCATGATCGCTGCGCGCTGCAACAGGGCCGCCAGTTGCGTCAGGCTGGTGGCCGGTGCGGGAACGATCCCAGAGGTGAGCGCCATGCGGCAAAGCTGGTCCGCCGACTGGCGTTCGCCCGGTCCCCAAATCGCCGCCAGATGGAATGGATAAGCGGCTGCCAGCGTTTCGCACAGTTCCGCGAAACGCGGCAACGGCCAGCGTTTGGCCGCCCACCCGCCGGAAAAATTGATCACCGCCACCCGGCGATCCGGCCAACCGAGCTGATGCAGAAAGGCTTCGGCAAACTGGACCTCCTCAGGGCCAAACGCCACCTGCAGACGGCGGGAGACGATGGGAATCTCCAGCGCCGTCAGTGCGTCGAGATGCCAATCGGCCTCATGCACTTCGCGGGCGCGCGACCGCACCACATGGGAGTAGGCCAAACGGCGCACGCGATAGTCATACCCCACTCGATAGTGAGCTCCGCTGACCCAGGTGATCAAAGCGCTGCGCGGGTTGCCGAAAAAATCGAACACCAGGTCGTATCGCTCAGCGCGGAGAGATCTCAACAACCGCGTCATGGCCCATCGACCCGTCGAGTGCTCAGATCGGCGGCGGGCCGTTCGGTCCAAAATCCATACTCGACGCAGCGCCGGATGTTTAGACAGGATCGCCGCCGGCGCCGGTTCGGTTAAAAAATCCATGGCCGCCTGCGGAAAAGCTCTGGCCAGATTCTCCAACACGATGGTGCTCAGCACTACATCGCCGATGGCGCGGAGTTTGATGACGAGAATTTTTTCAGCGTGGATCAACCTTGTCCGCCTGCAAACAAAAGCCCGAATCCTCAGGTCCGGGCTTGATCGTCTCCCTCATATGGATCGAAGGCGGATCGCCCTGGCGACCGCCTCACGTGTCGCCGGCGTCACCGCTATTCGAGACAGCTCCCGGCAATGGAACCACCCGGCTTCCACGACCTCTCGGCCGGCCCGCAATTCGCCGGAGGCATAATCGGCGAAATAGTTGAGGACCACATAATGATAGGGGAAGCTGATATTGTTGATGTCGATGAATTCATGGAAATCCAGGAAAGCATAGCGCTGTGCGACGATCGAACACTCTTCCAGCAGTTCTCTTTGCGCCGCTTGTAAAACGGTTTCGCCGGGTTCTACTTTGCCGCCCGGCGGCGTCCAGTGATCACGATACGGTGGTTGACTGCGTTGTACCAGCAGAACATGCTCGTTGCGAAAAACCAGAACGCCGGCCCCCAAGCGCGGCCAGAAAAGTCTGTTGTGCTCAGCCGCCTGCATCAGCCATCCTGTTGTTGGAAATCGAGGCGGGAGTTACTCCCAATCGTCGTCCCCCTCCCAGTCCGGGGCGCCTTCAAACAGATCTTCTTCAGAGTCCTCCCACTCCTCATCTTCTTCCCACTCATCCTCGTCCTCTTCCCAGAACTCGTCCTCCCAGTCTTCCGTCTCGGTTTCGGCCTCATCCTCCGTCCACTCCTCATCCTCCTCGCTTACTTCCTCGAGATCCTCCTTATCCGGATCTTCCTCCAGCGATTCCGAGGCCATCTCCTCTTCATCATCATGCAGAGGCTCTTTATCGATGTCTTCTTCGTCTTTTCGTTTTTTCCTTGGCATGTTTTCCTCGAATATTTTGGATTGAAAATTTCGGGTAAAAGTATCAAATGCAATTCTAATATGCAACAACAATTTATGCAAAAGCCCCTCTGGCACCGCCAAAGAGCATATTAAATCAATTATTTGTTATTTAGCAACTTAATGCAGGTTGCATACAGGGAGTCCACCGAAACCGACGCACAGCGATGATCATCAGCCCGCACCGCGCAGAAATTGGATCCCCAGGGCTTCCATAGAGCCGGATCCGTGGGACCAAAAACCGCGACCAAAGGGGTAGAGACACTGGCTGCCAGATGCATTACCCCGGTGTCATTGCAGATGAACAAACCAGCCTGGCTGTACAGCGCGGCCAGTCTGCGCAGGTTCTTGTCCAAGGCGATGAGCGCCGGCGTATGCAGGGAAGCGACCAGTTCCTGGCCAAGCGCTTCCTCCGCCGGACCCCAGCTCACGGCCAGCTGAATGGGCAGCGTTTCCTGCAGACGATCGGCCAGAGCGGCGAACGATGCCACAGGCCAGCGATTTTCCATTTTGCCGGCGCCGGGGTGAACGATCACCAGCGGCCGGCGCTGGTCCCAGCCCCACGCCTTCCACTGCCGCTGCGCAGCGGCCCGCTCCTCCTCGGTAATGAATATCTGTTCATACGGATCGCCGCCTTTCACGCCGATATGGCGGACGATGTCGAGATTGCGCTCACTCTGGTGCCGGTCCGCAACGGGTTGAGGCGCCGTCAGATTATAAAAAAAATTGCGGCGGGTGCCGCCGAAAAGCAGATGCTCCGGACCCACGATATAGCGGCGGCAGCAGAGACGCGCGATGAGATCGCTGGTCAGCGAATGCGAAACCGTATTTAGAACGACGGCGAGATCGAATCGGTTCCTTACGGCTGCGAGCAAAGCGGTCAACGCGTCAAGCGTCCAGTCGCGTCCGTTGCCGGCCAACGGGATCACCTGATCGACGTTGGGATCATGGCGCATCAACGACGCTGTGTTTTCGCGGGCGACGAGAGTCAGCGGACGGCCGGGAAAATGGCTGCGCAGCGCGGCAAAGACCGGCGTGGAGAGGAGAAAATCGCCCAGTTGATCGTGTTGGCGCACGACCAAAATATTTTTCACCGCGGCGGGATCGAACCGCTCCATAGGAAGGGGCGGCAGACCAAACCATTTTTCCAGCCAGCGCAGATGCTGGTGCTTGAAAGTCTGTTCGAATCGATTCCAGAGATGCACGTCATCGCCTTGCATGAATCAGATCGATCTGCTCCTGAAACAAACGCAGATAGCGATCGACCATCTGTTCCAGAGTGAAATGCTCCTGCACCCGCTGTCGGCCGTTATGTCCCCAGAGTTGCGCAAGGTCGGGATGCTTCAGTATCTCCTCCATCGCCTGCGCCAGAGCGTCCGCGTCCTGCATTGGAACCACTCTTCCGGTGAGCCGATCGAGAACAATCTCGGGCATGGAGCTGACCGCGGTGGTCACCACGGGTTTGGCCGCAGCCATGGCCTCCAACAGCACAATGCCGAATCCCTCCCACAGCGACGGCAGCACCAGCATCGTGATGTTCTTCATGATCTCATCGATGTCGTCGCGAAAGCCGAGCAGATGGATTCGGTCGTCCAGGTGATGCGTGCGACCGAACTCCAGGATCAGGGGGCGCAGCGGGCCTTCGCCGACCATCAGAAGATGAGCGTCGCGGTTCCGATCTTTAATGCGGAAAAAAGCGGAGAGCAGAGCCTGCACGCCCTTGCGCTCGTCCAGCTGACCGACAAATCCGATCAACGGCGTGTCCGCCGCCAGGCCCCACTGTCGCCGCAAATCAAGACGGCGCGGTGTGAGAAAGGGCTGCGGATCCAGGCCGTTGTAGATCACCTCCACACGGTTCGGATCCAGCCAGGGGGCGTTGCGCAACAGCGCGTTTTTCGTCGCTTGAGAATTGGCGACCACACGATGGGCGAGTTGATTGTAGGACCAGCGATAATGGATTTGGTTTTTCAGCGGATAATCGACGCCGCGCCTTGGGATCACCGCCACGCCGCCGGCGAACCGCGCGGCCAGGCCGGCGAAGCGCAGCTCTTTATCCATATTGGTCAGCACCACGTCGATGGCGAGCTTTTTAAGCAGCCGCCGAGTGCGCAGAATGGCGAGCGGGCCGAAATCGCCGCGAATGGGAAAGGTGAAAAGCGGAATCTGTGCAGCCTGAGCGCGTCGCGCCAGTTCGGTATCCGGCCGGCAGAGCAGATGCACCGCATGACCGCGCTCACGCATGGCGGTCAGCGTGCGCAGCATCCACACCTCGCCGCCGCCGAACATCTGAATGGTATTAGCGAACAGAATGCGCATATCATTCCAATCCGGCGAGGCGATGGATGCGTTGAACGACGCGGCTTGGCTGATGATGCGCAGCCACCCATTCGCGCCCCGCCCTGGCTTTTTCCGCGGCAGCAGCGGGCGCGTCCAGGATCTCGATCAATTTTTCCTCCAAATTGCTCGCTGTGATCTCGACAAAAGGATGGTCTGGATACGCTTCGGCAAAGCCGCGCACCAGACCCGAGCAAGTCGGGATGGTCATGGCCAGCGATTCGAGCGCGTTGATGCCATAACCCAGATCACCGATCTGATCGACAAAAATCGACAGCGTCCGTTTGCGTTCCAGGGCCTCCCGATAGCGCAGTTTTTCGATGAGCACGATCTCCAGGGGGCGGCGCTGTGCCAGATGCTGTAGAGCCGCCAGAATGATGTCGCTGCCCTTCGCCGCCCGGCTGGTGGGCGCATGGCCGATGCGCGGCGGGCCAGCGAGCGGCGGCCGGCCTTGGGGCATGGACTGTACGTCAAAAGGAAAAAACACATGGTGCAGAGAGGGATGCAGAAAGAGGTGATCGAATTCCACAGAGACCACGGCGTCGCACAGCGCGTCGATTTCTGCAATCACGCCGCGGGTGCGCAGATCGCTGCCGGTGTAACAACAGATCACCTTTTTTCCCGCCGCTTTCATTTTGGGAATGAATCTCGGTTCGCGGGTCAGGTCCAGCCCTCCGTCCAGCTGATAGACATCGAACTGATCCAGACCATAGCGCTTGACAGCGCGGTCGATGATCGGCTGCCACAAACGGTCGCGGCGCCGGACGAGAAATTTTTCCAACGTCGAGTGCGGCGTCCACACCGGCGGCACCCGCTCCGGCACAGCCAAGCGGTTGTGCACAGCGAGCTTTTCAGGCGCTGAGACCCATTGCTTGAGCCGGCGCACGATGGCCGAATCAATCAAAGGCAGGTCGAGGCAGAGGTCTTCGGCGTAGCCGCGCCGGTCTCGGAACAGCGTCACCAGCCGGCTGTCGAATCCCAGCGCCCGTTCCGCCTGCACCAGCTGACCGGGCACGCCGGAGACATTCTGGGCTGCGATATGTAAAATTTTTAATGGCGTCAAAGCAGACAAACGGTTGCGGATAAACGGTAATTCAGTCCTCTCGCGGAACCACCACCCGCATGAAGGCGCAGCGGTTCAGCCGAAGGGTGCGCCAGAGTCAGCGCAACGGACACTGCAGGCTGTCGCGAAACACGCCCAGGCTGCCGAAACTTTCCTTGAATCGAGCCAGACCCCAGTTGGGATCCTCATTGACCGTAAAAATGCCAAAATCCAAAAACTGATACCCTTGCTGCAGGCTCCAGTCGATGATGTCGTGAAACAGCAGATTCACGCCGCGGAACTGCTGATACGCTTCATCATGGCTGATATAAAAAGCCAGCACCACCTTGGGATTGCAGGTGAACAACACCACGCCGGCCACCATGGTGTCGCCGTGATAAGCGGCAAAGAGCCGAATCGCCTCGGGGAACAGCGCGCGCAGGGCGAGCAGTTCCTCCAGAGAGTGGGTCGGCGTGACGTTGTGACGCAGGCGCAGATTTCTTTTCAGAATGTCGTAGAACCGTTCGTACTCTTCGGATTCCCGCACCTGCACGCCCAGCTTTTGACTGCGCCGCACCGCACGGCGGGACCCTTCGGTAAACGTGTAGAGGATGTGGTCCCGGTGAAAATCCAGAGGAATGACGCTGGATACTTCGCGCTTCCGATAGACGAATCCGTTCTGCAGCAGACTGAAATCGAGATAGCTGCTGGGTTTGCGCAGATAGATCATCGGCGGCGGCGTCATGTCCACGGCATCGAATCCCGCTTCGCGGGCATAGGCGAGCAACGTCCTCACCAGCCGGAAACTTTCCTCCAAAGAGCAGTGCGGTTTGACCAGAAAGCCGCCGTAAGATGCGCCGCGGTGGGAGATCAATACGCGCCGGCCGTTGTCCAGAAAATCCACGGCAGGGAATTGGGCGATGCGACGGCCTTTATCAAAGAACACCAAAGAGTGGTCTTTGAATCGATCCACCGGGTGATAGGAGAGAAATCGACGCGTGTGAAACAGGGTGCCGTTGTTGCTGGCAGTGACGAACTCCTCCCACTCTGCCTGATCCGACTCCCGATAGGGCGCCACGGCGAACAATGAACGATTGACGGTATGGTTTTTCATCAGCCGAATTCTCGCGGCTAAGCCTGTGGGCCCATCAATTTAACCAGGATGGCCTTCTGCACGTGCAGTCGGTTCTCCGCTTCATCGAAAACCACGGAATGGGGGCCGTCCATCACGGCATCGGTGATCTCATCGCCGCGATGCGCCGGCAGACAGTGCATGACGATATGCTGGGGATCTGCATGCGCCAAAAGCGACTCATCCACAGTGTAAGGCCGAAAAATTTTTTTACGCTTCTCCGCCTCTGCCTCCTGGCCCATGCTGGCCCAGGTGTCGGTATAAACCACGTCCGCGCCGGAGACCGCCTGTTTGGGATCTTCGGTCAGCTCGATCTTGCTGACTTTTTTGGCGCGAGCCTGCGCCAACAGCTTTGGGTCAGGCTCATATCCTCGCGGACAGGCAAGGCGCAGATCCAGCTCCACAACGCCGGCCAGGTTGATCCAGGAATTGGCGATGTTGTAGCCGTCGCCCACATAGGCGATTTTAACGGCTTGCAACCGTTTTTTATGCTCCAGGATGGTCAAACTGTCGCCGAGGATCTGGCAGGGATGGAGCCGGTCGGACAGCCCGTTGATCACCGGCACCTCAGCCCACTGCGCCAACTCTTCCACCAGATGATGACCGAACACCCTCGCCATGATGCCGTTGCAAAAACGACTGAGAACACGGGCGACGTCGGCGACCGATTCGCGCACGCCGAGGCCGATCTCCTGCGGGCCCAGATAGACTGCATGGCCGCCCAGCTGATACATGCCGACCTCGAAAGAGACGCGGGTGCGGTTGGAAGGCTTTTGAAAGATCATCGCCAGCGTCTTTCCCTGCAGAATCGGATGTGGGGAACCGGAGCGGGTTTGCTGTTTTAATTTCTGCGCCGTCTCCAGGATCCCCCAGATCTCCTCCACGCTGAAATCAGTTTCGGATAAAAAATCACGTTTCATTCGAATCTCCTAAGATGGATGGTGAACAGCCCTCCGCGCACGCTGGTCTTATTGCCCTGCGAACGGCCGCCCGGCGCAAGGCCGTACGGGGCTGCGGCGCGAAAGCGGCGCATCGTTCGTGCTGCCGCGCATCCGTCCGGGTTTACGGCTTTTCACCAACAACTATAACACGTAGCGGCTCAGATCCTCGTCCGCAATGACCTCACGCAGCGTATCCTGGACCATCTTTTTATCCACATGCACTTCCCGAATATTTTTATCCGGGATTTTGAATAGCACGTCTTCCAGCAGAATGCTCATGATCGTATGCAGGCGGCGGGCGCCGATGTTCTCGCTGCGCGCGTTCACTTCTGTCGCGGTCTTGGCGATCTCTCTGATCGCGCTGGCGGAAAAATTAATCTTGACCCCCTCGCTCGCCAGAATGGCGGTATACTGGCGGATCAGGGCGTTCTTGGGTTCAGTTAAAATTCTTTCAAAATCGCCGGTGGTCAGCGCCTGCAATTCGACGCGAATGGGAAACCGGCCCTGCAGCTCCGGGATCAGATCGGAGGGTTTGGACATGTGAAAGGCGCCGGAGGCGATAAAGAGAACATGATCAGAACGCACCATGCCGTATTTGGTGATGACATTGGTGCCCTCGATGACCGGCAGCAGATCGCGTTGTACGCCTTCCCGCGAGACATCCGGCCCGCCGCCGTTGCTTTCGCCGGAAATTTTATCGATCTCGTCGAGAAAAACGATGCCGGTCTCCTCGACGCGATATATCGCCTCGCGCACCACTTCATCCATATCGATGAGCTTCTGCGTTTCCTCCTGGGCCAGCCACATCCACGCCTCGGAGATGGTCATCTTGCGCTTTTTGGTTTTCTTCGGCATCATCGGCCCGAGCAGGTCCTGAATGCTGAGCCCCATCTCCTCGATGCCCACAGGGGAAATGATTTGCATCAACGGCGGCAATTCGCTGGGCACCTCCATTTCGATCAGCCGTCCGTCGAGTTTGCCCGCATGCAGTTGCTGGCGCAGTTTTTCCCGGCTTTGCCGGCGTTTTTCCTCCAGCGCCTTGCGTTCCAACGCAGAGGCTGAAGCGGGCGGTTCAGCGGGCGGCAACAGCAGGTCCAAAAGCCGTTCATCCGCGAGTTCGTGCGCCTTTTCCTGCACCTGCTCGGTTCGATCCGCACGGACCATGTTGACCGACAGGTCCACCAGATCCCGAATGATGGATTCCACATCGCGGCCGACATAGCCCACTTCGGTGAACTTGCTGGCCTCGACCTTAATGAACGGCGCGTTGGCCAATTTGGCCAGTCGGCGCGCCAGTTCGGTCTTGCCCACGCCGGTGGGACCGATGAGGATGATGTTGTTCGGCATGATCTCTTCACGCAACTCCTCAGCGACTTTTTGCCTGCGCCAGCGATTGCGCAGAGCGATAGCCACAGCGCGCTTGGCATCTTCCTGGCCGATGATATATTTATCGAGCTCCGCGACGATCTCGCGCGGTTTCAATTCGGTGTCCTTCATTCAAGCGTCTCTATCGTCAATTTAGAATTCGTAAAAATGCACAGGCCGGCGGCGATCTCCATGGCCTCCTTGACCAGGGACAGGGCGTCGAGTTTGGAATGCTTCATCAACGCCCGCGCAGCTGCCAGGGCATAGGGGCCGCCGCTGCCGATGGCGATGGCGTTGTCATCGGGTTCGATCAGATCGCCGGTGCCGGTGATCAAATATATTTTATCTTTATCCAGCACCACCAGCTGAGCGTCCAGACGGCGCAGAAAGCGGTCGTTGCGCCAATCCTTCGCCATCTCGATCACTGCACGGCCCAGGTTGCCGCGGAATTCATCCAGCTTGCTTTCGAACCGGTCGAACAGGGTGAACGCATCCGAGGCGCCGCCGGCAAAGCCGGCCAGGACCTGATCGTGATACAACTTGCGCACTTTGCGGGCTTTGTTTTTCAGAACAGTGTCGCCGTAGGTCACTTGGCCATCGCCGGCGAGCACCACTTTGCCCTGATGACGCAGGCCGAGGATGGTCGTGCTGTGTATGGGAGGGAAAGAAGACATAGTTAGATTTTCCTCCGCAACCGGGAAACCGGAATCATCATCTGTTCGCGATATTTCGCCACGGTGCGTCGGGCCACGTTGTATCCCTTGGCCTTCAACAGGGCGGCGATTTTCTGATCGTTGAACGGCTTTTTATCCGGCTCGTTCGTTATGATTTCCTTGATCAGATTCTTGATCATCTTATTGGAGACATCGTCCCCCTCATCGCTTTTGATTTTCTCGCTGAAGAAATATTTAAGTTCGAACACGCCCCATTCCGTCTGCACGTATTTGCCGTTGGTCACTCGGCTGACGGTGGAGATATCCATACCGATCTCGTCGGCGATATCTTTGAGGATCATCGGCTTGATATGTTCGGAACCGTATTCGAAAAATTCACGCTGCTTCTCGATGATGGTCTGCATCACGCGTAGAATGGTGGCGCGCCGTTGGTGAATGGAGTTGATCAGCCAGCGGGCGGATTCCAAGCGACTCTTGATGTACTCTCGCGTCTCCTTGCTGGTCTTTTTCCGGTCGAGCATCATCTTGCGATATTCGTTGTTGATGCGCAGCTGCGGAATGTTCCAGTCGTGCATATAGACCTTGAACTCGCCGTTCTCGTTGCGCACCTCCAGGTCGGGGATCACATAATTGTCGACAAAGGCGGCATAGCCCTCGCCCGGTTTAGGATTCAGCTTGGTGATGTGCGCGATGAGCTCCTTGATGGTCTCCAGATCCAGCTCCATCAGCTTCGCAATCTTTTCAAACCGTTTGTTTTTAAAATCCTCAAAATGATCGCGCAGGATCGTCACCGCCGCCGTTTGGATCGGCTTTTCCTCCAGCAACTGAATGAGCAGACATTCCTGCAGATTGCGGGCGCCGATGCCCACCGGATCCAAGCGCTGAATGACGGCCAACACGCTCTCCACTCTTTCCGACTCGACCTGCAGGTTTTCTGCGATGGTGTCCACATCCGTGCTCAAATAGCCGACGCTGTTGATGTTCCAAATGATGTACTCTCCGATGGAGATGTCCTCGGCCTCCAGCTCCGTCATGTGCAGCTGACTCAATAGATGATCGGTGAGACTCTCCTGATACGCCTCCGGGCGTTCATAGGTGTCCACTGTCTTTTCCCTGGGAATGCGCGGTTCAAAGCTCTCCTGATCGTTGAGGATCTCCTCCCAGTCGATCTCCTCCTCCGCCGTCTTGTCCGCGTTCTCCTCCCCCTCCACCGCCTCCGCCGGCTCCTGGACGTCCTCCTGCTCCTCGATCAATTCCTCATCCGTGTCCAGCTCCAGCAACGGATTGGTCTCCAGCTCCATGCGAATGCGTTGTTCCAGACTCTGCACCGGCAATTGCAGCAATGACGACAACAGCACCTGTTGCGGCGACTGGGTGAGATGCATGGACAACTTTTGTGAAATATGGACCATGAGCGTTCCTACTCTAGCGATGCAGTTTAAATTGCTCTCCAAAATATAGTTTCCGCGCCTCGTCATCCGAGGCGAGAAATTCTGCAGAACCGGATTTCAACACCTTGCCGTCGAACAACAGATAGGCGCGATCGGTGATTCTCAGGGTCTCGTGGACATTGTGATCCGTGATGAGAACGCCGATGCCTCGTTTTTTGAGATCGCCAACGATGCGTTGAATGTCTTCTACAGCGATCGGGTCGATGCCGGCGAACGGCTCATCCAACAGCATGAACTTGGGGTTGGTGACCAACGCGCGGCAGATCTCCACTCGGCGCCGTTCGCCGCCGGACAGCGTGTAGGCTTTGTTCTTGGCCAGCCGGGCCACGCCCAGTTCTTCCAGCAAGGCATGGGCCCGCTCCCGGCGGGAGGCCCGGCCGGCCGGCAGGGTCTGCAGAATCGCCAGGATGTTTTCCTCTACAGTCAACTGACGAAAGACCGATGCCTCCTGCGGCAGATAGCCGATGCCCCACCGCGCGCGGCGATACATGGGATCATGGGTCAGATCCTGGTTGTTCAGGTGAATGTCGCCGCCATCGGGCTTGATCAGCCCCACGATCATATAAAACGTGGTGGTTTTGCCCGCCCCGTTGGGGCCAAGAAGGCCGACCGTCTCCCCCTGCTCTATTTCCAGACTGACATCGTCCACCACTCGACGCTTGCCGTATATCTTTTTCAGCCCACGGCACCAGAGCCGGGCTCTCTCATTCGATGGCATGGGATCACTTTTCATTCGTCATCACTCGTAGAGCATGGACTTGCTTCAGCCTTTCTTCCAACTCGGATCGCAGTGCTGCGGCCTGCTTCGGCGGATAAAAGATGCCGCTGGAGCTGCCCGGGCTGCTGATGACCTTGACTCGCTCCAATGCGCCCTCTTTAAAATAGAGATGGATCTCGTCTCCCAGCGCCTTGTTCATGCCCTTGGCGACGGTGTCCTCATAGACATGGTAATAGCTGGTCGCCTGGCCGCGCACCGCCACCTGAGAAATCTCATCATTCTGGAACGCGATCTCCATGCGCTCGCCGGTGAGCAGATCGTATTCTTCGCTCCTGCTTTGGGTCGAATCCACCCGAGAAAGAACCGCGGTCTGCTTGAGCAGATGAAGCCCGACGACCCGTTCCTTTTGCAGCAGAATTTCCATCTCTTGGCCGCGCATCACATCTTGGGCGCGCTCGGCCCAGGGATGATCGGTCAATTGCAGCTTTTGCGCCGCCCGTACATACGTCAGCCTGCCGCAGTAGGCATCGATCGAATCCCGACGGATATGAACCTGTCCAGCCAGCTGATAGCGCTGTCCATCGTCAAACATCTCCATCGTATCCGCGGTGACGGTCATCAGCAATGCTCCCAGCGAATCCATTTCGGTCAAAACCGGCCGGCCGAGAACCCGCGCATACCCTTTTGCGCGGCGGTATTCCGCCCGCTCGCCCTGCAGCCGCACACGGTGATGTTTTTCCTCGATCGCAACCCGTCCGACCGCCGTAGCCTGATCCCATCGTTCACAGTAATGAAGGGTATCGGCGGTCAGCGTTCGGCTGGTGTCCTGCAGCTGCGGCTCAAGATAGGCGCGATAATCGCGAGTGGCCTCATCATACCAAACCCGGCCGGCCGTCAATCGACGGGGAGGATCCAGCAACAGCACCTTGCCGGTCAACTCCACCTGCGCCCGCTCCACATACTGTAGGGCGCGATCGCAATGGATCTCTGCGCTGTCTTGACGAAAAAAAACATCTCCGCTCAATGCACGCACATTTTCACCGTTTTCCGTCCAGCCGGACAACAATGTCGCGTTGATCAGGCGAAGCCGTTCCTGTCCATAACCGAGCGTTGCGGCCAGCCACAACGCCCCGAGCAACGAACAGATAGAGATCCGCTTCACGGCTGCTGCACCCTCTGGCTGTCGGCGGATGCCGGTTTTTGAAAACGGTCCAGAGACAGATCCACCCGTCGATGCGCCAAGCCGTGCAGATTGCGAATATGATAATTGCGCAAACGGGAGTCGGATTCGAAACCGCTGCCGAACAGCGTATCGCCGTTCAGAGTGACGAACTGGACCTCCACATCGGACCGGATTCTTTCGGTCTTTTGTTCATAGCGCAGCTCTTCGGTCCACAGAGTCAGGGTGTCGGAAACCACCTTGACGCGGCCGAAGGCAGAGATATCGTTGCTGGCTTCGCGCAGCTCGCCGCGGTCTGCCGTGAGCACGGAGCGGGGAAACCCGTGCTCGTCAAAAAATTCCACCCTTACCCCTTCATCAAAGAGCACCAATCGGCTCTCGTTGAACCGCGCCATATGGCCGTAATGTACGATCGCTTCCACCCGGCCGTTGTTGGTGGAGGTGACTTTGGAATTCCAACCCTCCTGATCCGGGTATTTCACCGGCTGCTGCGCTGCTTTGACCGGTTCCTGCCTGCGGCAGGAAATGGACATCAGCAGGAACAGCGGCAGAAAAAGCCTCGCGCTCCGGCGTATGCAAAGCCAAGGGTTCAAATCGACTGCTCCTCGGAACGGCCGCTGTCACAGTGCCGGAAGGATATCGATGCGGGCCTCATGCTTCCTCGGCCGCCTGGGGCTTTTTTTTCCATCGTTCGTGCATCCACACCCACTGCTCCGGATGGCGCCGTATCATGCTTTCAATCACGTTCGAACACTGTTGGACCGGCGCCGTCCAATCCTTGGATATCCCGTCTCCGTCCGCCCATTTGATCGCAGGGAAAAAGACTATCTGATAGGTGTCGTCCGGCAGCAGATAAATAAAACTAGGGATTACAGGAGCACCGAACTTTTTTGATAGAACAGCGGGGCCGATTGCGGTATGAGCAGGCCGATTGAAAAAGTCAACGAACACGCCTTCCACTTGGGTATCCTGATCGATCAGCAGCCCCAGACACTGATTCTGCAGCAGGGTTCGCACGATTTCCCGCGTGGCTTTGCCGCGGGCGATATTGGTGTATCCAGCCTGTTCACGGCCGGCTACGATCATCCGGTCGAGACGGGGATCATATGCAGAGCGGCCCACGACTTTGAGCGGATACCCTCTGCGGCTGATCCAGGAGGCCAAGAGCTCCCAGTTGCCGAAATGGCCGGTCAGGATGATGACGCCTCGGCCTGCGGCCATAGCGGCGGACAAATGCTCTTCGCCCTGCACGCGCACCAGCTGCGCCAACTGATCCGGCGACAGCAAAGGAACGCGAATGGCGTCAGCCACGGCTGCGCCGAAATGACGAAACACGGAGCGTGCCAGCGCTCTGATCTCCTCCGGGCGTTTTTCCTGGCCAAAAGCCCAGGTCAAATGGCGTACAGTCTTTTCCCGCTCTTTACGGGCCAAATAAAACACCCACACAGCCAATCGCCGCATCACGGACAGGGCTGCGGAACGCGGCAACAGCCGCAGGACTTTGACGAAAAAAAGTGCAACCAGGTAGATCGAATCATTCTTGATGCGTTTGCGCAACGGTTTCACACTCACACCTCTTGAACCCCGCCTCCAGCGAATCCTGCGATTGCACGATGTCTGCTCATGGGTTGCCTGCATCCTTTGCCATTGTCTGGAAAAAAGGGCGCGTCTTCCTCCTTTCCAACGCATCACCCGCCGGCCGATGAGAACTGTTCGATGTCGGCCGCCTGTTGGCGCACCGACCCGATGATGCCGCCCTGAAGCAAAAGCATCAGCTGACGCCGCCGATCGTCGCGCTTCCTTTAGAACGCAGCCCCACCGCCGTTTTCCGACCGGCCCAGCTTGCAGCGCAGAGCGGCAGCGACGAATTCGCGGAACAGAGGACTGGCCGCCAGAGCGCGAGATTTCAGCTCAGGATGATACTGCACGCCGACGAACCAGGGATGTTCCGGCAGCTCGATCACCTCCACCAGCTTGTTCTCTGGATTAATGCCGGCGATCTTTAATCCCTGCGCCTGCAAAGGCTGCAGATAGGCGTTGTTCACCTCATAGCGATGGCGGTGACGTTCGGATATCTCAGTTTTCTTGTATGCTTTATAAGCCAGGCTGTTCTTCTGCAACTGGCAACGATAGGCGCCCAGCCGCATGGTGCCTCCCTTTTGGACGACCGATGCCTGGGTTTCCATCAGATCGATCACCGGATGCGGCGTCGCCGGATTGAATTCAGTGCTGTTGGCCTCTTCCAGTCCGCAACGGTTGCGGCTGAATTCGATGACCGCACACTGCAGCCCCAGACAGATGCCTAAAAAGGGCAAACCCTGTTCGCGGGCAAAACGGATGGCGGCGATTTTCCCCTCTATGCCCCGTTCGCCAAAGCCGCCGGGAATGAGCAGGCCGTTGACATCCTGCATGAACGCGTCTGGGTCCTTTTTCTCAATCTCCTCAGAGTCCAGCCATTTCAGCTCCACTTTGGCGTCGTTCTCGACGCCGGCATGAACAAAGGCCTCGATGATGCTCTTGTAGGAATCGTGCAGATTGGTATATTTTCCGCAAACAGCGATGCGGCAAAACGCGGTGGGATTCTTGATCCGGCGGACGAATTGACGCCAGCGGGACAGATCCGGCTCCCGCGGTTCCAGGCCCAGGCGGTTCACCACTCGCTGACCAACCCCGGCTTCCTCAAATAAAAGCGGAATGGCATAAATGCTGTCCACGTCGCGCGCCTCGAACACCATCTCCGGAGGCAGGGAACAAAAGAGGGCGATTTTCTCCCGCGCATCCTGCGAGATGGGCAGTTCGGTGCGGCACAGCAGCATGTCCGGCTGCAGGCCGATCTCGCGCAGTTTCATCACCGAGTGCTGAGTCGGTTTGGTCTTCATCTCCCCGGACGCATGCAGATAGGGAATCAGAGTCAGGTGAACGTTCATGACATGGGCGTATCCGTGCTCCATGGTGAATTGGCGGATGGCCTCGAGAAACGGCAGGCTTTCGATATCGCCCACGGTGCCGCCCACTTCGATGAGCACGACATCAAAGGGTTTATCCCCTGCGCCGGCTTGAAGGATGCGGCGTTTGATCTCATCTGTGATATGAGGGATCACCTGCACGGTTTTGCCCAGATAAACGCCGCGCCGTTCGCGCATGATGACGTCGTAATAGATCTGGCCGGTGGTGGCGTTGTTGTGGCGGGACATGTTGGTGTCGATGAATCGTTCATAGTGTCCGAGATCGAGGTCGGTCTCTGCGCCGTCGTCGGTGACAAACACCTCGCCGTGCTGAAAGGGGCTCATGGTGCCCGGATCCACATTGATATAGGGATCGAGCTTGATAATGGTGACCGAGTACCCGCGCGCCTTGAGCAGGCGGCCGATGGAGGATGCGGCGATGCCCTTGCCCAGGGAAGAGACTACACCACCGGTGAAAAAAATATATTTGGTTCTGTGCGCGTCTGACATGTTTGCCGCTCGTCATTCCTGAATGAGATCCTGCTCACCCGATCACTTTGGGGACACTGAAAAAATCCAATTTGCGTGCCGGCGCGTTAGCCAGCACCTGTTCCACGGTCAGCGAGGGTTGGACGCAGTCGTCGCGAAACACATTGATTCCAACGCCGACTTGGCTCATCGGCTCCACCTGGGTGAGGTCCAGCTCGGCGAGTTTTTCGATATACTGGATTATCTGGTTGAACTGGGCGGCGAACTTGCTCTTTTCGTCTGCAGAGAACTGCAATTTCGCCAACCCGGCAATGCGGTCAACTTCTTCTAAAGGAACGGACATGGCGCCACCTGTTTTAAGTCGCATTAATATAGGATAATGAGGTTAAAGAGTCAAGGTAATTCTCGTAGTTGTGGCATGCTTTTTGTAGGCTGGAGGGGCGACGAATCTATGAGGGGACAAAGTGAATAAAAAAAGCGCGCGGCGTCTATGGACGTCGCGCGCTGTATGATGAAACCGGGTGATCGCCGAATCAGGCGACCACAATGCTGACAAACTTTTTATCTTTGCCTCGGGTTTCGTACTTGACCGTGCCGGTCTTCAGAGCGAACAGGGTATCATCAGATCCCTTGCCCACATTTTCACCCGGATGGATACGGGTGCCGCGCTGACGGACCAGAATGCTGCCGGCCAGAACCGCCTGTCCTGCATAACGTTTTACGCCGAGCATCTGCGGATTGCTGTCGCGACCGTTACGGGAACTGCCTACGCCTTTCTTATGAGCCATAATGTATCTCCTTATACACAACCCAGGCGGGAAAGCCGCCTAGGCGATGATATCCTCTATCTGCACCCGGGTCTGAGCCTGACGGTGTCCGTTTTTCTTCTCATACCCTTTGCGACGTTTTTTCTTGTAGACGATCACGGTATCGGCCTTGTCGTGCTTGACGATCTTGGCCGTCACCTTGGCGCCGGCGACATAGGGCTGGCCGATTTTCACGCTTTTACCCTCGCCCAGCATCAGCACCTGGTCGAACTCCACCTGACTGCCTTCTTCGCCGCTCAGCCGAGGCGCCACGATCTTTTCGTTCTTAGCCACTCGAAATTGTTGACCTGCAATATTGACGACAGCGTACATAAGTCATCTCTCCACAAATAATTGGCAACAGTTTTACAACATAGCCAAGTAATTTACGAAAAAATAAGACCATTGTCAATACTATTTTGTCTGCCGGGCTCGAACGAACCCGGCGACGTCGCTGGACGCTCAACTGTACTTTTGCGTCAGATCCTCCTGCCCCTCTTTGTCGAGAAAGTGAAAGTCCTCCATGGTCACGCTCTCGTCCGTAGTGACCTTGATGCGCGTCCAGTAGCGCCAGCTGAGGCGCAGCACATGGCTGGGCGTGCCGGCGTTGAGAAACTGCGCCAGCTCGGGGTTGACCACCAGCTGCAGAGAGCGCTCGCCTTTTTCCCTGCGGTACCGCTTCACCCACCGTTCGATGCGCGCCAGGATGGTGGTTTTGCTCATCACCCGGCCGGTGCCCAGACAGGCGGGACAGGGTTCGCTGATGGAGAAGAGCAGCGGCGGCCGCACCCGCTCCCGGGTCATCTCGATGATGCCGAACTTGCTGATCGGCGCGATGTTGACCTGGGCCCGATCGGCTTTAAGCTCGTTAAAAAACTCGTCCTGCAGTTTACGCCGATTCTTCTCTTCCACCATGTCGATGAAATCGCAGATGATGATGCCGCCGATGTCGCGCAGACGCAGCTGCCGGGCGATCTCGCGGGCCGCCTCTAGGTTGATCTTGAGGCTGTTGGCGTCGTGGTCCTTTTTACCGACGAATCGGCCGCTGTTGACGTCGATGGCGGTCAGGGCCTCAGTATGATCGAAAAAGATGTACCCTCCGCTCTTGAGCCAGAACTTGCGCGCCAGGCTTTTGCTGATCTCGCTCTCGATGCCGAAGCGGTCAAAAATCGGCTCCTTGTCGCGGTGCCATTCCACGCGATCCACCAGCGAGCTGGCCACTTCGCGCAGATACTTGGAGATCTGCTTGTGCATTTTTTTATCGTCCACCACCAGACGGTCCACATCGTTGGTGAACAGATCACGAATGGTGCTGGACAGCATATCCATGTCCTTATGCACCCGCACCGGCGGTTTGCTCTTGGCGATATTTTTGACGATCTGCTCCCAGGTTTTCATCAGGCTGTTGAGATCGTCCAGCAGTTCCTGCTTGTCGCGGCCCTCGGAGACGGTGCGGATGACGATGCCAAAGCCGTTGGGTTTGATCTCACGGCCGATGCTCTTCAGCCGACCTTTTTCACGACGATTATGGATCTTGCGCGAAACGCCGACCGTATGATCGAATGGAATCAGCACCAGAAAACGGCCGGGCAGAGCGATGTTGGTGGTCACCCGCGCGCCCTTGTTGGAGATCGGCTCTTTGGTGATCTGCACCAGGATCGGCTGACCCTGATGCAAGTGATGATCGTTCCCGCCACGACGGCTGTTTTTCGGCGGTTTGCCCGCTTCCTGGTAGAGCTTGTTGAACTCGGCGAGGTTGTCGCCGATGTCGGAAAAATGCAGAAAGGCATCCTGCGTCAGGCCGATGTTGATAAAAGCCGCCTGCATGCCTTTGAGGACTTTGGCCACCTGGCCATAATATACATCCCCCACCATGCGTTCTTTTTCTGCTTTCTCAAAATACAGCTCTGAGAGCCGGCCGTCTTCACAGATCGCCAAGCGGGTTTCACCCATTGACGCGTTTATAAAAATTTCTTTCTTCATGGTCCCTCAATCATTTTGATGATGGTAATAAATCTTTTCTTGCGGAACAGCGACTCATATCTCCATCGGCGTGGCCACCAGATCGCCGAACTGGATGAACAGGCCTGTCCGCGTCACCCGGCTGCGCTTGACCAACGACTCGTCGCCGTCGAACAGCAGGGTGAGCACTTCATGGACGCGCAGCGTCTTGCCGCGGTCGATCCGGGCCACCAACCTCAACTGGTCGTCCCGGACTTCTAGGGTTTCTAGGTAAGGACGGATGTCCACGGTCCTGGGCGCTTCACCCTCTTTCTGCCGCACCACCGGCAGGGTGGCGCTCGCCTGCAGCGTCTGCACGCGCTGCGGCGGTACGGCGACCGGCGTGATGATGCAATAGTCGCTGCGATTGATGACATCGGCGAGATGACGGTGTTTGTCAAACAGCGATTTCATCTCCAACAGCTCCAGCCCCTCCGGCATAACGGCGGACAATCGCTCCAGTGGGTGATCGTCATCGTCGGGATGGTAATGGAAATCCAGGTACTCGTTCAGGCTGGTGTAGCCGGTGGGCAACGGCGGACCAAAGGCCATTCTGGGGTGAGGATTAAAGCCGCTGGTATAAACGATCCTGATGCGCGCGCGCCGCAAGGCGCGCTCAAATAGATGGATGACATCCAGATGAGAGAGAAAGCGAACGGATTCGTCGCGGCGATAGCGAAGACGAACCAAGCGGATCGTCTCCTGATCAAGCTGCGGCGGCGCAGCGGCAGACGCCGCCACTATCGGCTGCTTCTTTTCGTCCGCCGGCCCCTGATCCTGGATTTGCCGGCACGCCGGCTGCGCCATTAATCCGCAATGATGACATTGTTCTTCGCGGCAATCCAACGTCACTTGGGCCTGCAGGCTTTTGTAGTACTCTTGCTGCAAATACTTTTTGCTCACCCCTTTTTGCACATGATCCCATGGCAGAGGAGCTTCCAGATCCAGCCCGCCGGTGAACCGGTCAAAAGCCAGTCCTTCCGCAGCCATGGCCTGCTGCCACAGATCATGATTGAAATGTTCCGACCAGCCCTCCAGCCTTGCGCCGCTTTGCCAGACGCGCCAGATCACTCGGCCGATGCGCCGGTCGCCGCGCGCCAGCAGCCCTTCCACCTGAGCGAGATCGGCGTTGCGCCAGCTGAGCTTGATCCGCTTGTCGCGCAGCCGCTCACGGAGAAAGCGGAGCTTGCCGTCGATCTCCTCCGGCGAATCCTGACGGCACCACTGAAAAGGAGTCAATGGTTTGGGGATGAACGGCGACAGGGAGATGTTCAAGCTTGTTCCCCGGTACATTTTGGACACCGCTATCACCCGGTTGATGAGCTGGACCAGCTCCTGCAGATCAGACTCGGACTCAGTCGGATGGCCGATCATAAAGTACAGTTTGATCAGCTTCCACCCCTCGCGAAAAGCCAATTGCACGGCAGAGAGCAGATCCTGCTCTGTAGTGGTTTTGTTAATGACGTCGCGCAGGCGCTGACATCCTGCTTCCGGCGCCAGGGTCAAGCCTGATTTGCGCACCCCCTTGGCGAAATAAGCGACCTGAGGGGTGAATTTTTCCGGGCGCAGAGAGGGAAAGGAGAGGTTGACCATCTCCGGCCCCAACTGCGCCTGCAGTTCGGCCATCAGAGCTTCCAACGCCTCATAGTCCGAGGTGGACAGCGACACCAGCGAGACTTCATCATATCCGGTATGCTGAATGTTCTCCACCGCCTGACGCACCAGGTCCTGCACCGGCCGCTGGCGGACCGGCCGATAGATCATGCCTGCGTTGCAGAACCGGCAGCCGCGAGAACACCCCCGTGCGATCTCCAGCGAGACCCGGTCGTGCGTGGTGGGGATCACCGGCACCAGGGGTTTTTCCGGATAGTTCTGCAGCGCCAGCGTTTCAAGAATGCGGGCGCGAACGGTTTCAGCAATGCCGGGCTCTGTGACCGTCAGCCTGCTGAATCGGCCGGCGGCGTCATAGGTCGGTTGATAAAAGTGAGGCACATACACGCCCTGCAGGCCGGCCAGGGCACGCAACAGGACAGGACGATCCCACGCCTGTCTTTTCCCCGCAGCCACCAGCTCCGCGATCTCCTGGATCACCTCTTCCCCATCACCGATCACGAACGCATCAAAAAAATCCGCCAAGGGCTCTGGATTAAAAGCCGAAGGCCCGCCGGCCAGCAACAGGGGGCCGCTGCTGCGTTCTTTGGCCCAGACCGGTACGCCGATGAGATCGATCAGGTTGAGGAGCGTGGTGGCGTGCAGCTCATACTGCAGCGTAAAGCCCACCACATCGAACTCGCGCAAGGAAGAAAACGTTTCGAGGGAAAAAAGGGGAATCCCCAGCTCGCGCATTCGCCCTTCCATGTCGGTCCATGGTGCGAATGCTCGTTCAGCGCACACCCCCGGCATTCGGTTGAGCAGATGGTAGAGGATCGGAAATCCGAGGTAGGACATGCCGACTTCATAGACATCCGGAAAAACCAGGGCAAAACGAACCGTGCATTCGTCCGGATTCTTCCGCAGGATATTCACCTCGTTGCCGATGTAGCGACCCGGCTTGTTGACAAAAGGTAAAAGGTCGTTAAATATTTTTTTCCTCAGCGACCCGCCCGCCCCGTTGGAGTGCATATTCAATGGTTTCAATTCCAACACGTTGTCCCTCAGCCGTTCGATCGACGGCTGAGCGTCTGTTTAGTGCTTTGATGAGACAACAAATTCCATCCCCTTTTCCAGCGCCTGCTGGTTCAGCGGCACAAGATTTTTGCGCTTGACCACCTCCGGAAGTGCGGCCGTGATCGATTCCTTGGACAGACAACCGGTGAGCGCGATATAGGCGCCGAGAATCACCATGTTGGCGATGCGGGTGTTGCCCAGTTGATCCGCCATCTCTGTGGCGGGAATGGCAAGGACCTGCACATCCTTGCGCTGCGGCGGCCGGTCGATCAACGAGGAATCGTAAATGATGAGCCCGCCGGCCGCCACTTCCGTTTCGAATTTCTCCAGCGACGGCAGGTTCATCGCCACCAGAACAGTAGGACGGGAGACCACCGGAGAGCCGATGCGGCGATGCGACAGGTTGACGTGGCAGTTGGCCGTGCCGCCGCGCATCTCCGGCCCATAGGATGGTATCCAGGAGACGTGCAATCCGGACTGCATGCCCGCTTGCGCCAGCATCAGCCCCAGCACCAGAACGCCCTGGCCGCCGAATCCGGCAAGCTTGATGCGCGGATTATCCTGCGGCCCGGCGCACGGTTGACCGCCGGATGCGAACGGCTCCTGCGTGGGAATATCCAGCTTGGTCCACAGATCCGCGCTCTGAAAAACGAAGCGTTTGCTTTCAACAGCCGGCACGCTTTCACTGCGGTCACGATATACACCGAGGGGAAACTGCTTGATCAGATAATCGTTGATCCATTCTTTGGCCTGAACCGGCGTCATCTTCCAGCCCGAAGGACAGGCGGAGAGGACTTCAACCAGGCTGAAGCCTTTGTTCTCCATCTGCAACTGCAATGCCTTGCGCACCGCGCGCCGCGCCTTGCTGGTGTTCTTAGCGTCGGTCAACGCCACCCGTTCCACATACACCGGCGCCTCCAGCTGGCTGATCAACTCGGACATGCGGATCGGAAAACCCTCGTTCCCCGGATTGCGGCCGTAAGGCGAGGTGGTGGTGCGCTGCCCCACCAGCGTGGTAGGCGCCATCTGGCCGCCGGTCATGCCGTAGATGGCGTTGTTGACAAAGAAAACCGTAATGTTCTCACCCCGGTTGGCCGCCTGCAGGATCTCGTTGCCGCCGATGGCCGCCAAATCGCCGTCGCCCTGATAGCTGATGACGATCGAATGGGGCAGGCTGCGTTTGATGCCGGTGGCCACAGCCGGAGCGCGACCGTGCGCGCACTGCACATTGCCCGTGCGGAAATAATAATAGGCGAACACGCTGCAGCCCACCGGACTGGCCAGCACCGTGCGCTCACGCAGCTGAAAATCGTCCAACGCCTCGGCGATGAGCTTGTGCAGCACGCCGTGGCCGCATCCTGGACAATAGTGCGTGCTCTCCTTGTTGGCGCCGGTGTTACGCTCGTAGATTTTATAAAAGCTGTCCGACTTTGCCAGCACTTTGTCGACCATATCATCGCCCTTCCAAAAGAGTCAGCACCTTTTCGGCGATCTCTTCCGTCGATGGGACCATGCCCCCCATGCGGTTGTAGAAATGAACCGGAATTCGGCATTCTACCGCCAGGCGCACGTCGTCCACCATCTGACCATTGGATAATTCGACAACCAGAAATCCTTTGACCTTCGCCGCCACTTCGGCCAGATGCACAGAGGGGAAAGGCCACAACGTGATGGGCCGCACCATGCCCACCCTTCTGCCCTGACTGCGCAGATCGTCGACCACGGTCTGTAAAATACGAGAGACCACGCCGTAGCCGATAATCACAAAGTCAGCGTCTTCGACCTGATAATCCTCGTAGCGCACCTCGTGTTCGGCGATGAGAGCGTATTTCTCCTGCAGCTTTTGATTGTGCTTTTCCAGCAATTCGGGCTCCAATTGGATGGAGGTGATGATGCGGTTTTCATCCAGCGCGTCGCCCTGTATCGCCCAGGGTTTCTCCGGCAGATGCTCCACCGGCGGGGGGAATTCCACCGGCTCCATCATCTGGCCGATAAAACCATCGGCCATTAATACCACCGGTGTGCGATAGCGGTCCGCCAGTTCGAAACAGAGCATCGTCAGGTCGCACATCTCCTGACTGCTGTTCGGCGCCAACACGATCAATTTATAGTTGCCGTGGCCGCCGCCTTTGACGATTTGATTATAGTCGCCCTGTTCCGGGCCGATGTTGCCCAAACCCGGTCCGCCGCGGCTCACATCCACCAACACCAGCGGCAGCTCGGCGCCCGCACAATAGGAAATGCCCTCCATTTTCAGACTGATGCCCGGACTGGAAGAGGCGGTCATGGTGCGCACGCCGCATCCGGCGGCGCCGTACACCATGTTGATGGACGCGATCTCACTCTCCGCCTGCAAAAAAACGCCTCCGACCAGAGGCAGATAATAAGCAGCATCCTCTGCGATCTCGGAGGCAGGCGTGATCGGATAACCGAAAAAAAACCGGCAACCGGCCAGAATGGCGCCCTTGACTACAGCATCATTTCCCTTGATGAGCTGCTTGGCCATATCATCGTACCTCCTCTCCAACATAGCCTTTTTTATAAACCGTGATCGCGCCTGGCTCAGGACACTGGTAAAAACAATACCCGCATCCGGTACACCCATGTCCACGGTATCCGGCTGGGTGATATCCCATGCGGTTCAAATGACTTTGTTCGAAAAGCACTTTTTCAGGGCACACCTCGATGCACAGGCCGCAGCCTTTGCACTCATCCTCACGCACCCGCACCAAAGGCCCAATGATTTGCAGCACGTCCGCCATAATGACTCCATTGTTTGATCTATGGCACCATGCAATCACTCTATAGCATATCAGTTTAGTTATTTTTTACTTAAAAGGCAAGTCAAAAGAATGGATTGCAGCGCCTCTCACGATCGATGGTGGTCGAAGGTCCATGACCGGGAAAAACCTGAGTGTGGCCAGGCAGAATAAAAAGCCGCGTTTGTATGGAATGAAGCAACACCATCGCCGAGGCTCCGGGTAAATCGGTGCGGCCGATGCTGTCGTAGAAAAGCGCATCGCCGGTAAAAACCCGATCGCCGACGAGAAAAGAGAGACCGCCGGGAGAATGGCCAGGTGTGGAAAGCACCTGAAGGGTTTCGCCGGCAAATGAAAAAAGGCCATTGTCCTGGGCATACTGGTCCGGCAGAAAACTCTCCGGCGCCGGCAATCCGAACATCGCGGCCTGCCTCCCGGCGTTCTGCAGCAGAGGGAGCTCCCGCTCATCCAGCACCACTTGAGCCTTAAAGCAGCGCTGCAGCTCCGCTACGGCGCCGATGTGGTCGATATGGGCATGGGTCAGGAAAATATGCGACACGGAACGTTTGCCTACCGCTCTGATGATTCGAGCAGCGTCATCCCCAGGATCGACCAACGCTGCGCCCTGGCCGTCATCCCAGAAGAGCAAATAACTATTTACCTGAAAGGGCCCCACAACTAACTTGTCAATCTGCACGAATCTTTACCCTCAGCTGCGTCTGCTTCATTTAGAGATAATATACGCCTCGTGAGAGGAAAAAGCAATACATGAAAAAGTCTTTGCAAATTTGTACATAATTGTCTACATTGTGTCGCAATTGTCATGACTGTTTAAAACTTGACAAGCAAGGTGCATAACCATCATGGAATTGACGGTAAAAGACGTAGTCAGGCTGTTCAATGTCAGTGAACGGACTGTTTACCGCTGGATCCAATCCGCCAACCTGCCGGCTTACAAGGTGAACGAGCAGTACCGCTTCAACCGGGTGGAGATGCTGGAATGGGCCACAGCGCAAAAAATACCGGTTTCGCCGGATATTTTTTCCGAGCCGGATACCGGCGAGCTGCCGACCCTGTCCAGAGCCATCGAGGCAGGCGGCATCTATTACCGGGTCAGCGGCAAAGACAAAGAGAGCGTTCTGCGTTCCATTGTCGCACAGATACGACTGCCGGAGGAGGTGGACATTGACTTTCTTCTGCAGGTATTGATGGCGCGTGAGTCGCTGGGTTCCACGGCGATAGGCGACGGCATTGCCATTCCTCATCCGCGCAGTCCCATCGTGCTGCACGTGTCCAGGCCCATCATCTCGCTCTCTTTTCTCGAGACGCCGATCGATTTCGATGCGCCGGACGGCGTTCCGGTAAATATCATTTTCACCCTGGTCAGCCCGACGATTCGCGCGCACCTGCATCTACTGTCACGGCTCTCCTACGCGCTCAAAGATGAATCCTGGCGCAAGATCCTGGCCCAGCCCGGCGTCCGTGAAGAGATCCTCGACCGGCTGAAACAGATCGAGCCGGCCTTCGGTAAGGCGGCGTCATGACCCTGCCCGCCCTGTTCTTCTTCTTTGCCTTGCTGCTGCTTCTTGTCAGCGGCATCGCCGCGGTGGCCTGCCGCGCTAGAGAAACCGCGGCCAGACGCATAGGGGCGGTCAGCACGCCGCTGGCGGGTCTAATGGCAGCGCCGGCAGTGGTCCAGGGGTTGTTCTTCGCTGAACCGGTGTTCATCGATCTGCCCCTCTCCCTTCCCTACGGTTCGTTTACCCTTGCGGTGGACGCGCTTTCCGCGTTTTTTCTGCTGATCATCTTTACCATCGCCTCCCTGGCCGCCATCTATGGCGCTGAATATCTGGGCCGCGAAGGCGCTGTAACGGCGCGAGGCGTCTCTTACTTTTGGTTCAACCTTCTGGTGCTGGGCATGACGCTGGTGGCAACGGCGGCCAACGGCCTGTTGTTCATCATCGCCTGGGAGATCATGTCCCTGTCCGCTTTTTTCCTCGTCACCTTTGAAGGTGAAAAGCCGCAGACGCAAAAGGCCGGACTGATCTATATCATCGCCGCGCACATCGGCGTTGTTTTTCTGTTTCTCCTGTTCTGGCTGTTCGCGACTAACACCGGCGGCTCCATGGATTTCACCCACTTTAGCCGGATCATCCTCGCAGATCAAAAAACTCAGAGTCTGCTCTTCCTGCTCAGCCTGATCGGATTCGGCGCCAAAGCGGGTTTCGTTCCTCTGCATGTATGGCTGCCGGAAGCGCATCCAGCGGCGCCCAGCCATGTCTCCGCCCTGATGTCCGGAGTGATGATCAAGATGGGTCTTTACGGCATGCTGCGCACTCTCTCCTGGTTGACCATGCCGCTGTATTGGTGGGGCGCTGTGCTGGTAGCAGTCGGATTGATCACCGGTCTGCTGGGCGTTCTCTATGCTCTGGCGCAACACGACCTCAAACGGCTGCTCGCCTATCACAGCGTCGAGAACATCGGCATCATGGCCATCGGTCTGGGATTGGGCGTGCTTGGCCTGAATCTGCATCAAAACACGCTCATCGTCTTTGGTTTCGGCGGATGCCTTTTACACGTGCTCAATCATTCCATCTTTAAGAGTCTGCTCTTTATGGCCGCCGGCGCGGTGAAGCAAGAGCTGCACACGTTGGAGATCGATCAGTTAGGCGGACTGCGAAAGCGCATGCCCGTAACCGCCGCAGCGTTTTTAATCGGCGCAGCCGCCATCTCTGGGTTGCCGTTGCTGAACGGCTTTGTCAGCGAACTGATGATCTATTTCGCCTCATTCAGCGCAGTGGTCTCTATGGCCAAAGGGGTGACCGCTCTGCCGCTGATGAGCCTGTTGGGGTTGGCGGCTATCGGCGGACTGGCCGTGGCCTGTTTCACCAAAGCGGTGGGTGTAATCTTTTTGGGTGAAGGCCGGACGCCGGCCGGCGCCGCCGCCGCAGATCCGGCCGCAAGCATGCGGATACCCGTCGTGATCCTGGCGGCGCTGTGCGTGGTGCTGGGTCTTGCGCCGATCCTGGTCCTGCCCCTGCTTAAACCGGTGTTAGCAGCCGTTACCCCTGTGACGTGGGAGACCACCAATGCTGAATTGAAGAAAATAGCGCAGCCGCTGATCTATCTGTCGCTGATCGCCGGGATCATGGCCGGCGTTTTCATGCTGTTGTGGCGGCTGCGCCGCAGACCGCTGGCTGTGCAAGGGATTCAGCGATCAGGAACCTGGGATTGCGGCTATCTCGAGCCCGACAGCCGCATGCAGTACACCGCTTCTTCTTTTGTTCAGCCGGTGATCGACCAGACAAACTGGCTGTTGCGCACCCGGACGGTCAAAGAGATGCCGCAGGGCTATTTTCCTGACACGGGAAAATTTGTTTCGCACACGCCGGACCTGTTCATTGAAAAAGGATATCGTCCGTTATTCGCAGCCATCGCCTGGCTCTTTCACCAGCTTCAGTGGATGCAACGCGGCCGTATCTCCCTGTACATACTCTATATCGCCGTCGCCCTGCTGGCGCTGCTCTTCTGGTTTGGAGGGCTGCGATGAAACTTTCTGCGCTGTTATTCGTCATCGTCTCCCTCCTGGCCGCGCCTTTGCTGAGCGGATGGATCGTCCGCGTCAAAGCTCTTTTCGCCGGCCGCAAGGGCAGTCCTGTCCTGCAGCCCTATCATGATCTGTTTCGTCTGCTGCGCAAGGGCGCAGTGTACAGCAAATCCACCAGTCCGCTTTTTTATATTGCGCCCATGGTGACTTTGTCCGCCCTGATCGCTGCGTTGTGTCTATTGCCGTTGCCCGGATTCGGCGCGCTGCTCTCCTTTCAGGCTGATCTGATCCTCTTCGCCTACCTGTTCGCTCTGGGCCGGTTTTTCACCATCCTGGCGGCGCTGGACACCGGATCGGCCTTTGAAGGCATGGGCGCCAGCCGCGAGGCTTTCTTTTCCGTTTTTGCCGAGCTGATATTTTTCCTCTCCCTGGCGACGTTGGCGCGGTTCACCAATTCGCTGTCGCTCTCGTCTATTTTCGAAAGCCATGCCGCCGGCGTCAACTATGCCGACAGCCCGGCGCTGGCGCTGCTGCTGGTGAGCCTGTTCGCCGCTCTGTTGACGGAAAACTGCCGCATCCCGGTGGACGATCCGACCACGCATCTGGAACTCACCATGATCCACGAAGTCATGGTGCTGGACCACAGCGGACCCGACCTGGCCTATATCCTTTACGGCGCTGCGCTCAAACTGTGGATCTGGTCCATGTTCATCGCCCTGGTGATCATTTCCAGTTTTCCCTCGCCCCGCTGGCTGCAGCCGGTCATCGCCGTGGCCGTGCTCTTTCTGATTGCGACCGCTGTCGGCGTCCTTGAATCCACCCTGGCGCGTCTGCGTCTGACGGCCGTGCCGCGAATGCTGATGGCGGCCGGCGCGCTCGGTTTGCTCAGCTACATCATTTTAGGATGATTCATGCAAACGTTGATCGATATCGTTCTGCTTCTGGTCCTGCTCAGCGACCTGTACTTGTTGAGCTCAAGCCGCCTTGGCGCCTCCATCAAGGTGCTCGCCTTTCAGGGCGTCATGCTGTCGCTGCTGCCTTTTCTCTCGACGGACATGGTGCGGTCGCCGCACGCCTTTGTCATCGCCATCAGCAGCTGCGCGATCAAGGCGATCCTCATTCCGCGCCTGCTTTCGCGCGCAGCGCGCGAAGTGCACATCGGCTTGGAGATCGACTCTTATATTCCCTACGGCGCTTCCTTGCTGGCGGGCATGGGGGTGGTGCTCCTCTCCTTTTGGGTGGCGAGAAAATTTCAGCTGCCGGTCACTGTCTCTTCGCGGTTGTGGATTCCGGTGTCCCTTGCCGCGGTGATGATCGGCCTGTTGATGCTCATCATTCGGAAAAAAGCCATCTCCCAGGTGATCGGCTATCTGGCGATGGAAAACGGCATCTATGTGTTGGGGCTCTCTCTGGCCGCGCAGATGCCGTTCCTCGTCGAGCTGGGGGTGCTGCTGGATATCTTTGCCGGCGTGTTCATCATGGGTATTATTCTGAATCACATCAAATATTATTTTGATGATCTGGATGTGGAAAATTTGACCGTATTGAAGGATTAGCCGTGATCGCAGCTGCCATACTTTTCCCCCTTTTCTTCGCAGCCGCGGCCTTTGGGGTTCGCCGAATGGTGCTTCGTCGCCGCCTCTGGCTGCTCGCCGCGCTGACGCACGGAGCGGTGGTGACCGCCATGATCCTGCATCCGCCGCAGCCCATCTGGGGCGGCTGGCTGGCCGTCGACAGCCTGGGACTGCTGTTTCTGGCGATCGTCAGCCTGCTTTTCTTCATCAGCGCCGTGTACGGCCCCAGCTACCTGGCAGACCGAACGCACGCACAGGAATCAAGTTCGCGGGATCCGGAGCGCCTCTTCATCGCCTGCTTGCTGATCTTTTTGGCCACCATGTCGCTGGTCACCCTGTCGCATCACCTCGGGCTGTTGTGGGTGGCGGTGGAAGCGACCACCCTGGCCAGCGCGCCGCTGATATTTTTTCATCGCACCGTCCAGTCGCTGGAAGCCACCTGGAAGTACCTGCTCATCTGTTCGGTCGGCATCGCGCTGGCGCTGTTCGGCACGTTTTTTCTCGGCGCCGCCGCCAGTGCCGGCGGCCGGCAGGCCTCGCTGATAGTCGGCCATCTGGTGCAAATGGGGCCGCAGTTGGATGTGCGACTGACTCGCATCGCCTTTATCTTTTTACTGGTGGGCTATGGCACCAAAATGGGGCTGGCGCCCATGCACACCTGGTTGCCTGACGCGCACAGCGAAGCGCCCTCCGTGGTCTCGTCGCTTTTGTCCGGCGTGCTGCTCAACTGCGCCTTTCTCGCCATCCTGCGCAGTTATCAGATCTGTCAGGCGGCCGGCGAAGCGGTCTTTGCCCAGCAGGTGCTGCTGATCTTTGGACTGGTCTCCATGCTGATGGCCGCGGTGTTCATCCTCAATCAACCGGACTATAAGCGGCTGCTGGCCTATTCGAGCGTCGAGCATATGGGCATTCTGGCGGTGGGGATCGGACTAGGGCCAACCGCTTTTTATTTTTCCCTTTTACATGCGGTGAATCACTCGCTGACAAAGGGCGGCTTGTTCTTGACCAGCGGCAACATTCTCTCTTTGTTCAAGACCAAGTCGATCCGCCAGGTCACCGGATTGTCCAAGAGCCACCCTGCGGTCAGCTGGCTGTGGTTGATCGGATTTCTCGCGATCTCTGGAACGCCGCTGTTCGGCATCTTTGTCAGCGAATTCAATCTCTTCGGCATGGCGGTTTTACAGAACCGCCTCGCGGTCGCTGTTTTCTTCCTGTTCCTGCTGACCGTTATCTTTATCGCTATGGCCGCCTCCTTTTTGCCCATGGTTCAGGGCGCCCCACAGCAGACTGTCAAAGAAAAACTCCCGGCTGTGCTCTGGCTGACGCCCCTGTTGCTCTTTCTTCTCACCGGTTTTCTCGGCGTGCACATTCCAGCCTGGCTCGATCGATTGATCGCGGTCGGCGCAGCCGAGCTGGGAGGCGTGCGATGAAACGTAGCGGCCTCGCCACTTTGCGCAACGCTGAATCCATCGAATTGTCCGCGCTCCCCACACTTCCGATTCACCGTTTCCGCGATCAGGTTTTAACGGCGATCGCAAATGGAGCGCGCCTTTCGACTTTCTTTGCCATGCGCACCCATCGTCAGGCCGTTCGCCTGTTCGCGGTTCTGGCGGATGATCTGAACGGCGTGTTGCACGCCCTCAGCAGCAACGTAAAAGAAAGTTTTCCCTCCTTGACTCCAGTGTGTCCGCAAGCCCAGCTGTTCGAACGAGAGATCTATGAGCAGACAGGCGTGTTGCCTGAAGGGCACCCATGGCTCAAACCGGTGCGCTTTGCCCCGGCTGACTGGCCCGGCTCGAACGAACCAGCGACGCCTGCCATCGGACATGCGGATTTTTTCAGAATGCACGGCGACGAAATTCATGAAGTGGCCGTGGGGCCGGTTCACGCCGGTGTGATCGAACCAGGCCATTTCCGCTTTCAGTGCCACGGAGAAAACGTCTACCATCTGGAGATCTCGCTCGGTTATCAGCATCGCGGCATTGAGAAAGCGTTGACCGCCGGGACGTTGGGCCGCTCCCTTCATCTTGCGGAAACCGCGGCCGGAGACACATCCATCGGCCATGCGATAACCTATGCAGCGGCGGTGGAAGGGCTCAGCCGCATGCGCGTGCCGGCGAGAGCGCAAGCCCTGCGCGGCATGGCTCTGGAGCTGGAACGATTGGCCAACCACATCGGCGATCTCGGCGCTCTGGCCGGCGATGTCGGTTTCCTGCCCACGTCAGCACAGTGCGGCGCCATTCGCGGCGATTTTTTGAATATGACCGCCCTGCTGTGCGGCAGTCGGCTTGGCCGCGGAATGGTGAAAATCGGCGGCGTGGCCTTTGATCTGGAACCAGCACGAGCCGCTGAACTGCACTCCCGTCTGCGCCAAGGAGAAAAAGCGGTCACAGCCGCAGTCAATCTATTGTGGAACTCGTCGTCGGTGTTGTCGCGGTTCGAGACCACCGGCGTTCTTTCCTGCCGGCAGGCGACAGACCTCGGCCTCGTCGGCCCAGCGGCGCGCGCCTGCGGCGTTTACCGGGATGTACGCCATGATTTTCCCACCGGCATCTATTCGCTGTTTCATATTCCGGTCTCCACCCTCAACGCCGGCGACGTCTACAGCCGCGCCCTGGTGCGCTGGCTGGAGATTCAGAGATCCATCGAGTTCATTCAGGAGCTCATCGAATCCTTGCCGCCAGGCGATCTGCGCAGCAGCCGCACTCCATCGATGGGCGCCAACCGCTTTGTCGTGGCGTTGAGCGAAGGATGGCGCGGCGAAATCTGCCACACCGTGATCACCGATCGCGATGGCAAACCGACGCGTTACAAAATAGTCGATCCGTCGTTTCACAACTGGCCGGGGCTGGCGCTGTGCTTGCGCGGACAGGCCATCTCCGATTTCCCGTTGTGCAATAAAAGCTTTAATCTCTCATATTGCGGGTTTGATCTCTAATGTACTCTATCCTTAAAAGCCGTATGCTCCAGGGCTGCCGCACCCAACCCTTTCCGGCATCGCCCGAATCACTGCCTGACCGGTTTCGCGGTCTGCCGGCACTCACCCCTGGTCTCTGCAGCCGGGATTGCCGGCTGTGCATCCGACACTGTCCCACAGCGGCCATCAGCCGATTAGCGTCGGAGCACAGAATCCAGATCGATATGGGGCGTTGCATTTTTTGCGGCGAGTGCGCTGCGGTCTGCCCAGCGGGGACCATCGCCTTTACCCGCGACTATCGGCTCTCTTGCCGCACCCGCTCCGGATTGCTGGTGGGTCAAAAGGAAAAACCGTTGCTGGAACCGCTGACAGGTGAAAAAAGGCGACTGTTCGGCCGGTCTCTCAAGTTGCGTCAGGTGAGCGCCGGCGGCTGCAATGGCTGTGAAGTGGACGTGAATGTGCTCAACACTCTGGCCTTTGATCTCGGCCGATTCGGCATTCAGATGGTGGCGTCGCCGCGGCATGCGGATGGATTGCTCGTCACCGGACCGGTGACGGCGAACATGTACTCGGCGTTGCTCAAGACCTGGGAAGCGACGCCGTCGCCCAAGCTGGTCATTGCGGTCGGCAGCTGCGCCATCAGCGGCGGGCTGTTTCGTGATTTCGAACAGGTGAAAAATGGCGTGGAGGGGATTCTTCCGGTGGACCTCTATGTGCCGGGCTGTCCGCCCAATCCCTGGACGATTTTGGAGGGACTGGTGAGGTTGATCGGCAAAGAACAGGGTTAGGGATTGGGATGGCGTTAGATCATGAAATTGAGCTAAAGCCCTCGCAGGGGAAGCGCTGCAAGCCACGCGCTAAACCGCGTGGCAATTGCGGGTTTAAATCAGGAGCTTTAGCTCTATCTTCTGGATTTAATCATTTCTCTTTCATGGTGTAATAATTTCGTCAGTCCCCACTACTCTTGACGCCTGTTTCATCGCCATACGTTTTAGCGCGTGGTTTTATATTGAAAAAAACGAAGGCTTTAGCCCAATCTCCGTAGGGGCGACCCGCTAATCCACTTACGCCTCCATTTTGGCTTGACGTCCCTTTGATCTCCAAAATGATTCGATCTGTTCCAGAGTTTTATCCTTGGTTTCCGGGACCACCTGCCAAATAAAAATCCAGGCGAAAATACACATGGCGGCATAAATCCAAAAACTGCGCGCGATCGTGATCGCCTCGGACAATAATGGAAACGTCATCGGCACAACGGTGCACCAGATCCACAGGCTGACCAGCGACACGGACATGGCCCGGCCGCGGATTTTATTGGGAAATATCTCCGCCGCCAGCAACAGCACCACGCACCCAAGGCTGATGGAATAAAACGCGATAAAAGAGACCATCAATCCGCCGATCAGCATGCCTGCGGTATTTTCAGATTGAAAGACAAATCCCAGCAGAATCAACGAGAGACACATCCCGCTCAGTCCGATGTAAGCCAGCGGTTTCCGGCCCAGCCGGTCAATGACCAGCATCCCTATGATCGTACCCACCAAGTTCATAAGACCGACCGCCACAGCGCCCAACAGGGCGATCGGATCACTCTGACCGGCTTGCTGGAAAATAGTTGGGGCGTAAAACACGATGACGTTGATGCCGGTGGTCTGATCGATGAACGGCATGACCAGGCCGATCAGCACAGCCAGGCGTAGTCCGGGCCTGAATAACTCGCGAAACGCCCCCTCTTCCTGGGCGATCGCCGTTTCAATCTCGGTCAGTTCCGACCGGGCGTGCTGCTCTCCAGCGATACGAGCCAAAATGGCGAACGCCTCCTCGGGACGGCCTTTGTTGGCCAACCAGCGGGGGCTTTCGGGCACGCCAGTCATTGCAACCAAAAACAACAGCGACGGCAAAAGGCCCACAGCGAACATATAGCGCCAATTATCCTCGCCTGCCTCTGAAAAAAGATAGGGGATGATGTAGGCACAGAGAATGCCGATGACCAGCGCCAGCTGGTTGAGCACCACCAGACGGCCGCGAATAGTCGCCGGCGCGATCTCGGCGATATACATGGGCGACAGAATGGAGACAGCGCCGACGCCGACACCGGCGAGAAAACGGCCGGCCATCAGTTCAGTCACTGTACGGGGAAGGGCACAGGCCAGAGAGGAAACCGCGAACAGAATCGCAGAGAACACCAACACTTTGCGTCGGCCCCAATAATCGCTGCAGGTTCCCGCCAGAGCCGCTCCAAGGATAGCGCCGATGGGCAACGAGGCGACCAGAAAACCCACCTGTTGGCTGGTCAATGCGAAATAGGATTGAATAAAAATCAGCGGTCCGGCGATGAGGGCCATTTCAAAGCCGAACATGTATCCACCCAGAGCAGCGACCATAGCGGCCAGTACGCCATATCTGACATGGCCTCCGCGCTCCTTACTGCCTGCAGTTTTCATACGATACGCTTTTTCCTATTCCGGCTTTAGCAGAATCAGCGAGGCAGCGCCCATAAAGCCCGCCTGGTTGCCGAGATCTGCCGCAGCGATGGTGAGTCCGGGCTTATAATACGGCGGTACGGCATCAAAGGCGCTCTTGCGAACAGCGTTAAAATACAGATCGCCGCAGGCCGCAACGCCGCCGCCGATCAGCACGCGTTTCGGCGCAAAGATCGCCGCCCAGCTGGCGATGCCGATCCCCAGCCACCATCCCGCCTGCCGAATAATCGCCGCTGCGGGTTCCTGGCTGCGCGCCGAATCGGCCAATTCCGCTACATTATTCGGCCTGGGTTGCAGCGTTGCAGCGGCATCGATCATCGCTCGGCTTGAAGCCACGCTCTCCAGTCCCCCCTGTCCGCCGAGAAACGCTGATTTGCCGCCGCAGGCATCAACAACGATGCTGCCCAGTTCGCCCGTAGTGCCGTAGGTATAGCGCAGCAGTTTGCCGTTGATCATGACCGCCACGCCGATGCCGCTGCCCACGGTCGCCACCAGCAATCGATCACATCCCTCGCCTCCGCCCCAGTAATATTCGGCCAGAGCGGCGCAGTTCGCATCGTTGTCCAATTGAACGGGAAGCCCGAACCTATGGGCGAAATGATCGCCAAGGGGAAATCCCTCGAGGCAGCGGACATTGCCGTAGATCATCGCCCTGCCGGACTCATCGAGGTAACCCGGGACGCCGACTCCGATGCCCGTCACCGGCAGATTTAAGCGACCTGCTTGCGTCAATAAATCGTGGATCAATTGTTCATAATTGGCTAAAACCGTTTCGCGCTCATCATGATCGGCCGTAGCCACGGAGGTCTGAGCGATAATCCGTCCGTCAGGCGTCACCAGACCGCCTTTGGCGCTGCTGCCGCCGATGTCGATGCCGATCGCTGCAGTGGGATTCGTCATGGTAGGTTAAAACTGTTTTCTTATAGGCCCTGTCACTGGAATGAAGAACAGGCGGATGGGGGGATTGATTCCATGCACGCCCCGTATTAAAAGTCGCACGGATCCGCCCGCTCTATCTATCGGCAATTTAGTCCAGCCGTCGGCGAAAAACAAGTGAATTTTACTATCAGACATGAGCATAAGCAGTTCTAGCGCCCTGGTATCTGATCAATAAATAGCATGGAGCTGTTTGAAGAAGACACTCATTTGAATATATTTAAGCTTATTTGTGATGAAGGCAAATCGCCCATCCATTCCCAGCGTAATGGACGAAGGCCCAATATATCTCTTAGATTGCAACCCAGAAGAATTCATCCATACAAGAGATTCATTAAAAATTCAACCCATCCAGAATATTATGAAAGCAGCCGAAATGGCATCACCAACCATTCTCATGATAAAGGCTTGATACTTCTGTTGAATTAAGGGCTCTTGAGTAAATTCTAATATCATCGATACATCCATTGAAGTATGATCCAGGACCATCAGATTGCGCTCCAATAAACATATGATATGAATCAATCAGCAATGATTTGCTCAAGCTTCTAGTGTTTTGCTGGACGCCGTCAACATAGGTGGTAAGAGATGTTTTATTATAAGTTGTTACAATGTGATACCATTTGTTAGTCTGCCAATTGGTCGTTTTCGTGCTTAAATCGGCCCAGCCCCAAAGATTGGAATAGATTTGATCAGCGAGTTCTTCCTGGGTGCTAGCATCGGGGGCATAATAGAATCGCCAACTGTAGGCTTTGTCAATTATTATTTTGCCTCCGGAGAATGCATAGGGGTTATTGGTAAATTTAACCCAAAATGACATAGTCAGTGCCGCTGAAAAAGAGAGACTGCTGCCATTTCCACAATCAATATAATCATTAATTCCATCAAAAAAATAGGCCCGATTTGCAGTATTAGATCTATCTGGAACTGGTGTCGCCCCATGGATGATTCCAGTGTTACCATTCCCGCTTTCATCATTTGCGTTACCGTTAAAAGGATAATAAGCGACTAGGCCATTACTTGGTATCACATCGCCTCCAGAAGTGATACTAAAATAATTATCGCTTTCATCAAAAATACTCGGATAAGAAGTACTGGTTACCTTGATTTTATAATCATTTCCTGCCGTCACATCGTTTAAAACTTCATCATGGTCACCATCATTGCCGACATCAACCCCGCTTTTTAAATGCTTATAGAGCTGGCCGCCTTTATACAAATCGATGTAAACCCTTGAGCCGGAATCTGTCGAGTAATTCCAGCGGATAGGCAGTGTCGCTCCGATCTTATATGCCTCGCCTCCATTAGGTGAAGTCACTTTTACATAAGCATTACTATTGCTCATAATACTGAAATAATCGTCGCTCTCATCATAAACATTTGCATATGAACTACTGGTGACCCTGATTTTATAATCGTTTCCTGCCGTCACATCATTTAAAACTTCATCATGGTCACCATCATTGCCGACATCAACCCCGCTTTTTAAATGCTTATAGAGCTGGCCGCCTTTATACAAATCGATGTAAACCCTTGAGCCGGAATCTGCCGAGTAATTCCAGCGGATAGGCAGTGTCGCTCCGATCTTGTACGATTCACTTCCGTTGGGAGACACCACTTTGATATATCTACTAGCACCCTGCTGTGTCACGGTCAGTGTTCTGGTAAAACCACTGCCGGAGATGGTCACGGTCGCATTGCGTGAACTGGTCGATGGATTCGCATTTGTTGCCGTCACGATAACAGTCTGATTGCCGGTACCACTGGTGTAATTAGTCGTCAACCAAGCTTGATTGTCGCTGATGGTCCAGCTTACATTGGAAGAGATGGTAAAGCTGTTCTGGCTGTTGGCCTCCGGGTCAAGGTTGAGCGAGGTCTCATTTACTGTGAGGTAGGGACTCACACCCTGCTGTGTCACGATCAGCGTTCTGGTAAAACCACTGCCGGAGATGGTCACGGTTGCACTGCGCGAACTGATCGATGGATTCGCATTTGTTGCCGTCACGATAACAGTCTGATTGCCGGTACCGCTGGTGTAATTGGTCGTCAACCAAGCTTGATTGTCGCTGATGGTCCAGCTTGCATTGGAGGAGATGGTAAAGCTGTTCTGGCTGTTGGCCTCCGGGCCAAGGTTGAGCGAGGTCTCAT
>JAKQNR010000034.1 GCA_029565685.1 bacterium | reverse complement strand
TCGCGGAGATAGGTCAGATAGGAGTGGATGCCGTCGCGCCAGGTATCGCGGAAAGCCTTGACCTGCTCCGGCTCGCGGGTGATGTGATCGGTGTTGCCATCCTTGACATCGCGGCTGGTAGTGCTCCACTGAAAATTGGAGTTGAACTTGATACCGTAAGGCGGATCGATATATATGCACTGCACCTTGCCGCGCAGCCCCTCCCGCTCGGCCAGCGAGGCCATCACCTGCAAGCTGTCGCCGAGGATCATGCGGTTGGTCCAGTTGGCGTCGTGCTGATAGAACTCGGTGCGGGCCTCCGGACCCGGCAGGCCGTTGAAATCGGCGAAAAGGTCAAGCTGCGGCTCGCCGGGCTGCTCCCCGGCCGCGGCATGACGGCGCAGATCGTCGATCAGCACCTTGGGGTGCACCTTCTCCTGGATATAGAGCGGCGGCGCCGGCACCACCAGGTCCGACCAGTCCTGCTCATCCTTGCCACGCCAGACCAGCTGGGGATCGAGATCGCGGTTGCGCCGCTCGTAGGCGATGCGCAGCGGCGTCTGCTCCTCCCCTTTCATAATCGCCTGGTACTCGGCGGTGGGTATGTTCTTGCGCGAGGCTTCCTCATGCACGAATGAATCGACGATCTTGCTGCCCTTCCGGTAGTTCATCCCTTCTTCCTTCGCTCAATCCTGTTCAGCCACATGCCAGTATCCATCCCGGTGGGATCCGATTCTTTGCAGCCGTCCCAGCTTGCGCAGCTGCGCAATTTGCTTTTCAACGGCCCGAGTGGTTATTCCCAATGCCAGGGCCAATTCCGGTATGGTCATTTTGGGGCTGCCTGACAGCAGGTACACTATTCTTTCACTGGTTCTCCCCGAACTTTTATCAGATGCCGGTTTTATCCCCGAACTTTTACCTGATTCTTTCCCCGTACTTTTATCATTTATCGCCCTGTTCCCCGAACTTTTCCCCGAACTTTTATCTATATCCAGCTCTTTCACCGAACTAATTGGTGAATCAGCGGAGATAAACGATGAACCTGACGGTTCATGAGTATCACTTGTTTTTCGATAAATAGTTGCTTTAAAAAGAGTGCCAACACGATCGTCATTGAAATCGATATCGGGCCAATTCTCAAGGGCTCGTTTGATGCCCGAGCCGAGGCCATGATAGGGTAATAGACCCTTGGCGGCGAAAGAGACCAGAACCGGATTGCGCAAGTTGGAGATGCCTGAGCGAATTTTTTCCACCGTCAGGTTGTTGGGCAAATTTCCCGGGCTGATGATTTCGATACGATTGTCAAAAATGAACAAACGGATCGGCGCACTCACCAGATAATCCCGGTGAATCAGGGCATTAACCAGCAGCTCCTCAAAGACGGCAGCTGGAATTTCCGGTATACCCGGCGCGTTAACCCCGCGTCCGGCCTGCACCTTGAAAAGATTGCGCATAATGAAAGCGAGCGCATCAGCATATACTTTAGGCAGCGGACCGGCAAAATCTTCGGTATCGAGATACTCACTGATATGAATTTCTTTGCCCGGATAGCGAACGCCCTTGACGACGAACTCCGGTTTGATCCACTCCGGCCTCTCGGCAAAAAGCAGCACTCCGGCCAGATTCAGTTTTCCCTCTGCAGTGGCCAGACTCATATTCTGCAGAAGCCGGATCAATTCAGCCTTGTTTTCCGGATACGCGATTTGATAGACATCACGTAAAAAATCACGGAATCGCAGTTTGTCGATCTGCTCCACCTCCGCCCTGGTGGGCAGCTCATCGCCATGAAGCTGGTCGGATATCTGAAAAATCCGTCGCAGTTCCTCTCTCGAGTTGATCCGCCGCTTGTCAGCCCCGGTCTTTAGCCAGATCACACCGTTCTTGTCAAAATAGGGGCGCGCGAGTCCCTTGGGCACGCCCAGGACGATGACAACGCGGCCATTCGGCAGCAGTACGTTTTCCGTTTGGACAATCAGAGGACTGCGTACGCCCTGGCTGGCGGCGTTGCTGATCAGCTGATTGATGCGAACCACATCAGCCTGCGACAAGCCGGGGACTGCGCCTGCATCGCTCACGCCGATAAACAGGGCGCCACCCTCGCTGTTGGCAAAAGCCGCCATCTCCGAGGCGAGTGAATCGCTGTTGCGAATATCCGCTTTGAACTGCCTGGTGCTGTCTTCGCCTGAAGCAATAAGCGCAATGAGTTCATCACTGTTCATACAACCTTCTTTCTACAGATGATCTTCGATCATCCCGCCAAACGCCTTTTCGATCTCGTAGACCTCTGTAAACTCTGCAAAAGCCCAGCGGCCGTGGAGACCGGAATGGTTCACCCCGGGCAGCCAGCAGGTCTCCATCGCCGCTTTCTTCTCCTTGGCATCCTCACCGCGAAATCCCTTGATCTCCACCACCAGGTGCAGGAGCTCCTCCCGGCCG
>JAKQNR010000028.1 GCA_029565685.1 bacterium | reverse complement strand
TCATCTTGGTGTCAAAGAACAACCGCGCCAGATTTTGAAGTCTCTCGCGAACGGGAACTATATCGAAATGCCGAATGCGGATCGTTGCTGCGGCATGGCGGGACAATTCAGCCTCTTTTATTACGACCTTTCGCAGAAGATTGCGGAGAAAAAGGTGGAGAGCATTGAAGCCAGCGATGCCGACATCGTGGTGACCGCCTGTCCCGGCTGCCAACTCCAACTGGAGGAGAATATCGCCCGGCGCAATAAGCCTCAAAAGGTGATGAGCCTGATGGAAATTCTGAGATAGAACAACGCCACGAATTCCACCAATCTAGCCTCTATTAGTGGAATTGGTGGAATTCGAGGCGCTGTTTTTTTCAGGGGTGTTCAACCTCCGGCACGCTCCTGGCTTAGCGAAGCTGGGCGGATAGCTGGGCGGCGACTTCCATGCACTTCTCGCCATATTTCCGGATGCTCTCCTCCGTCATTCTGAATGCGGGAGCGGCAATGGAGATGGTGGCAATGACCAGGCCTTTGGGTGTGAATACGGGCGCCGACACGCCGCTGACGCCTTCCTGGAACTCTTCACGGTCTATGGCATATCCGCGCTCCCGCGTGGCCGCCAGATCGGCGCGGTAGAGCGAGGGCTTGGTGATGGAATGCCGGGTTGCCGCCGGCAATCCCTCAATCTGCATAATCTCCGTGACGCGATCCTCCGGCATCCAGGCCAGCAGCGCCTTTCCGTTCGAAGTAGCCGTCGCCGGGAACCTGAGCCCGATGAATGGGGACGCGCGTATCTGGCTTGGAGGTTCGCGCTTATCGATCATCACCATCTTCGTATCGTTCATGATTGCCAGTACGGCCGTTTCTCCGCTGTAATCCACGAGAGCCTGCAGGTAGGGTTTGGCCAGCTGGCGAATGTCCAGATTGTTTAGGGCAACCCGGCCGTATTCCGCCAGCGCGATACCGAGCGCATATCTCTTGGTTACTTCATCGCGTTTGACGAATCCATGGTGGTTCAGCGTTGTCATGAGACGCTGCACGCTGCTCTTATGAGAGCCGGTTGCCTTCGAAATCTCAGCGAGATTCATTTCGCGGCCTTCCGTTCGGAGCAAGGCGAGAATTTCGAGAGCCTTATCGACAGCAGGAACCAGATAAACCGACCTATCATTTTTTTTCGTGCGCGCACTCTTCGATTTGACGACCACGCAAGATCCTCCCGGAATCAGTGCCTATCTTTTGGGCTGCTGGCTATTTACGTATATCGCTCTTTCGCCCATATAACAATGGTAAACCTTTATCAGGGCCCGAGTCGCTGTCGGTATCAGGGCCGAAAAGCAAAAGCCGGGAATTCGATTCCGGCCCGGTTGGTTTTCCGACTATTTGGTTTTTCTTGACCGTTATTACTGATAAATTAGGACTGCTGCCTGGAAAAGGCACCGTGCCATGATAAATTTTTTGCAGACTCAAGGAGTAAAGGACCGATGACCGCAAAGCTCAACCCGTTGCTGGATCCCCGGGGGCAGCAGGATCGCCCCATTA
>JAKQNR010000010.1 GCA_029565685.1 bacterium | reverse complement strand
CAGTGGTGGCATCCATCCGGGAATTACATCATCTGTTTGTCCGCAGGATCCATCTGGGCCACCAACGTGATTCCGGGCGATGCGAATTTCGGCAAGTCGTGGATGCTGACGGATCCCACGCCCGATGCAAACCCAGATGCCTTTGTCGTTTCGTCTGACGGGCAATTGGTCGCTTTTAACCGAAAACTAGATATGGGACGCGGAGACGGCAAGAAGGTGAACCAAATTTTTATAACCAAATTTACCGAGATGGGCACCGGCGTTTCCGCTTCATCGACAGCCGCGCTGCCGCAGGGTTTTACGCTCGAGCAGAACTATCCGAACCCCTTTAATCCGCAGACCATGATTCAATTTTATCTGCCCCAAGCCGCCGCGGTCACCGTGCAGGTGTTTAACGTCAATGGAGAACTGGTCAAGACGCTGTTGAATAATCGGCGCCAGGCTGCCGGCAGTCATCAGATCTCCTGGAATGGAACCACGGACCAGGGTGCGCTCGCCAGCTCCGGCATTTATTTCTATCGTTTGCAGACTGAACAGGCCACGGACGTCAAACGGATGGTCCTGATCAAATAACCACCCTCAACAGGATGGGCGGGAGTGCTCCCGCCCATCTCTTACACCGCAACAGGACCTTGCGAGCTTTATGGCTGAGACCATTGAGTCCACACTGCGCACGGTGGAAAAAGATGTTGATTTTCAGGTCCTTGTTAACTATTATGCTGCAAAAGGGGTCGTAAAGCTGCACAAAAACCTTCCGACAATATAAATCCTGGTCGTCAGAAAGATGATGTGCAAAGGACGACGAGGGGGTTACAGCTATTAAAATATCCGCTGGTGGGATTAAACACGAAAACTATATAGATCAGCGCTTTTCTAGGCAACGATGTGGGGAAGTGGGGGTTGATGCCGGGATCTCAGTATACAATCACCCTCTTCATGGTGGAGCACAGTGTAGAACGATGCCGAACCGTTCGGCAGCAAGGTGGCAAAGCGATTAGATCGGCAAGAGGTGATGTCCAGTAGACTGTCGCAGAACATCTCATTGCTGAGTAGGTTTGAAAGGACGCCTGCATGACCGACCCAGAAGAAAAAATTCGCGTCTTTATCAGTTACACTCATGATGACCTCTGCTATGTTGAACAACTGGCTGAGTATCTTGAAGAGTGCGGCTTTCAAACACTCTGGGACGACAAGCTGAAACCGGGAGAGGGATTTACCTATCAAATTCAAAATCTGATTACCCAATCGCATGTTTTTATTGCTTTTGTAACAGACCACTCTAATTGGCGGGGCTGGGTTCAGCAGGAAATCGGTTATGCCCTTGCTCTCAATATTCCTATTCTGCCGATTGCGATAGGGACGGATCCGGTTGGAATTATCAGCGCGGTGGAGGCTGTGCGCCTGGATCGCGGATTAGCGACACAAGCCGGGTCAAGCGTCCAAGAACAGATCTCGCATGCGCTAAGCAGGGACCATTTAGCCAAGCGACTTCCCAGCCAGACGATTCACGAACTTGTACGCACATCCGCCAACCGAGATGAGGCAACACTTTGTCGGTTTGTGTGGGATAACGATGCCCGCGTGCGTCTGCTCGCAGAGTATGCTGAAATGGTGCGTTCTCGAGGTTATTACGGAATGGTTCGGCAAAAAACCGGTTTGACCTCCTTTTGCACCATGGTCTTTGTGCAACCGCAACACCTTTACTGGGTGCTGCGCTATGGTGGTGAAAACCATCGCGAGGCACGCCATCTGGACTTGATTCGCCGGGAGCGCAATGAGCTTTATCAACATGTCAAGCACAGGGGATGTCGTTTGATCATTCACGCCGATCAGGACTATGCCCAGTACGGCCCGGCAAGCAAACTGGTCCGTCTGGCAGGCTTGATTGATTTTCTGGAGCGCCCGCCCCATTCAGATGTGTATGCTGTGTTGAGTCCCTACCCGGCCACCGGTGATTCCTTGACTCTGGTAGGCGATTGGTTTTCAGCTACTTCTGTTCCGATTCGTCTGGGAACCGGTCATCGGCAGACGGTTTTTTCGTTGCATGCTCCTTCGGTTCGCAGATTAGTCGAGATTTTTGACGAGGAATTCATAAAACTGCTGGAGGAACAACAAATTCAAGAGAGCAATTCAAGAAAGTGCACGATCGAAAAGTTGCGGGAATGCAAACAGAAAGAAGTGAATCGGCTGGGATTCGATTTTCCTGATCATCAACTTGGTCGAGAGAAAATTCTTTCCACAATCAAACATTTTGAAAGTCAACAGAGAGAGCAGAAATAAGCGCGACCGGCCCGCTGGCTTAGCTTTCGTACCAGGCTGCGAAAACACTATGAGGGTCTTTAAAGATGGTTATGGGTTCTCGACTTTTTTCGACCTCGTTCAGCCTCTGCAGAAATTCAGGTCCTGGTGCAGGACCTGAGCCACCGCGTTCATCACAGGCAAAGGCCGCCCACGTTCTGGCTATGGACATGGCTTGGCATAAATTATCGAATGTTGGATTCTTTTCTTTCGCTAGGTGCGAAACCAAACCAGCGGCAAAGGCGTCACCGCTTCCCGTTGAATCTTTTACCGGCAGAGGACTGGGCGCGGCCATGCATGTTTTACGGTCTATTCCCCGACAAACTCCGAGTGCGCCAAGGTGGCCGGCTGTAACCACTACCGCAGGGATTCGCTCCCGCAACCATTCGATCATCCAAGAAAGCTTTCTTTCTCTATCGCCAGTCGCAGCGAATAAAAGACCCAATTCCTGCACGTTGCATTGAAATAGATCACTTTTTTCCAACAGCTTTTCCCAAAACCGAGCGCCCAGACCAAGCTGCGTGCGACCAAAGTTGATCAGGGTGAAGGCGCGTTCGTGAAAATGCTCCACCAACCAATGCGTGCACAGGCCTTGTGTGCTTGGATCCCTCCGGCCACGATCCCCATAAAGGTGCCCTATCATGACCGCTGAAGGAGCGCCATCAATCGCGCGCTCGGCAGCCAGGGTTCTTTCACCGAGATGCCTTATAAAATTGTCCGCCATCTGAGGTTCATGCGAAAAGATGGTTCGGCGACCATTCGCCAGCAAAATCGTCGATTGGAGTGTGCGAGCGCCTGGTACCATAAACGCAGGTTCGCTGAGATAAGTCCGGACCGCTATCGACGTTCTCCCCTGTATGGCAGCTTCGAACAACACGTCTCGCATCATGATCCCCGCAGGATCATTGCCAACCAGCAAGATGGGAAACACGTCGGCTCCCCAGGTCAAGAGGCGACGTGCATAATTGGTTCCACTTCCCCCCATCCCCTTTGTCGCAGGGACAGTATATTTTTCACCAAAATGAACCGGATCGGTTGCAGATAGAATGGTTTCAGATATCGCGTTGCCTGTTACGAGGATAGAGAACTTGCTCATGGGGTTAAGTCTGAAAATGTGGTTAAGACATCGGTCCTGCAATCGATTCCAGTTGGTCCAAGATCTGCTGATAAAGCTTTGGAGGACTGACCACTGTGAGACCACTGTCATGTGATAACAAGCAACCCGCTTCTCGGGCGATGATCTCTCCCGCTGCAGTGTCCCATATAGCGTTGGGGGCTGATCCCAGATTGACATATGCGTCAAAAGCCCCCATGGCGCAATAGCAGAGTCCCAGGGTTGATACACCAATCACTCGAATGCGCTGGCAGGCCATCATCAAGGTCTGCAGTTGGTTCAACGCACGTTGCAGAGAAGAATGGCCGCCATGACGGGACGGCAATTCTATACAAAGGATCGCCTGAGATATATTTTGCGTCTGACTGCAAGAAATCGGGATGTTGTTTCGTGTCGCGCCGCCCCCTTTGACAGCCGCGAAGAGTTCTCCTGTGACCGGAACGCCGATCACGCCTAAAACAAACTCGTTATTCTGTTGAAGCGCTGCCGATATCGCGTACCACGGAATACCGCGAGCGTAATGCTTCGATCCATCGATCGGATCCAGGATCCAGGTCAATTCCTGTTCCTTGCCGGCGCATCCGGATTCCTCCGAAAGGATGCCGGCCGCAGGTAAAAGGCGCTTCAATCCTGTAATCAGATATCGATTGATCCGTAGATCTATATCGGTCGTCAAGTCGCCGCCAGACTTGTTGTCAAGAATCCTTGAACGACCAAAACTCGTGACAGCCATGTTGCCGGCTTCACGTATAAGCGGCGCCAGGCCGTCAAGCAGGCTTTGCCAGTCCGGGACACTGCAGGGCAGATCTTTCATTGCAGATTTACTCAATTTGATCAAGCGCCTATTCTCTTCAGTTAGAATACCCCGATGTTCTGATAGCTCCTCTGTTCTTCGCCCCTCGATTTTACCAGGATTGGCATCGATGGAAGAGCTGAGACCGATCAACGGTCTCTATCAAGGACTGCTAACTATCTTTCAAATATAATTGTTTACGAGATGGCGGTCAAGTTATTTATCAGGTGATTCTTCTCCCCAAAACCGCCGCCTGCCGCTGCCGGTTGAGTAAATAATAACTTGAATTTTCTTGCCTCTTGTTGTATCTTTCTTTTACCATTCGGCACACGCCCCATTCTTTCAATCCGCTCGCAATAACCGCCGGTTTTGAACTCCCGGGGTGTTGCCGGGCGGCACGATGACGCTGGGTATGCGGAAAAAACGAATTTTCAAACCTGCAGCCCGTACAGCAGCGATCGGCTTTTACCGTCATCCATCGGAGCAAGATGTTCTTTTCATAGCCCTATACTATCGTGAAGGGATTCTCTGATGAAAAAAATACTGCTCGCTATCGCCATTATTTTACTGCTGCTGGTCCTGCTGGTGGCGTTGGCGCCTGGCTTTTTTACCCGCCAGGTGGGCGCTGTTCTGAAGGGACAAGCTGAAAAGCAATTGAACGCCCAGGTGCATTTTGACCGCCTTGATCTCAGCCTGATCAAAGAGTTTCCCCGGCTAAGGGTTTCGCTGGATTCTCTGCGTATTATTCCCCGGCCGCCCTTGAGCCAGGACACCCTGGTGCGGATCGGCCGGATCTCGCTGGCCGTGGACCTGGTCCGTTTTTTTCGTCACGATAAGATTTCGGTCAAAGCCATCGAGGTTGTTGCGCCGGTCCTCAACCTGAAGCAAAACCGCCAGGGGCAGGGTAATTGGCAGATTTTCAAACCAGCCGCCGCAACCGATCCAACCGCCAGCCGGATGGGTTTTGAGCTGCAGAGCTATCGCATCGTCGACGCTACGATCTCCTTCAGCGATTCGGCAAAGGACAGCCAGGTGCGGCTGGAGGGGTTTTCCCATCAAGGCAGCGGTAATTTTTCCAGCCGGCAGTTTGTCCTGTCCACCAAAACAATCATCCCTAAAGCCCGGGCACGGTTGAACGGAATGAACTATTTGACCGATGCGGAGCTGGCAGCTGATCTGAACGTTGCGGTGGATCTGGACCGGCAGCACTTTCAGTTGCGCGACAACTCGGTGCGCATCAATCAGGTGCTGCTCCATTTCGACGGTTGGTTTGCGCAGCAAAACGGGCAGCCCCAGTTGGATATCACCTTCAACAGCCCGCAGACGGATTTCAAACAGATCCTCTCCCTGATCCCCGTGCTTTACAAGAACAGATTCAACGATCTGGATGCCGACGGACTGATGGCCATCAACGGCCGGGTGCACGGCGCCATGGGAGAACAGATCGTGCCCGCCTTTGAGATCAATGTGGATGTCAATGATGGGGCCTTTGGCTATCGCGGCCAGGCGGCGAGGATGGAGGATGTGAGGCTGGATCTCGCGGTCGACCATAAAGGCACGAAAACCGATGATGTGGTCGTGGACCTGCGCAGCCTGCATTTCAAGCTCAACGGTCAGCCCGTGGATATGACTTTGCAGTTGAAAAATCCGCTGTCCCGTCCTTGGGTGCACACCACGCTCAAGGGCATTCTGGATCTGGCTCAATGGGCTCAGTTGGTCGACCTGCCCAGCAGCACCACTCTGCGCGGCAGGATCGACGCCGACCTGACGCTGCAGGGGCTTGTCGCCAAAGAACAGCTCGGCCGGCTCGAAGGCAACGGATATCTCGAGGTGCAGCAGCTTCATTATGCCGGACCGGCGTTGCCGCAGCCGCTGCAGATCAGTGACGCGCTTGTCAAAATAAATCCGCCGCGCATTCGCCTGGACCGTTTTGCCGCCGCCATGGGCAAGAGCGATCTGGCGGCTGACGGTGATCTGGAAAATCCTCTGGGTTTTCTTTTCGGCCGCCAGAGTCTAACCGGCGCACTCACGGTCAGAAGCCGTCTGCTGGATCTCGATCCGTTCATCGAAGCGCCGGGCAGCGGGCTGCAGGCTTTCGAACTGCCGGACCGGGTGCACCTGGACCTGAAGGCAGAGTTCGACCGGGTGATCATGCAGGGCATGGAGTTTGCCAAAGTAACCGGTGATATGATGGTCGATAAACAGGTTCTCCATCTCAACCATCTGCAGGCGGATTTTGCTCAAGGCCGCTTGCTGGCCGACGGCAGCTATCGCTGGATTCCGCCGGCGCGGCCTTTGCTCGATTTCAATTTCAAGGCCGCAGCCCTGCAGATAGGCGGCTTGCTGCAGATCGCCTTGCCCGCCAAGCTGGCGCCGTTTCTCCAGGATCTGCAGGGCAGCGTGGATGGGCTGTTTCAGGTGAACACGCCCATGGAAATCACCCTGATGCCGATATTGGAACAATTTTTTCATCGCGGCGATCTGTCCATCGCGCAGGTGGCGGTCGCCGGCACGCCGTTGCTGAAAAAACTGGCAGACGCCACCCGCATTGAGCGGTTGCGCAGCCCGACGCTGAAGAACATCAATCCCCGCTATACGATTCAGGACGGTCGCTTCAATTTACGGCTGCTCAACTTTACATTGGGAGATTACTCTTTTTCCCTGGTCGGATCCCATGGTTTGGACCTCAGCCTGGAATATAGCCTGACGGCCAGAATTCCCACCGAGTCCGCTGAAGCGAAATTGAATCCGCTGTTGTCGCAGTATTTGCAGAGCTCCGGCAGCCTGCTCAAAGGCGGAACCCTGGATATGGATATCGCCATCTCCGGCACTGCGACGGATCCCAAGTTCAGCACCCGCATCGCCCGCGCGCTGGGAGACACGCTCAAGCAAGTGGTGAAAGCAGAGGCGGAAAAACGGTTGGGACTGGATTCTCTGAAACAGCAGGTTCAGGATAAAGTGCAAACCACCAAGGACTCGCTTGCCGATAGAGCAAAGGACGCCGTGAAAAATATATTGCAAGGCAGAAAGAAAAAGAACCCATAGCCGGCCGCCTGAACTGTTGGACTGCTTGATTCCAACGCCGCTTGCAGGGCAACCCTGATAACGAACACCGAGATGATAATGAGGAGCAGAATGAATGCTTTTTGTCTGATCCGCGCCCGGTTCCTCCTCAGGGGAATGGCGCTTTTTTCCGCCCTGGCTATCTTTCTCTGTCTGGGCCAGGCGAAGGGAACCGTGGTTCTGGATAATGGTTTTTTTCGCTACGAAATAGCGCAGGATGGAAAAAACCTTCATTTTATCGATTGCGCCTCAGGCCGGGATTATCTGGATCAGCAAAAGGTTTCCCGTTGCGCTTTAATTCAGCAGAAGGGAAAACCGTTTCCTGTCTCCGCACTTCGCCTCAAAGGCGACCGACTTTACCTGGAATTCGACGATGCGCGAGTGCGCGCAGAGATCCTCCTGCAAAACTATAAAGACCGCTGGGTGTATCGAGTCGACAAGGTTGCGGGAGAGGTGGAGGCGCTGACGTTTTTAAACATCCCCTTGACGCTGGAGGGCATGCCCTATGAACCCTTCGCCGCCTGTGTTCTCTCCATGAACTTGTTCACCCATGTACGGCAGCTGCCCGCTCTGCAGACTCATTTATGGGCGACCTGCTATGCCCGGTTTGGATTGAAAGGGGCTGAGGCGACTCTTCTGGCGATTCCGCAGGAAAGGATTCTGCCGGCGATACGCGAAGTGATGTCCAGGGCGCCGGGGGTGCCTTTTTCCGACAAAGGCGGCGCCTGGGCGCTGATGCAAAAAGAGGGCTACGGTTCCTATCTGATGAACTTTGGCACGCTGAACGAAGAGAACGTCGATGAATGGATCCGCATGTGCACCAGCCTGGGATTCAATCAGATCGACAACCATGGGGGTGGCGACTTTTTCAAGTTCGGCGATTTTGAGCTCAATCCGAAGAAATGGCCGGACGGCTGGCCCTCTTTCAAACGCATCAACGCTCGCCTCCATGAGGCCGGCATCTCCTCCCTCTTTCACACCTATGCTTTCTTTGTCGACAAGAACTCGAAATATGTGACGCCTGTGCCAAGTGCGGACCTGGATGCTTTCAGACGGTTCACCCTCGCTAAATCGGTGGGAGAAAACGACACCGTACTGGTCGTCCATGAATCAACCGCCTCTATCTCTACCATCACAGGCTTTTTCGTCCGCAACAGCGTCACCCTGAGGATCGGTCAGGAGCTGATCACCTTCAGCCGTATCTCCGATGCGCCGCCGTACCGTTTCATGGGCTGCAAACGGGGCGCTCTCGGCACCCGTATCTCCGCCCACCAAGCAGGCGAAGCGGTATTTCATCTCAAGGAGGCCATCGACCGGTTTGTCCCTGGACCGGACACCCCTCTGTTTGATGAGATAGCGGCCAGGACCGCGGAGATTGTAAACGAATGCGATTTTGACGGGATTTATTTGGACGCCATCGATCTCAGCGACCTGCTGGGCGGAGAAGAGTATTTCTGGTACTATGGGACAAAATTTATTTTCACAATCGCAAAAAAGCTCCGACGTCCGGTGGGGATGGAGATGAGCTCTATGTCGCACCACTGGTGGCATTACCGTTCACGGTGGCAGGCATGGGATCGGCCGGTACGCGGGTATAAACGGTTTGTGGACATTCATTCGGCGGCGATCAAATCCACCCGGCTTTTTCATTCTGAAAAAATCAAAGCCAATGAGAACGAACATGGGCTGTGGCGAGGTCATGCACCGTTGATCGATCGCTATGCCTTGGCGGAAAACGGCGGGTTGCTGTTGCCGCTGCATCTCGGCTGGTGGGGCAACCAGACTTGGAATCCCCCGCAGGTGGAACCCACATTTCCGGATGACGTGGAATATCTCTGCTGTAAAATGATCGGCAACCATGCAGGAGTATCGATGCTGGGCGGGGTAGATGAAAAAACCCTCGAGGCCACTCCGCTGTTCCGCCGGTTGGCGGCCATTATCCGTCAATACGAGGAGCTTCGTCATGCGAACTATTTCAGCGAGTCGGTCCGGGCTTTGCTCCGCCAGCCGGGCAAAGAGTTCACTTTGATCAGGCAGGAGGACGGCCGCTGGAATCTGAAACCGGTTTCTTATCACAAGCATAAAGTGGAAGGGCTGTCCCATCCCTCCGCTCACTGGAGTTCGCCTAACCAGTTCGGCGAACAACCTATCAAACTCCGGATGGAAGTGCTGATGGCCATGAAGAGTTATGCAGATCCTTCGCCGGTGGTGCTGGCTGATTTCTCACAACCAGAGGGATTTGTTATCGCAGGCAAGGCTGCAGGAGTCAGCGGAGAGATCGGCCCATCGTTCGAGCGCCCTGCGGACGGTACGCCTGCGGCGCGTTTTTCCGCTGCGGTTGCCCCAACGGTTCCTCAAGAGGGTCTATGGATCAAATGGGAAAAGAAATTCGCTCCCTGCCTCGATCTATCCAAACATCAGGCGCTCGGAGTATGGGTCAAAGGCGACGCTAGCGGTCAGCTGTTGAATTTCAGGCTCGAAAGCCCGAAATATCTGTCGCATGGCGCCAGAGGGGATCACTTTATCAAGATCGATTTTAGCGGATGGAGATATTTTGAACTGGTGGAGATCGAATCCTCCGCCTTTAGTGATTACATCTGGCCTGATTCCGGTTTTTACGTCTATGACTCTTACCGCCATACCGTGCATTTTGATCGAATTGATAAACTGCAGATTTGGTTCAACAATCTGGCGGCGGGAAAAACGTCCAGTTGTCTGATCAGTGCGGTAAAAGCGTTGCCCTTGATGTCCGCCACGATCGAGAATCCTTCCATCACGGCGGCGGGCCGAAAAGTGACTTTCAAGACGAAAATGGCATCCGGCATGGTCCTGGAATTTTACTCTGCGGAGGACTGCAAACTCTATGGTCCGAAAGGAGAATTTTTGCAGGATGTCAAGATAGAAGGGGACATTCCCTTCTTGCAGGCCGGTGAAAACCTCTTGTCGTTCGACTGCCAGGGGTCTGACAGCGTCAACACGCGAGTGCAGGTCACGGTGATCCACGAGGGGCGTCCGCTGGACCGGTGAAAGCAGCTGCTGCGACCGGTGGCTGGTCGACGGCTTGGCCGGCGAAAAATTTGGCTGTGAACACTCGCTGAGACCGGGCTGTTTAAGACTGGACAGTCCGGTCTTTATTTACATTTATCCCAACCCCTCCCATTTTACACCGATGCGTCTTGCCGCATACTCGGTCTCGCGCAAATAATCGCCATATACCGCCACCCAGTGGGAATCCCGCACCTCTGCCAGCAGTTTTTTCCAATCGCCGACGATCTCGACATCCTGCTGCGAGCGGCAGATCTCGTAAAAGGGGTTGTCTTTGACAATGCCCTTAAAGCCCAGCCAGCGCAGGGTGCTGTATTCCGGATCCAAAAAGGTCAGCTCCTGCCCGATGGGCATGGACACCTTGGGAGCGGCGCCGTACTCTGATTCATAATGGGTCATGATCTCCGCGGGGTCGTAATGCTCGCCGTCCATGCGCCGCGGGCCGATGCAGTGCGCGCAGGTCACCATGCCCTGATGCGGGAACGTCGAGTTGTGTAGAAACACCGGTTTGCCGGAAATATGGTACAGCAACAGCGCCGGCGGTATGACGACGAAATCGGATTCGCAGAACGCCGGCAGCCCCTCGTCGTTGAGCAGACCCAGGGTGAGGCACGCCGTGGTCTTGGACATGGGGATGATGGTCCCCATGCAGCTCTTGATGGTGAACGCGTCGGCGTTGTTTTCGCGCACCGAATCCTTGAAAACCTTGTAGAGCATAAAGGCGTTGACCACGAATTTTTTCTCGGTTTTGAGGGTCGTGTTCGGCAAAGCGAGGTAGCGATCGGTCCATTTTTCCGCCTCGCGCATCAGGCCGCGGTCCGCCAATGCGGCGGTGATGCGTTTTTCCATATCGTCATATCCGGTTGCAATGATCTGCAGACCGAACTGATCCCGGCTGAGCTGCGGCGCTTCGGCGCTGTATTTGCCCCAGGCGCCGCCCAGAGCGACGATGCGCGTGCCGAGCATGTTTTTCACGCCGTAGAATGCGCGCAGCCGCCACAGCATCTCTGAATAATTATCCACTACCACGTCATCCTTGTGTACCAATTTACCCGGCCGTTCGTCGGGTTTGTCGGTTTGCAGATATTCCACACTGAGCGCTTCGTACCAGTAATAGACCGGGCCGGATTTGTGGCGCACGAAAAGGATGGTGTTTTTTTGCGCGCCGAAACAGGCCTGCAGCATTTTACCGCTTCCCGTCGCCGGATAGACGATGATCACGTCATAGCTCTTATCGTGAAGGGCGGCCGCCTCTTCCGCAGTCTGCACGGTCTTGACGGGCAATATCTCCAGAGCAAAATCCGCTTTGGCCTTCAGGTCGGCCAGCTCGCGGGTGATGCGTTTGACCTCTTCTCGCGCACTCTCATCGGTCTGGATGCCGCCCCAGGATTTCCAGGAGGCCTCCTTTCGGTATTGCGCGACCTGGTACATCAGCACCGGTTGTATTTTCAGGCTTTTGCCCACGCGCTTCAGGGGTTTGTCCGGATTCCATTCCTCGCTCGTTCTCGACGCCCGCGCGGCAGGGGGCAGTCCCAGAGTGACGCCGGCGGCGCCGGCCGCGCTCAGCGCCATAAAGTCTCTACGATTCATCTCACAACAGCAGGACATAACGGCTCCTTGGTTTTTGTCTGAGTGTTATGGGTCACTGCAATATCTGTATATTATTTCTCAAAGGCAAAATAATTCTGCGTTATATCGGTTCTTTGCCGAGAACCGCCTGGTTCGATTGAATTAAAAAGCGCTTTCACGCTCGGAGTATTTTGATTATATTCCTTATCCTATCAAAGGAGGGCTCTTCAATGAACCGCAGAAAATTCCTCGAAACATCTGTGGTGAGCGGCGCGGCCATGAGTGTGATCCCGATGTTGGAATGCAGCCAGGGTTTTCCCCGCCGGCTGCTTGGCCGAACCGGGGTTTCTCTGCCCATCATTGGTTTTGGCGGCATTCTGGTGATGAATGTGGAACAGAAAGCGGCGAACGATCTGGTGGCGGCTGCTTTCAACGCCGGACTGAACTATTTCGATGTGGCGCCCACCTACGGCAATGCCCAGGACAGATTGGGGCCTGCGCTCAAGCCCTATCGCAAGGACAGTTTTCTGGCATGCAAAACCACAGAGCGAAAAAAAGATGCAGCGCAGAAAGAGTTGCATGCATCGCTGCGCACGCTGCAGACCGATTATCTGGACCTGTATCAGCTCCATGCGTTGTCCACGTTGGCGGATGTGGAGACTGCTTTTGCCGCGGACGGGGCGCTGGAGGTGCTGGTAAAGGCCCGGGAGCAGGGCAAGGTGCGTTTTTTAGGCTTTTCCGCCCACTCGGAGCAGGCCGCTCTGGCGGCTCTGGAAAAGTATGATTTCGACACCGTGTTGTTTCCGATCAATTTCGTCTGCTGGCTGGAAGGAGATTTCGGCCCGCGTCTGGTGGAAAAAGCTAGATCGCGGAACATGGGTATACTGGCGCTGAAAAGTCTGGCTCTGCGCCGGCTGGATCCAGGCGAGAAATCCGGATACGATAAATGCTGGTATCGTCCGATTGAAGAGGATGCGCTCGCGGAGCTTGGCCTGCGCTTTACTCTGTTGCAGGGAACCACCGCGGCGATCCCGCCCGGTGAGTCGGTGTTTTTTTATAAAGCGATTCGCATCGCCGGCCGTTACAGTCCTTTGTCAAAGGCGGAATGGGAAAAGCTGCGCGCTGCGGCTAAAGGGTTGACGCCGGTGTTTTCCAGCAAAGCGTGAAAAGCGGATGAATTGAGCCGGGCGTCAAAGCGCAACGGTGAAAACCGCCTTTCTATCTTTCCGCCAAGACAGAGCCGAAAAAGCCTATCACGGAAACAGTTGTCGCCGGCTCTGGCGAGACAGCGAAAACGGCGCGGAGCTTCCACTCTACAGTACCGCCATAGGGGCCGAAGCCTCCGCGCCCGAATCCCTCAGCTTATTTTTCAAACAGCTTTTCTGCCTCCTGATACACCTGCAAGAACGAGCGGCCGATGTCCACCACCTGCTGCCAGGCAAAGACCGATTGATCCCACCGGCGCCACATGTCATTGAGCTTCAGGATCGATCCGGCCCCTGCCCATTGTCCGTATTTTTCCATGAACTGATCGACAGAGGTCTGTTTGACATTGACGTAAACCCCTTCAAGGTTCAGCACGTCTTTTACCAGCGAGAACATGCTGGTGCACAATGCATAGGCCAGGATGTCGGTTTTGTCTTCTTCGCTGATCTGTTGGCCCAGGCTGAGCCCGGCGGCCTCTGTGTTCATCAGCTCCAGCGCCTTGGCTTCGTTGCCGGCCTGTAGAATGGGGACGAGCGTTTGCAGGGTTTTGCCGGTGTTTTTCCAACTCGCCCGTGCCTCCCGGCTGAGGATCCGGGCATTGCCCGCCCGGTTGGGATATAGATCTTCGGTGATCAGCCTTTGCGCATACGCGCTTTTCACCAGATGCATCAGATCGTCGAGCCGGACGAATTCGACGCTTTCGCTCTGCAGCGAATCCACCACTTTTTGGATCCGTTCCATGCTTACCGCCACATTGATCAATGAAAAGATGAACAGGGGGCGGTTGGGATTGGCGTCGATGAAATTTTTCATAGTGGCGACGTCGTCCTTGTCGTTCATATGAATCCCCTCGCCGCAGAACAGATAGGGCTTGTCGCCGAAATTGTAATGCGGCTCAAACGCCGACTCGCCCATGCCGCGCACATAGCCCAGACAATGATTCAGTTCTTTGAACAGCAGCGGATTGAACTCGGGCAGATCCACCTCCTGCCAATTGGTGTAATCGTTCCAGTTGGTGATATTGACGATATCCAGCCCGCATTTTTTCATGTAATGACTGGTGTAGGTTAGGAACTGTTTTGGATCCGGATACAGATGGGGATAGGTGTAGCCTGCGCCGGAGGGCCCGGCCACCATATAGTCGCAGGATTTCATGTGGTCGATATAATACTGATACATGGCCGGCGCAGTGTCTGCCAGCAACGGCAGAAAGCCCCAGGAAAGAGGGAAGCCGCCTCTTTTTTCCGTGCCCCAATTGTACATCTGCAGGGTGTCCATGGCCCAGAGGGAATCGCCGTCGGTCATCATCAGCGCGATATATACTTTATTTTTTTCAGCCGTATGGTTCTTTCGCGGGCTCGGTTTTTGTTTAAAGCCAGGGCGGCCGTCGGATGGAAAGGCGCCGTGGATGGTTAAATTGGGGCTGCCGGCTGCGCATAGGGTGTACACCCCCTTGCGCGCCGCTCGTTCGACTGCATAGTGTTCGTGGTCCCGTGTGCAGTGCCATCCCCACATGCCGGCGGGAAATACAGCCTCAGCATAGATTTTATCCAGCAGCCGGTACTCGCGGCGCTGGCGCAGGGACGCGGACAGATCCACGGTGAACGCTCTGTTGGCGACAAGAAAGTCGCAGATCTGAAAGGTCACGGTGCTGGGAAAGAACGGAAAATCCATGCAGCAATCGCCGAACACATGTTTGGAACATTCGGGGAACAGGTTTTCGAACGCCCACTCATAGGCGGCCATGCGGTCGGGCCAGCGTCCACGCAGGTCCTGCTTTTTAGTCAGACCCAACCGCATGGCTGTAGGCTCCATCTCCGGCAGGATCACCAGCCAGTTCTCCAGACTCGCCCAGGTCTGGGCGACGTTCATTGAATGCAGATTCGTCGGATCCATGATGATATAGCCGGCCAACGATGGGGCATACTGTTCCAGCAAAGAATTCAAACTGGCCGCCTCGGTGTAAGTAAAGGAATGGCCCTGTTTGCTGTAAAGGTCGAGCCAATCCACAGCGCGGGAGGAGTGCTGCAGATAAAGGGCCGGCTGCACGCGGTTGATCAATCCCTGCAGAATGGTCGTCAGCGTGGTCAACACCCAGAGGGTGCGAGCGTCTGCCTGGGGAAATTCCTCTCGAAGCTTTGTGGTGTCAAAACGGAGTATTTTTTTCGGCGGTGCATATTTGGTGAAAATATCGTATTCCTGGGGCGTAGGCTGCATGGGCCGATCCACAGTGCAGCGCATCAATGGCATGGGCAGCAGGGACAAACCGGCAGCACTGCCGGTGGCTTTTAAAAAGGTACGGCGTTTAAGGGATTCAGACATGGTGGGACCCTCCTGATGGCTCGATGAACAGAGATGTGATTGTCCGGCCGGGACCAGGCCGGTTGCAAGTCCGTCGTTACGAAGGGATAAAGGAATAGCCTCAGCCCGGGGTTGACCCCCGGGCTGAGGCAGAATGGTTTTGCCGGCCCCCGAGTCCGCCGGTAAACGGACCTGTGGGGCGAGGGGCCGGTAAAACGTTGCCGTGCGAAGCGGCGCTTGAGTTTATAGTTCCCAGCCTTTACGATATTCAAAGTGGAGCAGATCGTTGGCTTCGGGACAGTTAGTGATCTGTCCCTTTTCGCCGTCCCATTCGAACACCATATTTTTATCACGCATGCGTACCGCCAGGTTGCCGAGCAGCATGGTTTCGGTCAGCGGGCCCGAATAGCCGAAATTGGTGGTGGCTGCTTCGGGGTCGCCTTTTTTGCAAGCAGCGATCCACTCTTCGTGAATGCCCGGAGAACGTGGAATGGTTTTCTGCGGCCGTTTGAAGGCTTTCATTTTCTCCTCTGGGATCAGGCGCGGATTGTCGCCGTAGGTGCCGCAGGTTAAAATGCCCTTGGAGCCCATAAAGATCACGGCGCCGCCGTCTGACACGCTCAGTCGTCGGCCGGCCTCCAGTTCGAACGGACGGGGCGGGGTCAAGCCGCCGTCCCACCAGTACATGCGCACGGGCGGCATTTTGCCGCGCGCCGGAAAATCATAAACCAGCACTTCGGCTTGGGGCGGCGAGTCCTTGGTGAACTCGGTGCTGCTGGCATAGATTTTCTCCGGATATTTCAACTTGAGCGGCCAATAAGCGTGATCGATGATGTGCGCGCCCATATCGCCGATGGCGCCGGTGCCGAAATCCCACCAGCCGCGCCAGGACCAGGGGACATACGCCGGGTGATAGGGCCGCCATTTGGCCGGACCAACCCAGAGGTTCCAGTCCAAAGTCGGCGGCACCGAAGGCGTTTCCGTCGGAGCGGTCAGGTTCTGTTTCCAGACCGGCCGGTTGGTGATGCAGTGCACCTCTTTGACCTCGCCGATGGCGCCGGCCCAAATCCATTCGCACACCAGACGGCCGCCCTCCTGGGCATGGCCCTGATTGCCCATCTGAGTGACCACGCCCATCTCTTTGGCGGTTTTGGCCAGCACGCGCGCTTCATGAATGGTGTGGGTCAGCGGCTTTTGCACAAAGACATGCTTTTTCATTTTCATCGCCATCATGGCCGCCACCGCGTGGGTATGATCCGGTGTGCTGACGGTTACGGCGTCGATCTCTTTTTCCTTTTCCAACATGACGCGGAAATCCTGATAGAACTTGGCGGTGGGATAATAGTCGCGAATGGTCTTCTTGTCTTCGTCGTGTTGTTGCGTGAGACGGTCTTCGTCCACGTCGCACAGCGCGATGACGTTCTCGGTTTGCATTTTGAGCGAGTCGGACCAGCCTTTGCCGCCGATGCCGATGCAGGCGATGTTCAATTTGTCGCTGGGCGCCTGATAGCCCGGTCCGCCCAGAACATGACGGGGCACGATAATAAAGGACGATGCTGCAGCGGCGCCGGCAAGAAATTCACGGCGTGAAACACCCTTTTCAAATTGCTTTTCATTTTTGTTCATATTGCTTCCTTCAATGAGAGGTTAATGGAATAGGGATGGTCTATTTCAAGTTACATGTGTTGAATCAGGCTTTTGGCTGTGCGGTAGAGTTGGGGGCCGGTGTCCGGGCCCAGTGAATTGATTTCGCCATAGGGCGCTTTTCTCGCGCCATAAGTGTAGGGCTTTTCCGTGTCCCATTGCGATCGCGGCAGCACATAGCCTATTTCGTCGTTGGCCAGACCGATGACGAATTTAAAGCGTCCCGGCATGAGCTGGCGCAGCCCCGGCGCTTCGATCACCGGACCGCCGAAATCGCCGCCATCGGGCGCCTCTGCGCCGCCGTTGACGATCTCTGGATAGATCTCGCCCGGGAGCATCAGCAGAGAGACGGTTTCGCCGATGGTCACCAAGCTCACTTCGGAACGGAGTTTGTTAAATCCGCTGAATCCGCGGTCCAGCACCCGCAGAGCGCCGGCGAGATTGAAGAGGAAATTGTCCACTTTCAGGGTGATCGTCTCGACCTTGACGCCCAGGCGGGGATCCGCCACGGTCTCCCAGGTTCCGGTTTCGAACTGGTCCAGCACCAGATCCGCCAGCCGATATCCCTGGCTGCGCGCTTTGGCAAAACTCGCTTTTTTGAAGGTCTGGTTCAGCCGATAATCACGCACTTCACACCCCAGCGAGGTCATCAGTCCGCCGACGCAGCCGTTGGCGAAAACAGCCATGCCGCCGACTCCAGGCCGCAGCACCTTTCCATCGTAAACGATCCCCTGTTCAACGCCCTGCAGCCAGTAATAGGGAAAGTCGGCGGTGATGTCGAGGTTGTCGTCGGCCAAAGTCTCCGGATGATTGCCCCAGTTGAGCAGCACGCCGAGCAGCGAGTCCTTTGCCTGACTGCGAAATTGCAGGAGATGAATGGCGTCATCCAACACGCGAGGGGGGCGACTGTCGCGAACCAGATCCGCAGCGGTGGAATCGATGCGGCCGGCCAACAGAATTGCGGGGGTGCGGTTTTCAAAGGCCTGGCCAACGGCATGGACGATCTGCGTCTGCACAAAGCGCAGATATTCTTTGTTCACGCCGGAGCGGTAATAAGCCGGTCCCCACAGACCCATCAGATCCGGGGTTTCGTGGTTATGCGTGGAACAGATGATCAGGTGATCGATTTTCCATGGTTTTTGCGCCAGCATGGCGCGAACGTCGACCACATAGTCATGAAAAAATCCGATGGCGTCGAGGGCGACCAGGGCGACGCGAACTCGGCCGTCTTCCAGAACCACAGCGCGGGCCCAAAGGTCGTCGTGTACAGCCCGGGCCGGACGGTTGTTATGAAACCCAGCCAGCCAGAAGGCATCGAATCGTCCGTTTTGATTGCCATCGAGATAGCGATCGCCGCGGTCAGGCTCATAGCGGCCGTTGCTGTCGGCATCGACCCAGGTGTCCGGCAGCTTCGGAGTGATGATGCTGCGGCCAAAGCCGGCCTGCAAGGAGACCGTTGTCGACGGATCAGCCGGCAAATGCAGGTTGAAATCATAGTCCGGATGCCGGTCGCGCCGGTTGTAAGCGGCCAGAATCAGGAGGACGATCACAAAAAGACCAAGCGTCAACAGCAGACGGTAGAAAAATTTTTTCATTCTATTCGCCTTTAATAAACGCAGTTACTCGCCCGCACTCGATCGGTACAGGGACTTTTCTGCGGGAGTCCCCTCTTTTTGCTTTAACTTAAACCTATTAAATTGTATCACAAAAGGCAAGTTAAAAGATTGGCAGAGCTGTTTTGCGGTTGTTGTTGTCAAAACCATTTAATTTTATTACATTATATGAAAATGAGAATTTCCTTTATAACATTGGGCTGCCGCTTGAACCAGGCGGAGACAGCGATTCTGCAGCAGCAGTGCAGCGGCCAGGGGTGGACCGTGGTGCATGCGGACGAACCTGCGGATGTAGCGGTTATCAACACCTGTACGGTCACCGCCCACGGCGACGCGGACACGCGCCGGCTGATTTATCGTTTGCTGCGGATCAATCGCGACATCCGGATCGCTTTGGTGGGGTGCCAATCACAAGTTCAGAGCGAGGAGCTGGCCGCGCTCCCTGGTGTGCACTGGGTTATCGGCACGGGCGCCAAGATGGAGCTGGCAGACATCCTTCGCCAGGACACTTCGGCAGGGCCGGTGGTGGCGGTGCCTGAGATCGAGGCCGGCAGTTTTACGATCGCCGCAGCCGGCATGGATCCCAATCGTACACGTGCGCATTTAAAAATACAGGATGGATGCGATTTTTTTTGCAGCTATTGCGAAATCCCCTATGCGCGCGGACGTGCGCGCAGCCGGGATTTTGACGACCTGCTGAGGGAGGCGAAACAGCTGGCTGCCGCGGGTCATCGCGAGTTGGTGTTGACCGGCATCAACATCGGTTTGTATGCGCATGAGGGCCGCACGCTGCTGGACGTGGTGCGGGCGTTGCAGGACATTCCTGATGTTCTGCGCATTCGCATCTCTTCCATCGAGGCGACTACGCTTGGCGATGAATTGCTCGCGTGGATGGTCAACGGCAAACTGTGCCGGTTTCTCCATCTACCGCTGCAGAGCGGGAGCGATGAAATCCTTCAGGCGATGCACCGCCGCTATACCCTGGCGGATTATGACGCGTTTGTACAGAGGGCTCTGCATGCGGTTCCGGGGCTCTGCCTGGGCGCCGATGTACTGGTGGGTTTTCCCGGCGAAAGCGATCAGCATTTTAACGAGACCCTGAACTATCTGCAGAATTCCGGCCACAGCTATTTTCATGTGTTCAGCTATTCGGATCGCAGGCATAATCTGAGCCGGAATTTCCCCGATAAAGTGCCGCAAGCGGTCATCGAGAGACGCAGCCGGGTTCTGCGCGAACTGAGCGCACAAAAACGCCAACGGTATTTGGCGCGCAACCTCGGCAGGACCGAGCATGTTCTCTTTGAGAATCGAAAGCGGGGATGGTGGACCGGCTTGACCGACACCTACATTCGAGTGCGGGTGGCGTCTGACCGCGATCTGCACAACGCATGGCTGCCGGTGGCGCTCACCGCGGTCGAGGATCAACAGATGATCGGTCGTTTGTTATGAAAGTCTATATAGAAACTTATGGCTGTCAGATGAACGAATATGACAGCGAGATCGTCCAAAGCATTTTGTTCGCTGACGGCTTTCAGGAGGTCAGTGAGGTGCAGGACGCGGATGTGTTGTTGATGAACACCTGCGCGGTGCGTGAACATGCCAGCCACCGTGTGCTCGCGCGCATCGGCGAGATCCGCCGCAGCCGCGCCGGCGCGCCGCTGTTGATCGGCGTGCTCGGCTGCATGGCCAGCGGGTTGAAGAAGAAATTGCTCGATGCCCCGAACTCGCCCATCGATTTTCTCGTCGGTCCGGACAGCTACCGCCGGCTGCCCGATCTGATACGGCAAGCGAGCCGGAAAAAACAGCAGCTCCATGACGTTCGGTTGTCGAAATGTGAGACGTATGAGGATATTTATCCGCGGCGCCTGCCGGGGGTGAACGCCTGGATCGCGATCATGCGCGGGTGCAATAATTTTTGTTCGTTTTGCGTGGTTCCCTACAGCCGCGGCCGAGAACGCAGCCGATCCGTGGCCGGCATTGTCGCTGAGACGCACCGCTTGGTGGCCGAGGGCTATCCGCAGGTGACGCTGCTGGGGCAGAACGTCAACTCGTATCGCTCGCAGGGAAGTGATTTCGCCGCTCTGCTGGAGCAGGTCAGCGCGGTGAAGGGATTGCGGCGGGTCCGTTTCACCTCCCCGCATCCCAAGGATTTTCCCCGGCCCCTGCTGCGCGTCATGAAAGAGAATCCGGTGGTTTGCAAGCATATCCATCTGCCGCTGCAAGCGGGCAATGATCGCGTGCTCTCCCTGATGCGACGGACTTATAGCAAGCAGCAATTCCTCGATCTCGCCGCAGAGATCCGGGAGGCGTTGCCCGGCGTCGTGTTGACGACGGACGTGATCGTCGGTTTTCCCACCGAAACCGACGCCGAGTTCGCCGACACGATGGAGGTGATGGAGACGGTGCGCTTTGATTCTGCTTTTATTTTTAAGTATTCCGAACGCCCCGGCACGCTGGCGGCGAAAAAATATCCGGATGATGTAAGCGAAGAGGTCAAGACCCAGCGAATCGTGCGATTGAACAGCTTGCAGAAAGAGATCTCGCTGGCGCGCCACCTACAGCGCATCGGCTTTGTCGAGAAGGTTCTCATCGAACGCCAGGGTACAAAAAAATCGGTTGAGGAGGTTCAGGGTCGGACCGACGGCAATCTGCTGGTGATCCTTCCCGCCGGCGCCGGCCGGCCGGGCGATTTCATTCAAGCGCGCATCACCGAGGCCACGGCCCATGTGCTCAAGGGCGTTGTGGAACCTGATGCTGCCTGACTGCCCGTGGCTCAGGAAGAAGCAGGCACTGCTCCTGACCGAAGAATGATGAGAGGAAGCAAAATTCCATGTTCAAGACCTGCCTAATCTATGTACTGTTGATCTTCCCCCTTTCCTTGACCGCCCAGGTGGATTCCCTGCACAGCCAGGCGATGCATCGCGCCTTGTTGACGATCGACACCCATTGCGACACGCCGCTGCGCCTGTCCGATCCGGCCTGGGATATCTCGGTGCGCCATCAAGGCGGCGATCGCGCCGGCGGCAAGGTCGATCTGCCGCGCATGGCCGACGGCAATCTCGACGCCTCCTTTTTCGCGGTGTTTGTCGGCCAACGTCCGCTCACCCAGGAAAATTATCGCTTGGCCCGGGCGAAAGCGGATGCGTTGCTGGGTCGGGTGCATCGTATATGCTTGGACTTGAGCGACCGGGTCTCGCTGGCGACCCAATCCCAGCATGCCCGAGAGAATGAGGCGATGGGCAAATTGTCCATTTACATCGGGCTGGAAAACGGATTTCCCCTGGCCGAAGAGGTGACCGCCATCGGCCGCTATTATCAGCAAGGCGTGCGCTACATCACCCTGTGCCACTCCACCAACAACCAACTGTGCGATTCGTCCACCGACCCCCATGGCGCGATGCACCACGGCTTGTCCGCTTTCGGCGAAAAGACGGTGCGGGAGATGAATCGTCTGGGCATGCTCGTCGATGTCTCGCATGCGTCGGATGAGACGTTTTACGACGTCGTGGCGCTTTCCGCCGCGCCGGTCATCGCCAGCCATTCCTGCTGCCGGGCGCTGTGCGACCATCCGCGCAATCTCAGCGATGACATGATCCGCAAGCTGGCGGAAAAGGGCGGCGTGCTGCAGATGTGCATTCTCTCTGATTACGTCATTCCGCGGTCAACGGGCCGGCGCGCCTCGGTGCGCGACGTGGTGGATCATATCGACCATGTGGTGAAGCTGGTGGGAGATGAGTACGTGGGCATCGGCACGGATTTCGATGGCGGAGGCGGGGTCATCGGCTGCGATGATGTGAGCGAATTGCCCAATTTGACCCACGAGATGATGCGGCGCGGCTATACGGAACAAAGGCTGCGCAAAATTTGGGGCGAAAATTTTTTACGGGTGTTCAGCGAGGTCGAATCTCACGCGGCTGCGGCGCTGAAGGGGCGGTCGGACGAATGAGCGGATGGCTGGCTGCATGATCAAGGGTTTTCGAATCTTCCGCCGGTCGTCCCTGATCGGCGGTCTTTGGTGTGCGCTCCTGGCAGCGGCCTCGCTTTCAGCGGCTGCGGAGGAGTACCGCCTTTCCGCCCTCACTTTCACGGGCAATCACTTTTTTTCCCATCGGGCGTTGTCAGAGCAGATGATCACGCGCATCCCATCCCCCTGGAAGCGGTTTCTGCTGGGCAAGTCCGCCGAATACAGCGAGCCTTTGCTGCAGCAGGATGTAAAAACACTCACCGCCTTTTACCAGCGCGAGGGATTCATCGATGTGCAGGTCAACCGCGAGCTGGCGTTCAATGACCGCAATCAAACCGTTGCCGTAAACATCGTCATTCAGGAGGGCAAACCTGTATCGATCGACCGCATCGAACACCATTTTGCCCATGACGACTCCAGCAGCCGTCCGTACCTGAATAAGGTTTTTCGCGACGAAAAGGGCAAGCTGGTATTGAGTCGCGGTCAGAGGTTCCGCGATGAGGCGATCCAGCAGGATAAAACCGCCCTGACCGCCACACTCTCCAACAACGGCTATCTGTATGCCCAGGTGGCGGTCAAACCGGTCTTGCGTGAATCGGATTATCTCGCGGATCTGTTTTTCGAGATCGATCAGGGACCCTTGTGCCGCTTTGGCCCGATCTCGGTCTCCGGCAACCATCGCACCGATTCTTCGCTGATCGTCAAACAGGTGGCGTTCAAACCGAACGACCGCTACAGCCAGGAGGTGGTGCAGCGCTCCCAACGCTTTATCTATCAGCTGGGCCTTTTTCAATATGTGACCATCAAAGTATCCACCAATGAATCGCATCATCATGTACTGCCGGTGGAGCTGATCGTCAAAGAAGCGCCGCGGTTGACCACCAAATTGGGCGTGGGCTATGGCCGGGAGGAGCAGCTGCGCTTTTCCGGCGATCTGCGATTTCTCAATGCGCTCGGCGGCGGTCGCAGCCTTTCTTTGACGGCCAAACACAGCAAGCTCGAGCCCTATAACATTCTGCTCAAGCTCATTCAGCCGGCCTTTATCCATCCTGGCGCCTTTTTGTCGTTGAGCCCTTTCAGCCGTTCGGAAAAAGAGCCGGGATTTTCCATCAAGCGCTATGGCGCTGATTTCAGCTATCAGCAGCGTTTTTCGTATTATACGGATGGCTCGGTCAGCTATGTCTACGAACGGGATCGGTTGAGCGTGAGCGAGATGACCCTCGCCGAGGCGCTGAAGAATCAGGACATCAAGCTGTACAACAAATCCAGCGTAACCTTTGGCTGGGTGAATGATCGCTCTTATCCTCTGTTTCAACCGCAACGCGGTTGGTATCATGCCGCCACCCTTACACTCACGGGCGTGGGGCTGCAGAGCGATTTTCATTTTCTCCGCTGGATTTTTGAATCGCGCAAATACACCAAGTTGATGGAAGGGTACGTGTTCGCCATGCGGGCAAAAATCGGATCGATGAAGCCGCTTTATGAGGACAAGGTCACACCTCTGGAAGAGCGGTTTTACTCCGGCGGCTCCAATTCGGTGCGCGGCTGGGGTCGGAGCATGCTGGGCCCCGTCAGTTCGGTGAACAAGCCTCTGGGCGGCAACAGCCAGGCCGAGGCCAGCGCGGAGCTGCGCTATCCATTGTACAAGATGCTCCACGGCGTCGTGTTCTATGACATCGGCAACGTCTGGAGCGATTATCTCACCTTTCCCTGGTCTGAATTGCGCCATGCCTGCGGCGCTGGTCTGCGTTTTCAGACGCCGATCGGGCCCATTCGCCTGGATCTGGCGTGGCCGCTCGGCCAGGGAAAAAGTCCGATGCAGGTTCATATCAGTATTGGCCAGGCGTTTTAATCCAAGCCGGTCGGCGGGTGAATTCGCCGGCCGTAGAAAAGAGCGAAGGTATGCGTTTTCATCCAACATCGGGATGCTGAAGAAAATAGTCAAAATCGCGCTGGCGCTGGCGTTGGTTCTGCTCCTTTTTGTGCTCAGCACCGCGCTGCTCACTCAGATGCCGTTCGTTCATTCCTACATCGGCCTCGTTCTCGGCGGCGTACTGGAGGCACAGACCGGCGTGTCGGTGACTCTGGGACGCTTGCACGGCAATCTGTGGCAATATCTCAGCCTCGATGATATCGTCGTGCAGAACAAAGGAGATACGTTGTTCACCTGCCGCGACGTCACGATGATCTGGAATCCGTGGGCGCTGTTTCGCAGCCGACTGGATATTCGGCAACTGATCCTGGAAGAGCCCCAACTGCGCATCCGCCAACTGCCTGACGGAACGTTCAATCTTCCACAGTTTTTTTCCTCCTCTTCAGGCGGCCGCCGGTTCTGGCAGGTCATCGTTGACACGCTGTGGATCCATCAGGGCGGAATCGGCTTCGCCCTCAACGATCCACCGCCTTCCCTTCCCAGACGGCTGAGCGATCTCACCGTTCACGCGCACATCGCCGCACTGCGCACGAAGACCAACCTGGCGCTTTATCAGCTGTACGGAGTTGTGGAACATCCGGATCTTCGGATCATCGAAATGCACGGCAGCGCTGCTCAGCGCGACAGTGTGCTGTACATCTCCGACCTGCTGATCAAAACGGATGGCTCTTTGATTCGAGCAAAGGGAGAGATTGTTCCCCATCGCCCTGTGAGCCTGGATCTTCATCTGATCGGCGAACCTGTGGATGCCAGAGAGATCAAGGCGTTTATACCTGGTTTTGAGGTGCTGGGTCGGCCCATGGTCGAGGCGCAAATAAAAGGTTCAGCCGAGGTTCTGCAGGTCCTTGCGATGGTTGAACAGCAGCAGCAGAGTGTGGTCTTAAATGTGACGATCGATCGGAGAAAAAAGCCGGCTACGCTCGAGACTCGGCTGGAGCTAGATCATGTGGATCCGGCGGACTGGTGGCCGGTTTCGGATCATCTGTCGCTCTCCGGCAGCGTTCATGCCGCCGGTCATGGTTTAGAGCTGGCTAAGGCGGAATGGTCGGCCGAAGCCAAACTGCGCGATTTTCGTCTCAACGGTCTCGAGTTGGGAAAAACAGAGATCAGCGCAACGCTGGCTGATCAGAGGTTGAAAACCGTTGTGGAGGCCAGAACGCCCTGGGGACAGGGGCAAGCGCTTTTCGATCTGATCCTTTCCTCCGGACCGCCGGTGTGGAATCTGGAGACCGCCCTTCAGAAGGTCGATTTGGCGCGATTGTTTTCCCTCGACACCCTGGCCAGCGATCTGAACCTCAGCTGTACGGCATCGGGCCAGGGGTTGACCGGGGACCTCTTGGGTCAGGCGAAGGTGCGCGTTTTTCCATCAACCTATAATGACTATCCTTTGGACAGCCTCACCTGTCTTCTGGAGATCGACTCAAGAAGAGTGCGGGTGCCGCATCTTTCGCTGATCAGTCCGGTCACCGACTTGAAAGCCCAGGGCACTTTTTTTTCATTCGACAGCGTGGATTTTCAATTCAGCGGAATGATCCACGAACCCAACCCCATCCGCGGCCTGGCTTTGGCCGATACGCTGCACGCCCGCGGCCCCTACCAGGGCACGCTGAAAGGTGCGGTCGATTCGCTGAATTTGCACGTCGATGTGCGCTGGTCGGACATTCAGTATGACGGCATGAAAGCGGATTCGATCATCGGCTATCTGCATTTATCCATCTTGCCGGACAGTCTGGACGGCCATATCGACGGCGTGGCACGCGGCGGCCAGGTTTCCATCATCGCCATCGACTCGATTCGTTTCGCCAACCGCCTCTTTTCCGACTCGCTGCATACAGACTTGCATGCGTTTATCAGCGACAGCATCGAAGCCCGCAGCCACTTTACCACACACTGGGATCAGCGGCCGATCTATTTGAACTTTCCTTTCATGCATCTGCAGCTGAAGGATCAAAACTGGTATGGGGGAAGCGACAGCAGCAGGGTGGTGGTCAAGGACTCGACCTATTATCTCAGGCGTCTCGAACTGAGCTGCGATGATCAGCGCTTATCCACTGCCGGCTTTTTCAGCTGGTCCGCGCAAGAGTCGTTGGCAGTGAATTGGTCGCGAATCGAGATAAGCCAGCTGAATCGGCTCACCCATGCTCTGCCGGCTCTGCAGGGCGACACCTTTGGCGGCTTTTTGATGACAGGCACTGCGGATGATCCGCTGATGACCTCCCAGCTTAACATCGGCCCGGGCCGGATCAACGGGCTGTCTTTCAGCCGCTTTGATGGACAAATGAGATATGCGCAGGAGAAGATGGACTGGCATACGGTTCTGCACGGCGATGGGGAGAACCGGCTGTATTTTAACTTTCTGGCGCCCATGAACTTGGCCCTCACCAACCAGCAGGATATTTTGTATCCGGACCGACCTTTTTCCGCCTCGCTGCAGACACAGGATATGGATCTTTCCTTTATTTCCCAGGCCACCCATCAGGTGCGTCAGGTGCAGGGACGGTTGAACTGCGACATTCGTCTGACGAACACGCTTCGGGATCCACGGCCCGCCGGATTCCTTCGAATCACCGGCGGAAAGGCTTACATTCCGCAGATCGGAAAAACCTATTCAGACATTCAGCTCGAGGTCAGCACCGACAGCAGCCAGATCCGCCTCGACAGGCTCAGGATCAGCAGCGGAGATGGCCATATCTCGGGCGCCGGCTCGGTCCACTTTATCGGCAGCGGTTTGCAGACGCAGTTGCATCAGCTCGACCTGACGCTGCAGGCCGATCAGTTCAACGTCATGGATACCCGTGACAGGACGCTGGTGATGAACGGCACTGTGCGTTTGAGCAATTCATTCGCAGCGCCGCACTTTGACGGCGATATCCTGGTGGTGCGCTCCCGGTTCAACCTACCAAGCGTGACCAGCATGGGCGCTGCATCGGCGACGCGGGAACAGCCTCTGCTGATGACCCTGCGTCAGGATTCGCTGCAGGATCAGGCAACAGCGTCCTCGGATTCATCGATGATCAATCGGTTGAAAAATGTGCACGGATCCATCAAAGTGGAGATCCCTCGCAACACCTGGCTGCGCAGTCCGGAGATGAACATCGAGATCTCCGGCAAGCTCAATATCCTTATGGACGGCGCCGTGGTCGAACTTTTCGGCGTCATCGAAATGATGCGCGGTGATTACAGCCTCTATGGCCGGCGGTTTGAGATTGAGAGCGGAACCATCGCGTTTCAGGGCGGCCGCGAGCTCAATCCGGTGGTGGATCTCAAGGCGAAGCATGTGTTCCGCAGCGCGGACAAGATCAAACGGGTGCTGCACCTGAAGGTGAGCGGTGAACTGCGTGAGCCCAGGCTGTCTTTTCTGCTCGACGAGATCGAGATCGCCGAGACCGATGCCATCGCCTATCTGCTGTTCGGCATGAATTTCGACGCTTTGACTCAAGGACAGCGCTCCGATATGGCGCAGGATCAACCGGGATTGAACAGCGATGCGGTCAAAGATCTGGTGGCCGGACAATTGGCCGGCCAGGTGACCAGGGCGATTCGAAACTCGTTGGATCTGGATGTGATCGAGTTTAAAGGGGATAACAATTGGCGTCAGGCCACGGTGGTGGTCGGAAAATATATCACCAACGATCTCTTCCTCAGTTATCAACGGGAGATCAAGATGGGGCGCACCTATGACACCACCCCGGAGCAGGTGACCCTGGAGTATGAGATCACCCGTTCGCTGTTCTTTCAGGCGGTTCGAGGCGATGAAAAGAGCACTGGATTGGATCTTATCTGGAAGTATGAGAAATAAAGGGGGGAAGGGGACCGTTAGAGGCGCAGGGCGAGTCCGGCTTTTTTCGGCAGAGCGCGATAGATGGCCTTGGCGTCTTCCGGACTGATGTCCATCTCGATCCAAAGCTGATGTTGCGGCAGCTGACCGCGACGCAGGGCTTTCAAGGTCAGCCTGGCCTGTTCCAAGATCTGTTCCATCTCGAATTTCCATTTTTCCCGCCAGCCCGCTACATCCGCTTGCTGGATCTGTTCGAAACGCAAATTCAATCCGCGCGAGCATTCCAACGTAAAATGAACATCTTTTTCTTCAACCGGTTTTGTCTCTTCCTGGGCATACACTCGGGCTTCGTTGCTGTCCTTGGGCGCTTTCATCATACGGATAGGGGATTTAGGCACCGTGGCATATTCCTTTAACACCACAAAGGGCGGATATAGCCAGTTGTAGAGACTGTCTTGGCTCTTGAAATGGCGGATGGCATAGCTTTTACGAAAATGGACCAGCCGGCATTTGCGCACCATCACCCCTTTGATGCATAGCGCGGCCAGGCTGTCCTGCAGATCCACCAGCAGAGTGACGGAATCCTGCAGCGCCAGTTTATTCAGCGAATTGACATAGGCCTCTTCCGCCAGCAAGGCGGCCATTTTATGGGCGGATTCGCGGTCCGGCGGAATCAACGCAGCGGTCTGTTTGGTCTGCAGACGGTTCTTCTTTAACATCTCTGTGCTCTGCAGCACGGGCAGAATCACCAGAAAGACGAAAGCGAGCAACACGGGGATCAACAGGCTGATCAGAAAGGTCAGCTGGGCCGGTCTGCGGTCTTTGAAAACCGGAAGCAGGTTGCGTTTTTTGCGTTTAATCGTCATGGCCTTAACCGGAAGTGGCTCTGGGTCCTCATCAGGGCATGTTCTTTCGATTTAATAGATATACACCTTGCCGTTGGTCTGCATCCCCTGATAGACGATCTCCAGGGTTTCGTCATCCAGCCGGACGCAGCCGTGGGTGACCGGTTGGCCGAGAAAACGTTTATAGAGGGTTCCGTGGATCAAATAACCGTCGCCGAGGGCCAGGGCATAGTTGCCGAGCACGCCGGCCTCGAAGCGGTCCGGGTGATCTCTTGGTGGAATGGGCAGCGCCTCCTCGATGAAAGCCCAATCCGGCTTATACCAGACGGGACGTTTCTGTTTCTGCTGGACGCGGAACAGCCCGCGCGGCGTCTTGAAGACATACTGTTTCTTTTTGGAGACCTTGAGCAATACGTATTTGCCGGTGGAACAGGTGCCCTGATGCAGGACCTGACCGTCCTTCATCAGAAAGATCTGATTGCCGGAAGTGTCGACGATCAGATAATTTTCCTTGGGCTGCAATGCATTTAACTTTTTCCGGGCAGCGGCAAGGCGTTTCTCCACCCGTTCTAGTTCTTGGGCGTAGCGGCCGGCATCCGCCTGCTGGTCCATAAAAAAAGATTTCGTCTCCGGCACGATCCAGTAGAGGTAATCGCGCAGCAGCGGGGCATAGAGAAAGACAAAGAAAGCGAGAATCAGACCCACAACCAAGCCAAGAAAAGCGGCCAGGCCGATCTTCTTTTCAGTCTCCTCCGGATGGAAGTCGATGGTCTCTTTGATCGCTAGGGTTTCGGTTTTGGCGTTCATAGTCTTTTTGTTCACCACGTGCTTGGAACAGGGGTTCGAACCAACGCCGGTTCCGTGACAGGTTATTCGGCGCTCCTCACGTTTTTGGCGCCGTTGTCGGAAAGGGATCGGGTTGCGGTTCTCACCGGCGTTCCTTTGCTGGAGCCGACAATGGTGACCGGAGTGCCCACCTTGCAGAGCTTGAACAGCTTTTCCATATCAGGATTGGCCAGCGCCACACAGCCGGCGGTCCAGTTGGCGCCCTTGCCGCCGTCGCCGTGGATTTCGATCAGGCCGCCGATAGTCGCGTTGCCGGCGATTTCGCCGCGGGCTTTGGCGGTATAAAAACGGGCGCGGTCTTGATCATTGGGGTAATCGATCTCCATGGCCAAATAGTATTTTGTTTGACCGTTGGCCTTTTTGCGGCGAATGCGATAGCAGCCCTCTGGCGTGGCGTTGTCGCCGCGTTGCAGTTTGTGGCCGATCCAATTGGGACCCAGTTCGATGTTGAATTCGCGTATTTTTTCGCCGTTGGAGTAGAGATGACATTCATGGTCGATCTTGTCGACCACAATGGCCACGTCGTTGTTTTCTTTGGACCAGCGCACGGTCTCTTGCACCCATTGACGCCACCTGGGCGCATTGGAATAATAGTTGGTGATCGTGGCGGTGGCTTCGCTGCCCGCCCGGCTGATATAGTCGGCCGCGGTTTTATACCGGGCCGCTGCTTTTTTATAGTCCTGCCGTTTAAAGGCCGCCTCGCTCTCCATGATAGCGAGCTCGCTGAGCACGTATTTCTGGCGCAGCCGGTTGTCCAACGGCAGGGATTGGAAATCAGGTCGAAAAGCCTCGATCTGCGCTTTGATCTCGCGGATGCCGTTTTGAGTCAACTCGCGCAGGGAGTCGCGCTTGGCGATGCTGCGCGCAGCGGCATGGGCTGCTTTGGTGGAGCACTGCGCCGCCAGCCGGCGCGCGGAATAGAAATTACGATTCACCCGCCAGCGGCGGTTCTCGCGCTGCCAGGCCAGTTTGCTCTGTTCCAGCAAATACTCGGCATCGATCAGCTCATCCACCATGTAGATGTTCGCTTGACTTTGGCGGGCCAGGCTCACTGCTTTGCGCGCCTTTTGATAAGCTTCAAAGGGAGGCTCGGCCGACAACTCGATGATAAGGGTAAAGCCGATCAGCCCCAGAGCCAGGATGAGGTTAGCCCACAGGAACCAGTTTTTCTCAACAAGCCGGCGAGGTTCTTTTACTTCGGATTTCAGTGCGTCCATAGCGGAGAAATGGGTTCTGGATTGGCGGCGACCGTTTGCCGATCGTACCGTAATCGGGTTTTAAATAGAAAACCTCAGTCCACCCATCAAAGCGGTGAACTGAGGTTTACATAATTTATCAGGCGCGGAAGAGATAATCAGCGGCCCAATTTTTTGTTGATGGCTTGCTGCAGTTCTTCGGAGATCGCCGCAACCTTTTGCAAACCGGCCTGGGCTTTGTCGCGTGCGGTCAGAAAATCGCCATTGGCGAGGGCGGTATTGGCTTCAGCGACCGAAGCTTCGACGGTGGCCAGATCGGCATTCATGGCTTCCAGAGCCGCTCTGCCTTCTTTGCCGCGCGGAGCTTTTTTCATCAGCTTTTTCACATCATCGATGGCCGGACCGATTTTCGCCAGCAGGTCGTTGGCTTCGGCTTTGACCTTCTCTTTGTTCGCAACTGCGGTGTCTTTGGCGTTGTTCGCAGCAGCCAGGGCGGCGGCCAACATGGTTTTCGCTTTAGAGTAGCTGCGGAACAATGCGAACTTGGAGTTTTGTTTCTCGATCTCAGCGTTGATGGCGTTCAAAGAGTCCTTTACGGCATTGAACAGCTCAGGGGCGTACCGGTCGGCCTCAACGGCCTTGGCGGCGTCCAACGCTGCTTTAGCGGCGTCCAGTTCCTGCTGCGGAACTTTGGCGCAACCGACGATCAGGGTCATCGCGAAAATCACGACGAGCACTGCAACGAGTGTTTTCACCTTCATTGAATGTAACCTCCTAAAAAGATTGATTGGGGTGAATACTGTGAAAAAACGGCTAGTTTAGTCGCTTAAATTGTGTATAATTTAATGCAATATTTCAGGAAATACAAGAGAAATTGCAACTATTTTCAATTTGATTTTGCCGCTGTTTTTCGCCAAGTTGTTGACTCAGATCCTTTAGGACGGCCGCCTGATGGCTCGGCCGAAAGGGCAAAGACCTGTAAAAAAATACAGCTGTTAATATACTGCCTTTTATTGAAAGAAGCAATATAAAATTACAAATTTTTATGTTCCCATTGATCCTTGAATCCACCACTCCCCAGGAGTGCGTTCGCACCGCCGCCTTTCTTCGTACCCGGCTGGCAGATCAGCCCGAGCGTCTGGCCTTGGCGCTGGAATGGCTCGAGAGCGCCCAGCAATCGAAGGAGGGGTGTCATTTTTTTGTCGCGCACTCCCAACAGGGCGCCTGCCGGGCGGTTGCCCCGGCTCGCTGGGTCGCCGGCGCCGCCGGGGTGTTGGAGGTGCAGGATTTCGTGGCTGCTGAAGATCAGCATGGTTCCCTGTGGGCCGCCCTGGATGGCTTTCTTAAGACTTTTATCCAACAGCAAAGAGGCCGCTTGCTTATCGCCCACCTCTGTTCTGTCGATCGTGCGGAGCTGATCTCCTTTCTGCTTTGCCAAGGATGGAAAAAAGCGGGCGTCATTGCTCACTATTACTCTCCCGATCATCATCAAGTGATCCTGGTCTTCGCTCTGAACCAATGACCGACTGTTTTATTTCTTCTTCTACTCTTTTCTTGTTCCCTGAATTTTTATCACCGTGATCTCTGGCGGACTGAGAAAACGGATGGGAAAAAGGATCGTGCCCAACCCCCGGTTGATGTACAGCGTGGTGCCGCCGTGGTGGGACAAACCACGGCTGGGATGTCGGAAGCCCGGTGAACGCGCCCAGGGCGCACCCAAGAGCGGAAAATAGACCTGACCGCCGTGTGTGTGGCCGGAGAGCTGCAGATCTATTCCCTCTGAGGCGGCCTGCCGGATGAACGCCGGATGATGGGCGAGCAGGATGGAAAAACAGCTGTCTGGTATCTGCCGGGCTAACATGGGCACCGCCGCTTCGTTCCAATTGAAATCGATCCACCGGTCCGGTTTGCATCCGGGAGTCAGCGCCTGCAGATTCTCCCGCACCAGCGTATCTCCCTGTTGATTATATACGAGCAGATCATCAAAGTCGTGCAGCCCGGGCTGATTGCAGTAGAGTCCGATGACGCCGCTCTGCAGCCTGCCGGCGGAAGAATCAATGGCGGTCGCCTGCCAGACCTCGGGCTCCGGCTCACCGGCGGGCCAGGCTTTGCCGTACATGACCGTGAGGCCGCTGTGGGTTTCCACTTTTACAGCAGCGCAATACCAGCGGCCTGCAGCCATGGGGAAAGGATCGGCAAGGGCCTGCTCCACCACTGACGTACCATGCGGGGCGAAGCGAAATCTCTGCTCCTCAGGAAACCAGCGCCAGCGATAGTAGCGATCATAACCTTGCGGATAGTGCGAATAAAAAATCAGCCCCATGGTGCTGGCGGCCGGTTTGCTCAGACGAAAGCGGGCGTGAAAGGAATAATTCTGCCAAGGACCGTCCGTGGGCGGATAAAAGTGGGTGTACGAATTTTTGCTGGAGCGCCCGGCGCGGAGAAATTTTTCTTCTCCCTCGTTGCGCACAGTGAAACGGGCTGTCTGCCCGGCATCAAAAGCGGAATAGTCTACGCCTGCCAGGTACAGGGCCTGGCCATTGACAAACAGCCGCTGCAATTGATTGGTCAACACCGGCCGGTTTTCATTGCGCAGCAGATCCAGCAGAACATCTCCGATTTCCTTGTCGTCGCTAAAGTCATGGTTGCCGCGAACCGCCCATACGCCGTGGGGTGCGGACAGGGAGGAAACGAATCCGCGGAGCGCTTCCATTTCAACCTTAAAGGCAGGCGTCTCGATCCGGTCGAACATGCTCTGCGAACTTGGATAATCGCCGGTCAGGACGATCAGGTCCGGGGCTTGTTCCCTCACCCGGCGCACCGTTTTTTCGAGGAATTCGGCGGAGAGGGAGCCGATGTGCAGGTCGGACAACTGGACTACAGTCAAGGCGAAGCCTTGTGGGAGTTTGGCGCTGAACAGGGGTACGGTCTCGACCTTTTGCTGATGGGGTTCGATGACCAGACTGTAGCCGACAAGCAGGGCGACGGCGATCAGGAGGATCATCGCTGGAAGCATCAACGTTTTTATTCTTCGCCGCATGTTTTCACCAGCATGGCCCAGGGCGTGAACAGCAGTCTACATTCTTTCGCCGCAGCCGTTGAACCGGGCTGTCGGTATGAATGAAAATGAAATGACAAATTGAATAAAAATTTATATATTAAATTAAACGCATAAAAGCAAGCCTTTTCAGTCGCTCCAGGGAGGAAAAAGCATGATCAATCCTCTGCGTCAGGGGATGCGGTTGTCAAAAACCATCGAGCCTTGTACGCTGATTATTTTTGGTGCGACGGGCGATCTCACCCAGCGCAAACTGTTGCCCGCGCTGTTCAATCTGGAGCAGCAGGGGCTGCTGCCCGGCGGCATGGCAATCGTCGGCTTTGCGCGGCGGGAAAAAGATGACAGGACGTTCCGCACTGAACTGATGGAGGCGCTGCAGCGGAACATCCGCCCGGGCGGTGAAGCAGCGCTGCAGCGTTTCAGCCGACGGCTGCATTATCTGCGCGGGGACTTTAATGAGGCGGACGCCTTCCGACGCCTTTCCGATTTGTTGCCCAAACTGGCGGAAAGCGGGCGGCGGCCTGCTCATCATCTTTTTTATTTGGCCACGCCGCCCTCTCAGTATGAAACCATCGCCATGAATTTAGGGCAGTCCGGGTTGGCGCAATCGCCTACGGGCTGGACCCGGCTCATCGTGGAGAAACCCTTTGGCCGCGATCTGGCCAGTGCGCGCTCGCTCAATGCTCGCCTCACATCTGTGTTTCAGGAGGACCAGCTCTTCCGCATCGATCACTATCTCGGCAAGGAGACGGTGCAGAACATTTTGGTGTTCCGGTTCGCCAACGGCATCTTCGAACCGATCTGGAATCGCTCATTTGTGGATCATGTGCAGATCACCGTGGCGGAAGATCTGGGAATGGAGGGACGAGGCCGGTTCTTTGAAGAGACCGGTATTTTGCGCGATATTGTTCAGAATCATCTGTTGCAGCTGTTGTGCCTGACCGCCATGGAGCCCCCATCCACGTTTGCCAGCGCCGAAGTACGCGACGAAAAAGTCAAAGTGCTGCGCGCCATGCCACGGATGTCTGATCCGCGCTGCGGCAGCGTGCGCGGTCAATACGGGCCTGGCTCCCTGGCGGGCGCCGATTTGATCGGCTACCGCAGCGAACCGGGCGTTGCGCCGGATTCCACCACCGAGACCTATGTAGCGCTGAAAATGTTTGTCGACAACTGGCGCTGGGCCGGCGTGCCCTTTTTTCTTCGCGCTGGCAAACGGTTGGCGAAAAAAGCGACAGAGATCGCAATCGTTTTCAAGGATGCGCCGTTGCAGATGTTCGGGCCCGAGGCAGAAAAAGAGGCGACATCCAATGTGCTGGCTTTGAACATTCAACCGAATGAGGGCATCACTCTGCGCTTCGATTCCAAAGTGCCGGGCCCCAGCAACCGGGTGCGGCCTGTGGCCATGGAATTTCGCTACGGCGCCAGTTTTGGAGAGAGCACGCCGGATGCCTACGAGCGGTTGTTGCTGGACGCTTTGATCGGCGACGCCACGCTGTTCACCCGTCTGGATGAAAACGAAACGGCCTGGGAAATATTCACTCCATTACTGGAGTCTTGGCAAACGGCGGACAGCGGCTGCATCTTTCCCTACAGCGCCGGTACCTGGGGGCCGACGGAAGCCGAGACCCTGCTGCCTCCAGGCCGGCGATGGAGGCGCTTATGACTGAAACGCCGCACTGGGAAACAGACGGGATTCCCACTCCCCTGCCGCAGATTGAATCGGCACTTGATGAATTTTGGCGGAATCAGGCGCAGGACGGCGAGCGCGCAGTTTTGCGCAGCGCCATGTCGACGCTGATTCTGGTCGCCACCGGGGTGCCGCGCTATCAGAGTTTTTTGCAGTCTCTTCCAGAGCTGATCCGTCAACGGCCCGGCCGCATCATCCTCATCCGGTTACAGCCGACCGGGGAAACGGTCGAGGCGTTTATCTCCGCCCACTGTCGGGTCTCCTCGCAGGGCGGAAAACAGCTCTGCTGCGAGCAGATCACCCTTCACTGTCCCAGCGCGCTGACAACCAAGCTGCCGGGCATCGTGTCGCCGCTGCTGCTGCCGGACCTGCCGGTTCTGCTGTGGTGGCCGGATGCGCCGCAGGCCGGGGTTGGAATTTTTTCCAGCCTCTGTTCTACCATCGATCGATTGATCATTCAATCCGGCGCGTGGATCGCTGGGTGGCGGGACCTTTGTTCTCTGGCGCAGTGGATCGTGCGCCATCAGCCGCAGGTGAGAATCATGGATCTGACCTGGGCATCCTTAACCGGCTGGCGGGAAGCGCTGGCGCAGTTTTTTGATGCAAAGGAGGGCGTTGTCTTATTGCATGGCATCGAGCGGATTGAAATTCAGGCAGCGCCGGCCGGCTTTTCTCCCGCTGTTGGCTGGCTGCTGGCGTGGCTGGCCACGGTGTTGCAGTGGCGTCTGCATGTTCATACGCAGCCGTATTTTACCGGACCGGCGGGTCCCATTCACACCTCTTTCACCGCGCCTGTTGCGAAGGCAGTGGGCAACAGCCTGGTGACCGTCACCCTGTACACCCGTTACGAAGGAAAAACCGTACGACTGCATGCACGGCGGATCAATCCCCTGGAGATCGAGTGTCGCCGCTCTGATGAAGCTGCAGCGATCTTGCAAATTCCGCTGAGGACCGAGACCGATCTGCTCGGACAGGAACTGGATGTGGCCTGCGAGGATGAACTGTTCATTCGAATCAGCCGATTCCTGGCCCAGGCAGTGCCTTTACAGGACCCCACTGCAGCGTTCCGTGACCGAGGAGCTTGACGATGGCCCTTTCTCGCGCTTGGATTTTGCACACCGCCGAAGACGCCCATCAATCGGCAGCGATGGCTGCCCGCCGTTTCCACGAATTGGCCGGCCATCAGCAGAACCCTGCCCGCCGTTTCCGTGTGGCACTTGCCGGCGGAGGGACGCCGAAGCGGTTTTATCAGACTTTGGCTGAAAGTCATCGTACCGCGATAGACTGGAGCCGAATCGATTTCTTCTGGAGCGATGAACGATGGGTTCCACCGGATGACCCACAGAGCAATTACCGCCTGGCTCGAGAATGCCTGCTGGATCCGCTCAGCATTCCAGAGACGCAGATTTTCCGCGTGGCTGCGGAATCCGGCGATGCGGACCAGTCGGCGGCTGAGTACGAGAGGACGATCGTCGAACAATTGGGCGAGCCGCCGGTTTTTGATCTCATTCTTCTGGGCGTGGGTGAGGACGGACATACCGCTTCATTGTTTCCCGGATCCGCCGCCCTGAAAGAGACCGTCCGATGGGTGGTCTCCAATTGGGTGGAAAAACTACAAGCCTGGCGCATCACCTTTACGTTGCCGTTGTTGAATCAGGCGAAACACATTTTTTTTCTTGTCAACGGCCCTGGCAAGGCAGACGCGATGGAGGCCATTTTTCGCGGCCCCTCGCTGCCCGCTGCGCGGGTGAGACCGGTGCAGGGAGAGGTGGAATGGTTTGCGGACACCGCCGCAGCCGGGCGGCTTTTAACCGGTCCCTGAACCGCGAGCTTTGTTTTAACTAACATTTTTTCCGGTCCATAGAGACCAGATGGTGAATCTTTTTGTCGGTGGAGAATCTATGAAAACAACTGCAGACCTATTAGCTGATGCCAGTCAGGCCATGGTCGCCAGCTATCAGAAGCACGGCGGCATCAATCGAATGGACGGCAAAAATCTGCCCAACCAGCGCACCATCATCCGTCTGTTGGATGATTTTATGCAGCTTTTGTTTCCCGGCTTTTATAGCCAGCGTGTGTCCAGACATGCGCACATGCTCTTTTATGTCCAGGGCGCCATGGATTCTCTGCTGCTGCGCTGCATCGACGTTTTTTGCCGCGCCCTGCAATCACACTGCCCGAGCGAACAGTGCGATCAGCAGAGCTGCCTGCAGTTGGCGGAACAGCACGCCGCCGCTTTGCTGGCCTGCTTGCCGGAAATCCGCTACCGTCTGAGCCGGGATGTGATGGCCGGCTATGACGGCGATCCCGCCGCCCGCAGTATAGAAGAGGTTATTCTTTGTTATCCGTATGTCTATGCGATGGCCGTCCATCGGGTCGGCCACGAGATCTACCGGCTGCAGGTGCCCATGGTGGCGCGCATGATGTCCGAGTGGGCTCATCTGCGAACCGGCATCGATATTCATCCCGGCGCCGCCATCGGTGATCGGTTTTTTATCGATCATGGGACTGGTGTGGTCATCGGCGAAACCACCGAAATCGGCGATGACGTCAAGATTTATCAGGGAGTGACGCTGGGCGCGCTCTCCTTCCCGCGCAATCCCGATGGCACGGTGGTCAAAGGCGGAAAACGCCATCCGACGATCTGCAACAACGTCACCATCTATGCCGGCGCCACTATTCTTGGCGGCAACACGGTCATCGGTGAAAACTGCGTTATCGGCGGCAACACCTGGATCACAGAGTCTGTGCCGGCTAATACGCTGGTCACCTTTCAGCAGCAGCAGGAGCTGCGCCCCCGCGCTGCACAGGATGGAACGGTTGTACGAGTGAAGCGCTAGTGAAAAACGTGTCGAGTTTTTTGCAAAAAAAAGGGCCGCGCATAAACGCGGTGCATCGTTTTTCTTTCGATGAGCGCTTATGCGCAGCCTGGTTAATAAGGTCGGTTATTCGGTTTTAATGCTGATCTCTTTCGGTTTGGCCTGCTCCGCTTTGGGCAGCTGTACCTGCAATACGCCGTCCTTGAAAGTCGCGCTGACCTTGTCGGCTTCCACCAGGGAAGGCAAAGTGAATGTACGGCAAAAAGTTCCGGTAGCGCGCTCGATGCGGTGATAGGTTTCATCTTTGCTCTCAGAGACCTGCTTTTTCTCTCCAGAGATTTGCAGCATGTTGTCGCGAATGGTCAGTTTGATGTCCTGCTTTTGCATGCCGGGCAGTTCCGCCATAATCACCACTGCATCTGCGGTTTCTTTGATATCCACATCCGGACGCCAGGAGCCGTGCAACTCCTCCTGATTTTCTAGATTCCCCATAAATCCGTCAAACAGCCGGTTGATCTCGCGCTGCATGGTGGACATTTCGGGAAAAGGACGCCAGCGAATGATATTCATGGTGTTATCCTCCATTAATAGTTCGACTCGGGTAAATCCCCTGTTTTTCGTTTTCATACTTTCCAACGCAATTTTTGTGCCAATTTATTTTTATCGTTTCAAGTAACATATTATTATTTTCTTAATGCATATTCTCGTTCAGCGTTTAACGCCTGACAAATTGGCAAATTCTTTTGGCAATTTTTTGCCAAGGTTGTCAAAATGACACGGTTTTGTTCCGTCGTTTCAGTATCGATGCGCAGGGATGCCGGTTTTTGCAGCCTTTATTGCAGAGAGAGTTCCGGTCTCCAGGGTCGACCAGTTAACAAAGTTTTAAAAAACACCTATTTTGTCGCTTGACTTTTTCTGGGAAAAATGTTATGTTAAAAACACATAGAACAATTCTCAATGGAAAAGGGTGTACCGTGGCTACCTATTTAGGAAGACACTACAGCAAAAGAGAGCTGGCCCGTTATGTCGGCGACATGTCGCAGATAGCGGGGGTTCGTCCGGTGGAGCTGAGCAATGGCAATGAGCGAGGTGTTCGTGCCCTTGAATTCAGGACTGGAAGCGGTTTTGCATTTTCCGTGCTGGCGGACCGGGGAATGGATGTTTTCGATGCCACTTTTAACGGATTGCCGCTTGCCTGGTTGTCGCCGGCTGGTGCTGTAGCGCCGGCTTTTTATGACCGTCATGATATAGGCTGGTTGTGGTCCTATGGAGGCGGGTTGGTGGTCACCTGTGGACTGACGCAGGCGGGCGCTGCGGATATCGATGAAGAGATGGATGAAGAGTTGGGATTGCACGGTCGTGTTTCCAACATTCCGGCGCGCAATGTTTGCTTTGGGGCTGAATGGGAGGATGATGAGTACCTGCTGTGGGCCACAGGTGAAATTCGTGAAGCGCGGTTGTTCGGTCCGAACCTGGTGATGCGCCGCAGTCTGTATACCCGATTGGGCGAATCGCGCTTATGGATCAAGGATGTGATCGAGAACGAGGGTTTTGAGCCCGCGCCGCTGATGGTGCTCTATCATTGCAACATCGGTTTTCCCATAGTCAGTGAACATTCAGAATTGATCGCAGTGGTCAATGCTATGGAGCCTCGCGATGAAGAGGCGGAAAAAGGCGCTGACTATTTTCAGCAATTCGAAGCCCCCACGACGGACTATGCGGAGCAGTGTTTTTATATCGATCATGATGTGGATGAAAAGGGCATGGTCAACGTCGGCTTGGTGAACCGTGTCTTTAACAACAACCAGGGCCTGGGCATTTATCTCTGTTATCCCAAAGAAGAGTTGCCGCTTTACACGGAATGGAAGATGATGGGCGAACAGGCTTATGTCGTGGGCATGGAGCCCGGCAATTGTCACCCTGAAGGCCGGCGCAGCGCACGCGAACGCGGTGCGCTGCGGGTGTTGGAACCGGGACAGAGCCAGACTTTTCATCTCGAGATCGGCGTACTGCCGGGAAATCAGGAAATACGTTCGTTCGAAGCCAGGTTGCGCGGCAATGGTGTTTAGGCCTTAATCCAGCCGGCGGCGGTTTCATTCTACAGCCGTGTCAACGGCTGGCTGGAGTTTGACGGTAGTCCAGTTCCGTGCCGAACAGACTGTGGGGGATGATGAACACCACCAGAGTCGCGGCCGCTGCGATCAGAATCCAGCGTTTGGGGTGTGGAGATTTGTAAATCGCCCAAAGCGCCCACAGCCAGCTGATCAGGACGATCAACGTTTTGTTGTCCGTCAGATCGTAGCCAAACGGGAATCCAGTCCATAGATCGCCGAAAGCGAACTTCTGCACCAGCGGGCCGAAAATCATGCCGCCGAAAATGAGCAGCCCGACCGTCCACCAGACATAAGCGCGCAAGCGTCGCGAACCGGTTATAGCCGCCAGTGCGGTGCGGGTCGAAAGCAGCATGGCGGCGAACATGAGCAGGATATGGGGCAGCAACGCCCAGGCCGGCACCGCACCCTTGAAGCGGGTGGTGATGCGGCCGTCGGCTGGTATTCGCAGACTATCCAGTCCCTTTTCGACCTTTAGATAATATTCCAGCTTGCCCCCCGCCGGTTGATGCGGCAGACTGGAGATCAGCGCATTCCCCTGCCGGCTCATGCGTTTATGCGTCCAATCATCCCTCGAGTTGAGCCGGCGGTAAACCAGCACAGCGTTCACAGCAGGATCAGGCGCCTGCAGGACCACCGGCTGATCGCCTCTATCGTAGCTTCGCAGCAGCTTGTACTGGATCAGCGAACCATCCAGATCCGCCTGCCCGGCCCGAGGATAGGTGGGACCGGTTTTCCTTTGATAATAGGCCGAAGCGACTGTAAGCAGCAGAGCCAAAAGCCACATCATCAGGTTGCGCACCATGTCTTTTCTCCCTTGCCCCCGGAACTTGAGTGATCTTTGCTCGTTTTAATGATGAACCAGCGTATGGAATAGCGGCCGTTTGGGTTTTGTTCCTTACCATAGGTCGCGGTGTCGGAAGAATTAATAAATTATGGCATTAAATTCAACCTTTTTTATTGCATTTCATCCGTGAATCCGCCTAATGGAGCGGCTTTTTAGGAGTATCCTATGAAAAAATTGCTGGCGATGCTGATGGTATCTGTTCTGTGCTTGAGCATGCCGGATGCAACCTTAGCCCAGTATTTCGGCAAAAACAAGGTGCAATACAGCAAGTTCAACTGGTTGTATCTGCAGACCGAGCATTTTGACATCTATTTCACTGAAGGTGGAAATTCCGTGGCGACTTTTGTCGGTCAGGTGGCGGAGGAGTGCTACCAGTCGTTGCGCCGCTCTTTTCGTTACGAGTTGCAGGAACGCCTGAAGGTGATCGTGCATAACAGCCACAATGATTTTCAACAAACCAATGTGGATCTGTCCCCCCCTGAAGAGTCGGTGGGCGGCTTTACCGAATTTTTCAAAAACAGAGTGGTCTTGCCCTATGAAGGGGAATGGGAAAAGTTCCGGCACGTGATCCATCATGAGTTGACCCATGCGGTCATGTTGCAGATGATCTATGGCGCCGGCGTGCAGTCCATCATCACCGGCCTGACGCAGCTGCAATTGCCCTTGTGGTTTGTGGAGGGACTGGCCGAATATGAGAGCCGGGGCTGGGACATCGAAAGCGACATGTACATGCGGGACGCCACTTTGAACAGTTATGTGCCGTCCATTCCCTATCTTTATGGTTTCATGGCCTACAAGGGCGGGCAGTCTGTATGGAACTATATAGCGGAGCGGTACGGCGAGGAAAAGGTCGGCGAACTTATCGGCAAGGTCAAAATCGCCAAGAGCTTTCAAAAGGGGTTGAAGAATTCCATAGGCGTGGACGAGGAAGAGCTGACCAAACGGTGGCACCGCTACATCAAACGCAAGTATTGGCCGGACATTGAAAACCGCAAGGAACCGGAGGAGATCGCCAAACGGCTCACCGATCACCGCAAGGACGGCAGTTTCATCAACATCAATCCCACGATCAACCATCGCGGCGACAAGTTGGCGTTCAAGAGCGACAAGAGCGATTTTTTCGACATCTATTTGATGAGCGCCATCGACGGCCGGGTGTTGAAGAGCCTGGTGCGCGGACAGCGCGCCGGCAATCTGGAAGAGCTGCAGTGGGTTCATGGGCCGGGCATGAGCTGGAGCCCGGATGACAGACGGATCGTGTTCACCGCCAAAGCGGGCGCTGAAGACGCCATCTACATCGTCAACGTCAAATCCGGCAAGATCGAAGAAAGCGTACAGCTCGGGCTGGACGGCGTGTACAATCCGTCCTGGAGCCCTGATGGGCAGGAGATCGCTTTCATGGGATTGAAGAGCGGCCGAAGCGACATCTACGCCTATCACCTCAAGAATAAAAAGCTGCGCAAGATCACCGACGATGTGTTCAGCGATGCAGAGCCCTCATGGTCGCCGGACGGAAGCAAGCTGGTTTTTGTCAGCGACCGCGGTGATTTTCCCAAGGAAGTGCCGGACCATTTCTCTCCGCGCCAGCTGGATATGAAAAATTACGATATCTTTGAGATAACCGCCGACGGCTCTGAGATCACTCGGCTAATTCAGTCAGATTTTATCGAACGTACTCCGGTCTTTTCGCCGGACGGCAAACACCTGGTTTTTTCCAGCGACCGTTCCGGCATCACCAACTTGTATCTGAAAAACTTGGAGGACGGCCAGGAGTATCCCATCACCAATGTGCTGACCGGTGCGTTCCAGCCTTCCTGGGGCGGCACCGACCGTCTGGCCTTCAGCTCGTTCTATTATGCCGGATATGATCTTTTTATGCTGAAAAACCCTCTCGGCATTCAACCCGGGGAGGTGGTGGTGCCGGAGACCAACTTTGTCAAGAGCCTGCGCGAGGGCAAAAACCCGGCCTTGGAGGCGGAGCTGCTGGCTGAGGAGGGTGAGACAGAGCCGGTAAAAACCGATGCGCAAAAACCCGAGGAGGAAAACGAGGCTTACCGCCATTTCGTCTTTGATGAGGGCTTTGCCAAAGGCCGCCTCTCTTCACAGCCTGAGATGAAAAAGATCGCTTTGGATTCCAGCGACTACGCGCTGCCCACCGGTGAGTTTAAAATCAACAAATATAAAGTCAAACTGACGCCGGACCTGGTCTATGGATCGGTCGGCTACAGCCAGTTCTTTGGCACCCAGGGGATGACCAACATCATGCTTTCTGATGTGATGGGCGATCATCGCCTCAACATCGCCGTGGGATTGTACGGCGATTTCCGCAATGCCGACTATGGGCTGACCTACTTTTACCTGCCCAACCGGCTCGACATCGGCGCGGGCTTTTATCATAACGCGTATTTCTTCTATTCCGACTATTTCGGCTGGGTGCGCGATCGCAATTTCGGCATCAGCGGCTTGTTGAGCAATCCCCTGAACAAATTTGAACGCATCGATTTCGGCATCGGCGCCATGGGCATCAGCCGCAGCTATATGGACCTCTCCGATGATATCGTCGATATGGCGGTGTCCGAAGGCTTTCTGTCGCCGCGCAACCGCTATTTTCTCCTGAACAGCCTGAGCTATACCAAGGACACCACGGTGTGGGGATACACCGGGCCCACCAACGGCAGCGGCATGAGCTTTGGCGTGACATATAGTCCAGGGCTGGGCAAAAACGGCATTGACTTTGCAACCTTTCGCGGCGATTGGAGAAAGTATTTTCGGCTGGTGCGCGACTATTCATTTGCCCTGCGCTTCACCGGCGGGTTGAGCGAGGGGAAGAACAAACAAAAATTTTTCCTCGGCGGCGTGTCCAATTGGCTGAACAATTATTTCTACGGCGACATCCGCGTGGAAAAAGTCGAAGACATCTACTTTGCCTCCTTTGAAATGCCTATGCGTGGAGCGGATTATTACACCCTGGAGGGCAACCGTTTCTTTATGAGCAACCTGGAGTTCCGATTCCCGTTGATCCGTCAGGTTTTGCTCGGATTTCCGCTGCCGATCGGTTTGTCCAATATCGGCGGCGCTTTGTTCTCCGATATCGGCGTGGCCTGGGATAAAAACACCAAAAGTACAAAAGAGATTCTGCGCTTGGATCCGGACCGGCTTTATACCGAGAATCTTTTCATGAGCTATGGATTCGGCGTGCGTATGAATCTGGGCTTTCTCGTCCTTCGCATGGACCTAGCCTGGCCCACCAATTTCCATCGTTCCGCTTCCTCGCCGCAGGTGCTTTGGTCTTTGGGCGCGGATTATTGAGAATGGCGGAAGCGGAAAAGCCGAAATCTATCAGGACGGCCGATGAACTGCTGCGCCGGCTCGAGCGTTCCGTTCTGGTCTGCGACGGCGCCATGGGAACGCTCCTCTATCAACGTGGCATTTTCATCAACCGCTGTTATGACGAGCTGAATCTCTCTGCGCCGGATCTGGTTTTGGACATTCATCGTCAGTACGCCGCTGCTCAGGCCGACATTATTGAGACCAACACCTTTGGCGCCAACCGGTACAAGTTGAAAGCGCATGGTTTGGAAGCGGAGGTCGAGCGCATCAATCAAGCGGGCGTTCGTCTGGCACGCCAAGCCGCCGGGCCGGAGCGGCTGGTGGCCGGGTCCATCGGCCCGCTGGGCGTGCCGCTGGCGCCGCTGGGGGTTGTGACTGAGGAGGAAGCGCGCGCTGTATTTCGCCAGCAGGCGATGGCCCTGCTGCAGGAGGGCGTTGACCTTTTCATTTTAGAAACTTTTTACGACCTCAACGAACTGACGCTGGCCCTGCAGTGCCTGCGGGAACTTTCGAATATCGCCCTGGTGGCGCAGATGTCCTTTGAGGCCGAAGGGGTGACGAAATACGGCCTCTCTCCAGAGGCGGTGGCGCCGGAGTTGATCGCCGCGGGCGCGAATGTCATCGGCGCCAATTGCTCGGTCGGCCCACAGATGATGTTGGAGGTCGTGGAGCGGCTGGCGCACAGCGGCGGTCGGTTCCTTTCCGCACAACCCAATGCCGGCAATCCGCGGATGGTGGACGGCCGGCTGATCTATCTGTCGACGCCGGAATATCACGCCGAGTTCGCCCGCCGGTTCATCGCCGCCGGTGTTCAGATCGTCGGCGGCTGCTGCGGCACCACGCCGGAACACATCAAAGCCATCGCCAACGCGGTAACTGCGGTTCGTCCAAGACGAATCAAGACAACAGCCGTCCAGGCCGGCAGGAATCCGGTACAGGTTGAAACCGTGCCTCGTGAAGAAAAATCCGCATTGGCTGCACGACTGGGCAAAAAGTTCGTCCTCTCTGTTGAGGTGTTGGCGCCGCGTGGGGTCGATGTCGTTCCGGTGCTCAACGGCGTCCGCAAACTGGTGGGCTTTGGCGTGGATGCGATCAACATTCCGGATGGGCCGCGTGCTTCCTCGCGTATGTCGCCCAGTGCTTTGGCGCAGATCATCGAACGCTCGTTGCCGGTGGAGACCATTCTGCACTATGGCTGTCGGGACCGCAATCTGCTGGGCATGCAGTCGGATCTGCTGGGCCATTATGCCCTCGGGCTGCGCAACATTCTGCTAATCACCGGCGATCCTCCCAAGCTGGGCGATTATCCGGATGCCACTGCAGTGTTTGATGTGGATTCGATCGGCCTGACCCGCATGGTCAGTTCTTTGAACCAGGGCTATGATCTGGCCGGCAATGCCATCGGTCAGGCCACCGGCTGGCACATCGGCGTCGGCGCCAATCCCGGGGCCTTGGATCTGGATTGGGAGATCAGACGCCTGTACCAGAAGGCGGAAGCCGGCGCAGAATACGTGCTCACCCAGCCGGTGTTCGACATCGCTCAAATGGAGAGGTTCTTTCAGCGGATTCCGGACCTTCGCCTTCCCGTCCTGGCCGGCGTGATGCCGTTGATGAATTTACGCACGATTGAATTTCTCAATAACGAAGTGCCCGGCGTGACCGTGCCGGAGGACGTGGTCCGCCGAATGGCCGCAGCCGCAAACGCCGAGGAGAGCCGCGCCATCGGCATCGACATCGCTCAGCGATCGATTCACGCGTTGCGTGAACGGACGCCGATCCAGGGTCTTTATCTCATGCCCCCATTCACCAAGGATAAATATGAAATCGCCCTGGAGGTGCTGTCCGTGCTTCGTCAGCCTGGCTCTTACGCCGCGGTAAACCGATGTGCATTTAACGGAAAAGAAGGATTATGACACGATACAGGCATGGTTTATTTCCGATCCTGCTGTGGAGCGCCCTGGCCTGGGGTCAGATGGGAAATCGCCTGCCGGGTGGGCCCGGCGGTGAACCGGGGCGCAATCCGTATGGACATGATATTTTTTCTTATCGGATTTACAGCTTTGCGGATTCCGCCGACCGCCGCTTGAATCAGGTACAATTTCATTTCGCTCTGGTCAACGACATGTTGACCTTTGTGAAAAAGTCGGACACCTGGTATCGCGCTGACTATGAGCTTTCCGTCATCATCTACAACCAAAAGAAGGAGGTGGCGGCGTTTGCGAGCGTTCAGGACACGGTCGCGGTCGACGACTTTGCCTCCACCAACAGCCGGCAGCGCCCGATCATGAAGCGCATGTGTTTTACGCTGCCGCCGGAAGACTATACCTACCAGATCCAGTGGCTGGATGCTGAAACGCAGGTGAACATGGGACGGCCCATCGCGCTCAAACTGACTGATTACAGCCGGCCCTCGCTGCAGATCAGCGATCTGGTGATGACCGATCAACAGGACTGCAGCGAGGGGTTGCGACGTTTCACTCCCAACCTGCGCGAAAGCTTTAAGGATGAACACTCCCAGGTGGGCGCCTATTTTGAGCTGTATAGCGCCGGCCGCGACAGCATTACGGTCGAGTATTCTCTTTCAACGGCCAACGGGAAAAAGGCGGGACGCCGCCGATATACGGTACCCGGCGGAGTGACTGCCCAATGTCTGCAGTTGAACGAGTTGATCACGCAGCCCGGCGAGTACCTGCTGAGCGTGCAGGCCACCGCCGGAGCAGTGCGGGTGAAGGGCGAGCGCTCCTTTTTCGTGCACTGGAGCAGCGTGCAGATGCAGACTCACGAAAAGTCTGCGGATTTGGAGCTGGAGCAGCTTGCTCTGATCGTCCGCGGCAATGATCTCGACAAGATCCGCGCCGCAACCGGCAGCGAACAGCAGCGCCTGTTGGCCGAGTTCTGGCGACAGCGGGATCCAACGCCGGGCACCGAGGTCAACGAGCTGCGTGAAGAATTTTACCGGCGCATCGATTTTGCCGTAAAGAACTTCACCGTGGCCGGCCTCGGGCAAATCGGTTGGAAAAGCGATCGGGGCCGGGTGCTGGTGCGCAACGGCACGCCCGATGAGATCGAAAGACACGCCACGGAACCCGGCATGCCGGCGGTGGAGATCTGGGAGTACCGCCGGTTGAACAAACGCTTTATTTTTACCGACCGGCAGGGATCAGGGGATTTCCGTCTGGTGAAGGTCGAATAGAATTTAACTTGATACTTTTCCCTCAATTTTTGTATATTGGCAAACGGAATCGCGCGCGGATCGATCGGCCGGGGTTCCAGAATCTGGTTTTATCTTGCGAAGGAGCAGGCGGTAGATGAGACAATGGCATAAATCCGATCGCCCTGATTTCGGACGCGTCCTGTTGCGCTGGCGCCAAAAGGACAGCGGGCGTTTGGTCGGCAAAGCGTTTTCCTGGCTGCTGGCCGCGTTCATCATGGGTATTTGCATCAGCATCCTCTGCGCGGCCCTGGGTCTGGACGACGCGGCCAAACCGCTCAGTCGCCTGGCCTTCCTGATCACTCTGGTGGGCGGCATGCTCAACTCCTATTTGATCTATGCGGTCAGTGGATCCGAGTATCGCATCTATGAAAAGGCGTTCGTCGCCGTGCGGCCTCTGATCGGCTACGCGCCGCTGGCGGAAAAGTGGGGAAGTGTGGACAAACCATTGGCCGCACGTTTTGAGCATCTGACCTGGGAGGAGATCAAGGAGGTCCGTGAAAAAGACGGCGCCCTAGTGCTGGTGTTGAAAAAGAATCTCGAAGAGATCGAAGTGGGGGTGGCGCCGGTCACTTTTGTTGCTCAGGAAACGACTGCGCCGCTGTCGCAAAAATCCACCGGAGATAACCTGGATCGTGAAACCCTCAAACTGATCCTGCAAAAGATGCGCGAGATCAAGAGGGTTTCCACTTCAAAGGGGTGAGTCGTCCCTCTTGGGCCCGCCGAATGCATAGCGGAGGACGTTCGTCATGCCATCAAGAATCACGCCACTGGATGTAAAAACCTACGCCGACGCCGGCCTCTACCACGTGGGGGAACAGATTTATGACAACGGACTGGTTCGGCATCGCTTTCAGTCCTCTTATGGTCTGCAAGCCATTGTCAAGGGCAAGGACAAGTATCGCGTCGAAGTGGTCGTGGAGGGCGAAAAGCTCTTCGGCCGTTGCACCTGTCCGACCGGCATCGGCCGGTGCGAGCATCAGGTGGCGCTGTTGTTGTGTTGGCTGAACGAACCACAGACCTTCATCAGCCAGCAGGAGTTGCGCAAGGCGATCCGCAGTCAGGATAAAAACAACCTGGTGGATGTTTTGATCAACCTGATTGAAGTGTTTCCAGAGCTGTCGCTTTTTTTCATCCAGCCGGCCGATGTCGACGAACTGACCGCCATTCGCGAAGAGGTGGCGGATATTTTTGATTTTCCCCACTCCCACAAGATCAAGCCGCAACAGATCATCGATGCCTGCCAGATCCTTTTCGCCCGCGCCAAGCTGTACCGCAACACCGGGCAGTGGCGAAACAGCCGCGTCATCTATTTTGAAATCATCCATCGCACCCTGGCGCTGGTGGATCGCGCTCAGATCACAGCCCCGTTCCGCGAAAATTTCATCGCCGAATTGGCCGATGATTATGAAGAGATCGCCCTGAATGATCCGAATCTGGATACTTATGCCGACGAAGTCCAAGGAGAGGTCAACGAGATTCTGGAACACGAATCCGCCGCCGCCGAAGGGGTGACCCTGGATGATCTGCGCAAGAAATTAAGCTGACCGATATCGACCAACGGCATTGCCGCGGCAACCAACCTGCCTTTTCACCTTATCGAAAGCGAGAGCCTATGCGTGAAACAACTATGTCCGTAGAATCTCTGAAGCAGTTCATGTCCGCCTGCTTTCGCAGTGTGGGGGTGCCTGAATCGGATGTGGCGATCATCGTCGATGTGCTTATCCGTTCTGATCTGCGCGGCATCGAGTCGCACGGCATCGGCCGGCTCAAGATGTACATCGATCGTATTCGCACCGGCATCATCGAGCCGGTCACGCGCTGGGAGATTGTACGTGAATCAGCGGGCTCCGCGCTTATCGACGGCCGCAACGGCATGGGCCATGTCATCTCATATCACGCCATGAACCTGGCCATGCAAAAAGCCAGACAGACCGGTGTGGCGGCTGTGTCGGTCGCCAACAGCAGCCATTTCGGCATCGCCGGATACTATCCGTTGATGGCGGCGGCGCAGGACATGGCCGGCCTGGCTGTCACCAATGCGCGTCCCTCCATTGCGCCTACTTTTGGCTGCGATCCCATGCTCGGCACCAATCCCATCGCCTTTGCCGTGCCCACGGACGAGGCTTGTCCCTTTGTTCTGGATATGGCCACTTCTATCGTTCAGCGCGGAAAAATCGAAGTGCTGGACCGCGAAGCCAAACCGGTGCCGCCGGGCCTGGCGGTGGACCGGAGCGGCCAGGACGTCCTCGACGCTCCGCAGTTGCTGAAGATGTTCGGCCAAAAGGCCGCCTCGTTGTTGCCTTTGGGCGGCCTGGGTGAAACGCACGCGGGCTATAAAGGGTATGGATTGGCCATGATGGTGGAGATCCTGTCCGCAGCGTTCAGCGCCGGCCCCTTTTGCTGGGGGGTGTCCGGAGTGGACGAGAACGGCAAAAATATTCCGCATCGCCTAGGCCATTTTTTCTTGGCCATGGATATCTCCCATTTCGTCGATGTCCAAACGTTCAAAAAGATCACCGGCGACCTGGTGCGCGAGATGAGGGCGTCGGCCAAATTGCCGGGTCAGGAGCGCATCTATACAGCGGGAGAGAAAGAGTATTTAAAGGAACAGACCATTCCGCGAACCGGGGTGCCGCTCAACGCGGAGCTGCAAAAGATGATGAAGCAGCTGAACGAAGAGCTGGGACTGAAGATGAGCCTGCCTTTTTAAGATGGAGAGAATGTTGGCTATCGCGGCGCAGCCGATTTGGCAGGCCGATCAAGACCATCCGCTGGATGCATAGAAAGAGACTGATTTCATGACCGGAAGAGAGACCTATTCGCGTGCGATCGAGTTCAGAAACCCGGATTACGTTCCAGTCGATATCGTCGTGGATCTGGACTGGCTGCAGGAAAAAGATCCAGGCAAACGTGAAAGAATCGCCGAACTGCAGGCCCGCTTTCCCAATGACCTGCTGCGCTGGCTGAACGCTGCCCGTAATGCCGTCGAACCCGTCACGCAGGACCGCATCACCCGCTGGACCGACGAGTGGCAGACCGGCTGGGTGGACGACGGCTATGGCGCTAAAACCGAGTCCTATCCATTGAGTCAGGGCTATGAGACCTTTACCGATTCGATCATTCCACACGCGCATCTTCCCGGACGATTCGCCGAGATCGACGAAATCCTCAAGGACCGCAGAGATCGCTACGTGCAGGCCGCCGTCTGGTTCACTCTCTTTGAGCGGCTGTGGATGCTGCGCGGATTCGAAAATCTGCTCATGGATCCCTATGTGGACGAACAATCGTTCTGTAGGCTGCGCGACCGCATCGTCGATTACAACCTGGCGATCATCGATGAGTGGCTCAAGCGCGGCGCCGATGGGATTTTTTTTTCAGACGACTGGGGAAGCCAAAAAGGGCTCTTGATCCATCCCGATGTTTGGCGCAAGTTCTACAAACCATCCTACCAGCGGATGTTCGACCGGGTGCGTTCCGGCGGGGCGCATGTGTGGATGCATATGTGCGGCAACGTTGTCGCCATTCTTCCGGATCTCATTGACATCGGCTTGAACGTTTTGAATCCGGTGCAGCCGCAGGCCATGGATCTAGAGCACCTCTCTCGCGAATTCGGCGGTTGTCTCTGTTTCTACGGCGGCGTCGACGTGCAAGGCCTGCTGATCCATGGATCCGCAGAACAAGTGAAGAATAATGTCCGCCGTCTCGTCGAGCTGTTCGGTCGTTTCGACGGCGGCTATATCGGCGGCACCAGCCATTCCATCATGCCAGAGACCCCGCTGGACAACATCATCGCGCTTTATGAAGCTTTTCTCGAGCATCAGACGGCCGCACCCAGGGCCCAATAGGAAAGGGCCGTCGATCCTTATGGGCGGGAAGAGAAGCGGCGTATTCGATTCATCCTCCGCCACATCGAGCACGGCGGCCTTTCAGGCGAAAGCGGGGAGGGTCTTTTTACGTCGACAGCTCACCGGCAAAACACCTCAGATGCGAACGTCCAATTTTACACAACGCCACCCTTGTTGCGAGAAGCTTGCTGTTGGCGTGCAATGGTTTTGATCCAGGCTGGCCTCCTTCTTCTCGTCCATCTGGCGAACCGCAGCTTTTCGCCCACATAAAAATTCCTGTAGGCCTGTACGGGATCGCCAGGAACTTTGTAGGCCTCAGGCATGGCTTGCGCAAAGGCGGTAAGTCCAATCGATTCAAACCTCATCTCCCGAATCTGATCGATCACCTCAAGGGAACCGTGATCTTTGGATGTCCGGTATCTATATTGGTATTCGCGATTCAGAGCTTCCGCCAACTGCAGCAGCCACTGCAGATTGGCGAAGGATCTTCCTGCCCATAGAACACAGGGATGCTGCCTATGGGTGGACCGATATGGCGTCTGGAACCCCTTTTCATTGAGCGCTGTACAGGCGATCTGAACGCTCTCCAGGATCATCTTGACAACGTGTTGATCGCAGTGATAGCGCGCGCACTTTTCGATGTCGAGATCAAGTACAAAGATATTCATCCGTCCGCCCGTATCTTTATTTTTCCTCTCTGACCGTTTTGTGGGACTGTTTTGCATACTCCCCATCCGTCGATTGCCGCTCCATGAGCCGAACGCCCGAATAGAGCGGTGGACCGACAGGGAGACAGCGACAGCCGCGGAAACCGCGATAATATTTCCGGCCATATTCTGCTGCGCAGTTTGCCGCCGTCATGCCATGCAACGGAATGAAATAATCCGCCTTGCATGCGGTCCTCTCGCGTACGATTCAAATCTTGGTATCAAGATCTGGTGCCAGCAGGCTTTATCCGACTATTCTTCATACCGCCGCCTGGAAACAATACGGTCTGTCCGTTGTTTAAAGTCCGCTTCAAAGTTCCTCCGGATTCCCAGAATTTTCGATCAGAGCGATCGACAAGGGCGGCAGGTCAATCGTCAGTTCGCCGCCGACCGACTCGCGAAGACGCTCTGTCATCTCCACGCCGGAAATAATTTCCCGGACTTGGCTCGTCAGCCGCTGATCATGAATGTGCGCTGTTTGATGGTCTGCAGTCCAATTCGCCAGCGTCAGGGCAAACCGGCCTTGCGGATTTTTCCAGGCGCTGTGAAATACAGCGGGCATCGCCTGTCGTTTGCCTTTAAATACCCATTCGATGACGCTTATCTGTTCGACGTGAGCAGGCCGCATCATACGGCCATAGACCAGGTAATTTTTCCCTGCACCGCGGCGCAGAGCGGTTACCGTTCTGATCATTTCCAGGCCGTGGTCGGCATCGCCTATCCTGGGAGTCCATGCTCCCCAGTTCCATGTGTCTTTATCCAGCAGCGTTCCATCTCCGGTCAGCACGCCGCCTGGTATTTCACCCAGCACCCCGTTGAGCGCATTGGCGATGGGCACATGGTAGGGCTCCGGGCCACGGCTCATCATGCCATGCATGATCAAACATTCGTGAAAAAGAAATTGATAGAGCGGTATCGTGTACGCGGCCAAATCATCCGCCGTATCGTTCCTTTCCGGCACAGCCCGTACATCCGCCTCCTGAAAATACGGCAGGCAGCAATCATTGACGCAGGCTTCCACAGACAAAATGACGTGCCGGTCCTCCGCCGACGCAGCCAGACTTTGCAATTCGGCGGCAAATTGCTGCAATTTTTGAGTCATCCACCGGCCCGGCGCAGGGGAATGTTCATGGTCTTTGGCAAAACAGGCAAAGGCGGTGGCGCCGTTGTTTTGATCAAAAAACTGAATGGATTCAAAGCCCCACTCCATCATTTTTTTCACAAAGTGTTTGGCCATCTCCCGGGTTGTTTTGGCGCCGATGCAGCAAGGATAGCTCGGCCGCCAACTCTGATCCCAAACATCCAGCCAAGCCCTTCCATCCGGCAACCTGCAAACGCTGCGGGCGCCCTGGTTTTCCCTGAAAAAGGAACGGCCGTCATACTCATTCCAATTATGCCCGATCACCCATCGAGTGCCGTTATTAAAAGCGCCCACGTGCCAGCCTCTTTGCCGAGCCATAATGGTGAAATGTTTGATCGAGTCTTCGCCTCCGACCGGTGGAAGGCTGTCTGGATAAACCCATGGTCCGCCCTTTTCCCACCCCATCAGCACCGCCGTCACGGGTGAATGGATGCGCTGGGCGATGGACTCGAGAAGGGGAATGCATTTTTCATAAGGGAGAAATTCCTGTACCGGAAAAACCGGTGCATTGTCGTCAAGGCCCTGAAGCCTGATCGCTATATAGGGCGTTGAATCCGACAGCCACGGTGGAATCTCTGTCCTTTGCCAGAGCGGCTTTCCCCACTTTTGCGCCAGACTCCAGGTTCGATAGATTTCCGCGGCGCTGTACCAATCACCGGTAAAGCTGCATAGTACGGTTTCATACTCTAACTGCCGATCGCCGTTTTGCGGCCAATCGCCTATATGCGCTACGCCCAGCCTGATGCCGGGTTCACGATGAACCGCTTGAATCCGTTTGATATAGCCGTTCGCGTCTTCGCAGGCTAAATAGAGCCCTGCCTGATTATTATACAAGGCGATGAACTGAGCGAACTGCAGTCCGGGGTAATGATTCCAAGTGGCATAGGTTCGGTATAGTCCGGAACAGCCGCTTTCCCGTGTAACAGCCCAAACGTCCATGCAATCTGGGCCTATCATTTCTTTGGTCGGCGCGGGTATCAGCTTGCTGAAATTAAACGGAAGCAGCAATCGCTCCGATCCCGTCTGCCCGCCCAGATCATAGCGGCAGACAATGAATGGATATTGCACCGAGACGATTTCCAGGCCGCTGTGATTCTGAATTTTGAGGTTCCAGCGGACAAAAGGATCTGAGGCGGATGCTGCAATATGTACGGTCGCCTCCAGATCCAGTTTCGGCAGAAAGCGATAGATAGCCTGCACTGTTGCGCCCTGCGGCGTGGCTTCCCGGCTGACCACGATAGCGGCGGCCTGAAGGGAGGAGAGACACTGGTATTCTCTGGCTTCATCCAGATACTGAATGAGAAACACCGGGTGTTCGGGTCGGGAATCGATGAACTCCTGGTCTCCGGCTGATTTTGAACGGAAGGAAACCAGGCGCAGCGTTTCGCCGTCCAATTGCAATAGGTCATTTTGGGATTCAAGGGTCAGTCGTTTTCGGTTCATCAGCGAGAGATTCCTCCAGTGATTATAACGCGAAGGGGCGGTCAATCAGTGTTCACAGCCTCAGTCATCGCGTCCATTCGACGTCAATATAATTTTTTATCGATCCGCGATCAAGTTATTTGTAAATGCACCGGCGCCGTCGACCATCGGCGCGGTGGTGGAGTCCATTGCCCTAGGCCATTCTTTCTGCGCCGGTGGAGCCCTCCACGGCCTATTCCTTATGCCGACCTTTAAGCAATTGTGCTTGATTTTCAAACTCTGGTTGGCTAATTTACTTTCATGGTATAAGTGACGACGTTGCTGGATGGATTTTGATGCAAGGAGAGCAGGAAGAGGACTGGCTGCCACCCCCCGGATGCACCGCCCGATTCCATTTCAGGTAAATCAATCTTTATAGCAATCATTAAAAACCAAACGGTCCCTTATGAATTCTGAATCACAGACTCGTCTATCGCCCCTGCCGGGAAGAGTGACTTCGGTCGATTTCTTTCGTGGTTTCACCATGTTTCTATTGGCCGGCGAAGCCTCTCATCTTTTTAGCAAACTGCTCAAGATCGACAATGGTTTTTTTCAGTTCCTCGGAACCCAACTCGAACATCATGAGTGGAACGGCCTGCATTTCTGGGATCTGATTCAGCCCTTTTTTATGTTTATCGTCGGCGTTGCCATTCCCTTTGCGGTTGCCAATCGGATAAAGAAAGGCGAAAGTCTGAGCGCAATCAACCGCCATGCGTTTAAACGATCGTTGCTGTTGTTGTTCTTTGGCTGGGCTTTGTATTTTATCGAGGCCGATCACCTGGTTTTCCGCTTGCAGAATGTGCTGGCGCAGTTATCCGTCACCTACCTCATCGCCTTTTTGATCAGAAATAAAAGCTTTGCCTTTCAGCTCCTTTTTACTTTGATCCTTCTTCTTCTCATCGATCTGGCCTACCGTTTTTTTCCGGTTTCTGGTTTCAATCAGCCGTGGGTGCCTTATAAGAACCTCGGAGCCTGGTTCAACAATGCCATAGAAGGCGTTGACAAAGCAAGCATCTGGGCGACCCTCAACTTTGTATCGACGACCGCGCACACCGTGTGGGGCGTCCTCTGCGGCAGGCTTTTAATGAGTGAAAAGTCAGCGAAGGAGAAAATGACGCTGATGATCGTCGCCGGCGTGTCCGCCTTAGCGGTCGGCTATGCTCTCGATGTTTTCCATATCACGCCCATCATTAAAAAAATCGCCACCGCCTCTTTCGTGTTCGCCAGCGGAGGATGGACCGTTCTGGCGCTGTGCTCGTGCTACTGGCTGATTGATGTTAAAAAACTCTTCCCCAGGTTGGCATGGTTCTTTATCGTGGTGGGGATGAACAGCATATTTATCTATATCTTTTTTCATATCGGCAGCGGCGATCTGATCGAAAAGGTGATCGGGCCGTTTGTCAAGCTTTTCTTTTCCCGGCAAGGCGAGCTTACCGTCAGCATACTGACCAGCCTGGGAGTCTGGGCTGGATTCTGGTATGTGTGTTACTGGCTGTATCAGAAAAAAATCTTTATCAAGATTTGAATCGAGGGGATTTCGAACCGGTCGAGTACCCCGGGCTTTGCCCGGGGCTGCTGCCGGCCCGCTGCTTCGCCGCTCTGGCTCTCTTTGACGGCCGACTATACTCTGCGCCAGCCATAGGTGCGCGCCCTGTGTCGCTCCTCAACAGGCTTTGTAAGAAATGAAGCATGCCAAGTCGCCGCTGAGGGTAACTCATCTCCAGGTTAAAGGATTCATCTTTTATTTAACCGCCTTAACCATCGCAAAGGTCCGGTGAGCATCTTGCGCTTGTTCAATGGTTATGTATCTGAATCCGGCCTGTCGCAATGCCGCCAACACCTCCTCGTTGGCGTACGTACGGATGCCGGGATTGCTAAATCCCCTTTTGTTCAGATCTGCTTTGCCCGTGAAGGTCAGTACAAAGAAACCGTTGATTCGCAAAACTCTATAGACCTCTATCAGGCCCGCCGTTAAATCCGTCCAATAAAAAATTGAATTGACCGAGCAGGCTTTGTCAAAACAGGCAGCAGAAAACGGCAGGTGCTCTGCCGCGCTTTGATGCAGGTGCAGAACCCCACTATCTATGTGCTTGCGCAGCTTTTTTCGAGCCTGTTCCACCATAATCGGCGATACGTCCACTCCGGCAACCGCACCGGCGGAAACAACAGAGAAAATTTTTTTGAGCAGGTAGCCGCCGCCAAAGCCGACTTCGAGAATCCGATCATTGTTAAGGGCATGCAGATGCACAAATGTGCTCTCGTTCAGAGCCCGGTTGTGCCGGTTCCACAGCCTGCCGATGAGATGTTTGCCCACCAAACCCGTGGGACGAACAAGTTGGTTCGATAGATATTTTTTTATCATAGTCCGACTGTGCGCATCAATGCAATTTTACGTCTTGCACCGCCACCAGTCGCACCGGCCCGAGCAATCCGGATTCGACCGGAACATCATTCTTGGTCCACAACCGATGCGTCGTAAAGCTGGTGCGGCCGGTAGGGCTGGGTTTGTTTTCCATGACCCATGGCGGCCACGCTTTAAGCGTGCCGTCGGCATTGCGGTCGCTGTCCTCCGGCAACTGCTCATCGCCGATCTGCCGGTTTACCCAAAGATTCGTGACCTTGATCTCAAGCACGTTTTCGCCTATCCGCAAAGCGTCGGTCGCATCCACGCGGAAAGGTTCGCGCCAAAGCGTGCTGAACTCGTTTCCGTTCAGACTCACCTGCGCCATCACGGCCACTCGACCCAGGTCCAAGTAGAACCGCCTGGTTTCTTCTTTACTTTGCAGCCTAAAGGTGTTGTGATATACGGCGGCGCCGGAGAAATAACGCACATCCGCATCGCTGTGGTCGCTCCAGGAAAAGAGCTTGTCGCTGCTTACCTGTTGGCCGCTGCCGCTCCTGATCGGAAAAGAGATCTGCCAGGGTCCGGCGATTTCAATGGGCGCGGGCAGGTCGATGTCCATAGACTGAATTTCGTTTTCGCTCTGAATTTCATAGTGCCCGGACTTCCATACCCGCAATATCGTCTTGTGCGTTTCATCGACCGACAACTCGCAGGATGGAGGAGTGATATCCGGCAACACGGCGAGCCCGTCCCGCTCGATGGATTTGATGCGCGCCTTGCCTTTAGTGCGAAAGAGGACGAATGTAGAGCCACTGGGTTCCAGCCATAGCGGCATCGTGGTCTGACCGTTTTGCTCCTTAAAGAGCAGCTGCGGCCTGATCTCGCCGGTAAGGGGATTCCACAGCTCCGGCGTTTTGCCGCTGACGCGGAAAGTACAGTTGGCCCCATGCCAGGCGTTCGTGCGATTAGAGACAAAATAAAGATCCATGTCGTCGATGCGACGGTGGACATAGCGGAACGATGAATCCGCGGCAAAGTCCGGCGCCACGCCCATTTGCCGAAGCACGCCGGCAATGGCGTCAAATTTCGGATAGACATAGATCGGAGTTTTGAGCCATACATCTGGAACAGGAAACGGTTTCATTCCCAGAGGGCCGATCTCCATGGCCGGCTTCCAGCCAGGAGCGTTTTTATCTGTACGCCATTGCGGCCGGACCTGGCGCGTACTTGTCCATTGCGAATCGGACAGCACGACCAGGGAATCGCCATTGCGATAGTTGATTGCCAGCTTGGCGATCAGAGCGGCCGGATTTGCATAATCGTGCGCATTCTCGCCTTCCACAGTCAACCAATTTTCGCCGGGCTTGAGCCAGCTTGTAACGTCATATTTATACGCCTCCGTGGCATTGGCGCCGGATCCGACGAGGCGATCGTTCAACCATAAAGTGAAACGGTTGTCCGCAGTAATTAATATTTTACTCGAAGCGATGCGTTGGTTTGCATTCAGGACAAAGCGACGACGGAAATAGCATTTGCCCACAGCCGCGGCTTCCGCCGGGTTGCCTTCAGCGAACCAGATCCATTTCGCCCCATTCAGCGGGCTCAGCCATTCCGCCTTAAAAATGGAGGAGGTGAAAGCGTCGTCCCAGATGACGCGACCTTTGCCGACACGACGCCCGTCGCCAGCGGATTCACCGGCGGTTTCGCCCCACAACTCGGCGGCAAGTTTTTGCACCTCTTTATCGCATAGCGGATAATCGCTAAGACTGGGAGAAGCGGATGGCGGCGGACCGAGCACCGTCGCACCGGCTTGAACCAGTTCCTTGATTTTAACCAACAGCAAGGGCGTCATGGTTTGCATCTGCGGCAACACCAACAGGCGATACCTAGCGCCCTCGGGCAGGACCAGGCAGCCGTTTTCCACCTTTATGCGACTGAGCAACACCTCTGCCGTGCAGCCGTCAAAGTTATAGCGAGCGCGTTCCGGCGTGTTGCCGGCATACCCGGGCAGAGTGGGCGAGAACCGACGCGGCGATCCTTCCGGCTGCAGATAACAAATGTCGGCAACGAAATGCCCTTGCTGCAGCAGGAATTGGCAGCGGCTGAGATATTCATGCCACGGTTTGGATTGCTCCCACCAGGTTTGCGTACGTTCATAATGCAAGCCCCACGGTCCCATCGACATGCCCGGCGCATAATCGCGCCAGGGCTGCAACGCATAACGGTGAAATACAAACCGGTTGATGCCTTCGCAAAACGCCCAGTCGCCCAAGGCCTTGACGTTGGCGGGATGAAGCAGCCATCGTTCGCCGTCGGTAGCGGTAAAGGCTTCGGCGCCGATGATCTGTTTGCCGTAGGTATGCGCCGCTGAAGTCATCTCCGTGCAGCTGTAGGCCGTTTGGTTGCCCCAGGACCAGAACTCGGCCATGGGTTCGTCTGCTCGGCCGGCGTAGGCCATTTCATCGCACGGCGCATCGTCATAGGCTTCGATGGAGAGTCGCAAGCCATATTGATGCGCCAGGGTGCGAAACCGGGCGGCATAGTTTTCGATGAGCAGATCGGACACGGTCTGGCGCACATCCCACAAGAACCGTTCGGTCACAGCGACGCTTTCCACCACACGTCCTGCCAGTACCGGCAGAAAGGGCAGCAGATCATAGCCGCGGCGTTGTCGAAATTCCTCACGAAATTTAGGCGTCCAGTTTTGCGAGCCGGTTTCCCAGCTGTCGATGTGCGTGGATACCAGCGTCTTGCCGGCCAGAGGTTTGACCTCGGCGATGAGTTTGCCCATCAGGCCGTTGAACATGGCATCCGTGGCCTCCCGACTCAGCTTGTCGGATTCGAGGCCACGACCTGAAAGGGGCGCAGGATGATTGTCCTTGCCGGTGAGCGTGTGGCCGAATCGCAAGACGGTCCATCTCCCTGGCGGCGCCTGCCACTGCAAACGACCGGCAGCGTCCATTCGTCCGGTGAGGTTCAGCACTTGGTCGCGGAGCACAGTCTGTTCTTTGGGAATGTCTGGAAAGGAGGCGGGTGACGCAAAGTGCTGCGTCACGGCGGCTGTCTTGCCGGGCAGCACGTCAAGGCGTGCGCCTTTCGCCGGTGTTGGAAAGGCCAGCACCGCGATGTCGCGGTAATAGTCGGCTGTCGCCAGGGGCTGGGGCAGAACGACATCGACCTGTTGCGCGTCTTCCAGGTTGGTTTCACTGAAAACGACTTTTTGCATGGCCAGGTCAGGCGTGATCCATGGGCCGCCGCTGCCGCACCAGCCGGCATCGTTGTTCATGTTTACCTCCAGTCCTAAACGATGGGCTTCCTGACACACAAAGGCAAATAGCTCGCGCCACTCTTTGCCGGCAAAGGATACCGGACCGGCCGGAGTTCCCTGATCCACTTCCATGATGAGCACGCCGCCGATGCCTACTCGTTTCATGGCTTCCAGATCGGCCGTGATGCCCTGACGGGTGATGTTGCCGTTCAGCCAGAACCAGTACACCCAGGGTCGTGCCTTTGCCGGCGGATGTAGAAATCCTGTTTCCAGGTCTTTTAGGGTTTTCACCTGGCAACCGCAGATGAACAAGAATAGGCACACGAGTGTTCGTGCGATGCGGAATAGGTTTTTCATGGGCAGACCTTTTTTAAAAGAACTTGAATTTATTTTTCTGCTCCATCCAGATCGGGTTGAATTTTGCAGTGGAATGCCCGCCGCAAAAGCGCCGTGTTTGAAGGTAAGCTTGTTTCCATGGAGGAAAACGGAATAGCGCATTGGTGAAATGATAGTTTAGGCCTTTGCGGTGCCGACACAATGATGAATCACATCTTTAGCGCGCAACAGTTACGCGGAACGGTGGAACTTTTACATCGAGTCGAGCTAGCGTATTTCCAGATAATCTTTATCCGGCAATTTCGGAAATTTGGCATGCGGTTCGGTCTGATACCAGAACACGGTGGAGCTGATGTCATCCTGCAAGGGCAGATAGCGGCCGCCGCTGCGCCAGCCCAGGGCTTGCATCGTGACCTTTAAATCCTTTTCGAAACGGATGGGATCCATGATGTGCCAGCGATACAGACCAAAACGCATTTGCGAGTTGTACACGCCGTCCGGCTTGATCACCTGCGACAGGCCGCTGTAGGGCGTAGTGTAGGTTTGATACTGCTTGGTTTCAGGATTTTCGAAACCGTATGATCCACAGAAATAATCCTCTGTGCCCGTACCGCAGATGGTGGGGAATTTCTCATCGCCGTCGATGAAGAACTTGATTTCGCCTTCGCCCCACCAACCGTTGTTGTTCACCCCCCAGGCCATATAAACGCCGACATACTGGCCCCAGCCTTTGACGTCGTCAAGGATCACATAATCGGTTTTGTAGGGCAGGGGATTGCTGCGGCGAAACTGGCAGTGCAAATAGGCGGCGTCCTGCGGCACCTCGGTCAGGGTGTAGTCGATCTGATAATACAGGACCATGGGTTCTTCGTCGATGTTTTCAAAGGTGATGCGGCATGATTTACGGAAAGGCATTTCCCAGTAGCAATTGAACGCGCTGCCGGGATTGACGCAAATCGGCAACGAGTTGATTTGACTGTACTGACCCCAGCCACAGGCAAAGAAATCACCCACCGGTGCTTCGATGGAGGGTTCGGTCTCGCCGTCCCAGTAACAACGAATAATAGAATAGCGCCAGTGGCCTGATGGCGTCATCCAGATGTGTTGGATGGCGCCTGGCCCCTGGATGTCCGCCAGCGTGACCAGCTTTTTTGCTTCAATCTTGATCGACGGAGATATTTTCCAGCTCTGGCCCAGTTCCCGGGCTGCCCTGGCGCCGGTGCCGTCCATGGCCATGCCGCCTTTGCCTTTTTCTCCGCTGAAATTCTCCGCGCTGATGGAACGGGTTTGCGCATGGGACAAGCGCGACAGGTTGCCCAGGTTCATGTTCAGCCCGTTAAAAGTCTGCTGGCTCGATACATCCGTGCTTATCAGTCCGCCGGCAATAAACAATCCCAACAAAACGTTGCTGTTTTTCATCGTCGCATCTCCTTCATCAATGCGTTAAATGCAATACCTGGTTTAAATATAGCTTTTTGCGAATTTGAGAGCAAGTCCTTTATAAACGAATTGGTGATTTTGTCCCTTGACTAGTTTGCCATAATTTTGTAGTATACCCTTGTTCTCGCTGTTTTTGACCGCCGGAGAGGACTAAAATAGGCGAAGGGTAAGCGAATCCTGTGAGGCTCAGGTTTCCGCCCTGGCTCCGCTCGATCGGAATGCGGCGCTAAGCTTATCGCCGCAGCGAGCGGATGGAAACATTCACTCTGATCAATATACTGGATGGCATCCGGCGGTTGCATCGAGCGTGACACAAAGGAGCAGGATATGAACAGCAAAGGGATTGTTATCGTTTTATCCGTGGGTTGTATATTGACCTTTGCGGTTGAGACGCTTTATGCTCAAATCAAAAAGGGAGATAAGGAGCTTTCTGTAGCAGCTTCTTTTATGGCCAGGAAAGCTGAAAATCAAAATGAGTTTGCCACCGTTTTCAACGTCCCTATTCGTTTTGGCATTTTTGCCGCCAGGGCGATTGAGTTCGAGCCGGAACTGCTGTTCACCAAGTTCAAAGAAGAAGACACGGGATTTGTGTTTTCGGCGAACCTGGCCTATCACTTTAGTTCCGGCCATCCGCAACAAAAAATCGTACCGTATATTTTTGGCGGTCTTGGCGTCTCCAATACTTTCCTTTTTCTGTCTAATACCCTCTATCCCGAGCGCAGCGGTGATCATTTTACCGTCCTAAATTTGGGAGCTGGGATCAAACAGTTCATTGCAAAGGACGTTGCTCTTCGCCTGGAATATCGTTTTCAGGATTTTATGGGAAATGATGCTGTGGTCTATCATCATCTGTTCCTCGGCCTTTCCGTTTTTTTTAATTGATCGCCGGTTCCAAGAGTTTTGATTCATTGACCCGTGGTAAATCCGGGGATCCATGTAATGTATACAGCCTCAGGACAGCTAAAACCTTTTCCCGGAACCTTTCCAGAGCCTCACCCGACGTTTCGGTGTCCAGGCGTAGAAGAGAGCACGCACAATGCGCTTGAATTTCAAGCTTTGATTGGCTATTTTCTGATGACAGGGGAGTGAAGGGATCGTCCGATACGGCCAATGGCCTGAAAAAGGTTGCAGGGTTGGTCTCAGCGCCCTTGACCGGCAGAATGATTTCGCCACCCATAAATTCAAATGTCTTGTCCGCCCACCGGCCCATCCGTCTTTTGCTTCCCCATGCTCAATGAGTAATCCACCGCAGCGTTAGTGTTGAGGTACTGTATGCTAAGAGCTTTTACCCTAAGCCTCGTCATCGCAACGGCGACTTTCGGTCAGGTGGTGACCTGGGCGCCGCTTTTTCCCACGCGATATGACACCGTCACCATCTGGTTCAATGCCCAGGAAGGCAGCCGGGGGCTGGTCAATGCCAACGAAGTCTATGTTCATACCGGAGTCATCACCAATCTCAGCAGCCATCCGGGTGCATGGCGTTATGTAAAGACCGATTGGGGTGTGAATACGGCCGAGACCAGGATGGAGAAAGTTGGAACGGATTTATGGAAAATACGCTTTCACATTCAATCCTACTATAACGTGCCGTTGTCAGAGACCATTCTGCAGTTGGCCTTTGTCTTTCGCAACGCCGCCGCAACGCGCACGGGCAAGACGGCGGACAACGGCGACATCTTTACGCCGGTCTACTTGCCGGGCCTGAACCTGGTGCGCATCGAACCGCCGGACTCTTTAAGCTTTGCCGACCAGGGCGATTCAGTCAGGATTCGCATCGTCAAACAAAACGGCGACAGCCTGACGCTATGGCGCGAAGATCAGTGCCTGGCGGCCACCATGGCCGATACGCTGGTATGGAAATATTCCGTCCAGGATGTCGGCGCCCAACGGCTTATTGCCCGGGTCCGGAATTCCGCGGGTGATCAGAAAACGCTGGCATTTGAGATCATCGTCAATCCTCCGATGACCTTTCAGAACCTGCCGCCGGGCGTACAGGACGGCATCACCCGCATCGATGATCACAACGTCGTTCTGAGTCTCATGGCGCCGCACAAGTCCTTTTGTTATGTCATCGGCGAATTCAATGACTGGCGCTTGCTGCCGGCGTATTTTATGCATCGAACGCCGGACAGTTCGCGTTTCTGGCTGCCGCTCCACGATCTCGAGCCGGGAAAGCAGTATGCCTTTCAATATCTCGTCGACGGCCGATTGCGCATCGCTGATCCCTACACCCGGCTCGTGCTCGATCCCTGGAACGATTCGGCGATTTCCGATCGTGTCTTCACAAACTTGAAACCCTATCCCAAAGAGAAAACGCGCGAAATCGTTTCCACCTTGATGACCAATCCTCCGTTGTTTGACTGGACCGATGAGAAGTTTGTCCGTCCTGCCAAAGAGGAGCTGGTCGTCTATGAGTTGCTGCTGCGCGATTTTCTCGACGAGCACACCTTTGCCGGCCTTACCGATTCCTTGGCTTATTTCCACCGCCTGGGCATTAACGCTCTGGAGATCATGCCGTTCAACGAATTCGAAGGCAACGATAGCTGGGGGTATAACCCTTCCTTTTACTTTGCGCCGGACAAATACTATGGCGATGAAGCGCAGCTCAAAGGCTTTATCGACACGGCTCACCAGCGCGGTCTGGCGGTGATCCAGGACATCGTGCTGAACCATGCGTATGGTCAGTGTCCGCTGGTGCGGTTGTACGCGGACCAGATGGAGCTCAATCCGTGGTTCAATAAAAAATCACCTAATCCGGTTTACAGCTGGGGATATGATTTTAACCATCTCAGTCCCGCCACCGAGGCCTTTGTCGATCGCGTGCTCGAGTATTGGCTGCGTGAATTTCACGTAGATGGCTTCAGGCTGGATTTCACCAAAGGCTTTACCAATACGCCCGGCGATGGCTCGAGCTACGATCCCGCTCGCATCCGCATTCTCAAACGCATCGCCGATAAAATCTGGACCGTGGATTCGTCCGCTTATGTCATACTCGAGCATTTCGCATCCAATCAAGAAGAAAAAGAGCTGGCGGATTATGGCATGATGCTGTGGGGCAATGGCAATTACAATTACAACGAGGCCACCATGGGCTATCACGACCAGGGCAAATCGAATTTTTCCTGGATTGCGCACACGACTCGTGGTTGGTCCAAGCCGCATGTGGTCGGCTATATGGAGAGTCATGATGAAGAACGCCTGATGTATAAAAATTTGCAGTATGGCAACAGCCAGGGCGATTACCGCATCACAGACCTGGCCACGGCCCTCCAGCGCATCCAGCTGGCTGCGGCGTTTTTTCTGACTATACCCGGGCCCAAGATGATTTGGCAATTCGGCGAACTGGGCTATGACTATACGATCGAATACAATGGCCGGCTCGGCCGCAAACCGATCCGCTGGGATTATTATCAGGATCCGCAGCGCCGCGCCGTTTACGACATCATGGCCGCCTTGAACCGATTGCGCGCTAAATACCGGGTTTTTCACAGCGAAGATTTTCAGCTCGACCTCGGCAGCGGCATGAAACGGATCCATCTGCAGGATTCCCTGACCCAGGTGGTGGTTCTCGGCAATTTTAACGTGTTCGCCAATTACGTCAATCCGCTTTTTCAAAAGACCGGCCGCTGGTACGACGTGTTCAATCGCGACAGTCTCGACGTGAATTCCGTCCACCAGCCGATTTTCCTACGAGCCGGAGAATTCCGCCTCTATATGGATCAAAGACCGGATGTTGTCGGCCTGCCGACGGCCGTGGAAATTCTGCCGGTGCCGCAAGACCCCATCTTGCTTTCAGCCTATCCCAATCCTTTTAACAGTACGACGGTGCTGCGCTTGCAGCTCGACCGGCCCATGCGAGTGAAGCTGGATATCTTGAATCTTCAGGGACGTCTGGTGAAAACACTGTGGCAGGGATGGAAGCAGGACGGAATTCATGAATTCAGGTGGGAGGGCACGGCGGAAAACGGTCACCGGGTTGCCAGTGCTTTGTATTTTTATCGGCTTGAAACAGCGGATCGGATTCTGCACGGCAAAATGACGCTGTTGCGTTAAAGACCGATCTGCACCGGCCCGCTGGATCCGCAAATGATGCTGTCGTTTCGGTCGGCCCTGTTTTTTCGTAGGCAAAAATAAAAGCGGGCAGCGCCAAAGAGGCGATACCCGCTTTACTGTTTGCTGTGCTTATTCGAGTTGCTCTTCTTCCTCGGAGATGGGAGGGAGGTTGATCTTTATTTGATCAGCATCATCTTGAGCATTTTGACGTTTTCGCCGGCTTCGATGCGATAGAAATAGATGCCGGCGCTGACCGGTCGACCCCAATCATCCATGGCATTCCAAGTCACCTTGTAACTGCCCGCCGTCTGCCGGCTGTTCACCAGCGTGGCGACTCTGTTGCCGAGAAGATTGTAGACCATCAGCTTGACCTCGGCGGGTTTCGCCAGATTGTAAGCGATCACAGTGCTGGGATTGAATGGATTCGGGTAATTCTGTGCAATCGAGAACTCGGTCGGAATCCAGTTGCCGGTCCGCTCCACGGCGGTGACATTTTTGCGCGTGTCAAAGTTCCAGGCGCTATAAAAGACCGGATCGATGCTGCCGAACTGGGCGTTGATGGTGAAGGTGGACTGGCTGTCGTCCACGTTTTCGATGTGGTTGTTGCCATAGCCGCCTTCGTTATCCCCGCCGCCGATGCCGAACTTGAACTCCTGGCCAATTACGTCCAGGCTGTCCCGGTTCAACTGAATTTGAATGGTATAGATGCTGTCGCCGGCTGCCGCATCCCCGTGCGTGCCGTCATCCCACATTTTGTGCAGCGGCGATTCCATCAAGCCGGCGCCCCAGGTGTCCCAATTGCCGGTAAAGGGTCCGTTCACCGCCACGCCCATCTGCAGAATCTGCGCCGCGGTGGTCACGTCCAGATTGCCCTGGATGTCGTCCAGCGTCGAGCCTGCCATCACCTGAAAGATCGCCGGCCGCACATCGCAGGTCAAAGTCACCAGGACATCCTGCTTGACCACCGCGGTGTTGCGGAACAACGGCATGCGATGCAGATCCGACTCGCTGTCCACCACATCGGCGATGGTTGTGGTCGCCGAGCTCACCTCGCCCTCTCGACGTTCCGCCTGTCCGGCCGTGTCTCCCTCGTAATAGAAATTGTAGAATATCTCGCGGTATTCCACGCCATTTTTAATTTTGTAAAACTGATAATTCAATTTTCCGCCGATCGTCGTCACCACTGTGTCGGTGGCGCTGTAGACCGCCGTGAACCCCTGACGAACCATGGTCTTGGTGCGCACCTCTTTGGCGGTGCCAAAGTACCCTGAGCGCACCAACAGCGTGTCGCCGAAGGCAAAGCCTTTGTTCGCGATCGCCTTGGACAAATTCGCCTGGAAAGTCACCACCACCTCATCCGCGTGGCTCACGGTCGCCGGGCTCATGTTGTCAAACCAAAACCAATGCAGCGTTGTGTCGTTGCCTGCTGTTTTCACCTCATCTTCACGACTCGGATTGCGCACCATCTTGCCCCAATCCTCATCCAACGGCGCATCTATGTTGTGCACCACCACCTTGAACTTGACCCCGGCCGTTGCGTATTGATTTGGAACCTGGATGGCGCCGCTGTAAAAATTCTTGCCGCTATACTGACGGCTGCCAGCGTTCACATGGTCGTTCTCCGGACTCAACAACATCGTCTGGCCCCAGCTGATGTTGCCGGTCTGACCCCAATCCGACATGTTCGAACCGCGCACGCCGACCTTGTGCAGCGCCGGATTGAAATCCTCGAATCCCTGCATGTTCACGCGAACCCACAGGACGAAATGACCGTCGTCGGCCTTGTACGGCGTCTCGTACAATTCCACATTTTCCTTCCAACCGTTGACAAACATCAAATTCAGCTCGGTGTCGGTCGACGGCACCACCAGCTCTCGATTGCCGCTGGCCAGGTTTGTGTTGCCCTCCCAGCCCTGATGCTCCCACTCTGCTCCAGACCAGACGCTGTCGTGGGTGTTGGTGTAGAATTTGAACTGGATGGCAGCGCCCGCGGGGAATTCCGCCGTGCCCTTCCAGTAATCGCCTGATACATGGTGCAAAAATACCGGCGAGTCGCCGCCCCAGGTCAACGGTCCTCCCGAACCGCGCACCTGAACCGTCGACAAAGCCCCCAACGTGTCGGGCACCGCCGCGGTGTTCACGTGAAATGTGACTTTAACCGTCTGAGCTTGCACTGCTGCGACCAACAGCAGAATAAACAGCAAAAACGATAGAGACTTTTTCATACCTTCCTCCAAATTGAATGGATAATTAAATGGATTTGAAAAAGTGCGTGTACCTCTTTGCGGAAGCACCTCCTTCCATCTCTTAAAACGATCCTTTAAAAACTGATTCCTAATGAAAACATTTGAATGTTTTCGAACAGCCCAAAATCGGCAAAAGTATAATCAAAATGATAGCCGACGCCGCTGACCTTGTACATCACGCCGACGCCAAAGGTGGGGCCTTCTTCGCTGTCCTCTCTGAACAGGGATTTGTAGCCGGCGCGGAAAAAGGCCAGCTCGCTGAAGGCGAATTCGGCTCCCGCATTGATGATTTCATCGTTATCGCTGGGGCGCAGGGCATCCGCGGCCAGAGTCAGGCGATAGTGTTGCGCTTTGATCGCGTCCAACGCCAGTCCGACGCGGAAAAAAAGCGGCAACGGCCAGCTTTCGGTCTTGAGGTTGGCGACGATATTCTGGTTATTGCCCAGGGAATTCGGATCCAAATCCACCCTCTGCAGCAAATCCCGGCCTTCATGTCGAACATCGGAGCCGAAATTGCTGATGCTCATGCCGAGCCGCATATCCTTGAAGGGCGTGATGAAAAGCAGGCCGATATCCAGAGCAAACGCGCTGGCAGATTCGTTCCACAGCTTTTGCTGGATATATTTACCGCTGCCGCCGATAGAGAAGCGATCCGTCAACCGGCGGGCGTATGAAAGGCCGACCGCCAGATCGCTGGCCTGCCAGATTTCACCCGTTCCTTCCGGCTGCAGCACAGTGGTCACCTGTTCCTCTCCATAGCCCAGCTGCGTATAGCTGATGCCGATGGCGTTGGAGCCATCCAAGTTGAGTACAAAGCCAAACCAGTTCAACTTGCTGTCCACCAACCAATTCGTATGGACAAGTTGGATTTGCGAGTTGGGCAATTGGGCGATGCCGCCGGGGTTGTAATACAATGACGAGGCATCTGTCGAGACGGCCGCAAAGGCTCCGCCCATGGCTGTTGCACGCGGTCCTACGCTGACGCCCAGAAACGGCACAGCCGTGGTGCCCACCTTAGTTTGCGCCGTCAGGGGGGAAAAGAGGCCGGCCATGTTCAGCAGTACAAGAACAAGGAACGAATAAAATCCTTGGCAGCGGATCATTTTATTGTCCATGACTTTTCCTTATTTGATAATGGCAATTTTGCCCTTTTTCTGTCCAACGCTGGAGTCAATAACATAAAAGTAGACGCCGGCGGCCACATCCAGATTTTCCTTGGTCTTCAGGTTCCAGGATACCGAGCCGTCAAAAGGATTATCATCATGCTGCAACGTCACCACGTGTTCTCCGCGGGTGGTGAAGATATGGATTTGCGCATTGGTCGGCAGGTGAATAAAATCGATTTTACGCTCGCCTCGGCCGCTGGTGATGGCCGGCGGCAACGGCAATTCGTGCGCTGTGGCCGAGACGTAGGGATTCGGCACGACTTTGACCCGGTCCAGATCTGTAGCCGCCACAACCTGATCCACCGAAGCCAGCTGCGTTTGAAAGGTGTACCCATCTCCGCGGCGGAACGGCTTGGAGGTGTAGAGAAAAAGGGTGTCCCCTTTGCCATAGGTATAAGATTGTTCGCCGATGACATTCAGCGACCAGGTCAGCGTTACCGCGCCGTGGGCATCGGGCTCGAAAAAGTATATTTCATCGGCTGGGCTCAGCTGATCGTCGGCGTTGAGATCGAGAAAAACAAAATCAATATAGCGGCGGTCCGTGCTGTTCCAGACTCTGAATTTCACCGGCACGCCGACCAGACCCCAGCGTGGGACCTGCAAGGTGGTGTCCACCACCATGTCGGCGAACTCTACCCGGTAATCGCTCGGCTTAGCCAGGCCTTTGAGTTTGTCCGAGCCGATGACGCCTTCATACAGATACAGATTGAGGGCCAGCGCTTTATCCGCATTGGACCAGCGGCTTTTCTGATTATCGAGCTTAACCGCCCATTGGTTGTTGAAGGATAATTGCACTCCATCGAAAATATCGCTGTCCTTGGTTTCCGCGGCAAAGGGACTGCCGAGAATATGTGTGCTTTTATAAACGGGATAGTATTGGTATCGGATTGTGTAGCGTTCCCCGTAGCGCAGATCGCCGGGCGCGGCGCCGCGTATCTTGCCCGCAAAGGCTTCCACGACATATTTGCCGGCCGGGATGGTCTGGCCGCTCTGATCGCTGACCACGACCGTAGCGGCTGCCACATGCTGATGCGGCAGCCGGACAAAGACCGTGTCATGGGCGATAAAAGATTCGGTTACGCCTGTGACATCGAGAACGGAATAGGAGGTGGTTACCGGCGCCAACCACTCGTTGATGTCCTCGGCATCCGCTTTTTTGCTGTCATCGTTGTCGATGCCGTCGTTGGAAGTGTCCCAGAACTCTACCTCGTAGGTATGGCCTTTGACAGCGCTGTGGTCCACCACTGTGTAATAAACGTCGCCGGTGCCGATAGTAGGCGGACCTTCCAGCTTGACGCTGTTCGGCGGCGGCACAAAGCCGGCCACTTCCGCATTGGGAATGACGACGACCGTATTTTGAAAGACATTGACTTCGCCGCTGGGCAAAAGATCGATGCGCTTATCGTTCTCTTTGGGGAAAATATCGCTGCCTTCGTTGCCCCGATCATAGGCCACCACCGCATAAAAGTACCTTTTGCCGTTTTCCACATCCCGATCGACAAAGCTGTGCTGCAGACCGGTGTCATCGCCCAGATAGAAGGAGGCGCCTCGGCTTTGTTGATAGAGATCCTGCTGAGCGCGGAAATAACCCTTGCGGTCGTTTTTAAGGTCAAATTGGGCCAAGGGTTTGTAATAGATGGGGTTCCCGCTGGCATCGGTGATGCTGAAGACATCATTAAAGTTTTGATCGGTGGCTTTATAAATTTTATAGCCTTCGAAATCGTATTCCTTCAGCACGGGATCAAAGGAGGATTCGGCACGACGGTCCCAGTACAGCGTGACCTGACGGTCTCCTGCCACCGCCTTGAGAGTCGGCTTGAGCGGCGCCGGCGGGAAGCGATAATCGCTGTCGTAGATTTTTTGCACGGTTTCGCGATTGCGCAACAGGTCGACGGTGTCGACCTGGGGGCCGCCGCCTTCGCCGTAGACCAAGGCCAAGGAGAAGCGTTGAGTTTCGCCGGCGCGCAGGGGGAAATAGCCGGAGCCGTAGATGAAATCGCCGTCTTCGCCGCGCTCCGGTTTGTTGTTGACGATGGAGGCCGGGACCTTGAAAAAGCCGGGCGCCATCCTTTGCCACAGCTCCTCGTCATCGGCCATGGAAAACTCGTTGGCCGGGGTGAAATATTCAAAGCTGGTCAAGCCGATCTGATCCGATTCGTCCACGTCGGTCTGGTCAAAGTTGGGTTCGCCCGCCGTGGGCATGCCATCGCTCTCGCCGCGATCGTTGGTGCCTTCGACGCCATCGGCGCCGACATCATCGAATTCCGCATTCCAGTCATGGTCGTTATCGATGCCGTCGCTGCGGCCTTCATCGATCATCGGATCGTTTAAACCGATGCCGCGCACATAGTCCTTATAAGCCACCGGCGCCAGCTTGTCGATCAAGACCTTGCCGGTTTGATCGCGGCGCAGCTGGCGATAATGCAAATAGAAATTTTCATCGATCAATCCATCTAGATCGTTATCGATGCCGTCATAAGCGTTGGGATTGACCGTTTCCCGGCCGTCGCGGAGAATGACGTTGCCCTCCGCCAGTTCGGTGACGCCCGGTTTGATGGTGAGGGTGGCCCCGCGCGTGGTGACGGTAAAATCATTGGCCGGCGCCGTCATAACGCTGCGGTTGTATTTTTCATCGATGAGCACGATGGAACTGCCCGCGGCGATGATGCGCGGATTAAAATCCTCAGCGACAAAGAGGGGCGCGGTGCTGACGACGCCAAAGGTTTCCCGCGAATCACCGTCGTTGTCGATGCCGTCCACCAAATTCCCCGGGCTTTCCAAGAAAGCATAACCGACGATGCCGACATCCCCCGTCCAGCGGGGGTTGCTGGTGGCATTGTCGTCGAAATCGCCCGTATAAGTGAGATCCTTTTCAACATCAAAAAACGAATAGTCGTCGTCATACTCGTGATGGGTGCCTTCGCTGCCGGTGACGCCGACATAGGTTCCCACCAACATGCCGAAAGCCACTTTGGAATAGTCCGTCGTACTGGTGTTGGTGATTTCGTACAGCCAGAAGATGCAATCCTGGGCGAGAAAATCGGACCACTGCATGCCGCGCACCTTCACCTGCAATCCCAGGCCGTTGCGCAGTGGATTGGCGGCATCCGGTTTGAACGCTACGCCCCACTTGTTATTGGTGGCAACATTGAATTCTTCATCATTATTGTCGTCCATAATAAAAAAGCATTCCTCGCTCGCCGTGGTGGTTTTGCCGAAAAAGCCGTTCCAGGAACCGCCCCAGCCCGGATCATCCGGATCCTGGAGTTTGTCCGGCCACTGGGATGGCCAGGAATTCGGATCGCTGTAGAGCGCGATCCCTTCCTGGTTGGGATTGAAATAGCCGGTCATCGGTTCAAAGCTCCAGTACTTGCCGGAAGGCGAAGTCTCATGCTGGCGGGTAGGGCGATCCACCGGGCAGACCACGACCGAATGAAACGTCTTGCCGCCGCTTTCCACCTCCGCGCCCACGAGCAGACTGACATCGCCGATATAGCCGTTATTTTCATAGATCCAGGCGCCGCGCGCCCCTTTGTTGGCCGGCTGACCGATGACGCCCCAGTTGCCAAACACCGTTTTGACCAGATTGCCCCGCATGATCGAAGCACGGCGATTTTCGCGGCCGCTTTGCGCGCTCAGCGAGCCGGCCAGCATGAAAAGCAAGCAAGTCGTTACTACTGTTCGCCTCTTGATGCGCATGATCGAAGGCTCCAAGTTAAAATACATAATTCACCCCCACCTCGATTCTTCTCGGTTCGGAGTAATGCGTCGCATTGGTGTACCATTCTACCAGGCTGTTGTATATTTCCGGAGGATTGGATTTCTGCGCCGTTTGTAGATCCGTGGTATAGCCCGCCCGGCCGGTATCGTTGTAGACATTGATCTCATTGAGGGCATCCAGCAGGTTCTGGATGCGTACGAAAAAGCTCAGCATGCCGGGACCGAAGCGGAAATCCTTATAAGCGCGCGCGTCGATGTTGAGACTGGCGATTTTGCGTTGGCTGTTGGTCAACAACGAGGTGATATCTTCGGAGCTGCGCGGCGTGAACGGCAGGCCGCTGCCCCACTGGCCGATCAGACTGCCCCCCCAGGAACGACCGGCATAGGAGACCGAGGCATTGACGGTGTGATGCTGATCCCAATCCAACGGCGTCAATTGCACCTCCGGCAGAGACCCGCCCGCCAGCGCGTTGCGCGCCTGTTCCGGATCGGAATTGCTGCCTTTGGCCTGCTGCAACGTATAGTCCATAGAGGCGGACAGGCCGCCGGAAAAGCGCTTGCTGAGGGAAAACACGACTCCTTTGACAAAGCCGAAATCACTGTTGACCAGCTTATTGTACCGGGCTGAACCGCCGAACAACACGATTTCATCGGCGCGGGTGCCGGCCAGATTGCGAATATCGCGAAAATAGCCGGTTAAGCCCATGGCGATATCATCTGAAAGCTGCTGCTGCAAGCCGATTTCGCCGCTGATGGTCTGTTCCGGCTCCAGGTCGGCATTGCCGATGACGCCGATGTTGCCTGTGCCTGTGCCCAGTTCGAAATCCGGATTCTGATAGAGCAATTCAAAACGCGGCACCTGAAAGAAATGACCGTAAGAAAAGTGGATTACACCCCGATCGGTGATGGGAAAGGAGACGCCCAGGCGCGGACTGATGTTAAGCTTGGTGCTGGTTTCTTTGTACCAGTACGATTCCCGTTCAGCCAGACTGACGGCTGCTTCGCCTACATCCCAGATGCCGTTGCCTTCTGTGCCGTTCGAATCAAACGTATTGTCCACGCCATCGCTGCCATAATCCTTGAATCGATTTTCCGGCTTGATGGGATTGTAGATGCTGGGATCGCTCTCATCCGCGAGAATGCGCCCCTGCGGCTTGAAATAATCCAAGCGTACGCCGAGGTTGACGATGAAATTTTTAAATTCCATCTTGTCCTGAAGATAGGCGGAAAATTCCGTCGGCTTGTGGGTGTATTCACTGGCGTAGATGGTGCTGTCGGGCAGGATGCGCGTCTGGATAAACGGGCTGTTGAAGATAAAATCCATCTGCGTCTGCGTTTCTATGGGTCGCAGCGTGATATCGCGCTGATAAAGCTTGTGCTGGCGGAATTCCAACCCTGCCTTGAACTGGTGGGTGTTGGTCACCTGACTGGTGATATCGAACTTGAAGAGGCCGGTCGTCGTGTTGCGCTGGAAACGGCTGTTATCAGTGCCGCCGCTTTTAAAGCTGAACGGATTCTGAATGCTCAAATCCGGATGCACATAACGCGCGTCATGGGCATCTTCGTAGACATGCCGGCGGTATTCTTTGCCGAAATAAGAGATCCCCATGGTATAGAAAGTGCGCTGCGACAGCGTGTGAGTCACCTGCGCGATATGCGTCTGGCCGATGCGGTATTGCTGCGCCTGCCCATCGGGATTATACTTGTAGTCGCGATTGTAGTCTTGATAGTGAACATCGTCGTAGATCAAGTTATAGGCGATCTTGACATTCGGCGTCAATTTATAAATCACTTTGCCCTGCGCGTAATACTTGCGGTTCCAGTTCATGGCGACATAGGCATCATCGCCGCGTCCGCCCTGATGAGCCTGACGATATTGATTGTACAGCACCGCAAACAATGAATCCTCATTGCCGATAAAATTTTGTGGAAAATTTTGCGCGACCACTTGCGAATCCGCGTGCACATTGGAGCCCAACACGTAGGGGATGCCGTAAGTATCATTGCGACCTTCTCTCGCCAGCGGCAGATACTCCGGCATATATTGACGCAGGTAGGCGCCGGGGATGCCCTCCGCAGCCACAGTCACCGCGCTTGGCGTGTAGCGGCGTTGTCCGTATTGATAGCCGTCGAAATGGATGGCACGGCCGTTCACATAGACGAACAGCTTGTCCTTTAGGAGCGGGCCCTGGACGCTCGCGTCGATATTGCGGATTGCGGCTGGATTGATATCTTTGATGTTCATAAAGATATTGTCATGTTGGCTGAGGAAATCGCCAAAATAAGCGCTGAGGCTGCCGCCCCATTTGTTGCTGCCCTCCTTGGTGGCGATATTGACGATGCCGGACATGGCCTGACCGTATTCCGCGTTAAAGGCGCCGGAAACGACCTGCAGCTCCTGCACCATGTTTTTGTTGACATCCACCACGCTGGAGCCGTCATAGACGTCGGTGACCGGGATGCCGTCGATCCAATAGCTCATCTCACCGCTTCGACCGCCACGCACGTGCAGGCCGCCGCCTGCGTCTCTGATAAGCCCGGCCTGCAGTTCGATGGCTTCGGCGACCTCGGTGACCGGCAGGGCTTGAATATTTTCAGCGCCCATCACCGCGGTGGTCGCGGTCTGGTCTTTGACCACCATCGGCCGCTCGGCCAGCACCGTGATCGATTCGCCGAGATTCAGCACCGTGCTGGAGAGCTTAAAGTCCAGAGTCGTTGTCAGATCGATAGAGACATTGACGTTCTCCATGCGCATGGCGGTGTATCCGATCATCTTGGCTGTCACGACATAGGCGCCGGGGGGAAGATTGAGAATCACGTAATGGCCGTCGATATCTGTGACCGCGCCCATCATGGTTCCCTCGATGACAATGTTCGCGCCCGGCAAAGCCTCCTTGCTGGCGGCATCCACCACTTGGCCGGCGATCTTGCCGGTGGTTCCGGCCGGCAGGGCGAGAGGGTGCAGGGCGCAAAGGAAGAACATCAGAGGGATCCGGTTCAGCAAGCGTCTCATAGAGAGTCTCCGCAATTTAGAAACGATGCAAACATCGAGGGCTATGCCCGGGCTCAGGCAGAGAATACTGACACGCGCATGTATTCATCATTGACGCCCTCCCGACAGGTAACGGCGTCCACGTCAGGCGTTCTTAGTCTGCACTCCATGGCCGCCCGAATGGTCTTGAGGATTTTCGTAGAGAAAGAAACAAAAGATGCTGCAAACAGCCTTTGCCGGAGCGGTGTATTTTGTATGCCGCCCTGAAGCCAGTCCACTCCATTGAGCAAACCCAAACCATGGTCCGTCATCAAATACTAAATTGTGATGGACATTTTGCAATGAGGCTTTTGCATGGCTTTGACATCCTTCGAATCTCGCACAAGCGGGAAGGGATGGGAAGTGTGATAAATCCCAATGTCGAGAAAAGGAGTATTTCATCCTTGTTTTTAGGGATCATGAAGGCGAGATCCACCCGTGCATATCCCCGATCAGCAGCGGGTCCATGCTTGACGCCCTCTTTGCACAACTTGACACCTTCATATTAGCTAAATAGGGTGCGAAAAACAAGCAGAAATTAGCTGAGAGCAGGGGATGGCCTCATTATGCATGTAGCCGGGGCTGAATCCGGCGAGGCGGCATCACCCTTTGACGCTTCCCAGCGTAAGACCCGAAACAAGCCAGCGACTGAGAAACAAAAACAGCAGTACGACCGGAAGGCTTACAAGCACGGCGCCGGCCGAGTACAAACCCCACGCCACTTCCATATTCGACTGGAACATTTTGAGCCCAAGCGGCAGCGTGAACATGGTCTTGTCCTGAATGAGCACGGCAGCGACCAGATATTCGCTCCAGGCGGTCATGAAGGAAAACAGAGCGGTGATTACCAGGGCCGGCGCTGCCAGCGGCAGAACGATACGCCAGAAAGTGACCTGCGGCGAGCAGCCGTCGATGCTCGCGGCTTCTTCCAGGCTGTAGGGTATGGTGTCGTAGAATCCCTTCATTTGCCAGATGGTGAACGGCAGGGCGGTGGCGGAATAGGCGATGATCAACCCGAGATAGTTGTCATAGGCCTTGATCTTGATGATCAGAATGAACAACGGCAAGAGCAGCATGGTCACGGGAAACATCTGCGTCGTGATGAGGCCGATCATGGCGGCGTCGCGCCCGCGGAATTTATAACGCGAAAACGCATACCCGGCCATGGCCGCCAATCCGGTGCCGATGACGGTCACAGTCAGGGACACCACCATGCTGTTGGCCAGCCAGCGCAGAAACGGCTCCTGGGTGAAGAGGCGTACATAGGTGGAAAGCGTCGCATCCGGCGGAATGATGGCCAGGGATTTGCTAAGCAGTCGGTCGCCGGGGCGCAACGAGATGGAGATCACCTGTAAAATCGGGTAAATCGCGAACAGGGTAAAGACGGCCAGCACGGCATAGGCGCCGAATTTTCCTGTTACAGATAAATCACGAGGCTTGCGCATATTCAACATCCCGGCGTGAACGATCGTTCGATTGGCTCTTTCTCAAGGCTCTAGCGACATCACACAGTGCGGCGTGTCGGCAACCCTCTGACAGGCCTTTTGGTCAAGGGCGCTCGATGCCTGAGCTATTGCCTGCTTTTTTCAATAAACCGTCTCCGACGCTTTGGTGCGGCGGATAAAATTCCAGCTGAACAGCAGCAGGAGCGCGAAAATGATCATGGAAAAAGCGGCGGCATGGCCGATGCGAAAATAGGTGAACGCGCTCTTGTAAATCCATGACACCAGGATATGGGTGCGATCCGAAGGCTCGCCGCCGTTGCTGACCAGCCAGACCACATTAAAATTGTTAAAAGTCCAGATAACCCCCAGCGTGATGGCCGGCACCATGACCGGTTTGAGCAGAGGCAGGGTGATGTGGCGCAGCTTGTGGTACCAGCTGGAGCCGTCGATTTCCGCCGCCTCATACAATTCCGCGGGGATGCTTTGCAGCCCGCCAAGGGCGATGATCATCATAAACGGAAAACCCAGCCAGATGTTGGTGATCAGGCAGGCGGTGAACGCGCCCCATTCCGACGTCAACCAGGGTACGCTGACGCCAAACAGCTTTCCCAACAGCAGATTCACCGAGCCGTATTCGGCGTTGAACATACCGCGCCAGGTGAGCGCGGTAATATATTGCGGTACCGCCCATGGGAGAATCAACAGCGTGCGAAAAATGGTTTTACCCTTGATGTCTTTGTTCAGTATCAGTGCCAGAGAAACGCCGATGCTCACATGAAAGAAAACATTGATGGCGGTCCAAAGGATGGTTTTACGCAAATAGTACCAAAAGTAGGCATCGGTGAACACCTGCAGATAATTGCGCCCGCCGACCAAATGCCAATCACGAAAATGACTCAAGTTCATGTTGGAAAAAGAAATCACAACGTTATAGACAAAGGGATAGACGATCATCAGGCCCATGAGGAAAAATGCGGGCATGGTGAATAGATAGGCCAATCGACTCTTTTGTTGTTCTGGGCCGCTCATCGCCGCATCACTCCCTGTTTTCTCGAATTAGTTTTTCCGCGAGAGTCTGCATATCGCGAGCCGCAGCTTGTGGTTTGGTTCGACCGGTGAAGATGGCTTGATAGCTGGGACGCATGGCATCCCAGATCCAGCGCATTTCGGTGATCGGCGACATCAGGCGGCCGACGCGCATCTGCGCCATCGAGGCACTGACCAACGGGTTGTCCGCGACTTCGGGTGAAGCGAATCCGTCCCTGCGCGACGGGAGGGATACCGATAGCCTGGTGAATTTCAACTGCACCGCGGTGCTGGTCAGATGATGCAGAAGCTGCAATGCCATATCGCGCTCGGCCCCCGTGGTGTTGACGTTGAGCGAATACCCCAGCGGTGAAACCATGGGGGCGGGCCACAATCCGGTCTCGTCGATCATGGGGATTCGGGCGATGCCCATATCGATGCCGTTTTCCAGATAGGTGCCCCAGGACCAGCTGCCGTTGATGATCATGGCGGCGTAGCCGTCCTTGAACAGGGCATTGGCGATTTCATAATCGCATTCCTGCGGAATGATGTGGTAGCGATGTCCCAGGTCATAGATCAGCTGACAGGCCTTGACGACCGCATCCGTATTCAGGGTGGGCGTGCGCCTTTCCTCGTCGATGATCCAACCGCCATAGCCGCCGATAAAAGGCACGGCGAAAAAGGGCTCGGTGTAATTCCAAACCAAGGCATATTGTTCCGGCTTGCCGTCGCCGTTTTTATCGACAGTGAGTTTTTGTCCGATCCGGATCAATTCGCTCATGGTTTGCGGCGGTGCGGCGATGAGTTTTTTGTTATAGACCAGGCAGAGGTGATTGCCGACGCGATCGGCAATTTGCCAGAGGCGGCCGTCCAGCCGAGTGTTGGCGGCAAAAGGTGCGGTGAGAAAACTGTCCAAAAAGGCCTGACTGACCAGCCCATCCAAAGGCTGAATCACGCCCATTTCCACAAAGGGGCCGATGTTGTCGTTGGCTCCCCAAAAAAGCTCCGGCCCTGATCCGCCCAGGGCTGAGATGATGTAATTGGTGCGGGCGGTTTCGTTCTGATAGTACAATTCTTCGAATTCCCATCCCGGATGGCGCTGCGCGAATTCAGCCAGCTCCTTGCGCAACAAATCCGCTTCCACCGCCCGCATGGAATGCCACACCAGAATCCGATGCCCCCCTTTGCCGCTACAGGAGCAAAGGCAGGCTGCGAAAATAAGCAAAGACAACGTCGTTCGGCGCATAAAGGTCCACCGATCAGCTGATGCAATCCGCTCTGGAGCACTGCGATCCTGCGGCTGTCTGTTGGATTGAAAAAATGACAGCCTGGGAGCCGGCTGCAGCCTGAAAGCGCCGTCCTGCGCAGGTGATAACGGCTGAAACAGCGGCCTGCGATGAATCGGCGATGCAGGCTTTGCCAGCTTAAATATGCCAAGGAATAGCCTAAAATTCAAGATTTTTTCTTTGTTCAAATGATAGGCCTGCCGCATTCTCGTGCTATTCAGTTCCAGATGGATAAAATCCACGCCGCCGGCCGATGTCTGTTTTATTTTGTCTTGTGTTTTGAAAACCAGTTGGTTAATTTTTCCATGGACCAAAGTCCAGGTTGTTAATTTCCCAGAAGAAGAGGTGCCCTGTGATTCCTACTAATATCGGCCATAACGGCATCAATCGACGCGACCTGCTGCGAACAGCCGCCGCAGGTGCGCTTGGCGCTGCCTTGCCGGTTCATCGCGCATCCGGCATGATCTCGTCCATCACGCGATCGGCGGTAAGCTCTGCCGCGACTGAGCGTATGATCTGGAAACTCGAGCGCCCTGTTCCCGCTTTAGCCCGTTCCTATTTCTGGACTTGGGATCATTCCACAAACTGGTCATGGGACGACCCGGGCATGCAGAATTTCGGCTGCAAAAACCGCTACTTGAAGCGTCCGGAGACCTTTCTCGAGGATTATCGCCGTCTGACCGACTTGGCTGCCGGCCTGGGGGTGCACGGTTTGGTCGTGTGGGGATTTCTCCGTGATTCGCATGGGGGCATCGATTCTGCAAAGCGGATGGCCGATTACGCCGCTGCGCGCGGCGTGGCGGTTATGCCCGGCGTGGGCACGACCTGGTATGGCGGCGTCTTTTACGAAGGCGACCATCCTTTTAATCTTGAGACTTTTGTCAAACGCAATCCCGATGCCTGCCGAGTCGATGAAAATGGAAACCGTGACCAACATGGCATCTGTCCGACGCACCCGGGCTTTATCGAGTGGCTGCAGGAAAGCCTGTATTGGTTGTTCAAAGAGTTTGCCATCGGCGGCGTCAATCTTGAAAATGGCGATTTCCTTGTCTGCCATTGTCCCCGCTGTGTGGAGCGCCGCAGGCAATGGCCGCAGGATGAACCTCCTTTCTGGTTTCACCAGTATTTGGGCTACGAACCTGCTTTGCAAGCATTGCGCGGCCGGTGCCGGGAACAGAGCATCACTTGGGCCACCTACAAGGGTTTCGTTCCGGGTTCTGGGTCTGATCAAGAGGAACAAGCGGCTTTTTTGGAGTGTCGTCGGCCGGCGATGTTCGATCGGCTGGCAAATGACAGTCTGTGTCAGTGGACGCTCACCCATATGGTCCGTCCATCGCCGTTAGCGCTGACTCTTTATCTGGATAACGGCGCGCCCAATGAAGCGCTGTTCGGCGATACCTGGCCGACTGAAGTAAAACCCCCGTCCGAACGCAGTGTGGGTTTTCTTCACCAGGGCAGTCAATGGTACGGCCGGACTCGATATCATCAAGTTATCAGTTCGATCAAAGAGGCTTGCTTGCGTGCTTATCGTTCCGGCCTTGAAGGGGTGAGCATCCACGGCGAAGTGTCCAGCATGCATATTCCTGCTGCGCTGAACTATCTCGCGTTTTCTCATTTTATCCATTGGCCGGAGGATTCCCTGCGTCAGTTCGGCCGCAAAACGCTCGGCCCCGTGTTCGGCACAGAGGCGGAGGGAGAATCCTTTGCTGAACACCTTGCCTATCTGGATGCCGACGCTCTCACCGATACGATGAAAAAGGATATCCATAGACGCTGCAAAGCCTATTCTGATGCGGTGTACCAAGGTCAGGACTTGACAAAGTATCGCTTTTGGAATTGGTTGCATCGTCGAAGCCTCGGCGAGGGCGAATCTCAAACGGTAAATATTTTTTGATTTTTCCAAAATGTTCGCGATCCGCTTGTGCGTGCGGAGCAGATAAAAAAGAAAGCAATCCACAGGGAGGCGAACCATGGATCCAGCGAGGATCGATCAGTTTGACAAAATGTGGACCAACTATTTCCCCGGCGCCGAGCTGCCTATTGTCTGTTATTACACCGACGATGAAAATTCCTTGGCTGCCGCTGAAAAACCCGCCGCCGAGCACTGCCTGATCAGCCAGCTGCAATCCGTGCGCAGCGGTCAAATAGTTGCCTTCAAAAAGGATAACATCCACTGTGGCGGCGGCAGGCGCTACCTCGGATTTGCACCCGGCTTGCGGCCGAATTTTGAGTTTTTTCTCTCCTGCGGCATCCCGGGGAAAATGGAAGGCGAGCGCTATAAAAAAAGTCCTGAGGTTGTCCGCGAGCTGCTGGCCAGGGATCCTGGTTTTACCGCGCCGGCGCAACACCTGCTTTTCAAACGCTGGGACCATCTACATGATCACGATGAACCTGAGATTGTTATCTTTTTTGCCAAACCGGATGTGCTGTCAGGATTGTTCACCCTCTCCGGCTATGACGAGTCTGCCGACGATTTCGTGATCGCACCCTTTTCCGCAGGCTGCGGCTCCATCGTCAAGTACCCGTATCTGGAGCGGCAATCCGGTCGCCATCGATCCGTGCTGGGCCTGTTCGATGTATCGGCCAGGCCTTTTGTACCGGCTGACCGGTTGACCATGGCCGTGCCCTGGCCGAGGTTTGCTCAAATGATCGCCAATGCGGATGAGAGCTTTCTCACGACCAAATCGTGGGATCGGGTTCGTTCGCGGATAGAGAGCGGAGAGATATCAACGGTTTGAGCGCTGAGGGTCACTAGCGTCAGACCTGTCCGGGCTGTTGTGATCGAGTCTATTGGTCAGCGACTCAGCCGTGCGTCGTGCATGGGGCTCTTGACGACAGGCCGACAGGGAAAGCAGCAGTATGGAGAAAAATAAGCCGAGCAAACGTCCTAGTGGAATTCCGGCTTGAATTTGGTTCGGATGATGAACGCTCTTAAGCCCTCTTGGTTGATCCGTTCACTATGGAACCAAATGGGTGACAAAGAGGTCAGCCTGTTTCAGTGGGATTGAACTATTTGTACTGTCTCAAGGTGCAGAGATCGCTTTTAATATGGCATAGCTGTTCAATAATTTTCGCGCAGCGGCATATCGGCCATCCTTCATTGCCCCATCGATTTCAGCAACTGTTTTTGCCAGACTTATGGGGCATTCTGCTTTATTTTTCCGCACTCGGCTGATGCTTTCCTTCGCGTCTATAAATTTTTTATTGAGTTCTACTACAATCTCCGCAGGCGGAATGACGTAAAAATCCCTCACTTCTGTTTCGGGTGAGGTGCACAGCGAACAGAGTTTATAGGGCCCAAGCTCTAGATCCAATTCCTCCGCTGCTTTAAAAATTTTTCCAGAAACAAGGTCCGTGAGCCGATTGTCTTTTGCGCTAAAATACAATTTCACCTGGACCGGGTAATACTCGCGATTGACCAGATATACATAACGTTTTCCATGGCAGACCAGTGTTCTGACCGCCACCGGATCGGTGAAGGCGCCGATTGTAGTAAATTTTTCCGCTGGCAAGGTCCGGTAAGCCGCAGCAAATTCACGGATCATCTCGGTGTGGCCGGTGTCGGTAAACAAACCGCCCCGGGTGATCCGGCAGGCATCCAATTCAGCCAGAGCATGAGTAAAATATTCCAGGTAATGAATGCCGCCTTGAAAGTGCGGGGTGATCCTCAATTGTGAATTCCACCAAAAGCCATCCTGAGGATATTCAGCATTGTCTAGACGGATGCCTTCAGCGGGTTTGCCCCAGAGCATGGCAAATTTCTTTGCCTGCGGATCATCAGGGGCACAGGGCGCATGGTAATATTTTCCCCAGGCTTCGACCCAGCAATCGAAAATAAAAGCCCCGGGGTGTTCTTGTTGACCCAGGACCGCGAAGGTCGGCGCATCCAGAAAATCATGGTCACGGAAGGAGCAGGTCTTTTCCAACGGCGTATCTGCTCCGGCAGTTCCCCAGGCATCCCGGTCGCGCGAAGGCACGAACACATAGTCCATGTCGATATTGTCTTCATGGCGGAAAAGGTTCATGTCAAATCCGCCTTCGCGAAAGAGCTCATACAGCGATTTCCGGGCAAATATCTGCTGCGAAGGATCATGTGGTATCCCGAACCATCCATAAACGGTCGTTTCCGTCCAGGTTGAAATGGTTAAGCGCAGATCGGGACGGGCAGCAGTCATTTTATCACGGATTTTGCAAAAAAGCTGTTTTATTTTCATGCACCGCCAGCTGATCCAGGGTTCAGAAAATTCCTTGGTCAATAGTGCATACCGTTTTGCAAAGCGTTCAGGGTCATTCGCTTTGACCAACAATTTAATTCCAGTCTCTTTTTCAAAAAGGTTCACGGTATGATCGTCATACCCTGATTGGAGCGAAAAATACCAGAGGATGGTGGCGTGCCACATATTGATCGAAATGCCTTTGAAAGCGGGCGACCGGCCATAGCGGTCGACGATTTCCGCGATAATGCCCAGAATGGCGTTTTGAACCGTTGGATGGAGCGGATTGAACATCGGACCTCTGCCAAAAGGACCGCCGTGTTCCCCATAGGCCCATTCGGTCAAGGTTCCGTGGGTCTGCTTGTCAAAGTTCGCCACATTGTATTCCATGGTCCAATCGTTGGTTGACGACTGGACCTGGTTATTGGCAAGCATGTTGTTGTAGGTGTCCTTGCCCGCTTTAATGGAATCGAGCTGGATGTTCATGCCTTTCATCAGGCTGCCAAGCCGCAAAAGCGTCAAGGCTGCCTTGAATTCGAGCCCTTCTTTCTCAAATTTTTTCAGCAGAATGGAAACCCAGTCCTCCGGATGAGCGGTCCAGCGGGCATAAATTTTGCGGTCAGGTGCGGCCACAGCCCCAAACAATCCCGATGGCTCGCGCTCAGATGGGTAGAGCGGGTCATGATACCAGACCAGCGGGTACGTCAATACATTTTGTCCGCTATGGTGCATGTAGCTGACTGCACGATCAAGCCACTCCTGCTCGGTATAGGCGCCCATGCTAAAGGTCGCGCCGCACGGATCTTCAAATTGCAGACCGATTTCCCGTTTTGCGATGGTCGCATCCTGGTTGCTGATAGGGAGAGGCTCCAGCTGGTCCAGTTGATAAATTTTGATATCGCTAACCGCAGCCGGCTCGCCGTTTCCCCAAGTCATAAAGACGATACTGCAATCCCGCCATCGAGGCCAGAAAATCCGGCGAATCTCCTGCATTTTATGGGTCAGCGGCTGATTAACCCCGGTAAAAGTACCGATGGTCAGATCGTAGCTGGTCCCGTCCATCATACACATAAACCTTCTTTTATCGTCGGGATAGCGGACCACCGCCAGGTGGGGTTTGCCAATCTGTTCAACCGAAAACCGATAGCCAAACCTGGATAGGGGTTTTGCCTCAGCCTCGCGGTATGATCCTGCGGCGGATGACACGACCCGTACATCGCCAAACGAAAAATAGCGATCGCCGGGGTATTCTGCGGTGCAATCAAAGTTGGCAATCAACCGGCCGGCTGAGACCGGCTTTTCTGAACCACAGGATACCAGAGCCCACAGGCAGAGTGCCGATAGCGCAATTCCAACTAGACGTTTTTTATCAGTATGCGCCACAGTGAATATCCTTTGTAATATTGAAAATCAGCTGGTCTTCTTCCAAGCGGAACGTGCTTTTCTGGTTGTTGAGCAAAAGCATCCGGTCCGATTCTTTAGCCGCAATGGTAATCTGAGCCGTCGTACCTTCCGGTATATCGATGGAAAATAAAAGACGGTCGTTTTGTCTTTCCCATTTTACCGCAACAGGCCCATGGACGGTCAGTACGGTTCCCTGGGCGAGGGATAAATCGCCCAATTGCGGTTTGATTTCAATTATTTTTGAACCGACAGGCAGTCTTTCGCTGACGCCAAGGACCTTTCTGCTTAAGAAATAGGCGGGAACCGCCCCCATGTTGTGGCACAAATCACCTCCACCGAATCCCTCGGATAAAGTCCCGGTGACGGAATCTTGCATCATGGACTGCCATTTTTCTCTGATGAAGGATAAAGCCTCCACGTCGCGGTTGTCTTTGAACAATTCCTCCAGCATCCAGAAGGAGGTGTAAGGAGAATCTATGCCGTTAACGGGCAGGTCTGGATGGAAAAAGAGATCCGGGATAAGACCATTTTGCGAATAGCTCTTCCCCCTGTCCCGGTAATGGTGATACAAATATTCTTTCACCGACTGTTTGCGGTTAGCAGGCACAATGCCGCGGTTGAGAGCCATCAAAGCTGCATGGGCTGTGGGCATCATCTGTTTTTGGTCGGCAATTCCCGAAGAATAGGTTTTTTTCGCTGGATTCCATAAATGCTTATTGTAACTCTGCTTGATTTCTTCAGCCAACTTATGATAGCTTTTTTCAGCCTGAAAATCTTTTTTAACCGAGGCCAGAAAAGCAGCGTCATTGAAAGCTTTGTAGACAAATGCATTCAAGGTCGCGCCATTGCAATAGCAGTAAGCCAAAGGGTTGTCCATAAAAGTGAATTCGCGGCCATAGACCAGTCCATTGGGCGAACGATGATCGGCAAACCACTGCATTTGCTTTTTCAAAGGTTGCCAAAGCTCATTGACCAGGGCGAGGTTAGCGGTCAATTCATAAACCTGCCGGAGCGCCTGAACCCAAAGGCATGAGTAATCTTCGATATAGGCATGAATATCGAAACGGTCGGATGGATGGTGGGCTTTGAACATGCCGCTGTCGCTTTGGCTTAACGCAATATGCCTCAACATGGAGATCATCAATCCACTGTCGCTGCGGGGCATGCCGGCGCCATCGGCTATGGCAAACGCCGCCAGGCTCAACGGATATTCTACTATAGCGGCATCGCCCATCCATTCGACCTTCTCGCGCAGGGCACAGTCCATGTAGCCGTCTTCACAGTTTAATTTCAACGTCCGGATCGACCTCTGCCAAAGCTCATTTAAAAACGGATCATTGCAGATGAAAGCGCCGGTCTCGAGATAGGGGAACCTGCGGTCAACCAGTTGAATATCCGTCAGCAGCACATTATAGGGAGAGTAGATGCTGCCGTTCAGCACGCTGATTTTTAGGTATCTGAATCCATAGGAATCGGTAGGCACATAGGTCTGATCGCCGGCACGCGCGGTATAAAAGCAGGCCGAACCATAGGTGTTCCCGATGGTCAGGCTGTCGCCGGTATAGCCAAACTCAAATTGGATGACCGCGCCTTCCTCAGCGGTAAAGCGGATAATGGGAAAGCCCTGCAGCATCTCACGGGCCTGGATGATATAGGATTGGCCTTGTTTGAGTTTGGCCGGCAGAGCGCTTTTATTTAACGCCGTCCACCCCATTTCGCTTTCTTTTAAAAGCGGAATAGGGCGAGGCACGAGTTTTCCCCATTGCCGGCCATCTATGGAGACCGCTGATTGCCAATGGTGGTCATCGTACTTTGCCAAGCTCCAGTCGCCGTCGTCCATCCGGGCATCCACCCGGTCGCAAACGACACCCCAGTCTTGCACCGGCGGCATGAACCGGGTGTGGCTATTCCACTTCCAGGATTCATCCGTCCATATGGTGTGGATTTGTTGCGATTGATCACAGAGGTTGATTTTTGCGCACAGTCCAGGAGCATGATTCATCATTTTCCCGTTGCTGCCGTGCGACATGACCATGACCGCAACCGCATTGAGCCCTTGCTGCAAAAAAGGGGTAATATCGATCGAATCGAATGATGGGGATTTGGGATCAAAGCGGCAGGGACCTCTTGACACTTCCACACCATTCAGCCACAAGATATATCTGGCATCTGCAAAAAGGTGGATCATGGCGTTGGAAACGTCCTGGATGGTAAAAGTTTTCCTAAAGACGGTATACTCGGCTTTGCCAGTATCGATTCCGCTCCAAATCATCTTATCCTGCAGCACCTCTGCGGCGCCTTTTTCGGGCTGCGCCCAAGAGGCCATTGCCCAAAAAACGAAAATCAGTGCGACTTGAATTTTCATAGAATTTTGCCGGTCCAGGTTGGTGTGATGGATGGATAAATTTTTTTGCTCGGTTGAGCGCTAATGTAGACAGGCGGGTTTTGAAAAACAAGCAAATTATCTAAAGCCAATAAATCAGCGTCCCAGATAATACAAGAAACCTCGGCAAGCACATGAACCTTCAAAAACTCTGCCGAGACTTGCTAAGGCAAAAATTCTTTACAAAGGACTTGACCGCAAAACTGTTACCATCTATATTTAGGCTAGTGCCGGCTAAAAGGGCAAAGGGATTAGCGCGTCAGCCAAGTTGGCGATGGATGTGGCGGCACAAGATTCCAGTGCTTGATTTGATGCAGGGTGTCTTTTAAAAATCACAGGGAGGCCCGTCATGTCTCATCGTAACGGCTGTAAAAGCGCTCAGGGTGTTCGATGGTGCGTGTTCATCCTGGGGCTGGTGTTGCTTTCCCAGGCTGTTTGGGCGCAGACCGACGAGGTGTTTCGCTCCGTTGGTTTGGATTTGAACGTCGATCCCGAAGGGGTTATCTCAGACGCCGGCGGGCTGATCGATATCGACCAGGATGGGTGGATCGATATCTTTCCAGGTTCTAACTTTTGCCTGAACAGCGGAGTGGCGGATGGAAGCCTCAAGCCGTTTATCCAAGCGGATTCAACGGGCGTCTACGCGGAATGCCGGTTTGCGGATTATAACAACGACGGCTTGCTGGACGCCTATGCCACCATGCAGGTGAGTCTGAAGGATTTTCTCTTCAAGAATAATGGCAATATGAAATTCACCGAGGTCGGTGAATCAATGGGTATTGACTATACGGATAATAAATTCAGCCTCGCTTGCGGTTGGGCGGACTATAACACCGATGGCTGGGTGGATTTGCTGGTCGGCATGTGTATCGAAGGCGGCCCCGGATCGGGAATTTTTCTCTGGAAAAATGAAGGGGGTACCCATTTTGTCAACGTGGCCACGCAGATGCAGGCAAACGTTTCCGGCATGTGGCATGGAATGGTTTGGGCTGACATCGATGACGACCGCGATCCGGATTTTTTCATCGCCGGCGGTCGCAATGGGGACATGCTATTCCGCAATGATGGCGATCGATTTGTCGATATCACCAACATTACCAAGACCAGTGGAGTGGGTGCGATCGGCCACTCTCGCAGCGGCGCATGGGGCGATTATAATAACGATGGACGTTTGGATCTGTACGTCTGCGATGACGAAAAGGCCAACCGGCTGTTTCGCAACGAGGGCGCGGGGGAGTGGCCCAATGTTGCGGCCGAGTTGCATGTCGATAATTACGATCCGGCCGGCTGGGGCGTTTTTCATGCCTCCGCCACCGCGGTGTGGGGCGACTATGACAACGATGCGGACCTGGATTTGTTCGTCAGCTCCCAGGAAGGCCAATATAACGGCAAATCCGAAAACAAATTGTATCGCAATGATGGGGCAACGGGTTTTGTCGAGGTCGGCCATACCATGGCGATCACGGATCAGGGGCAGAAACATTACGCCGCCGCGTTTGGGGACGTGGATAATGACGGCGATTTGGATTTATATGTTCAAGCCGGTCCAACACTCATCCCGCCTGGTCTCGGCGGCGGCATGGATTTGCTGTTAGAAAACCTGATCGGCAACCAAAACAATTGGCTGGAGTTTCGCTTGACCGGAGTGCAAAGCAATCGGTCCGCCATCGGCGCCCGGATTCGCTGTGTCGCTGGCGATCTGTCGCAAATCCGCGAGGTACAAGGCGGCAATGGGTACAACAGCATGAACCCGTTTACCCAGCATTTTGGTTTTCAGCAACGCACCCTGGTCGATTCCGTCATTGTTAGCTGGCCCAGCGGCAAGGTCGATCGATTGCTGGGCGTGCCGGTGAATCAGATCATCAATATCACCGAGGGCAGCACGACCGGTGTTAAAGGCCGATACGCGACGCCAACGAACCTGAGCCTTGCAGGCAATTACCCCAATCCGTTCAATTCGCAAACTGTGATCGATTATACGGTGCCGGGATTGAGCAAGGTGAGATTGACGATCGTGGATATGAGCGGACGGAAGGTGCGCACCTTGGTGGATGACCGGCTGTTGAGCGGCCGGCAACAGGTTCGCTGGGATGGGCGCGATGATGATCGCCATCCAGTGGCTTCAGGAGCCTATCTGTGCCGCTTGCAAGTGGATGATGCCACGGCGACGCATACCATGTTGTTGCTGAAATAAAAATGTAGCGTGGTTACAGCGATCGATGTTTATGGTCTTTTGGCTGAAAGAGCCCCGTTGGCAATCCGCCGCAGGAGCCATAGCCATTTTCACTACGCGTTAGCCGGCGGAGGAATTTATTGCCGGCGATCCCTTTGTAATGAATAGATAGTCTTGAAGAGGAGTTTCTTCTGCCAGGGATTACGCCGGGCGAACTCTCTCTTTTGTTCCTGCGCCGATCTGATAAAATTGCGGCGATTTTTCGATTAGCCGTTCATTGGATCATCCTTTTTCATTGGTGAATGAACGGATTACTTGAGCAATAAGCATTTTTGCGTTAAAGTTATATTGGCGGATTTCAATCGATAGAGGTATATGCCGGATGGAGCGTGTTGCGCATTCCAGCTCAAGGTATGCTGGCCCGCTTGCTGAAATCCTGAGTATAAATTTTCGCCCCGCTGTCCTTCCAGGTTGTAAATCGAGATTTCCAGATAATCGTCGATTGGAATTTTATAGGTGAACGTGGTCGCCTGATTAAACGGATTGGGATAGTTGAAATGCAATGCATAATCGTTCAAGAGGGGAGAAGCATTCTTTTCCGTTACCGATTGAACCAAGTCAAGCGATACCTCGGCTGTGATCGTGGTTTCAGGATATACTTGAACACACAAGTCTTTGTTCTGATGGCCCGCTTTAAAATGATGCAAGTCGACCCAAGCCGTTAAAATGGTTACGCGATAATCCCCCTGGTCGTCTGTCCGTGCTTGTCTACCATAGAAGTAATAATCGTATGACATCCCCAGCGGGATTGATGCGAAAAAGAGTCTGCAGACTGTCTGCTGTAATCACCAAATAGGTACTGTCTAGCGTTAGTCCCTGTAAAAAAAATGAAGTATCCGTGCAGGAGGTCAAATAGCATCCATCCAAGCTCATCGGCTCCATGTTGCCAGATCTTCCGTCTTTGGTTAGTTCTAAAAACCATTTGCTGGAATCGAATGCTAACTCATTAAAGAAATGAAGAACGACGGGATTTGCATCGATTAGGCGGACGCTGAACAAAAGGAGTAATGGCAGTAAACGCTTAATGCACCGTCTCATCCGCTCTGTCCTCCCAATTGATGAACAAGTTTTTGTTTGGAAAAAAATGACTTCTAGTGATGATATATTCCAACCTATCCCTGCGTTGGATCACCCGGTCATAGGGAATTGAGATGGATTGTAATTTGAATTTTTTCGGGACTAACACGACTATTTCAGCAGAATCTATGGGCGCCTTCCAGGAGCTGGTAGAGGTCAAAACATATTCAAACGCTCTCCGGGCTGTTTTTTGCTGATATTCAACTTGAAAAGAGTCCATAGAATGAGGGGCAATTTTTTTTGAGAAAGAAATCCCGCTGTCGCCGACGGCAAAAGGGAGGCTGGTGGACGGGGGGTTTTCAACCCGCCAAAAGTGGGGAAAAGGCATTGTTGCATTGACGGCAACCGGATAATAAAAAATCCTCGTAACCGGAGTGGCGGCGGCATTTTTCAAGAAATAGGTTCCCCGCACTCTGCAATAACCGTCGTGAACGTTTACCGTGATCTTTTCTTTGAGAAACCGCAATTCCTGGGAAAAGGATGGCCCAATGAGCAGTAAGCCTATGGCAAAGGGAAGGAGCGTCCGCTTTCGCGAAGATTTTTTTAAACAGAGAGCTGTGAACAATTCCTCTCTCCCATGACTGAGGGGTGCGGCGTTCACGCAGTCACGTCCGGCCGGACAGCGGGAAGGCCATGAGATGGATAATCTGCTCTCAGGCTATCAACAGCGAGAAGTAAAATCTCGAGACGTGGCGAATGGCGGCGTTTCTTTGGGTTCGGTGCTGATGAAAAAACGTTTTACCATAAACGGATCCTATCCCATCCAGAACCCTTTACGCTAGGATACTCCCAGGACTTTATGGCATTCAGGGTAAAAGTAGATATATCTTTTGCCAAAGACGCTCTCCAGCCCGCGGCACAAAACTTTAAAAAGCACTTTGCCGCAATGCGGGCAGATCGGATTTACCTCATTCGTTTCTTCGACTGGCAACATGATCAGGACCTCCTTGTCCATTTTCCTTAACCGACCTTTAGACCATGGGATCGCCCCCGGAGCCGAAAGCCGGGTTTCCGGTTGAATTCGGTGGTTGCAGCCTCTAGAATAAAAGCCTGGCGCCTTTAGTATGCAATCTAATGTGAAGGATTATGGCTTGCTTTTCTTGTCTGAACAGGATTGATAATCGTCCCAACATCGGTTGCCTATAACCCCAACGGGAATAAAAAGCGGCAATAGCCACAAGAAAGACCATCCATTCCAATCGCCTCTTTGGATCCCGCCAAAAGCCCATATGGCCCAGATTGCCGCCGGCACTAAAAGCGCGTACGGCCCCAGCATCAGTTTCCAATATGGGGTCTTGGGATGCCTCCAGGGAGATAGATAAACAACGGTTATCCAGGCGATCATCACCAACAGAATACCGATTAAGCCGGAAGCCCATTGACCTCTTGCCATAAAGAGAATGGACAGAATGGCGACCCAGCTGAATCCTCCGATCCAACCTGCCAGCCAACCGATTTTCTCTCCTCGTCGATTCACCATATTTACAGCGACCTCATTGACGTTATCCAACAGACCAGCCCCCACCGCGACCTGTCGCGGCTGCGGGATTAGTTCCGAGTTGCGCAATGCTTTTTTTCTGCTTCGTTTTTCAGCGCAGCGAGTCCTTGGTGCAGTGCATTGGCCAATGCTTTTCGCATTTGCCCGGCGAAAAGCCATGCCAACCATCCTTCAAAGGACTCTTCGGTTCTGACGTGGGTGCCATTTGTTTCTTCTGTCAACGTCCATGAATGGATCGCGCGTATGCCCATGGTACGCCCGGACCAGACAATAGTAAACGGCGAGGTGAATTGTTCAATTCGCGAACGAATCCTCATGCCTCCAGCCTTCCAGCGGAACTCGGCGCCGGCCTCGACTGGGCCTTGAAACCGCATTTCCTTGACGCTCTCATTCCACTCCGGCCATTTTTCAAAATCGGTCAAAATGCTCCAAACGACTTGGATCGGCGCGTTAATGTGGGCTTCCTGCCTTGCGAAGGCCGGCGCTGTTTCGTTCGTTGCAATCTGTTTCATATAAACCTTTTTTCAGAGATGACAAATTGCTTTGCGGCATTGTGAATGGTTTTGATTCTTCCTATGTTTAAATATAGCTTATTATCGAGCTGTGGTCAAGCCCTTAATGCAATACTTCTGCGTGTATTGCGTTTCCTTTGTCGTGGCTTGGCCCAGCTCATGGCAGAGGCGACCGGCCAGCACGGCTGCATTTTCGGGCTACGGAGCATGGCGAATGGCCGCTGGGAAGAAAAGATCGGCCGTGGGTGAGAATTCTTCATCGCCCTCCCTGGCGAATTCCGCGGATCGGATCCAAAGGTCCGCCTTTTTGACCGGTTGATTGAAACCGGCGGCGAGAAAACAGGGTATAGGCAAGGATATGGTGATTCTCCCTCGAGTTATCGGTCAAGGGTCAGGCAAAGACGGCTTGTTTGATGGCGCGGATATGCGCCGGCGTGGTGCCGCAGCAACCGCCGATAATGCGCGCCCCGGCCTCGATGATCGCCGGCACCAATGCGGCCATATCCTCCGGCGTGTCGGGAAAAACATCCTTGCCGTTGATATTTTGCGGCAAACCGGCATTGGCATGCACCAGGATCGGAACCTCGCCGGCGATGGGCTTCATTTCCCGGACAATATCGACCATGCGCTTCAGGCCGTTGCCGCAGTTGGTGCCGATGATGTGAGCGCCGGCATCCAATGCGGCTTGTGCGGCGCTGGAAGGCGATACGCCCATCATCGAGCGGTAGGCGCCTTTCTGGGTGCGTTCCAGGGTAAACGTACAGATCACTTCACAGCCGGTATTCTCCCGCGCGGCGCGCACCGCCAAAGAGGCCTCGTCGAGCGCACTCATGGTTTCGATGCAGATGGCGTCTGCTCCGCCCTCCTCCAGCGCCATCGCCTGTTCCTTGAAACCGTCATACAGCTCCTCTTCGCTGACATCGCCCATCAGCAGCATTTTGCCGGTCGGCCCGATCGAGGCGATCACCCAGTGGTCCGGTCCGGCGGCGCGCCGGGAAATCTGCGCGGCCGCGCGGTTGAGCTCGACGGCGCGATCCGCCAGGCCGTAATGGCTCAACTTGAACCGCGATCCGCCAAAGCTGTTGGTCTCGATCATATCGCTGCCGGCGTCGATGTAGCTTTTGGCGATATCAAAAACATCGTCCGGCCGCGCGATGCACCACCATTCCGGGCATTCGCCGGAGTGCAGCCCCTTGGCCTGTAAAAAAGTGCCCCAGGCGCCGTCGGAGATGAGAATGCGGCCGCTCTTGACCGCGTCAACAATCGACATTTTGGCCATTTCATGCGCTCCTTTTATTCATGTTTCCCGAACCACCAGGTCCGGTTGTAAGACATATTGAAAAATATATCGCTCCCCTGGCGGGAGGCTTGAATGATTTCAGCGGTCAGGGCGGCCATCTCGGCGTAATAGGAATCGATCGAAGTGATGGCGTGGGCGAAAAAACGCGCCAAATCGGTGTGGCTATAGCTGACGAGGGCGATCTTTTCACTTGAATAGGCATTCCACTCTTTCAGCCGGCCGAGGATGCGCACCGCATCGATATCATCACAGCAAAAAGGACCGCTCAACCGCAGCGCAAGAAAAGCCTCGCGATCGAGCGAATCAACGTTGTCGATAATGGCGCAAACTCTTGCTGCATCGGCCTGGTGCAGATGGGCGCAAAAGGTCTCCTGCATCACCTGCTGCACCATATTTTGTCCGGGCCAGGTCTGGTTTTTGATATAGCCGATCGAGCCGCGACAGCGCTGCAACAGATATTGCACCGCCTGGTGCGCGCCCAGATCGTCGCTCTGAATAACATAAGAAAAGGACGAACCGGCGTGGCGTGGTTGAGCAGGCTGACGATGGGCTTGCTGGTTTGCAGGCGTCGGTAAAACTGCGCGGTTTTGGATTCGTTAAAGGTGAGGACCACGATCGCCGCTTCATAGCGTTGAGTGATCAGCTGTGCAACCAGGCGGATCTCCTCCTGCCAGTTGTTGTAATCGAGGAATGCTTCGAGGCAGCATCCGAGAGGGGCTATTCGTCGGCGCAAGTGGCGGAGGAGCTGTTCGATTTGGGAAGCGAAGAAGGGGACGATGACGCCCAGGACGTTTTGCAGCGGCCCGAGGTCGGCGACAAACGAGCCCTTGCCAGGTTTTTTCATGATAAGACCTTGTTGCCGCAAAGATTGCAGCACTTTTTTTACGGTTTCACGGGAGACCCTGTGGCGCCGGATCATTTTATGGGTTGAATCAATCCGACCGCCGGGCGGGTAGATCTGGGTGAGAATCGCCTGTTTGTACTGTTCGGTGAGGATTTGATACAGGGGCCTGGGTCCGGCATGTGCAGTGATCATTTTCATCGTTGATGAGTATAAAGAAGAGAATAATAAAAAGCAAGAAAAAACATCACATCCTAGTTGTACATAGGACCGGAAGGCATGGTTTTCAGATCATCTTCGCAATGTTGAAATGGCTGCTTTCAATCCCAGGAAAGAGCCCGGCAAACAATTCGCTGCGGCCTTTGTTTTCAAACGAACGGAAATTCGGCGTCTGTTGCAGAAACCGGGGTCGGCTCATGGCCGTAAAAGCAACCCTTTTTTATTCAGCAGGTAAGAAAATAATAAAATCGCCATCGCCGGGATATTTCACTCATATGGCCTGAGGCTGGAAAACGATGACCAGCTTGAGCGACCGGCCGTTCGTTTCACAGGTTTGGTCGGTCAAGATCCTTCGGCGCTCGGAATCCGCACACAGACGCTGCATCATATTGACTTGCGCCTCAAAACGACCAGCCGGTTCTTGTGAAAATGAATTATTCTAATACTCTATTGCTGTTCTGTCGGCGATCCACAGATGCCGCAGGGGGAATATATCTTTTATCAACTCCTTGCTTTATTTATGAAATAATCCCGCAGAGTGTTAGCCTGCCTTTGCGCCTTATAGCAAATTTGTTTGCTTTTCACGCCGGTATTGGATAATTTTACGCTGAATGAGCAACGGTAAAAAGGTTGAGTGAAATGGCTTGACGCTCTTAATAGGGGGTATCCCGGGAAATGGTGGTGCAATGGCATCGATGTTTTTATCCTGCCGTGCTTTCATGTTTTTTGTCTTTTCTTAAAAGCAAATTTTCAATCTTTTGACATCCGTTGCGTTGCCTCGCAGTGAAAATTACTATCCTTTCTCTTTTGATCGCGCTGTGCTCCTTGATAGTCTATTTACCTTATAGTGATGCGATAGTCGCACAATTTTAATATTTCGTTCCCGTGAGGGGACAGGACATCTTCATGCCCCAGGGATCGGATTCCCAGTAATCGAGTGTGACCATTCAAATACCTCCAACCAGGACGCCCTGGCAAAGGCGGGCGGCATCAACGACAGCGGTTCGATGGGACTGATGGCATCAAAAACGTATTGACCAGTTCTGTAAAACTCGGGGGTAATGATTTGAGTGGAGGTGTGTTCTGATGAAGGTACTGTTCAAGCTGTTTGTGGCAGGTCTGCTCGTTCTTTTCCCCGTTCTTCCGCTTGCGGCGCAGCGAATCGGCGTTGCCTGGGAATTCAACCAGGACGGAGATGCTCTGGGGTGGCAGGCGCAACGCTCCATCGCCGAGATGACATGCGACAACGGCAGGCTCTGCGCCGTTGCCAGTGGTTACAATCCCATTCTGGCAGGCCCAGCCATATCCATCGATGCGGCGGAATTCGGCTTTATCGCTTTGCGTCTCAAGTCTCCAGGCTCCTCCATTCTTCAGATCCACTGGATCACTGAACAGAATGAATCCGGCTGGATTTCCGTGCCCATCCAGGGCGATACTCTTTTTCACGAGTATCAAATAGCGGTTTTGAACCGGGAGAGCTGGCGCGGCCGTATCGTAGCGATCAACAAATTTGTGCTCAATGCCCCTCCCTCGTCGTCCTTTTGTATCGATTATCTCCGTATCGTCGCCATCGGCGCCCGTTTCAACTTGAAAATCCTTCCGCTGCGCACCGTTCTCAAACAAAACGAGCTGATTCCGCTCATTGCTGTCGTGCAGAACAGCGGCGACAGGCCCAGCGGCAGCTATCAGGTTGAACTGGAACTGCCGGATCCTGTCGAGTTGGCGGCGGGGTCCCTTATTCAACTGCGCGGTGGATTGGCTGCGCAGCAAGTGGATACTCTGCGCTGGGTCATGCGATCTGCTGTTACGGGAGAGTTTGATATTCAAACGCTTGTCTTTTCGGACGCCACGGATAGTGCCACCGTCAGGCTTCGGGCCAGGTTTGTCGACCGCTTTTGGACGCAGGATCGCTTTATCCTATCCGCCTGGGGCCCCCCTGAACAAATCGAAGCGGCGTATGGCGAATATTTAGATGCGCATTTCAACACCATCGCCAGCGTCTACCCATCGACTGAGGCGGTACATTTTGTCGGCCGCCATGATCTGTTTTCATTTTTAGATGTGAGTCACGCGATCAAGGGGGATATTCGCGCACCGGAGGACAGAATTCCACCATTGATCACCGATGACGATTTATCAGGACTGGATCCGATTATCGATTCTTTTCGATCTTTTCCTTCGATTATCGGCTATTATATCACGGACGAGCCCAATGCCAAAGCTTTTTCCAACCTGGCAAAGGTGGTCGATTATCTGCGGCAGCGGGATCCGCAACGCGTCGCCTATATCAACCTTTTTCCTACCTATGCTAATGAGGATCAACTGGGCGTTTCCGGAACCGATCTGCAGGCTCGTTATGACGAGCATGTACGATTGTTTATGGAGACGGTCAAGCCAGAGTTGCTTTCCTATGACCATTACAATTTTTTTGTCAACCATCGGGATGGCGATGACTATTTTATGAATCTGGAAGTTATTCGAAAATATGCGCTTTTATATGATGTTCCTTTTTGCAATATCATTCAGGCTATCGGCAGTCTGGCAGAGGGTGGCCAGGTGTGGCGGACGCTTCATGAAGGTGAGTTTCGCTGGCTGGCTCATTCCTCTTTAGCCTATGGCGCTACCTGCCTGTTGTATTTTTCCTGGGGAAGCGGCCCGTTTGGTTTTATGAATTGCCCGGAGCGCCAGCAAGTCTATTCAGCGATTCGACAGGTCAATTCAGAAATCATGGCCTTCGCTCCAATCCTGATGCGACTCGAATCCACGAGCGTTTATCATCTCAACAGCCGGCCGATTGGTACCAGGGCCCTTCCGACGGATGCTGTAGTGCGCGCTGCCTCTCCAGCCATTGACCTGCTGCTCGGAATGTTCCGCGACAGCAGCGGCGCTGATTATGTAATGGTGATGAACAAGGATTATAATGCGGGCAAGACAGCGCGCATTCAGGTCGATCCCAGTGTCAATGAAATATCGCTCTATGATCTTGAAAACCAGGCCTGGCAGTCCATTCCGATCAATCCCGACGGCGAGCTTGTGGCTTTTAACGCGGAATTCCTTCCCGGTGGCGCGAATCTCTACCAAATCGGTCGAACTACCGGCGTGGTGACAGAAAGGGGATCAGGAAACCCTGTGGATTTTACCCTCTTTGCCAATTACCCCAATCCTTTCAATCCCCGGACAACGATCTCTTTTTCGCTTTCTCAGACCGCAAAGGTCGAATTGGCGGTGTACAATCCTTTGGGGCAGGAGATTGCAGTTTTGGTGAATGGCCGACGGCCGGCGGGAGAACATTGTGTTGTCTGGAATGCAGCGGATGCGCCCAGCGGCGTATATGTCTATCGCCTGCATTGCGGAAATCGAGCACAAACCGGCAAGATGTTGCTGATGAGATAAAAGTTGCTTGCTGCCTGATCGAGCGAATGGGCCTTTAACGATTTCTTGCTTGATTCCTGTAAAGGATGATCCCGCATGGTTTCGCCTGGCTGCCTACTTTGCAAATTTGTTTGCTTTTCAGGGTCGCGCTCATTGTGTACGAGTTGAACATAGGCGGCAGAGGAGCCATCCTTGTTCTATCGAGTGATCGTTCGCATATACATGCTTACAATATAGCATCTATTACACCGCTTATAAAGATATATTTACTGAAAGGTATGCCTGCACTTTTTCGTGTTTTTCAGAGTCGTTTTTGGTTCATGAAGCAATTATCCTATGCGAAAAGCCCCCAATGCGCCTATCGCTGTCGAACAGGGATTTATGCTTAACCGCAATCATGAAAAGCGCTTCACGATGAATAAACTTATTTTGTGCATTCTGTTTTGCGGATTGGTGACCTCTGCTATTTTGTGCAACCGGGGAACTCCATCTGCAAGCAGGCGGGGTTTACAAACAAAGAGGTATGATCCGTCGATTGAGGCGAACCGAATAATCGCTGAAAGGAATGCAATAAAAGTTCATCCGGATATACAAGTAATCCAGCAATGGCAAATTCATAGTCCGGTTCCTGTGGGACTACTGGCGGATTCAGCGTATATCTTGTGCAAAAAAATCGGCATCACCAGCCTTCAGAGTTATGTGGGGTGGGCTCAGCTTGAACCCGAACGCAACAGGATCACCTATGATATTTACGATCCGGTTGTAAATCAGATCCGTAAGCATAACCTTAAATGGTTGCCGTTTATCATAATGGGTCCATACATAGCTACTCCTAAATGGTTTCGGGAAGAGCGGGGAGTGGATGCGGTATGCCTTGAGCACAACAAGCCGATTCGCATACAGTCAATATGGAATTCCGATCTGAAACCTGGGGTACGCAGATTTCTAGAGTTGTTCAAGACACACTATGATCCCGCGGTCATTGAGGCTCTCGAACTCGGAATTTCCGGCAATTGGGGTGAATCCATATATCCAGCAGACGGCGGTTTCGATATGGAAGGGGTCCATACTCATATGGGGTGGTGGTGTGGCGACAGGTATGCCGGCATTGATCTTCAGCGCTGGGTAAGAAATAAGTACACAACCATTGGGGATCTAAACAGAGCATGGAAATCAGATTATCACAGCTTCGACGTTATAAAACCGTTCATGCCTCAGCACGCACCATCCCCCCGTGCAGCCGTTGACATGGGCCGCTGGTATATGGGAGCTATGACTGATTATGCTGAATACTGGATTAAAACTGCCCGGGAATTGTTTCCTTCTTTGCCGATTTACTTGTGCACCGGCGGCAGCGGAACAGCCGCATTAGGCGCGGATTTCAGCGCTCAGGCAAGAATGTGTGCAAAATACAATGCCGGCATCCGTATTACCAACATGAATGATGATATGATGAGAGGCTTCGCATTAACAAGGATGGTGTCATCTGCCGCACGCCTTTACGGGGGTTATTATTCTAATGAACCAGCCGGTGATAATACCCACAAGGGCATAGCCGGGAGAGTGTTTGATGTTGTTTCCGGAGGCGGCAGAGGAGTGTATTTCAAGAGCTTATATCTTAATCAGCCGAAAGTCACTTTGGCAGGACTCCTGTTTACAGATTTTGCCGAATATTTAAAACCCAATACTCCCAAACTCACCGTCGCAGCTCTTATGCCAAATTCTTCTATCATTCTCAAAGAGCGAACACTCTACCAGTTTCTGGACCGCACAACAAAACTCCGAGATATACTCGATTTTGAATTTATTGATGAAAATATGATTTCTGATGGTCTGCTTCAAAACTTTAAGGCAATTGTCATTTTGAGCGGCAATACTCTCGAAGCCTCCGTACTGGAAATGTTGAAAAAATGGATTAAAGACGGAGGAGTTTTATTTATCTCCATGGATTCCTACCCGCTTCACTCAATTGAGGGATGGAAGGCAACATGGCTTCAGGCGCCTAATGCGGAAAAGATTCCGCTTAAGGTCAGCTATTTCGATGGAAAGCTTGCCGGGGTTAAAGCGGATATTGGCGGGGCTGATGGAACACTCATTACAGGCGACTGGGGTCAACCTTTAGGAATACGGGGTGAGCCAACAGAGGAGTTGCCTGATCCTACCTATCGTTGGACAACCGGCAAGGCATCTATCTCACTTCCAATTCCCAGTAAGAAACCTGTCATACTAAAGGTTTTGCTCAGTGTACCTGACGTGATCAGCTCCAGCGCACGGATATCGGCGAACGGCATAGAGGTTGCGAAGCTGGATGCCGGTAACCTTATGTGGATTAACATCTCGATTCCTGAGACAGAGTCTGAGACATCAGAGATAATGACAATAACTTTTGAAAGTAACACATTCATTCAGCAGGTAGAAAATTCACATTCACCGAAGCAGGAGGTCGGCATTAAAGTTTACATGGTTCAGCTCATGTCAAAAGGAGCAAAACCATCGAAACTTGTTTCTGCAGAAACCGTCTTTCCACAGGTATCCTTTGATGAACAGAAAGCATATGCAAAAATAGCGAATAAGCTTGGAAAGGGATATACGGTAGTATGGCCGGAGAAATGGGATTCTTATAAATACATGCTCAGCAAAGCAATCCTTACGGACAAAGGACCATGGGAGCAGCTGTCAGAACCGCTGGATGGCATTTACGATAATATACTTGTGTGTAGAGCAGGAGATTCTTTTTATTATTATAATAATTGCGATTCCCCTATTACAAAGAAAATAAGCCGGAAGAAAAGTATCTGCATTGAACCGAGAACCCTGGTTGAAGTTAATGTCCTTGATGAATGATAACCAAAGGAATCAAACAAATGATGGACAAAGAGATCATCACTGCGGCGGCTCTGGGCATCGGCCTGAGCGCCAGCACCGGCTTTCGCGTCTTTGTCCCGCTGCTCATCGCCGGGATCGCCGCACGGTTCGGCATTCTGCCGATGAACGAGAGCTTTGCCTGGCTCTCGAGCGACGCGGCGCTCGGCAGCCTCGGCGTGGCCACAATCGTGGAAATCGCCGCCTATTACATCCCCTTTGTCGACAATCTGCTTGACCACCTCTCCATGCCCCTCTCCATCGGCGCCGGCGCCCTGATCTCCGCCTCGGTGCTGCCGATCGATAGCGAGATGGCGAAATGGCTCAGCAGTTTTATTCTCGGCGGCGGCTCGGCAGCCCTGGTGCAGGGGGCCACCGCTGCCCTGCGGCTGGGATCGAGCGGGACCACCGGGGGAGCCGCCAACTTTTTACTGGCCTCGGGAGAGAACATCGCCGCCATCGTGACGCCGATCTTGTCCATCATCCTGCCCATCGTCATGGCCCTTCTCATTCTGCTGTCTTTCTGGATCGCCCTTCGGATGATCATCCGGCGCAAAAAGGCCTGAACTCGATTTGAATCCCAGCGACACTATGGTTGCCGGGCAAGGGAAACGGTGCTGCACAATTCAATGACATCGAATCTTCCCTGGATCGTTAAACAGACCGGCTGAATCTGGCAATCGCGGCAGAGTCTTTTGTCAATGACTGGATTATTTGTATTGCTGTTTCATTTTTTTGAAACAGGCCTGCACCAGCTCTTTGAGGATCTTTTTATCCACATCCTCCAGCTTTTTGATGTAGAGACAGCCCACGCCGGTGGTGAACTTGCCGAGCTTTTTCAGCAGATCGGCGTGCGCGTCAAAACCGCCCATAAGGTACAGCACTAGGTTTTGCTTGCGAGGGGAAAAACCGGTCAGCATCCAGTCGCCTTCGCGCCCGCCTTTTCCCTTGTAGTGATAGCTGCCAAAGCCGACGATGCTCGTTCCCCACATTTTCGCCTCCTCCTTGGTGATCTTTTTCATCATTTCGAGGATTTCAAAGCAGTCGCGCCGCCTTTGTTCGTCAGTGAGGCTGTTGAGGAATTTCGTCGCACTGGCCTTGTTCACTCTGGTTTTGAGGTCATTTTTTACCATAAAGCCTCCATGGATGATCTGTTCATAAACTGGCTTTGGTGAATGCTGAAATGAACGCTTCTCATCTGTAAGCGCTGCTGTGTTGGTTCTATTAATTACGGAGGTGATTTCATTTTTTTCTTGCCGACGAATGCAATAATAAAGATTACGGACGAAATGATCAATCGTGACACATGATGGGAAAGATGCATTTCAGACCATCCGCGCAAGAGGGAAACACTGAATAGCGCAGTCATACTCCATCCAAGAAGCCCTATTAGGTAGGGATATCCAGGTCGCCCCTCTCTTCGCGGCACAAAATCCGATCCCTGCAACAAGGATTAAGAGTCCTGCTGTTGCAAACAGGGGTAAAACCAATTTAGACGGATGGCCCATAGCTCCGACTACTCCCCCAACCAAATTTACGGCTCCCCATAGCATAAGTAAAAGGGCGCCGGATTTCAGCAGTATATTTTTTTCATCGGGCGCTGTTTCCTGGTAATTTTTACAACCGGTTTTGTCCTTTTTTCTTTGAGGGTCGTCTCGGTCTCACTTTCGGCCACTTGAATTAAGCGCAAATTGCTTTTCCTGTTTCGCCGGCCAAGGCGGCGAACGACGATCCGATTGCCTGCAGTGCCGGGATGGCTTTTCATGTTCGAGGTCAATATACATGGCTGGATTCAGCCCGGCCGGCAGCGACCATTGCAGAACCGGAATATCCGCATGGAAATAGATCCATTTCAGGGGAATAAACTCCTCATGGTCAAAGCTCCGTTGCCTAGCGACGCCCGCCGGAATCCCATGGAGGTTCAGCAAAGTACTGATGCGCTGTGCAAGCACAGAATTGCCCGGCGCCGGACAGGTGATTGCATAGGCTTTTTCATAAAGCCCTAATAATCATAAAACAGCGGCGGTATGGGCGCGCCTAAAACCGTCGCGGCTTTTTCTTCCCAATGGGCACGGGTGACCAGGACGGCATCCGGTTTTCTGGGCCGGCCGAAAAGCCGGTGCATGAAATCCGCCATGGCATGGCGGCTGGCATCACCGAGAATCATCAAAGGGCCTCCGCCTTGAGAGAGATAAAGGATCTGTGCGCGGGTCTGGTCAGCATGTCGATTCTTCGAGCCGTTCACTATAGGGTGGGGTGGAAGAGCGCCATTCGCTCCTATGGATTGATCATCTGCAATGGAGCCGTTCACCTGGAAATTTTTTCCACCAGGATCTGTAGTCCGTACGGTTTTATTTCAACAAGTTCATCACCGCTGATGGTGCGCTGAGAGACAAAGGGCTGATACAAGACGGCCTGCGCCACCTTTTGATGGGTGAACGTCCAGGAATACTGCACTGGATCAGCAGAGGTATTGATGACGACGAGCGCTCTCTGTCCGTTGTGGAAATGCCCATGCATGCGGTATTGCAGCTTGTTCATGGCTTCCGGATCAACCGGCGTGATCCGACCTTCCTGGTTGTCGAAATAGCGTGCATAAAAAATGAGAGGGTGAAGTTCGTCACGCAATCGCTCGACTTCTTTGATATACTCGGCTAGATCGTGATACAACGGCTGTTTCAGGGAGCCTTGATAGCATTCCGGCTCGACGCAAATGACCTGGCCGGACAGTACGGCATAATTAATCCCGTTAAAATCCTGCGGCCGCGAAATGTGCTGACACGAGGTCCATTCAGGAAAGACAAATCGAAAAGTAGAGATATCTCTAGGCCCTGACCCTCGATAACCGACGGCAAAATAAGGCAGCAAGCGGTCAAAGGAGAACTCTGAAGCCATAGAGACAGCGGGATTCACCGCCCGGCATCGTCGATACAGCCTATCGATTGCCTGCACCAGGCCTTCGCACAGGGCCACATCCGGTTTGAGAGCGTTCAATGGATTGAAATCCAAAGCAGCCCCCACGCACAGCTTGTCGATTTGAAAACCGTGCGCACCATCCTGGATCCGCTCGATGAATTGGTCGGCGAGCAATTTTTCAAACTCCGGGGTGATGGAACCACGTACATGATAGCGCACGTTCATACCGCTGCGAGCCAGAAAGGTGCTTTCTCCCCAGCCCATCCAGATGGGCTGCTGGCCGAATTGGTCCTGCTGTTTGTATTTGAACAGCTCTTTTTTATACCAATCGGTGTTCTGATCGAGAATGTTGTAGTTGATAAATGCGAGGCATTTACCCTGACGGGCATCGATCTCTTTCATCAGCGCGCGAAAACCGTCGCGACCGCCCAATTTTTCTTCCGGCCGGTAATCGGGATAATTGCGCTCCAATCCGCCTCGGTGCCAACCGATCAACTCGCAGCAGCTGATGCCATATTCGGCAGCCTCGCCGCACCAGCGATCATAGGTTTGATAGTCCGCAATGATCTTGTCCTCCGGCTGATAAATAATGGAGCTGAACCAGGCGCGTTTGTGTCGCAGCCAGTTGTTCGCATGATTCAGGGGGAAATGCTTTAAAAACCAGTCGCGATAGAATTGAACGCCCTGGTGCCAGTCGCCCTGATGCACGCGGATGATAAATTCGCCGGAATCCAGAGTCTCGCCGGAGTGAATAAAAGGAAAACGGATATGGGAAAATACCAAACCCACGGGCAACCCGCCGCTGCTCTGATCGGTCAGCCAGGCATCCGGCTGGCCGCTGTGGTCCGGCATGAGATAAGTATGCCAGCTGCTGAAGCGAAAGATGGGATCATGATAGCCGAGATAAAGTCCGACATTGGATTTTTCATCATACAGGTCCCACCACGGCATCACCATGCCAGGGTAGGTGCAGGCCCATTCCGCCGCTTCAGCGCCCAGGCCCCGGCTGCCGGGATAGTTTTTAAACAGGGACGTAGTGTGTCGCGACATGGAGGTGTAATTCGGCGTCGCCAGCTTGGCTGTTCGATCGCCGAACTGCGTCCATCCTCCCACCCTGGGAAACCAGAATTCCGAAATCGGCTGCGAATGATGGTTGATCAGTCTGGCCTTAAAGGCGACATAATCGTCGTGCAGAGTGATGGTGTAGCTCAGCTCGATGGGGAAGACGCCTTTTGTTGAGGACATGCCGTCAAACCGTACGGTGATGGTCCGGCCATCCTGCCGCACCTCAACCGGTTTCTGCATCATGCCCTCCAGATAATTGGCCTGATAGTCCGGCAGCGGCAGACAGATGCGAAAGTTGGCCTGCAATCTTTTTTCGCTGATCAATTCGCACTGATTGGCTTTGACGAAAAACGAGCTGATGCTGCCGGCCGCTGGTTCAACCATCAGCCTTAACTGATTGTTTTCTAAAACGAAAACCGGCGTTTCGTCCGCTGCACACAAGGCCGCGAGGAGTAAAATTCGCAAGAAAATTTTCATGATTCTTCCTTCTGAAAATGGAGTGCCCCCTTGCATTTTTCATCAGCTGGTATACAACGATGGATGGGAGTCATATACACCGGCGTCTTGTATCCTTACAGCTGTTCTTCGGTTAACTGCCGCGAAGAGCATGCCCGGCCGACAAAGCCAATCGTTTACTCTCGTGTTTGCAGCGTGGGAGATTTCATCCGTCATGTCTCTTTTTGAATGTCTTTTTAAGCAAAGCAGCCGAGCGGATGAAAGCGATGCCGCCTGGGATTCATCCAAACTTTCTCCAATCCAGGTCCATTTCCAAAGGATGCAGCCTTTTAAATTCTGCTTATACGCCGTTCTTTCTGGCGGCAATGTAGTAATTCGGTGGAGAAGGATAAAGATTTTTTTGTTCCATTACAACAAAGCCATGGGCGGTGATCATTTTTATGAGCTCGGCTTTTTTAACAAAGTTCACAGCTGGAATGAAATCCATTTTTGCCAGGCAACGGTATAGCAGACTCGTCGCGGTGATTTTTTCTCCCAGGCAATCCGTTACGGAAAGGAAGAGTCCCCCTGTTTTGAGAAGGGTCCCGATTCGAGCAAGAGCGGTTCCGGGGTCTTGGAGTCCGTGAAGAATATTGAACGCTGTGATGACATCAAAGGAGTTCTTGAGTAAACCGTCGTCTTCCAGCGTGGCCGTTTTGAAGGCAATATTGTCGATTCCCCGGCCAAGGGCCTTTTCTTCAGCGATTCTCACCATTTCATCGGATAGATCGATGGCCATAACCTGCTGGACGGAGCCCGCTAGTTCAATGGTGGCGATGCCTGTGCCGCAGGCAAAGTCAAGCAACCTGTCCGTCGGTTTTAGATATTTCTTGCTTATTTTGATGGTCTCCTCGTAGGCGGTCCGGTACTTTCCCAGCGCTTGTTGGTCGTACCTTGCGGCCATTTTATCCCAGAATTTTTTTGGTTCCATGGATTCTCTTTTGTGGCTCTGCCACCGGTCTTTGAAGCGTTTATAAGCATTTAATGGATTATGATTTTTTGCCGTACACCTGTACGCTTGTCCGTACGCCCGGATCCAACATCGTGCGAACGCCTTTGCTCGTGCGGGGCGGTGGTTTTCGTCCGCATGATTTGCTGCGCATCGGCTGTTATAACCGGGTTTGAATGGATAGGTTATTTCTGAACGATTAGTTTTTTCCGTTCTATATATTGACCGGACTTGATTTCATACAGATAAACGCCTGAAGTCAAGTTATTTGCTGATAGGTCAAATCGATGCACACCAGGAGTATTAAAGACTTTAAATGTACGGATGCGCTGCCCCAGCATGTTATACAAGTTGAACTCGACCTCCCCGGCCGTCGCTACTTCGTATACAATCGTCGTACTTGGATTAAAGGGGTTTGGGTAGTTTTGTTCTAGGATGACTTTTTGCGGAAAGGCAGTCTTGTTTGATGAAAGGCTGGTGATCATTTTACCGCGTATACCGGCGGATTCTAATACATGGTGAATGCCTATGCCGTTCCAAATTTCTACGATGCCGAGATTGGGGGCAAAAGTATAAACCATCTCCTCGTCGACCGCATGGGGATCATTAAAAATAAAGGTAACACATTCTTTTAAAATGCCGCATTTTGTTGTGATGGTTTTGTGTTTATGCACTTTGACGGTATAATTTAGACTCGTTGAATCCGGACGATAGAAATAGCTGTCGGCGTCTGCTGTAGTGAAATCGAACCACAAGACTGGCTTATTGTTTTGATACTGCCAAACCCGGCCAAGGTCATCCGCAAAAATCAAATCAGCCGTCCCCTTGTTTGATCCATAATACGCACATACATTTCCGTCCACCGTGAGGGTGTCGAGAATCCTCACACGAATTAAAGCATCGATACCCTCTTCCCTGTAAAGCCAATAGTTGCCGAATTCTAATGGAAAATAATTTTTTAAATCCGGATAGTGGGTGCCGTGGATGGTCGCTTCATACAGCTCTAGCCAGATGGCATGCGCCAGATTTTGTTGAACGATGCCCATGTTTTCTGCAAAAACATATTCAAATTGATCATCGAAAAGGGTGGGATCGTCGAAATACAGACTCAGACAATCTGTAAATTTACCCGCCCAATTTTGTACCGTCGCGTGGCGACTGGTCATGGTGACCTTGTAATGATATCCGCCGTAATTCACCTCATAGCTTTCGCCTTCGGCCTTGGTAAAATCAAACCACAAAATTTCCCTATTCTCATAATATTTATAGACATGGCCAAAAGAATCCGAGCGAAAATAATTGCCATTATAGCGGAAATAAGTTCTGCCTTGAATAAGAACACTGTCAGAAACCGCGTTGAATTCAATGGGTTCTCTGGAGCTGCCGGTCTCTGTGCTGTAATAGCTCCATTGGTCGCCGACGCGAAGAGGAAAATAACAGACAGGTTTTGGATCCCATTTGTAATAAATATCGCCGGTATAGGCTTTGACGGATATCGTCAATCGGGCTGCGGAAAAGAGCAGGGATTGGTAAGTTATTATCCATTCAATAACAGGCAGACCGGAATCCCCTCCCAGATCCGCGCTGATAGAAAAATGAGGGAAATGAACGCGAAATTTTTCGCCGCCATTTTTTTCCGCGATAGCCAACGCTGAATCGCTGTCAATCCATCCTGATCGTATGGAGGCAGGCCCTGTTAGACAACAGGGCTGAACGGCAACCGAAGTATGGCCTTTTTGAAAATATATGATCAAGGATTTTTCCTCGTTCTGAAAAATCGCTTTCCAGTATTCCGATTTACCGCAATGGTCGATGGTATCGGTCTGGAGGACCACCAAATCAAAAGGCGCATTGAAATTTTTCTGTGCCATTGAATCAGCCTGCTGATAGAAGTAATTTGCTGTAAGGCGCTCGGCAGCGTGCGCCGAACGAAGCGCAAAGACCGCTGAGATCAGCAGTAGAATTCGAGCGGATTTCATATGCTCCCCAGCACTGGTTGCTTTTTTGCTCAATGGGCGAGCTTTTCTTGAACCCCCAACAATCAGTTTTAAAAACGATATTTCAGTAAAATTCGAAATTAGGATGCCTCAGACGAAAAACGCAAGCCGCCTTTTTCCACATCGGATACTGGCCAGGCCGCTCTGCTGTTTGCCCAGATACTAACTTGAAATAGCGAACTGCTTTGCCGGCCAAACAGCAACGCGGCAACCCTGTGGGCCTGTCCTTCCGACTGCGTTGACAGAAGAAATTATTTCTTCCAATAATTCTCGATTTCCTCCAATGTTTTACCTTTTGTCTCCGGAACCATTTTCCAGATAAACAAGAAAGCCAAGAGTCCCATCGCTCCGTAAATCCAATAGGAGAACGCCTTGTTGAACAGATTCGTGAGAAAAGTGCTTTTATCCATTATCGGGAACGTCCAACTGACGATATAGTTGGAAATCCACAATATCGCAACCGACACCCCCATGGCCCGTCCACGGATGATGTTGGGATACATTTCGGAGATAAGAATCCAGGCTACACAGCCCCAGGTTCCCTGGAAAAAGAATGCATAGCCTATTACAAAAATAATGGCCGGCAAGCCAAGTTTCTGAAAATAGAAAGAAAATCCCAGGGCGAACATGAAGAAGGTGATTCCCAGAGTTCCGATCATCAACATGGTTTTTCTTTTAATTTTATCCACCACAAACAGTGCGGCGATAGAGGCCAGAACATTGATGATTCCGATGACCACCGTTTGTAGAAAAGCCGTGTCCGTTTTAGCCCCCATATTTCTGAATATTTCCGGAGCATAATACACCACCACATTGATGCCGGTTATTTGTTGAAATACCGCAACCAAAGTTCCGGTGATAATGACCTTGTATCCATAAGAAAAAAGACGGCCGGATTTCTGCGCGATGGTACTGTTGATCTCATTCAGAATCCGGCCGGCGGCGTTAGGACCATTGATTTTGGCGAGTATGTTGAATGCTTTTTCCGGATTTCCGCTCATCACTAAATACCGGGGCGTCTCCGGAATGAAAATCAGACAGATCAGGAACAGGCCGGCGGGAATGATCTCCGAGGCAAACATCCATCGCCAGCCTACTTGGTTTAGCCACGCATCATCCCCCTGCAGGGCAATCCCATAGTTGACGAAATAGACCACCAGGACTCCCCAAATGACTGCAAAGTTGTTCAACGTCACCAGCCTTCCTCTGAGGTGGGCGGGAGAAATCTCTGCAATATACATCGGTGAGAGCAAAGAGGCCATTCCAACGCCGATGCCTCCGATGACCCGATAGATCACAAAGGCATTTAAGAATAAATGATTCCCTTTGCCCGGCGGCAGAAAAAAGAGCTCCGGTATGGCGGAACCGATTGCGGATATTAAAAACAAGACGGCTGCAAAGATCAATCCTTTTTTCCGACCGAATTTTGTACTCAGAAAACCTCCGAGAAACCCGCCGAAAATGCATCCTAACAGGGCGCTCGAGACTACGCGTCCCAATAAAGAGTTGGCCGCATTTTCCGATAAACCGTACGGTTGAATGAAAAATACTTCGAGGGCTCGGACAGTGCCGGATATTACGGCTGTATCGTATCCGAATAAAAGTCCCCCAAGCGTCGCAATCAGCGTATATAGGAGTGCATGGACGGTGCCCGAATGCTTATTTTTCATTATTGGTTGCCTCAAGCCTTGGCGAATTTTTGTAAAAGAGGTTATCACAGATAGATTTCATGACAGTATCGTACAAAATTTCCCGCAACTTTTAAGGATCTTTGATCCAATTTATTAGCGCATCACGGCTCATTCCGATAAGGCATCTGATTTGTGTGATGCGGCCGCTTGTGTTATAATCTTTTGATGCGGTGTATCAACCGGCGTCATGGTTATCGGAGAAAGCGAAGCATTGCTTTTTATGATTTAATGGCTTATAGCGCTCTCCACTGCAATGATCTGCAGCCTCTGGATGACCGATAAAATTGAATAATGGCTGCCTGGATCAAGGCATTCCCCCTTGGGGGCGCAGGACTCGACACACCGGCGTCGATCTGTCGCTGCAAGGCCTGATCGGATTTCAATCCCGTTTCGGACTTTCAATTGTTCGGATTCCCTGCCCAACCGACTGCGTCCGTGATCAGTCGATTGAACCAGCTTCGGATATTGAAACAGAGCGAGCGAGTTCGAATGAACTCGCTTGTTCTTTGTTTTGCCGCCGAATAAGAATGCTTGTGCTTATTGCGCCAACCTCAAACCAATCCCATTGTGCCGCGGATAAATTCTAAAACCAGACTCTGCGGACACAGCGGCAAACGCGCCTTTTGCCGCCTTGACCGCATAGTTGAAACCTTCGAACTGACAATCTATTTTCCCACGGGTGATGTTTGTGAAAGGCAGCTTTTTCTTTTCAGCGATGGCCAGCTCCAGAAACCAGTTCACCTCTTTTTCGCTATTCAGCGACATCTTCATTTCGCGCTCATTCAGGTCCATGATAAACGTTCCTTCGATCGATTTGAGAGGCCATACGATATGCAGAGTTCCTTTGCGGACACTCGTGATGGCCGGATCACCGCCTGTCAATGGGCCTTCTTTTCCATCCACCACGACTTTTAGCCGCAGTCCCGCCAGTTGCTGCGCATCACTCCACAGAAACCCGTCGACGAAGGGCAGAGTAAGAAATTTGCATTCGTTGGAGGTGGTCGGCTCCTTCTCATAGACCGACGGAACATTCTCATTGAAAATATGAATATCCCGTATCCTCAGCGTGTTGTTTTCCCATAGGATATTCACCCGGTAGTGCCTGCTGTTGAACCATACGGTTTTCAGGTTACCCGGCGGCAAGTCCTTGTTTACCGTTACCGATGTGGCCGGAGTTGTTTTGTAATTCTTTCTGAACCAGTCTCCGGACTCTGCCAAAGTTTCAACTCGGATTTTATTCTCATCGCGAAGCCGGGCCAGTAGCGGCATTTGCAGTTCCAGCCCTTTTTTCATGGCCTCCCAGGTAAAGGAATTTTCCTGGCCGGCCTGGGTGTAGGCAAATTCCAGGCACTCTCCGTTTACAAATTCTTCGAAATACCAGTTCACCCAGGCGGAATCGCCTCCGCCATATTTGTAAACAGGTTCAAGGGTGACGACGCCCTGGCCGTTGCTGCCCAGCCCGCTGTCGTACTGGCGAATGGGATCGCTTCCCAGCATCCTGAAGATGGGCACCGGGATCTGGTTTTCAGCGTTCTGGGCAGGCATGTACGAGTTGAGCTTGCTCGGGTAGTAAGCCTGGTTCCAATAACCGCCCCAGAGGGTGTAGCCGTCCGTGCCATACTGATCCTTGCAATTTGCCGAGGCGGTTATGTTGTATTTCCGCTGCAGATAGTCGAGGGTATGGGCATCGATGAACCACGAGGCAACTGACTTGGCATAATAGCCAAAGATGTTTTCAAAATCGTTCATGTATACATCGGCCAGCCGTTCGCGTTCGTCCGGAGTATATCCTGTCGTAAAACCGACGTCGGCGTGCCAGTCCCAGGGATAACGGCCCCGCCATTTCAGTCCGGCTTTTTCTGCCAGGGGCTGGGGAATCTCCCACCAGGCGCCGATTTCGAAAGACCCGGGCGGCAGGCTTTTGAGCAGCCGCTGATAGCGCGGGTCCATCAAGGCATCGTACTGCAGCAGAAAGGTGCCCGGCAGATGATACGTTTTCATCAGTTCAATCTGCTTGACCACCGTCTGATACAACACATCCTCCGTTATCAGCGGGTCCCTCGGCTCGAGAAGGCGGATAAAGTTGATGATGTTTACAATTTTGGGCCGGTTTTGCTTGACCGCGGGGTTGCCCTGCGCAAAGCCGATCGGCCATGCAAACAGGCCGGCCAGGGCGAGCAGGGCAACCCGCGTTTGTGTTTTGACTGTCCTTTTTCTCATGTCTTTCGCTTTTAGGTTTTTCCCTTCGGACTAGACCTTGCACGAAGGCTGTTGCATGAATTCCACCCAAACCCCAACTGATGCCTAAAAGGTCGATTTGGATGTCACCATCTAATGCGCTTGAATCCTCGCATGATCATCTAGACTGTACCCAGTATTGTGGACACACCAAAAAGTTTGTATATTACATCAAACCAATGGAGGTGTGTCATGGAACCCTTACAACGAAGAAAATTTGACGCTCAATTCAAAATGGAAGCGGTACGGCTCGTTTTGAATGGT
>JAKQNR010000051.1 GCA_029565685.1 bacterium | reverse complement strand
TATTTATGGGGCGTGTAAAGTACAATGTAGAGTTATTAAAATATTGTATGGTGCTACAACTGCACACTCCATCGGGTTGGGTACCTCGATATTGCTCCTTTTCATATTACCAAAGAATTGTTTAATTTTCTCAATATCCTTGGTTATTAGGAATAGGGCTCATTGAGCCCCTTTTCTTTAGTAAAGTGGGTACCTTTAAGAGCCCCCTCACCCCACCTAAATCAACGCCGAAAAAAGTGTGTCAGTTTTTGTGTCAGTTCGAAAGGGAAAAAAAGGGAGAAAACGGGGAATTGAAAATGAAATTAAAAATTAAATTTTTAATAGTAATCGGATTAGAATTACCATCATAAACAATTATTTTTAGTGTAATTAAAAAGCCCCAACTCTATTCGAATCAGGGGCTGCTTTCGTGAAGGTGGCGGGAATCGAACCCACGACCAACGGATTAAAAGTCCGCTGCTCTACCAGCTGAGCTACACCTTCAAAATATGTAAAGCCTTAAAATATAGGCAGAAATTATTATATTCGCAATAAAAAAATAAGCCGATTGCACGATAACCAGACCTCTCTTCCCCCATTGTCGCACCGGCAGCGACGACCTTCAGCGTCACTGTTTATTCATACAGCAGTTCTTGTACTTTTTTCCGCTGCCGCAGGGACAGGGATCGTTGCGGCCGCAGGAGGCCGTGGCGCGCCCGCCATCCGCCGCCGGCTGCACGGCCTGCTCTCTTTTCCACTCCTCAGCCAGCTTGAGCAGTTTAGAATGACCATAGCTGAAAAACTTTTCGTACGCCGGACACAACGGGTCTACACCGTCACGGCCGACACGCCGGTCCTTGGGACAGCCGCCGCGGCAGTGCTGCAGCCAGGGACAGGCGCGGCATTTTTCCGCCAGACCGCTCTTTAGCCGGCCGAACCGCTCCTGCAGCGGCGAATTCAGCAGATCGACCAACCGGTGCTGCATCACGTTGCCCAACCGCCATTCCGGTTCGACAAAAAAATCACAGCTGTACACATCGCCGTTGTGCTCCACCACCACATAGACGCCGCACTCTTCCAGCAGCGTACACTCTGGCGCCGGCAGACCGACATAGGTGTAAAAAAGCGAATCGAACCAGCGGATGGAGACCGTGGGTTTGCCGTAGCGGAAATCCGCCAGCCACAGGTCCAGCAATGTGCATAAAAAAGCGCCGTACTTTTCCGCAGGCACGGAATGGGCCGCCGGCCTGGACTCATCCATCGGGTCCGGTTCCATGCACGGGATGAACTGCATGTAGGTCAGGCCGCTCTTTTTATGAAACTGATAGATCTCTTTGGCAAACTGCACCGAGTAATCGTTGACGACGATGAGCGCGTTCACCTCCACGCCGGTCTGCAGCAAAAGATCGCGGCTGCGCACCACTCGCTCCCAGGTGCCCTGGTCCGCCATCGTGCGGCGATAGTGGTCATGAATATGCTCCGGGCCGTCCAGCGACAGTCCGACGAGAAATTTGGCGTCGCTGAGAAACTCGGCCCAATAGCGGTCGATGAGCCAGCCGTTGGTCTGCAGGCCGTTGCCCACGCTTTGTCCCGGCCGGCCAAAACGGGACTGATACTGCACGGCGGTGTGAAAAAAATCATACCCCATGAGGGTTGGTTCGCCGCCCTGCCAGCCGAAACTGATGTGTTCGCCCCCTTGCTGCATGGCCTGGCGCACGGTTTCTTTGAGCACAGCCTCGCTCATGCGATGGCGTGGTCCGGGAAAGAGCGCTGCTTTTTTCAAATAAAAGCAATACCTGCAACCGAGATTGCAGTCCGGCCCGGCCGGTTTGATGAGCAAAGAGCTGAGCGGTTTCATCTACAGGCGGCCGTATTGTTCAAACAGGGTCAGCAGCTGGTCCACCGCGAGGTGCAGCTGTTGCAGGGGAATGTGCTCGTCCACGGTGTGCGCCTGACGAATGTCGCCGGCACCCCAGATAATCGCGTCATAGCCGGCGGCGGAGAAATGGCCGGCGTCCGAGTAATAGCGTTCGCTGCGCGGTTGAAAGGCCGCGCCATGCTTTTCCGCCGCACGCTGCAGCGCGGACAACAACGGCGAATCCGGCCGGCTGGAAAAAGCGGGCTTGCGCTCCAGTTCCGTCAGCCTGGCCGCATTTCCGGCCAGGGCGGACTGCCAAGCCTGCCAATGCGCTTCGACCTCGGTGTCGGCGGTAAAGCGGGCGTCGATCTCCAGACAGGCGTGATCCGGTATGATATTGATCATGGAACCGCTGTGCAGCGTGGTCATGCTCAGGGTGTTTTCGCCATTGGCCGCGAACGCCGGCGCCAGCTTGTGCAAGATTTTTTCCTGCAGGCGGAACATGCTCTCGATGGCGTTGACGCCCTCCTCCGGTCTGCTGGAGTGGCAGGCCTTGCCAAAAGTTTCCACGGACAGGCGCCACAGCCCCTTGTGGGCGACAACCGGCTGAAGATCCGTGGGTTCGCCCACCAGCACGCTGCGAAAGGGCCACCGCTGTTTCGCCAGCGCCTGGCTGCCCAGGGTGCCCATCTCTTCGCCCATGGCGGCCAGCACCATGACGTTGAGATCAGGCGCGGATTCACGGTGATGCCACCGCAGCGCAGCGGTGACCATGGCCGCCAGCGTTCCCTTGACGTCGCAGCTGCCGCGACCCCACAACGCGCCATCACGGATCTCGGCGGCAAAGGGAGACACGGTCATACCCTGAACATCCACCGTGTCCATATGCGCTTCCAGCGCCAAAGTGGGACGGTCGGCGAGAAAGCGGCGCGGCCGTGCGATCAGATTGGCGCGCTGACCCGCCACCGGCTGCATCTCGACGATAAAATCATTCTGCTGCAAATAATCGGACAGCCAATGAGCCAGCGCGATTTCACCGGAATTTTGCGTTGAGGTTCTTGTTTTGGGTGAGACGGAGTTGATGCGCACCAGCTCACCCGCGAGGTCGACGACAGAGAGCATTTTATTTTGCGGTTACCTTGCGGAGTATTTTTTCTACATCATAATCGTTCATGGCAGCCGGGTTGCCGCTCATGCTGGAGCCGAAAGAGGCCTTGGCTAGTTCGGGCAGCTGATCCGCGGGCACCTCCTCCGCGCTGAACGCTTTGGGAATGTTAATCTCGCGAGTCAGGCGATCCACGCGCGTAACAAACGCTTCGGCGGCCGCCAGTTCGCTGTCCACGGTAAAGTCGGAGAGTTGGCTGTAGAGGCGGCTGTAGGCGGTGATGCAGGAGGGCAGATTGAACTCGAGTACATGGGGCAGCAGCACGGCGCAGGCGCGGCCGTGGGGAATGTGACAGAGAGCGCCCAGCGCCGCAGCGATGCCATGGGCTGCGCCCAATCCCGAGTTGGCCAGGGCCATGCCGCTGAGCAGCGCGGCCAGTTGCATGGCCTCCCGCGCCTCCGGATCGTCGGGGTGACGGACGGCGACGGCCAGATATTTATCCACCAGTTTGATGCCATAGAGAGCCAGCGCCTGTGGAATAGGCTGCGCTTTATTGGAAATAAAGGATTCGACCAATTGGGTGAACGCGTCCATGCCGGTCTCTGCGGTCAACGATGCGGGCATGGTGTAGGTGAGTTCCGGATCGAGCAGAGCGATGCGGCTGACCAGATGAGAGCTGCGCAGGCTTTTCTTGTATTTTTCCATAACGCCCGAGATCACTGCGTTTTTAGTCACCTCGGCGCCCGTGCCGGCGGTAGTGGGTATGGCGATCAAAGGGATACCGGGCTTTTTGATGCGCAGGGAGCCGACGCCTTCGAGATAATCAGCGACGCTGCCGGGATGAACGGCCATGCCGGCCGCGGCCTTGGCTGTATCGATGCTGCTGCCGCCGCCAAGTCCCACGATTACGTCCGGCGTCAACTCACGCGCCAGATTGGCGGTTTCATCCACCTCGGTCACGGTGGGCTCACCGGCTGGCAAAGTATGATCCAGCATCTCCAGCTGGCGGCTTTTCATCGCCTGTTTGATCCGTTCCAAGCATCCTGATTCCTGCATAAAACGGCCTCGGCTGATCAGCAGGACGCGGCGGCCGAAACGGCCGGCGATTTCCGGCAATTGGGCGATCTTGCCTCTGCCGAAGATGATCTCATGGGAGGTATAGAAACTGAAATCCATGCAATGCGCCTTTACTTTCTTCGCCGTCTGTCACACCGCCATTCACGCTAAACTACTCAAACGGCGGACGAAAATCAAGGATTTTATGGAGGGGAAACGCGAGTCAATCAGATTTTTTGCGCAGCAGACGGATGGCTTCATACGCAGCGATCAGAGTCAGCCACAGCGGTGCGAGCATCAACGGAGTCTCGGGCCAGAACAAGCCGATCTCAAAAGTCTTCCAGGAAAAAGGAAACAGCCACAGATATCCGCTCTCGATATGGCGCTGAAAAAAATCGAGAAAGAGATGGAGGAAAACTCCGGCGAGCAGATAAAGGCGCACGGGCTTGCGCAGCGGCTCGATAAAAAACTCGGCGGCCAGCAGACAGAAAAGAATCATGAAAAGCGGCGTATGCACAGCCACGGTGTAGGGATATAAATGAGGATTGATGATGTAAAACGGCCGTGTGATCACATCCGGTAAAACAGTGCCAAGATAAAAGATCACGCGAAACCGGTCAAAACGCTGCGAGCGGGTCAGCGCGTAGGCGAAAGCGCTATGCGTGATCAGATCAGGCACGGTCCGCCTCCTGCCATTGCAGCGTGGACAGGTCAAGCCGGTAGCGGCGGAGAAAAAAAATGAGAAAAAGGAGAACCGGAGGCACTGAGACCCAGATCTTCCATCGTCGGTAGAGCGCCAGGTGTTTTTTTTCGAGCAGCAGTCGACCGGATCGATCAAAGACAGCGATCATGGAGAGGAACTCGTTGGGCCGCAAGCCGGTGGGGTCGCCGATGACGGTCACCGTCTTGCCGAGATAGCGTATGGTAAAACCATCGTTGAAGAGTTGCTGCACGATGGTCTCGTTAGCCACTTCGATGCGCGTACCGTGATACTTTTCCGGCTCTGCCAGACACATGGCCAGAGTGACCCGGGGATCTCGAGTTCGGCCGTACCAGATCAGGCCGGCCAACAGGACCAGATAGAGCGAGATGCGCAGGAATCGGCTCATCGGGGCAGGGTCCCGCTGAACGCCTCCCGAATGATCTGCAGCAGTTCGGAATGGATCAATCCGTTGGAAGCGACCACATTGCCGGTCCAAACGCCCTCCTGTCCGCCGGAAAAATCGGTGAACTGGCCGCCCGCTTCCTGAATGAGCAGCGAGCCGGCGGCCGCGTCCCAGGGCGATAGACCCATCTCCCAAAAGCCCTCATATCGTCCGGCCGCCAGCCAGGCGAAATCCAGCGCCACAGCGCCGATGCGGCGGATGCCGCTCATTCGTACGACCAGTTTACGAAAAGAGAGCAGATACTCATCGAGATGTTCCTGGGAACGAAAGGGAAAACCGGTGGCCAACAGACATCGCTCCGGCTGGCAAACGGCGGAGACATGCATCGGCTGATTGTTCAAAAAAGCGCCGTGTCCCTTTTCTGCCACGAACAGCTCTTTGCGCATGGGATCATAGACCACGCCCAGCACGATCTCCTGATCCAGTTCCAAGCCGATGGAGACGGCGAAGGCGGGCACAGAATGAATGAAATTGGTGGTGCCGTCCAATGGATCGATGATCCAGCGAAAGCCGCCGCGCTCGTCGCGATGGATTTCTTCGGCGAAAAATTTGTGCTTGGGAAAGGCACGGCGAATGGTTTCGACGATCAACGTCTCGGACTGTTTGTCCACCACAGTGACGTAGTCGAATCGTTTCTTGGTGTCGATGTCTTTATCCTGCAATTTGCCCAGATGACGGCGCAACAACACGCCGGCAGCCAGCGCCGCTTTGACGGCGATCTCTTTTTCTTTGACCAGTGCTTTCAACTTTTTCCCATTTCGTTATTTCAACTCCACGACCGTCACGCCCGAATCGCCTTCGTTCCAGTTGCCGAGGCGAGACTGTTTGACCGCCGGATGCGTGCGCAGATACTCCTTGATGGCGCTGCGCAGTTTGCCTGCGCCCTTGCCGTGAATGATGCGCAATTCATGAAAGCCAGCCAACAACGCCTCATCGAAAAACCGCTCCACGTTCTCCAGCGCTTCGTCAGCACGCATACCGCGCAGGTCCAGCTCGGTCTTGAAGCCCTGCGGTTTATCCAGCTGCAGGCGTACGGAACCGGCCCGTCTCAGTTCGGAACGGGTGGCCGGCGTCAATTCATTAAAAGGCGCTTTCAGTTTCAAGCCGTCGGCCTGAAGCAGGACCCGGCCCTGTTTATCCGGTTCAGAGATCATGACCGCCGGACTGGCGATCCCTCTCCACAACACCCGGTCGCCCACTTTAATTTCACCGTTGTGTATCACCGGTTCTTCGCGGGTCTGTTCGACGATTTTTTCCACCTGCCTCCGCTGTTCCGCCAGCGCCTGTTTGCCGGCGCGGATCGCCGCAGTCTCCGCCTGAGCGTTCTTGATCTCCCGAATGATCTGTTCGACCGTGCTGTTAGCGGAGGCCAGGATCTGCTGCGCCTCCTCAGCCGCCTTGCGTTTGAGCTGTTTCTCCTCTTTGCGCAACGTCTCAGTGCGTTCGTGATAGAGCTTGGCCAAGCCGCGGTACTCGGCCTCTTTGAGATCAGCCGCTTCCGCCAGCTTCTGATGCCGCTGAATCTTGGCTTCCAATTCCAGGATCAACCCCTCCAACCGGTCCTTCTGCGCTCCCACCAGACTGCGCGATTCGGCGATCAGCTGCTCGGAAACGCCGATGCGTCGGGCGATCTCAAAGGCATAGCTGGACCCCGGAATGCCGATGCGAAAACGATAGGTGGGTTTGAGCGTGGTCAGATCAAACTCCATGGAGGCGTTGACGGTCTTTTCATTTTGATAGGCAAAGGTTTTAAGCACGCTGTGATGGGTCGTGACCATGGACAGGGCGCCGAGAGCGGTCAATTTTTTCAACAAAGCGGTGGCCAGCGCCATGCCTTCCTCCGGATCCGTTCCGGCGCCGATTTCATCCACCAGCACCAGGCTTTGCCGGTCGGCCTGCTCATCGATCTCTTTCAGGGACAAAAGATGGGAGGAAAAGGTGGACAGATCCGCTTCAATGGATTGCTGATCGCCGATCACGGCGAACACGCGATCGATGGAGCCGATCTGGGACAGCGGTGATGCGGGAATGTGCAAACCGCTGCGCGCCATCAGCACCAGTAGGCCCACGGTCTTGAGCGCCACCGTCTTGCCGCCGGCGTTGGGACCGCTGATGATCACGGTGCAGTTCTCGCGACCCAACTCGATCTGCATGGGCGTGACCGCCGCAGCGCCCATGCGCAACAGCAGCAGCGGATGCCGCGCCTGGGCGAGATAGATAAAAGTCTGCTCCACGATCTCCGGCTCCAGCGCCTGCAGCGTGCGGGAAAAGGCTGCCTTAGCATAGACCAGGTCCAACTGGCCGAGCAGATAAAAATTGCTCTGCAGCGTCTGCAGATGCGAGCGCGCCAGGTCCGAAAGACGGGCTAAAATGCGTTCGATCTCCTCCGCCTCCTGCCCTAACAGCTCGCGGACACGGTTGTTATCCTCTACGGTCTCGAACGGTTCGATAAAATAACTCAGGCCCGAAGCAGAGCGGTCGTGGACCAGGCCCTGCACCTTGCGCTTGAACTCGTCCTTGATGACCAGCACCATGCGGCCGTTGCGCATGGTGATCAGATTTTCCTGCAGTACGCCCTGGCTGCTGAAGGACTTGACCATGCCCTCCATTTTGCGGCGGGTGTTGGCTTGTGCGCGAATGATCTGCCGGCGGATGGAGGCGAGCGCTTCGCTGGCCTCATCGCGGACGTCAAAAGACTCTTCGTCGATGCAGCGGCTGATCTCTTTTTCTAATTTTTCCAGCGGCAACAGTTCTGAGGTCAGCGTTTTGAGATGAGGGATCTTTTCCTCCCGGCCGGCAAAATAGCGGGACAGACGCCGGACCAGTTGGCAGGTGCGGCCCACCGCCACCAGCGCTTCAGCGGATAACGAGCTGCCGATGACCGCCAGCTTTTTCAACACCGGCCGCAGATCCGGGAACGAAGAGAAGGGCACGGCTTGATCAAAATCCAGGATCGCGCGCAGCTCCGTGGTCTGCGCCAAGCTGATACGCAACGCTTGCGCATCGTTTATGGGCCGAACGGCCAGGCAGAGCTCTGCTCCGAGAACCGAGTTGGCATGGCCTGCCAGCTTTTCCAGAACGCGATCGTATTCGAGTACTTGTAAAACAGTTTGCACGATAAAAATCCGAACTAGGCAGGTTTGGCTGCAGTGGGCGCTTTGGCCGGAGCCGGTGCAGTGGGTTTGGTCTGTGGAACAAAATAGACGACATTGCGCAGAATCACCTGGGCGAACTTTTTCATGTGCGGAAACAGGTTTGAACGATGCTCGTAGCTTTTCACCCGTTCGCCCAGCGGCATGACGGAAAGCGCCAACACAAAGATGCTCACCAGAAAAGCGCCCTTGGCAAAACCGATGATCGCGCCCAGCAGCTTGTTGAGCGAGTCGTGGGTTTTGGGATCCATGCCTTTTCTCAGGCCGGCTAGCAGAATCTGCAACAGCAAACGGACCGCCAACAGCACCGCGGCATAGCCTAACACGGTGTACGCCAAATCCGGCAGTTGCAGGTAATTTTCCAACCTGTGGGAGGCCCCTGCGCCGTAGCGCAGGGCAAGGATCGCAGCGACCAGCCAGCCGGTCACGCCGAGCAGCTCGCCGATGAGTCCGTTCTGCGCTCCTTTATAAACGAAATAAACCAACGCAACAAAGATGACGACATCCAAGGCATTCATAAACCATCGCCCGAGCGGCCGTAAGCCCGACCGGTAAATTAAATGAAAAAAGTGAATAGGGCTCCGGCCGTATTCACTTTCTTCGGTTTCAACCAACTCGTCTTAAAGACTCAGTTTGTTTCGAACCAGATCCGTCACCATCTTGCCGTCGGCTCTTCCCCTGGTTTTAGGCGCCACCAGCTGCATCACCTTGCCGAGATCTTTGATCGTCTGCGCACCGCTTTCAACGAGCGCCTGTTGCACGATGGTTTCGATCTCTGCGTTGCTCAGAGGCGAAGGCAGATAGGTTTGAATCACTTCCAGCTCAGACTTTTCCTTTGCCGCCAGATCGTCGCGCTGGGCGTTGGTAAAGGCCTCGATGGATTCCCTCCGTTTTTTGGCGGCGTTGGTCAGCACCGCCAGCTCTTCCTCTTCGGACAGGGCGGCCCGTTTATTGATCTCGGCATCCTTGATCTGACCGCGCAGCAGACGAATGGTGGATAGTCGCTCCTTATCCCCTCTTTTCATCGCCTCTTTCATATCTTCAGTCAGCCGTTCCAGAATGCTCATCAAATCCTCCGCGCGGATGGTCGCGAAAAAATGGGATTATCTTTCCATCATCTGCAGCTTGCGCATTTTGCGGCGAGCCTGATTGATTTTGCGTTTTTTACGCTCGCTGGGTTTTTCAAAATGCTGATGCTTTTTAATATCCGACATCAAACCCGCTTTTTCGCAAGCTTTGGTAAAGCGACGCAATGCTTTTTCAAACGTTTCGTTGTCACGTACCCGAACGCCCGGCATGAAAGATTCGACCTCCTCTCTTATTCTGATATAAGGATAAACATAGCTTTTTAATATACTAAAAACAAAACATACATGCAAATAAATTTTATTGGTCTGCCGGCTAATTTTTTTATTGTATTTGAACAAATTAGGCGTTAAAATTCTTGACCGGGGCCGGAAGCCCCCTGTTTGAGGAATCAGGAGGAAAACCATGAAAAAAGCCTTCATGTTTCTGGGGTTGACAGTGCTGATCCTGATCGTGGTGGCGGCCGCCTACCTGTATGTGAACCGGGCCAAATTGGCCAATCTGATGATCGAAAAAAGCCTGCCGCAGGTGGAAGGCCTGATCCTGAAAGAGCTGCCGGCTTCGGTTTCCAAAGAACAAGTGCACCAAGATATCGAAAAGCTGGCGGCAAAATTTCAGCAAGGCCGGCTGGATTCCGCAGAGGTCCGCGAGATCATCTGGGAAATCAAAAATGTGCTAAAGGATGAAAAGTTGGACTCTACCGAGGTCAAGGCGCTGCTGGAAAAGCTGCACAAACTCAGTCAATAATCCGAAAGGCTCCCAGCCTGATCTCAGCTCTTCCTCCTGCGTGGCCGCGGCTTCCTTTCGCAGCCCGCGCGTTCGCTGGAATTCCACCTGACGATCCCTCGTTGATTTCCGCTTGCGAATCTAACGGTTTTTTGTTAAAATAGCCAAATCGAAACCCATCGACATCGTGCTACGAACTATCCGATGATCCCATCGGCCGCTTGATAGAGGAGATGCTATATATGGCGATTCAAAAGATGAACAGAAGAGATTTTCTCGGCACCACTCTGGCAGCCGGCCTGACGGTCGGTTTGACGACGACTCCGCTTTTCAGCAAAACCCGGGCGGATAAAGCGAAATCCGCGCTGATTGTCTGGGGCGGATGGATGGGCCATGAGCCGGACAAGTGCGCGGCGATCTTTGCCCCATGGTTGAAAACACAGGGATTTCAGGTCACGGTCTCCGAGACGCTGGATTCCTACACCGACCCAGAGTTCATGGCCTCATTATCAGTCATCGTGCCGATCTGGACCATGGGCAAGATCAGCAAAGAGCAGGAAAAGGGATTGCTGGCCGCAGTGGCCGGGGGTGTCGGCATCGCCGGCCATCATGGCGGTATGTGCGACTCGTTTCGCGAAAACACCGACTATCAGTTCATGTGCGGCGGCCAGTGGGTGGCTCATCCCGGCGGCGTGATCGATTACGAGGTGAACATCAAAGACCATCGCGATCCGGTCACCAAGGGATTAAAAGATTTTAAAATGCATTCTGAGCAGTATTACATGCATGTGGATCCATCGAACAAGGTGTTGGCCACCACCCGGTTCAGCGGCGAACATGCCTACTGGATCGAGGGCACGGTGATGCCGGTGGTGTGGAAGCGTATGTATGGCAAAGGCCGGGTGTTCTACAGCTCGCTGGGGCATGTGGCTAAGGATTTCGATGTGCCGGAGGCGTTGGAAATTTCCAAGCGGGGGATTTTATGGGCCGCCGGTCAGGGATGATGCCATAGAAAAAACAGAACCCGGAGGCCGACCGACTCCTCACCACATCCCGAAACCCGACCTCCGGGCTCAAGCCCCCCGTTCTAAGCTGGACCAAGGTAGCGGATTTCTCTTTACCGATTGTTGACGCTGATCACGTATTGCGAGTCTGGGATGAAAAACTGGAACGACCTCTGGACCCCGGCCGAACAAAAGATCTTTGCCGGCCTGCAGAGTCCGGCTTTAATTCAAGAGTATCTCGACAGCCTTGCTTACAGCACGGATTCCTTTTACCGCTGTCCCCGCCGGGTGCTGGCTGATGGGAAAGCCCACTGTTTCGACGGCGCGCTGTTCGCGGCTGCGGCGCTGCGGCGCCTCGGGTTTCCTCCGCTGATCATCGATCTGCTGGCCCATCGCGACGACGACCATCTGCTGGCTTTGTTCCGGGTGAACGGCTGCTGGGGGGCGGTGGCCAAGTCCAATTTCGTCGGTCTGCGCTTTCGTGAGCCGATCCACCGTTCTTTGCGCGAGCTGGCGCTGACCTATTTTCCTTCTTACTACAACATGGCCTATGAAAAGAGTCTGCGCGGTTACACCGCGCCGCTGCGGTTGGAGCGGTTCGATCATCTGGATTGGATGCGAAGCGATGAACACTTGGAGCAGCTCTCGGATGAGCTGGATTTCGTACGCTCTTATTCGTTGATGACCAGGGCCATGATCAAGAGGCTGAGTCGCGTGGACGAACGCACCTATCAGGCGGGACAACTGGGCGCCGACCAGGCCGGCATCTATTGGCCGGAAAAATCTTGAACGTTGGGAAAATCGTTAGTGATGAGAATGAAAAAAATAGATTACAATAAATCAAATTCACAGCTGGCTCATTTACTTAAGTTAAAAACAGTAGCCGAATTTTTTGCCGGCATAGGCTTAATGCGTATGGGATTAGAAAAGCAAGGGTGGAATGTAATTTTCGCAAATGATATTGCTAAAGAAAAATATGAGATGTATTCTGTCCAATTCCCCAATACGTCAACTGATTTTGTTTTAGATGATATCCATGCTCTAGAAGAGAACAAAGTACCTTCTGTCTCATTGGCAACTGCATCTTTTCCCTGCAACGATTTATCGCTAGCAGGGTTGAGAAAAGGATTAGCCGGCAAGCAATCATCCGCTTATTGGGGCTTTATTAATATTTTGGAAAAAATGAGATCACGACGACCTCCTATTGTATTATTGGAAAATGTTGCAGGTTTTCTAACTTCTCATAAGGGCAAAGATTTTTCTGATGCAATGCTGGCGCTTAACCGGTTAGGTTATGTTGTTGATCCGTTTATTATTGATGCGGCCAACTTTGTCCCACAAAGCCGAGTAAGACTCTTTGTAGTTGCGCATTTAAAGTGCCAAGAATGCTCACATGAGTCTCGTGGGTTTTATGAAAGCGAGATTAGGCCAAAAGCTTTAGCCGATTTTATCTTTGATCATCCAGAAATTAATTGGGAAATAAAATCGCTTCCTGCTCTTCCAAAGCGCAGTCTATTGCTGGATGATATAATTGAGGACATTCCTGATGATTCGGATATTTGGTGGAATGAGGAGCGCCAAGTCTATTTAGTCAATCAGATGAGCGAAAAGCATGCAAGAAATTTAAAATCCCTTCAAATAAAGAAAAAATGGTCTTATAGCACTGCTTTTCGCAGGGTACGAAATGGAAATTCGATGGCAGAAATTAGGAGCGATGGAGTAGCCGGTTGTCTGAGAACGCCGCGCGGAGGAAGCGGCAGACAAATTTTAATCAAAGCTGGTTATGGAAAAATAAAGGTTCGGTTATTGACTCCGTCAGAATGCGCGCGACTGATGGGAGCAGATGGTTTTCAAATAAAGACCACATTAAATAAAGCGTTATTTGGCTTCGGAGACGCGGTATGCGTTCCAGTTATATCTTGGATTGCTAAATATTATTTAGATCCTCTCGTAAACGAAATGGCTGCGACTGCAAGTAAAAACGAGTAAAATTATCACTCTATATAATTTTTAAGCAAACAAACAATTAGAAGGGAACAAAGGGGATGCGAATGAACAAATTAAAGTCAATATTAGAAAAATATGCCGACTCTAACGAAATAAACGGAAAAGGACCGTTGAGCGTCGTCTTAGTAATCACACGAAAAGCCAGCACATTGACCCCTCCTTTCCATCGCAAAGATTTTTTAACGAAGCAAGGAGGCCAAGTAGCAGGATTGGGGAGAGCTGCTGTTCAGTCAATTCTGAATCAATATGACATTTCACGAACCCTTGCTGAAGAAGGAGGAAGAACGAGCCGCGGTAGCATACATCGTATGGAGACTTATATTTCATTTTTAAATGATCTACATAAGCAAAACTTGCTTGATTTTCATAAAATTGAAAGGTTTTGGATTGATCGCGTCATCGAATATTTCAGTTCGATGCCCTTCAAGATTAAACTTGATAACTCTAAATCACTTAGAAGCATTATATCAGAATTAATCGAAGCAGCCTTTATTCGACAATCAGAGTGCGCGGGCACGATGATCGCTGGAGCGGTCATGCAACACTTAGTAGGTGCGAAACTTGAAATTGCCCTTCACCCCTTAGAAATAAAACATAATGGATTTTCTGTTGCCGATGCGCCTGGCGATAGAAAAGGAGACTTTCTTATTGGCAATACGGCGATTCATGTTACTACTGCTCCTAGTGAATCGTTAATACGCAAATGCTATAAAAATATTGAGCAGAACTACCATCCAGTAATTATTACAACGATGAGTGGATTAGGCGGAGCTGCAGCGTTAGCAAAAAATTGCAGCATTGAAGATCGAATCGATATTCTCGAAATCGAACAATTTATCGCCACTAATATTTTAGAACAATGCGAGTTTGAGCAATCAAAACGACCCATAGAAATAACGGAATTAGTAAAAGTATATAATCAAATAATAGAACAATGTGAAACAGACCCTAGTCTTAAAATCGCTGAATTATAGCATTCCTTAATTGGACACCTTTAGCCCGCATAAACGCAGCGAAATTATGCGCTGCGTAAGCTCAACAAATACGACGCCAGAAAAAAAAGTGCGTTCGCTTCTCCATAGATTGGGATACAGATTCTCCTTGCATAAAAATTTTCTCCCAGGAACGCCAGATATTATTCTCACGCGGTATAAGACTGTAGTATTTGTGCATGGTTGCTTTTGGCATCGGCATAAAAATTGCGCACGAGCAACAACGCCTTCTAGTCGTCAACATTATTGGCTTCCAAAATTCGAAAAAACTATTAGACGAGATCAAAAAAATATATCTAAACTTCGACGTATGGGATGGAAAGTGATTATAATATGGGAATGTGAATTAAAAAAGTCCGATCGCGTACTGCTTAAATTGCAGAAAAAAATCGGCAGATACACATCTAATAAGTAAATTCTTTTCCTTTAAACGCGCCGAATCATGAAAAAGCACTCCCTCCTCCTTTGCATCCTGTTGCTGGCCGCGGTGCTCCGCTTTTGGGGGATCGGGTTCGGCCTGCCGCATGAACGCTGTCGCCCGGACGAGTACACCATTGCGGTCACGGCCCTGGGCATGGGCGGCGGCGACCTCAATCCGCATTTTTTCAATTATCCCACGCTGTTCATCTATAGCTGTTTTGCCTGCTATGCGCTGTACTTTGTTGCGGGCTATATCTTTGGCGTCTTTCACAACAGTCTGGACTTGGGCCTCTCTTTTCTCATCGATCCATCGCCTTTTTATCTGATCAGCCGGACGCTCTCCGCCCTGGCCGGGGTGGCGTCGATCTATGCACTCTATGTTCTCTGCCGCCGCTTTTTCAACCAACGCATCGCCGGTTTGGCGGCGCTGCTGCTGGCCGTAGCGCCGTTGCACGTGCGCGATTCGCATTTCGGCGTAACCGATGTTTTCATGCTTCTGCTGACGCTCATCGCGCTCTATCATGTGCTGGCGTTCAATGAAAGCGGCGCGGCACAAGATGCAGGCCTTGCTGCGCTTTTCGCCGGCCTGGCGGCCTCGAGCAAATACACTGCCGCGTTGATCCTGGCGCCGCTGGCGCTGATCATCCTGCTGCAGCTGCGCAATGCAAGCCGGCGCGTCGCTCTACTGCGCATCGGCGGCCTGAGCCTTGCCGTGTTCGCGCTGGCCTTTTTTTTCACCTCGCCCTATGTGGTTTTAGATTTTAAAAACTTTATCACCGATTTCTCTTTCGAATCCGCTCATCTGGCTGACGGTCACCTGGGCATTAATCTCGGCCGCGGCTGGATTTACCACCTGCGCTTCTCGCTGTTCCATGGCCTGGGAGGACCCCTTCTTCTCGCCGGCCTCGCTGGACTGGCCCTGCTGGCCGTGACGGCCCGCCGCATCGCTCCGGCGCTGCTCTGTTTTCCGCTGGTTTATTATCTGGCGATCGGCCGCGGCTATACGGTGTTCTGCCGCTACAGCCTGCCGCTGGCGCCGTTTCTGGCCATCGGCGCTGCTTATTTGATCGCCGAGGTGCGCCGCCGCTCTTTGCCGGCCGCCGCGATCATCGCCGTGGCCGCCATCGTACCGGCCATGACCGTCAGCGTCCAATCCGACCATCTTTTGGCGAAAAAGGACAGCCGGGTGCTGGCTGCGGAATGGTTCAAAGAAAACGTCCACCGACCGACCTCGGTGCTGCACGCCAGTTCGGTCTGGGGAGCGCCGCGGCTGGCTATGGAACAGATCGGCCTGACTTCGGCCGACCAGTCGGTGCGCAACAACCCCACGCTCGACCGGCTGACGCAAATGCGCCTCGAGTATTTCAGCCGACACAAAATTCCACTCTACCGGCAGTTTCTGGAAGAAACGAACCCGCTGACCGCCTTTCCTGCGCAACGGCTGCCGGAATGGGTGATCGTGGAACATTCCGCGCTCACCGGCCAATTCACGCTTCGGCCTGAGACCGCCGCTCTGCTGGCCGAACGCTATCAATGGCGCCATACCATCGAGGCGGCTTCGCTCCCGGAACGAAGAAATCATTATGATCAGCAAGACGCCTTTTATCTGCCGCTGCGGGGATTCCATGGCGTATCCAGACCAGGCCCCAATCTGTCTATTTATCAAATCAAATCATGATCAACCTGATTGAAAAAACTGTTGAACTGCTGGTGCCGCCGGGCAAAGAGAAGCAGCGGCTGGACGTGTTCCTGACCAACCAGTTGCCCGGCATTACTCGGGCCAGGATCAAAACGCTGATCGACAGCGGCAAGGTGACGGTGAACGGCCTGGTCACCAAAGCCGGATATTCGATCCGTCCTGATGAACGCATCATCGTGCTGTTCCCCGCTTATGAACCCACGCAGGTGGAGCCTGAGGACATTCCGCTGGACATTCTCTATGAAGATGAGCATCTGCTGGTGGTCAATAAACCGGCGGGCATGGTCGTACACCCGGCCTTTGCCAATTTGCGCGGCACCCTGGTCAATGCGCTGCTGGCGCATTGCCGCAAGCTGTCCAGCGTAGGCGGCGAAAAGCGGCCGGGGCTGGTGCACCGTCTGGACAAGGACACCTCGGGGTTGCTGGTGGTGGCGAAAGACGACGCCAGCCATTTGGCGCTGTCCAAACAGCTGTCCGAACGAAAGATGGAGCGCGAATACCGCGCCATAGTCTGGGGCCATGTGGAGAGAAAAAGCGGCCGTATCGAAGGGGCCTTGCTGCGCAATCCCAAAGACCGTCTGCGCATGATGATCCATCCGGACGGTAAACCGGCGGTGACCCATTATCAGGTGTTGAACGAATACCCGCTCACCAGCCATCTGCGCCTCAACCTGGAGACCGGCCGCACCCATCAGATCCGCGTGCACATGGCTTCCATCGGCCATCCGGTTTTTTCCGACGCCGTGTACGGCGGCCGCGCCAAGCAGCTGGCCGGGCTCAATCAGCACAATACCCAGCTCGGCCTGCTATGGCTGAAACAGTTTCCCCGGCAGATGTTGCACGCCCGCACTCTGGCCTTTGTTCATCCAGCCACACGGGAGCTGGTTCGCTTTACCGCTCCTCTGCCCGGGGATATGCAGGAATTCCTCAGCGTGCTGGAAAAAGCCGCGGATTAAAGGGCGCTGCGGGCGGAAATTCCCTGCGAGGATATTAAGCGCAGATTTATTGAACATTTTACTTTTTTTTTCGTACATTCCTATAGAATGAGCCCTGTTCAAGGAGGACCGATCATGAGCTTTTCCCTGCGCGCTCTCATCAGCCTGGCGGTTTTGCTGGGAAACGGTTTCGGGCAGGAGCAGAAAACGGTCTTTGAAGAGACCTATCGTGTGCGCGACCGGCTGGAGTTCATCCTGCGCAGCGACGGCGGAGATGTGCAGATTTTCAGGAACGACCGCAACGAATGCTCGGTCCAAATCGTGTACAAGGAAGAAACCTGTCGGCCCATTGTAGCCTATAACGAGCGTGACCGGACCTTGTCCATCGATGTCGATCACAAGAACTGGTCGATGTTAAAAAGCGGCGACCTCAAACAATCAGATTATGCGTTGATCAAAATCGGCCTGCCCCACAAGCCGGATCTGGATTTGGACGTGGTGGTCAAAGCGGGCAAAGCCGCTCTACAGCTGGGCGATCTGCACGTGCGCTCCCTGCGGATGAAAAGCTGGGCAGGGGAAACACGCCTGGACTTTGATCGCGAAAACCGCACGGAGCTGACGACCTTTGATGTGAATTGTAAAGTAGGCAGGGTGAGCCTGCTGCATCTCGGCAACGCCCGTTTTCAGGAGGCGGACCTCACCGGCTCGGTGGGCGAGATGACGGTCGATTTCACCGGCAAAAAGATCAAACGGGCCATGGCCCGTCTTGACTGCAAACTGGGCAGCACTCTGGTGGTGGTGCCGGAAGAGGTGGCGGTCAAAATCAAAGTGGATAAATTCCTCTTTCTGTCCGGGGTGGATTATCCCAGCTGGTTCGAGCAGCGGGGCAATTATTACTATTCGAAAAATTATGACGACACGGACGAGTCTCTGTACTTGATCGCCTCCACCGGCATCGGAGAATTCAAAGTGCGCGTGGCCTCATCCGATTAACGGAAAGCAGAGAAGCGATCAAACACCTATCGGGAGGAAAAAATGGAAAGCAATCAGACAGCGACGGCGTCGCCGATCAATATGGGGCGTTGGATCAGTGAAGGCTGGAACCTGGTGAACCAGGACCTGGGATTTTTCGCAGTCCTCACTCTGGTTTTCTTGGTCATCACCATCGTGGCGGGTTCCACGGTGTTGGGCCTGGTTCTGTTGGGGCCGCTGCAGGCGGGTTATTTCTACATCCTGCTGCAAAAGCTGCAGGGCCGGCCGGCGACCATCGGCGACATCGGCCGTGGATTCGATGTGTTCATCCCGGCCATGTTGATGGGCATTCTGGTCGGCGTATTTGAAGCGATCGGCTTTATGCTGTGCATTCTTCCTGGATTTTTGGTGATGGCCTGGTACCTGTTCGCGCCGGCCTTTGTCATGGACAAGCGCATGGATTTCTGGCAGGCCATGGAGGCCAGCCGCACGCTGATACAAAAGTATCTGTTCGAGTTTGTCCTCTTTGTCCTGGTGCAGATCATCATCATATTGCTGGGCCTTCTCTGCTGCGTGATCGGCGTCCTGGTGGCTCTGCCGGTGTGTATGGCTGCCACCGCCTGCGCCTATCGCGATCTGGTGGGCCTGGCTCCTACAGCCTGACCGCAGCGCTTGACTGCGTCCCAGGTGTTTGATTCCGCTTTAAAGCTCTGCGCAGTTGCGCAGAGCTTTTTTGTCAGCGCCCCGAACCGGCGGCTGAAAAAAAGCAGGCCGTTAACCTTTGGGAGTGGGGTGGGCGATCTTTTTATACGCCTCTTCCACATTGAACGGCTTGTAGGTCGGGCTTGAGGGATTATGGCAGGACACACATTGGCGCTTGTCCCCTTTGCGGTACCCCACCGTCTTGGCATCCTGGGTTCCGGCATGCAAAGCTCTCATCACTTTCATCTCTTTGTACAGCGAGCCAGCGCCATGGCAGGTCTCGCAGCCGACGCCATCCGCCAATTTGTAGGAAGCGGCTTTGGCGCTCGGCGGCGCAGAGTGGCCGGTGACGTGGCATTGCAGACATTGCGCGGATTTCTGTGCATCCGCGATGCCCATTTTTTTCGCGATCGCCTGCGACTCGGGAGAGGCCAGAGTGGCAAAGGCTGCGGCATGTTTCGAGGCCTTCCAGATCCCATAGGCGTCTCCCTTGGCCTTGCTCATATGGCACATTTTGCACTTTTCCGCACCGACATATTGCGGCGATGGCGCTGCTAGAGCGATGACCACGGACAACGCCGCCAACGTCAGCATGGCCGTGCGGATTCCAGCGTATTTCATCAACTTCTCCTGTCAGAGTGATTCCATCAAGGTAAAAAATAGACAAATCGAAAAATGAAAGCAAGCATTTATTGCCACGCGCTTCAGTGGGCAGATACTCCCGACTTAATCTCTGGGCCTTAGCCCCACCTATTTGGCTAAAGCCGCAAATTAAATTATCAAGCGTTCCCAAGCGCTGTCGAGGCGGAGAACGAAAGAGAATATTCTCTTGATCTTGAATCACCGAATGACTAAGTTTGTCCAGGCCGCAGGCGATTGTAGTCTTGCCATGGGCCTTTCCGCCTGCCCTACTGGTCAGCCGCTTCGCAGAGCCTGAAACCAGCGCTTCCTGCACCGTATTCAAACACTCATCGAGGAAAACAGGATGAAAAAAAACCATTGTCTTTTCGTCATCGCCGCATTGGCCCTGACGGTGATAAACTGCCGGCAGGCGGCGGAGACCAACGCCGCCGCTCAAGCCGCCTCCACCCCGGACGCCCGTATCACAGCCACTGTCTACAACTCTAATTTTGAACACGCTCACGACACTTATAACGGACTCTCCTCCGCGAGCGATGGAAAGATCTATTATGTCCTTTGCTCGGAATTGATGGACATCGCCGGTCAGATGTACTCCTTTGATCCAGCCGACGGTCGAATCGAACACCTGGCCGATCTGAGCGAAATCTGCAACGAAAAGGGAATGCGGGTGGTGGCCCAGGGGAAAAGCCATGTGAACTTTTACGAGTATAACGGCAAACTTTATTTTGCCACTCATCTCGGCTACTATAGCATCATCGACGGTATGGAAAAAACCGGCATTCCCACAAACGGCTATCACCCCTACCGCGGCGGCCATTTCCTTTCCTACGACCTGAAAAGCAAAACCTTTGAGGATCTGGCCCTGGCGCCGCATGAGGAGGGCATTCTCACCATGGAGATGGACACACGGCGCGGAATGATCTATGGCCTCACCTGGCCCACGGGCCGGCTGTTGCGTTACGATGTAGCGAAAAAAACATTGCAGGATCTCGGCCCGGCGACAGGCAAAGGCGAGAACGGCGTGGGCCCTGAATTTCGCGTGATCTGCCGGTCCATGGCCATTAATCCGGAAGACGGCGCGGTCTATTTCACCAATGCGGAGGGAGAGATCAAACGGCTGAAGGCGGGCGAGGATAACATCGAGATCATCGCCGGAGAAGACATGCGCAAGGATTATTTCGGCAGTTATGAGGCGTCCACAGCCGGAAGCATGGCGTACAACTGGCGCCAGGTTTTCTGGTATGCTGCGGAAAAACAGATCTATGGCGTGCACGGCAACTCGGGCTACCTGTTTCGCTTTGATCCTGCGCTTCCGCGCCTGGAAGTGCTGCAGCGGCTCACCTCCCTTCCATCGCAACGTTCCGGCATGAACGACCAGTTCAGTTACGGTTATCTCGGTTTCAAGCTCGGGCCGGATGGCCGCACCATTTATTACCTCACCGGCGCGCCGATTTATGAGAACGGCAAACGGGTTCTGGGCGCTGCCGCCACGGCCAGAGGCGAGGCCAAAGGCCTTGAAGACCTGCACCTGATCACCTATGACATCCCGACGCAAACCTATCGCGACCATGGTGCGGTTTTCTATCCCGACGGCCAGCGGCCGCTGTACGTCAATTCCATCGCGATCGGCGGCGACGGCACAGTGTACACACTGGCCCGAATCAAGGAAAACGGAAAGACCCGGACTGATTTGATCAGTTTCCCCGGGCCGTTTCGACAATAGACTGAACCATCGGTTAACCGGCAAAGCCAAAACAGGGAGAGTGCGACCATGAAAAAGCGCGCCGTTTTGACGGACAGGAGCCCGGTACGCTTTAAAAGCGGCCGGCATGAAATCTTGTGGTGGGGCCTTTGCCTTTGCTTTGCGTTCGTCGCCGCCGCTTCAGCGCAGGTCAAAATCTTTGTCGACACAGATCTAGAAGGGGTAAGCGGCGTATTCAAATTTTCCCAAACGCGTGAAAAGGATACACCGGCGAACATTCAGGCGTGCGAATATTTTATGGAAGACCTGGCTGCGGTCATACGGGGTCTGCGGGACGGGGGCGCCACCGAGATCATCGTCAACGACGGCCACGGCACTCAAGCGATCCTGCCCCATCTAATGGAACCCGGCGCCAAGTACGTAACCGGCTTGCCGCGGCCTGTGGGCAACCGCTGGAATATAGATGAGTCCTGCGCCGGCCTGGTGATGTTCGGCTATCACGCCATGAACGGTACGCCGGATGGCGTGCTGAACCATACCCAGTCCTCCTTGGCTGAAAAAAAGTTCTGGTACAACGGCGTAGAGTGCGGTGAACTGGTGCAGACCGCCGCCGTGGCGGGTCATTTCGGCGTTCCCCCTATTCTGGTCACCGGCGATGAGGCCACTTGCCGGGAGGCGGTCAGATTTCTGGGAAATGAAATCGTCACCGTGGCGACCAAGCAAGGACTGGCGCGCGAGGCAGCGGTGCTCTATCCGTTTGCAGAGACGCGGAAAGCTTTGTATGAAGGTGCGAAAAAAGCCATGGCCGCCATCCCCCGGTGCAAACCTTTTGTCATAAAGCCGCCCATTCAGGTGAAAATGCAATACCTTGAAAAGGATTCCGATCACCCCGAACCCAAGCTGAAGGTCAAAGAGTGGGTGGCGCAGGATGCTTTGCACCTGCTGGCGCCATAGTGGATTGGAACGAACGCTGATGGGGTTGTCAGAAAAAGAATCGGGGCTATTCCTGCGTCCTGCCGCTCGCCTCGGCCTGCAAGCGCTGGCGTTCCGCCACCTTGGCAAAGGGAAAGTACACCATCATCGCGATGACGATGGAGGCGAAGCCCCAGACCGCCGCCCGCCAGTCGCCGCCTGAAACCAGATAGTGGCCGATGATCGGCGGCGTGGTCCAAGGCACATTGACGAACGGCCGGTTGATCAGATGCGCCTGCATCAAAAGAAACGAGCCGGCGGTGAGGATGAGGGCGTTGAGGATATAGGGGATCATAAAGATCGGATTGAGCACGATGGGAAAGCCGAAAAAAATCGGCTCATTGATCTGAAAGATCTGCGTCGGCAGCGACAGTCGACTCACTTTGCGATACCCCGGCTCGCGCGAGTTCCACATCACCAGGGCCAGTGCGATGGTGGCGCCGGTGCCGCCGACATTGACGAAAGCGGTGAAAAAACCATAGGCCGTAATATAGGGCAGGGGCTGGCCATGCACCATGGCCTCGACATTGGCGGTCAGATATTGCAGAAAGATGGGCGCCACGATGGCGTCCATGGCGTTGTCGCCGTTGATGCCCACGGACCAAAGCAGAGTGACCAGAAAAGCGTACACCAGGATGCCGGGCAGCGTGTTCAGGGCGAAGATCAGCGGCTTGAAGCCGATCTGCACCAGATGGTCGATATCCACGCCCAGCACAAAACGGATGATCCAGAACAGAGTCACGAGAAAAAACAGCGGCGTCAGCGAAACAAAGGACTCATACACTACCGAAGGCACGTTCTCCGGCAGTTTGATGACCAGGTTTTTATCGGAAAAATATTTCTGCAACCGCACACTGATCAAGGCGATAAGCACAGCGGTGAACAGCCCTTTGGAGCCCAGGCTGTCCATGGAAAAGGCGATTTCCTCCGTCGTGTCCCCCACCTTGAGCTGAATCATCAAAAACACCAGGGTGGCCATGGTGGCGCTGACAATGGCCTCCTGCTTAAACTGCTTTCCCAGATCATAGGCAATGGCAAAGCAGGCGAAAACCGACAGCAGCCCAAAGGTGGCAGAGACCGGGATTTGCAGCAGCGGCAGAAAAGGCGCCACGATTTTGTCCCAGCCGCTGACCGGCAGATAGGAAATAATCATGAAAAGTCCGCCGATGATGGTCAGCGGCACTACGGACACCATGCCGGCGCGGATAGCGGACAGATAAGTGTTCTCGCTCAAGGCCGTGAGCGGCGGCACAATGTGTTGATTCAACCATTCGGTCAGTTTTTTCACAGCAGTTTCCTCATTCGATCACAGGCCGTCGCCTCGCGGCAATTCTTTCAGCCGCTGGTCGTAAAAATAAACAATCGACCTCTCAGAATCAACGATAAGTTGCGTCGCAACCTACTTTATACCGGCCGCGGCGTTCCGGCGTCGCGATTCAGCGGCCTGTTAAAAGAGCAGCCGGCCAAGATAAGCGATCGAGGTGCAGCTCCAGCCGTGCAACGGCACAGCCGGATAGCGCTCCACCGGCAGATTCAGATTGCCCTCGATGACATTGTATTTTTCCCAGAGCTTGCCCGTTGACTGGTAAAGGTCCAGCTGCAGACGTAGATATTTTTGCGCGATGCGCCGTGCGATATCGGAATAGCCTCGCCTGATCAATGCCTCACAGATGAGAATTTGAAAAGTCGGCCACCCGCTGGGAAAATCCCATTGCAGATGGACGAACTCGGGATGCGGGCTGGGGTATTTTTCCAATGTCTGTACAAGTCCATGGTCATATTCAAAGCGGGGCAGCTGCGCCACCAACCTGTCCACTTGTTGCGGCGTGGCGATGTCCGTCCAGAGGGTCCAATAGGCGGCCAGCGACCAATAAGGAAGCCGCCGGCCGGTGGTGAATTGGTACTCGAAAAAGAATCCCTGTTCTTCGTCCCAGCACAGTTCCCGGATCAGGGCACAGCGGCGATCGGCCTCCTGCTGCCAGCTCTGCGCCTCCTTCTGCCTGCCGATCAGGCCGGCCATAACCGCCAGATTGCGCGCATAGTTGACCAAGACGCAATTGGTCTGCAGCGGATTGCAAGCGCGGACATCACCGGCATAGATGGCGGTGAAATCCATTACCTCTGCTTCGCTCGCCAGCTCCGGCCGCAGGGATTCGTCGAGATCGTATGCAGCCGCCGGTGCGGACAGTTCGGTCAGATCGCGGTTAGTGGCCAACCCACTGCGGGTTTGATGATGGTCCGCCAGCCAGTAGCCCTGGTACTCTTGTTTCAACACTGGATAGGCCCGGCTGATCATGTCGAGATCCCGAGTGTGCTCATAATAGAGCAGTACGCTGTCGCTGTGCAACGGCGTCTGCGACCGGCCGAGATAATAGGTGCGGTTGCCGGTAAGCACCATGCCATAGCGTTCAATGAGGAACAGCTGATTCAGGATATGGTGGCGGATGATCTCAAACCGGCCGTGAAGGGCCAGCGCGCGATTGATGAAATAAGTATCCCAGCAGTACATCTCGGGAAAAGCCGCTTCTCCTCCGCCGGCCGTGATATAGGGAAACGGCAGATAGAGAAGCGTGGGAAGCTGCGGTTTGTTCATCTTGCGCTGCCGGTGTTCCTCGGTCGGCGACCAGATCTCATGACTTTTCGGATCCATCAGGTCCTGTTCCCGGGCGGTATGCAATTCGGCATCCCACCAGGTTTGAATTCGGCGATCCAACGCCTGCCACTGTTCTTGCATCACTGTCATTTTCACCTTAAATCGAACGACTATTGTATTAATCAGGATTATGCCGTACATTGAACAACGGACGGCCCTCTGCTGAGCAGCGGCTGCACGGATCCCCGTAAAATCCCTTGTAAAATGTTGAAGGGCAGCCGGCGGCCGGTTCAAACCTAACTATTCAGCGAATCAGAAGCAAGCACATTATCTATTGAGCGAACAGCGCCACCACCCATTTCTTCAAACGATAGGCTGGTCATGAAACCTTGCGTACTGCTTTTTTTACTGCTGGCCCAAACGGCGCCAGCGCGCGATTATTTTATCTCCTGCAACGGCAGCGACCAGAATCCAGGCACTCGAAGAAAACCGTTCGCCACGCTGGAGCGCGCCCGGGATGCGATCAGAAAATACAAGCAGGAAAAAGGATATCCGCCGGACGGCTTTGCCGTTTATCTCAGTGCCGGCGATTATCAGCGGCAAACAACCTTTGAACTCGACGAGCGGGATTCCGGCAAAAAAAACGCGCCGATCACCTATACGACTCAACCGGGGACCAAAGCGCGGTTGATCGGCGGCGTGCGCATCGATGCAAAACGGTTTGTTCCAGTCGCGTCGCCTGATATTCGAGCGCGGTTCGATGCCGGGGTTCGCGACAAAATCCTTCAAATCGATCTGGCCGGCCTCGGCGTCACTCAATACGGCGAGCACCGGCAGTTCGGGCATGGCCTGCCGGTGATCCCCGCGCCGCTGGAGCTGTACATCGATCATCAGATTATGACGCTGGCGAGATATCCCAATCAAGGCGGCATCGCCATTGGTGAGGTGATCGATCCCGGCTCTGTTCCGCGCATCGGCGACTATAGCGACCGCGGCGGCGTTTTTCTCTACACCGATGACCGCCATGCCCGCTGGCTGAAGAATGAGGACATCTGGCTGCAGGGTGCTTTCAAATACGGATTTGCCGACGACAAGATCAAGGTCCGATCCATCGACACCCTCACCCGACGCATCACTCTGACCAAGCCGCACATCTATGGAATCGGCAGCGGTGAAAATTTCAACCAATACGTTGCCATGAACCTGCTCGAAGAACTCGACAGTCCGGGCGAATGGTATCTCGACCGCGCCACCGGGCTGCTCTATCTCTACCCGCCAGGGGATCTGTCGCAGGCGCTCATCGAGGTCTCCATGCTCGAGGAGCCGTTGCTCAGCCTGATGAACGTATCCAATGTGATAATCAGCGGCCTGACCGTTGAAATCACTCGAGGCGTGGGCATCTATATGGAGGCTGGGGAGAACAATCTGATCGCCGGCTGCACGGTACGCAACACCGGCACCACCGGCATCCTCATCGGCCAGGGCGCACGCCAGACCTTTCCTCATGCCACGGCGGACGATTATGAGGGGATTCCAGTCTCCCGAGAGGTCGGCAGCTTTCAGGGGCACTACTACCACAATACCGTGTGGGATAGAAAGTGCGGCAAGAACAACGGGGTGCTCAGCTGCGACGTGTACAACAACGGCTCGGGCGGCATCGTCATCGGCGGCGGCAGTAAAAAAGAGCTGATCCCGGGCGGCAATTTCGTCCGCAACTGCCGGATTCACGATTTCCAGCTGCGCAACAAAGCCCAATGGGCGGGCATCAATGTGGACGGCTGCGGCAACCTGATCAGCCACAACGAAATCTATAACGCGGATCTCCAGGGCGTCTTTGTGCGCGGCAATGACCATGTGTTCGAGTACAATCACATCCATCACGTGGCTATGAACTCCAACGACGCCTCGGCCTGGTATCTGGGCAGAGATCCCAGCGACCGCGGCAACATCATCCGTTATAATTTCATCCACCACATCGGCAGACCCGACCGGCGCTGGATCATGGGCGTCTACTTTGATGACGCCTCCTGCGAAGCGTTGGTGGAGGGCAACGTGTTCTTCCAGGCCGCCACCTATGGCACGGTTTACAGCAACGGCGGCCAGGATCTCGTGGTCCGCAATAACCTTTTCATCGACAACAACTATGGCCCGGCGCTGTTGATGAAATCCATGTGGTGGGATTTCGCGCTCGATCAATGGGACTATTTTTTCGGCGAACGCGGCATCTATCGCATCCGCCTGACCCACTATCTTGACATCAAAAAGCCGCCCTACAGCACGCGCTACCCGAATCTGGTGAACTGGCTCGACTTGAAAGAGGATGGAGAAACCTACGAAGGCATGTATCCAGCGAGAAATCTGATGGAGAACAACGTGCTGGTCAATTATGAAGAGTCCTTCCGCCTGGTCGGCCTCCATGCACAGTTTGAGTTTAAAAACAACTTTTTGACTAAAAAAGATCCCGGATTTGTCGACGCCAAGAACATGAACTTTCAATTAAAAGACGGTTCCATCGTCTATCAGCGAATACCGGGATTTATTAAAATCCCGTTTGAACGAATCGGCCTGTACCCCGATGCGTATCGAAAAAGCCTTGAGAGCCGATAGCGTTTGCTTTTGCTTTTGCCGATGCCGCCTCTTCACTTAACCCATGGAGAACTGTATGAAACCAGCCAAACCTTTGCTTCCCCTTATCATTTTTGCAGCTCTGCTTTCCGGTTGTTCCTGGTTCACCAAGCCGGCTGAAAACATTCAGCTGATCACTCTGTTCAACGACCACATGGTTCTCCAGCGGGACATGGTCCTGCCGGTCTGGGGTAAAGCGAGTGCCGGAGGCATCGTCACGGTGGAGATCAAAAATCAACGCAAACAAACGCAGGTACAAGAGGACGGCTCATGGATGGTTCGCCTGGATCCCCTGTCCGCCGGAGGACCTTATCAATTGCGCGTGATCGGCTCAGACACCCTCCGCTTCAACAATGTGATGGTGGGCGAAGTCTGGATTTGTTCCGGCCAATCCAACATGGAGATGCCGCTTGCCGGCTGGGGGCAAGTGATCAACTATGAGCAGGAGATCCGCGACGCCCTATATCCGGACATCCGTCTGTTCCAGGTCAAGCATACAGTCAGTCGAACGCCGCTGGACACGGTCAGCTGTCCAGGGTGGAGCGCTTGCGGTCCGGAGACGATTCCGCTGTTCTCCGCCGTGGCCTATTTTTTCGGCCGCGAATTGTACAAGACGCTCGCTGTTCCGATCGGTCTGGTGCACACCTCCTGGGGCGGCACCGTAGCGGAGGCCTGGACCAGTGAGGCCTCGCTGAACACCATGCCGTATTTTCAGGAGCGAATCGCTCAGATGGACTCTATGCGCATTCAGTCGCTGGCTGAATACGAGTCCATCATGGCGAATCGTAAAAAGCAAATCGCAGCCGGCGACAGCGGCTTCCAAGACGGGCGGCCGGTCTGGAATGAGACGTCCTGCGATATATCTCACTGGAAAACGATGAACCTTCCCGGCAAATGGGAAAATGCAGGATACCCGAAACTGGACGGCATCATGTGGTTCAGCAAAGAGTTCACCCTGCCGCGCTCCATGGGGCCATCAACATGGACCCTGCATCTTGGTCCGATCAATGATAACGATCTCACCTGGGTCAACGGTGTGGCGGTTGGTGGGTTGCAGGACGCCAACGCGTTGAGAATCTACCCGATCCCGGCCGCGGCGATCAGACAAGGGGTCAACCGAATCGTTGTCCGCGTTGAGGATATCGGCGGCACCGGCGGCATTTGGGGCGAACCCAAACAGATGTACCTTGAGAGCAGCGAGGGCGAAAAAATAGCTCTGGCCGGCGCCTGGCGCCATAGAATTGGATTCGATAGCAACGCCCTTGGACCCGAGCCGCTTTCGCCCAACAATCCCAATCAGCCGACCGTGCTGTACAATGCCATGCTGCACCCATTGATGCCCTTTGCCATACGCGGCGCCATCTGGTATCAGGGCGAAAGCAACGCCTCGCGCGCTTTTCAATACCGCACGCTGTTTCCGCTGATGATTCAGGACTGGCGGAAAAACTGGGGTCAGGGCGATTTTCCCTTTCTCTTTGTTCAGCTGGCGAATTTTATGAAAAAACAGACCGAACCCACGGACGACAGCTGGGCGGAACTTCGCGAAGCGCAGCTGATGACCCTCTCCTTGCCCAATACCGGCATGGCGGTGGCCATAGACATCGGCGACGCCAAAGACATTCATCCCAAAAACAAACAAGAAGTGGGCCGACGGCTCGCCCTGAATGCACTACGACTGGTTTACGATAAACCCGTCGAACACTCAGGACCTCTCTATCGCTCGATGACGGTGGAGGGGAAAACGATCAGGCTGCATTTTAATCATACCGCCGGGGGATTGAGGGCAAAGAACGGCCGTACTCTACAAGGCTTTGCCCTTGCCGGAGAGGATCGCAAGTTCGTCTGGGCGGACGCCAGAATAGATGGCGAGACCGTCGTGGTCTCCCATCCACGCATCCAACAGCCCAAGGCGGTCCGCTATGCCTGGGCTGCCAATCCGATCGGCAATTTGTTTAATCAGGCAGGCCTGCCGGCCTCCCCGTTTCGCACCGACGCCTGGCCGGGCATTACAGAACAACCCTAAGTCAAAAGTCGGGAAAGGCATCAGTGCGCAGATAGCAATAAACGGCACTGCAGTAGGCCAAACTGCCACTCCTGCACGGTTTCGGATTAGGGGCGGCAAAAGCTTGGGGGCTGAAGAGAAAAACGCAGCGTTGTTCACAGCAGCAGAGTGAAAAACACACGCCGCGGAAACACTCGTCGCATGACGTTCACATCGAACGCACGCCGCTAATGGTCCAACCGGTTCTGCTGATGACAGGGCAGACATTGATTCACGCCGTGGCAGAGTGAGCAGCTGTCTTTATCAGCCGTTTGGATCATGCCGTGGCCTTTGCGCCAATCAGGCCCATGGTCTGCAGGCCGGAGATTCTCAACTTTAGCGTGACAGTCGCAGCAAAAATCCGGCTTTTCCAGATCCTGATGGCATTGGCGACAGCTTTCCATAGACGGCAAATGACGGCCGCCGCTCTTTTCCTTGGTTTCGATGCCCTGATGGCAGCTGACGCAGGTGATTTTTTCCGACCTGTGGCGGCTGTGCGGAAACCGCGCGATATATCGGAGCGACCTCGCATAGCCGCCGGCGTGGTCGGGGTTGCTATGACACAGCGTGCAGGCCGTTTCACGATCGTGACATCCGCAACAGGTCTCCATTTCCGGCAGCAGGTTGTCGGATGGTTGCAGGCTGGAATCCGCCTGAGCGTGACAGACCGAACAGCCGGCCTCGACTTCGCTGTGCAAGCGATGAGAGAAAATCAACGTGTCCATCGGCGCTTGAGCTCGACTGGAGACGATGCAAACCAAAACGATCAATACGATCAGCTTTTTTTTCATGGTCTGTCCTGCGCCTGCCCTCATCCGCTGCGAGCCCGAGCGCCTCAGCACAACCGGTTTTTTCATGCCCCTTCCGGGTTATGGGTTATAAGCAACGATGAAAAAAACTATCGCTTCACGATAACCACTTTTGGGCAAATAAGCAATTTATAAATAAAAATCCGTTGCAGGTGGATGGAATCTCATCTAATTTATGCAGTTTATTCATCAATACGAAACGGAGAATTTTCTCCATCAGCCATGCCAGATCCAGCCCTTGCCGGGGATACGGAATCCAACTTGAGGAGTAACAATGGAAAAACTGCGTGTGATCGATCTGACCCAGCCGATTGAGCCCGGCATGCCGATCTGGCCCGGCGATCCCGCCGTAGAGTACATGCCGTGGTGCAGTCTGGAACAGCACGGCTTTAACCTGCAACGAATCAGCCTGGGCGAACACAGCGGCACGCATCTGGGCGCTCCCCGTCATTTCTCAGCCTCCGGCTGCAGCATCGAGGAGATCCCCCTCACCCGCCTCATGACCCTGGGCATAAAAATCGTCCTGCCGCAGGACGAATCCAGTGCTGGTATCGCAAGCATCAGCCGCTGGGAGAAACGCCATGGCCCTGTGCCGGCGGACAGCTGGGTCCTGTTCGAGACCGGCTGGAGCCGCCATTGGCAAGATCCGAACGCCTACCACACAGCTTTTCCCGGCGTCGCAGAGGAGGCGGTGCGCTTTTTATGCCGCGAGCGCTCCATCGCCGGCATCGGCATCGATTCGCCGGATGTGGACGGCGGCGCATCATCGGATTTCGCAGCCAATCGCATACTGGCTGAGCATGGCGGATTGCATCTGGAAAATCTCTGCCGGCTGGAACAGCTGCCGCCTGCCGGCTTTCAACTCTTCATCGGCGCTTTGCCGCTGGTCGGCGCCACCGGCTCACCCTGCCGGGTGTTGGCCCTGATGCCATCGCTATGAAGCGTGCTTTTAACCAAATCAAGAGGAACTCATGAAGATACGCATAGAGAACGCAACCCTGGTCATGGCCGACGGCTGCCGTAAAAGCGATCTGGAAATCACGGATGAGCGCATCAGCTCTATCGGCCGGTCCTCGGGAGGAAACGCTCCAGACCGCATCATCGACGCCGCAGGTCGCTATCTGCTGGCCGGATTCATCGATGTTCATAGCAACGGCATCGCGGGATTTGATTTCACTAACGGCTGGTTTCGCGATTCGAATTTTTCACAGAGCGAAAAGGATTACTGCAAAGGGTTGGAAACGGCGGCCCAGGCCTATGCGGACTGCGGCGTCACCAGGGTTCTGCTGACCAGCCTGGCCGCTCCGTTGGAGAAGCTGCGCACCGGGCTGCGCTGGTACGCTTCCTGGCGCAGCTCGGACCAAGCGAGCTATGTCGCAAAAAATATACTCGCAGGGGTCTATGTCGAGGGAACGTTCATCAAAGAAGAGGCCTTTCGCGGCGCGCACAATTCAGCTTACTTTAACCAGCCCTCCATCGAGCTTTTTCAGGACCTGCAAGAGTGCGCTCGCGGGCAAATCCGTGTAGTCAACGTAGCGCCGGAATGGGGACAAGCCGCCCTCACTCTGATTGCCCATCTCAGCCGCAACCAGGTGATCGCTGCCGCCGGTCACACCGGCAGCGACGGCGATGCCTTCAGAGCCGCCGTCGACCAAGGGGTGCGGTTAGCTGTACATCTTTTCAACGGCCCTACCGTAGGCTCGTTCAAGCCGTTTTTTCACGGCGGCGCCCTGGAAGCCATTCTGCGTTCGCCAGAGGTGACCGCAGAGCTGATTGTGGATGGCTATCATGTGGACCCATCCTATGTGCTCGATGCGCTGGTGCGCAAGGGACAGGATCGCATCGTCGCCATCACCGACAGCATGTTCGCGACACGAATGAAGGATCTGACCGAGTTCTCGATCCTGGGCGTGGACGGAAAGGTGAGTGAAGACGGCCGCTATCTGGAGGTCAAAGGCCGTAAAAACACCCTTTGCGGCAGTGTTTTGACCATGGATCAGGCATTCAGCAACCTGCTTACATGGTTCACCCGGGATCGAGAGGGCATTTGGTACCAAAACCATGCCGCCCTGTCGCTGGAGGCGGCTTTGACCAAAGCCTCAGCTCTGTGTTCCCGCAACCCTGCATCCCTGCTGGGCTTGGCGCAGACCGGTGCGATCGTTGAGGGCAACCTGGCGGATCTGGTCATCGCCGAGATCATCGGCCCGAAACCGGAGTATCAGCTGAAGGTGAAAAAGGTGTTCCTCCGAGGCCGGGAGATCGTCTGAATGGTGTCAAAGCCGGCGTCAATTGCATTTGACCAGCTTATCGATCAGTGATTCGTTCCGGTCGGTGAGAAAGCGGACAAAATAAACGCCCGCGCTCACCGGCCGGCCGTTCTCATCACAACCATTCCAGAGGAATCGGTGCGTGCCGGCCCGCAACGACGTGGGTGGAACCAATTTGCGCAGACGCCGGCCCAAAAGATCGAGCACCTCCGCTTCAACGACGGCCGGCCGAGCGAGCTCCAACTGCAGCGTTACGTCGGGGTTGAACGGATTTGGGTAGCCGGCCAGAAGTCGATTTTCGTTTGGCACGAAAGGGCCGCCATCTCCAGCGAAAACGCATATGGCGCCGTGCAATTTGCTGCTGCCGTCCAGATCCAGCTGCTGCAGCTGATACCAGTAGCTGCGGCCCTGTATGATCCGGTCGTCCTCATAGCGATAGCGTTTGCGCTCACTGGTGGTGCCGTCGCCGGCGATCAGACCGCTGATGCAGCGGCCAGGCTCTGTTTCACTATCGCTGCGCAGCACCTTGTAGCCGTAATTGTTCACCTGACTCTGGACGCTCCACTCCAGAATGACTTTGCCCTCCTGCCAGGCTGCGGTGAACAGCTCCAGTTCCACCGGCAAAGAGGAGTCAAAGACGCTGTTGGGCTGGCCGGGGGTGCCGTTGATCGAGCCGCCCTGGCTGTCTAAACCGTTGCGCACCACTGTGGTGTTGCTCGCCCAACTGGAGGCATAGGCGCCGTCCAAATTGGGGTGTCTGCGTTCCATGCTGGTTTTCGCTGACGAAGAGCCTGCGAACCAGCCGCCGCTGCAATCCACTGCATCGCGGACTGTGCCGCTTGGATCAGCCAGCTGAAAATTTTCACCGGTATTGGCCATGGCGCCGGAATAAATCTGATTGGCCGCGCAATCGGAGATGGTGGTTTCGTCGGTGCGCTCCAAGAGGAAAAAACCATGAGAAGGGATGACGCCGGCCAGGGTGATGGACGGCGAACCGTCCAACGCCCGCAAAGTCCATCCATTGACGTCTACGGCATTGTCCGAAGCGTTGTACAGCTCCAGCCATTCGTCCTCTGCCGCAGCGGCGGTGCCCATCCAGCCGATCTCGTTGATGACCACCCTCTGCCCCGAACTTGCGCCGACCCCTATCAACAGAACGGCGGATACAGCTGCAACCAATTTCATACGCTGTTCCTTTCTGTTATTCCGTTTGTCCTAATCTTGCTAATTCTGTTGATTAACGCAAGGGACAAAATCGCCACAGAGCGGCGCCTGAACAAAAAGAACAGCAGAAACAGGATTTAAGATCAGGGGGCAAGCAGGCGCAGGACCGCCTGCATAAACTGATCTCGCCGAAAGGCGGGATAAATCGTCTCAAAGGGAAAACCGCAGACAAGGACGCCGCACTGATCTTTGTATGCAACGGCGGCGCTGAACTGGTTCTCCTCATAGCGCAACACAGTGCGGCTGCCTCCATAGGCGGAGAGGGCGTCCGGCGCCTCCGCTCCGTAGAGGGAATCGCTTCCGGTTTGGGCGAACTGCCAAAAGGTGTGCAGCGGCAGAAAGAGGGAATCCACGCTCTCCACTCGGCCGCGGCTAGCAGCGTAGCCTGCATCCCAACGGCAGCGCAGCACATTATGACAAAAATCCAGATCCGCATGACCGGCTGGTTTTCCCCGGCACAGGTCGGAACCGATGTACGCGCCGGAAACGAATAGATTGCCGCCGTTGGCCAGATAGCGGGCGATCGGCTGTTGCAGATCTGCGGGAAAGGCGGCGTACCGTTTTCCGCGCAGCGAATCCATAATAGCCTTGGGCCAGCCTGTTTCTTTCTCTTCTCCCAGAATCAGATCCACCATCGCGTACTGGTTCAAATCGACATGGCCTGCCATGACCGCCTCGTCGCTGACTGAGACAAAGGCGCGTCCTGCCGCAACCAGCGAGCGACCGTGCAAATAAGCAAAATCAAAGGTGTTGCCGCAGATCAGATGAGTTTCTTCATCCGCACGGCTGGCGCCATGACCCGGTGCATCATTGCTGAGAAAAGGCGAGGCTGGATCAAAATCGATCTGCGCGCCGGTGTAGTTCAGCGCATAGCCCTCTGCCACACCTTGATCCAGCAGCGGAATAAATCCGCTAAAGCTCTCGCCCGCGGTGCGGGCCGGGCCTGCCAGGCGGTCGAATCCATTCACTATCAACAGAGGCTTGCGGCCGTCCTCCTGCCAGCACACGGATAAAATCTCCGATGGAAAGCTTTCACCGCCGTCGTTCACAGCCGTAACCTTGTAACTGTAGATTACGCCGGGCTGCAGGCTGTTCAGCACCGCTTCCGTCGAAGCATACAGCTTTCCATGGTTGAATCCGCCGTCGTTCTGCCGGGTGTAGACGATATAGCGGTCCGGCGCCGCCGTGGGTTCCAGCGGATCCAGCTGCGGCTGCCAGCGAAGAGTGACTTGACGATGTCCGCTGAAACAAGTTTGCAAATGCGTTACGGCCAATGGCTGGATTTGATAAGGCCGTTGGTGCTGCATGGCGAGAAATTTCACCATGCCCTTGTACAGCGCCCGCGCTGCATCAAAACGAAAACGCGGATCCAGCGCAAATGTCATGTCTAAAAAATTCTGATGCGACAGCAACTCGATCAATGCGGATGGCATGTTGGGCCGCACCACTTCGGCGTACTGGGCTTCCATCAACGCACGACGGTTCCAGTGAGGGTCATAAAGCGCACCCAGATCGCTCTGCAACTGGGTTTGCAGAATGTCGGCCAGATCACGGTTGGCCATGCGCGAGACTCCGTGAGGAAAGACCAAACTGGAATCCGAGCCTTCGACGCTGTAAATGGCCAGAGTGCCGATGGTGGTGTCGCTGCGATTGATTCCCGCATCGGTATGCAGCGCCAGCGACAGATCGACCGGAATACCTAGACCCGGCGCCTGCCGGTTTTTCTTTGGTCCAAAGGGAGCGCCATAGAGATAGTTGGCGTACTCGCTGCGGCTGACGTAATCGTCCCGATAGTCGTCCTTGCCGCCAAACAGATCATGCACCAGGGTGTCGGGAAAGCCAAGATAGTGCAGATAATATTTGCTGCCCTCACAGAACCGTGGACGGCGGCTCTCCATACCTTCGCGCTGATACCGGCTGAAGCCGCCGCCGAAGCGAACCGCATCTGCGCTGACCAGAAGGCCGGGATGATCGCTCTGATTAGTCATGCTCACTGAGCCGTTTTCAACGTGACGGCCTTTAAAAAATTTGAACCGCCCGAGATAGATCCAGGTATGTCCGCCGATCTGCTGATTAAGCAGAAATTCACTGCAGCCGCCGGCATGATGCACCTGGTAGTGAGCGTCCGGCACATGCTGTGGTGAAGCGGCATAGGCGACATACACCGCATACTCGCCGGTGGCTGGAATATTCGGAATCCATGTCGCTCGGCGCCGGCCGACGGCGTCGGCAGGAGTGCTTCTGCTGCTTCCCTGCTGAAACGGATTGACTGAAGCCAGGAGCAGCGGTTCTACCGGTGCAAACCCCTTTTCCTCAGCCGTACTCCAAAGCGCATTCGGCTCTGCCTGTTCCTGATAGCCGGTTGGATCATCATTGTCCACGATGACCTCCATCGTCTGCACATCCCGTTCGCGAGGCATGAACACCGTGGCGCCGGCGTTTTCCAGCATGGGAAGCAGATAAGGCACGATAAAAGAGTAGGAGAGCAGATCCTCCACGGTCTGAAACAGCCGAGGCCGCTGCCACTGCCAGCGGTGCTGGTTGCTGTCGTAATACCAGCCGTGGCTGGGGCGCACATCGATGGTGCGGCCGAGCAGGCCGAGATGCGGCCGGAACAGCGGCCGTTGCGGTCGTACCAACGCAACAGGCGCAGCAGACAATGGCTTTGCCAGACGGGTGCGGTCCAGGTCCTGGAAACCCGAACGATATAGATTGGGGACCAGCTGCTCCAGCGGTTGGCGTATGGAGTAGATAGTGATCCGGTAGTCTCTGTACCTGCGGCCCAAGCGATTGCGCAGTCCTGCGTACACCGCAGCCACATGATCCGGGCGATACGCCGGATACGAGAACGGTTTGTTGAAATAGATGGCCATCGTTTTGCCGGCCGCGTCGATGGTCAGGCTGTCCAAACGCACGGAGGAAGCCAGGGGGACGGGTTGTTTCGTCGCCACGCAGTGATCCAGCCAGCGGATGATTTTCTTGTGCGCCGAGGCTGTACGCTTGTCCATTGTCGAATAGTCGTAGCGCGGTTTTCGTTCAGCGGCCCGGTGGGCACAGGTACAGAGTGACAGCAGCAGCAAGCTGCTGATCAGACGTGCGACTTTAGTCATATCATCCTTCCCCAGCAGTTTGCTGCTGCCTATTGCGATTCGCGGAACCAGGTCTTCATCTCGGCGCCAGTGCCCGGTCGATGGCTTCCAACTCCTGGCGGCTGAATCCAAGATTCTGCAGAGCAGCGAGGTTTTCCTCCAATTGCTGAACAGTGTTGACGCCGACCAGCGCTGAGGTGATCTCCGGCATTCGCAGCACCCAAGCTAACGCCATCTGCGCCAGCGTCTGTCCGCGCTTCTGGGCCAACTCGTTGAGGCTGCGCACGCGCATCAGTTTTTCCTCCGTGATATGCGCCGGTCGCAGCGCGCCGTGCGGCTTGGCCGCCCTGGATTCAGAGGGAATGCCGGAGAGATATTTGGTCGACAGCAGGCCCTGGGCCAATGGCGAGAAAACGATGCAGCCGATCTTTTCGCGCTGCAGCACCGCGATCAGGCTGTTCTCGATGGCGCGCTCGAACAGAGAATATTTGGGCTGATGGATCAGGCACGGCGTTCCCAAACCGCGCAGAATTACAGCGGCTTTTTCCGTCTGCACTGCGTCATAGTTGGAGATGCCGACGTACAGCGCCTTGCCCAGGCGCACCGCTTGATCCAGAGCGGACATGGTCTCCTCCAGCGGCGTGTCCGGGTCAAAGCGGTGAGAGTAAAAGATATCGACATACTCCAGCCCCATGCGTTTCAGACTCTGATCCAGGCTGGCAAGAAGGTATTTCCGTGAGCCCCATTCGCCATAGGGTCCAGGCCACATGTTGTAGCCCGCTTTGGTGGAAATAATCAGTTCATCGCGATAGGGGCGCAGATCCAGGCGCAGCAGTTTGCCGAAATTTTCCTCGGCAGAGCCATAGGGCGGACCATAGTTGTTGGCCAGATCAAAATGGGTGACGCCGCGATCAAAGGCGCGGCGCACAATGGCGCGGCCGTTTTCAAAAGCATCCACGCCGCCGAAATTGTGCCACAGTCCCAGCGACAGCGGCGGCAGGAGGATGCCGCTGGCGCCGCAACGCCGATAAGTGAACTGCTGATAGCGGTCCTCTTGAGCAGAATAGGTCATGGGCGCACTCCTTGCAGGTTGTGCGTTCAACGGACTTAAGGTTTGGAGAGATATTTGGTATCGATTCGGATCTCCATTCCCTTTTCCGTTTCACGTAATTCGTAATCCACGATAAAGAACCGGTTATCGCGATAGTGTGTTTCCTTGCGTTGAATGAGAAACTCGAGCAAAGAATGGATCTGTTCGCGTTGATCGGGTTCGATCATGCTCTCGATATCCCGTTGCTCCTGTTCACGCACCTGCGGCTGTTCCAGGGAAAGATTCCAGGCCAGGATGGCGTACGAGATCGCTTTTTCCCTGGCGCTGAAATCCGCACAGTGCTCCAGCAGCGGGGAGGCATAGTCGATGATCAGGGAGGCCAGATCAGAGGTGATTACCGCACCGGCTTTGGCAAAGGGACCGGGCGCGTGGGGATCTTTGCTAAGGGTCATGATCATACGTTCCTTTTACCAAGGGTCAGCAGGCGACGCAGGGCGAGCTCTTGCTCCAGCTCCGCCTGGTTTTGTTTGATGGACGCGGCGGCTTCTGTGTCAGGGCCGGCGTCTCGATACGTTGGCAGGGGACGGAGGCGTCTGTCCTTTTTCAACTCGTGGATCTTTTTCTCCAGTCCGGCGAGGGAGAGTCCCGCCAGGCGGGGATTCAGACTCACCTCGATCAAGAAATCAGAGTACTCTTTTTCCGGCGCGGTGATCAACAGCGTCTGGATGGCGCGAGTGACGCCGACATATGTCACTCGGCGCTCCTCTTCCCACTCTGGGTCGGAACGCGGACGATAATCATGGGCCAGATGAAAAAGGACAACATGAGGGAACTCTTTGCCCTTGCTGGCGTGAATGGTGGCCAATGTCACCTGCTCCGCGTCCTCGGCCGCATTACGGTCGTCGGCCGGATCACCCGGCCCGGCCAGACCCAGCTGCTGGTAAAACTCGAACAGGTCAGCGCAGGCGGCGGATACTTCGATCAGAACGTCGAGCACCACTTCCTGGCCCGCCTCATCCGCTGCGCCGTAGACTGACGGCAGTCCGGCATAAAAGGTGCGCAGATCAAACGCAGTCACGACCTGCTGCAGCAGGTCCGGCGCCTTGACCGCGTGGGGGTCGATCCGGCGGAACGGATCGACCTGTCGCAACCACTCCTCCAGCACCAGACGTTCTCGTTCACTGACTGCAGGATCCCAGACAGCTCGCTCCAGCGTTTCCCAGGAGGTGATCGTGCGGATCAAAGAGTTGGTTAAAAACTTATTCGGACGCTTGAGAACCCGGCTCCACTCCTTTTCTCCGGCAGCCTGGGGAAAAAACAAAACCGTCAGATAGCTGTATATGTCCCTGCCCACCGCGGTTTGCATCAGGCCGCGGTGATCCACAAAGGTGTGCGGGATTTTGTAGCTGTCCAGTAAAATCGCCAGCAGATATTGATAGACATGATAGCGATAGAGCACAGCGAAATCAGACCAACCGTTTGCCCCTTGTTTCCGCCGCAGTAGAATCCACTCGACCGCTGTTTTGGCCTCAGCCCAAAGGCTGCGGTGCAAGACGACGGTGAACTCGCCGTCGGACGCGGTGGCAGTGGGTTGAATATTTTTGGTCACCCTGCGGCGGTTATGGGCGATCAACCATTTGGAATGCTCGATCACCTGCCGCGTGGAGCGATAATTGGTCTCCAGGGTGTAGGTGGCGGCGCCGCGATAATGCTCTACGAAATTTAAAATATTCTGCACATCCGCGCCGCGCCAGCCGTAGATCATCTGATCGTCATCGCCGACGACGAACAAGTTGTTGTGCGGCATACTGAGCAGCTGCATCAACAACAGCTGACTGCGATTGAGATCCTGAAATTCATCCACCAGGACAAAATGGAACCGGTGCTGAATCGTGCGCCGCAGCCTGGCGTCATCCAGCAGCAGGCGCAACGGCCAATAGATCATATCATCAAAATTCACAAACCCCTGTGCGGATTGCAGCTGCAAATAATGGGCAAAAATATCCTTGAACGGAAACTGCTCGCCGTTGATTTCGGTGCGCATCTCCTCCCACTCCGGCAAATCGGTCTTGGCGCCGGTCAGGCTGGTGAGCAGGCCGGCGGCAGGATCCTGATTGCGCAGCATTGGCAGGCGCAGCACTTTTTCAGCAGCCGTCTGCAGCAGCTGCCGGCATCTTTTATCGCCTTCGTCCTTCTGATACCGCCAGCCGGTGTGACGCCGAAGGATCTCATAGCCCAGCGCGTGGAACGTACGAACCGTCACCCCTTCTTCGTCCAGGTTTCTGGCAATGGCCACGCCACGCTGCGCCAGCCGCTCCACCATCTCCTGGGCCGCTTTTTTGTTGAACGCCAGTGCGAGGATCCGATGGTCGGCCACGCCTTCATTGACCAGATGGATGATGCGGTTGATCAGTGTCTTGGTCTTGCCGGATCCAGCCGGCGCCAGCACGCGAACAGGGCCGTAGAGCTGGTGTATGGCGTTAACCTGCGCTTCATCCAGATCTTCATCCATGGCCAGAGCGGCGCTCTTTTTTTGCAACGGCGTATGCTGCCACTGAAAGGCATGATCCAGCATGGGGCCAAAGTGTTCGAGCAGAATTTGCGCAGACAGCTGCTGCCGTGGATCATGAAGCCCATCGCTGTGCAGACGCGCGGTGTAAAAGGAGCGCGGCCAACGGGAAAGAAAAGAAAAAGGTTTGGCCGCCTGCAGCAGGGGGAAAATGATCTGATATTGCAGAATCGTCAGCACGTTTAGAAACGCTGGTAGGGCGAGGTCCTGGTAGATAAGGACCTGGTCATAATTTTCATGGTTAAATGAATAATCCGGGGTGAGTTGGGAGCAGGCGAGCCAGCAGACGCGAACACCCGGCGCATTGGCACTGCGCCAGGCAGCGCGTGCCGCCTTATGATCCAGCTCAAAACTGATGTGGCTGCAAGAAGTCATGACAGGCCCAACCCCTCGATCATGGCCGTTCCTCCGGCAGTAGAAAAAAATGAATTCATTCAATGTAAAACAGTTTAGCCATAAAATCCAGTGAAACTGTGCAGGAAGGCCTGGGATGAATCCCGATCAGGCAGGCATGCGCCGCCGCTGGTGCATTGTATGCCCGGCCGGTGTATAAGAGAAGGCCCGGATGGATCTCCGGGCCTTCCCCGTGAGGAGACAGTCGGGATTCAAAAGAATCCGACTTTTGGGGGGGACAATGTAATAGGCACTTTATTGACTGAATATTTCTTTGCAATAAATATGCCAAAATGTCCTATATTTTCTTGCACAACATTTTACTAATATAAAAACATAAAAATCAATTCAATATAAAATAGCCCGAGCGGCAAAGGAAAAATGAATTAAAATCATTATTGGTTAAATAACCATATCTTTGCCCAAACTTTGGTTATTTAACCAATTTATAGGTTGCTCTACAGCCAACCGTTTTCCCGATACCAGCGGCTGGTCTGCCGCACCCCTTGCGCCAATGTGTATTGAGGCGCAAAGCCTAACTCCTGTTTAGCCGCTTGGTTGCTGCACATCCAGCCGGGTTGCACCATCTCACGCACCTTGTCCGCATTGAGCAGGGCCGGCTTGCCGGTCAACTGCGCCACGGCACATTCGGCCCAGGATGCCAAATGCAGCAGCCATAGCGGCGTCCTGATGGTGATGGTTTTTTTCTTCATCGCCGCAGCGATCTCCCTGCCGATGGTGTTCCAATCATAATAGCCGTCGCCGGAGAGAAAGAACACTTTGCCATTGCTCGCCGACTGTTCCGCCGCCAAAATAATGCCGTCCACCAGATCTGAAACATGCACCAGGCTGATCTGCTGATCGCCTTTGCCCAGCACCAGCACCAGCCCCCGGTTGACATTCTGGAAATAAACCAGAATGTCCCGGTCCCTGGGGCCGTAGACTGACGGCGGCCGAAGCACGACGACGGGCAACTCACGGCTCAGGCTCAACACCTCTTTTTCAGCCGCCAGTTTGCACTCTCCGTAGATAGAGATAGGGTGCGGCTCGTCTGTTTCGGTGCAAGGAACGCCGGCCAGGCTCGGCCCAGCGGCCGCCTGGCTGGAGACATAGACAAATTTTTTCAGTCCCAGTTGGGGACGGCACGCCTGCAGCAGCCGTCGAGTGATGGTTACATTGCCGTCCACATATCCCTGCCGGTTTCTTGCTTTGGTGGCACCGGCCAAATGAAAAATCCAATCCATGCCTGCAACCGCCTGCTCCAGCCCCTCGCCGCTGGACAGGCTGGCGTAGGAATACGCCACCGGCAGATTCTGCAACCAGCGCAAGTCGCTTTGACGACGGACCAGGCAAGTGACCTGATGGCCTTGATGCAGCAGTTTTTCCACCAGCGTGCTGCCGATGAACCCATTGCCGCCGGTTACCAATGCTTTCATACTGACGATCCTTTCCAAGCTGGCTTTTTTCAAGCAAGTTAATAAAACAACACCATGATTCAAAGAATAACATTCAGCTTGACTAAATACTAATAAATGACTAATTTTTGACCCAAGAAGAGTTTTAGGCCGACAGACCGGCTGCTCAAATTCCTGTCAATCATGGAGGCTATACTTTGGCGGATTTATTTAGCAAATGCTCGATGGGGGTTTCTGCACGCGCACGCGAAGCCATGGAGCAGGGATGGTACCCTTATTTCAAAGCATTTGGGTCGGGTGCTGACACCGAGGTGTACCTCAATGGGCACAAGCTGATCATGATCGGGTCAAACAACTATCTCGGCCTGACCCAGGACCCTCGGGTTAAAAAGGCGGCCATCGAGGCGATTGATCAATTCGGCTCCGGCTGTACCGGATCCCGATTTCTAAACGGCACCCTGACCCTGCACGAAGAGTTGGAGGAAAAACTGGCCTCCTTTATGAACGTGGAGGCGGTGCTGGTCTTTTCCACCGGCTTTATGACCAACCAGGGAGTGATCTCTGCCATCGTCGGCCGCAAGGACCTTGTGGTGGGCGACAGTGAGAACCATGCCAGCATCGTCGACGGCACACGTTTGGCCTTCGGCCGCGCGCTCAAGTACCGTCACAATAACATCCAGGATCTCGACCGGGTGCTGACGCGCAATAAATCCGACGAAAACGGCATTCTGATCATCAGCGACGGCGTTTTCAGCATGGGCGGCGATATCGTCGACCTGCCTGCGCTGGTCGCTGTGGCTAAAAAGCACGGCGCCCGCATCATGCTCGACGATGCTCATGCCATCGGTGTACTGGGCCGCAACGGACGCGGCACCGCCGAGCATTTCGGCCTGGAGAAAGAGGTCGATCTGACCATGGGCACCTTCAGCAAAAGCTTTGCCTCCATCGGCGGATTCATCGCCGGTTCTGAAGAGGTGGTCCATTACATCAAGCACGTGTCGCGCGCTTTTATTTTCTCCGCCAGTCCGCCGCCCGCTTCCGTGGCAACGGTCATCGCGGCTGTGGATATCCTCCAAGCAGAGCCGGAACGCAGAGAAAAGCTGTGGCGCAATTATCACAAGATGAAAAAAGGATTTGAACAGCTCGGATTCAACACCGGTAACAGCCAGACCCCCATCATTCCTATCATCATCGGCGAAGACGAAAAGACCTTCCTCTTATGGCGGCTGCTGTTTGAAAACGGCGTGTTCGCCAATCCGGTCATCAGCCCGGCGGCGCCGCCGGGCAAAGCCTTGATCCGCACCAGCTATATGGCCACGCACACGGAAGAGGAACTGGACAAGGTGTTGGGCATTTTTGAAAAATTGGGCCGGCAGCTGGGCATCATCTGACCGCCTCGCACCAGCCGGTAAGGGAACACAGCAAAAAAAAGGCCGCCTCATGGGCGGCCTGGTCATTTTCAGAACAGCGCGGATCAATCCAACCAGTATAGCATCCGGCCGCAGTTTTCACAGGTAAAAATCTCTTCATCCTCACGCCCCTTGATGCCCAGAGAGGTGGGCTGACGCAGAAAGCACCCCAAACAGATATCGTTCTTAACCGGCACGATCGCCCGTTTTAGTTTCGCCCGCAACCGCTCATAGCGGAACAACATCGGCTTGCTCAAGGTAGCGGCCAGTTCTTCCCTCGCCTTGCGCAGCTCGGTGTAGCCGCTGACGGAAAAGCCCAATTTCTCCACCTCGCTGGTCTCCTCGATCATCAAATCGATATCCTGCAAGGATACCAGCACTTCCAGATCTTTTTTTATCATCGCTTATTCTCCCGTGATAATCGGCAGGAACTCGGCGAAGGATTTGACTTTCGCCAGCATGTCGCGATTGTTCTTTTCATTCAACAGAGTGACCAGGGCGCCAAGAATGGGCAGATAGGTGTTGCCTTCATCGTTAGGCGGAGCGATGACCATGAAAAAAAGATGCACCGGTTTGCCGTCGATGGCGTCGAAATTGATGCCCGCGTCGGATTTGCCGAACGCGATCAGCACATGGGAGGCCGCAGTGGTGCGTCCGTGCGGTATCGCCACCCCTTTGCCGATTCCGGTGCTGCCAAGCTTTTCGCGCTGATGCAGCATTTCGAGCACGATTTCCCGATTGCGTATGTACTTTTCCTTGACAAACAGATCCAGCAGCTCGCTGATGGCCTGTTCCTTGTTCTTGGCCTTCAGCTGAGGGATGAATAGATGTTCGGAAAAATATCGGCTCAACTCACTTTGGTTCATATTCGGTTACCTCCAGGAATTCATCGTTGGGTGCCAACCGGGGCGGATTTCAAATCGGATCCGGCAAAAAAGAAGCGGGCTCGGCCGTAGCCTGTTCCTGTTCAATGATCTGGCGAATGGCCGGCATCACATAGAGAGAATCCAGATTAAAGGAACCGAGCTCCCGTGCCAGCACATGGATTTTGCGGTAGACAGGATCGTTCTTCTGCATAACGATCAGATGATCCCGGCGGCAACGGCAATGGCCTCCATGGAAATCACCCTTTTCATAGCGCACCTGTAGATCCAGCGCTTTGGCCAGCGTCTCCAAGGCCTGCAGAATCTCGGCCTCTTTCATATCTACAAATACTTTTGCTTTTCGCTGTGTTTGAGCTTTTCGACTACCCATTTGACATCCTGTGTTTGGTTGCGATGGCAGATCAGCAACGCATCTTTGGTATCCACCACCACCAGATCTTGAATCCCCACCAGGGCGACCAGACGGCGTCCGGACTCCACGTACGAATTATGCACGTCTTTAAGAACCGGTTCGCCGACGACCACATTGCCGTCGCCGTCCTTGGCGGCCAGCTTGTACACCTCATCCCAGCTGCCCACATCGCTCCAGCCGAAATCGCCCTCCACCACCACGACGTTGCTCGCCTTTTCCATCACCCCGTAATCGATGGACTCGCTGCGAATCTGGCGATAGACGCGGTTCAGCACCCGGCGATAGCCGGCGCGGCCCAACACAGCCTCGATCTCCATCAGACCGGCATAGAGATCGGGCATCAGCTCTTCGAGGTACTCCAGAATCGTGCGGCAGCGCCAGACAAAGATGCCGCTGTTCCAGAGAAATTCACCGCTGCTGAAAAACTGCACCGCCACCTCCGGGGTGGGCTTTTCCGCAAACGCGCGCACCCGCCAGGCTTGACGGTGATCAAAGGCGAACGCCTCGCCGCGCTGAAGATAGCCGTACCCGGTGGCCGGATAGGTCGGCTCGATGCCGATGGCGGCCAGCGCTTTCGGTTGTTGGCGAATCAACGCGACGGCGCTGTTCAGTGCCTGCAGGAAACGATCGGTCTCACTGATGTGATGATCAGCCGGCAACACGATCATCACCGCCTCGGGGGAACGGCGCACCAGATGCAATGCCGCCAGTCCGATACACGGGGCCGTGTTTTTTCCAAACGGTTCGCGGATAAGCCGGTCCGACCGCAACCATCGCAATTGCCGCACCACTCGGGTCGCCTGGTCTTGCGTGGATACCACATAGATTTGATCCTGCGGCAACATCTCCTGCAACCGCTTGCAGGTTGCCTGGATCAACGTCCGTTTATCCAAAAGGGATAAAAATTGTTTGGGCAGCGCTTTCCGGCTTTTAGGCCAGAAACGGCTGCCGACGCCACCCGCCATGACCACAGCAAAGGTATGGGATAGGTCGGTCATTCGATCAGCTTAGATGGGGCTCTAGTTTTTTGAGTAAACTGGGCTTTGCGGCAGCGCCGACGATCTGTTCAACCACTTGACCGTTTTTAAACAACAGCAGAGTCGGAATGCTGCGAATGCCAAATTTCCCGGCGATCCCGCGGTTTTTATCGACATCCACTTTGCAGACTTTAAGCATGCCGGTCTTTTCGACAGCGATCTCTTCGACAACAGGGGCGATCATCTTGCAAGGTCCGCACCAAACCGCCCAGAAATCCACCAACACCGGCAAAGTCGATTTTATCACTTCATTATCAAAGGTCGCATCTGTGACCTCGACAGCAACACCCATTTCCCACTCCTTGATCCATTTTTCTTCTATCAGGTCGGATTCCCCGCCGGATTTTGCTCCGAACGCCATAGGAACCAGGCAACTTAACACATTAGTAAAATAAAGGTAACACTTTTTGCCCATGGATGCAATAAAAAACTTGCCTGCTATTCCCAAAACCAGACATAACGATCATTCAAAAATTCAGGCGTTCGCGTCGCCCATCGTCGGCCGCGGCGGATCACCTGGCACTGGCCTTCCACCAACCACTCACTGGCATCCTCAATAGTGCGCACATAAAGATAACGGCAGGCGGGATAGCGCGCACGCAACAGGCGCTCCGCAGCGGCGAACACCGCGCGCTTTTCCATATCCGGCGCATGCCAGCACATCTGCAGACGCGCCGCCGCCGCCCGGTCGTTGACCAGTTTTGGCCCGGTCTGCAGAATCATCAACGCTTTGGCGCACCCCTCCTGCATCACCACCGCGCTTTCACCGAGTCCATGCTGGTGAAGCCGTTGCACATAGGGCAGTAAATCGAATGGCCGCGCCAGCGACCGCTGCAGCGCTGACCATTCATCCGAGAACAGCGCCTCCTGAGACCGTGAAAAAATCAACAGATCATCGACGTCCGACGAACCGGGCCTCACCGCTTTGCAGCCGTCCAAGGTGCCCACGCTGAACGGCAAGGCTAAACGCTGATAAAAGCCGGTGATCCCGACATGGTCCTCTGCATCCAAGCCGATGATGGCGCATCCTGATTCATTCAAACCCTGCACTGCGACGCGGTACAACCGGCTGCCGATGCCGTGACGCTGATGCCGCGGTGAAACCGCCAGGGGACCGATCCATCCGATTCGGCCCCAGTTGTGGCCGAACACTGCGCCGGCCAGTTCGCGTCCCTGTTCCGCCACCCAAGCGCCGGCGGGTGCATCGTCCATACAGAGTTGAAGAAAGGCGCTGCGCGGCAGAGAAAACCGCGGTTGCAGGGGAAGGAAGGCGCGCAAAAGCAGACCGGCGACAGCGCCGAGGTCCGCTGCAGTCATAGGACGCAAGGTGATCACCACACTCCTCGAAACGCGATGGATAAAGGACGGCCGTACGCAGAATAAATTAATCATTTCCGCACCGGCATGCAAGCGCATTTCACGCAGCCCAATAACTAGTTGACTCCCAGAATATTATTTGCTACTTTATAGAACATCCTTCGTCATTCGCCGACTTGGACTTTTTCCGCCGAGTCGCTGACTTTTGTGTACCCATTCAAAGGAAGGGAGCGGACATGCTGACTTTCTCTAAACGTACCGACCCGTTCACCGGAGAAGAGTATATCGAAGTGCCCTTTAAGGGGCAATTTCTGACCGAGCACCCGATGTACAACAAAGGCACGGCCTTTCCCGATGAAGAGCGGTACAGTCTGGATCTCTGCGGTCTTTTGCCCGACGGCGTCTCCACGCTGTCGCTGCAAAAACAGCGAACCTACGAAAGCTTTGCCACCAAATCCAGCGATCTGGAAAAATATATCTATATGCTCTCCCTGCAGGATCGCAACGAAACGCTGTACTACGCACTGCTGCAGGATCACCTGGAGGAGATGCTTCCCATCGTCTATACGCCCACGGTCGGCAAGGCGTGCCAGCAGTTCAGCCATCTCTACCGCCGCCGGCGAGGGCTCTACATCACCAGCCGGAACGTCGCGCACATTGACTCGATCCTCAACAACGCGCCCTTCGCCAACGTCAGCCTGATTGTGGTCACGGACGGAGAGCGCATCCTCGGCCTGGGCGATCTAGGCTCCAACGGCATGGGCATCCCCATCGGCAAGATCAGCCTCTACGTGGCCGCCGCAGGACTGCACCCGGCTTTTTGCCTGCCCATTCAAATCGACGTCGGCACCAACAACGAAGAGCTGTTGAAAGATCCGCTCTATATCGGCCTGCGGCAGAAAAGACTCAGCGGCCAGGCCTACGATGACATCATCGAACGCTTTGTCTGCGGCGTGCGCCGCCGGTTTCCCAACGCTCTACTGCAGTGGGAAGATTTCGGCAAAGGCAATGCCTTTCGCCTGCTGGAGACTTATAAGGAGCGGATCTGCTCGTTCAACGACGACATTCAGGGAACCGGCTCTGTGGCCATGGCGGTGTTGTTGTCTGCTATGAAGATTAAAAAACAGAAATTGAGCGAACAGCGCTTCATGATGTTCGGCCAAGGCCAAGCCGGCGTCGGCATCGCCAGGCAGATCATCACCGGACTGGTCAAGGAGGGGCTTAGCTATCGCGAGGCCTGCGGCCGGGTTTACGGCGTGGACAAAGACGGCCTGCTGCTGCAAGGCATGTCGGTGAGCGAGGAGCAAAAGCCGCTGCTCAAGAGCCAGGAGGAGCTCGCCGGCTGGAAAGTTGCCCGCACAGATCGAATCACTCTGCTGGAGGCGATCCGCAACAGCAAAGCCACGGTGCTCTTTGGCGTTACTGGACAGGCCGGCGCCTTCGACGACGAGGTGATCTCCGCCATGGCGGCCAACACCCCGCTGCCGCTGATCATGCCGCTCTCCAATCCCACGGCCAAAGCCGAATGCACGCCGGAGACCATCGCCCGGGTGACCAACGGCAATTATCTGAGCGCCACCGGCAGCCCGTTTAAACCGGTGATGGTCAACGGCCGGGAACGCGCGGTGTCGCAATGCAATAACTTATACATTTTTCCAGGCGTCGGACTGGGCGCGCTCATCTCCGGTTCGCCGCGAGTGACCGATCGTATGTTTATGGCTGCGTCCGAAGCTCTGAGCAATCTCGTGACCGCTGAAGAACTCAACAGCGGCAAACTGTTGCCGCACATCAGCAAAATCCGCTACGTCTCCAGCCAGGTGGCGTTGGCCGTGGCCAGAGAAGCGCGTGAAAGCGGTCTGGGCGCACGCGGGGACGACGAAAAGCTGCTGCAGATGATCCTCAACGCCATGTGGGAGCCCAAGTATCTGCCGCTGCGCTACCAAAAACCGGATTATTATTTTTGATGGAGCGTTGGGCCTGCTGGTGCGGAAAAACCGCCGATAGTGACGCGGATCTGACAAACAACTCTCTCGAGCATGCATAGATGAAAGACTGGCAGGAAAAAATTGCTGATCTGCAACGTGCCGGCCTGACGTTGCGAGTAGAAAAGGCCGGCCGTGAGATCTTTTCTTCATCAGAGCCCATGCTCAGGCCTCTGCTGCTCTGCTTACAGCAAAGGCGGAGCGACATGGCCGGCGCCGCGGTGATCGATAAAATTGTCGGCCGCGCTGCGGCCTATTTGTGCGTAAAAGGAAAAGTGGCTGAGGTGATCACGCCTCTGGCCAGCCATGGCGCGCAGGAGGTTTTACAGCAGGCCGGCATCCCCTTGCACGCCCTGCGGGTGGTGGCGCAGATCATGAACCGGGATAATACCGGCCCCTGTCCCATGGAACAGTTGGCCGGCGAAGCGCTCTCGGCCGACGGATTCTACCAGGCCTTGTGCACTCGTATCGCAGTAAAAACGGCTTCAGACTAAAAGGCCGGTCCCCTTCTGTCCGCCTGGGGCCGTCCCGGTCGTTTCATTCCCCCCCTATTTCCTATCCGTTCAAAGCGATCTTTCCAAAATCCTTCGTCCCGTACAGGCGTTTAACGACGCCCCGTCGCACCTCCGCCCCATGTCCCCGCCCTATCGCTAAAAAGCGCCGTGCAGCCATTGCACTACATAAAAGCAGGTGGCAGCCACCAACGCGGAAAAGGGAATGGTCACCACCCAGGAGATTACGATGCGGCCGAAAATGCTCCATTTAACCTTGGTGGCGTTGGTCGTGGATCCGACGCCGGCGATGGCGCCGGCGATCGTGTGCGTTGTAGAAACCGGAATGCCCAGGTGGGTGGCGATAAAGATGGTCGCGGCGCCGGCGGTCTCTGCGCAAAAACCATGCACTGGTTTCAGCTTGGTCAGCCGCATGCCCATGGTCTTGACGATGCGCCAGCCGCCCATGGCCGTACCGATCGCCATGGCGGTTTGACAGGAGAGGATGATCCACATGGTTTTCATGTTCAACAGGGAGAGCTGAGTGTTGAGATCAAACATGCCGGCGGCCACCAGCAGGGCCACGATGATGCCCATGGTCTTTTGGGCATCGTTGCCCCCATGTCCCAGGGAATAGAGCGCGGCAGAGAACAGCTGCCCTTTGCGGAAAAAGCTATCCACCTCGCTGGGCCGATACTTGCGGAACAACCAATAGACCAACAGCATGAAGGAAAAGCCCGAAGCCATGCCGATCAGCGGCGCCAGAGGAATGAACTGCAGGATGGCGACCATCTTATCCCAGCGGATGCTGCTCACCCCCTGGTAGGCGATGCCGGCGCCGGCGAAACCGCCGATCAGGGCATGGGAGGAGCTGGTGGGCAATCCCCACCACCAGGTCAGCAGATCCCAGGCGATGGCGCCCAGCAGTCCGGCCAACACCACATAGATATACGCAGGATCCCCCACTTGGATGCGCACGATCTTGGAGACCGTATCCGCCACCCGCGGCACAAAGATGAACATAGCGGCAAAATTAAAAAAAGCGGCCCAGAGCACGGCGATCCGCGGCGACAGCACTCTGGTGGATACCACGGTGGCGATGGAATTGGCGGCATCGTGGAATCCGTTGATCACATCAAAGATTAGTGCGAGCGCAATGGTAAAATACACTATCAGCAAAGAAGAGCTCATCAGATATTCTCAGGTTAATTAGAGTCAGGCAGCCGCCGGCTTCTTCAGGATCTTTTGCGTCCAGGCCTGAAGAAGGCGGAGAACAGATTGGGACTGAGCCGATCAGGAAGAGGAGATGACGACGCCTTCAATAATGTTGGCCACATTCTCACAGCGATCGACGGCTTTTTCCAGACGTTCAAAGATCTCTTTCCATTTAATGATCAATATGGGTTGATCCTCCTGAAACAGCCGGATCAGTGCAGACCGCAGGATGTTGTCACCCTTGCTCTCCAGATCGTGAATGGCGATGCAGTGGGTGTTGATTTTTTGAATGTTTTTAAGATCGCGCATGGCGACCAGGCCGCCGGTGATCTCCGCCATGGAGGTGACGAGCACGTCCGCCAGCTCGCGAGCTTCTGAGCGCATTCGGGTGATGCCGTACAACTCGATACGGGAGCTGGCGGCGTCAATGGAATCCAGAATGTCGTCCAGCTGCTTGATCAGCTGCAGGATGTCGGTGCGTTCAATGGGGGTGATAAACGTGCGATGCAGCGCGTCGATGCACTCATGCGTGACATCATCCGCCTGATGCTCCAGCGCGTGGATGCGCGCCACATGACCGGGTATGTCCTGGCCGTCAGAGGTCAGCATCTGCAATTGCAAGCACACTTCGGTGGTCAATCGCGCATGTCTCTCGAAAAAATCGTAGAAACTGTACTCTTTGGGTAAAAAACTCTTTAACATAACCACTCCTGTCCGCGGGAGAGTGAGAGAATGAATGGCTCTTCAGCCGCCTATGGTTGACATAAAATATAGGTTCCAGCCTGGTTAAAATCAAGGGCTGATTTCAACCGGCGGGTGAAGAGGACGAGGGGGCAGCCGGTGTCCTACCTGCCGCTGCATTGTCCGCAGGCGGCTGCGGGCGGTGCGCCGTCTTTGCGGCCGCCTGATGCCACAGCCCGGCAGGTCCGTGAGAGCCGCCGGGCTGCGGTGCGCAGCGGAAACATCAAAATAGAAAACCGTTAGAAATCAAATCCCAATGAAAAACGGTGTACAGCGTTTAAAATGCCGAAATCCAGATAAGCATAATCGATGCGAAGGTTTACGGTCGACAACATCCGATAGGCCAGACCGCCGCCAAGGGTCACCCCCTCCTCGCTGTCCTTAAGGAAAAGGGATTTGTAGCCTGCGCGGACAAAGATGCTGTTATATAGCGCATATTCAGCGCCGACGTTTACATATTCCGCATTGTCGCTGGGATGCACGGCATCCATGGCGCAGGTCAGGCGGTGACGGGCGCGGTTGAGCACGTCCAAAGCGGCGCCCACGCGGAAAATGAGCGGCATAGACCATTGATCGGTCTGCAGATGGGCAATGATCTTGTCGTTGTTGCCGGCCATAGTGGGGCTGACGTCATAGTTGACCTGGGTGTCGATGCCCTGCAAACGCATTTTGCTGCCGAAATTGGAGATGCTCATCCCCAGACGCATATCATGCAGCTGAGTTGTGAACAGCACGCCCACATCCAGCGCCATGGCCGAGGCGCTCATGTGCCACAGTTTCTGCTGCACATATTTGCCGGTAAAGCCGATGGAAAAGCGATCGGTGAGGCTGCGGCTGTAGCTTCCGCTGAGCGCCAGATCAGAAGAGCCGAAATACTCCCCTGTGCCCTCGGGATAAAAAATCGTCCGTACCTGCATTTCATCCATGCTCAGGGAAGTGACGCTGAGCCCAATGGCATCGGCGGAGGACAAAGGAATGGATACGCCCGCATGGTCAAACGCGATATCAGCGATCCATTGTGTATGGCTCATGGTCGCCATGGTTTTATTCAGCCGTGAGAGACCGGCTGGATTCCAATACAGCGCTGTGGCGTCGTCCGCGGTCGCCACAAACGCTCCGCCCATGGCTAGAGCGCGGCCGCCGACCTCGATTGCCAGGAACGCTGCTGCGCTGGTGCCGACTTTGGACACCGCCTGCGCCTGCAGTTCGCCTATGCCCATCAAACCAACTATAACAAACAGAAACAATTTTATTTTCATTGGTTTCGGTCTCCTCTACTTGATCACGCCAAATTTGCCGATTTTGGAGCCGATCCCCGGCGCATCCACGTGATAGATGTACACACCGTAAGCGATCTCCATGCCGTCTTTGGAGAGCAGGTTCCACGATTCAGAACCATCATTGATGAGACTGTCGTGCTCGATGGCGGCCACCAGATAACCGCGCACAGTGAAAATTTTAATGGTGCATTGAGCCGGCAGATGGATGAAATCGATCTTGCGTTCTCCGCGCCCCGATTTGAACACATGCTGCGGCTCCCAGGCGGCGGTCACTACATACGGATTGGGCACCACGGCGATACAATTCAGGGCCGAATCGCTTCCAGCCTTTTGCCGGTCGATGTAGGGCGCATGGCTGGTGAAAGTGAACTGATCGCTGGAGGTGAACGGTTTGGTGATCGAGAGATTGAACACATCGCCGGCCTTGGGATGGATGGCGCGCGGAATGGTCGCCACCACGGTGGTATCCCGTTCAATGTGCGGAATGCCCAGCGTGTCGACCCAGGTGCGGGTAGTGATGTCCAGGACCAGAGAATCCGCCGGCGCCCAGAACTTGACCTGCCAGGTGCCCCGGTAGCGGCCGCCGACATTCAACAGGGGAACGATGATGTCCTGATCGGACAGAACGCCGGCGGGATTGACATCCTGAAAAACAAATTTCACCGAATCACCGGTAGTCGCGTTAAAGACTAAAAAATTCGCCGGCTTGTTGTTGTATGCCTTGGTCACTGTCTGATCGAACACCACCACATGGTAATCATAGGGCACCGGCGTCTTGACGCCGCCGGCGATATACGTAGAGATGTTGCCGGCATAGTTGCACACCGCACGGCCGGCGTCATAGGACACGTTGTATCGCTCCGCCGCCTGCTTTAAAGCGGCGCCGCGGAACCAACCGGCCCGAGTCAGGCTGGTGCGCATAGTATCCGGCGCCAGGGGGTGATCGACTACCACGATCTTGTGACCGTCGAAAAACGGATTCATCTCCTCGCCGGCGAGATAGGGGCTGGCATAAACAGGAAAATACTGATAGCTGATCTCGTAGGCGACTCCGCTTTGCATGGCGCCGCCGGGCACTGCGGCAATGGCGCCGGTCTCCGGCCGGACCATGTAATCAACGCCGTTTTGCATCACCACGCCGGTCGCAGGATCCTTCACCACAATGGACGGGCGGTACAGATGCGTATGGCCCAGAGCGACGGCCGTCGTATCGGCGATAAACCGCTTCTGCTGCACCGTGTTATTCAGCACGGAAAAAAGAGTGTGCGGATTCGATGATTTGGCGAGCGTCGTATCGTCGAACAGAATGCGGTACTCTGTCTGATCGATGATCTTCATCGGATCCAGCGGCGTCACTTCAATATACCCGGTCCCCGCTCCCTGAGAATGGCGGATGGTCGGATTGGTGACCAGCGTGCTCAGTGTGGACGGCGCCACATAGCCGGCTGCCGGCGCATTGGGAACCGCCTTGACCGTGTTAATGTCCAGCGCGATGACCTCGCCCAGCACGTTGGTGCGGATGCGCTTGGCGCACACAGAGGGCGTGATCGGCAACAGGTTGGGGATCTCTGAGATGCCGCGGCTGTAAAAGTCCTCATCATACCCCTGGTCATAGGAACAGACCGCATAATAGTAGGTCTGACCATTCTGCACGGACGTATCGGTCCAGGTGTACCGCAGCCCGGTGTTGCTGCCCATATTCAGCTGCAGCCCGTCCAGACCGATAGGATGCGGTCCTTCGAGCGAATCCAATTTATCGAACTGGGCGATCGGCTTGTCAAAAATTTTGTTGCCATAGGCGTTGGTGATCACATAGCTCTCGGTAAAGCCGGCATCGGTGCTGCGGAAGATCATGTACCCTTCAAAGTCTTTGCCATAGATGGGATCGCGGGTGAGTTCTTCAGCCCGTTTATCCCAATACAGGGTGACCTGACGATCGCCGGCGACAGCCGTGACCGTTGGTTTTTCCGGTGGTTTTGCGAAATTATAGTCTGCGTCGTAGATCTTTTGCATCGTTTTAGCGTTGCGCAGCAGATCGTCGTAATCCTCGCCCATGACCAGCGCGATGGCGAACTTGCGCTGATTGTTGGGATCGCCCAGCGGCGGCATTTGAAAATAAGCCGTGGCATAGAGAAAGGTGAGATCCACGGTTTGACCGATGTCGCTGAAATTGCCCGGAATGGTTTGCAGCCAGACGCTTTCATCGTTGTCCATGACGATGCCGGGATAGGCGGCAGCGGTAAAACTGGTCAATCCCAGCTGGTCGGATTCGCTGTTGTCGCTCATCTCGAAATTGGGTTCTGCCACTCCCAGGGCGTAATCCGCATCCGGTTTGCCGTTAGCCTCAGTGCCGTCCGGATCCGGACCTGGATAGCCGCTCATGCCCGGCGCCAAGCCGTCCAGTCCGACGTCGTCCAAGGTTGGATTCCAATCCCCATCATTATCAATGCCGTCGGCCTGGGATTCATCGACCAGGCCGTCCTCGTCGTCATCCTTGCCATTCAATGGATCGCCGGGGGATTCCAGATAGCGAAAGCCGAAATAGGCCGGCGGACCGCCCCAGGCGCCGTTGTTGTCGTGGTCCCATTGATATACGATATCTTCGGTTTTGTTGAAATAAGCGTCATCGTCCCTTTGATCGCCGTCATCGCCCACATCCGCGTCCCCGTACATGCCGAACACCATCTTGGCGTAATCGGTGGTACTGTTGTTGGTCACCCAATAGGTCCAAATGATCAGATCTTCTGCCGCCGGGTGCGCCCATTGATAACCGCGCACAGCGATCTCCAGCCCCAGGCCGCGGATGGTGGTGTCGATTTTGGAAGGTAAAAACTTGAATTCGTCGTTATAATAGTCGTTCATCCGGTAATAGGTCTCCTGGTCAGCGCGGACAAAGGCGCCGTACTGGCCGTTCCAATAAGGAATGCCTGTAGCCGGATCATACCAGCTTTTCTTATCCGGCCAGCGCCAGGGCCAGCTGTCGGGTTTGCCGTCCTGATTGTCATCCAGCGCATCGCTGATGGCGACATAGGGCTGATTTTCGTCGGCATAGCCGGGCAGCGGTTCAAAGGCATAGAATCCGCCTGTGGGACGGCCGTCGGCCACACCACTGGACGACGCGCCATCGCTGAAAATGTGTCGGCGCTGGTTCAGCCGGTCCACCACTTCAGCGCCGATGACCGGTGTGAATTCGGCAAAGTAGCTGTGGCCGTTGGCCCCTTTGGGATAGACGCCGGATTCGACGCGGCGGTTGGTCCAATCGCCGATGGAACCATAATTATAGAACAGCGTACTGATCCGGTTGCCGTCCAGTGTGCCCTCCTTGCGGTCGGCGTGTGCGGTGCTTTTATTGAGCCGGCCGTCCCGATCGGCATAGCCTCCCGAAGCAGCCATACTGCCTGCGGCAATTAAAAAAAAGAAAATGCAGCACAGAGTTCTTTTCACTGAAACCTCCTCCTGACGTAACCAGCCTAACCTTGCTAAGGTCCAATCCACTTAAAAACCGACTGAAAGGCCGAGCTTGAGTTCACGCGGTGATGAATAATAATCAGGCCGCCGCAGATATTCGGACAATGTGTTGGGACCGATGGACTCGGGCGTATACATGGGGATCAACGAGTAGGTGGCGCGACCGGTGTCGCTGTACACATAGTCCTCGTTGCGCCGGTCGAACAGATTGTACACCACCAGATAGACGCCGAAGCGCATCCCGGAGAGCGCGAACATCTTGTGCGCCCGCATATCGACATTAAGCTGATAGGGCTTGCGGCCGGCGTTTTCAAACGCCGTCCGTGTGCCGCGATACTCCGGCGTATAGGGCAAGCCGGACCCCAATTGAGCGATGAAGCTGACATTCCAGTTATTGGGCACGCCGAGGTTCACCGAGCCGTTCACCGTATGGCGCTGATCCCAATCCAAGGCAACCAATTGCTTTTCCGGTTCGATGTCGTTAGCGGTGTCATAAAAGGTGGCCTCCGGATCCGAGGCGTTGCCTTCGGAGACGGAGTAGGTGTAATCCAACTTGGCCGACAGCAGACTGGAATAGCGCTTGTCCAGAGTCAAGGTGATGCCGCGGATATTGCCGTAATCGCGGTTGATATACAGCGCGTAACGGTCGCCGGCGGCGTAAGTCTCGATGATCTGCGTGCCCAGCAGATTGCGCACGTCTTTGTAAAATCCCGTCACGTTGAGACCCAGATCTTCGGTCAACTGCTGCTGCAGACCGATCTCATAGCCTACGGTGCGCTGCGGCTCCAGGTCGGCGTTGCCCATGATCGTGTTGAGACCGGAGACCACCTCGAAATCGGGGTTGGAATACAGATAGCTGTACGCCGGGATCTGGAGAAAATGACCATAGGAAAAATGAATGACGCCGCGTTCAGTGATAGGAAAGGCGATGCCCACCCGCGGACTGATCTGATATTTGGCCGATGATTTTTTGAACCAGGCGGCGTTGCCGGATCCCTGCAGCGGTTCACCGGTATCCGGATCGATGATGGTCGCCGGGCCGTTCAAACGCACCCGGTCGCCGCCGATGGTGGTGGCCAGGTGGCCTTTGGGGATAACGCCGGTCATGGGCTTGCCGGTATTGGGATCGATATAGGTCCTTTCGCCGGTGTTCGGATCAAGCCGATAAGGCATCTTGACCAGCATGGTGTCCTGCCCCTGGATGGCCCACACCGATTCATACCGGTTGGGCACCCACAGGGATGGATCGGCCTGGTCGGTGGGAAGCTCTGAGTTGGGGTCGAAATATTCAAAACGAAGCCCCACATTGACAATCATGTCGCGCAGTTCGATCTTGTCCTGTATAAAACCGGAGAACTGGTAAGGTCGGCGCACATAGCGGTCATGCGCGGTCAATGCGACATCCGGTATTTTCGGTTTCCAATCGGTGGATTGATCGATCTGAATGGTAAAGCTGTCGCCGAACAGTTTGTCCTTTTCAAATTCCATGCCGGCTTTAAGCTGATGAATTTTGCTGACCTGGCTGACGATTTCAAACTTGCCGATATGGTTCAGCGTGTAGCGCTCATAATGACCCAGGTTGACGCCGCCGGCATAGAAACGATAGCCGCTGCTGGCGTTGAGCCGGTCCGAGCTGACGTAGCGGGGATCCAATGGATCTTCAAACACATAGGACTTGCCAAAGTTGTAAAAATTGGAATAGCGGAAAGCATAAAACGTTTTCGGCGACAGGGTGTGCGTCAGCGTAAACACGTTGTTAAATCCAGAGCCCCAGCTGGTGGGCCGTCCGGACGGCGTGTATTTCCATTTATGGCTGTAACTCTGGCTGCGCGACCAATCCGCCAAGCCGCCGAGCGTGACTTTGATATTGTCAGCCACATTGTAGGCGAATTTCCACTGCCCGGAGAACTTTCGATACGGATTCATCGCCACAATCGATCCGTCTCCGGATTCCTGCCAGTTGGCCGCTGTCTGGCTGAAATCGTTCGAGTCGGCGATGGTGAATCGGTTCTGGCCGTAAAGATAGCCCTCCTGGTCCAAGGCGCGGCCGGAAAAGAAAAAGCTGACTTTATCCCTCGTGAAAGGCACCGGTCCGCTGAGGTTGCCGCGCACGTCCTTGTTGGACAGAAGGGTCACGTCGTCGATGTGGTCATAGAGATCGGTGTCTGTGCTGAGGTAATCGCCGAGATAGCCCACCACCTCGCCGGTCATTTTTTTCCCGCCCTCTTTGGTGACGATATTAACGATGCCGGACATGGCCTGTCCGTATTCGGCGTTGAACGTTCCGCTGACAAACTCCATCTCCTGGATAGCTTCGTTCTCCACGCTCAGCGCCATGCCCGAGCTGTACGGATCGGTGACGCTGATGCCGTCGACCATGTAGCGCACCTCGCCCGAGCGGCCTCCGCGGATGTGCAGCTCGCCGCCGCTTCCCTGCACGACGCCGGCCTGCAAGGTCAACACCTGATTAAAGTTTTCCACCGGCAGCTGCTTGATGTCCTCAGTGGCCACTACCGCATGGCTGGAGGTGACGTCCTTGCGCACCAGCGGCCGCTCCGCCACCACGGTCACGGTCTCATTAATGTCCAGAACCGTGGAGGAGAGTTGAAAGTTGAGCGGGGTGGTCAGGTCGATGGTGACCTTGACGCCGGTTTGCCGCAGGCTTTGATAACCGATCATCTTGGCAACCACATTATACATGCCGGGCGGAATATTCAAAATGGCATACTCGCCGTTGATATCCGTGGCTGCGCCCAGGGTGGTGCCTTCCAACAGGATGTTCACGCCGGGCAGACCAGCGCGGCTGTTCTGATCGATCACCCTACCGGCGATTTTTCCCGTGGTGCCGGCCCAGAGCACGGCAGGCAGCAACATAAAGATCGCGCATTTGAGCATCCGCATCTAGTTCACTCCTCCTGATGATGAATAGAGAATGGAAAAACAACCTCAGAACACGGTGTCCGGCCTGGGCCGGCTTACATGGTCAGACAAAATGCATTTATATGAAATAGGGTTGGGCGTTTACAGCCTGTTGTTCAATAAACCAAAGCAAACAGGCCTGTGCAATAGAGGCCCTGGTTAAAATTCAATGCCCAATGACAGCCGTTGCGCGTTGGCCAGCCTGCCCCACTCCGCATAGGCGTAATCCAACTTGAAGGTCATGGCGCCGGGTATATGATAGCGCAGGCCGCCGCCAAAGGTCAGGCCATCCTCAGCGTCCAGGCCCCAGGCGGACTGGTAACCGGCGCGCAACGCCACCCATTCGCGAAAGCTGTACTCTATGCCGGCGTTTACGCGCTCACTGTTGTCGTTCGGGTGCAGCGCGTCGAGCGCAACGGTCACGCGATGGCGGCGGAGTTGGACCGGATCGATGGCCACGCCGACGCGAAACAGCAGAGGCAGAGGCCAGCTCTGGGTTTCCAGATGGGCCGGCAGCGTGGCATTGCTGCCGCTGGCTTCGGGGTTGATGTCGACAAAAATTTTCGCATCCTTGCCGGCCATCCTCATCTTGGTGCCGAAATTGGCGATATTCATGCCGATGCGCATGCCGTAAAACTGCGTAGTGAAAAGCGTGCCCACATCAAAGGCAAAGCCGTCGGCGTTCATGTGATAGATGCCCTGGCGGATATATTTAAAATTCATGCCGATGGAAAACCGGTCGGTAAGGCTGCGGCTGTAGGTGATGGTCGCGCAGGCATCCGAGGCGCCGAAATATTCGCCAGTGCCTTCGGGTTCTGTTTCCGTCCGCACCATCATCTCATCCATGGATAGAATGGTCAGACTGGCGGCGATTAAGCCCATATTCCCCATCCGGATCACGACCCCGCCGAAATCATAGTTGATATCCGCCAGCCATTCGCTGTGAGCCAGAAGCGCTTCGTGAGCGGTCAATCGGGCCAGGCCGGCTGGATTCCAATAGATGGCCGAAGCGTCGTTGGCCACAGCGACATAGGCGCTGCCCATGGCGGCAGCCCGGCTGCCGACGCCGATCTTGAGAAACTGCGCGGCCGTAGTTCCGGTCTTGGACACAGCGAACAGGGCGCTGCCGGTGAACAGGAAGGCTATGAATAGAATGACTCTCGTTTTCATAGATTTTGATCATCCTTGTTGACTAAATGCACTAGATTACTTGATCACCGCAAACTTACCCACATATTCGCCGACGCCGGGAGCTTCTACATGATACAGATAAACGCCGTAGGCGATGTCCAGGCGATCTTTATTGAGCAGATCCCATGCCTGCGAACCGTCTTCCAGACCGGCGTGATGTTCCAGAGTGACCACATGATCTCCGGACACGGTGTAAATCCGAATGGTGCACGTCGCCGGGAGATGAATGAAATAGAGAATCCGATCGCCGCGTCCACCGGCCTGGGTGCGGGGCTGGCGTTCGAACTCGGACGCGCTGACGTATGGATTAGGCACCACAGCGATGGAGCTCAACGCCGATCGCACCTTTTCCTCACGAACCGTCGAAGTCATGGTCTGGAAGGTAAAGACATCGCGCCAGCTGAAGGGTTTGCGCACCGCAATGAGGTAGACATCGCCGGCTTTGGGAGCAATGGGGGGGATCGCGACGGTATCCACTGGCACTCCATTGCGATAGATGACGGAATCCGCATGAAGAAAAAAGCGCACCTGCCAGGTTCCGGTGTTCTTGCCGTTGATCAGCGTGGTCGGCACCACCTTGTCCTGATCGCCGATGGTCGAATCATTGTTGACATCGAAAAACACGAACGGCACATAGGTTTTCTCAGTGATATTGTACACGCGGAATTTAGCCGCTTTGGCGTTGACGGATTTCTCCTGAAATTTATCCGATATCTCGATGCGGTAATCAGCGGGATAGGCGACGCCGCTGTTGGGATACTTTTCCACGATGCTCTGATAGTTGCAGCGGCCGGTGATGAAGCGGCTGCGTCGACCATCCGCCAGCAGGCTGTCGTTCTTAACCACCACTTTGAGCCCGTGCTCATAGGGGTTGCGGTCGCTGCCGTCCAGATAGGGGCTGGAACTGATCAACTGGCGGTTATAGTGAAATATATAGTCTCCGTTCGGCCGCATCACCATGGTGTCCAAAACCGTAACGCGTCCTTCGCTATAAGAGACGGCATAATCCCGGTCCTCGATGAACGCCGTTTGCTGGCGGTTGGTCACGGTCAACGACCCGACGATCAGGCGCCCGTGGGTCAGGTTGACCTCCACCACGCGCACGGAATCCGCCGGACGGGGCGCCCCGTTCACGTTTTCCCAGCGCGTATACTTCCAACGCCGTTTCAGCTGCAAAGTATCCCTTTCCACCAAGTCGCGGTCATACAGGTTGAACACCGTCTGGCCCTGCGTCGAATCATCGAAGGTGAGCACATAGCGATGGCCGTCGCGGATCTCCTTCGGGTCCATCAGGTCCACGGTAACGAGGCCGGTGCCTGGGCCGTCCTCGTTTTGCGTAGGCTGAATGGCGCCGAACAGCCGCGGCGGTTCATAGCCGGCGACCGGCGCCTGCGGCACCACGATGGCAGTGTTAACATCCGGCACAAAATTGCCTGAATTCGGCGGATCTTCAAAAAAGGATTTGGTGCATTCGGAGGGGGCGATCTTTAAACTGTCGCCGCGGTCGTAGGACACCACGGCATAAAAATACCGCTGACCGTTCACCAGGCCCGAATCCACAAAAGAGTGAACCAGTCCGGTGTCGTCGCCCTGGTAGTAATGAATGCCGGTGGTGGTTTCGATTTTATGAGGCCCGCGGATGCCGTTCTTTAGATCAAACCGTGCGATGGGCTTCCACATTTTGGGATTGCCCAGCGCGTCAGTGATGGTGAACGCTTCGAGAAAGCCGACGTCCGTGCCGCGGTAAATGGCGTAGCCTTCAAAATCTTTGCCGTAAATCGGATCGCGCGAGTCCTCCGCCGCACTGTCCCAGTAGAGCGTCACTTTGCCGTCGCCCGGCACAGCGGTCAACCGGGGTTTGTTGGGCGCTTTGGCAAAACGGTAGCCGGCGTCATAGATGTCTTGTATGGTGCGTGCATTACGGTACAGATCCTGTATATCGTAGCCGAAAAACAGGGCAATGGAAAAGCGCCGGCTGTCGCCGCGGGCCATTTGAACCGGACCCGAGGCGTACATGAATACGTTGTCCTTGGTCTGATCGAAGGTGGAGTCGATGATGCCGGAGACCATCAGGCGCCAGGTGTCTTCGTCCTGAGAAGGCCACACCGTACCGTATTCAAAAACGGAAAAAGAGGTCAAACCGATCTGGTCCGCTTCATCCAGATCCTTTTCATCGAAATTGGGTTCGCCGGGCGTGGGCACGCCGTCGCGTTCGCCGCGATCCCAGCTCTCCATGCCGTCCTGAATGCCGTTGCCGTTCAGATCGCCGTCCACGCCGTCCGCACCGACGTCGTCAAAACGCGGATCCCAGTCGTGATCGTCGTCGATGTTGTTCTGCATGGACTCATCCACCATTCCGTCTTCGTCGTTATCCTTGCGATCGTACGGTTCACCCGGGCTTTCCAAAAACTTGTAGCCGAGATAGCCGGGACGCCAGCCGTCCGGAGAGCCGCGAAAATCATGATCCCAGCCGTAGACCATATCCAATTTTGTATCATAAAATCCGTCGTCATCGCTGTAATCATCCGCGCCGCCGATGTGGGGATCGCCGTACATGCCGACGTATACTTTTTTTATCGTGTCAGCGCCGACATAGCGCACATCGTAGATGAAAAAGATGCAGTCCTGGGCCAGGGTATGCGCCCATTGATAACCGCGGACGCGTACGTCCATGCCCAGGCCGCGGCGGTCCGGATTGCCGATCGGATCCGGCCAGTAAAGAAATTCCGCATTGGTCGAGTCATCCATCACAAAAAAACTTTCCTGATCCGCCGTGATCACGTTGACGCCGTATTCACCCCACCAAGCGCCGTCGAACTTGCCGTCGTGGTTGTCGTCCACATGGGCCCAGGCGGCCGGCCAGGTGCTCGGTTGATGGCTCATGGCGATATAGGATTGCCCCGGCCGGGCGTAGCCGGATTTGGGCTCCCACCCCCATACGGCGCCCTGAGTGGAACGATCCCCGCCGGTATCCAGTCCGTCGGAGATAATGTGGCGGCGCTGGCGGTTCTTGTCCACGATCTCGCCGGCCACCAGCATGCCGAATTCGAAAGCATAATCTCGGTTGCTGGTGCCTGCCGGCCAGACCAGCGACCGAGAGTTGCTCGGCTGACCGATGGAACCATAGTTGTAGAAAACCGTAGAGATACGGTTGCCGTTATGGGTTCCTTCACGCCGTTCGTCGTGCCGGCCGAAGGATTTAGCCAGACCGTCCCGCCTGGCGCGCCAGGCCTCCCATTCCGATGCCGGCGCGCTTTTGGACGGGATCGAGGTGATCCATTCGTCTTGGGCGAACAGGAGTGAGGTTATGGCCATAATGAGCAATGTGATCGTACGATGCATTCTGATACCTTTTATGTTAGATCCCGTCTGGACGGTTCTTCGTTTGATTCGTTTTTATTGAGATGTTTTAAGTCTTCTTTATCCTTGCCAACGCTATCTCTGTCAATCCCAAAAAACAGCTCCATCGATCGGTTCGCAAAACGAAATCTTGGCGGGATGCATAGTTAAAATCCCAACGCCACGCCCACCCGCACCTCGCGCGGCGAGCTGTAATAGGTTGGTCGCGATAAATAATCCGACAGATAATGGCGGGCAAATTCTCCCCCGTGATCCGCCGTATAAGTGGGTATCAGCGAATAAGTCGCCCGCCCGGTATCGGAATAGACATAATCCTCGTTCATGCGATCGAACAGGTTGTAAATTTTCAGCAACAGCGAGGTCCTGATTTTGCCGATATATAAATCCTTGTGCGCGTTGATGTCAAAGGAATATTGCATGGGTTTGCGCTCGCTGTTCTCATAATCGGTGCGCATGCCCTGCAGATCCGGTGTGTACGGCAATCCCGAACCGACATGTCCCAGCAGGCTGAGGGACCAGTTGCGCGGCTTGCTCAGGGTGACGCTGAGGTTCAGGGTGTGCCGTTGATCCCAGTCCACAGGTACGACAAAACGCTGACTCTCACGCGGCGGATCGCTCTGTGCGTCTTCAAAAGCGGCTGTGGGCGAGGAGGCGTTGGATTCCGAAATCTGATACGTATAGTCCATGGCGGCGGAAAGCAGGCCTCGGCCGCGCCGTTTCTCCAAAGAAAAGGTGATGCCCTGAACATTGCCGTAATCCTGGTTGGCGTAGCGGCCGTAATAATCGCCGCGGGAATAGAGCTCGAACAACTCGGAGCCGAGCAGATCATTGACGTCTTTATAGAAACAGATGGCCTCCACACCCACATCCTCCGCCACCTGTTGTTTCAAACCGATCTCGTAGGTCACCGTCGATTGCGGATTGAGATTGGCGTTGCCGAGAATGCTGTTAAAGCGGCCGCTGATCACCTCAAACTCCGGATTGGCGTACAGATAGGCAAAGGGCGGAATCTGGAAGAAATGGCCGTAAGAAAAATAGATGCTGCCGCGGTCGGTAATGGGATAGGCGATGCCGAGGCGGGGGCTCCACTGCTGTTTGGCCTCCGCCTCGACCAGCTGCAAATCATCGAGCGAGGTGCGGCTGGCGGAAATCAGCATCTTGTCCCGATTGTCCGCCGCCACTTTCCAATGGGAATGGAAATAGTCATAGCGCAAGCCGAGATTGACGATCATGTCTTTGAGTTCGATTTTATCCTGGAGATAACCGGAGAACTCGATCGGCTTGCGATGATCATAGCGGTTATGGCCTGTGCTGGTCTCCGGCGTGTGAATGGTCGGCAGCCAATCGTAGGTATCGCGGATGTCCACGGTGTAGGCCAAGGAGGAGAGATCGTGTTGGCGCCATTCCGCGCCCAGCTTGAACTGATGGGTCCGGTTCCATTGATTGGTCAGATCGAAGCGGCCGAGGTAAGTTAGATACCGGGAGCGGCTGTAGCTCTTATCCTGGCCGCCGCCGTAAAATTCGCGGCCCGGGATCTGGGTCAAAATGTTCGGCAGATAACGCGGATCCTGCCAATCCTCGTACAGGTACTCCTTGTCGACATTGGCATTGGCATTGACCTTCAGAGTATAAAACGTGGCGGCAGAGAGGGAATGGGTCCAATCCAGGGTGTGAGAAAAGGCGCGACCATAGTGAGTGGTACGGCCATCCGGATTGTACTTGAAGGTGTGATCATACGATTGATTTTTCACATCCGAATAGAGCAGACCGTAGCGGAGGATCATATTGCTGTTGAACTTGTAGGTCAATTTGGTCTGTAGAGACAGCTTCCGGTAGGGATTCATAGCCGCCAGGCTGTTGTCGCCGCTGAATCCATTGTCGCGCCGGCCGTTCAGATTGTAATCGGTAAACGCTTCGCCTTCGTCATAGACGCCGTTGCGATTGTCGTCATAATAGGGTTCAATAAAATTCAACCGGCCGCTGTTCCAGACGCCATCGCCGTTGGCGTCGGTAAAGGACTCGCCGCTGTCCCAACGGCCGTTCGCATTGGCGTCGGTGAACGGTTCGGTGTTATAGGGGCTGTTGACCAGGCCGAGCACCGCGGTGGAATCGACATAGACCACATCATTGGGCGAGTGCTCCCGCCGGCCGTACAGCCATCCCTGGCTGTCGAACCAACGGCCGGAAGTAAAAAAGGTCAATTTTTTAGAAATGCCGGGAATCGGACCGGAGAGGGAAAGATCCGCGTTCATCAGGCTTGCGGGGTTGATCTTTTCAATGTTGAGAAAAGTGCTTTTATGGGACGACACCTTGTCGCCGAGATAGAACTCGGCGTTGCCGCTGTATCGTTCACCGCCGTCCTTGGTGACGATATTCACCAGACCCGACATAGCCTGGCCGTATTCTGCGTTGAACGTGCCGCTGATCACCTGCAGCTCCTGAATGGCGGTGTTCTCCACAGAGACCGAAAGGCCGCCCCACAAGGGATTGGACACCGCCACGCCGTCGATCATGTAGCCGATCTCACTGGCGCGGCCGCCGCGGATGTGCAAAGCGCCGTTGGCGCCTTCGGTGATGCCCGCCTTGGTCTTGAGCACGTCGGTGAAGGATTCCACCGGCATCTCTTTGATCTCCTCTGTGGTGACGATCGCACGCCCGGAGGTCACATCCTTTTGCACCATCGGCCGCTCGGCGACTATGGTGATTTCGTTGCCGATGTCTAAAACCGTGGAAGAGAGGTTAAAATCAATGGTGGTCGTGTGATCGGTCTGCACCAGCACCTCTCGCTGGATCATCGGCGTATAGCCCATCATGGTGGCGCGCAGGTTATAGCGGCCCGGCGGCACATTGAGAATGAAATAATCGCCGTCCAGACTGGTGACGGCGCCCATGCTGGTGCCCTCCACGATCAAGTTGACGCCGGGCAGCGGCTCTTTGCTGCCAGCGTCCTTGACCACGCCGGCGATCTTGCCGGTGGTACCGGCCCAGAGAAGCGCCGGTAGGCAGAGAAATAACAGTGTCCTCTTGAAGCAAACCATGAGCAACCTCATGAGAAAATGAAATAAGTGAGGCCTATTGTCGGATGACTTGATCATTGTCAGAATTGTCAGTCAATATCTCTGCGGCTGTGCGTAGTGTGTGCCGCCGCGCAGGGCAGCGCCCTTTCGCTTTTTCTGTTCGTCGTTGGATCCTTCCCTATTGTCATTCCGAGCCCGAAACCCCGGATTCCCCCCAGACCGATCCAGTCGCGAAGGGCGAGGAATCTAGCGACGCACTGGGCCTTGGTCGTTTGCTTGTTCTGTTCGTCGATAGATCCTTCGGCGCTCAGAGTCTGCAAACAGACGCTGCATTCCACTGTTTCGCGCCTCAGGATGACAACATTACAGGTTGTCATTCCGAGCCCGAAACCCCGGATTCCAACCAGACCGATGCAGTCGCGAAGGGCGAGGAATCTAGCGACGCACTGGGTCTTGGTCGTTTGTTTGTTCTGTTCGTCGATAGATCCTTCGCTTTTGTCATTCCGAGCCCGCAACCCCGGATCCCCCCAGACCGATGCAGTCGCAAAGGGCGAGGAATCTAGCGACGCACTGGGCCTTGATCGTTTGCTTGTTCTGTTCGTCGCTAGATCCTTCGGCGCTCAGAGTCTGCGAACAGACGCTGCATTCCACTGTTTTGCGCCTCAGGATGACAACATTACAGGTTGTCATTCCGAGCCCGCAACCCCGGATTCCCCCCAGACCGATCCAGTCGCGAAGGGCGAGGAATCTAGCGACGCACTGGGTCTTGATCGTTTGCTTGTTCTCTTCGTTGATAGATCCTTCGGCGCTGAGTCTGTAAACAGACGCTGCATTCCACTGTTTTGCGCCTCAGGATGACAACATCGGGTAGCTTGGCGGATTCTGCATACAGACTCACAGATCCATCGCTTCGCGCCTCAGGATGACAACATTGAAATGGTTCTTTTCTATTGTTTATTCTTTGTTCCACGCATACCAATCTGCACTCAAGTCAATCCAGTGCGGATTCATGGATTCTATCAACTCTATCTTTTTACTTCTCGTCCACCCTTTTATCTGCTTTTCACGACCAATGGCATAACCGACATCGTCGGTGGATTGAAAGTAAACCAGCTTAAAAATATTGTATCTAGACGTAAAGCCTTTTTTCACTTTGAGTTTATGCTGGTACACTCTGCGTTCGATGTTATTAGTCATACCCACGTAAAGGGTTTTGCTAATGCTTGCCATGATGTAAACATAGTAGGTTTTCATGGGCGTTAGAGATCAATAAAAACCACCTGCTTAAAATTTTTCCCTTTTGTCATTCCGAGCCCGCAATCCCATATTCCCACAAGACCACTACAATTGTAAAGGGCGAGGAATCCAGCGTCGCACAGGGCTTCACACTTTCGCATATTCTGCTCGCCGCTAGATCCTTCGGCGCTCAGAGTCTGCAAACAGACGCTGCATTCCACTGTTTCGCGCCTCAGGATGACAACATTGGGGCGAAGAATCCAGCGTCGCACCAAGCTTCACACTTTCGCATATTCTGTTCGTCGCTGGATCCTTCGGCGCTCAGAGTCTGCGAACAGACGCTGCATTCCACTGTTTCGCGCCTCAGGATGACAACATTGGGGCAAGGAATCCAGCGTCGCACCAAGCTTCACACTTTCGTCTATTCTGTTCGTCGCTGGATCCTTCGGCGCTCAGAGTCCGCAAACAGACGCTGCATTCCACTGTTTTGCGCCTCAGGATGACAACATTGGGGCGAGGAATCCAGCGACGCGCAGGGCTTCACACTTTCGTCTAGTCTGTTCGTCGCTAGATCCTTCGGCGCTCAGAGTCCGCAAACAGACGCTGCATTCCACTGTTTCGCGCCTCAGGACGACAACCTGGAGGCAAGAAGTCACAACAAAAATACCGCCGGCCGATAAATAAATAAAAGCCCATGGACTGGGCTGTACAGAAAAACAGAAAAACCAGGCAAGCTCGCCTGGCCTGTCCAGTGTTATTGCCTGATCCCTCCGCCAATAGTGCGCCGGGCTTGGTCCACCTTGCGCACTTGATGCAGAATACCGAAGGCGGGGCGGAAAACGCCCGCCCCGCCGAATCCATCTTTATTTCATCAACGTCATACGTTGCACTTGTTTGAAATTGCCATACTCCAGGGTGTACAGATACATGCCGGAAGCAACGGCTCTGCCGGCATTGTCCATGCCGTCCCAGACGATCCGGTGCGTGCCGGCGGGCATTCGCGCGTTCACCAGCGTGCGCACCACCTGGCCCATGGTGTTGTACACCTGCACTTTGATCTGCTTATCCACAGGCAGGGTATATTCGATGGTCGTGGAGGCGTTGAACGGGTTGGGGTACGCCAGGCTCAGCTGATACTCATCCGGCGTGATCACCCGCCACTGATTCAACTTGACGCCGGTTGTGGTCGGCTCGAGGATGAACAGCCAGGCGCCGGACCACCAGGACTGCAAAGCGCTGAAGACCAGCTCTTTGATGCCGTCCTGATCAATGTCATCGGCGATCTTGATGCCGAAGGAACCATGAATCTGGCTGATATCGTTGTCATTCCATTCGGTCATGGCCTTTTTAAACACGGTCGAATCGCCGAAATCCTCGAACTTGGGTTTATAGACAAACGAGTTGTCATAGAACCCTTCCGAGGTGATCCAGTTCGCCGGATTGGTGATATCGCCGGCGCCGTTGTAGGCCAGCGCATTGACCTGACCGCGGGCGTAGTTGGTGAAGAAAAGCTCGGCTTTGCCGTCGCCGTTCAGATCACCCAGCGCGTTGTTGAACGGCGCACCGCCGGAGGCTTCGCGGATGCGAGCGACATGGCTGTCGTTCATGGGATCGATATCCATGATGGAGCCATCCGGTGCGTTCAACAACAGCACGCGGCCGCTGGTGGTGTTGTACAACGAACCCATCAATTCATCTTTGCCGTCTCCATCCACATCATACACGCCGACCGACACATAAAAGACGCCGTCGTCGGTCGAAGTTTCGTATTTATCCATGGGCAACATTTTCCACATAAAGGAATCCGGTTTCACCGCTTGGGCCAGGATGATCTTGCCCTTATCCCACGGCAGAAAAACCGCCTCTTTAGCGCCGTCGCCGTTCAGATCAGCCGCTGTAGCGCCCACCGGCGAACCAGCCCAGCCGTTAGCGGTTCCACGGATATTGGTGAATTCGGTTTTGAAAACCGGAAAACCGCTTTCCAGCGTGCCGTCGACGCAGGAGAAAATGACAAAGGCATCGTTGGTGTTGGGCGTGCCGTCATTGGCCAGCAGCATCTCCACCATGCCGTCGTTGTCCACGTCCGCCGCAGCGATGGTCTCCGTGCGGTTGCCGTCGGTAAGCGCCGGATTGATCTGATTCAGCGGCAGAATAAACGTCGGACCGCCGCCGACTGCGCCAAAGCCGTTGTCCTGTCCGTTCCATTCGAAAAACCAGACGCCCAGGCTGTCGGCATGGGCAGCGGTGGAGCCCATGAAAGCGATGATCTCCTGTTTGCCGTTGCGATCCACATCCGCCACGGTGACGCTGCGGGGATTCGACCCGCCGGAGGCGGCGGCACAGACTTTTTTCGCCGTCGAGTCCACCCAGACCAGTTCGAGGCTGTTATCGCCGACCACTTCGTACATCACCAGTCTGCCGGAATATTGAGTGGCGATAAGCTCCTTCTTGCCGTCCTTGTCTATATCGCTGCCGGCGGTAAACCCGCGTGGATTGCCTTTGATGGCGTCTGCTGGATTGTCTTTTTGTGAAGGATCATTCCACACAACCTTTACGCCAAAGTTGGGCAATGGTTCATGTTCGAAATATTGAACGAATTCCGGGCTTTCATCGGATGCAGAGCAGACGACAATTTCACGACGACCGTCGCGATCGAAATCGCCGGCGCCGACGGCGAAAAAGTAATCGCCGCTGGCGATCTGGTGCACCGCCCAATTGGCCGGATCAGTGACGTCGCCGCCCTCGCCGCCGGTGTATTCGATATCGTACAAACCCGAATCCGCCGCGCAATAGATGTCCCGGCCGTCATTGCCCGACCCGGTCCAGTCCTGATCGGCCACTGCAATGCCGTAGATCGAATAGGGCAGCTGCGCGATGACGTGTGCACAGGTGGAATCCATCAAAGCGATTTCACCCGGATTGGTGATAATCAACACTTCACCCGAAACATTGGTGGCATAAACCAGTTCGGTAAAACCATCGCCGTTAAAATCATAGATGCCCATATCGTGACGCGAAACTTGATCGGTGCCGGGAGTAAAATTGAGATGCTGGTGTACCTTGTAAGAATCCGGCGCAGTGTTTTCCACAACAAACAGACCGGAATAATCGTATTCGCCGAAATAGATGTCGGTCAAACCGTCATTGTCCGCATCGCCGGTTTGCAGGCCGTAAGCGGAGCCGTTATAACCAGTAACCCGGAACTCTTCGCGGAAATCCGGAAAAGCTAGATCGCCGCCGTGCTCCTGCAGAATGAGCCCGACGTTTTTAGCGCCGACGCCGGTGGCGCTGTAGGGCCGCATGCCGACCATCAACTCATTCTTGCCGTCCTTGTCCACATCCGCCACTTTGGCGGTAAAAGCACGAGCCCACCCTTGGCCGAGGGAGAGATCATAGCCGAGCGTCGGCATATCCGGCAGGGGATACCCGGGAAGGCTGCGGTCCACCTCCCAAAAAACCAGGCTGGGTGCGCCCACCACACCCGGGCGCATGCAGGCGATGATTTCGATGTTGCCGTCGTTGTCCGTATCGCCATAGGTGGCGCTGTACTCTTCGACCACGTTGTCGACAAAACTGTGCCACAACACCTTGTGGGAATCGTTGTCCTGACGCTCGAGCACATAATAATCGCAGCCGTTTCCATTGTTGACTGCGGGGTTGTCGTTGTCGCAAGCCACAAGCACTTCGTTGACGCCGTTGTCGTTCAAATCCGGCAGCACGACGATATCCCAAGCCGTACGCCCCGGATGCGGCGCAGCCATTCCGAAGGTTTTAACGAACTTGTTCTCGCCGTTTTCAGCGGCCATCAGGACCACCGTGCACAGCAATAACAGGATCAGCGGCACAACCATCTGCTTTAACATTTGATTCATCGGTTCCTCCTTTACAATAAGCCAACCACCAATTCGTTCGTTAATGGTCCCACCTTGTCAATGGCCGGAGATCACCTCCTTGATGGATGTTTGTCGTTTGCGAGCTTAAAAGAGGATAAGATAAAATTAATTCATACGGTTAGAACAAAGAGGACATAGTTAGAAATCATACGGATTTTTTTTAAAATAGTCAATACGCTTTTTGAGAAAAATCCGTGCGGAGCATCAAAAAAAAACGACGCGCTCCCCACTCGCGATCAAGGTGCATCTCCCTGAACAAGCTTGCGGTGATCACGTCGTTTTGAAAAACATTAAAAATAGTGTGTTTGGCCGTCCGTCTCATTCAACGGGCAAAACAGTTCATGCAACAGATCGCGCTCAATTCTTGTCAGGGTTTCGGTTCCAGCTCTTTGCGCATCTCCTCCAACTGCTGGCGCTGATCCGTCTGGCCTTCGAGTATTTTCCGCAGCCGTTCCAGCTCCCGCTCCGCCTTGCGGCGTTCTTCGCGGATGCGTTCCAGTTCCTCTTCCGCGGATTCGGTCTCTCTGCGCTCCTTGATGATCTGCTCGAACAGCTCACGACGGTTTTCCGCCTTTTGCATCAACACGTCGCGCTCCGAAGTCCGATATACCGATGTGGGCAACAGGGTGAATTGAGCGCCCACGTTGATGCGCCAGGTGTTATAATTGGGCAGACCGGAAGGGACCCGCTTAGGCCCGATGGTCTCTTCCTTGTCGCTGGTCATGCGGTATTCGCCGGAGAGCGTGAAATTGAACCAGCGGTAGGGTTTGTATTTGATGGCGGCGTTGCCGTAGAGATAATTCTCTCGGCCCGCGGCAGCGGCCGGCGGTTGCTGCAGCCAGGCGTTGCCGTACATCTCCAGGCCATAATCGAAACTTTCGGTGGGAATCCAAAAGCCGGCGGCAAAATGCATCTGCTGCGTCTGGCTGAGCACGCGGCTGTACGGGTCGTTGATTGCAGAGGTGATGATCTCGCCGACATCGTTGCTGTTGTGGTAGCCCAGATTCAGATGCAGGTTGAAAGAATCTTCCGGATACAGAGGATCAGCGGCATAGCTGACCAGGCCGGTGAAGCCGAACTCGACGGTGCCGGCGGAATAGTTTTCGAACATGATGTTTTTAACGTCGCCGGTGGGAAAACGTCCATGCAGCTGTACGCCGTAATTCAAAGAGGAGGCTTTGGAACCATAGGAGCCGATCTTTAAGCCGATAAACGTATCATAGGGGTAAACGCCGTATTGAGTCTGATCGTCCTGGTAGAGAATGGGGGTGATGTTCAAATCAAAATGTTTTCCCAAACCATAATTCAAGCTGACCAATCCCTGGACGTCCCAGACCGTCATGGCGCTCGGCACATTCATCTTCACATCACGGGTTTGATGTACTTGGCCCCAGAAACGGGTATGGGTCAACATAGTCAGTCGACCGGTTTGACTCACCCAAGCCGCTTTGGTGTGTGGGAGGCCCAAACCCCCATTGATGATGACCGCCGGAGAAGCATAGGCAAAAAGCAGCACAAGCAAGACTACCAACATCGGCTTTAAAGGTTTCATCGTTTAACCTCCCTATAAATTACCAATAAAAATATTGGTATTTTTTAACAAAATGTCAAGCTAAATATATAGGGAATACTAAATTTCCGCCATGGCGATTCGCTGCCGGAATGCAATGCCGCGCCGACCGCATCCACGCGCCAGCGATAAACCCGCTTGTGCGTCAGGCGTTCCAGTTTGGCTGCCCCATCCCAGTTGTAGCGGACCATCTCCTGATCCGATTGATAACCGGGCAATCGCGACATCCAGATCAATCGACCGTCTGCATCGTCGAACAGCTTTAGCAGATAATACTCGGCCGGCGATTGCGGCGCCGGCTGCCAGTGAAAGCGCAGCGTGTCCTGCTGAAAAGCCTGCGCCAGATTGAGCACCTTGGGCAATAGCATATAATCCACGGTATCCGAAGGCTGGGTCACCGCCCCCGCTGCGTCCGCGCCCAGCAGATAATAGTGATAGCGGACATGGAGCGCCACCTCCACCTGGTCGAGAAAGAGGCTGTCCCGCTCCGACAGCACCACGATGAGGGTGAAAGTCGTTTCCTCCTGCTTTCGCCGATACAGCCGGTACTCGGTCAATCCGTTTCCTCGCCGCCAGTGCAGTTGGATGGCGTCGGATTCAGGCACCGCATCGATACCGGCCTCCACCACAGCTGTATCTTCGGCCGCAGGGACAAACCGGACCTGCAGCCCCAGCCGTTGAGGAGCCAACGACTGTTTTTCGCAGGCCAAAAGCAGAATCAGGAACAGGCTGATTCCACCGGCTGAGCAAACACGTTTCATTCGCCTGCTCCCCGTTTAAAGGTAAAGGAACAGCTGAGGCGATGAACCTGGCTGAAATCGAGAAAGCTGAACGCATAATCCACAGCACAGCCGTGCCAACGCAGACCGGCGCCCAGGTTCCAGCCCTGCGGCCCCATGCCGGAGCGCAAAGCCAGGCCGCGATAGCATGCTTCCATGCCGGCTAGATGGGCGGTATTATATTTGCGATACTGAGTGTAAAACAGCTGCACGCGGCCGTCGCGCATGCCGAAATCCTCGGCGTATCCCAGACCGAACAACATCGTGCGCTGCACGCGGTCTTCATGACGGGTGTTCCATAGGATCGGCGTTCGTGCGATATCCAGAACAGAAAAAGCCAAGCTGACCTTACCCAAAAAATCGGAATCCAGCAACCGCTCCAGGCTAAAATTCAACATGGCGCCAAGGTCCAATCCCAAAGCCGAAGCATGGTTCTGATGCAAAGACTGGCGGAGAATTTTAATCGTGATGCCCACAGGGATCTCCACCGGCAGATCGCCGTACAGCCAGCCCAGAGGAACAAGGTGACGGAAGGCGCGGCCGAAAGAAAGATACACCACATCCTCGGCGTCTTGGAAATAGCCCAGCGCTTGACCGTCCGGCTGCAGCGACGAATCGTTCAACCGGTCCGCCAAGCTTCCACCGCTAAGCTCCGGATATATCGGAATTCCATCGACGAAAAAACGGGTCCAATGCACGCCGACAGTGGCGCCGCCGAACAGGGGCGCCTGAAAACCGCAATAGTGATAAACCGCCAAAGGATCGGTCACCGCACCATAACTGGGCGCATACATCACGCTGAGAACAGTCCGGCTCAACAACGCAGCGGCCGCCGGATTGCAATGGAAATTATCGATGCTGCCGTAAGAGGCTGCTGCATAGCCGCCTAACGCTATTGATCTTGCGCCGACACCTAATTCCATGGAAGCTCCGGCATAACGCGTCTCGTCAGAGATAGATCGTTCGACGCAGGTGAGGAGAAGAAAGCACAGCCATTTCTTCATCATCGTATCCTGGCGATTTTTCCACTCGCCTCTTTCATTTCCAGATTCCGCTGCACGGTGATGCGATAAAAATAAACGCCGTTGGCCACGGGATAACCCTGATGGTCCGTTCCATCCCAGGTCAATTCATGATAATCCGCTGTCAACGGCAGGGGATCTTCGCTTTCCAGCCGCGCGTCGATGGCGCGGATCAGGCGGCCGGAGGCGGTGTAGATCTTGAACAGCAGCTTGTCCACCGGCTGGGTCAAGCGATAGGCGAGCACGGTTTTGGTTACAAATGGATTGGGAAAAGTGCCCAACACCTGAAGCTGAAAATCCCCGGACACAGTCCATTGCAACTCCACCGGTTCCATAGGATTGCCGAAACAGTCACGGCACGAAATCACCAGGCGATGATCTCCGATGGTCAGCGGTACAATCCCTTGCAACGCAAGTTCGTTGGCATTTACAAGGGAATCGGGCACGGTCAAGGCCTCAGTCGGTTTGCCGTCCAAAAGCACATCTGGGCTGCCGCTCGACCAATCGATGCCGTTTTCATCCTGAAGCAGAATGGAGATGAGCGGGCTGGTCGAGACATAGCTGTTCGGCTGAAACGGTCTGCCGTCGATAGACACGGTGCAGCGCGGCGGCTGCGTATCTACGCCGTACAACACCGCGTATTCGCCCCACTCTAACACCGTGGCTGTCACTCGACGGTCAGCAAGTTGACTGTCGAGGCGGCGCCACTTTTTTGTTGCAGCGGTGAACCGGTAGAGCGCTGCAGGCGCGCCAGGGTCGCACGGCAGGCTGATGGTGACCGGTTTCTGCGGTTTTTCTGTTGTGGAAAAAGCGATCGTGTAGGAAGAACCGGACAAGGTGAGATCCGTTTGATCGAACAGGAGCGGCTGCCTGGACTGGCGAATATGCAAAACAGCGCGAGTGGAAAAAGTCCCTGCAGGCACAACCAGAGCAAACGCCTGATCAAAATGGAGCGTGTCTCCGCCGGCGATGCCCAACTTGGGATCATAGGCGAACGCCTGGCTCTGCAAAGGAAAAAGAGATTGCGTGATCCAGCCGTTTGCCCCCTCCGGATCCGAATCCAGCACCAGTCGTATCAGATGCACACCCGGCGCAGGAGAATAGGGCAACGCCACTTGCCGGCTGCTCAAAGCCGCGCAGGAGAGCGTGTCCATGGCCACAGTTTTGAACGCCTGGCTCACGGAATCCGCCTCCTCCAGCCGCAGATAGATTCCCCTGGCCTCACCAGTGCCTTGATTGTTCACCGACACTACCAACATCGGCGCCTCGCTTCCGCCCCAGACCGTCGCATTCCGATCCAAAAAAAGATTGGCGATATTTTTGATCGTCCGCTGGTACATCCGCGAAGTGCGCACGCCGCCCGATTGCTCCTGGATGATGATCTGAAAGTGCACCACGCTGGTCAGCGGGGTGACCGGATAGGCGGCGGAAACGTACCAGCCGTCGGACCGTGCGGTCATGTTCAAAGAGGCATCAAACAGACGGCAGATGACAGAACGGAACGGCGTCAGACTGGTGATGCGCGCAGCCACGTACAACGAATCTTGATCCGTCAGCACCGTGGCCACCGAATCCACCAAAGAGCTGGTTGCAGACCATTCCGCAGCGCCATGGCAAGCGGCCATGCCCATCTCGTCGGCTGCGTACAGTCGAAGGTAAGCCAGACCGGTTTTTAGAGTGTTCGGCGTTATAAAGAAGGATTGAACCTGCGGGCTGTTGAAGGGCAAGGTTTTGCTTTCCAAGGGAACCAGCGCGCTGTCCACCATCTGCCAGTAACATTGACCGCGCGAAAAAGGCAAGCGGCAGGAGACCGTCAGAGTGTCCCCTTTTTCAACCAAGCGCTTTTCCAACGTCAACGCGACATTCTGCTGCGGCGCCATCAACCGGCATGCCGGATCGCCGAGCAGATTATACTGATTGATCTCAGTCAGGGCGATGTCGCTGTAAAAGCGGGCCAAATAACGTATTTTGCCGGCCTGTATGATTTCGCCGACAGTGTGCTGCGGATGCTCATAAAAATATTCCATGATCTCGTTCTGCAGCAGATCATCGTTGGTCACCCAGCCCAGGCCTGAAGCGCCTAGAAAAGCGCAGCCCCCCACCTCCGGCGTCATCAACAGGACATCGGCCAGGCTTTGATTGGTCAATGCGTCAAAGGCGCCGGTATAACAGGTCATGCTGAGGATGAGCGGATAACGCTGATGATTGCTCAGGCGCGCCACATCCTCCAACCGCAATAAACCATTATCAGACCAGATGGCCCCGCCGCCGTGGCCATGAAAATTCACCACCAGGCACCCTTGATCGAGATGATCGAGCAGATCGGCGGTGCCGCCGTAAAACGGATCGTAGCCGGAAGGAACGCGGGTCGTGAACAGCATGCGGCTGTCCCACGACGCCGGCGCTTTATGGGCGAGTTCCGTCGCTTTATCGCGAAAGATCATGCCGTTGCCGCCGATGAACAACAGACGATGGCGCCAATCCCCTTTATGCGGTGCGGTCTCCAACGCGATGGTCTTGTCCACCACGGCCTGCAGTTCATCCTCCGTGCGGACCGGCAGACGACCGATGTGCACGTCCGCTATCTCGTCGGCGCCGGACAACAGCGCATACCAGTGGTCGCTGGCGGTTGCGCCATAGCGCAGAGTTCGCCGATAATGGACGGGTATCAAATCCAGACTGTCCGCGCCGGCCCGGTTGCGCTGGTAACAGCCATCGCCCACCAGCAGCACATATTTCAATCCCGGCGGCTGTGCGTGTTGATAAAACCAGGACAATCCGTTCTTCACCGCTTGGCTGCCATAGCGCCCTTCATCAAAGAAATCATACAGATCCTCCACCGCCACAGCCAGGACATGATATCCCTGAGCCTGACGATGATCGAGCAGTTTTTTCAAAGCAGCAGAGGAGATAAAACGCCTGCTGCTGACGACCAGATAGTCCACTGCCGGCGCCTTTGGAGGCTGCCAGGGCGCCGGCTGCCATTCCATGCGCAGCGGACTCTTTTTCGCGCTCTGCTCCACCGCCACATAGCGGATCTCCCGGCCGGGAACGTGATCCTCAAAGGTGCAGACAAACGAAGACAATCCGTCGGAGCTGACCTTGTACTCTGTGCGGCAGCCGACCATTCTACTGATGCCCAGTTTATAGACATCCACGGATCCTGTGCGAAAGCCATCCACCTGAAACTCGAACAGCCCGGGATCATGATCCGGCGGAATGGAAAAGCGGATGAAACCATCAAAAGCCCGGTACATACGCGGATAGGTCACTTCAAACCAATTCAACATGACGAAATCGATGGCGCCGTTCTCCACCTGGTTGATGACGGTCAGATCATTCTGTTCTGCGGACAACGCGGTCACTGACAATGCCTGGTCAGGGCGGGTTTGCAGATGGATCAGCGCCTGGCGATACCCGCCGCCGCTCAGCGCATGCTGATCGTTGAGAAAGAGCGAAATGCGATGTTCTGCGCTGAGTGTGGATCGCCCGGAGAACCAGGCGGTGAGTTGAACGCCCAGAGGCGACTTGAAATCCGGCCAGGGCGCGGTGAACGGATATTTTTTTTTGCTGCCGGCGCCGATGCCCGAATCGAAATAATACAGATCGCGCAGAGAATCCGCTGCAAAGATATCATTCAAACGATCGAAATGCAGATCCCTCTCCACGTGCACGGTTTCATAATAAGCCAGAGGGCGCCGGCGTTCCCCGGCGTTCGAATCGGTCAGACCGGCGTACTCTTCGCTCATCCAACTCCCAGCCGTGTTCTGCCAAGACAGCCAATAGATGTTGGTGGAGCTGAAGGGATCCTGATACAGCTCTGGCGCCTGCTGCTGCCTGGTGCGGCGCAAAGCCTCACCCCAGAACTCGAAATAATCCTCTTGCTGAAAACGGCCGTCCTGCCAGCCGGACACATAGATGGGTACCTCAGCGCCATTGCAGGTGAGGCGAAGCTGTTTGATCTCCAGATCCGCTGCGTTCACGCCGACGGCTTTCAAGTCTGCTCCGCTGATTCGATAGATGCCGTCCTGATTGAGCAGAATCTTGACCCTGGGCCCGGCAAAGGCCGGCTGTTTCGCCAGTGCCGTGGGCGTCGAGTCGATCCTATTATTATCGGCTATGGCCGCAGCGCCCAAGGTGCTAAGACGCGTCCGCTCGGTTTCAGACAACGGCTTTTTTGCCTGAGTGTCAGGGGTGGTGATTTCCAGCAACAGGCTTTTAGCAAAAGTCAGAACCCCATCGCTGTATTGAAACGGGGCGATCTGCAGCGACCAGAGATGCGATTCCCGTGATAATCCTAGATAGCGAAGCGTCACCCGATCAGGAGGAGCGGCTTGGGCCAAGAAGGCGGTTGAATCGATGGATTCTCCGTCTATCGGCGCATCCCGATAGAGCCTGGGCGGCCAGGTTGAAACGCGAGCCTTGGTCTCGGATAAAACAGCGTATCGGGCGGAGGAGTCGGATAGATGAAGAAGAAGGGCCAAGGTGGGAAGACTGCCGGCGGAGGAGTCCCAGCCGGCCGCGCGGATCAGGGAGTAACGCGCGCCGTTCTGTTCCACCAGCCGCACCGTCGGTTCAGGCGTCGTTATCCTGAGCACCAGACGGCCGGGTTCGTGGGACACAATCTGAAACGACGATTCCGCCCGGACGAAGCTGTACCCCAGCAGAAAAAATATCAATACTCTACGGATCACACGGATGCTCTTCATCAAGCTTGGTCAAAGGCTGCCGATCGAATAAAAGAAATATATCCATTCCAACCGACAATTCAAAATTTTTTCCGAAAAAAAACGGCCGGGGATCAACCCGGCCGTTCATCAAATCAGTTAAGCGATCGACAGGCTTACTTCATCAGCAGCATTTTGACGACGCGGCGCTCGGTTTCGGTTTTCACCACAGCCATGTACACCCCCGAAGCGACGCTGCGGCCGGACTGATCGCGGCCATTCCAGCGCAGCGAATGACCGCCGGCGGTAAAACGGCGATCCGCCAACACAGCCAGCCGACGACCCAATGCATCATAGACCGTCACTTGCACGGAGGCCGGTTGCGGCAGCGTAAAGGACAGACTGGTCTCCGGATTGAATGGATTAGGATAGTTCTGCGCCACGCTAAAGCCGACCGGCAGGGCGTTTTTTTCTTCCACAGTAGTCACCCAATCGGTGAACGTGGTGGGCAATAGGTGGAAATCTATATTCGTGACAGCGCCGCCCTCGGCCACAGTCACCGACTGAGCGCCGTCGGGGATCTTTTGCGCATAGGGCAACGGCAGATAGATAGGAGACAGGGCAGCATCGTATTCACCGGCCAGGCCCAACGTGCTCAGTTTCATGATCATCTCCTGCAGATCGAATGACTCCGCAATCGCCAGACCACGATGCCATTGATCCTGATAGATCAGAAGGTTTAAATCCAGCTGCCCCAGAGAATCGCCGCTGAGCAGAGCGAAAGGATCGTCCAAGCCGTCGCCCATCAGGCCTTCTGCCATACCGACCAATTGACTCACCATGCCGATGTTGGCGCTAAGCGCAAAGGAGCGGACATAATAGACGCCCGCGCGCAAACCGCCGATCCGGTAGCGGCCCTGCGCAAGCGTAGATTCACGGGAAAGAAACTCGATGTCTGCAACCCCCACGCCCAGCGGATGGCCGGTGGCATCGTAGGCGATGGCCAGCGCACCGGGCAATGGCGCGGATCGATCCGCTGCATTGATGGTTCCGGCTATACTGCCCTGGGCCTGATCCAGTTTGATGTCCGCCTCTGCGATCTGACCATAGTTCAGTTGAATGGTTTGAGTCAGCGCATGGTTAAAAGCAGCTCCGCCGCCGTAATACGTTGCGCTGAACAGCCCGCTCCACGGCAGAGCCAACACCTTGTAGCTGCCCGGAAGCAGCCGGTCCACACGATAGCCGCCAGTGAACTGAACGAAATCATAGCTGGCCAATTGGCCGTCCACGCTGTTGTAGATTAAAACCGGAAATTCCCACAGGGTGTCGGCGCCGGCCGGAAACCGGGGGCCTGCTCCAGCGAGATCGATAAATCCCTGAATCGCAGCGCCGCGATCCAAGGTAAAATTGATATCCGCAAGGCTGGCGCCGTCCAAAGCCAGCACCGGCGCAGCGTTGAATTGCCGTTCGCCGCTATAATATTCGGACAGGTGCGCTTGTCCACCCATAAGACCGGTCAGAGCCAGCAATTTGTAGCGGCCGTTGGGCAACGGACCGAGGTGATAATCGCCGTCCGCATCGCTGGTCCCCAGCGCCGGATAAGGCACACCGGAAGTGTCTGTCAGCGCGAGAACGACGACGCCGGGAGTCGCTGTTACGCCGTCGGCGTCGGTCACACGGCCGGAAAAATATTTGGCCTTCTGTAAATGAAAATTGATACCGCTTATTACAACCGGCGCCGAGACCTCGATTGGAGAAGCCTGTTTATAATTCAGCAGATTGTCGGCATTCGGATAATACGAATCCACCACCTTTCCGCTGTGTTTGCCCTTGACCAAATTCAAGAACGGCGCCTCGAACATGATGGAGATGCTGTACTGGCTGAACGTCCTCAGCAAATAGGAGCCGGCTGGAAGGCCGGTCATGGTGTAATTTCCATTTTCATCCGTCGGGCTGGCAGCCACCCTGAGTCTGGATAGAAGTGGTTCATCCGTTCCGCCGCTGAAAAGACTCGGATCCAGAGCAATGACCAGGATCGAGTCCACCGGTTGACCGGATTCATCCTCAACCCGCCCCGAGACAGTGGCGCCGGCGTTAAGAATAAAGTTTACATTGGCCGTCACTTCTCCTGCGTGTACGGTGACTTTTTGCGCCGTCTGCAGCGAATAAGCGTCCTGGTAAAACTCGCCGACCAGATTTTCCGCGCCGCCGATCAAGTTAGCCAAATAATCATCGGCAAAAATATAATAGTCGCCTTCCGCCAGACCGGGGAATTCATAGTTGCCCAACAAACCCAAAGCTAATCCGGCAAAGGAGGTGTCTGCAGCGTTGAAGGCAAAGGCAAGGCCGGCCAGCACAAACTGCCCCTCGCCGCGAATGAGCCCGGAAATTGAACCGGACGCAATGGTCTGCTCTGTCTGGTGCAGGGTGATATCGATGCCGCTGATCTGATCGCTGTATGTGTGGATGTTGACCACTGCGGCAGAGGCGAAATCGGTCTGGTTGGGATACCAGGTTCGTCCGTACTCCTCCACCTCGGCTAGGATCTTGAAAGATCCCAATAGCGGAACATGCGCTTCGAAGAAACCGTCAACCGGATATACCTCTACAGTCAAGCGGGAAGCGCCGGTCTGCGGATCCACCAGTTCCAGCTGTGCGAAAAACGCATCGACCGGAGTCAGGCCGTCCTCGGACAGCAAACGTCCGGTCAGCACAGCGCCTTTTTGCAGATCGAAATGGACATTGTCCACGCTTTGACCGTCCTGAACTTGGACGGTTTTTGCATGGCGCCATCCCTGCTTGTCGCTGAGCGGCGCATCAACGTTATCATAGAGTTCGTCCACATATTCATCGCTCATCGTCATTACATAATAGCTGCCAGCAGGCAGGCCGCCGATGTAATAAGATCCGTCCGCATAGGAGGCCTCGCTCCCACCGGCATAATACCCGTGGCTGTCAAAGGCGAGTACGAACACCTCATCGGCGATCGACTCTCCAGCGACCGTCACCCTGCCGCCGATGGCGCCGCCTGTAGAGGCAAGCCGAACCCGCTGACGGTCGAACAAAAATTCCCGCACCTTTGCCGGTTTGGCGCCATTCGCGCTCAACGCATGCAGATTACGGACAAACAACGGCGCCAAAATTTCAGGACGGGCCAGGCCGGTCATTCGTTGCTGCAGTTTGAGCGTTGCCGCATGGTCTCGCAGGCTGTTCAGCAATTTTTCTTCTCTGGCCGTAGCGATGGTCGCAAGCTGTCGGCTCGATTCACGCGCCTGAGGTGCGGTTGCCCAAAGGGCTCGGGGATGCGGCTGTGCAGTCTCTCCGGCATAAGCGCCTTGTCCCAAAGAAACGAGCAGCGCGATCCCCATCACAATACGATAACGCAGCTTCATGGCTTTTTCCTCCTGTTAGTCAGCCCACTCTATTTGCCCGGCAGGGCGAGAGAGGACCGATCAGTTGATTGCCTCAGCGATGAAAGACACGAGATTGTCCGAGGTCACAAGGGAGATTAAATGGCGGGATGAATAACCATCAGCATGTGGTTGCAGCGCATCATGCGTTTACCATTAGACGTTCATTTTGGCCAGGCAGGCCAGCCACTCCTGTTGATGGTAGACCGCACTCACTTCCCAGCGCCAACGGGCAAGTTCTTCAAGGATCAGTGCCTCCTCTTCAACAATCAGGCCGGATAAAATAATCCCGACCGAATAGTTGAAAACGCTTTGCAACCAGGGCAGCATTCTGACGATCTGATCGCGGTTAATGTTGGCCACCACCCAATCGAAACGATGAGGGGGTAAAAGAAAGGTCGACGGTTCTGCGACTGATATGTGCACCGCGGAAGCCACGCCGTTGGCCGCTGCGTTCCTGGCCGCTGTCTCGACCGCCACCGCATCGACATCAAAGGCATGCACCGATTCTGCGCCCAATTTGACCGCTGCGATCGCCAGAATGCCGGTGCCGGTGCCGATGTCCAGAACCCGGTCGCCCGGGCGGATGCACTCCTCCAGCAGACGCAGGCAGAGCTGGGTGGTGGCATGGGTGCCGGTGCCGAAAGCCATCTCCGGATCGATCTGGATCACGCAATCCGGCGCTCCGGCGGGGACCGGCTCCCAGCTGGGATGAACCAACAGCCGGCGGCCGATGCGCAGACTGTGGTAATTTTTTTTCCACTCGCGATTCCAATCCTGATTCGGAATCCGCTGCACGGCGATCTTGTCCGGATCAGCGGCAAAACCCTGGTCGCGAAAAGTTTGCAAGCGGGCTCTGATTTTTTCCTCCACGCCGCTCATCGAGATCGGAAAGAACGCCTCCAGCCGTCCGGTCTGTTCGACGATACCATCGGCGCCCAATTCATAAAGATAAGCGAGCATTAGATCCAAAGTGGCTTCGGTCACCGGAACGGCCACCGACAGCCAATCACACGTGTTTTTCATTTTTCTCCATAGATCACTGCTGTGATGACCCTGCCCACTTTTTCCAGACTTGATTTGGAACAGTTCGCCGGGATATCCTGCAGCGTGTGCCAATAGGGGTAGTCAAAGTCAATGATATCGATGCAGGGAATGCCGGCCGCCAGGAGCGGCACATGATCATCATACACCGCGTAGCCTTCCTGCGCGATAAATTCGCCGATGCCGAGCAGGCGCGCCTGCTGCCAGACTTTGTGCACGATCTGCGGGGCGTACTGCAACGAATGCGCTTCATAAAAAATCTGCAGATCTTTGTCGCCGATCATGTCCAGCAGAATGGCGAAGCGGGGATGAAGCCGGCTGCCCCAGTCGCGGGCGAACGCCGCGGAGCCGCGGGCATAACTTTCCGGCGAATGGCTTTCGCCGCTGTCTTCGCCGTCAAAGAGCACCAGATCGACGCCCAGGGCGGGCTTGTGCGCATGCAGCAACCGGGCCAATTCCAACAGCACCGCCACTCCGGAGGCGCCGTCGTTGGCGCCGAGGATCGGCGTCTGCCGGTTCTGCGGCAAGGGATCCATGTCCGCCCAGGGGCGGGTGTCCCAATGTGCGCACAACAGCAGCCGCTGCTCTTTTTGCGGCTGAAACCGGGCGATGATATTGGTCGCTTCCACCGTGCGCCGCGGCCTGCCGAACTCGAGAGCGAACGAATGCTGCAGCGTCTGATCGGCGTACGTCTGCAGGGTGCGAATCAAATAGCCCCGGCAATTCCGCCATCCAGCGGTGCCCGGCGCGCGCGGCCCGAAATCGCACTGCTTTTGCAGCTGAACAAAAGCCTTGTCGCCGTCAAAAACCGGTTGTCGCACCGGCGACTGGCAATGGAGCGCGCCGGTCAGCAAAAAAAACAACCCAAAGAGCGATCTCATCATAGTTACCTATTCTAACGGCACTGCCAAAGGACCGGCGGAGCTCTGTCCGATCCCGACTTGTTCCCGCATCAACCGCCGCGAATGGAAATACTGGCGCTGACGCCGAACTCCTTATAGGAGGTATCACCCAGCAATTTATGATGGTTCTTGCCCAGCTCGATGTAGGCGCCGCCGCGGACGCGATCGCTGAAGCTGTAGTTGAGATTGGGTTTGAGAAACCACTTGCTGGTCTCATTGGTCACTTCATAGGCGCCCTCGCCCAACCGCTTCATGGTCACATCGCTGCCGATGCTCATAGTGATGGCGATATCCATGTTGTTTTTCAGTTGCATGTTTTTAAACGGCCAGATCGGTATCGGGATACGAAAATCGCTCTTTTTGGCGTAATTGGCGGTGAGGGAAAAATCGGATTTCTCCGTTCGCGTGGCGCCATCCCCTGAGCTCTTGGTCAAAGAGACCATGGAGGAAGAGTTGTAGCGTAGAGAAACGGTCATGCCGTTCTTGAAGGAGAGGCTGACGCCCACCAGCGGAGCGAACTTGGAATCGCGGTCATCCCGAGTGACGACCTCCACATTTTTCTCCACATTGAAGGTTTGCGCGAATTGGCCGTTATAATTGTGATCCAGACTCACGCGCTGAACAAACCGGTTGAGCAGAGGCAATTTTTCCAGGCTGGATATTCGGATCGACCATTCGGGAAAGGGCATGTCCAGGTCCTCATACACCAGCCGGCTTTGCGAGCGCTGTCCGGTAGTGGTGGTGCTGCTGTTCAAAGAATAGGTGTCGTTGAACTTGAACTGGATTTTGATATCGCGCGAAAGCCCGAACCCCGAGGACAGACTCAAGTTATTGTTGACGCTGTTGCTGTTGCGATTGACCGAACTGCTGGCGCCGCTCTGGAACGGCACTCCGGTCGAATCACTCAAACCGAATTGATAACGCCAGCCGGGCATACGGCTCAGTCCGTACTGCGCCATGTTGTCCCGTTTTCCATAATTGATGCTCATGGGCTCAAAAACTTCAAAGAGCTTGCCGACCATGCCCATGACCGAGAACGGCTGAGCGGGCTGTGTTTTTTTGCCCTGACCGGCCTTGGCCTGCTTCTCCAATGCGGCCTTGGCGCTCACCTTGGAATTGGGCAGCGTGCCGGTTTTAGCCAAGGTGGTTGAGTCTGAAATCGCCCGGTTCAGTTGCGCCGAATCAGCCGCAACCTGCTCAAACAGCTTATCCAGATTTTCGCGCAATCCAACCAGTTTAACCGCTAATTTCTGTTCGCGTCGAATCTGCTCCAGGGATTTGACCCTTCCAGTGGCCTGCAGCTGCACGGAATCGCCCATCACGGTCTGCAGTTCGGTGAGATCCACTCGCTGGCCTTTGCTCTTTCTTTTCTCCAGGTTCTTGCGAATCGCGAGCAGGCGTTCGCGGATCTTTTTCTCTTTTTTAATCTGCGCCGACGTTTTGACTCGGCCGGTGACCGCCAGATAGACCGAGTCGTCCATGGCGGCCTTTAATTTGGCGGAATCCAGTTTAGCGCCCCTGGCCGCTCTGGCGGCTAACTCGGCGCGCAGCTTGCTCAACTGCTCGGTCAGTCTGCGCTCCTGCTGGATCCGCTCCGGCGTTTTAAGTTTTTTGGCCGCCCAGAGCAACGAATCCTGCACCGCTTCGCGGAACTTGGTGGAATCGACGGCGCCGCCTTTTTCGATCTGTTCAGCCAGCTCTTTGCGCGCCGCGGCGATCCGGGCGAGAATGCGCTTTTCCTGCTTGACCTGATCCGGCGGGATTAATCCTTTGGTCTGCCGCTGGATCGAATCCGCGATCGCTTGGCGCAACCGCTTTTCCGTGTACTGGATGTTCCTTTTTCGCTCTATAATCTTTCTGCGCGCATCGGACAACCGCTCGGCCGATTCTTTATCCATTTTGAACTGCTCCGGGGTCTTGATGCCCCAGGATTGCAGACGGATCGAGTCGGCGAGCGCCAGTTTATAGGCGCTGGAATCCGCGCTGCCCTTCTTTTTAAGCTGCTTGTCCAGGTCTTGGCGCAGCTCGGCCAGACGCTTGGCGGCTTGCTCCTCCAGCTTGTACTGCTCCGCCAGTTTCATTTTTCCTGTAGTCTTGAGTGAGAGCGAATCCGCCAGCGCCCGTTCAAGAGCGGTCGAATCGACAACGCCGCCCTTTTTCGCCGCTTTGGCGATCTGTTCGCGCGCCTGATCCAGTCGGGACTGCAGTTCCTTCTCCATCTTTATCCGTTCCGGCGATTTGATCTCCATGGCCATCAGCTGGACGGAATCCGCCTGCGCGGCGCGATAATCGGTGGAATCGGCCGGCAAACCTTTGTCGCGTTTTTCCAGCAATTCTTTGCGCAGCCGGGATAACCGCTCGAGCACCTGTTTCTCCCGCTTGAGCCATTCCTTGCCGCGGGCCTGTTTCTCCTTTTTGAGCTGTTCGGCTCTTTCTTTCGCTGCCCTGGCCTGCTGCTCCTTCTCCCGTTTTTCCCGCATCAGTTTATCTTTTGCTTCCTGTTCTTTCTGCTGCTGTTCCCTCTTGAGTTCCTCATCGGTTTTGAATACGCCCTGGCTCTTGAACAGCGCCGAATCGGCCAGCGCCTGTTTCAGCGCGGTAGAGTCCGCCTTGGGATCCTTGCTCGCCGCCTTCGCCAATGCCATGCGGGCGCGTGTGACCCGCTCTGCCACCTTTTGTTCCTGCTGTCGAAGCAATTTCTCGCGCTTGGCCTGTTCCTTGGCATCAGCGCCCTCTTTCTCCTGGCCTGCAGAGGGAGTGGACGGCCGGTCAGCGCCCGCTGCGTCGCGCGAAGGACGCCCTCGCACAGGCTGAGGCCGTCCCTGCTGGCCGGCGGAAACGCCGGGTCGCGGCCTTTGCGACGGCCCCGACCGGCTGCCGCCGGGACGGTACAGGCTTTTAAACAAGCCCGCCAGATCAAAACTGCCGGACAGGTTGTAGGTTTTGCCCATGGAGACGTCGCGCAGCCGTTGTTGGCGGTTGAAGCCGTATCGGAAATTAGAAGAGTAGGAGCCGTTGGTGGTCAGCCAGCTAAAGATCTTGGGATTATAGCGCAGAGACACATTCTGCGTCATATTGGTCAGAATGCCGAGACGGCCCTGATTGAGCATCATGCGCAGCGAATCGCTGGGAATGTCCTGCAGATCGTTGACATGACTCCGGCTGAGGTCCAGGGACAAGCTCTCGAACAGCTTGACCTGCGAGCTGAGGCTCGAATTAAAACTGTAGGTATTGTTATCGGTGAACAATTTGGTCCGCGTCAGCTGTTCGCTCAGGGTGCGCGTGCCTGAAATTTTGGCGTTGAAATTCGTCGGAGTATAGAACATCTTCATCTCCGAGAAACGCAACAGCAGCGGGGACTGGCCGAGGAACTTGAAAGGACGGAAATAGTTGTTCGGCCCAAAGGTCACGCCCCAATCGAGGTTGCCGGACTGCGACAGGTTCGAGGTGTGCTTCATCGTCGAGCTGCTGCCCTTGGCCTCGGACTGGGAATAGTTGGCGCGCAGACCGGATAAAAGATTCTTGACGATAAAGTGGTTGGAGCGCGAATTGATGCCAAAGGAGACGGTGAACCCTTGTTTTTCATTCATCGTGCGTATCTGCTCGAGGATGGAATCCGGCAGCGCGCTGGTCACTTGTACGTCGGTGCCGGGCTTGTATTTGGGCGTCGATTCGTTGCGGCCATAATTATAGCTGACCGGAATGCTCAATCCCAATTTGCGCGGCAAAAACTTGTCGAGGTTGATGCTGGCCTGAAAATTGCCCGCGATAGAATTGTCCCCGTCGCCGTAACGGGTGGAGATGTTGTGAAAGTCGGCATCCTGTTTGTTGACCTCGCCGTTAAACCGCAGCAGGTCGGCCCAATCGAAATCCACGCGCACGCGATAGGCCATGCCTTTGTCCTTTTTGACGTTGGACAGACGCAGCTCGTTGAGCCAGAGCTCGCCGTTGAACGGCTCCTCGCTGAGGTTGCGCACGCCGACCACCAGCATGCGCACGTTGCGCAGCGCCGGGCTGCCTTTGATGAACAGGGTTTTGCCCTCGGCGGTGATCTTTTGATAGCCGGTCCGATCCCCGGTGCTGTCATAGTTCTCGGCAATCAGCTTGATCGCCGACAGTTCAACTAGATCCACTTCAATGTTGTTGCGCGGATCCCACCCGTCGTATACTTTTTCGCGGATCTCATAATAGTTGTTCAGATCCGCGCCGAAACGGAGAAAGAATTCGATCTGACTGGAGTCCTCGCTGATATGCCGTTGGCGCACATCGTTGCCGCCGACGAACATTTTCAGAGTGCGGTAGTTGATGTAATCCTGCGCCTCATAAAAAGTCTTTTGCAGCACGCCGTTTTCGCCGAACTGCAGGTTTTTGACCGTCATCACCAGCGCCTGCTCGCGCTGCTGCGCTTGGGTGATCTTGTCGATCTCTCCGCGGACGCCCGGAGGCGCGATGTAATCGGGATCCTCATGCGTGTTCAACACCGTGGCAAAAACGCCCTTGGTGGAATCCGCCGGCAGAACGTACTGTTCCGGCCTGGCCGCATCCGCCACACCCAGTTCCTTCCATTCATTGCCCACCAGGTTGATGTCAGCGATCCAGACCGAGCCCGGCCCATGGAATCCATCGAACCAGAGGCGAACATAAGAGATCTCGGTGATCGAGGGATTGCCGATCTCGCGAGTGATGTCCGTTGCGCCGCGCAGCGGAATCCGGTAGAGCTTCCATTTGGTCTGGTAGTACTTGCCTTCGTTGGTACTGACCAAATACGCCTTGTCCGGGCCGTTGGGATCGAGGTTCACGCTGTATTCGAAATAGTCGTTGCGCCGGTCCAGACCGCCGTTTCGATTCATATCCTCGGTGTCCGGAATGCGGCCGCCGTAATCATTGGCATTGCCCTCCATACCGTTGATTTCCGAATAGTCGTCGCTGCGCTCCGTGTACCTCCAGTTGTCGTTGCTGTATGGTTCGCCCCGGTCGCGGATGCCGTTGCCGTTGATGTCCCAGTAATCGCCGCCGGCGACGATGGCGCGAGGATCGTTGTCCGCCATGCCGTCAATGCCTACATCTTCGTCGTCGTCGAGCACGTTGTTGCGGATCATGTTGCGCATCTTGTCTTCAGTGTTCAATTCATTGTTGGGAATGATATCCTCGGAGATGCTTCCCAGATCGATATGCATGGTTCCCGAATCGCCGTGCACCCAGATCTCCAGATACTTGCTCTCGGTCTGATCCCAATAGCCGGCGGACAGAGCTTTTTGAATGCCGCCCCAGGCCCTGGCTTTATCCGCGACCGAGTCGGGCGGGGTGAACTTGATCTGTAGGATCGAGGTAGTGCTGGCGGTGCTGCTGGTCACATCGCGGTTCGGCCAGATCTCCTGGATCGGATATTGACCATAGGGTTCCCACCACTGCAGATCGCCGCGATAGGTCAAGTCCACCGCGCTGGTGCCCGGCCGGTATTCCAGACGGGTCTGCGGGACCGAGCTCAGGCTCCAGCTGCGCCGGGAGATGCCCAGGGGCGTCATACTCTTGGCCGCTTCAAAATCGTCAATGTAAGCTACGCCGTCGTTGTCGTCGGTGGACTCGTTGTTGATCGTATTCGGGTTGGGGATGACCTGCGCCACCTCGCCCTCAAAGCGCAGCGTCGAGGGGGCGCGGGTATCGACAAACGGCAAAAAATTGGCGGCGCGCGTCATAAAGAAAGGCTTCATGGTCATGGAGGTGTTGACGTCCCACACCATGTTGCGCATCGGACCTTTGCCCACGCGGACTTTTTGCTCCAGGGTTCTCTCGTTCAAATACAGGAACGTGCCGCCGATAAAGCTGTCGTCCCACAACGCATACTCGGCGCGCGCGCCCATGATCGTCTTTTTATCGATCTGGAACATCTGGTTGCTCTCATAGGTCACATCGACGTTGGCCGTCGGCCGGGTGGCCTCTTCATTGAGCATGCGCAGAGTGCCGGTGAAATAGTCGATGGTATAATCTGTTCCGCGGTTGAGTTTGCGGCCGTTGAGCGTCACCTCTTCCGAGTTCTCGATGATGTTCATGCCCAGGCGGTATTCGGCGCTGCGGGTCTGCGATTCGACCTCGATGTAAAACTTGCTCTGCGCGGTGATGTAACTCTGCACTGTCGTATCATAGATGGCGCGCGTGCGTTTGTCATCAGGCAGCTCGGTGGCCGGATTCAGCGGATCAAAAGGACGCAGTTCCGGGAACCACAACTCGCCGCTGGCCAGCCGCAGCACGTTGTCGTTTTTGTCTACCACGTTGTCCGGCTTGAGGTTGCCGACCTTGTCCACCCGGTCCAGGCCGAAAATCTGCAGATAGGATTTGGCCGCGCCGTTGATCTCGATCGTCTCCTGCGGATCGCCGGAAGGCGGTTTGTAATAGATCTTGAGGTTAAATCCATCCTCCGGAATGTTGCTCGTGCCCAGACTGTAAACGTGTTTCCATTCCAGGTCCCAGGTCGGATCCGAGGGCATGGGATTTTCCGACCGCAGCATGCGCAGCTGGATCACCCGGTCCTTTTTGGAATCAAAGTCGATCATGCCGCGCACATAGCCCGAGCTGTCCCGGTAAGCGACCGCCAGCACCTCGCCGGTGCTCAGCGGGCTGTGCAGCCGAATATAACCCAACTCGGGATTGAAATCATAGTTGGTCTTTTCCAGGCGGATGAAATAGCCGAGATACATCGCTTTGCTCGAAACCGTGTCGCTGCGCGTCCTGATCACCTGCGTGTTGGTGTCCTTTCTAGCGACCGACCACGCCCAGCCGCGGATGGCTTTGTCCGGCTGATTCTGAAAATTGGGTTGGGAGGTGTACACTTCTATATCGGTGATGTTGCGATTGGGGTCATAGAGGAACAAACCGTCCGACGACCGCTGCGGGTAGTAATTGCGGTAATGCTCGTCGAGAAAAAAGTACTGATTCTTGATATAGCTGTAATCTTCGATGGTCTGCTTGTTCTGCGACGCGCCGCCGGACAGGGAGAGTTTTTTATTCTCCCCCTTCTCCTGGCTGGCGATGGCGGTCAATTGCAGCCTGCCGAAGTTCATCGCCGCCTTGAGGCCGAACAAACCGCTGCTCTGCCCGCCGAAGGTGACAAAGCGGGTGCCTGGCAGCGACAGCGCGATGTTGCCGGCCTCGATGGATTGAACAATTTCGTCTTCGTTGCCCTTGTAGCTCAAGTGCAGATTGTTTTCAAAATCAAAAGCGCGTTCAGAGTCCTGATCCACGCCGATGGTCACCTTTTCGCCCACATGGCCTTGCACCTGAAAACGCTGGGTCTGCTCCATGGTAAAACTGGTATGGCTGCCGTTGGCCAACGACGTGGACACTTCGCTGCGCTTTTCATTGCGCAATCCGCCCTTGATGTTGATCTCCCCGGTGACATCCAATCCCACGGTGCCGCCGCCAAAGATGGCCTGAAAGGTGCGGTTCTTGATCTCCACCGGAATATCGATGCGCAGGGCGCCGCCGGTATGTCCGGCACTGCTCTCGCCCAGCTTGGCCAGCGCACTGCGCACCCACAGGGTGCTTTGATTGTGCATGCGTCGGATCTGGACATAATCCGACAGCGAAAGAAACGTCGGCAAGCGGAAATCCACCTGATCGAACTTTTCGACAAAGTTGATGTTCTTGCCGGTGGAATCGATTTTCACTTCACGCCGCAACGCGGAGAGCGTCCTTTTCAAAACCGGCGTGCGCGCTCCGTTCATATGCAATCCGAGAAACGGCTCCTCCTCGAGGATCGGCACCCGGGGGTCTGCGGCGTGCGGCAGCTGCATGCCGATATAAGGCTGCACCTCGGCAGCGGCATCGGCGTGTTTATCCGCCCAAGCCTCACCGCGCAACAGGAAATGGAAAAGGATCGAGAACATCACCGCAGGCAAAAGGGTGAGATTCGACCGCTGTTTGTCGCTCAAGGTCTTCAAGGACTGTGATTGGTTCCGCTGGTTCAGCTGACAGTTACAGATCAGTAGCAAACGCGACGATAAAAGGCTCCTTTGTCAGGATGAAGAAGGACCCGGTGCAGCCGGGCATGCCTGCGGTGAAAGTTTAATTTAATGATAATTATGATCAGGAGCAATATAAAAAACTTACCTAACTGCAAATAGTTCCCAACCTTGTACCGGCAAGAAGCCGAGAACGGCATCACTCCTGAACCAGTCATGCAAATATCGAACCAAGCCGAGCGAAGAAACGAAGAATTAGCCGAAGTTGAAATTTTTTCTTGATGTTAAACATTATTTTTACTATTTTTAAACAAGCTGTCTTTTCTTTCATTTACTGATGCGAAACGTCAACCATGCGAATTCTATCCCGATACGTTTTAAAAGAGCATTTTGGCCCATTTGTCTTCTCCATGTGCGTCATCACACTGCTCTTCATTTTAAACCTGGTTTTTCGCGATTTAAGCCGCATCCTCAGCAAGGGCTTGAGTTTGGCCACTGTGGTGGAATTCTTTTTTCTGCAATTAGCCTGGATTATCGCCCTGGCCGCGCCCATGTCGGTGCTGGTGGCCACTGTGATGGCCTTTGGCCGTCTCAGCGGCGATCAAGAGATTACAGCCATGAAAGCCAGCGGGGTCAGCGTGCTCACCATGATCAAACCGGTGCTGCTGGCCTCTATTCTGCTGGCCGCGATGATGATCTGGTTCAATGACCACGTGCTGCCCGATTTCAACCACCGCGCCCGTCTGCTGACCGCCGACATCTACCGCAAAAAGCCGACCATCCGTCTTGAGGCCGGCGTCATTTATCGCGATCTGCCGGACTTTACTCTGCGGGTGCAAAACATCGTGCAAAAGGGCGATACCGCCTTTGTCGATTCCGTGTTCATCGACGACAACAGCGCTGCGGATGTCAGCAAGATCATCTTTGCAAAACGCGGCTCTATCTTTTTCAACCAGCAGGCGGAGATGCTGCTGTTGACCCTCTATGACGGCGAAATGCACGAACTCGATCTGAAAAAACTGGAGCAATACCGCAAGCTCTCTTTCCCCAAGCAGAACCTCGCCGTGTCCGTGCCGGGCATGGCGCTGGAACGCAGCGACTCGCAGGCGCGCGGAGATCGCGAGAAAAGCAGCGCCATGATGCTGGCGGAGATTAACACCAACGAACAGGATATCGAGAGGAACCGCCGGGAGCTGACGCAGCAAATCGGCGATCATTTTCATCGCTATTTCTCCAAACCAGAGACCTTTGCCCGGCTCGGCCGGCCGACGGTTGGCGATGAGCCGCCAACCCAGGCTCTACCGCCTCTGAGCGGCGTCCTTGCGGATCATCTGCGACTGCAGCAGCAGATCGACGGACGGCTCTCCACGCTTCACCATCTGCAGCGGAAGAACAGCAGCCTGATGGTGGAGGTGCAGAAAAAATATTCTATCCCCGTGGCATGCATCATCTTTGTACTCATCGGCGCTCCGCTCGGCATCATGGCCCGGCGTGGATCTCTTGCCATGGCCGGCGGCATCAGCTTTGCCTTTTTCCTGCTTTACTGGACTACGTTGATCGGCGGAGAGGAATTGGCGGATAAACAATTGATCACGCCGTTCGCCGCCATGTGGACCGCCAACATCCTCGTCGGCATAGCCGGCCTGTATCTGGTGTTTCACTCCACCTATGAAGCCACATCCATTTTGAGCGTGCGGTTCAAAAAACTGTTCAAACGGTGGACCCGGAGGCCCGCATGAGAGTGCTGGACCGGTACATCCTGCGCCGTTTCTGTTTTGTCCTGTTTTTCTCTCTCATCGCCTTTATCTGCATTTTTTTGATCGTGGACTCGATCGAACGGCTGGACGTCTACATCGGCGAAAAGGTGCCCGGCCTGATCGTGCTCAAGCTGTATGTCTATTACCTGCCCTACATCGTCATTCTGACTCTTCCGGTCGCCATGCTGCTGGCCAGTCTGTTCAGCGTCGGCAACATGGCGCGGCAAAATGAAATCGTCGCCATGTCCGCTTCCGGAGTCTCTCTCTATCGCACGCTGGCTCCGCTGCTGGTGTTCGCCTTTCTCATCAGCATCGTAGCCTATTACTTTAGCGAATATGTGGTGCCGCAGGCCAGCAGCAGCCGCGCCCTGCTCATCGACCACTATGTAGAAAAAAAACGCGAGTCCCATCGCAAGCGCATCAACAATGTATTCATGCGCGATGACCGCAATCGCCTGATCAGCATGCGCTACTTTGACGCCGCCCGCAACATCGGCCACCATGTCAGCGTTCGGCGGTTCGAAGGTCTGGAGCTGCTCTACCGGCTGGATTGCCGCACCATGGCCTGGGAGGACAGCGGCTGGGTGCTTCGCAACGGCGTGGAACGGATCTTTGATCAGGGGCAGGAGACCGTGGCCCTGTTTGAAGAAAAGAGGCTGGAGGATGAAAATCTCAGGCCGCAGGATTTTGCCAAGGTGCTAAAACAACCGGAGGAGATGTCCTATCAGGAGCTGACCGCCTTTATCGAAGAAGTGCGCCAAAACGGCGGCGATGAAAGCCACTGGCTGGTGGACCTGTATCTAAAGCTCTCGATTCCGTTCGCTAATTTTATCATCGTGCTGTTCGGCGCACCGCTGGCTTCGCCCAAGCGGCGCAGCGGCGGAGCCACCGGCTTTGGCCTCAGCTTGATCATCTGCTTCGTCTATTTCGGCCTGGTCAAGATCTGCCAGTCCTTTGGCCAGAACGGCGTGTTGCCGCCGCTGTTCGCCGCCTGGTCCCCTAACGGCCTCTTCGCATTGGGCGGTCTGCTGATCTTATTGCGCACGCAGAAATAGGCTGCTGCTGAAGGGGTTGCCTCTTCGCCGACAGAGCGACTCCCCGGCAGCATGGACCCTGTCGCATTGCTCGTCGTCTCTCCTCAAGCCACGCTATCTGCAGCATGGCGCAGCCAGCAAAGGCCTTGTACAGCCGGCGGCTTATTTCCGTTTAGGCCAATTGACCTCAACGCTCTTTTTAAAGCGGTAAGAGAAAGGCAACAAACAAGCTGTCTGTGCCTTCCTCTTCTCCGTTTTTTGGGGGTATTTTATTATATGCATTCTTTCTTTTCGTCGCAACTA
>JAKQNR010000041.1 GCA_029565685.1 bacterium | reverse complement strand
TTCTGCGGCCCGCCTGTCGATGAGCGCGGTAAGCGTGGTCTTTGTCTCGTTGGCGCGTTTGCCCAGGACCGGCCTCTCCTCGGGAGCCAGTCCGCCCAGGCCCTGAAGGGCCATGGTCACAACGCCCTTGCGGCCGAGATACTGCAAGCGCAGCGCCTCCAGTTCCTCAATTGCCACGGCCCGATCTATCCGTCCGGGAGCTTCCTTTTCCGCCAGTTCCAGTTGTTCAATGTACTTTATCATTGTGTCGTCACTCCAAGGAAATGACCCGGTCTGTGCATGACAGCAGATTTCGAGACTGCCCTTTCAGCTTTCAAACCGGTCCAAAAAAGGCGGGCGGACTGTGAGTACACTGTCCGCCCTGTCCTGGAAAGCTCGATTTAGTTCTGGTCTCAACGGCTTTGCAATTTCTTGACCAGTCCCTCGAATCCCTGGGGATCATTCACCGCCATATCCGCGAGGACCTTGCGGTTGATCTCGATGCCGGCCTTGTTCAGGGCGTCCATGAAACGGCTGTATGAAAAGCCGAAATCGCGGACCGCGGCATTTATGCGCTGAATCCACAGCGCCCGGAAATTGCGTTTCTTCTGCTTGCGATGGATGTACGAGAAGCGCTGAGCGCGGTCGACCGTTTCTCTGGCCGCGCTAAGCAGCTTGCTCCGGCCGCCGAAATAACCCTTGGCCTTGTTCAGTATCTTTTTCTTCCTCGCATGCGAGGCGACATTTGTTTTAACGCGCGGCATAATACACCTCTCGTGGTTTTCTAAAAACAATGCCTACCGGCGCCGCACACCTCCGTCCTCACTGAACGTCCGGTCCGCGTCCGGCGGCGGCTGAAATCACTTGTAAGGAATCAGTCTCCTGACCCGGCGGGTGTCAGCCGCGCTCACCAGATCCTGCTTGCGCAGATTGCGTTTGCGCTTGGGGGTCTTCTTGGTCAGAATATGGCTGTGGTAAGCTTTCTTGCGCTTTATCTTCCCGCTGGCCGTGCTGCGGAACCGCTTGGCCGCGGAGCGTAAAGTCTTGAGTTTAGGCACGCTGCAACTCCTTCGATTATTTAACTTTCAGTAGGTTTATCCTGAACCACGATTTTTTCGACCGGTAAATTCTTGGGCGTCAGGATAAGAATCATGTTACGGCCTTCCATCTTGATCGGTCCTTCTTTGACCGCCAGATCCTCGACCGTTTTGAAAAATCTTTCCAGCACTTCCTCGCCCAATTCCTTATGCACCACTTCTCTGCCGCGGAATACCATGGTGAGTTTGACTTTATTATGCTTCTCCAGGAACTTCTGCGCGTGCCGCAGCTTGAAATCGAGATCGTGCTCGTCAATCTTGCTGCGCAGCTTTATTTCTTTCATCTGGATAACATGCTGGCGTTTTTTTGCTTCCTTGGCTTTCTTGCTCTCGCGATACTTGAACTTGCCATAATCCATAACCCGGCAGACTGGAGGACGGGCGGTCGGCGCTATTTCAACCAGATCAAGGTTCTTTTCACGAGCCAGTTTCTGGGCTTCCTCCAGCGGCACAATCCCAATCTGAGTGCCGTCATTGTCGATTAAACGAACCGGAGAGATTCGAATCTGATCGTTTATTCGAACATCTTTGGTAGCCACAGTCCTCCTGCACTATTGAGTTTGGATTGGAGGAGCCGGATCATTCCTCCCGCTGTCACGATCGCGATAAAAGCCAGTCAAAAAGCAATACAAAAAAAGCGGACGCCATAATCCGCTTGTTTCCTTGGGAAACATTCGATTATTTCATGGTCTTCTTGCGGCAGCAGATCAATTCACGTAATCCCGGCGCTTCAGTAGTCTGTGCAGCCATCCATTCTTGAACGATTTGTAACACAGATTGTTCTCATTGCGTTTATCAGGCCATATTAATACAAACGGGAAATTCAAGTGTCAAGATAGCGTCTTGAAATCCCTTTGTCAACAGTTTTTAGGTCGATATTTGTCACTGGAGACGGCTTTCCCGCTTGACTTGGTTAAATAATAAAACCTATACTGAAAAAAATCCACTTTATGTCACCATCCGAAACCATACAAGTTGCTTTGGGAAGAGAAACTCCCAGTGTGGTCTTTGATGCATGACAAATATTGTTAACTGCCGGTCTGGTTGCAAAGCAGGTTTCCCCGGATCCGCTGCGGCCAACAGTTCCCCCGGAGTTTATTTATGTCTGAAACACTCAGCCATGAACTCCTTATACTCGGCAGCGGTCTTGCCGGCCTGCGGGCGGCTCTCGAAGCCTCGATACAGAGCCGGGGCAAACTGGATATCGCCCTGGTGAGCAAGGTCCAGCTTATGCGCTCGCACTCTGTCGCCGCCGAGGGCGGCACCGCGGCGGTCCTGCGCGAGGATGAGGGCGACAGCCTGGACCTTCACGCCTGGGATACGGTCAAGGGCAGCGACTTCCTGGGCGATCAGGATGTCATCGCGCGGTTCGTGCGCCAGATGCCGGAGGAGATTCTTCAGCTCGAGCACTGGGGCATACCGTGGAGCCGGCGTCCGGATGGACGGATCGACCAGCGGGCTTTCGGCGGGCACAGCTTTCCCCGCGCCACCTATGCCGCGGACAAAACCGGTTTTTTCGAGATGCAGACCCTTTACGACACTCTCCTGCGCTTCCAGAACGTCACCCGCTACGATGAATGGTACATCACCTCTCTGCTCGTCGAGGACGGCCGGTTCCGCGGCCTGGCCGCCATGGACATGGCCACCGGAAGGATG
>JAKQNR010000038.1 GCA_029565685.1 bacterium | reverse complement strand
GAGCAACACCTTTTCCCGTTTCATCACTCCGGAGATACCGGCGGCGGGCACTTATTATGTGCGGGTGATTTCGTATTACAACAGCGTGACCCGTAACGAAAAGCCGCATATGAGTCATCGCAATGCCGGCGGCGGCGAATACCTGGTGTCGTTCACATTGACCTGGCCGAAAGAAAATGAACCAAACAACGACATGGCCGGCGCTAATCTCATCACTTTACAAACGATCCTCGACGCGGCGCTGAGCCCGACCGACTCGGTGGATTATTTCAAATTCAGAGCCGACGCGGATAAAATGTACACTTTGAACACGATCGCTCCGCGCGGGGTCAATGCCAAGTCTGTGATCAAGATGAGCGTATTTGACGAAACCGGGGCCAATGTTTTGAACGCTGATCCGTCCAGCCGCTACGACAGCTGGGGCGCACGGCTCACCGGCTGGGTGCCGCCCAGCTCCGGCCTCTACTTCGTCAAGATCAAAGCGGATGTTTCCACCTTTACCGCCGAGTATCCCTACAAGATCCGGTTGTGGTATGGCACGCCATTGGCCACCGCTAAAACAACCCATGAACCGGATGACACGGTAGCGGATGCAGCCAAGTTGCCGGCTTTGGACCTGGCGAACCCGACGAAAATTCACGGCTACCTCTACAATGATTTTGTCGATTCGCTCGGCAAGCATTACAACTGGAACGACTTTGATCTCTACAAGGTCGTGCTCAAAGCCGGCGATATTCTCACCGCCGAACTGTTCACCGCAGGACCGGACAGCTGTATCCGCGATCTGGATACAGAGCTGGTTCTGCTCGACAGCCTGGGCAATGCAACTCCCATCGAGAACGACGACAAGGATGCCTGGGAAGGCGATAACTGGGAAAACCTCTATCCCACGGTCTTTAGCAACACCTTCTCCCGTTTTATCACTCCTGAAATTCCGGTAAGCGGCACGTATTATATTCAGGTGAATTCCTATTATAACAGCCGCAACCGGACGGAAAAATGGAGCACGACCGATCGAAATCCGGGCGGCGGTGAATACATGCTGTTGGCCGGCGTCAATATGGGCGTCGGCGTGGAGCGGGCGGACCAGATCAAACCGCTGACCTTCGAGTTGGCGCAGAACTATCCCAACCCGTTCAACCCGACGACGACCATCAGGTACTCTCTGCCCCAGGCCGAGACGGTCCAATTGACCATCTACAACATGCTGGGTCAAAAGGTCAAAGATCTGGTCAATGTCAAACAGCAGGCCGGCAACTATAGCATCGTCTGGGATGCCACGGACCGGAACGGAATCACAGTGCCGACCGGCGTCTATTTCTACCGGATCGAAGCAGGTTCCTTTGTCAAGGTCCATAAAATGATCCTGCTGAAATAAGTATCTTGAATTTAAATTCGTTGTAGTACTATTCTTCGTGATGTAAACAAGCTCGGGAAAAGGCGACTTTTCCCGAGCTTGTAATTATTATAGCAGTTTCTGAGCGCCGAAGGATCTAACGACGAACCGAACCTGTGAAAGAGATAAGGATTGTTTGTCGATAGATTCCTCGCTCTTTGCAACGGTCTTACGCTTTTTTGAATACGGGATTGCGGGCTCGGAATGACAAGATGGCGGTGCCGATAGTGTAGTATTGCTCAGCCCGTCGTTCTGCTCTCCATCCTCTTTTTACCCTGAGCTGTTGAGCAAGATTGTCTTTGCTGATCTCATTTCAAAGAGAACCTGAATGTGGAGAAAAAATGAAAGCCTTATGGCTACTAATGATTCTGGTTACTGCGTGGACGGGGATTGGTTTTGCACAGGATCTGTGCTCTTTTGAGATCGTGGACAATGCGAGCGTCGGCCTGCCGGCGGCGCCGTTCGAAAAAGGCGGCCTCGCACTGGCGGATATCGACCGCAACGGCTATCCGGACATTTTTTGTTTGCGCTGGGCCGAACCCGGCTACAGTCGAATTTACCTCAACAACGGCGGTCATTTTCAAGAACTGACCACTCATCCCATACAGCAGATCGAGGCGACGGAAAGGGGCACCCGTACTACGCTGTGGGTCGATTTTGATAACGACGGCGACAAAGACCTCTCCTTGGCTACCACCGCCGGCATCCATCTGCTGCGCAATGACGACAATGTGTTCACCGAAGTGTCCGCCGCCATGGGATTCGTCGCGCCCAAGCCCGGCGTTTTTATTGTTGAGTGGGATTGCAATAACTGCGGTTGGGCTGACTATGATCTGGACGGCGACTTGGATTGCGTCATCAGCCAGTTGAGCAATCCCAACCTGTACCTGTTTCGCAACGACGGCGACCATTTCACCAATGTGGCTACGCAGGCAGGTCTGGATGGGATTTCCCTGGCCAAGGAGTGGCGCGTCGTATTCACCGATTTTGATCTGGACGGCGACCCCGATCTGGTCGGCCGAAATACCTTTTTTAGAAATGAAAACGGACAGTTCACCGACGTGACAGCGGCCCTCGGCTTCGCGACTGTCGGGAATTGCTGGTATAAGCGATTTTTCGATTATGACAATGACGGCGATCTTGATTTTTTCAAGGCTTCCCGAAGCACGACGGAAGCGGATATGGATGAATTGTATGAAAATCGGGATGGTCTGTTCGTCAACGTGAGCAATGAAGTAGGCTTTGTCTCACAAAAGTTTCCGCACCGGGGGATGACCTTCGGCGATTTCGACAATGACGGCGATCAGGATATCTTTATGGACAAGGGGGTGGTGGAAGGATATGACAATCTGTTTGTTAATGATGAAACCTCTCCCGGCGTGCACTCGTTTGCGGATGTAGCGGAATATATAGGCCTTACGAAAACCGGCTATCGAAAAGGCTGCGGCTTTTTTGATTACGACAGGGACGGCTTTCTGGACATTTACATGCCCTCTCCGGAATTCGATCATCTGCTCTACCGCAATTTGGCCGACAACGGCGCCAATTGGGTGGGATTTATTCTCGAGGGCACGATCTCCAACCGTGATGCGGTCGGCAGCCTCGTAACGGTGTACACGGGCGATAAAAAGCAGATTCGGCTCACCCGCTGCGGCGACGGCCATTTCCATCAATACAACCCCTGGGTTCATTTCGGCATCGGTTTGCACACGGCCATCGACTCTGTGGTCATCCGCTGGCCATTGGGCTTGAAGCAGAAACTCACCGATGTGGCCATTAATCAATACCATGAGATCAAAGAGCCGGATGCGACCCGGGTTTTCAGTCAACAGGATGCTATGCCTATGGCGTTCCGCCTGCAGCAGAATTTTCCCAATCCCTTTAACCCGATCACAACGATACGTTACGAGTTGTCCCAGGCTCAGCCGGTCACGTTGACGATACATACAGTTCGAGGAGAATGGCTGGCGACCCTGGTTGATCATCAGATGCAAACAGCCGGGAATTATACCGCCACCTGGGATTATCGAAATGCGGCCGCCTCTGAATTGGCCACCGGCATCTATTTCTATCGCTTGCAATGTGGACAGTCCGTTGCGGTGAAAAAGATGACTTTGCTGAGATAGTATGCCCATCGGGAGCGTTCGATTCATGACAAAGAACCGTAGACAATTTTTAAACCTCATGGGAGCCGGGATCGTAGGCCTGTCGGGTGCCTGCACCCTGCTGCGCTGCGCCTCACGGTCGCCAAAACGCAAGATGATCTTCGGTTGGACCACTTGCCTGACCTATCAGACCGGAGAGCGGAAATTGGGCTACGACTATTTCAGCCGCCTGCTCGACGAGATGCAAGAGCACGGCATGACCCATTTGATCGTCATGATGGCCAGCCACGGCTATTATTCTCCGGGCAATCATGGGCTCGCCTGGCCGGCGCGCAATCCACGGCTCAAACCGCAGATCGACCAGAACGCTGTCAATGCCCATGAAGAGAGCGAATTTTTTTCCCGCATCATCGCCAAAGCGCATGATCTGGGCATCAAAGTGTATATCGAGATCAAATACCTGGCCATGATCGGCGTGCGTCAAGGATACCCAGGGGTGGAGTTCCTCACTCCGCCACAGGGCGGCTTTGTCCATACCATCGATCCCTCCGCTGATCCCCGGGTGCGCGAAGCGATCGAGACTCTGCACATCTGTTGCGACAGTGAGCCGGCCCATCAGTATATGCGAGATAAACTTCAAGATGTGCTTGAGCGTTATCGCGAACTGGATGGCATCGTGCTTGAACACCCTTCCTATAGCGGCAACACCTGCTATTGCGCCAGCTCGCAAAAAAGGCTGTTGCAGGATACGGGCAAAAGCAGAGACGAGATCGAAGAGGAAGAGCTGTATCAGTGGAAAAGCATGCGCATTCGCGACACGCTCATCGATTTAAAGACGCTGATCAAGGGCATCAATCCGCAATTCGAATTCGGCTTTTATACCGGGGTGCCGGCAACGGACGGCGACATCGCAGGATATCAGGACAAGCGGGGCCATCGCACCGAAACCTTGGCGCAGGTCGGGCTTGATTTTGTTATGCCCTATTGCGAAGGCCGCAACCGGGACCGGGAACCGGAGATGATCGCAAAGGTGATCGACCATCTGGCGCCGCTGAAGTATTATCTACACACCACGATCCGCCGTGATATGCCGGTGGGTTATGCGCTGCCGCCCAAGGATCCGAATTATGTCAGGAACATCATAAAATGGGGCAAAGAGCGGTTTGAACAAGATCAACGCATGATGGGCATGACCTTTTTCAACGAGGTCAAGGTGCCTCAGGATAATCGCCAGGCGGTGTATGATTCGATCTAAACGAAAAGAAGAAGCATAAGCCGTTCCCCGTTAACTCACATGCTCTAAAGAGGTTGTATGCGAAATCGATATGCGGCATGGTTTCTGTTTCTCGGTTGCTTCGGCGCCGCGCCGGCTCAGGATGCGCTGCTTCCACACTTTACTGCCATCGATATTTCCGCCATCGGCATTCCGCCTGTGCCTATGGACCGCTGGGGATGCACGGCAGCGGATATCGATCGCAACGGCTGGCCGGACATCAACAATCAGAAATGGCGCGGCGCTGTGACCAGCCAGGTCTATCTGAACCATAACGGCGTTTTTACTGAAATTTCCGGTTCTTCGCCGCAGGTGCTGGAGGCGGAAAAAAACGGAAACGCTCTGCGTTCGCCCATTTACATCGATTTTGACAATGACGGCGATCGCGATCTCATGTTCGGCACGGATTACAAGCTTTTTCTCTTCCGCAACGACAACAATGTTTTCACCGATATAACCGCGGCCATGGGCATCACCAGCAGTGTCCCGGGTTTCGTTTCCATCTATGGGTATGAGATGAGTGCCTGGACCGACTATGACAACGACGGGGACCTCGATGCGGTGATCAACCAGACTTCCAACAAAAGTTACATCTTTTACCGCAACGACGGCTCCAAGTTCACCAACATTGCCGATCAGGTCGGCTTGACCAACTTGCTGACGTTAGACCATATCGGCGATCAAGGCTTTACCACCGGCCGTTTGCAGTGGGTGGATTACGATATGGATGGAGACGCGGATATTTCCGCCGGTTATTTTTTGTTCAGGAATGATGATGGACATTTTACCGAAGTCGCCAAGAGCATCGGGCTGGCGCCCAAATACGTCGACCTGCAGTTCACTGACTGGTTCGATTACGATCTGGACGGCGATCTGGATTACATGCCGGAAGGAGACGGGGTGCACGTTGAGCTGTTTAAAAACGAAGGGGGCACTTTCGTCGATGCAACCCAGGAAACGGCGCTGGACATGTTTCTGCAGGATAATCAATGCGCCATCAATGTGGGCGATTTGGATAATGACGGCGATGAGGATGTGTTTGTCCAGATCGATGACTGGCTGGGCACGGATCTGGAAGCCTTGTTGCTGAACGACGTGGATGAAACCGGTCAACGTTTTTTTGTCGATGTCGGCAATTACGTCGGCTTTACCAAAATCGGCGATCGTAAGGGATCGGTGCTGATCGATTATGACATGGACGGCCGGTTGGATATCTTTATCTCTTCCGCCGAGTACGGCGCCATTTTGTATCGCAATCTCGGCGTCGAACCGGCCAACAACTGGGTCGGCTTTGATTTGTGGGGCACTAAATCGAACAAGGACGCCTTCGGCTCCTGGGTGTGGCTCTACGCCGGCGGTAAAAGGTACACCCGCTACACCAAAAGCGCAACCACCTGGAAAATACAGCAACATCCCTACGTTCATTTCGGCATCGGTCAGGCGACCAACATCGATTCGCTGGTGATACGCTGGCCGCGGGGAGATGTGGAGGTGTTCAAGAATCTCGCCATCAACCAATACCATAAAATCACCGAGCTCGCCGGCACCCGTGTGTTGGAACGCGGCGTCGAGAAACCGACGACATTCCAATTGGCGCAAAATTATCCCAATCCGTTTAATCCGGAAACAAGAATTGAATATTCCCTGCCGATGAGAAGTGAGGTTCTGCTGGAAGTGCTCAACCTGAATGGACAAAAGATCGTCACCCTGGTAGATGGAATGCAGGGAGCAGGCATGCATTCTGTGCAATGGCGCGGATGCGATTATGCAAATCGTATTTTGCCGAGCGGCGTTTATTTGTACAAATTATCAACGCCACAAGGTGTATTTACCAAAAAAATGCTGTTCGTGCGGTGACCGCAAATTCTAACTTTATTCAATGCAGCGCCGGGATTAGCCGGATTTGCACAGTCGGGAACAACTTGTCATTAATTCATGAGCGTGAGCTTGAATAATGACAAATATGGAGTTCGATATGCACACTCGACGTTTTTTTCTATTTGTTTTGCTGCTTTGCTGGTGCAGTGTTCCATCGGCCCAGGATCTGGACATTCCGCTGTTTGAAATCGCCGACCGGGCCGCACTCGGCATCCCGGTGGTTCCCTACGACCGCTGGGGCTGCACGGCAGCGGACATTGACCGCAACGGCTGGCCGGACATCAACAACGTCAAGTGGCGCGGCGCCGCCGGCAGTCAAGTCTACCTGAATTTCAACGGAGTGTTCACCGACATCTCCGCCAACTCGCCGCAGCTGATCGCCGTTGAATCCGCCGGTTATGCCAACCGCACCCCCGTGTATGTGGATTTCGACAATGACGGCGATCGCGATCTTTTTCTCGGTACGGATAAAGCGCATCACCTTTTCCGTAACGACAACAATGTTTTTACCGACGTCACCGCGGCCATGGGCCTGATCAGCGGCCCTCCTGGTTTCTTTTCGGTCTATGGTTATGAAATGAGCTCCTGGATCGATTTCGACCGTGACGGCGACAACGATGTGGTGGTCAACCAGACCAACAACACCAGTCTGATTTTTTATCGCAATGACCTTACCAAGTTTGTCGATATCGCCGCTGAAGTGGGACTGAAAAACGTCCTGCCTATAGGCACCGACGGCGATCGTGGTTATTATCCCGGACGCATGCAGTGGGTGGATTTCGACAACGACGGCGATCCGGATTTGAGCTGCGGCATCCTTTTATTCCGCAACGACAACGGCCATTTCACCGAAGTGTCGCAATCCGTCGGTTTTGTGTTCATAAATAACTACACTTGGTTCACCGATTGGTTCGATTACGATAACGACGGTGATATGGATTTCTTTAAGGTTGGATATAATCAATTGCTGCGGAATGACGGCGGCACTTTTACCGACGTCACTGCGGATGTCAGCCTCGACTTGTTCACCCGTTACACTCAAGCCAGCCTCAATATCGGTGATTTCGACAACGACGGCGATGCAGATGTTTTCATACAAATTAACAGCGGAACGAGACCGGATCCTGAAGCCCTGTTGCTGAACGACGTCGATGAGAACGGCAACATCAGCCTGGTGGACGTGGGTTTTTTTGCCGGCATGACTACTTATGGCGACCGCTTTGGCGCAGCGGCGCTGGACTATGATATGGATGGACGGTTGGACGTCTTTATCCCTTCTCAGGATTACGGCTACATCATGTATCACAATCTCGGCATGACCACCCCCAACCATTGGATCGGATTCGATCTCTGGGGCACGAAATCAGCGCGGGATCCGTTGGGCAGTCTGGTGACGCTTTATGCCGGCGGCAAGCGGCAGATTCGCTTTACCAAAGCCGCAACCACATGGAAAATACAGGATAATCCGTATGTTCATTTCGGCATTGGCCAAGCCACCAGCATCGACTCGGTGGTGATCCGCTGGCCGCTGGGCAATGTACAAGTGTTGAAGGATCTGGCGATCGATCAGTATCACAAGATAACGGAATCCGTCGACACCGGCGTTAAAAACCATAGCACACATTCGCCTGCAGAGTTTAGCTTGGCGCAGAATTTTCCCAACCCGTTCAATCCAGCGACCACCATTGAATACACCTTGCCGTCCGCCGGCCCGGTGCGGTTGGAGGTGTTCACCCTGAGCGGGCAAAAGGTCGCTACCCTGGTGAACGGATTACAAACCACGGGAGCTTATTCCATTCAGTGGCGTGGATGTGATGATACGAACCGGCCTCTGCCCAGTGGCGTTTATTGGTATAGATTAGTCATGGATAAATCCGCCTTGACAAAGAAAATGTTGCTGGTCCGTTAACCGATCAGGGCGTTCGAGCTTAATGGCTCGGCTGCTTCGACCGTCGACCACATGAGGCCGACGTCCGGAAAGGCGTGAAACAGGAGTGGATAACATGAGCGGGTGCTGTGCTCGAAAAAAGTGCATATTTCCAAGAACGAACCATTTGCGAGCGGAGGTGCGTCCTATGCCGGGTCGACGTTTTTTTCTCATCCTGATGATGTTCTGTTCCATGGGTGCGGTCGCTCAGGATCTGGACATCCCGCTTTTTGAAGTCGCCGACCGGGCGGTCCTGGGCATTCCGGTGGTTGCCTACGACCGCTGGGGATGTACGGTGGCGGACATCGACCGCAATGGCTGGCCGGACGTCAACAACGTCAAATGGCGCGGCGCCGCCGGAAGCCAAGTCTATTTGAATTTCAATGGTGTGTTCACCGACATCTCCGCCAACTCGCCGCAGTTGATCGCCGTTGAATCCGCCGGCAATGCCAACCGCACCCCCGTGTATGTGGACTTTGATAATGACGGCGATCGCGATCTTTTTCTCGGTACGGATAAAGCCCACCACCTTTTCCGCAACGATAACAACATTTTCACCGACGTCACCGCGGCCATGGGCCTGATCAGCGGCCCTCCTGGTTTCTTTTCGGTCTATGGTTATGAAATGAGCTCCTGGATCGATTTCGACCGTGACGGCGACAACGATGTGGTGGTCAACCAAACCAACAACACCAGCCTGATCTTTTATCGCAACGACCTTGCCCAGTTCGTCAATATCGCCAATGAGGTGGGTCTGAAGGGTGTGCTGCCGACCGGCGCGGACGGCGACCGCGGTTATTATACCGGCCGCATGCAGTGGGTGGATTTTGACAACGACGGCGATCCGGATCTGAACTGCGGTTACCTGCTGTTTCGCAACGACAACGGCCATTTCAACGAAGTGTCGCAATCCGTCGGCTTTACGCCGGGGCCGACCATGTGGTTCCATGAATGGTTCGATTATGACAACGACGGCGACATGGACTTTTTCAAGTTCCTGGGCGGGTCGCAGTGCTTTAAGAATGAAGGGGGAACGTTTGTGGACGCCAGCCAGGAGGTGTCCCTCGACCTGTTCACCCGGCCTCACCAGGCCAGTTGCAATACGGGTGATTTCGACAATGACGGCGATGTGGATATTTTCGTCCAGATCAACGGAGGCAATGATCCGGATAACGAAGCGTTGCTATTGAACGACGTCGACGAAAACGGTCAGATCAGCTTTGTCGATGTGGGCTCTTTCGCTGGCATGCTCACCATCGGCGACCGCTTTGGCGCCGCTATTCTGGATTATGACATGGACGGCCTTTTGGATATTTTTATCCCCTCCCAGGATTATGGCTACATTATGTATCACAATCTCGGCCCGGCGACTCCCAACAACTGGATCGGCTTTGATCTGTGGGGAACCAAGTCTGCACGCGATCCGCTGGGATCGTTGGTAACCCTCTACGCCGGCGGCAAGCGTCAGATGCGCTTCACCAAGGCGGCCAACACCTGGAAGATTCAGGACAATCCCTATGTCCATTTCGGCCTTGGTCAAGCCACCAGCATCGACTCGGTGGTCATTCGCTGGCCATTGGGCAACGTCCAGGTTTTAAAGGACCTGACGATCAATCAATATCACAAGATCACCGAATCCAGCGACACCGGCGTTTCCGATCGACCTGCCCAGGCTCCGGCAGCTTTTACGCTGGCGCAAAACTACCCCAATCCCTTTAATCCGGAGACGTGTATCGACTATACGCTGCCGGCGGCCGGCGCGGTTTTGCTCGAGGTGTACAATTTATCGGGTCAGCGGGTGGCTGTTCTGGTCGATGCGATCCAGGCGGCAGGTACGCATAGTGTGCGCTGGCATGGCAACGATGATCGCAATCTGCCGCTGCCCAGCGGTCTGTACGCCTATCGGCTCTCTGCCGGTTCGATGACTTTGACGAAAAAGATGCTGTTTGTGCGCTAGCATCTCGTTTACAAGTTATAGCCCTTGTTTTATGCGCCATGAAGTTGAGGAGCGACCGAAGAGGGGAAAGGGAGCGGTTGGGTGCGCTGAAACGCTGCTAAAGCAGCCTACCAGTCGACGACGCCCCCATGCCAATCCATCAGCCATGAGAGAGGAGAATAAAAATGAAAAAGATCCTTATAGCGTTTATTGGCAGTCTGATGATCATCGGCCACACCCATGCCCAGAGCGATAATGGGAACAAATTCAGCCAGGTATGGCATTCCTCGTTGAGCGATTTTGTAAAGGGCAATCTGGTAAATGCCGGAATGGATATCGACGGCGATGATTGGGGCGAATTCCTGGTCTGGGATGTGACCACCCAGACTTACCTTTTGTATGAGGCTTTTGCAGATGACCAATATCACATCGTCTACAGGGATAATGAACTGCTTAATTTTTTCGATTTGGATCGTGATGGACAACTTGAGCTGGTAAAAATCCATCAGGATGCGGCCACTCTGCAGCAATGGATGACCATTCATGAATGGAACGGGAAAAATCTTGACGTCGACTTTTCCGGTGGTTTTTTGCCGCCTGCCAAAACAACGAACCGGATTCCCAGGTCCTTTTGGTATGGCATCGCCGAAGGGCATGGTTTTGATAGAGGCGTATGGGATTTCAAAAACTTTGATGGCGATCAGGATTGGGATATAATAGCCGTAGATGCCAAGCTCACTGTCTGGGGCGGCCAGGTGGTCCGGTGGAATGAGGGCACCATTATCAATATCTTGGAAATGACCAATTTCGACACAGATTCCCCTCAGATTACCCTCCGGTACAGCAGTGGATCTTTGGCAGACGGCATGAGGTTTTTCGGCGTTTATAACAGCTATATCGACATCGACCGGGACGGTTTGCTGGACAATATCCTCGTGAGTGATCATGCTCAGACGTTGATGGGGATTCGTACGGCGGGCAATGACCAGTATGATCCGATAGTGGTCTCCCGGCTGTCCGATGCACTGTTCTATCATCTGCCAAGCTGGCCTATCGTGGCCGATTTTGATGGGGATAATGTAGAAGACATTTTTTTCGGCGATCTGGACGGGCAGGTATGGTACACGCAACCCTATGAGGATTTTCAATCCACGCTGTCGGATTTTAATATTTTATTTCTTAATCGAATTGTTCCAAAGCAGAGCGAACCCGGCGCCACCAACATGTGCATCGGCGGTCATCTGGGCGATCAGGACGGCGACGGCAAACCGGATATCTATTTTTTTTCCAAGGACATCAATAGCCTGATCGATATTGAGTATCAAGGCGGTTTCGCCGGCGAGCTGTCGTCCTTTTCATTCACCTACACCAAGCTGCATTTTCCAAATGGCGATTTGATGAATGCAACGATGTGGGAAATGCAAACCGGCGCTCGTTATGGATTTCCACTGCTGGACATGGACGGGGACGGCAAACGGGAACTCATTCTCGGCGCTGTAGATACGGATAATATGGCGACTCGAGGCATCCCAACTTTATATATTTTAGAGAGTGAACATCAGGCCACTACCGCGGTCGAAGAGCCAGTTAGCGCCTCGCCGGCATCTTATCAGCTACTGACCAATTATCCCAATCCCTTCAATCCGACAACAACGATCGAATTTGCCTTGGCTAAACCAGGCCTGGTGACCATCACGATTTATAATGCCGACGGCCGGCTGGTGCGAAATCTGCTTTCCGAGCAGCGACCAGCCGGACATCACACTGTTGTGTGGAATGCCGCCGATAACCATAATGGAAATATTTGCAGCGGTGTGTATTTTTGCGTTTTGCAATCAGCGGAATTCAAGGCCGTAAAGAAAATGATGCTCATACGATAATAACGGGTATTTTCGCGGCAGCGCGGTTGTGCCGGCAACAACTGCATCGTGTCGCTTTGAACGTTTTACCGGACGCCTGTTGCGATCCGCAAAATAATGGTAAACTCCTTTTATGAAAAAATCGGAATCCATTAATAAAAATTGGCTGTTGCGCTATTGCGATCATGGCCGTGGAGAACGGTTTGATTTTCACCGGGATGAAAAAACCGAAGGCTGGCTGCCGGCTGCCGTCCCCGGCGACGTTCACCTGGACATGATGGCCGCGGGCCTGATCGCTGATCCTTTTTTCGGCCTGGAGAGCGATCATTGCCTGTGGATGGAGGAAAAAGATTGGTGGTATCGCACCACGTTTCACCTGCCGGAAGCTGAAAGAATAAAAAACGAAAAACAGGTCTTTCTGCTGTTTCATGGACTGGATACGTTTGCCACTGTTTATCTCAACGGCAACCAACTAGGCCGCCACCAGAACATGTTCACCCCTTTGCGAATCGACATTACCTCCGAGCTCGTTAGCGGCGAAAACGATCTGCGCGTGTGCCTGGCCTCGCCGGCTTATAGCCCCCATATTCATCGGGATTCCCTCTTGGCGAGGACGCCGCCGCAACGGTTATGCAGCCGTAAGGCGCAGGCCAGTTACGGTTGGGATATCGCCCCACGATTGGTCACGATCGGCATCTGGCGGCCGGTGGAGATTTTACTTTGCGATCCTGTGGAAATCACCGACGCGTGGATTCGAACAGAGCAGATCACCGGGACCGCCGCGCAGGTAACGCTCGAATTTTCCATCGTCGTACACGATGCCCTTGCTCGTCAAGTCCTCATGGATTTGAACGTGTTCGATCAAAAACGTCGAATCGGATTGAACCTCGATGCCTCCCTGACGCACTGGTCGGAATCGTTTACTCTACAAAATCCGCCGTTGTGGTGGCCGCACAACCACGGCGCGCCGGCCCTGCTGCCATTTTCCATCAGCCTGTCAAAGGATCATCAGGAGATCGATCGTTTTGACGGCGTTTTCGGCGTGCGCACCATCGAATTGGTCGAAGAGCCTCGCGGAAAAAACAAGCGCAGCTTTTATTTTAAGGTGAATGACAAGCCGGTTTTTCTCAAGGGCATGAACTGGACGCCCTGCGATGCGATCTATGCCCGAATCGATGACGCACGATATCAAAAGCTGCTGAATAAAGCCGTAGAGTCGAATATCAACACATTGCGGGTGTGGGGCGGCGGGATCTATGAGTCGCACGCTTTTTATGATCTCTGCGATCGCCTGGGGATTCTGGTCTGGCAGGATTTCATGTTCGCCTGCGGCGTCTATCCCCAGGATGAGGCCTTCCTCGATCAAGTCAAAGAGGAGGCGGAGTGCATCGTCAAGCAGTTGCGCAACCATCCGTCGCTGATCATCTGGTGCGGGGATAACGAGGTGGATTGGGTGTATCTGCAAGAAAATATTCCCGAGTTTTGGAGCAACCGCATCAACCGCGAGCGGCTGCCGCAGGTCTGCCGTGCCCTCGATGCGAGCCGGCCGTATATCGTCAGCTCGCCGTTCTCGCACGACCACGATCATCCCAATGATCCGGCCGGCGGAGATGTGCATCTGTGGAAGCACGGCTCTTCCTATCGGGACGATTACTATGCCGGCTGTTTTCCCAATATGGTCACGGAGATCGGCCATATCGGCCTTCCGGATTTGGCGGTGCTGCAACAGTGCATCCCCAACGATAAGCTCTGGCCGCCTTTTAACGAGCACTGGTACATGCATTGCGCCGATCCCAACCGTTCGGGCGATTCTTATCGTGTGCAATCTTATTTTGACTCCATTCGCGCCAACGGCCTGCCGGCGCCGCAAACGGTGGAAGAGCTGATTCATTCGACGCAACAACTGCAAACGGACGCGACGACGTTCTGGATTCAACATTTTTCAGCGCAACCGGAATGCTGGGGCCTTTTTCTCTGGAACCTGTGCGATGCCTGGCCGCAGATTTCGGATGCCTATATCGCCTATCCCTTTCACGTCAAGCCGGCGCTGGCCGCCGTGCGGGATGGCTTTGGCAAAATAACCAGATGAGGAGGCGGTAATCTTTTTTAGTCGATCGCCCAAGAAGCGAGCGTGTGCCAGCCAAAGCCCGAGTTGTGAAACGCCTTTCAGGGAGGAAAAGAAAATGAAAAAGCTGCTTATGGTTTTCTGCCTGCTTCTGGCGGCCGTGCTGGTTACGGCCCAGGATCTGACGCAGTACGAATTGCTGAACTCCGCCACCGTTGGCATTCCCAAGGTGCTCATGGACCGCTGGGGCGCTGTTTCAGCCGACATCGACAATAATGGTTGGCCTGACATTTTTTCCGTCAAGTGGCGCGGAAGAACTATTTACAGTCAAATTTACTTGAACAGTTCGGGCATGTATGGCAACGACATCATGCCCAATTCACCGCAACTCATGGCCTATGAAGACACTCAAAACGCCACCCGGTGCAATATCTTCGCCGACTATGACAATGACGGCGATAAGGACTTTTTCTACGGCGGCGATTATGATATGGCCCTGTTCAGAAACGATAACAATGTCTTTACCAACGTCAGCCAGGCTACGGGCGTCAAAGGCGCCGGCGCGCCGGGATTTTTCACTGTGTACGGGTTCGACTGCGGCGCCTGGGCCGATTATGATCGAGACGGAGATCTGGATCTCGTCGTCTGTCAAACCAATAACAAGAACTTTTTCTTTTTTCGCAACAACGGCGGAGTTTTTGAAAACATCGCTCAGCAAGTCGGTCTGGCGGGAAAAAATCCTCTGGGCAACACAGGCGACCGCGGCGCCTACAGCGCCCGGTTGCAGTGGATCGATTATGACCTGGATGGCGACCCGGACCTGTCCGCCGGCTGGCTGCTGTTTCAGAACGATAACGGAGTGTTTACCGAGGTGGCGAAAACCATTGGACTCAAACCCGATTCTCTGACCTTTTTCACCGCCTGGTTCGATTATGACACCGACGGCGATTGGGACTTTTTCAAGATCCGTCATGGCAGCGAGGACCCGGGTCACAATTCTATCTGGCAAAATCAGAACGGGACTTTTGTCGATGTTACCGACGAAACCGGGTTAAACGGTTGGAACCCCCACATCGGCGCCTCTTTTAACATCGGCGACTATGACAACGACGGCGACGAGGATGTGTACATCCAAATCAACAATTGGACGGACATGGATGTGCTGCTCTTGAATGAAGAAGTCGAAGGAGGCCTCCATGTGCTCACCGATGTAGCGCCCTATGTCGGCATGACGACGGTGGGCGACCGCAAGGGCGCCACCATGCTGGATTATGATATGGACGGCTTTCTCGATATTTATGTGCCTTCGCTGGATTTCGGCTCTCTGATCTATCATAACAAGGGCAATGCGAATCACTGGATCGGTATGATCCTGGAGGGCGTCCAGTCCAATCGCGATGCCATCGGCGCCCTGGTCACTTGTTATGCCGATGGAAAGAAACAGATGCGGTACACCCGCGTGCCGTCCACATGGAAAACTCAAGATAACCAGTTCATCCTTTTCGGCATCGGCGCGGCGACCGCCGTCGACTCGATCATCATCCGCTGGCCGCTCGGTTTGAAGGAGGTTTATACCGATTTGGCGATCGATCAGTATCACCGCATTAAAGAAGGTCAAGGGAGCAGCGAGGTTGCTGCAAAGCCCGTAGCGGCGCCGGAAACGTTCTACCTGGAACAAAATCATCCCAATCCGTTCAATCCGACGACGACCATTCGTTATCAAGTATTCGAGGCTTCGCCGGTCACTTTGACCATATTCAACCTGCGCGGTGAGCGGGTTCAAACGCTCGTGAACGCTGAATTCAAGCCGGCCGGAAGCTACAGCCTTTCCTGGAACGGCAAAGATCAGGAGGGCCGCAGCGTGCCGTCTGGAATATATCTGTATCGGTTGGAGGCCGGCGGTACGCAGCAGGTGAAGAAAATGACTTGCATGAAATAAGCTCAATTTAAAAACGCCGATCAATGATCCCTATCACCATGCCATGGAGAAGCTCGAAGGTGATGCCGCCGCTTTGCCGCAACGGGGGCTTCGGGTCGATGGGGTGCAAGCGGTTGTGAGGGTGGAGGCGCCCCATTTGGAGAAAGACGGCCGTTTTAATCGGCGGCGGCGGTCAGGAGCCTTTGTTCATAGAGTATCCGCGCAAAGGGTTCGCCGGCTGCCCGGCGTTCGGCGCGGAACAATTTAGGAAGATGGAAGACAAAAGATCAATTTAAAACCAGCACTCGCCATGCGAATGTTCTCCGCAATTTTCCTCTTGCCCCATTGCGGTGTTCCTTTTGTGGCCAATCGGGAGTGGAAGAATGCATCTTTTCGGATTGCATATTCTCGACGCATTGATTATTATCGCCTATTTTCTTGTCTTGATCCTTATCGGTGCGGTGGTCGCCCGCCGCATTAAGAACCAGGAAGATTTTCTCATGGGCGGCCGCCGCATCGGCACGTGGCTGCAGACTTTTATGAATTTCGGCATGGCCACCGGATCCGACGTGCCGGTGGGCGCTTCCCGCGAAACCTTTCGCATGGGTATGGCCGGTATCTGGGTGCACCTGTTCACGTTGTTCGCCACGCCGTTCTACTGGATCACCACCGTGTGGCAGCGTAGACTGCGCATCAGCTCCATGGCCGAAGTGTTTCGTTTGCGCTATGAAAGCCGTCCTTTGGAATCTTTGTATGCCCTGATCGGCATTTTTTATCTCATCGCCAACATCAGCCTGGCCATGATCACCCTGCAAAAAACCGTTCAGATCGTCATGCCCAAGCAGGAGCATCAGCTCACGGTGGAGGAAAAAAGCTACATCCGTAATTTCGCCAGAATGGATGAACTGAAGACGGCGGCTAAAACAAGACCCCTGAACAGCGCCGAGAAGCAGGAATACGAAGGACTTCAGGCCTTGAAGAGCCGGGGCCAGGTGCAATCGAGCGTTTCAGTGATCAATCCCACTTTTCTTCTGCTGTCTTTGTCCATCATCGTTCTGTTTTATACCGTGGCAGGCGGAATCATTGCCGCGGCCATCACCGATGCGTTTCAGGGAACGCTGCTGATCCTGCTCTCCTTTCTGCTGTTGCCGTTCGGGCTTGTACGGATCGGCGGATTTTCGGGCTTGCACCAGGTCGTGCCGGAATCTTTTTTCAACCTGTTCGGCACCCTGGCCACCAGCGAGTATCCGTGGTACTATGTGGTCTCGCTGGTCTGCGTCGGCCTGATTGTGTTTGAGTCGGCGCCGCAGAATCCTCAGGTCATGGGGAGCGCCAGAGATGAAGAGGCCTCGCGGTTGGGACGGATCAACGGAAACATGATGAAACGGTTTGCCATCATACTCTGGGGATTTACCGGTTTGATCGGATTCGCCCTGTATCAGAACGCCGTGTCTGATCCTGATATGATTTGGGGATACATGTCCAGGCAGCTGTTGGGCCCTGGGTTGATCGGGCTGATGATCGTGTGTCTGTTGGCCGCCCTGCAATCCACCGTATCGGCGCTGCTGGTTTCCGCCAGCGCCATGTTCTCAAAAACCATTTATGAGCCGCTTCGTCCCGACCGTCCGCAAAAGGAGATGATCCTAGTCAATCGGCTGGTGACCGTTTTCGTCCTTGTCGTCAGCGTATTGATCACGCTCTATTTTCAGGACTTTTTACGTGTCTTTAAATTTATGCTCTCCATCGGCCTGGTTTTTGGGCCGCCCTTTTGGATTGCCATTCTCTGGCGTCGTGCCACGTCCAAGGCGGTCTGGGCCGCTATTCTCTACAGTGCGCTGGTGACGGTCCTGTTGGGCAATTTCGGCGCCGATTTAACCGGGTTCTCCAAACGCGGCTGCTTTTGTCGAATGACCGCTGAAAAAACGGCGATAGTCAAAGCCGGCGCCGATCAGAAGGATGTGGACGAGGGCAGGGCGCTGTCCGTGGGTCAGGTGATGGAAAAGGCGGTGCGCATCGAGCCGCGCGGGATCTTTTTTGAAGAGATTGTCCGCGAAATTCCTCACGACCCGCAGTCGCCGCTGATCGGCAGGGGGCGATTTCGCATCAGCCTGATTTTTCCGGCTCTGCTGGGGATAAAGCTTGACCGCTTGAGCGTCGGCGATCTGAATGCCTTGGGCTTTTATCTGGACATTCTGATGCCGTTTTTGATCATCTTTTTCGTTTCGCTCTTTACCCGGCGTAACAGCCAGGAGGGTCTCGACCAGTTTTACGGCCGGCTGCAAACGCCGGTACGAGGTTCGCCGGAAGAGGACGCGCTGGAGATGGAGCGCACCCGTGCGAATCCTACCCGCTTCAGACAAAACAAATTGTTCCCGGACAGCAGCTTTGAACTGCTCAAGCCCACCAGACGGGATGCCATCGGATTTCTCGCCATCTGGGCGATCGTCGCTCTGGTGATCCTGTTCCTTTATCTACTGACGCAGATCGGCAAATAGGAAGGAAACTGCTTAATGGCGCAACCACCTCCCCTTATCATCAACGTCGAACACCGGCGGAATTTCAGTCTCAACGGAAAATGGCAAACCATTGTGGATCTGTATGACACCGGTTATTATGATTCACACATGGCTCTGGAGGAGAACGGCTTTTTTAAAAATGAAAAGCCCAGGCATCGAAGCGATCGTATTGAATATGAATTCATTCCAGCCAACAACCTGCTGGTGCCCGGCGATTGGAACACGCAAAGAGAAAAGCTCTATTATTACGAAGGCTCGATTTGGTATAAAAAAGATTTCGACGCCGTTTTGTCCAAAGACCGCCGGTTTTTCGTCTATTTCGGAGCGGCCAATTATCGGGCGGACGTATACTGCAACGGCGTCCGGTTGGGGGCGCATGTGGGCGGATATACGCCGTTCAATTTCGAGCTGACGGCTCATCTCCGCCGCAAGGGCAATTTCCTCGTCGTCCGCGTCAACGCCGGTCGAAGCCAGGAGGCCGTGCCCATGGCTATGACCGACTGGTGGAATTACGGCGGGCTGACCCGTTCCGTTCTTCTGGTGCAAGTGCCCAAAACATTTATTCGCGACTATTTCATTCAACTGAAAAAGGGATCTTTGGATCTTGTGGCCGGCTGGGTTCAGCTGGATGGGCCAAAGGCCAGGCAGCGGGTGGCCGTTCGGATTCCCGAGGCGGGAGTGGAACAGACGGTCGTCACCAATGCCAGGGGATTTGCTCAAATCGAATTTCCCGCCACTTTAAAATGGTGGAGCCCCGAACAGCCTAAATTGTACCGCGTCATCGTCACCGCTGAGACGGATGAGGTGGAGGATGAGATCGGCTTTCGTTGCATCGAAACCCGGGGGGCGGATATTCTGTTGAACGGCCGACCGATCTTTTTGCGCGGCATCTGCCTGCACGAAGAGAGCCCCTTTCCGAACCAGGGACGCGCCAGCCGTCGAGAAGAGGCGGAGGTTCTTTTGACCTGGGCCAAAGAGTTGAACTGCAATTTCGTCCGCCTCGCCCACTATACCCACAACGAAAACATGACCCGCGCCGCGGACCGGATGGGGCTGTTGGTCTGGGCCGAGATTCCGGTCTACTGGAACATGGCCTGGAAAAACCGGGCAACGCGGGAGAATGCGAAAAATCAGCTGGCGGAGATGATCAGCCGCGATAAAAACAAGGCGTCGGTCGTTCTCTGGTCTGTTTCAAATGAAACCCCGTCTGATCTCAAAGAGCGCGACCGTTTTCTGCTGGAACTGGTGCAGCTGGCCAAGCGCATGGATCCCACGCGCCTCACCACCGCCGCCCTGCATATCGGCCATGCGACCGTGTTCACCAACACGCAAACCCAATTCACCATGCGGGATACCATGGGAGAGCAACTGGATGTCGTCAGTTTCAACCGCTACATCGGCTGGTACGACGCGTTGCCTGACCACTGCGACAATGTGATGTTCGACACCATCTATAAAAACAAGCCGCACATCGTCAGTGAGTTCGGCGCCGACGGTCTGGCCGGCTACCACGGCGACCGCAACACGCGCTGGACCGAGGAATTTCAGGAATATTCTTATAAAAAGCAACTGGCCATGTACGCCCGCGTGCCATTTTTGCGCGGCGCCTCCCCCTGGATTTTAAAGGATTTTCGCTCCCCCAAGCGCGTGCTCCCCGGCATCCAGGACGATTGGAACCGCAAAGGGGTGATCTCGTTCCAGGGCGAGCGTAAGAAAGCGTTTTACGTGCTGCAGCGGTTTTATAAAAAGCTCAAGGAGGAGAAATTAGTCTAACGACTGCAATCAGAGCCCCAAGCGAAGCTGTCAGGTTTTGTCCCTTTGTGCCAGGCCTTATCAGCCTGGTCGTCCTGATGGGATCGGGCCTGTCCTGTTCTCGAAGCATGCATTCTGCCGCTGAGTTTGCTGTTATTCCGATCCCACAGACGGTGAAAAGGACAGCGGGCTGTTTCATCGTCAAACCCACTACAGCCCTGTGTGCGGCGGACAGGGAAAGGGCGGCCGCTTGGCACCTGCAGGCGCGATTCGAGAAGGCGGCAGGGATGCATTTGCACTGGTCCGAGGAAAGAGGACAAAACGCTATACTTTTTACTACCGACGAAAAACGGTCGGACCTGGTGGGTGAAGCCTATTGTCTGAAAGTCACGCCGGAGCGAGTGGAAATTTGCGCCAATGCGCCATCCGGTCATTTCTATGGCGTTCAGACCTTTTTGCAGCTGTTGCCCCCTGAAATATACAGCTCCACGACGGTGGACCATGTCCTTTGGCAAGTCCCTTGTCTGGAAATTTTCGATGCGCCCAAATACGGCTGGCGCAGTTTCATGTTGGACTCGGGACGTCAGTTCCAATCGGTCGATTTTATCAAGAGGTATCTGGATCTCCTTGCCATGCTCAAGCTCAATGTTTTTCACTGGCATTTGACCGAAGGACAGGGATGGAGAGTCCAGATCAACCGGTATCCCGGACTGACCCAGATCGGCTCCCGCGTTGCCCAAGGAGAAGAACAGCAGGGATATTACAGCTGCGAAGATATCAGGGAGATCGTCGCTTATGCGGCAGAGCGCTTTATCGCCGTTGTACCGGAAATAGATGTTCCAGGGCATTGCGAAGCCGCGCTCATCGCGTATCCGGAGCTCTCCTGTTTCGCACAACCCCCGGAATCGGTCATGGGGTTTTCGCCGAATCTCATCTGCGCCGGCAAGGAAGAAAACTATCAATTTTTACAGCAGGTGCTGGATGAAATTTGCGCGCTGTTTCCCGGCGACTATGTCCATCTCGGCGGCGATGAAGCGCCGAAGGATAACTGGGACAAATGCCCTGCGTGTCAGAAGAAAATCAAGGAAGAGGGGTTGAAGGATTCAAACGGTCTGCAACGCTACTTTGCCAAGCGCCTGGCCGATTATCTTCGGCGCAAAGGGAAAAAAGCGATTTTTTGGGAGGATGTGGTCCTTCAGGATGGAGAACCGTTGCCTGATAATGTTGTCGTTTTTTGGTGGAATTCGCGCGCTCACGGTGATCTGGCTTACCGGAATGCCCTGAGGCGTGGACATTCGGTCATCTGCGGCACCAATGCCTATTGTTATTTAAATTATCCAGTGGCGCCCTGGTCCCAGTATGATCGTTCACGAACCTTTGATCTAAAAACAACCTATGAAAAAAATCCATCGGATTTGTCCGATCCGGATCGCCTGGTGCTCGGCATGGCCTGTTGCCTTTGGACCGATTGGCATGTGAGAATGCATATGATCGATCAGCGTGTATTCCCTCGCATTTATTCGTTGGCCGATCAGATGTGGCGACGAGGGGCTCGACGACCTTTTGATGTTTTTTATGAAATCCTAAAAAGTACCTATCCTCGATTAAAGATCCTGGGGGTCGACTATGGTCCGGCTATGGCGGAGGAAGTGCCGCCCGGGTACCAATGGGAGTGATCGGTCATCGGTTGATGGGAAAAAAACAAGACAGGAATCGCCTTTTTATGGAGGAGGAATATGGCTGATCTCGTAAACCGCACGGTGGAGTTAGGCAACGGCTCATCCGTGGCCTTGAATTTGAACAATCCGGTGGCGCGCTACGCCGGCAACCCGATCATCACCGCGACGCAGGTAAATCAACGTTGGACCGATCCCGGCCATCAGATTAAAACCGTCCATAACGCCGGCGTCGCCAGGTTGAACGGAGAGGCCGTGATGCTGTTTCGTTCGCATCTCCGCTGCGGTCTCAGCATTCTTGGCATGGCCAAAAGTAAAAACGGCCTTGAGGAGTGGCGGTTTTCCTCCGGTCCGCTCTTGAAGCCGGCGACCCGTTCGGACCAGTTCGCCGAGGGGGTGGACGTGGATGCGCTGATTGAGAATGAGGCCGGCGGTCTGGAAGACCCGCGCATCACCAAATTCGGCGATGAATACGCCATCACCTACAGCGCCTATCACGCCATGGTGGAGGACCGGGTGCGTGTGTCATTGATCACCACGCGCGATTTTGTTTCCTTCATCCGGCGGGGCCCGGTGATGGATTTGGATATGCGCAATGTCGTGTTGTTCCCGGAACCGATCAACGGCCGCTATGTCGCGCTGTTCCGGCCCAATGATGTCAGCGCCAATGAGACCGGCGGCAAGTACACGCAGATCCGCATCGGGTTCAGCGCCGATTGGAAACAGAACGCCTGGACCCTGGAAGAACAACCGGTGATGCAGACCGGTTTCGGCCCCAGCGCCTTCTCCAACAAGATCGGACCCTGCGCACCGCCGATCAAAACCGCCAAGGGGTGGTTGAATATTTTTCACGGCGTGCGTACCACTATGGACGGCAATCCCTATGTTCTGGGCGTTGCGCTGCACGACCTGGAGGATCCGCGAAAAGTCAAAATGTCCAGCATTCCCATCCTGTTTCCGTCCCGCGCCGATTGTCGACTGGAGGAACAGGATTATATTCATGTCCCCAACGTTGTCTTTTGTTGCGGTGCGCTCGGCCGCGAGGATGGCTCCATCTTTATCTATTACGGCGGCAACGACACGGTCATGAACGTGGGCATCACCCATCAGGATGTGCTGATCGCGCTCTGCGAACGATATGGCCAGGATCCCCATACCGGGCGATTGCTGTATGAAATTTAACGCCAAGAAATACGAGGAAAAGATCATGTTCAAGCGGATGATGGCAGTTGGTTTAGTGAGCCTTACCGCCACTCTTTTTTGCGTCGGCAAAGGGATCAATCAAAGCGATGCTTCCGGCGTCAGGGGGTCGAATCTTCGCGTGATGACGTTCAATATCCGCCTGAATACGCCGGATGACGGCGCCAACCAATGGCCCCATCGCAAAGAGATCGCCGCCAGCATGATCCGATTTCATAGAGCGGACATCGCCGGCCTGCAGGAGGCGTTGAAAGATCAGGTCGATGATCTGACCACGCTGCTGCCCGAGTATCAGTGGTTCGGCGTCGGCCGCGATGACGGCCGGGAGGCGGGTGAATATATGGCGGTTTTCTACCGCAAGGATCGCCTGCAAGTTTTAAAACAAGCCACTTTCTGGCTGTCGGAAACGCCGGAGTCGCCGAGCAAGGGGTGGGATGCCATGTGCTATCGGGTCGTCACCTGGGGCCGATTCAAAGACATTCGCAGCGGAAAAACCTTCTACCTGTTCAATACCCATTTTGACCACCGGGGGGAGGTCGCCAGACGGGAAAGCGCTCTTCTGCTGCTGCGCCGGATTCAAGAGATCGCCGGCTCTGATCCGGTGGTCGTCACCGGTGATTTTAACTCCAGTCCGGACTCCGAACCCTATCAGATCATCGTCAGTGGACTGTCCAACGATCCGTCGACGAAATTGATCGATTCGGAACACGTTGCCGAATACCCGCATCATGGTCCCGATGGAACGACGACGCGATTCATTGCCGCCAATCTGCCCAATAACCAGACCATTGATTACGTTTTCATCAAGAATTCCGTTTCCGTGCTCCTGCACGGCACCCTGTCCGACAGCTTTGACGGCCGTTTTCCCTCGGATCACATGCCGGTGCTGGCTGAACTGCAAATACGCTGAAGCACGTTGAGGGTTTGCAGAACGATTAAAAGTTGTTGCCCTATTTATTCGGTATGGCGTCGAATTCAAGCGAGGAGGTCGAAATGAAATCAAAGATTTCTTTGATCTGTTTGTTTGAGTTTCTCCTCATGTTATCGACCAGTGCACTGGCTAATATTTTCGCGTCGCTGGTGGAGGTGAAATTTGACGGTCATTTTCCGGCTGCCATTTCTTACAATTTGAATGAATGGGCTACTTTTGTAGAGATCGCGATCAAACAGAACGACGTGGTCGTTAAAACGATTCGAATCGCCAAAGACGAGAACGGCAGCTTCCAAGGGCCCAATACGATAAATTGGGACGGCACGCTGGATAATAGGACGATGGCGGGTAATGGAATTTATACCATTGAAATCCTGGCTAAGGACGACATCGGTCACCATACTTGGGAATTGATCAGTTTGGAGAAAGCCCCCGATAACTGGTTCTGGAGCTGTGCGGGAGTGGCTGCGAATCGTCGGCAGACCAGTCCCTATTTCGGCATGATCTATGTCTGTGAGCGCTCCGGTGGAACTTCGAGCAATCTTGAGGCCATTTACACCGAACGAGGACTTTATCTTTTCACCTCCTTCGCCTTTTATTATGGATTCCGCCAATCTGCCAGTTATGCGAGCGGCAACTCGGTGATCAGTTGGATTCCCTTTGGCGGCAATTCTCCGGTCGGTGTTTACGTCGGTCCGGATGATCGTATCTATCTTTCTGTGTTGGGGGCAACCGGAAAAGAGGGCGGTGTGGTTTGCGGCGACGGTCTATATAGCGCGGCCAGCGTTCAAGAAATCCTACCTGTGCACAGCTTGACCAATCACGGCGCTGTTTCACGTTCTGCAGTGGTAGGCGTCGGTACGGCAAGAACACTCTATGCCTGTGAACAAATCGGCGAGTCGGTGGATTTTGATCCACAGACTTTATCCCCAAACACTAAAAGTGTCCTAAGAAGATATCGCCTGGGCGAGTTGAACGGTCCATACGCAGGCCAACCTGAACCGGTGCTGGAAAATGTTCTCGCCCGTCCCTTTGACGTTGATTTTGATTCCAAAGGATATCTGTATGTTGTACAAAATGAGACCTCAGAAAAAGCTCTGGCGAATCATACCTACGGATTGAGCAAGTGGGATCTATCAGTAGATCCTCCGCAGGAGGTCTGGCATGTTCCGGTGACCACATTGCCTCCAAGCGATTTCAAGCCGGTCGGTCTGCTGCCCAGAGCCGTTGGGTTTTCACAATTAACTTCTCCCGGCGCTCCCGCCGCAAATTTTGTGGGTATAGATATTGACGAACCCCGCAAGCGAGTCTATGTAGCGCGTCGAGGCGCGAATTCGCGCGAGGCCGGTGGACCTATTTATCAGATACTTCAGTTTTCTACAGATACCGGAGCTTTCAGCGATGGCTTTGATACTTCGGTCAATGTCTATATCGAAAATGGGGACACCCTGGTTCAGGATTTGGGCACAGCGACAGATCGCGGTTATAATCAGCGTGATGTGGCCGTCGATGCAGCAGGAAATGTGATCTCGGTAAACTCGAATACCGAGGCTCTGCGCATCTATTCGCCTCCTGACGGTCCGAATAGCTTTCTTACTTTCAGCCCGTGGGCTATCCAAGTCGGTGGAGGGGATCCGGTCATTCCCACGCCGATGGCGATCAATTCGTCCGTCGCCGCCGGAAAAAATTTATCCCTTATTTCAGATTACCGCTTGATGCAGAATTATCCCAATCCGTTTAACTCTAAAACGATCATCAGTTATCAATTGGCTGTCGAGAGTCATGTCGAATTGGCCATATTCAATACCAGGGGGGAAAAAATGATCACTTTGGTTTCAGAACGACGACCGGCTGGAAAGAGCCGCATAGAGTGGAATGCGGATCAGGCGGCAAGCGGAGTTTATTTTTGCCTGCTGACGGCAGCTGGCCATGAGCAGAAGATGATAAAACTGATTTTATTAAAATAAGATGTCGGCAGAACGATGAAGCGAATGAACGATCAATAGGGAACGCCGATCACCCAGTCGATGCGATCATATGAACAATAAATATATCAGAGAATTCAGTTACAATCCCTATGATGAATCACGCATAACTTATCGCGTTTCGCCTCACGACCGCGCCATTCTGCGGGAGCTGGCGAAACGGGTGCGTGACGCATCGCAAAATCCGATGTATGAACTGCGGAAAAAGCAGTGGACCGCTCATAACCAGTTGCGAAGCCGCCGGCCGCTTTTGTTGATTTTTCCCGAAGGCAGCTGGAGAGAACTACTGCCGGTTTCGGTTTTGCAATGCACGGACGAGCAGGCTCGATGCATTGAATGGGAACTGCGGCGCAGGCTGTTTATGCATGAACGGATCGATGATGACAGCGTGTTGGAAGGAAATTGGATCGTCACCAAAAGCATCACGGACAGCGGCTGGGGATTGGAACCCCGGCGGATCATGTTGGATGAAAAAGAAAAGGTCGGACGAAAGGAGACCGGCTACCGCTATGAGCCGCTTATCAACGTTCCCTCTGATCTGAAAAAGCTCCGAACCCCGCAACTTTTCTATGACGAAAAGGCGAGCCGGCAGGCCTATCAGGATGCCGGCGATCTGTTCGGCGACATTCTGCACGTCGAGCTAAGAGGAACCGGAGCGCTCTCCTTTTGCTACACGCCGCTGTATACCAAATTGCGCGGCTTGACCCGCGTGATGATGGATATGTATGAAGAGCCGGCCATGCTCCACGATGCCATGACGTTCATGGAGCAGGGCTATCAAAAGCTCGTGGACCAATATTTGGAGCTGAACCTGCTCTCATTGAACAACGACAGCACCTACCACAGCTCCGGAGGGCTCGGTTTTACCGATGAACTTCCTCAGGAAGGTTTCAATCCAGATCGCGTCCGGCTGCAGGATGTTTGGGCCAGCGCGCAGTCGCAGGAAATGGCCGGCGTTTCGCCGGAAATGCATTATGAGTTTGTCATGCAATACGAGATGCGATCGTTGCGCAGCTTTGGCTTGAACGGTTACGGTTGTTGTGATGATCTGACGAACAAATTACCCTATGTTTTTCAAATTCCACATCTGCGGCGCATCTCCATCTCGCCCTGGGCGGATGTGGAAAAATGTGCGGAGCTTATCGGAGATCGCTACATTTTTTCCTGGAAACCGAATCCATCCTACCTGGCCAATGACCATTTTGACGAAACGTTCGTCAATGAATACATTCGACGGACGCTGGCGGCTGCGCAGGGGTGTGTGTTGGAGATCATTTTGAAAGACACCCACACCTGCAGGAATCAGCCGGAACGTTTCAGCGCATGGGCCGGCATAGTCCGAGGATTAGTCGATCAGTTGGGCTGATAGACGAAAGTGAATGATCTTGATGAAACGCAATATTCTTTTCCTTTTTTGGCTTTCATGCACAGCCGCTCTGTTCAGGTGTTCCAGTGATGAGCCGACTTTTGTATCGGGCGGTTCCAATACGCCGCCGGAGATCGTCGCGCTGTCTGCCACGCCGCCTCTGATCGGCCGGCGTCAGACAACGACGCTGTTGGTTCAGGCGATCGATCAAGATAACGATGCTTTGCGGTATGCGTGGAGTGCTTCCGCAGGGGTCTTTTTGCAAGGGACGGATCGCAAATATGCTCTCTGGCAAGCTCCGGACGCCCTGGGTCGGTACGAATGCCAAGTCAAGGTGGATGACGGCACCGAGACCGCCATAGGAAAAATTGTTGTTGAGGTGGCGCCGGTGGCGATTCTGCAGGTCTCTCACGATGCTCTGGATTACAGCTATACCGAGAGTGAACGAGTCCTCACCCTGGAAAACAAGGGGGCGGTGGACCTGCACTGGCAGGCCGAACCGGTGCAGCCGTGGCTTCAAGCCAACCCGAGCCAGGGCGTTTTGGCTGCGGCAGAGCAGCGTCAAGTACATATTACGCTGTCCCGCGCCGGCTTGGCTGCGGGCGAATACACCGGGATCGTCGGTTTTCGCTCCGACGGCGGCGATCGGGATGTCGCTGTCTATCTGGATGTTCCGATAACTCCAACGATGCTGCAGATCCCGGCCGGGAATTTCACCATGGGCAGTCAGGACGGCGCTTCGGACGAGCGGCCGGTTCATACGATTCATCTCGAAGCCTTTTGGATGGATCGCTATGAGGTCACCAATGCGCAGTTTGCCGACTTTCTCAACCAGCTGCATCCAACGGTCGTGCGCCACCCTGCGTACACAGCGGTGAGCAAAGACGGAGTCACTCTCATCTATCTCTACCCGATCTACCGGGAGGGGCGCAATGTGGGCTGTCCGATTCTCTATGTAGATGGACGATTTGAGGTGGAGCGTCACGAGGCGAACACGCCGGCGCGATTCGTCACCTGGCATGGGGCCTTTGCATTCGCCCGCTTTTACGGCAAGCGTTTGCCCACGGAAGCCGAGTGGGAAAAGGCGGCCAGGGGCACGAACGCCGCCTTGTATCCATGGGGCGAAGCGGCGCCGACGCGTTGGTACAGCAATTATGATGATCGATTGGGATACTTGACCCGGGTGGGCAGCTACAGTCCGCTGGGCGACAGCCCCTATGGATGCGCGGATATGGCCGGCAACGTGTGGGAGTGGTGCAGCAGCCTGTATCGACCTTATCCCTATCAGGCGACAGACGGCCGTGAGGATGCAGCTGCGAAGGGCTACCGTGTTCTGCGCGGCGGAGCGTGGGATTCGCCCTCGATCAATCTGCGCACCAGCCTGCGCTCTTTTCAGGATCCGCTCTATCAGCATCCGTCATTTGGGTTTCGCTGCGCCAAATGACTTTGATCGGCATGAGTGAACAGAACGCCCTGTGGCCGATGGCCGGTCTGATCGGTTGAACAGGAGGATGAAAACGGAATGGATTTCACGCTAACGGAAAAGGATAACAAAGATGCATGGAATTGATCTTGTAATCGTTGTTTTCTACCTGATCGCTTTGCCCGCTTTCGGATTATATTTTAAGCGATATATCAAGTCCGATGAAGATTTTTTTCTGGCAGGCAGAATGCTGCCATGGTGGGTGATCAGCCTGTCCATCATCGGCACCCAGATCGGCGCCACTGATTTTGTCGGCGCGGCAGGCGGGGCTTACCGATTCGGCATCGTTCAGGCGCATTTTGAATGGATCGGCGCATTGCCGGCCATGGTGGTGTCCGCGTTGCTGTTTATCCCCTATTACTGGAGGGCCGGCGTTTACACGGTGCCGGAATTTCTCGGCCGGCGTTATAACCTGGCGGTGCGCATCATTCTGGCCGCACTCTGGATTCTGTGGTTTATTTTCTTTCTCGGCGTTCTATTTTGGACCAGCGGTCTCATGCTCTCCGAGTATTTGGGGTTGCCGATATGGGTGGCTATCATTGCCACTGCGACTATCGTCGGCGTCTATACCATCACGGGCGGGTTGGCGGCCATCGCGATGACGGATGTGGTGCAGACGCTCGTCATGTTTATCGGGGGCATCTGTCTTTCGGCGCTGGGATTATGGGCGGTGGGAGGCTGGGAGCCCATGGTGGCCAAGATTACCGCAGCACATCCATTGCATTTTAACCTGTTTCTGCCCATTGAACATGATACCTATCCCTGGACCGGAATTATTCTCGGGCTGGCGTTTGTCATGTCGCCGGCCTGGTGGTGCTGCAACCAGGCCATGATTCAGCGTACCCTGGGCGCGCGCAGCGCCTGGGACGCTAAAGCCGGAATGATCTTTGCAATGTTCCCGAAAATGCTCATTCCTCTTATCACCGTACTGCCTGGATTTATCGCACTGGCGCTCAACCCGGATCTGTTGGGCGAAAATGCGGATAAATCGTTGCCATGGCTGATCAAGAACCTCTTGCCCACGGGGCTGGCGGGACTCGTTTTCGCCGCATTTATGGCCGCCTTGATATCGAGCGTGGATTCCATCCTCAATTCAACCGCCACCCTGCTGACCAGAGACATCTATCAACGTCTGCTGGTGAAAAATGCCTCCAGCGAGCACTATCTCAAAATGGGGCGGATCATGACCCTGGTCTTTATCATCCTGGCGGTGATCTTGGCGCCGCTGACCAAGCTATTTCCGGGCATTTTCGTCGCCGGCAGCACCATGCTTTCGCTTTTTCAGGGACCGACCTTTGCCATTACTCTTCTCGGCATCTATTGGAAACGGGCTACGCGTTGGGGCGGGCTGTTCGGCTTGCTGGGCGGCGTGGCGTTGGCAAGCTTTTTATTCTTTATCAGGCATTGGAAGTTTCTCGATATAGCGTGGATTTCGTTCTTGACCGCGATGCTGGTCAACGTGGTCGTCAGCCTGTTGACCAGACCGGAACCTCTGGAAAAGTTAGAGAACCTGGTGTACGGCCTGGTCATGAAAAAACACGAGGCGAGTTAATCACTTAAACAACGGAGAACGGTTCTATGGTGGAATGGCTCAAAGAGGCGCCTTTGTATTGGCCTAAAATCATCGCTGTCCTGACGTTCGTCGGAGTAACCCTGTGGGCCTGGCGTCGGCCGAAAAAATTTATTTTTCAGGATGCGCCGGACCAACGACTGTGGCGTGATCTGCGTATCTGGATTACTTTGATCATGTCGGTTCAAATTGGCCTCTATCTCTATTTTTAACGGTTGATCACTTGACCCGGTGAGAGTATAAAATGGAAACCCAGACGACATCCTCCCAAACTGAAAAGCAATTTAATCCACTGAACGTCATCGGCCTTTTTTGGCTGCTGTTCGGCGCTGTGGTTTTGGTGTCGACCTTTTTTGTCCAAGCCTCGCCGCGCGTGCCCCTGATGCACGGCGTGCTGATTAATCTTATTGCAGCCGCCCTGCTGATCGCCGCAGGGGGCATTTGTCTGTGGAAAGCCAAAAAGAATAAACGGACGAAGCAATAACTTTCTTGCTGGGCCTGAAGCCGTGAACGCATTCGCCAAGGTGCGCGTCTTTAACGCCGGCGAGATTCGACATCGAGCCAGGCGCTCTTTCTGTTCAGGTGGAGAAAAAGGCCTTCCCCCGGTCTCATGAATTCGTGTCGGCGCCGGTATAGGACGATCACCTCAGCCAGGTGACCGTTAAAGCCTTTCGCAACGAGGACCCGGAATGCGATTTCTCAGACCCGCGTTTCGTCAGAATTCGGGGTGAGCAGCATTCGAGTTCCCTGTCGCACATCCGCTTGGCGCGCAGCAAAAACGGCGTTTATTTTCAGCTCAAAGGCCGATCCGCTCTGGCGCCGTCGTCCATGTACGAAAGCTACGAGTTCAAAGATCCTCGTATTGTTTTTATCTATGGAATCTACTATATTGCCTGTAGGACTGTTTCGCCGCTGGGATCTGCGATCGTTTTGGCCTCTACGACGGATTTAAAATCCTCTGCTCGGCACGGGATCATTTTAAGTCCTGACAATCGGAATGCGGAAATTTATCATGGTGCGGCCTCTCTGTGTTATGTGAAGATCTTTATAGTAGATATCCTTAATCAGTTGGCGGTCCACTAAAGCAAAGGAGATGTCATGAAAATCAATTTGAGAATATGCGCCGTCGCTTTGTCAGCCGCGGTCCTCTGGGCCATGGCCGGATTTGCAACCGCGCAGGCGACGTTTACCAACGTCACGCCGACTATCGGGACAGCCTTTCAGGTGTACCCGAACTGCGCCGCGTGGGGCGACATCGACAACGACGGCGATCTGGACGTCTATACGTCTCAGGGCTCGCAAATGGGAAATGATCTGATGATCAACGATCTGAACGGATCGGGCAAATTCCTGCGCGGGGACACCCTGGCCGGGGTTTTTCTCCGTACCGCGGGCCCGCGCAGCGTTCTGATCGTGGACATCGACAATGACGGCGATCAGGACATCATGGCTATCAGAGACCTGCAGCAAACTCATCTCTGTCTCAATCAGCTGAAAGAAACCGGTTCCTTGACTTTTATAGACGTCAGCGAGACCGTCGGCATCGCTCATTTGAACGAAGCCTATTATTGCGCCAACCTTGCTGATTTTAACAACGACGGCCTTCTGGATATCTTTTTAGCCGGAATATCTTCAACCGCGTATACGCCCTCACTGCTTTATAAAAACACCATGGCGCCGGGAGGCCCATTGACCTTTGAGGACGTCACAGAGTCTTCGGGGATCTTTTCTATGATGGGCATGAGCATCGCCTGTGGGGCTTGGGCCGATTACGACAACGACGGCGATCAAGATCTGCTGACCCCAACGATGGCGACGTGGCCGCTGTTTATGTATCGCAATGAGGGAGATGGGATTTTTACGGAAATTTCCGAAAGCGTGGGGCTGGATCAATCGGTTGGCAGTTGTCGTGCCGGACTCTGGGCTGATTACGACAACGACGGCGACCTGGATTTCTATGTCACGAGATGCCTGACCGCGGATATGCCGGAGGTAGACACCTGTGAACTTTGGCGCAACGATAACGGGCGTTTTGTTGAAGTGCCTTCCGCTCGGATTGACGGCAAGGAGATCCGTGGCGGGGCCTGGGGCGATTACGACAATGACGGCGACCTGGATCTGCATCTACTGGACGGATCCAAGGTGGACATCATGTTTCGCAATGACGGCAATGACGTCTTTGTGGATGTCGTCGATGCCGTCGGTCTGGCAAAAACCCCCGCTCCCGGCGGCTGGGGCATGATGGATATCAATGATCGCGGCGGCGAAACGTTTGCCGACTGGGATGCGGACGGCGACTTGGATCTTTTCCTTCCCGGCGGCGACGGAACCAAGCCGTATCTCATGCAGAACAACGGCGGCAACACCAACAACTGGCTGGAGGTGCGCCTGACCGGTGTGACCAGCAACCGGAATGCGATCGGCGCCCGCGTCGTCGCCAAGTCCGGCGATCTGCGACAGATGAGGGAGGTGTGCATGGGCTCCGGTTATCTGTGCGGCCCGCCCACTGATTGCCATTTCGGGCTTGCCAAAAAGACCGTGGTCGACTCCCTGATCATCCTCTGGCCCAGCGGCGCCAAGGATGTCTACACCGGGGTGGCTGTCAATCAATTGCTTAAGCTGACCGAAGGCGCCGGTTCCACTGCGGTGAAACGACAGAGCTCAACCGCCCCTGAGAATTTCACGCTGTGCCAGAACTATCCCAATCCCTTTAATCCGACCACCGACATCGTCTACGAGGTGCCGGCAGCCGGAAGAGTTCGTCTCCAAGTGTACTCGGTGAACGGTCAATGGGTGACCACGCTGGTCGATAAAGTGCAACCTGGAGGACGATATTCCGCCTGCTTCGACGCGGGCCAACTGGCCGGCGGGGTTTATTTTTATCGTTTGATCACAGATCAAAGCGTTCTACAGAAAAAAATGGTTTTGGTCAAATAAGGAAAATTTTCTCTGCTGTCGGCGCCAAGCCGCCGGTTTAGGCCGGCGGCTTCAGCGCCATTGAAAACCCGCTCTAGCGCCTTGCAAGTAGGCTCGGTGTAAAATCCACCCCAAGAGGAGCTGCATGCCTTCCACTCATCCGACTCTGGGCTTGTTCCTTGGAATGTTCTCCGGAGTGCTTTTAGGAACTTTCGCCCTGCCAGTGAAAAAAGTGAAAATCTGGCAGTGGGAAAATTCCTGGTTATTGTATTCCATCTGGGGCACTTTTGCCCTTCCGTTGCTTCTGGCTTTGGACACCATTCCCGAGCTGATGACCGTGTATTCAGCAGTTCCCCTCTCTGTTTCAGCGACGGTTTTTTCCTTCGGCGCCGGGTGGGGCGTAGCCAATGTCTTCTTTGGTCATGGTCTGAAATGGATGGGGTCGGCGTTGGGCGCCGCCATCATGCTCGGCATGAACAATGCCCTGGGTTCTCTGTTGCCGATCCTGATCTATCATCCCGAAGATTTGGCCAGACCGATAGGCTTGGCCGTCTAAGGCATGGCGGTAATGAATCTAGGCCATCTGGACATCAGCATCGGCTGGCCGGCGATTCAAAGCACGGCCGTGCTTAGCGGCAATGTAGTCGACTTGGTCGTCGGCGAATGGAAGGGAGCCACCGGCAAACCATCAACACTGATGCTCGTCGGCCTGCTATTGCTGGTGGTAGGTATCGCGGTCATCGAGTAGGTCGGCACACAATAGTCCGCTGGCGCGTCTGATCAATAAACGCTTTGATTCGCATCATCATCCCTTAATAAAAAACTCAAATCCGGAATGCTGCAATGAACGAACCCTTTAGATCCATCGAATTAGAAACCAAGCCTGATTTTGATCAGTGCATGCAACGAATCCTGGCCTGGTATGAACAGGAGATCATCGACCGGCCGCCGATTCGGTTTTCCGCGCACAACGCCGAGTATAACGCCGCATCGACGCTGCGAGGCCGCAGCTGGCCGGACTTGGAGGCCAAGTGGATGGATGCCGAATTTCAATTGGAATTTTTTCTCGCATCGATCGCCCATCGCAAGTTTCTCGCTGAAACATTCCCGGTATATTGGCCCAACCTCGGCCCGGAGATTTTTTCAGTCCTGTTCGGCGGCGAATTGATCTTTCAGGAGGTGACCAGCTATTACAAACCGTCGGTGCTGCAATGGAGTGATGCAGATCGTTTGCAGCTCGACAAGGAGAATCGCTATTTTAAAAAGCTGGAGGAGATGACCTATTTGGCGCTCTCACACTGCCGCGGTCGTTTTCTCGTCGGCTATACCGATCTGCACGGCGGCGTTGACTGCGCTGCGGCTTGGCGCGATCCCCAGCAGTTCTGTGTGGATCTGTTAGAGTCTCCTCAGGAGGCCAAAGCGTTGATCGCCAAGGCGGCGGGCGAGTTCCAGACGGTTTATGATCATTTCGATGCCATACTGAAAGCGCACGGCCAACCCAGCGTAACCTGGATGGGCATCCCGTCTTTCGGCAAAATGCACATCCCCAGTTGCGATTTTGCCTCCTTACTCTCCAAACAACAATTCGAAGAGTTCTGCCTTCCGGTCACGCAAGCGGAAGTCAAACGTATGACGCATAACATCTTTCATGTGGACGGCAAGGGCGTGGCGAAAAATCTGCCCCGCCTGCTTGAAATTCCGCAGATCAACGGCATTCAATATGTGCAAGGCGTTGGGGATGATCAGCCCATTATGCAGTGGATTCGGGATTTGCAAATGATCCAGCAGGCGGGTAAATCGCTGGTGGTGGACATCGCCCTGGATGAACTGGCGCCGTTTATGGAGGCCATGAAGCCTGAAGGGATTTTGCTCTGTTTGGAGGCTGAGGAAGACCTGCAGCCGCAGATTATTCGGCAAGTCGCTCGCTGGAGAGCATAACTCGTCAGGCGCGATTTATAATCAAAAACCGCATCACCGCGCACCTCTTGCACCTTGCAACCACTCTTTATCGGACCGTCGCTGTTTAATCGGCTGAACGCCGACAGTGTTTTCAATCCCCCCAGCCGGCCGGACCCTTATCAAATCTGGATATACTAAGGGCCTTCATTCGAATCGCGCAAAGCGTGGTTCTCTTCTGCTGATGAAATCCCTACTTATCCCTTTCGACTCGCCAACCGCATCTTATCGAAGGTGTAGGAAGTGATCGCTGTCAGTATATTTTCTTGAAATGTATCTTTTCATTGGCTATATTATCGAAATCATTCGAGGAGATGCAATGCCCCCTTCTGAAAACGATAAACCGCAGCACAGTAGTCGCTTTCGCATTCGACGATTTCTTAACTGGTTTCCACTGGGCCTCACCTACGCCTTTTTATACATGGCCCGATACAATCTCACGGTTTCGAAAAACGCGTTGGGCGAATTGATGAGCAAGGCCGATTTCGGCGTCATCTTCGGCGCCGGCACCTTGACCTACGCTTTCGCCTTTTTGCTGAATGGGCCTTTGACCGACCGCATCGGAGGCAAACGGGCGATTTTGCTCAGCGCCGCCGGCGCCGCGGCCATGAACCTGCTTATGGGACTGCTGACCTTTTATCTTTTAACCGCGAACGCCCGGTTCAATCTGGTGTTGTGGTTCTCACTGCTCTACAGCCTGAATATGTATTTTCAAAGTTTTGGCGCTGTGGCGATTGTCAAGGTCAATGCCAGCTGGTTTCATATCCGCGAACGGGGCGTGTTCGGCGGCATCTTTGGCATTCTCATCTCCCTGGGATTGTACTTTGCCTTTGACTGGGGACAGATGATCGTGGACGCCACGGTGGTCAATCCGCAAAACTTGAATTTCGTGCAGCGGCTTTTGCGTTCCCTACTGGCCATGGACAACGCCGCCCTTGATCAAACGTGGTGGGTGTTCTTCGTCCCTGCGGTGCTTCTCGGTGTTTTTTTTCTGCTCGACCTTTTTGTCCTGCGGGACCGGCCGTCGCAGGCCGGCTTTGCTGATTTTAACACCGGGGATGCGGGCAGCGATGAGGCGGAACAGCCGCTCAAAACCGGGCAGATCATCAAACGGGTGCTGACCAGCAAAATTTTGCTCACCATCGCCTTTATCGAGCTCTGTTCCGGCGTGCTGCGCAACGGCATCATGCACTGGTATCTGATCTTTGCGGCGGACATGGGCTATGGCCTCGGTTTCTTTATTACTAAAAATTGGGGATTGCTGTTGATGCTCGCCGGCGTGTTCGGCGGCATGTTCGCCGGTTGGGTTTCCGACAAGGTGTTCGGCTCACGGCGCGGGCCGGTGGCAGCGCTGCTTTATGCGCTGATGTTGATCAGTACCCTGGTCATGTGGCCGTTCGTCCACTCTACCTCTAACGCGGTGAAACAGGGCATGACACTGACCCTGCAACCTGAGCAGATCAAACGGTTCCAGACGCATCAGGTCGATCGAGGGATGATCGAAAAGACGTTGCGAGACCAGGGCTACGGCATCTCGGTTTCTGCGCAGGAGAACGACTGGCGCCTCACGCACTCGAATGGTAAAAAGATGGCAGCCGCGCAGATCGGCAATCTGGTGGTCGCCGAATATCAGCGGTTTAATCCGTATCAGAACAAACAGGAGAACATTCAGATTCAAATCAGAAACCTCGGCCGCCTGCACGGTGCGGATACAGATACCCGGGCACTTGCCCTGGGATTGATCGTCGTCTTGATGTCTCTGTGCGTCATCGGCGTACACGGCATGCTATCCGGTACTTCGACTATGGATTTCGGCGGACGCCGCGCTGCGGCTACGGCGGTCGGATTGATCGACGGTTTCGTCTATCTGGGCACCGGCATCCAGTCGATGAGTCTGGGCTTTCTGACCTCGCAGAACTGGAGTTACTGGCCGCCGTTCCTGGTCCCTTTCGCCGTCCTCGGTCTTGCGCTCTCAATAAAAATATGGCATGCCTTCCCTGATTCAAAACGGAGCGGACATTAATCTTTCAAGCCTTGGGAGTTCTTATGACGCGCAATCATTTCGACATTCTCATTCTGCTCGGACGGCCGGCCTCCGGTAAATCCGAGGTCATCGACTTTTTAAAGAAAACGCCGGCCATCGAGCGGTTGGAGCGGTTTCATATCGGCGTGATCGAAGAGATCGATGATTTTCCTATGTTGTGGATTTGGTTCGAAGAGGATGCTATTTTGGAAAAAATTCTCAAAAAGCCGCGCCTGCATACCGACGCAGAGGGATATTTCCTTCATCCGTATCAATGGGATCTGCTGATCGAACGCATGAATCTGGATTACCAAAAAAAGCTGCGCGACCATGCCGACTATCACAACGAGTACACCACCTTGATCGAATTTTCCCGTGGGACGGAGCACGGCGGGTATGCTTCCGCGTTTAGCCATCTGTCGCCGGAAATTCTCCAGCGGGCCGCTATTCTGTATATTGATGTGGGTTATGAAGAATCGTTGCGTAAAAACCGACGGCGGTTCAATCCCAACCGGCCGGACAGTATTCTGGAACATGGTCTGCCGGATGCCAAATTGGAGCGTTTGTACCGAGAAGTGGATTGGCAGCAGGTCAGCAAGCCCAGTGCCTCGCACGTGTCGATCCAGGGGATCAAAGTGCCCTATGTTGTTCTGAAAAACGAACCCGAGTTGACAGACGATGTCCGTAAACTATCGCCGGCGTTGGAATCCAGTTTGCAGCGGTTATGGAGTTTGGCAGTCGGGCAATAATATTTCGCAGCACCATGGGCACTCCGGAAGCCGGTAATTTTCGGATCTGTTCATTCCCCGACCGCCCTTTCAGGGCTGGGCGCAATGATTATAACAGACCTTTTGGTTTCATTTCGCCTGGCTGAGAAAACGGTCGACGTTTTCAGGGGTAACGATATCTATGCCGGTATCATAGATCTCTTGATCCGGCATCTTTTTATTTACAACGATATTCGTGAGCATCTCCACGCTGCGGACTCCCATAGCGTGGGGCCGTTGCCCGATCAGCGCCTGCACCAACCCGGCCTTAACCAGCAGCAGCTCTTCACGCACGGTGTCGAAAGAGATGACCACAATATCCGAGCGTCGATTCAGCGCATTGCGGAACGTTTCAGCTCCGGCGACGGCCGCCCATCCTCCGCACACAAACCAGGCGTTCAGTGAGGGGGTGGCCCGGGTGAGCTCCTCCATTTGGTCCAGGGCACGGTCCGTGGCATCATCGCAGAACAGGAGATTCACCTCCTGCCATTCAGCCGCTTGTTCTTTCAATTCATCCCTGAATCCTTTGATGCGTTCGTTCAGATTCAGGGCTCCCAGGGAACCGGTGAGAATGGCATGACGCCCGTGTCGGCCGGCGATTTTGATCAGCTGACGCCCTGCCGCACGGCCCGCCGCGTAATTATCCGTGCCGATGTAGCAAAGCCGTTGGCTTCTGGGCGCGTCGGAATCAAAGGTGATGACCGGAATGCCCGTTCGCACCGCCTGATCGATGATGGAGGTGACGCCGTCCGGATCATTGGGCGATATGGCGATGCCGTCCACACGCCGCGATAGGAGGGACTCGATGATCTGCACTTGGGCGGAGACATCCGCCGCCTGTACCGGGCCGATCATCTCCGCTTTTACCTTGAGCCTTTCAGCCGCTTCTTTCATGCCATCCTGCACCTGAAGCCAATAGGGATTGGTCAAAGCTTTGGGCACCAGGATAAAATAGGGCATCCGCTCACTGTTGCGGCAGCTCAATACAGACAGGCCGCAGAGGAGGAACGTTGAAAACGTTTTCTGGATTCTTTTTACCATGACAGAAGCCTTTTTTTCTTTTTAAAAACCGTTAAGGAAATGCAGACCAATCCTTTTTACTGTTTTTTCGGGCTGTGCAGAGCGGAGGCGGCATCGCAATACCTGACCGCACCGCCGAAGCAAAAAGGCAACAAATTCTTGAGCAAGAAAGATCATTGTGCCGCAACGGCCCATGGTGCAGCGGACATTGCGACAGCCTTTCGTCGCTCCTTGGATCCGATCGACTGCAGGCGTTCCTTCCGCCGACGGCAAAAGAAGGGCCCCGAATTACCAAGGAGGTAAATGTGGATTCCGTTCTGGAAAATATCCTGCGACAACCGGCTGTTTTCGACACGCTTATCCGCAAACACCTGGCTGGAGACAGACTGGCGCTGCGGTTGTCCGGTCTCTACCTGCATCGGTATGAGAATATCGTTTTTACCGGCATGGGGACCTCTTTTTTCAGCGCCTACCCCGCCTGCCTGTACCTGATGGAGCGCGGCTGCAGAACGGTTCAATGGCTGGATGCCTCTGAACTGCTGCACTACGGCCTGGCCTCGGTCACCGACAGAACCCTGCTCATCATGATCTCTCAGTCGGGCGAATCTTATGAGATCGTGCGCATGATTCAGGCGTTGCAGACGCGTGGGATTTCGCCGACCATCGTGGGGATCACGATGACCGATCAGCCGACCGCTTTGCGTGATCGGGCGGATATTGCTTTATCGGTATCCGACTGCAGCGAAACTTCCCTGGGCGCTTTTCAATCCTATACCGGCTCTCTGGTGCTGCTCCTGTTGCTGGCCAGACGATTGGCCGATCCGCAACTGGATGCCGATGACGACTCTATCAAGCTTCACGATCTGGCCCAACATATGAGCACGCACCTTGCGTTCTGGCAGTCCTTGATGCAAGAGGAAAGTCGAAAAAGGCCTCACCACATTTACTGCATCGGCCGGGGACCGGCGTTCTCCGCTTCACTGACCGGAGCGCTCCTTGCCATCGAATTAGCCAAGAGCAACGCCTGCGCGTTGAGCGGCGGCCAGTTTCGCCATGGTCCCATCGAAGCGGCCGCAGAACCGGAAAATCTTTTCGTGATTTCTGCGCCGACTGGGAGGACCCATGAGCCCTTGCTCCGGCTGGCAGCCGAACTTGCCGAAGCGGCAGCGCGGGTGATATTGTTCACGGATGCGGCAACGGAGAGCGGTCTGCCCGTGGTCCGCATGCCGGAACTGGATGAATATTTTTCTCCAGCCCTTTATGTGGTTCCGCTGCAGCTGTTCAGCTACTATCTCGCCTTGTCCAAAGGGTTGCAGCCCGGAGAGGCGAAATTTATCAGCAAAGTGACGCGGTCGGAATAACCGCGATGAAATGAAAAGGCTCCTGATTCGTTTGGGAGCCTTTTCATTAACAGGTGGACGGCGAAGCCGCTGAGCAGCGCACAGCGGCTTTGCCGTTTTTTTCATCCGCCAAGCCTTAAAAGCTGAACCAGCTGCCAAGGCTTGCTCTGCGGAACTATTTAACCATGGTCATCTTTTTCACTGTTCGCTCCGAGTTGACGGACAGCACATAGAGGTACACGCCCGATGAAACGCGGAGAGAGCGGTCATCCTTTCCGTCCCAGACGACGGTGTGTTCGCCGTTGGCCTGTCTGGCATCCACCAGCGTCCGGATCAATTGACCGTTGATGCTGTAGATGTCCAGTTTGACAGCAGCGGGTTTGTCCAACGAATAGGAGATGGTGGTCGTTGGATTGAAGGGGTTCGGATAATTCTGCTGCAGAGTGAAGGATTCCGGCGAAGTTGCAGCGGAGACCGGACGATCCTTAACCGCAGTGGCCGTTGAGCCCGGTCCGTATTCGATGAGATAGATGCCAGGGCGCGGGACCTTAGCGGTCGTGTTCCACTCTGTTTTGCTCCAAAGGACGATGTCGGTTTGGCCGTCGCCGTCGCCGTCGCCGATGGCGGAGCGGGCGGCATGGTAGCCGTTGATGGTGTCATTCAGAGCTTTCTGCAGAGAGAGGATCGGGTAATAGTTGTAATGGTCGGGATTGGCGATGTCGGTGCCGACGAATTCGACGTCCATGATCAGGCCGTCGGATCCGGCGCCGAAATAGATGTCGGCAAAGCCGTCTTTGTCGGCGTCGCCGACTTCGAGCCAGCCGCCGCCCTGTTTGGGATAGCCGCCGGGTTCTTTGCCGAGCATTTCATCCATGGATTTGATGCGGAACCAGTTGTCGGCGTTGACGACATGGGCGGGGTCAGCGGGGTTGAGTTTTCCGACCCAGAGCTGCATGGTTTTGCCGACGTCGTCGGTGAGACCTTTGCCGTAGCAGACGAGTTCTTTGACGCCGTCGTGGTCGAGGTCGATAAAGTCATAGTTTTCGCCGATGCGGATGTAGGGAACCGGCATGACGATGGGGCCGTCTTTGAAGAAGCCGTGGACCTCATAGGTGTTTTCGCCGGTGCAATCGACGTAATAGTCGGCCTGAGGCAGGACGGCCGGTGTTTCGCGGTTGAGGAGGAAGAATTCAGCGCGGCCGTCGCCGTCGAGGTCTTCGCCGTCGATGCGGCAAGAGTTGTAGCCGTTGCCGAATTCGATGCCGGGTTTCATGTACTCTTCTTTGTTGACCATAAGTTCGACGGTGAAGTGGACGCCTTCGGGCGTGAGGGGCGGAGTGACCTCAACGATGGCAAAGTGGTAGAGGGGATCGCGTTTAAAGTTGATGGCGAATTCGCCGCGGCCGTCGTTGTCAAAGTCGCCGGCATCGGTGTAATATTCGGGACGGAAGGATCCGTCGCCTATGCCGGTGGGCACCTCATCCCAGGCCACGGTCCAGTGCCATGGATCGGGGAGGAACTCGGCGGATCCGGCGGTGTGTTTGAATACCCGGATGGGCGGGATGTGTCGTCCGGTGCTGACAATGGGAACCGTGTGCATGTGAATCAATTCGTCGGCGCCGTCGCCATCGCAGTCGGTGCCATGGGAGGAGCGTTCGTTGGCGAGCAAGTTGCCGGTGCTGTCAAAGTAATCGATGTGCCAGCGGTAGACGAAGTGATCGTTGCCGTCGGCTTCGTAGACATAGCCGCGGAACGGGGTCTGGTCCTCGGCGTAGAATTCGAGATTGCCGTCGCCGTCAAAGTCGAACCAGGCCTCCGAGTTGTAGAAGCGATAGGGGATCGGAACTTCGCCGTCGATGGCCTCGTTCACGGTGGGCCCGGTCGCCGGAGTGGTCCAGGCCAGCTTCCACTTCATGTTGTCTTTGTCTTCGGCAAAGCTGGATGTAGCGGCTATGAAGAAAAAGACAACCAGCAAAATACTGAAGCATTTAAACCATCTCATTGCTAACCTCCTTTGGTTTACACGTGGGTCGCTCTTTAAATCACTCCCAAAGGCTGTGCGGTCAATTGTCCTGCTGCCGCACAGATGGACGATTGAGTGTGCAATTCTTTTATTGCTAGACATCACCTCCTCATGGCTGCTCGGTATGGTATTAAAGCGGTGAATCCGAATCAGATCGAAAATTCCTCCTTTCTTGGTTTTTATGTTACAACGGGATGATGATCTTTTCTCAGGGTATATTCATTGTTTGGATGCGATACTGTTTTTTGGCAGTTTGCAGCCATTCGGCGGTATACCGTTCTTTTTGGTCCTGCAGATAAGCCTGTTTGACCTTTTCTTTGACGGCGCTGAGAGGTTCGGTTCGTTCTGGCGTTAAAGCGAGCAATTTGAAGAAAGAATAGCCTCCCCGATAGGCGAAAGGTTCGCTGATTTCACCCACCCGTATGCCCGAGAAAGCCATTTCACCTAATCGGCCGTTGCGACCTTTGGCAAAAGGACCCAAGATCCCGTTGGTTCTGGTCTCCTGGTCCTGCGAGTAAGCGGCCTGAAGCCCGGCGAAATCCCGCGAGGCGGATAGGGCATGAACACGATCGATCTCCTCCTTGGTCCGGCAAAAGATCTCCTGCACCGTCGCCTGGGGCGGGATGCGAAAATTATTTTTCAGCTTTTCATAATAAGGCTGCAGATCGGCGTCGCTGGCCGGGATTTTATCCAACACCTCTTTGACCAGCACGCGTTCTTTGAGCGTCTGGGTTAGAAGGACTTGTAGTTTCTGCTGTACCTCCGGGGATCTGTTCAGTTGCAGCTGCATGGCGTGATGCTTTAGGATCCTTTTGCCGTTCATAAAGTCCAGCAGCATTTCGACCACCCGTTTTTGCGAAAGAGAATCCCAATAGTATTCTACTACTTTGGGCAAAAACTCTCCGATGGTAATGACGTTGAAATCCGTACGGCTGAGCGGGATTTGTTTTTCCCGCGCGGTGAAAAGGTTCAACGTGTCTGATCGCGATTTCATCTTCTTCGTGCGGCTGCAAAAGATATCCACTTGATCAGGAAAGAGCGAATAATGATAGTGCCGTTTAAGCGCCGTCTCCAGCTTCGCTGTCTTTTGCGCCTTGATGGATTGATGGCGCTTGTTCAACTCTTCCAGGATCTCCGGCTGAACGATCGAATACTCGGCCAGCTTCTGCTTCGTCGCTTTTTCCAGCCGGACAATGAAAAAAGCGTCGCTGACCTCAATGGGTTCGCTGATCGCACCGGGCTTCATGGCATAGAGTCTTTGAATGACGGGCTTTTCCAGATCGAAACAGGTCACCTGGCTGTACTTGCCGCTGTCGATGGCCGCTGTGCTGTGTTCAGAGCGCCCTGCTGCCGTCTGACGAAAATCCGCGCCGGATTGAAGAAGGCGGTATACTTCCTGTGCTCTCTTTTCCGCAGCCTCTTTTTCATGGCCACTTAAGCCCGATTCTATTCGGATGAAGGAGAGATCGTACACTTTGTGCATCCAACGGTAGTATTCCCGGCACAAGGCGTCGTCGATAGGCTCCAATCTGATTTCTTTGTCAAGATACGCCTGGGCCGCCAACTCTTGCTCTTTCTCTGCCAGAAAGGCGCGCACCTCAGCGTCTTTATCATATCCCAGACGATAGGCTTCCATGAGGATGATCTGTTGATCGATCATGTCCTGCAGCACGCGTTCTTTTACGCCGGTCTCTGCTTGCGAAAGCATGAGCTCCGGATGACGAAGCTTGAATTGGCTGATAAAGTCCTGGACGGTAATTTCAGAATCATTGATGCGCGCCACCACGCGCGATGGTTCCGCGTGTTTGCGGCAAAAATTTAAGCCGCCGAGCGCACAGACCATGAGCATCAGAATGATCCGTCGGGCGCGTTCTGGAGTGAACAAATGGGATGTCGTTTCTGATCGGGTCAAAAGAGTCCTCTCTTTTTTTGTAATGGCGCAGCCGCCGCTGTTCACTTATAGGGCGATCACCATGGAAATTTTTTGACTGTTGTCCAGCAGGCCAAAGTCTTCATAGCTATAATCGAGATATATTTTTATCGGTGAAGAAGGGATGCTCAGCCTGCAGCCGCCTCCGACGGTAAGACCGCGTTCTGAATCATCCTCAAACAACCGAGCGTAGCCGCCTCGTAAGAACAGCTTATTATAGAATGACCATTCGGCTCCAAAGTTGATGCTGCGCACATTGTCGGAGGGTTCGTAGAAATCCATCGCCAACAGAAGCGGCATTTTGCCGTTCCGGTTGAGAGTGGTGGACAAGCCGGCCTGAAAGGCGACCGGCAGATTGAAACTTTGGGTGCAGAGTTTGGCATCGATCTTGGCGTTGTTGCCCGCTTCCGCTGGACGGAGATCGTAATAGACGTAGGTATCACGGCCGTCATATTTTATCTTGCTTCCCATGTTCGTCATGGCCGCGCCGAATTGCAGGAAATCGAATATGTCGCTGAACATGACGCCGAGATCAAGGCCGATGGCGCCGGCATGCATGTGATACAATTTGCTGCTCACATATTTGCCTGTCGCTCCTATGCGAATGCGATCCGTGATTTGAATGCCGTAGGTCAAGGCCATCGCTATGTCGCCGCAGCTCATCATATCGCCGGTCCCTTCTGGAAACGCGGTGGTGCGCACCGCCAGATCGTCCATGCTTAATGCGTTCACGCTGGCGCCGACGACTCCAAACGAACCCAGGGGTACCGCTAATCCGATAAAATCGTGGCGCAGATCGGCGATCCAATCGGAATGAATGAGCGCCAGCTGCGGACTCGGTAGAGAGGCGATTCCAGCCGGATTCCAAAAAAGCGCGGTGACGTCATTGGCGACAGCCACAAAGGCCCCGCCCATGGCGTTGGCGCGCGCCCCCACGCCGATGGTTAAAAAGGGCGCTCCGGTCGTGCCGACTTTGGTGACGTGAGCTTTGAACGAATGGCTCGCGACCTGGGCAGAGCTGCTCCCTGCTCCCAAAAGAGTCGCGACGATCAAACCTGCTAATAATTTTTTCATGGTCTTTACCCTATTTGTTCTAAATTGATTTTCTGCCCTTAAGGTGAACAGGTTCTATGCTAGTTTATTTGATCACTACAAATCTTCCGGTTTTTTCGCCGATGCCCGGGGCTTGGATATGATAGATATAATTGCCGGCGGCGATGTGCATGTTGTCTTTGGACATGATGTCCCAGACCGCGGTGCCGTCGTTGATCTCGCTTTCATGCTCGATGGTGTCGACCAGATAGCCCTGCACGGTAAAGATGCGAATGGTGGCTTTGTTGGGCATATGAATGAAATGGAGCGCCATGGGACCGCGTCCGGCCAGATAGGGGCTGGAGGGTTCCCAGAGCTCG
>JAKQNR010000004.1 GCA_029565685.1 bacterium | reverse complement strand
GATAACCACAATCTGCCCTGTCTCAACATTCACCTTTTCAATCGTCAAACTGTTCTCCAGACCGCCCATCCCATCCAGCGGACGCGTGTCGTAGCACAGCCACTTGTTGTCCGGTGAAAAATTGAGATTGTTGTCCAGCGCGTTGTTGACATCAGTGTTAAAGGTGAGTTGTCGCTCCGCGGAAAAGAGGGTGGAGATCCCAGCAAGAACAAAAAGACCGATCCTAAAAAAAAGTAACGACTTTTTCATGATCGCTTCTCCCAGGTTGATGTACGTTCTTTGTTGCCGTTTGGAGATGGGAAATAAAAATGCCGTACTAGATGGTAGAGAAGGGATGTTGTCCTGCACGCCTCCTTTTGCAATACGATGAGAGACCAAGGAACCGTCCTCTGCGCACGCCTCGAACGCTGTAGCCGCTGCAGGAACAGGCCATCCTGCCGGACATCGGAAGACGCGTGCGATCCGGCCCGTTGCATTGACAATAACCAGGCTAGGGGTTGCGGGTTTTTTCAAGAGACCGCCAGGGACATGATACCGTATTGCTTAAAAACAAAGCGGCGGACGGTGATTTACTGATCTAATCCAATCTGCCGCCGCTCGATGTATGGCTGTTCCCTTGAACGTTCCGTCAAAGCCTGCTATAAGTATAAACGAAAACCGGGAAATATGCAAGGAAAATAAAAGAAAAAATGAACAATTATTCACTCTTCGATCAGTCCGCATTGAGAATGGCTTCCCCGGATTGTCCCAAGAGGCCGCAGAACAGGGGCAAAAGAGTGCGCCGAAACAGGGATCATCCCGAGGGTGGCAGAGCGTGAGAACGAGGGGGAAAAAGAGAATGCTTGATCTTTTGCAGTTTATCGACGATGAGCATGAAGGCAGCATACTTGAAATCTCGCATACTGTGGAAGTGTCGCTGTCTTGCTATTGCCCCTAGGCGATCAGGCAGTATGGAATCCCCTTGATTTTGGCGGTTCCAATGGCTAATTTTTGCCGTCAAAGAGAGGAGTAGATTATGGAAGAAAGAGTCAAAAAACGATCCTGGGCCGAGCCGTTCAAGATTAAAATGGTCGAACTGGTGCACATGACCACGCTGGAAGAACGACGAGCGGCGTTGCAGGAAGCGGGCTACAACACCTTTTTGCTGAAATCCAAGGACGTCTATATCGATCTGCTCACCGACAGCGGCACCTCGGCCATGAGCGATCGCCAATGGGCCGGCATGATGGTGGGCGACGAGGCCTATGCCGGCAGCGAAAATTATTATCATCTGGAAGAAGCGGTGCGCACCTATTACGGTTACAAGTATCTCGTACCCACGCATCAGGGCCGCGCCGCCGAGCACATCATCTCTAAAATTCTCGTCAAACCGGGCGACGTCATCCCAGGCAATATGTACTTTACCACCACTCGCTTGCATCAGGAGCTGGCCGGCGGCACTTTTGTCGATGTCATCATCGACGAAGCCCATGACCCGGATAGCGAGCATCCATTCAAGGGCGACATCGACTTGCAAAAGCTGGAGACCGTGATCAAAAAATATGGGGCGGATAAAATCTCCTACGTCTGTGTGGCCACCGCCGTAAACATGGCCGGCGGCCAGCCCATCTCATTGACCAACCTCAAAGCGGTCCGCAGCCTGACGCAAAAATACGGCATCCGCATCATCCACGACATGACGCGGGTGGCGGAAAACGCCTATTTCATCAAGGAACGCGAACCGGGCTATGGCGATAAATCGATTCAAGAGATCGTCAAAGAGATCTGCTCTCTGACTGACGGCGCCACTATGAGCGCCAAAAAAGATGCGCTGGTCAACATCGGCGGCTTTCTGGCGATTAACGATTGGGAGGTCTTTGAAGAAGCGCGCAATCTCGTGGTGGTCTATGAAGGTCTGCACACTTATGGCGGACTGGCCGGACGCGACATGGAAGCCATGGCCATCGGCATCGCCGAGTCGGTGAATTGGGATCACATCAAGGCGCGTGTGGGACAGGTGATCTATCTCGGCAACAAACTGCTGGACATGGGCGTGCCCATCGTCAAGCCCATCGGCAGTCATGGCGTGTTTCTGAATGCAAAAAAATTTCTCCCCCACCTGAAACAGGACGCCTTTCCGGCCCAGGCGCTGGCCGCAGAGATTTATCTCGATTCCGGCGTGCGCAGCATGGAGCGGGGCATCGTCTCCGCCGGCCGCAACAAGGAAACCGGCGATCACTATTACCCGAAACTGGAACTGGTGCGCCTCACCATTCCGCGCCGGGTCTACACCCAGGCTCATATGGACGTAGTGGCCGAATCGATCGAAGAAGTGTATTCGAAACGGGAAAAGGTTCAAGGATTAAAAATGGTGTACGAGCCCAAGTACCTGCGCTTTTTCCAGGCCCGGTTTGAGCCGCTGGGATGAATCAGCCCCCTCTCTGTCATTGCGAACGGAGCGGACACGACTGTGAATCGGCATATTCTCAAAAGGAGTGAAGCAATTCTCTGCGACGGGGCGCGGAACATCAACCCACCGCAGAGTCCATTTTTTCCCACCCAAGCTGTCGAGCCTGGGAACGAGAGGTAAACGGCGGGGGCAAACTGTTTTCACGCAGCTCCTGAACTTGATAACGAGAAAAAGATACCAGAGCCTGCCGGTGAAACCAAAGGCATTGGTGTTCATTCCAGAGCCGTCACTCGCAGATGGGCGATGCGCGCCACGGCCTGGGCGCCGATGACGCGAAAGCCGATTTTCCCCGGCCCGGGCGCCTGAGAATCAGCCGCCTCGCGGTCAATAAATCCGGAAACCACTTCGCCGTCCACTTGCAGCTGACACCGGCGGCCCTGTTTGATGATCGCCACTCGATAGATTCTGTTGATCTCAGTACAGGGATCCGGCCCATGCCCCACCAGGACAAGTCCGGGATTGCGGCGCCAATTGGATACCCCGGTATGAACGCCCTGATCGTCGTAACGGCTCAAGGACAGATGGTAGGAACGCACAGCCGCATGCTCCCCGGTGTATTCAGCAAACAGACCGCGGCGACGAGGAATCTCGGTTATCGCATCCTCGCCGTTGCGCCCTTGCAGTCCCAGAAACGTGATCACCAAACCGTTTTTCTTTTCAATCAGCAAATCAAACTGCAGACAGATCGAATCCGGCATATCCTCGCGTAGAAAAGCATGTGCGCCGACGCCTCCCTGCTGCGAGCCGGTGCAATCAAGCCGCAACCAACCATCGTTCGTCAATGATACGCCGCTGGTGTGACCCTCCAAATGCCAATGATCAAGATGACGAAAATTATCTTGGAAAAGGATTTTGCCCTGCGGGATGATTTTGTGATGCAGAATGGGATCTCCCAGGCCATCGGTATTGGAATCAACCAGCTCCTGCAAAGGGGCGGGAACAGCGGCGATACAGACATCTGCAGAGCCCAGGCGATGGGAGGTAAAGATCACTTGTTTGCCGTTACGGCTCCAACTGGGGTGGGGATGTTCGCCGCTGCCATAGGTGCGGTGGTTTTGCGTCAATAGGTGCGGCCGGCCTGTGCGGCCTTCGAACAGCATGAGATCCCCATGCCAGTTATCCGCCACCACCCATTGACCGTCGTCGCTGCCGGACGGATGCCACCAGTTAAGGCGCGACATTTCCTCCGGGGCGGCCCCAGGCCACCATGAGCCGGCGCCGATGATCCGCACATCGCCGCGAACGACATCCAGTACTTTGACATGCGACCACTCATTATCCACCGGCGCCTGTATGGCGCCGGTAAACAGGATCGTGTCGTTTATCCACCACACCGCATGGGTCACCAGTTCGTTTTCGATGGCTTGATAGATATTCCGTGGAACTCTGTCTCGAATATCGATCACCCACAGCCGCTGACAACGGCCTGCATAATCCTCCGGGCCAGCGGAAGGAACGCGAGGTCCGGCGCGGAATTTATACGGTTCCATAAAAGAAGAAAAGCTTAGAAGGCTGGGATTCGTCCGGCTCCATTGCACGTGATGGGCGGGACCTCGGTCAGGCGGCAGGGAAACCAACTCTTGCTGCAGACCGGTTTGCACCTCGATCAGATGAATCGTGGGTCCGCCGTTTTTACCGAAACCCATGGCGCCATAGGCCAGATACCTGCCGTCGCAGCTTTCATTCAGCGTGTAGGCATGGTTATGAGTCGGTGCGAGCGGACCGATCACGCGCATTTGCGCTCGAACCTGAGAAGGCTGAATCCCCGGTCTGTCCGAGAGACGGAGTTTCAATTCAATCTCAATCGCGTTCTCGTTCCACACGGCGAAAATCGTGTTGCGATGAATCGCCGCCGTTGCGCCGGTCAGCGCCTTTCCATCCGGTCCGGTTATTCGGACCACCTCTCCGGTCTCCAGCAAGCACGCCATCAATCCGCCGACCGGCCGGTCCGAATAAAATAACGCCGTTTTGCTGTCTGAAAGCCATGAACGCTGATGATAGTAGAGATTGATATCCGCTGCCGCATGCGAGGTAAGAAAGCGGAGCTCCGCCTGAGTTTGCGGGTCTGTCATGTATCGGCCTTCCGGCGGCGAAACCTCGAGCGCATAGGGCGCGCTCCATTCCCCAGCACACAGACGTCCAGTAAAAAAAGAAATGTGAAAAATCATCGCAAAAAAGAAAAACACTCTCAACGGCCTTGGTTTCATCCAGCGCTCCTTTGCTCTATAGAACCAAACCGCAGCCTCGAACCTGCTTTTGAGCAGAAATCGAATGACCGACGGCTCAGCTATTTATACTTTAACCGGATCTCCAGGCTGTCATCCTTTTCCAGGCCCATGCGCTCGCCGATCATTCGTGTGTATTTCCTCTGCGCTTCATCGGATTGTCTGACGCCGTTAATCCACAGCCCCTTCCCGTTCAGCTTGAACTCCATCGGATCAGTCTCACGGGCAATGAGGCCATCCTTGGCCAATTCCGCCCTGATCTCCTTCTCCACCGCGATGGATGTTTTGGAATCCTCATCCATTTGTCCGCGCTCATGGCGGATGCGCACCTTTTTCTCGACCGTTTCTCCGGAAGCGCTCGCTGAATCATGATCGCCTTCTTTGAGCCGGATGCAAATTTTCTTCTTTATCTTTTTATCCGCACAGTTGTCAATGGAAGGATCCTCCTCCTCATCGATCTGCCAAAGATCGATATTCTCCTTATCCCCCTTCACCGTAACCATCACCCGTTTGCACACACTGTCCTCGCTGCTGGAGTGAAGCGTAATGATTTTGGTCTCGCCGTCGCTGGTTTCCCATTGCAATCCTTCATCGATGATCCCCTCCTCCTTCAGCTGGTCCAAAGGAATCTCCTTGCCGTTCTTGGTGGCGGCAATGATCTTTCCGTCTTTGATCTTGATGATCTGTTCTCCGCGGTCGATTTTCACTACCATCACCTTTTCCATCTCTTCGACGCTCGAATCCGCAGAGGCGATCCTGACCGCTCTTTCCTCACCGCCTTTTTTCTCGACCTTCACCTCGTAAGTTTTGCTTCTTTTTTTCTGATCCTCGGCCGGTACAGCGGCAGCAGGGCCTAGGCATGCTGTAAAACCCCGCAGCGGAAGGAGCACTCCGCTCAGGATGACGAGCAGCAGCAAAGAAAACCGTGTTGGACGCAGGTTCATAGTGTTCTCCTTTACTTTTGACAAACGGTGAACCGTTTTTAACCGCACGCAAAACAGTGCAAACATCGATACAGAATCAGCCCCGGTATTTTCGGCAACCGGTCTGCTGCGGGCATCGGCGGGTGCAGGAAAAAACTTTGACCGCACTGCGCGTTGCTCCTGTCCATCCGGCATCTCCGGTGAATTCGCCGTACCGCCGGCTCAACCCGGGGCGATGACGATCGAGGGACCGGACCCTGTTCTCCTGTCCTATCAGGTCGCTGAAAATGATACGCTGGTGAGTACGAAAGGTTTCGTAAAACGCCCATGGCTCCTCCAGGAACGACCAGCCGACTCAAAGCTGACCGACAGACTGTGCGATCAAGGCAATGACCCTTTCCGTTTCCCACTTTCCCTATTTGTGTCTCCAAGCGCGCCCCATGGATGTTCGTTATCGGGTCCTGGCCTTTCTCAGCTTTCAATCTTGACTTGCAGTTCTATCCTATTTTTTCTATATTTAATGGGCTGTTGAACAGCCGCTTCCATTTTCATCATGACAAACAGGCGGGGTCATGACAGTCCCGGCCTGACTGGTCCCTATTCATCCTCGGACTGCGGCTGGGGATTGTTTTCAGCCATTCCACCCATAGCCCACGGGTTTGACAGGCTGTTCGCAACGGAGATCAGCTCCCGCCCGGCGCAGACCTGGCCGTCGGCGCGTAGATGAATCATTCAATGTAAGAATTATTTTCTTACCATTCTCGTGGAGATCCTATGCTGATAAAAAAACAACCGACATCGCAAAACACCCAGCCGTCGGCCGGCTCCGACGGCAAAGCTCCCAATGCGCCGCAGCGGCCACAGTTGTTCCCCGGCAGAGTATGGCTTTTCTTTTTGATGATTCTGATGATGAACTATATCCTGGGCCGGTTTTTCGCTCCGGATGCCGAGGCGCCGGTCAAGGTCCCCTACACTCTTTTCAAAACACAGGTGGCCACCGACAATGTTCAGGCGGTCTTTAACAAAGGGGAGATTATCAACGGCAAGTTCCGCAGAGCCGTCACCTGGCCCAAGCCGGATTCGACGGACACATCAGCGGATAAAGCAACTCCCAAAGAGGTGACCGCCTTTACCACCACACTTCCGGCCTTTGTCGATCCAGGATTGGAGGCCTATTTGATCAGCCATGGCGTCGAGATTACCGCAGAGCCGATCCAGGAAAAACGCAATCCGTTCCTGACCTTTCTCCTCAGTTTCGGCCCCGGGCTTTTATTGATCTTTTTCTATATCTGGTTTATGCGCAGGGCCATGCAGCAGGGCGGCGCTATGGGGGGCGGCATCATGGGCATCGGCAAAAGCAAGGCGCGCCGTTACGACGAGACAACGGATGAAAAGGTGACCTTTGACGATGTCGCAGGCATCGACGAGGCGGAAAACGAATTAGTCGAAATCGTCGATTTTCTCAAGGACCCGGAAAAATATTCCGCGCTCGGCGGCTCTGCGCCCAAGGGCGTGCTGCTGGTGGGTTCACCGGGAACAGGCAAAACGCTGCTGGCCAAGGCGGTCGCCGGCGAAGCAGGAGTGCCGTTTTTCTCCATGAGCGCCGCCGAGTTCGTGGAGATGATCGTCGGCGTCGGCGCTGCGCGCGTACGCGATCTCTTTAAGCAGGCGCGTGAAAATGCACCGGCGATCGTCTTTATTGATGAGCTCGACGCCATCGGCCGCGCCCGAGGACAAATGGCCATAGGCGGCGCCAGCGAACAGGAGCAGACTCTCAACCAGATCCTCACCGAGATGGACGGTTTCTCGAGCAAGCAGGGCATCATCGTCCTGGCTGCCACCAACCAACCCGACGTTCTCGACAAAGCGCTGCTGCGGCCCGGTCGATTCGACCGGCGGGTAATCGTCAACCTGCCGGACAAGGTCGGACGCAAAGCCATTCTACAAGTCCATACCCGCCAAGTGCCCCTGGCGCCCGATGCCAGCCTCGAAGAGATCGCCGCGTCTACGCCCGGTTTCTCCGGGGCTGATCTGAGAAACCTGGTCAACGAGGCGGCCCTGCTTGCGGCCAAGCGGAATCAGAAAGAGGTCCGCAATACGGACTTTATGGATGCGTTGGAAAAGATCATCCTTGGTCCGGAACGACCGATTCTGCTCAGCCGCGCTGACAAGGAACGCATCGCCTACCACGAGGGCGGCCACGCCATTCTTGGCCTGGTCGTAGCGGGCGCTGATCCGGTCCACCGCGTGTCCATTGTGCCGCGCGGCCAGGCACTCGGCGTCACCTATCAGCGGCCTGACAGCGATCGCTACAACTATCCCGAAGCCTACTTGCGCGCCCGCATCACCGGCATTCTCGGCGGCCGCGCGGCTGAGGAGGTGATCTATGGCACACGCACCACCGGAGCTGAAAGCGACATCGAACAAGCCACCGGCCTCGCCCGCGCCATGGTCACCCGCTGGGGTATGAGCGATACCCTTGGCATGGTCCAGTTGGCTCCAAGGGCCAATCCCTTCCTCGGCACTCAGGATAACTATGGCGGCACTAAACCCTTCAGCGAAGAGACCGCCCGGGCTATCGATCAGGAGGTTCAAAAGATCATCCATCAATGCCATGAGCAGGCCAGGCGGCTTTTGCGTAAATATCGAGTCCAGCTCGATGCCCTTGCCAAAGCGCTGGTGGAAAAGGAATCCCTGGATGAGCAGCAGATCCTACAGGTCACGGGCCTGCCGCCGGCGCCGCCCCTGGACGCGGTGAAAGGGACAACCGTTCGTGCAAGCAAAAAAAGAACAAAACCCGCTGCATGAACCCTGCGGGATCTCCGGCCGATTCCGGGGAATGGCTTGCAACGAATGCGGACATTTTTCCATTTCTGACGACCACAAACAAAAAATGGATAAAAGAACAGCTGCCGATGAATCTGCGCCCGGCAGGCTGCTCACATTGCAGACGCTGACGGGAGATATTGAGTGCAGAAAACGACGTAACGCATTGAATTTATAATGCAGAAGATTGCTCCAGCATAGGCATATAAAATATTAATAATCAATAGCTTCGCTCACAATGACCGTCTTTTTGGAATATTTGGTAAATAACGCCTTATGGTCGTTTGTTACTCTCAATAACAAATAAAAGGCCGGGCTTCCCGCAAGAGGCGTTGTTGCAGGATTTTCCAGCAGAGGTCCGACGTATTGGTTCAGCCCAATGAAAGGATTCCCTGGGCGATCGAACGACGAAACTGAAAAGGGCGATGTATGAAATGGCCATTGCTTATCGCGACACTGGCAGCGGGCTTTATCATTCTGTCCTGCCGCAACAACCGCAGCGCCGATAGAACTTCGCGCGTCTCCGCTGCAGAAAAAAAGCCAGTGACAGACTATTACCACGGCATAGCGGTGATCGACGATTACCGCTGGCTCGAGGATGCGAACGATCCGGCGGTGCGAGCATTTGTGGCGCAGCAGAACAAACACAGCCGGGCCTATTTCGATAACCTGCCCATACGCAGCGCTATACTGGCCAGGCTGAAAGAATTGCATCAGCGATCCGCAGCCTATTATGGTTTGGTCCAACGCGGACACGCCATCTTTGCCCTCAAAGATCAGCCTCCTAAAAACCATCCTTCGCTGATCACCCTGAACGCTCAAGCGGATCCAGCCAGCGAACGAATCCTCTTTGATCCGGATCAATTCGACCGCAGCAGCCAAACGGCGATCGATTGGTACGTTCCTTCTCTGGATGGAAAACTGGTGGCGATTTCGTTGTCGGAAAAAGGCAGCGAAGACGGCTCCCTTCATGTTTTTGCAGCAGAGACTGGGAACAAACTGCCGGATGTCGTGCCGCGCGTTCAATTTCCCACCGCCGGCGGCAGTGCGGCCTGGAGCCGGGATGGCAGCGGATTCTATTACACCCGCTTCCCTCAAGGAGAGGAACGGCCGCCCGAGGACCGCAACTTTTATCAGCAGATATATTATCATCGGCTGGGCACGCCTGCCAGCCAGGATCGCTATGTCCTGGGAAAAGAATTTCCGCGCATCGCCGAGATCGAACTGCAGAGCAACCACGACGGCCGCTTTCTACTGGCCTCAGTCGCCAACGGCGATGGCGGTGAGTTCGCCCATTATCTGATGAATCCGCGAGGCCGATGGACTCAGATCACCCGCTTTGCCGATAAGGTGGTGGCTGCGGTCATGGGAAAAGACGACCAGCTCTACCTGTTGTCGCACATGGACGCAGACCGTGGCAAGATTCTCGTTGTGCCCATGGCCGCGCCTGTTCTGGCAAAAGCTAAAATCCTGGTGCCGGCCGGTCAACCCATCATCGATCAAATCCATGTAACCAAGGACCGGCTTTATATCGTCGATCTCGTCGGCGGTCCGCAGCAGGTGCGCCTGTTCGACCTCAAAGGAAACGCACTGGGAACCCTGCCGATCGAACCGGTCTCTGCCGTCAGAGGTTTCCTGGCTCTGGACGACGGCAGCGTTCTTTACAACCATACCAGCTACATCGCTCCTCCTGCCTGGCATCGCTATGATCCCCAAACCGGACAATCCGTCAAAACCGCGCTCTCGGTGCAAAGCCCGGCTGATTTCAGCGATACGGAAGTGGTGCGCGAGTTCGCCGTATCCAAGGACGGCACTCGAGTGCCGATGAACATCATTCGGCGTAAAAATATAAAACTGGATGGAAGTCATCCAGTGCTGCTCTATGGTTATGGCGGCTATCGCATCAGCCTAACGCCCGGCTTTTCCGATCCCTTGCGGTTATGGATCGAACAGGGCGGCGTCTATGCAGTGGCCAATCTGCGCGGCGGCGGCGAATTCGGCGAGGAATGGCATCGAGCCGGCAACCTGCTCAACAAACAAAATGTGTTCGATGATTTCATCGCCTGCGCTGAGCGGCTGATCGGGCTGAACTACACCCGGCCGAAGAGACTGGCGATCCGCGGCGGCAGCAACGGCGGTTTGCTGATGGGCGCAGCCATGACCCAGCGTCCTGAACTGTTTCGCGCCGTCGTCAGCCAGGTCGGCATCTATGACATGCTGCGCGTGGAACTCAGCTCCAACGGCGCTTTCAATATAACCGAGTTCGGCGCCGTGCAAGATCCGGCGCAGTTCAAAGCCCTTTACGCTTACTCGCCCTATCACCGGGTGACCGACGGCACAGCCTACCCTGCGGTGCTGATGACCACCGGCGACAACGACGGCCGCGTGGATCCGATGCAATCGCGCAAAATGATCGCCCGTTTGCAGGCCGCCACCAGCTCCGGCCTGCCGGTGCTGCTGCAGACCAGCGCCAGCGCCGGACACGGACAGGGCACCTCATTGGACGAACGCCTGGCGCAGAGCGCAGATATGTATGCGTTTTTATTCGATCAATTGGGAATGAAATACACGATAATGGGCCTTTAAAATCAGTGAACGCCCCGCTGGCGGAGAGCGTATATCAGTCTGATCGTTTATCCTTCGAACCAGCCGGCAGTCTGAATATATTGCTCAAAATCTGCATTCGGCTTTATTATCTCAGCCTGAGCTTCCCCTCCCCGGATCCGGTGACAGAGCCGATAACCGCGACCGGAGAGCTGCAGACCTTTTGCATTTTTTCCAACAAGGACGATGCCTCACTTTCGGGCACGGCCAGCAGCAATCCTCCGGAGGTCTGAGCGTCCGCCAACAGCAGCCGCGCAATCTCAGGCATGTCAACGGAGAAAATCAGATGGGGCAAAACGTGAACAAGATTATTCCGCGATCCTCCGGGAACCATACCCGCCGCGGCCAGTTCCCAGGCTCCGCTCAGCAGCGGCACCTGTTGCCAATAAATATCCACATCCATACGGCTGCCCCGGGTCATCTCAAACAGATGGCCGAGCAATCCGAATCCGGTGACATCGGTGCATGCGTGCACTGAATAATCGCGGGCGATCCCGGCCGCAGCGCGATTGAGCTCGCACATCACTGCAAGCGCTTCATCGATCTCCCTTTGATTCAACATCCCCCGCTTCATCGCCGTTGTGAGAACGCCGAGCCCGATGGGCTTGGTCAGCACCAGGGCATCGCCCGGCAGAGCGCCCACGTTGCGCCAGATTTTCTCCGGATGGACCCGTCCGGTGACCGCCAAACCGAACTTGGGCTCTGTGTCGTCGATGGTGTGGCCGCCCACGATGTCGATGCCGGCCTCACGGGCTTTATCCGCAGCGCCATGAAGGATGCGCTCCAGGCTCGCCATGGGCAGACGGTTGGAGGGAAACGCCACCAGGTTTAGGGCGAAAAGAGGCTCTCCGCCCATGGCATAGATGTCACTGAGGGCGTTGGCCGCTGCGATGGCGCCGAACTGATACGGGTCGTCCACTAGAGGGGTGAAAAAATCAACGGTCTCGATGACAGCGGTTTGGCTGTCGATGCGATAGACCGCGGCATCGTCGCTGGTCTCCGCACCCACTAAGAGCGCCGGATCAGTCGACCGCGGCAATCCGGCGAGAATTTTCTCAAGACTCTGGGGCCGCAGTTTGCACGCACAGCCCAATCCATGGGTGTAATGGGTGAGGGCGATCCGGCCGGACGGCGATGCGTCGGCCTCGTCCGACGACAAGCCGCGCAATCCTTCAACCACCCTGCAGACCGCATCGATGGTCTGCTCGATCTCCTCTTCTGTAGTCATTTTGCCCAAAGAAAAGCGGATAGTCCCCATAGCCCACTCCATAGGTACATTCATGGCCTCGAGAACCGGCGAAATCGTTATGCTGTCGCTGTGGCAGGCGGCGCCGGCCGATGCAGCCACCTGCTGCAATTGATCCAATATGGCGTTAGCCTCCAACTGATGAAAACTGAGACTGAGCGTATTGGGCAGACATTTTTGCGCATGGCCGTTGCGCTGCAGGCCGGTGAGCCGGCCGCTGAGGCCGTCATAAAGACGATCACGCAACTGCGCCTGATGCGCCATGTTGTTTATGAGATCCCGACCGGCTATCTTGCAAGCCGCCCCCAATCCGACGATCTCGAGCACGTTCTCAGTGCCGGCCCTGAGATCGCGCTCGTGGTTGGCGCCGTGCATCTGCTTTTCGAGCGCGATTCCGCGACGAACATAAAGGGCGCCGACGCCCTTGGGCGCGTACAATTTATGGCCGGCGATGGAAAGCAGATCCACTCCCAATTCATCGACGCGCACAGCGATTTTGCCCACCGACTGTGCGGCGTCGCAATGGAACACCGCCCCGCCTGCGTGAGCCACGGCCGCCAGTTCAGCGATGGGCTCGATTGTGCCGACCTCGTTGTTGGCATGCATGACGCTGACCAACAGAGTGTCCGGCCTTAGCGCGGCCTCCAGATCTTTGGGGTCCACCAGGCCAAAGCGGTCCACCGGCAGCCTGGTGACCTTAAAACCCAGAGCCGCCAGATAGGCCGCCACCTCCATCACGGCGGGATGCTCCACCGAAGAAATGATGAGATGCCCGCCGCGACGACGATGCGCCAAGCAATACCCCTTGATGGCCAGGTTGTTGGCCTCAGAACCGCCGCTGGTGAAAAAAATCTCATCCACATGGCAGCCGAGCAGCTCGGCGACTTGAGCGCGCGCTTGCTCCACCGCCTTTTTGGACTGCAGCCCAAACCAATGAGTGCTTGAAGGATTGCCGAAAAGCGTGACCAGGCAGGGCAGCATCGCCGCCGCCACCTCCGTATCGATGGGAGTGGTGGCATTATAGTCAAGATAAATGGGCTGCATGAGCAAACTCCATATTCAACGTTCATGCTCAAGTTTGGGGCGTGGAGGGCCGGCATAGGGTTTGGCGCAGAGTTGCATGTCCCGTTTCTCCACGGTCAGCAGGCTCGGGTCATCGGTCTGCGGCGCTGTGATCATGCCATAGTAACGGCCCATCCAATGCGCATCCGACCAGCCGCCGGGATCGGCAATGACCTTGCCGCCATAAATTCCGTCCGAGCAAAGTCCCCATCCCAGCGATTGGGCTCGGTCTCGCGGGGCGACAACGGTTTACTTTGTCCGGAGCAGACGCGATACCCTTTCGGCGCATAAAGATCGTCACGGTGGCTGTTGGTGTAGGAATGCCTGCGCAGATCCAACGGCCACTCGCGCAGATGGGCGACCGCGCGCTCCAAGAGGAAAGGTCAAGCCCGGCGCCGACTGCTTTGCCGCAGCGGCCCGACACCACAGGGCCAGGATCAAGAAGCGTCCTTTCCTTCTGACGGCCTTAAAGTTCTTAAAGCGTCCTCGTCCGATTTGCAGACCCTGCGCTGCACCCCTTTCTTTTCACAGGGGTCACGGCGCCCGTCAGGCCGCCGACTCGCAGCTGCGGACAAACTCCGCGCAGGTCGCCGTATAGCCGAGGAACGCTTCCACATGACGAATGATGTATCGAGTGATCAGCTGCTCCTCGAGCGTATCATGATACTCCATGGCCGCCGTGCCGTCGCGCAACAACAGGATGCGATAGTTGCGGTAAAACGCATCGACAAGAGTGCCCAGTACGCAGGCGTTGGCGGCAAATCCCACCACCACCAGATTCTTGATCTGCAAATTGCGCAGCAGCGTTTCCAGACAGGTCTCGAAAAAACCGCTGTACATCTGTTTGTGCACAAGATACTCGCCTGGAAGAGGTTCGACCAGTTTGCTGAAACGGAATTCAACCGGATCCGTCTCCCAGCGCTCTTCCACACTCAGGCCATGGGTGCGTACGAGCAGACTGCCGAACTCGCTGCGTTGCGTCGCCACCCGCTGATTAGAGTTATTCACATAAATGACCGGCAATTTAATGCGGCGCGCCGCTTCCAGCGCCGGCTTGATATGATCGACCATCACCCGGCGCTCTACTTCAGTGGAGCCCTGATAAAAAAGCGCCGGACGTTCCGGCTCCGGTTCGCCGGGGCTGTAGCCCAGTCCATAGACATCGATCAGCATGAACGCCGTGCGTTCCAGCGCCAGGTGCAGGGTCTCTTCGGCATGGCCGAGATAGGACTCCGGAGGGTACATACGATAATAACGGCCTGGTATAATCAGTTCCATAGATATCGCCCTTAATTATTGAACCGCTATCGGACAAATTTCGCCGCCCATGCCTAAAAGAATCACCCGTTCTCGGCTGCCTTTGCGGCGAATCGCCTCGTTCAATGCTTCCTGTGCACAAGCGAACGGCGTAAAACCCAAACGACGGATATCCTCGGCATCGATGCCCGGAGAAACCAAGAACGCCTGCGTACGTTCGATCAACCGGCCTCCCTGGACGATGTTGTGCGCCGTCACTTTATCCAAACGGCCCGCGTTTACCAGTTCGGTCGTAGCGGCCAGGCCTCGGTATCCTACAGCCAACACATCCGGGTGCTGCCTGCTGACGCCCTCGGGGCAGGGCGTCACGATGATGACCACCGCGTCGTCCGGCACAATGCACTCGAGCGCGCATAAGGCCTTGACGCCCTGCCACAGATCCTGATCGAGCGGGTGGGTATCGATGATAAAAATGCCGGCGTCCGCCGGCCGGTGCACCTTGACCCGATAGAGCGTTTGCGAAAAGCGACAGCCCTCACGGTGAGCCTCCACCGGATGGCCGGTGAAGCAACGGACGATTTTATTCTCGCCGTCCAAAACCACATTGACGATGGCCGTGAGCCCGGCCATGGCGGCCATGGCATCGATGCGCTGCCGCATCGGATTGTCGCGTACGCCCAGCACCTCTTTTTGCGGATAATGCACGCTGCGCCAGTGAAATTCGCCGACCGCCTCATCGCTGGCAACGCCCGGTGCGATGATCTTGCCGCCGCCGGAGAAGCCGGCGGCCGGGTGAGGCGCAATGCTGCCCACCCCGATGATCACGTCCGCTTCTTGCATGGCGCGGTTGAGCAGCACCTCGGTTCCATCATCCAGGCGGCCGTAAGAATGCAACGCCGCAGGATCATGCCATCGGTGGTTGAGCACGCGAAACCGCGTCGCCTGTTGCGCGCCGATTTTAGCCGCGACCTCCTGCGCCGTCATGGCACGATGCGTGCCGAGGGCGATGAGAAAAAGGATGTTGCGCTCGCTGGCGCCGCCGCGACCCAGTTCCCCCAGCAAGGCGGGCACGATCTCATGAGCCGGCGTCGGCCGCGACGAATCGTCGACCAGGATCAAAATGCGCGAACCGCTATTAACCAGCTGCGACAGTCTCGGCATGCCGATGGGATTCTCCAGGCTGGCAGCCACGATCTCTTCGGCCTCCTGACGGCCGGCGTCAATGGACGGAACGGTGTAAACATCCACCGGATGGGAAGAAGGAATTTCAATGGGTGCGATCGAGTCGTAGGGGAAAGCGTAGCGCATGCAGCTCCTTGATCGAATCAATTCGGCTTCGTTCGGCGGGTGAACCGGCGCTCACCTTTTGAACTCGTACACACTTTTAGTTTTTAAGGAAAGGCTTCTCATGCCCTTGACCTTGCAACGGCTGACATCGGTCAACGCCGCAGCGTCCAGACGTCCGTCGCGGTAGCTGAACCAGCCGTAGGTAAAATCGCCGGCGATGACGCGGGTGAACGTGCGGTAGGCTCCGTCCGACACGATGATGAGATCCTGGCGGTCTTTTGTCTTGACCGTATAGGCCATGGCAGCGCGATCCTGCAGCGCCTGACGTTCCACCGTCACCGCCTCCACAGCCAGACCGTCTTTCGCGGCAAACGGATAGATCAGCGTGGCCATTCGGTCGACGGCCGGATCGCCCTGCAGTCTCTTGCGAAAGATCAACCAGTCGATTTCGCGATGAGAGGGTTCAGCCGCCAGGCCGCGCAGATCGGCGATGCCTTGGGCTTTGATTTTTTCGACGAACGGCGCATCCTGATGATCCTGTTTGATCAGAAAACCGGTTTCCTGCAGCGAAACAAAACCGTCCTCGACCGCGGTCATGGAACACGGCGTATGCAGGTTGAAGTCCATCTCCTGGTTTTTTCTCTCCGTATGGATCTGATCGATGATCAACCAATAGCGCTTTTTAGCAAACACGATGTGACGCCGATGCCGTGCCTTTTGATATTCGAGGTAGCCGTCATGCGTGGCGGCAAAGAACTCGACGTCGGTCAGGGGCGCCCAAATCTTATCATAACCCGGCCGGTCCCGCTTCTCCGGAACCGCCTGATTGATGGTGACCATATTGTGCGCCAGCGGATGCTTGTACCAGCTGACGTGCAGCGAATCGACATAGCCGAAGCGGCCGATGCCGGCGTCCAGGGCGATGGGAACGCCGTTGGCATAAATCTCGAAATCGAGTTGATCATAATGGGTGTGATTCTGCCAATCGCCGTAATTCAGGATCAGGTAATAGGAAGTGGGTTGCCAGGAATCCCGCATGACCACGAACCGGGAATCGGGAAAATCGACGGAGGTGACGGCCGGTTCTCGGACAGCCACGGGCAGCGTCGCCAGCGTTTCGGGAGAAAATTCGTTGCGCACGCCGCCGAGAAAATCGCCGCGGCGGAAGAAAACGCTCATTTCCTTGAACAGGGTCACCAGGTCTTTGCCTCTGGCGGCGTCGTTAAAGGGTGCATTGACGCCCACCGGCGTCTGGGTCAGGACAAAATATTCGATGAATTTCTCCAGTCTGGGCAGATAGGTTTGCTTCAAAGAAGGATCGTTTAAAAAATATTCCATCATCATCATGTAACGGTAGAACACGGAAAACATATAGCTCGCATAGCCGGGTGTGCGCTCCACATAGCCGCCGTCGTCCCGTATGTCGTTCTCCAGATGAAGGATCATGTATTTTTTTCCGAGCGCCAGCCAATCGGCGGATTCGGCGAACTCGGGAAAGGCCGCTGCTGCGTAGGAAAGAGTAAAGGCGGTGTGCGTCTGCCAGTTGTACGGATGAAAGGGGGTTTTCTCCAGGCATTGCTCCAGCCATCTGGAAGAGCCCAGAATGATCTTCAGCAGCCGCTTGTGGGTTTCGGGAGAAAGATAGCCGCCGAACACACGCGCGGCGTCGATGAATTTCTGCGTCCGGTTGGCAAGGCCCAGTTCATACCAGATAAAATCATAGGACTTTTGATGGTGGATCACCGGTTCCTGCTGAACGCTGTCCAATTGATCGTACCATTGGTTGAAAACCGTCTCAAAAGCCCGTGCGGTCTGCGGATCGCGCGTCAGCAGAAAATAGTTGATCTGATCATCTAGAAACGAAAGATAATGGACGCCCCACTTGCTGGCGTTGCTGTAGGTGTGATTGAAATCGATACGATCGCCCCAGTGAACGCCGAACAGGGTGAACCCTCGTTCCGGCGAATAGAAGGTTTGAGCGGAACGAACGATGGCGTTGGTGCGATGGCTGTCGATGCGCACCTCCTGAAGAAACTCGTCGATGGTGATAAAATATTTTTTATTTCCCGCATCATAGGTGGATAACCGATGGTTGTCCTTGCGGCCGGCGAAATAGTTGTGCAGCAGTACCGACACTCGGCTTGAATCCTTTGCCCGCACAGCTTGGTGCAGAGCCTGTTCCTGGGCAGGGAGAAGCAACGATCGAACCAGCTCCCCGTCGGTCAGGTATCTGATTTTCCAATGAAAATAATCCGCATCGATGAAAACATCATGCCATTCCGACAGACACAACCTCAGATCCATGCCGAAGCGGTCGCGGTTTTCAACCGGTTGCCGGCACAACGGACAGTGCCACTGATCGCCTATCTGGTAGACAAGGGATTGCAGGGCGATGGTCGGGCCGGAGCGATCCAACTCATTTGGCGCGGCCGTCCGCACGACGGTCCACGTAGAAATCAAAATAAAGGACAGCAGATTGCCAAGTCTCATTTTCAGCTCTTTGTTGATTGAATTTGATTTCATGGGCTAATATAATTTACCCTCATACTAAAAGCAAGCCAAATCCCCGAATCGCGCCGAGTCCGAGGCGCAGCGTTTGTGCGGCCACGACGAGGAGGCATAGCGCTGTGGTTTATTCATGGTCAGACGGTCATTCGGGCAGCGGCCGCATTACCTGCATTCTCCACAACCCGTAGTGGCGCAGTATTTTCTCAACCACTTCCCGCTGACGCTTTTCAATAAAACTGATGATCTTCATCTATGAGCCTACCAATGGATGAGATGACGATTCAGAGGCGACATAGGCGGGAAGGGAAAAGCTCGGATTCTACCTTGACATTTTCCCGCAACCATATGTAACTTAGTTAAATAAAATCAATGGGGAAGATGATCGATCAGGAGCAAAGCTGATGAAAAGATGCAACGCTGTGCGGTTTTTCATCTAATGTGCTTCATTTGCGCTTTGCCGTCATATAGTCGTCAAGCGAATACAGGGCAGGCCAATCTTTTGAAATCGGCGCTGTTGGTCATTGATAGTTAAAATGCTTTTCTGCCCATGACGGATCAAAAGGAAGTTGCGCCTGGATTGGAAGCTAAAACATCTTGATTGATTTGCTCAGTACAAAAACAATCTGGTTAGTCGTATGCCCCACAGCACGATCGGCCAGGGACCGGCTCTGGGCACCGTAGAATTCGAATTCACCGAAACCGTTAATATCAGCCAAGACGATCCCAAGATCATCAAAAAGTATCCCAGTGCCTTTACCAAGACCGCCCTCGACGACCTGCTGAAAGCCAAAGGCGTCAACACCCAATATCTTTACGGACTCTCCGGCTGCGTGCTTGCTGCCTACTTGGACGATGTCAACCTTCTGGACACTTTGTCGAACGAACCGCTGGTGAGAATTTACGGCATCGCCGCAGCGGCCGAATTAAACGGTATGGAATATTGCCTGATGTTCAAAAACAGCCCGGCTGACGCCCTCGTTGTTTTGAAACGAACGCCCGTCTGTTCCCCGACGGACCAACCGTAATGACCGTCTCGATGAAGCCTATGATCGTAACGTCCGGAAAGATTTGGCACTGACCAATTATGAAAAGGCTTTTCACAAAGCAAAAGCTCAGAATGATCCGAATCTGCCGATTTTCGAAAAGCGCTATAAAGCACTGAAAGTAAACGACAAATAATCGTTGTTAATTATACTCGGCCTTCGAGAAATTTTCATAGTCGGTTCGATCTGATTGTAAATATGGAATCGGTGCAGAAGGAGGACGTTGCATCACGATGCTGAGGAATGATCGCATGCAATCGATCCGGAGCTTTGCAGATTTCATCCGATGGATGCGGCCGACGCATCTCAATAAAGGCTGCGACCTCTCTGGTCCATCAGTAGATACGAGCAGTTCCGGAATGCGATTTATCAAATACGATCCCCAAATCCAAAGCCACGACTACCCCCTTGTTCAAACCCGGAGTGAAAAATCCACAATTCATGACCCCCATGTTGAACCGGAAGGCTCCCGGACATACCCCGAGTCCGAAAGACGTCCCAATGCCTTTCCTTCCTCCTATGACGACTCCCATCCGAAGGGGGAGCCAGCGGATCCGGGACCATTCAGTCCCCACGGCCAATTGGGTCCGCGTGCTCGTGAACGCCCCGTTCGCAAAATCTTGGCGAAGATCGGCGGTCACAAGATAGTGGCCCACCTGATAGGATGCTCCCAGACGAAGTATAGTGGGGAGTTTTCCCGAGAGACTGCCCGCAGGCTCCGACCATAAAGAATCCAAGACGGCATCTTTATCGTCATCATCGGTGAAAACAGTGAGCGAATCTGCCTGTACGCATCCTCTGCCGATACGACCTGCTTCTGCCCACGGGATATGCCCGAGGAGGTTAAAGATCGAGAATCCCACCATCCATTTGGAGCTGAAACGCGCAGCAGCTCCCAGGTCCAGGCCCCAGCCCATCTTGAGCGGCCAAGATTCCTTGGATTCTGTGTCTGAATCATCTTCGTCCTCCTCCCAAAGGTCGAGGCCGGCGATGTTCAGATTGTCCGAAATGGCGAATTCCGCGTCCAAGTCCATATGGTATTCTTGAAATGAGAGCGAAGCCTGAGCCCTGTCGACGTTCATGAAGGGACCAACAAAAAAGCTATGAAGGGTGGTCCCGACAGAAAACCACTCGGTATGCGGAAGTTTTATCGACCGACCATAGGATAATCCGAAAACGCCGAGGGCCAGCGCTTGGCCGTCGATATCTTCCAACGTGTAGGTTTTTCCTATCTCGTTGCCTTTCAGAGCGAGGGTGAAGGGCGTTCGGTCCAACGTGAAAAAACCGGCTCCATTTATTCCAAAGGAAACGGCCACAGACCCCACAGAGAAGGAAAGGACATTCAACCAGGTCTCGGCGTTCAAGCGCAAACCGTCATCCGGGATCGCGTTAAGAATATCCTCGACATCCTGACTGTTCCAGTGCCGACCGTTGTATTTATCGTACATCCCTTTTGTAAAGCTGTTATTCCAGAGGCCTGCCTCGGCCGAAATAAAATTGAGGGAGAAACGGGGGTTGTCCGGCGCTCCCAGATTGGCGGGATTCCAGAACTGTGCTTGCACTCCCCGCGCTTGGGCGGTGAAGGCTCCGCCCATACCCAATCCGCGAGCCGATGTTTGGCTATATGCCAATCCTCGGATGGCAAAGGCATCGAATGCCATCAAAATAGAGACGAGCATACGAGCCCGAGAACGGCGAAAGGGCGCTGGGCCCATAAGTAAAAATCGCTTCAAGCGGCAGTTTTTCAATCTGTTCATATCCCACTCCCTCACTCATCTTCTTCAGGAACAGTCGTGTTTATCTGTGCCGTTAGCGAAGCCTTCACTCCGATGTAATCCGAAGGACGAATCCTGACCATCTTGTTTCCTGTTCCGGAAAATGTAAGATAGATGCCCATATACACGATCGAATCCTCAAATAGTCTCAGCTGATCCTTCGTCAAGGCCACATCCAAATCGCTTGTAACTGCTCCAGTTACCGTACCGGGATTCCCTGATGTGGGAGCTGACCTTACGGTGAGCGGGCCGATCTTGAGATCGTATAGATCATAGATCATGCTGTCCGCTCGCGTTTTTGAAAAGAACAGGGTCACCGACGCCCCCAGCGGCAAGGCGTTCTCAACCTTTGCGTCCAAATTGCCAGAGAGAAGGTTTTCGCGAATGGTCTTCCGTGCGTCTTTATCTATTTCTAAGGTATCGACATCCATCTTTTGAGCCTGTGCGGAAAGGGCAAAAATTAAAGGGGCCGAAAAAATCAAGGTTCCATTGATAGTATCTTTGCCGTTCACCGAAACGGATGTCAAGCTGCTGCCGAGTTTGAAATTCCCGTGAACGAGAATGCGCTCCGGCCGGCTATTGATGAATTCGGCCACGTTTGCGGAAAAAGAGAGCGTGTCGGGAAGGCCGGTTCCCGCCGTAGTGCCCGTGGTATGGATCGGAGCCGGTGCTGAAGATCCGCTCCATTCCATGGCTTCGATCCAAAGATCGAAAGTGACGGGAATAGCCAGGTCGGTCACAAGAATCAAGGAGAGCGCGGCTTTTTCCACTTTGAATCGTTCCCCTGCCTCCGGGATGTCGATGTCGATGGTATCTGCTTCGAGAGCGACGACAAGATCGTTGAACCTTCCGGTGATACTCTCGAAGGCGAGATCAGCGATACGGACATTGATATTCACTGTACCGGCTGTTCCGGTTGAAATGGATTTGATCTGAATTTTCGTATGGTACGGGACCACATTATGTCCTCCGGAGTGCGGAGGCCGGAAAAAGCATCCTTGTAGAGGAAACACAGACGTTGCGTTCTTGCCCGCCCCAATGTTCAAGAACAGCGGCAAGATTGAACCATTCTGAGTTAGAGAGGGAATGCTTATCTCGGCTTGGATCTGATATCCCGAAGTATTGTAGGCCTGGATCTCGAGCTGTCCGTGCCTTACAGCGGCCTCATCCACGACGATGGAATTGGGCATCAGGATCTCTTCGCTTTGCGTGGTTTCCCAGCCAACACCTTTGCCCATGGGAACGGGGATCGATAGGTTTTTTTGCGAATCTGAAATTTTTAGGTAATCCCTAAAGGCGATAGGATCAATGCGGTCATCGAAGGAAACGATCACATCCTGATCCGAGGCGTTCAGGTGGTCATTATCCTCGGCAATCTCCGAAATGGTAAAGATTTCGTTGATCAAGGGAAGGGTAAATACGACATCCCAGTCGGGCGCACTTGGTTTCTTGAAAGAGCATCGTCCGGCGAAGAGAACGATACTCCCCGCGAGACAAGCGACTTCCACGCCCTTCCAGAATTTTTTATGCGCATGCATTATTTCCTCCTCCAGCGTCAAGCGCAAACTTTTTTACCCATGTTTCCAATCCCGCTACTAATGGGAATTTGAATGCATGGGAAATTCTGACCTCTTCAGAGAGAGGGCGCCGGAACACCTGATGCCTCGAACGTTGCTCCCTTCTTAGGGTTAATGGGCTATTCCGGACGAATGATCCGCACGCCTCTGAAATAAAAATTATTTAAATAAAAATTTAAAAACAAGCGGATAATTTTCTCATTTTTTCCCCGGGATGAAATAAGTTCAACCGCAACTCTACAACCAAGGTTGATTTTTTCCAATATGCCTTGGCCTTTCAAGCCGGAGGTTGCATGTTCACATCCAGGCAACCCAGCAAATTAACTATTTAGAAAACAAATAAATGCAGCGACGGCTTCGAGACTTTTTACCCCTGCTTGCAGGTATCGGTACCGGTATGAGGCATCTCCCGGAACAAGCCCCTGCCAAAGGCAACGTTTTTTATTTTTTGATGCACCAACCGTCATGATGTCGTTCCGTTTAGTTGCATGAATTCTACTTGCGCATTTTACATTTTATATCTTAACCTGGAAAACTCCTCGCTCAAGATCGCAGGTACATGGCTGTGCCAGCCCATCAGATCGCCATCCGCCAGAAGGCGGCCTGAACGCCCCCCATACCCAGGTTCGCCCTCGAGAGCTCCGCATGCCTGGCGCAAAGATTGCCGTATCGTTCCATACGCCGGCCGGCAGGGCTTCCCCGGCAAATGTCGATCGTAACGGAAAAAAATGCGCAAACGCCTCGGAATGGTCAATACCCACTGTTGGTGGCTGACCGGTGCAATCACTTCCTCAGCCAACTGCATGCCAAGCAGCAGCGCCCGTTTTTGATTGCAGGACGGGCAACAACAGCGCCGCCTGCACGAAAACACCACGAAAAACTCTACCACAATCCGGACAACGCACCCGTGCGAATCCCTTCCGCAAATCCATACATTTGAGCAACTTGTCGACAGCGGTACGAATGACCGGCCGCCGAGAGCCATATTTCGGCTGGAATCGCTCGGCGTAAACACGCACAAACTCGTCGAAATGCCCACAAACCTATCGAAAAATAGGTGAAGCCTCCGGTCTGCGCGGCCGGTACATTTTTGCCGCAGGAGCACACACGCTGAACCTTGTCCCTTTCAAACAAGTTCTGACAGACCATGGATAAGGCGTATGCTACAAAATTATGGTAAACGCGTCAAGATTCAAAATCGCCGGTGGGTTTAGAAATGACTTGCTCTCGAATTCCTCAAAAGCTATATTTAGGCATGCATGAAATCGCCCAACCAGCGACTGGTGCAGATGGCCGCTGGTTCCATGCGGTGTGGTCAAGTTGATGGCAAATTCGGTGGAGGAATTCTATCTAGGGAATTCTTGGCCATTTGCTGTAATTATTAAACCACGAGGGCACAATGAATTTGCAATTTGACGATTTATCGAACAAGATCATTGGCTGTGCAATCGAGGTTCATCGAAATTAAGGGCCTGGCTTATTGGAATCTGCATATGAGCAATGTCTGGCGAGAGAATTTTCTCTGGCTGATATTACTTTTGAGATCCAAAAGCCCACACCCATAGCATATAAAGGAGTTCAACTCGATTGCGGATACCGATTAGATTTGCTTGTCGAAAATAAAATAATTCTTGAAATCAAAGCTATAGACAAATTGTTACCGATTTATGAGGCGCAAATATTGACCTAGATGTATTCGCCGTGACAAAATCAGCGAATTTTCCACTGCCACTTTACAGGCCCTTTGCGGGGGCTACTGCTCAGCGCCGCGATCGGCGGGCATAACATTTCACCACCACAAGCGCTGGCAGCAAGGCGCAGACTTTGAGCGTAGCTGTAGAATGAAAAGGAAGATGCTCACTGATCTAACGCAAGAGTGGTTTGGCTGGCTTCGCACTTTGCCTCGATAACGTCGCAACCCCACTGCTTGTCCTACTTATGATCAGTATATGGGCATTACGAGATCGAGATGATCGGCAATGGCACGCTGACAACGCCGTGAACCGGAGCGGCGAACGACGCGTCATTTCAAGGAATAACGAATCATCGCCGCCTGGTTGCAGTGGTCGTTCAGCCTTCGCTGCGCTCGGTCGGGACGGAGATGAAGATGACCAAACGTCAGGTTATCAAAGCGGTGCTCGACGGACAAGAGCCCCCCTATGTGCCGTGGTCGTTCTCCTTCACTCAGGAGGCCCACGAGCGCCTTGTACAGCACTACGGTACCGACCAACTGGAGCCCTTCCTTCACAACCACTTTCTCGGCCTTGGCAACGGCATCGGCTTTTTCGAGGACGTCGGCAATGATCGAGTGCGGGATGTCTTCGGAGTCATCTGGGATCGAAGCATTGACAAGGACATCGGGATCGTTGAGCATGCGCCGCTCACCGCGCCCAGCTTAAAGGGGTACGAGTTTCCCGATCCCCTGTCGGACCTATTCTTTGCCGACATACCGGAACGCATCGCGACCTACGGAGATCGTTTCCGAGTCTTCAACATCGGGTTCTCCCTGTATGAACGCGCCTGGACTTTGCGTGGGATGGAAAATCTGATGATCGACTTTCTCGATCACCCGACTTTTGTGCATGAGCTGTTGCGCGCCATTTCAGATTACAACATTGCTCAAGCCAGGAAAGCCATGACCTTCGACATCGATGCGGTGCACTTTGGCGACGACTGGGGGCAGCAGCATGGTCTCCAGATGGGGCCTGCCCTGTGGCGTAAGTTCATCTATCCCGAGCTCAAACGCATGTATGGAGCCGTCCGGGAGGCCGGGAAATACATCTCGATACACTCGTGCGGGGATGTGGACGAGCTGTTCGACGACCTTGTTGCCATCGGGCTGAACTGCTTCAATCCATTTCAACCTGAAGTCATGGATGTGGCGACACTCCTCCCGCAATACCGCGGACGGTTGACCTTTCATGGTGGGCTTTCCACGCAAAAGACCCTGCCCTTTGGAACGCCGGAAGAGGTAAGGGCCGAAACGCGAAGACTAATTGCGCTTGGAAAGGCCGGTGGGTACATACTGTCGCCGGCCCATGCCGTTGAAGGCGATGTGCCGCTCGACAATATGCTGGCGTTCATTGACGAGGCCTTGAGTCAACCGGGATTTGGCGGATAGAAAATGGCCGAACCAGCAGGTGCGGGCGACGCTTGTCGGGGCGACTGACCTGCGCTGTTGGGCAGGCGACCAAGGACGCTGAAAAAGTTAAAAGGAAAAAGAAATGAGAAAAATTATCATCTTTGTCAGAATTTTATTAAGCGTTGTTCCATTGCTTGCTTCTGCAGCCTTTTCACAAATTGATCTGGACATTGAATCAGGCGTCGTTTTCAGCGGCTACAATGATGCAAGGATTCCTGGAGATCAAGGAACGTTATTTTCCCTTTCCGAAGAGCTTGAAACCGATCCAGGCGTTTTCTACCGCATTCGTTTTTTCTATCATTTCAATGACCGCCATCATCTGGGCGCTCTGTATGCGCCTTTATCAATCGATGCCGCCGGATCATTAGATCGTCATCTTGTCTTCGAAGGCGAAACATTCCCGGCTAACACTCCCTTGAAGGCAACCTACCAGTTCAATTCTTATCGATTGATCTACCGATATGATTTCTTAAAAAAGGATAAAATCGAGATCGGCGCTGGATTTACTGCAAAAATACGCGACGCAAAAATTGCTGTCAAAAGCGATGCCCTCGCATCTGAAAAAAAGAATGTCGGTTTTGTGCCCCTTGTCCACTTTCGACTTTTATGGAAATTTGCCGCCAAGGTCGCTTTCCTGATCGATGGGGATGCCCTGGCCGCGCCTCAGGGTCGCGCCGAGGACGTTCTCTCTGCCCTCATTTTTAAAACATCCGATAAAATGGATTTGAAAGCCGGCTATAGAATCGTTGAAGGGGGCGCGGATAATGATCAAGTTTATAATTTCGCCTTAATCCACTATGCAGCCATCGGAGCCGTGTTTCACTTTTAATGGCCGTACGCTATCTCGAGCAACCGGATTTCTAATATACCGATTGGATGGCTGCAAGGCTTTGCTGTTTCATGCTGCTGGGTTGACCCAACCTTCCCGGACGCTGGTGGAATGGATCTGACGAAGCCTTCAAACAACGTCCGCGTCAACGCTAAAAGCCGGTTCATCGGCACGGTCAGCCTGATACGGTGCCAACGGCGATGAACCTGCTCAAAACGAGCGATTCAAAGAGCACTGATGAACGATCAAGGTTCCCGTTTCTGGGAGATATTCTTTGAAGTGTATGAGAGCCTGCCCAGACAGGGGCCGGGCAATCGTGCTTGCGCCGAACGCGCTCTCCGCCTCTGTGCCGGGCTTCCCCGTGCAGCAAAGATAGTCGATTTGGGCTGCGGAGTCGGCGGGCAAACGCTGCATCTCGCCGACCTGACGACGGGATCCATCGTCGCCGTCGACAGCCATGCTCCCAGCATCGAGCGGCTGAAAGCGACTCTTGCCGCGCGAGGTCTATCCTGGCGGGTTCAGGCGCAAGTCGATGATATAGGGCATCTGGACTTGCCGCCGGAGAGCTTTCACCTGGTTTGGTCCGAAGGAGCGCTCTATAACCTTGGCATTGAGAACGCCATGCGTGTCTGCCATGGTTTGCTGCGCCCAGGCGGCTTTCTTGCTTTCACCGACGCGGTCTGGCGCAAGGAAGATCCACCCCCCGAGATCAAGGCAAGCTTTGATCTGGATTATCCAACCATGGGCACAGCAGCGGACATGATGGCGGCCATCCAGCTCGGCGGTTTCGAGCTTATCGGTGGCTTTACGCTGCCGGACGAGGCTTGGTGGGGCGACTTTTACACGCCGATGGAACAGCGCATTAAAGAATTGCGCCGTAAGTATGGCAACGATGCCGATGCGCTTGCCGTACTCAACCAACTGGCGCAGGAACCCGAAAGGCACCGTAACCACTCTGATTACTATGCCTACGAGTTCTTTGTTGCACGTCGCCCTGCCACACCCTGCAGAGATCGGACAGGAAATGAATGATACGTGCCGCCTTTATACGGACCTGGCATGGCTGTGGCCATTGTGGGGGGATGCCTCCGCCGAGTACGCGCACTATTGCCGGCACGTCACCAGCCTGATTCGACAATACGCCAAGCTCCCGGTAAAGTCATTGCTGGACATCGGCTGCGGGGGCGGAAAGAACGTTCTCAATCTGAAGAAAGAGTTCAACGTCACCGGCCTGGATCTCAGTCCCACGATGCTCGCGCAGGCAAAGGAACTGAACCCAGACTGCACGTTTGCCCAGGGCGATATGCGGACATTCAGGCTCGGCTGGGGTTTTGATGCGGTGCTCATGGACGACGCGATCTCTTACATGAACAGCCGCGTCGATTTCGCGGCGGCGTTTCGCACCGCCTATGCCCATCTGAAGCCAGGCGGCGTGCTGATTGCCACTCCGGACGTGACGATCGAAACGTTCCGGCAGAACAGGACCACGACCACCCCGGCCGCGCGGGACAACCTCGAGGTGGTTTTTATTGAAAACGTGTATGATCCTGATCCTACTGACGATCAATATGAAACGACCGTCCTGTTTCTTATTCGCGACCACGGACGCCTGCGCATTGAGACCGACCACTGGTCGATGGGAATCTTCTCCCTGGACACCTGGAGACAGGTTCTATGTGAAACGGGCTTCGAAGTGCATGAAAGTCGATATGATTCAGGTGATGAAGCGTACACGGTTTTCGCCTGTGTAAAGGTGGAATGAATGCGGCGCGACAGAGTAGGCGCTGCGGCCTAGCCGCCCGCGCCTGACTCTCGAAGTCAGCCCGACAACCGGAGGGGATGCGCTTGAAACATTCGCCGGACCGAGGCGCATGGTCGGACATTCAAGCGAGGCTGCCGGCGGCTTCGGAGAAACTATAGTCTCCTTGAAATGAAGAGAACCGAAGGTGAGCCGGATGTTGTTGGGCACGAAGAAAGAACAGAACAAGGACAAGTATCATGCCAAATAAAGGAGTCGCCAATGGAAGCTGAAAAAAGCGTTTACAAACTCGGTTATTGGTCAGCGCTTCTGGCATCCGTTTCCAGCCTCGCTTACGACATCGGTCAGTTTGCCGAGTGGTTTGGTCTGATGGGATCAGGCGGCGGACCGGAAAACGATAGCACCTGGTATGGCCTTGTGGTGCTCCTCGTCCCTTCCTTGTTGCTCGGGATTTCGTTCGTGATCATGATGGGAAGCGTCCATCTTCACGCCCCTGCGCATAAAAAAATATGGAGTCAGACCGGCCTCGTGTTCGCGACTATGTACAGCACTCTGATTTGCATGAACTACTTTGTCCAACTGACTCTCGTTGCCCCGGCCCTCTACCGTGGCGATGTCAGCGACCACATCCGGCCTTTTCTGTTCAATGTCTTTAACTCGTTCACCTATTCAGTGGACCTCCTTGGCTACAGCTTTATGAGCTTGTCCACGCTTTTCGCTGCTTTCGCCTTCGCGGGATCGGGGTTGCAAAAGACGGTCCGCTGGTTTCTGATTGCGAATGGCCTCATCATGCCGTTTGTCGCGCTGCAGACTTTTTATCACCCCTTAATTTGGGGGGCTTCTTTGTGGGCAGCGACGTTGCCCGGCGCCACCATCTCTCTGGCGGTGTTGTTCAGAAGGAAACTGCGCGAGCTATAGCCTAGACGCCGAATCCCGGACCGAACATGGCCGGTGGATGTGAGCGTCTTGGCGCTAAAAGTCGGCGAAACAACCCATCCCTGTGACGCCCTGACAACCGACCGCACGTCCTCGCCGTGGCGGATGCGTCGCGGTTTGGGCGGCATGGTCGATCATTTCAACATAAAGTATAAAACTTTCCAAGCGGCAGACTATAGACCCTATGCAGAACCCCACAGCCAGGACCGCTACGACAGAGTTACATCTTGCCAAAGCAACCATCGGCGAACGTGAGCCCCATAACAGCCCGATCGATCTATCTCCCTACGATCCGGCCCGGCCGTCCGCCTTTGCAGGAGCAGGATTTCGTATTGAGGATTCGTGAGCTTGAGTGGTTTGAACATCGTTGCCTCATGACACGGGACGCCGCCGGTCCAGCTGCGCCGTATCAGCCGACGCGCAAAATGGGCCGATGCGCCAATCAGTCTGCTGGCTGAACCGATGATCGCGCTTGCAGGGTAGAACGAAGAGATGGGTTTAATTAAAGTCTGCGAACCTGGTGATGCCATGCTTTTGTCTATTAGCCTTTGCAAACAATAAGCAGACGCAGAACCCCGCTCCCATTCAACCACCGCAGCGCTGGTCGAACTTTTCAGTAGAGAACCGTATGAAAAAAGTAAACGGCCGGCATCATAACCGAGAAAAATTATGAGCCTCGTAAAACAGGTGTTTCTTTTGCCGTCATCGTAGGATTGATAACCAATTTTACACTCCTCTGTTCTGAAAAGATGATCATAGTCAAACAAGCGGAATTCTGCTATGGGTGAAAATCAATTCGGCGTTTAAGCATCAATGAGCTTAGCAGCACCTTCCGCGCCCGCCACGACCAAGTAACGCCGTTGCACATCTTAAAAAATGCCACGGAGATGGTTTATGAGAAAACTTGTCTCAATCTGGGCGGTCTGGCTGTGCATCGGCACGGCATTTGCCGGCGTATCCGATTTCGATGTGCTGGATTTCGGCGCCGTCGCCGACGGCGTCACCGACAACACCCAGGCCTTTCAAAAAGCGTTGAACCGGGCCGCCGAGAAAGGCGGCGTTGTGCACGCGCCTGCGGGGCGGTACCGTTTCGATGGCGTGCTCACCATCCCCCGCAGTGTCGGATTGCAGGGCGTCGCCATCGGCCCCCACAGCCTGTTCTACGACCGCGGCACGGTCTTGATGCCCTGCGCGGGCCGCGACGACGAGACTTCTCCCCCGTTTATCACCATGGAATCCAGCAGCATCCTGCGCGGACTGGGCATCGTCTATCCGGAGCAGCTGCCGCACGATATCCACCCCTATCCGTATTGCATCCAAACCACCGGTCGAATGGCCGGCATCATCGACGTCACCATCGCCAACGCTTATAACGGAATCGATTGCGGTTCGGTTAATAACGAGTCGCATAACCTGCGCGACATCAATATTTGCGCCCTGCGCCGCGGCATCTACATCGACCGCACGACCGATATCGGCCGCATCGAAAATGTGCACCTGCACTCGGTCGCCTGGTGGGACCTTTACTATCCCGAACGGCGGGAAGAAGAAATCAAGGCGATCAACGACTATACTCTCGAGCATCTGGAGGGCTTTATCATCGGCCGCTGCGACTGGGAGTACATGGTCAACTGTTTTGTCATCTGGGCCAAAGTCGGATTCCGCTTCATCGAAACCCCGGTCGATCCGGCCGGGCACGATCCGCAGGCCAATATCCTCATCACTCAGAGCGGCTCGGACATCGGGCCGTTGGCGGTGTTGGTGGAAAAATGCCAATACCACGTCGGCATCGCTTTCGAGAACTGCCAGTTCTTCGACGGCGTCCTCATCGAGAAAGAAAATCAGGGCCCGGTAAAATTCACCAATTGCGTGTTCGTCGGTTGGAGCGAGTTCCTTCACGGCGCCCATCTTGTCAACAAAGGCAGGGGGACGGTGTACCTGACCGCCTGCCATTTCAACGCCAAAAATTGGATCGAATGCAAATGGGAACCAGACATACCTTTCATCCAAATACTCAACGGCGCCCTGCAAATGATGAACTGCCGTTTCATGGATAACGGCAACCCGCCTGATGCGCACATCTATCTGGGAAAAAACGTACGCTCGTCGGTGATCATCGGCAACAGCGTCGAGGGCGGCAAGTTAAAAGTGACCAATAAATCCAAGGGGGAGGTCAAAATTTTGGGGAATGTGCAGGGATGAAGAGGGGATAACATTGGGGATGACCGGGATTGGTTATGAAATAAAAGAAGGAAAAATGAGATGAAAATAGGCAAAGGCGCAATGACGGCGTGGACGCTGATCATCATGGCGATGGTCTCTTACAGTCAAAGCGAAAAAACGGTGACCATCGCCGATCTGGAATGGATGGCCGACAATTTGGCTGTGAGCGTTTTTCGCAACGGTGACGCCATTCCCCAAGCCAAAACTTCTTCCGAATGGCAGAAAGCGGGCCAAAGCGGCGAACCGGCATGGTGCTATTATGAAAATGACGCAACCAACGGCAGATCCTACGGCAAGCTCTACAACTGGTTTGCGGTGAACGATCCCCGCAACCTGGCGCCGAAGGGCTGGCATGTGGCGAGTTTCGCGGAATGGAAAAGTCTGCTCGCTCATTACGGCAGTGACGACCTTGCCGGCGGACCGCTGAAAGAAACGGGCACTAAACATTGGAAGAGTCCAAACACCGGCGCCTCTGATAAAGACGGCTTTCACGCCCTACCCGGCGGGTATCGCGACGGGACGGGGCTTTTCACCCGGTTGGGATATTATGCCACGTTTTGGACTTCGACGGCCTGCAGTCGCAACAAGGCCTGGGGGCGGCATATGAGCCGCGGCGACGCCAAGGTCTATCAAAATTGCATCGGCAAAGAAATGGGATTCTCCGTACGCTGCGTCAGGGATTACGCCGAGCTGGGTGCGACCGTGCCGGAAGGTCTACAATGAGCAGATCCTTTCTGATCGTTTTGTGCTGTTCCCGGCTAGTGCACGCCGGCGCTGAGGATTTCGGCGCTAACGACAATAGAACCATCGACAACAGCCGCGCCTTCCAACTAAAAAAGATTGGAGGAAGAGATGAAAAATGCTATCTTGTCTTGCCTTCCATTCCAGCGGTTCTCTTTTTGCCGGGTCCTATGATGGCGGAGTTTTCCGTTCGTTCGATAACGGAGACCTTTGGACACCCATCAACACCGGCATCACAACCAAGTGGACTCTATCTCTTGTGATCAATGCCGCTGGCCATGTATTCGCCGGGACCTATGACGGCGGCGTATTCCGTTCAACCGATAACGGCGATCATTGGACGCCCCTCAACGAAGGGCTGACGAGCCCTCACATCTGGTCTCTGACCATAAATTCCAGCGGCTATCTTTTTGCCGGAACCGGCGGCGGCGGTGTGTATCGGAACATTCGATCAACGACGGCTGCCAACAAAGAAACCAACAAACAGAATCTATTTTCCTATGAATTAATGCAGAATTATCCCAATCCCTTTAGCCCATTAACCACCATCAGATACACACTGCCTAAAACCGAGTATGTTACTTTAACAATATATAATCTCTCAGGTCAGACGATAGAAACCCTGGTCAGCGAACAGCAAGGCGCGGGCGATCATGACTCCAAATGGACAAGAGAAAGGCATCCCAGTGGAGTATATTTTTATAAACTGCAAGCCGGCGCATTTTCACAAACGAAGAAATTGATCGTGCAATAAATTTTGCATGAGCGCTCTATGTATTACTATAGTTTCACCCGGACTGCCGGGCTATGGTTTCATCAAAGCGTTTGGCACGACTCGACCAAGCCATTTTTCTTTTGAGAAGCAAAACGATTCCGAGACCTTCTTTGCTCAAGCCCCGGCCATGAATCCAGAGCGTTCACTCCTCACCGGCGTCGTGTGCGGGGTTCGTATAGAAGAAATTAAAAATCCGCTGACGCAAAAAATTCGCCAGCTGGGCAAGCTGATCGATGAGCTCGCAAAAGGAAAGACCATGGAAAAAATTCTCCGTCCATGACTCGTTTAAGCATAAAAAACGACAGCGGTCAGAGGAGCTGCGTGCGCGCGCCCGTCATCGAGCTTGGCCGGCTCATCGACTTGTCCCCCCTGGCGTTCATTCGGGAAGTGGTGCAGCATAGCCCTGCCGCACGCCGCCCTCTTTGTGATCGGCATTCTCTTCTTTGAGGCATCGATCGCAATCTCGGTCCTTGTTCGGGTGGCGGTCCGACGGCGCGCCTGCGCAGCATCCCTGGCATTTTCCTAATGCTGGCGCCGATACTGCATATCGATATCGCCAGCAGCGACCTGGATGATCCCAGCCGCGATCTCGAGATGGAGCAGTCCTTCTTTGTCGACATCGACAGCGCGGCCGCTAACCGGTGCGGCCGGCGGCGCCCCTTGCACGCTCCGGCCGATCATCCCACTCTCGGCGAGCCCCCCGCGATCTTTTGTTCCGCCGGCCAGGATGTCGTTGGACCATTTGATCCAGACTTGTTGGACCGCCTGCCTGTGCCCTCGCTCCGCTGAGGCGTAAACAGCCGCTTGAGCAGATAGGCCCGCTTGCAGGGGCTGCTGCTCAGCGCCGCGACTGGAAAAGCAAATTTTTCAGCCGACGAACAAAGGGAGGGGTTGCCTAGCAGCCAAGAAAAAAATCCTCGCAGTCGGCATCCCCTATGACGCGGTCGGTTTCAAGGCTGCAGAATCCCTTCATGCTCTTTTTCGGCGCCGCCGCTCAGCTCGACATCTTTGTCTGACTCTTCGTTGCGGTGCTCATGGGCTATGACCCACAGGAGGCCGCCTCGATCGGCATCATCGGCTCCACCATGGTCGGGCAGAACTTCCTCCGCGCCCCACCAGCGCCAATGTGGCGGGTCAGCTCGGCTCCATCGTCGCCGAGGGACTGCTCCTCTCCCTGGTTCCCCTGTTCATGAAATAGAAAGTAAAATATAATGAATCGAGGAATCGATGCGGCTTTAAAGATCATGGGGCTCGGATTGGGCGGGGTATTAAGCCTACTGATCCTCTTCGATTTCGTCACGCGGCTGATGATCTTGATCGCCAGCAAGCTGCCCCCCGTGAAAGAAAAATAGTCCGGCGATTTGGTGTTGAAATGGGCGTGGTTTCCAGGCCAGGAGGATGATCCAATTCGCGTAGGGAAAGACTCCCCGGGCGGGCTGTGATTAAATTCTTATCCAACTGATAGGTATCAAGTTGTTGGCGTTTTCATTCCATTTTTTATCAGTCACCCAATTTTTCGGAGCAATAACCACTTTTTCCGGATTTGTATTCAGCCACGCGGGCCACCAAGCAAAAGTGCTGTTGGCAATAATAAAATTCTTGCAAAGAGTCATTAAATGGAACTTTTCGATATAACGTTCGCCATGATAATCGGCCGTCACAAAAAACACATGTTCCGTCAGATTCAAATTTTCTCGGCCCCAATCGATATCATCGGCAAAAACAAAAAAGAATGGATCTTTTATCCTTTCTTTCATTAAACCAATCGCTTGTTGAAAATAGCTCAAAGGCAAGACTCCAAAAAAATCGACATTTTTTTGTATAGAGATATAGTCGCTTCTTCTAATAGCAATGCAAACCGATTGACAGCGATCAATTTTTTCCGCCAATTCTTGGCCTTTGTTGGACAAATCGGGGAAACAAGAAAATTCTTTACGAATGATATCCTGACAGTCTTCAAAATATCGATAGGACTGCCAAAATCCATCCAAATAAACATTAGCCGATTGATTAAAGATTTCCTTATCAAAATAAAAATATTCCTTTTCTGTAAAAACGCTGTTCGGCAGCAATATTTCTCTCAACTTAATCAGAAACTTGGAGAAAAGAAAAGCCGCATTTTTCCCCGGTCCGGAAAATCGCGAGAGAAAGGTACAACTTGCTTGAATGCCCAATAAATCCAAATCAAAAGTTCTAAAAACATAGTCTCTCATCGGCAGCCGATGATGAAGAGTAGTCAAATCCAATTTGACTTTTGTATTTTTCTTAACAGCCAACGCTCTGGCGGCGGCATATTGGAACATTTGATTGCCTAACCCCCCAGACAGCTTGACGGTGATCATAATCAATTAATCCTTTTTCCATTAAAACTGTAAACCGAAACTGAACATCCAATGATTGTTTTGACTGAAGATTGGCAATACGATGCAAAACAAAAAGCTGCCGATGTTTTATGGGGTCCGCTCAATATAGTGTCTATGCGCTTCACCCAGCCTAACCATTCACTTTGCATTAGCGATAGAAATTTAGATTTTGCTTGGCGTCAAAAAAACGAGTGGATGATATTCCGTCCAGCGCCTGTACCCAACCATTTGTCCATCTTCAAATCGCCAGACCATTATCCAGTCCCCTGCTCATTTTTTTACCTTGCGCTAAATTAGTCGATCAGTCTCTGCCAATCAAGCAAAATTTCCTTGCTGAATAAGGATTAACATGGCCAATTCTTATGCTTCGCGGCAGGCACTCTACAAAGAACTTGATTACGCATCTCTAATAAACTATATTGAAGCAGATAAGGGTGCAGCCGGTTAGCAGATCAGAAGGATGACCAAAGTACAGATCGCCCAACCAGCGCACGCACACCAGGCCGTAGAATAGATGTCGGCCAGAATTACCGGCGATGGGTACGCCGCTACTTTCCTCTCTTCGATCATAGATATAAATGTAATACTTTAAACAAGAAAAGTAAGCAATAGGATCAGATTGTCCATAATCGCTGGGGTGATCCTTTCCCGGGCGTTCCGGAAAAAGAGGAGACAGAACCATGCCGGAGCATCATGTTTTTTCGTTAAAATTTGCTAAGGTTTATCCGCTGTATGTTGCCAAAGCGGAACGTAAAAATCGCACAAAAGAGGAAGTGGATCAGATCATTTTCTGGCTGACGGGTTATGACCAGACCGGGCTGCAGCAGCAAATCGACCGGGAAAACGATCTCGAAACCTTCTTCGCTCAAGCCCCTGCCATGAATCCGAATCGTTCGCGCATCACGGGAGTCGTTTGCGGTGTTCGGGTAGAAGAAATCAAAGACCCTCTGATGCAAAACATCCGCCAGTTGGACAAACTGATCGATGAGCTCGCGAAGGGAAAGGCCATGGAAAAAATTCTGCGTTGACAGCTTGTTGGATGGTAGCGGGCGACAGCAACCAGAGGATCTGCGTGCGCGCACAACGCGGCCGCGGCATTTTCATGCTGTTTGAACGGCTTACTGCAACCGACTGCAGCGGATGGTCCGCTGCAAGGCTCAGCGCTTAACCAGGTCGGCACCAAGAGGTGTCTATGAAACAACTAGGCAACCCGCAACAAACCAGGTCCGCCTGACTGATCGTCGGCCGTCTGCTGATCGCTGTCGTGTTTGTTGTCCGGGCCTGTTACAACTTTTTAGTCACGCTGCGCGCGCCCGTCATCGAGCTTGGCCGGCTCATCGACTTGTCTCCGCTGGCGTTCGTCTGGGAAATCGCACGCAGCATAGCCTTGCCGCACGCCGCCATCTTTGTGATCGGCATTCTGCTCATTGAGGCAGCGGTCGCAGTCTCGGTCCTTCTTTACGTGACGGTCCGACGGCGCGCCTACGCAGCATCCCTTGCATTTTTCCTAATGCTGGCGCCACTCATTGGATGGTATGCTTTGTCGAATCTGATCTGGGCTCTGCCTGCACTCGTACTGTTCTATTATGACAGACCAAAGCCGGACACGCATGCTGCCTGACCAAACGGCCCAGCCAACGCGGCGCACGAGCCGATGCACAAGGTAAGCGCCACTCCAAACAGATAGCTCAAAAGGATATGCTATGAACGCACCGCAGGATCGTACAGATACTCTTCGCCGCTATCAAGAAGGTCCGCAACACCTCGAACAGGTTATCTTGGGGTTAACGGATGCCGACCTGGACGCCAAGCCTTCCCAGGGCGGGTGGACCATTCGGCAGATCGTCCATCATATCGAACGGATTCGTGCTATTCTGCTCGAACGGGGCAGCGCCTAACCACGCCGTTGCCGCCGGCGGCCAGCCAGAGCCGGCGGCGCAAAATGGATTGGTCTACGCCCGCCAAGCTGTCCACTCGGGAATCGTATTCACTGCGCGCAGCAGAACAGCCAAACGTCAGCAACACAATAGGAGAAGCAGGCGGGTATATGAAAAAGATAACCGCATTCGTCGGCAGTGCTCGCAAACAGCACACTCACCATGCCGTTCTGCAACTTTTCACCAACCTGCAGGCGTTGGGCGCCATCGAGTGCGAGATCGTCGCGCTAAGCGATTATGATCTCGGGACTTGCAGGGGCTGTAAACTGTGCTTCGATAAAGGCGAGGCGCTCTGTCCCCTCAAAGACGACAGGGACGCGCTCCTCGCAAAAATCATGGCTTCGGATGGAGTCGTCTTTGCATCCCCGAACTATTCGTTCCAGGTCTCTGCAATCATGAAAATTTTTCTCGACAGGCTCGGCTTTGTCTTTCATCGCCCACGCTTCTTCGGTAAAACCTATACCAGCATCGTCGTCCAAGGCATCTACCGCGGCGACCAGATAGTCAAGTACCTAGATTTTGTCGGCTATGCCCTAGGTTTTAACACCGTCAAAGGCAGTTGCATCCGCTCTCTTGAACCAATGACGGAGAAGCAAAAACTGAAAACAGACAAGATACTTGCGAATCAGAGCAAGCGGTTCTACTACAGGCTGATGAAGCCGGCTTTTCCGGTGCCGTCTTTGATGGATCTGATGATGTTCAGGATGAGCCGGACGAGCATCAGGCTGATGCTCCAAGGCAATCCTGATCACACTTACTATAAAGAGAAGGGATGGTTTGAATCCGAATTTTACTATCCCGTTCATTTGGGAGTATTCAAGAAAACAGCGGGCCGGGTCTTCGATTCGATAGCAGCCATCGTGGTAAGGCGTCGATGACAAGCTGTTCATGCTCCTGACAGCTTATTAAAAAGCTATTGACTGCAAAATCTTGGCGCACTGGCTGTTTTTGTTTGTTTACCGATCGGAGCGTTAACCAAAGGCCGCTCTATCATCTGACATCAACCGCCGCTGCCCTGGTTGCGCTTTTCGGCAACCGCTCCTGATCTACGATGGCGGCAGCAAGGATTTGTCATGCGTGAAAAAACACGAAATGTTTTCTTTGTCTTCCTGGGCGTAATGGGACTCTTGCTAAACAGACAGTACTCCGGGCTTTACCAGGATATGGCTGCATGCTACGCTGGCAACATCTGCGCTTCTTTCGCCCTCTATTTCGTGCTCTCGAATCTCTCTTTTCAAATCAAAGGCGGAAGGCTATGGACTGCCGGTATGGCTCTCGCGGTTGTAGAACTCTTTGAGGTCACAAACGGATTCGGCATCATGACAAACACGTTTGATCAAACGGACTTGTTCGCGAATGCCGTAGGAGTTGCGCTCGCCTTGCTGATCGACACAGCGGCAAGCGAGGCTAGCCGTCGCAGATCGAATGATGGTTGAAGCATGAGCTTGAGAATAGGTAGAATCCGCCGCCGCGCGAGGTTCCGCAAGAGTTCACCCCGGCCGGTGTTCCTTAGGTGGTTTAGATATTATTAATCCTATCCTATCTAAGCATCTTGAGCAGATAGACATGCTCCAGCGTCAGCAGTTTAGCCCGTTGCTCGTTGGTCACTCCCGAGCCGTGGCCGCCTTCGGTGTTCTCGAAATAGTAAAAGGGGTGACCCTGCGCCTCCATTTTGGCCGCCATCTTGCGCGCATGGCCGGGATGCACTCTGTCGTCGCGAGTGGTCGTGGTAAAAAGCACTCGAGGATATCTCTTGCCGGCAGCGAGGTTGTGGTAGGGGGAGTATTTGCTGATAAAAGCCCACTCCTCCGGTAAATCGGGATTGCCGTACTCTCCCATCCAACTGGCGCCCGCTAAAAGCTTGTTGTAGCGTTTCATATCGAGCAGAGGCACGGAACAGATCACGGCATTAAACAGCTCAGGCCGCTGTGTAAGCATCACTCCGACCAGCAGACCGCCGTTACTGCCGCCCTCGATGCCGAGATGTCGGGGTGAAGTGATTTTACGCCGAACCAGATCCTCGGCGACTGCGGCAAAATCATCATAGGCGCGCTGCCGGTTTTCTTTCAGCGCAGCCTGATGCCACTTGGGGCCGAACTCGCCGCCGCCGCGGATGTTTGCCACTGCATAGATCCCGCCTTTTTCCAGCCAGGCCACGCCGCGAACGGCTGAGTAACCGGGCTGCATGGCGATTTCAAATCCGCCATAACCGTAGAGCAGGGTTGGATGGGCGCCGTTCGGTTTAGCTTTTTTCGAACGGACGACAAAATACGGGATTTTCGTGCCGTCCTTGGAGGCCGCTTCATATTGCTCAACCAGCAACTCCTTGCTGTTGAAATAGTGAGGCAGACTCTTCACCTTTGCGATCTTTTTGCCATTGGCAGAGACATAATAGAGAGCGGTAGGGGCCAGGTAATTTGTAAAGGTGAAAAAGTATTGGTCGGAGAAGTCGTCCGTGGCCGCCAGGCCGATGGCGCCATAGTCAGGGGCGGCGACTTTTTCGCTCACCCACTGACCATCCTGCAAGGTGTAACGGAACAATTCGCTCACCACATTGGTCAGTTTCAAGAGGAGCAAAGCGTTCTTAGTTGTCGTACAGCCGGCCAGGCTCGAGCGCTCGCTGGGCGTAAAAACGACCGAAAAGGTGCGGTCGCCCATCAGGAACTGGTCGTAATCGATGCTGATAAGGCTGCCCTGCTTGTAGGCATTCCCGCCTGTGTTCCAGTCCGATTTCAACTCCACCAGCATCTGGTTTTTAAAAAATCCATCGAATTGGGCATCATCGGGAATGTCAAGTTTGATCAGTTTGTCGCCCTCGAGGACAAAAAAGTTGGAGGTATAAAAGGTGATTTTTCGGAAAACTACAAGGTACTGGCGTTCCGGCGTGTGGATAGCGTCGGCATAGACGCCCATGTCGCTCTCCTGGCCGGTATACAGGGTACGAGCGCCGCTCAGGGGCGTGCCGCGGCGCCAGATTTTGACTATCCGGGGATAACCCGAGGTCGTCAAGGAGCCGGGACCGAAATCGCTGCCGATGAGCAGCGTATTCCGGTCGATCCAGGAGATGTTGCTCTTGGCCTTCGGCAGGAAAAATCCCTCTTTGACGAATTTTTTTTTCACCAGGTCGAATTCACGAATTTCAACCGCATCGCTGCCGCCGCGGGAGAGGTGAAGCAGGCAAAGATCAAAGGTCGGATAAAGGTAATCAGCGCCTTTGAAAGCCCACTGTTCTCCTTCTTTCTGGCTCAGATCATCCAAGTCGAGCACGGTCTCCCATTCCGGCGCGGGGTTGAAATAATCCGCTAAAAGGGTGCGGCGCCACAGGCCGCGCAGATTCTTTTCATCCTGCCAGAAATTATAAATATACTCGCCGACCAATGAAGGAAAAGCAATCCGCTCTTGGGAGTTGAGCACAGCCAAAATCCGCTTGTAGAGCGGTGCATAGTCGGGGTGCTGCTGCAGCTCGGCGACCGTGGTTGCGTTTTTAGCTTTTACCCACTCCAGCGCCCTCTCCCCCTCGACCTCTTCGAGCCAAAGAAAGGGATCGTCCTCCTGCTGGCCGATAAGCGTGGATGGACAAAAAAATAAAGAAGTAGATAATAGGGTCAGGCAAAGGAATCGTTTCATGGCTGGCTCCTGTTGAAAGTGAAGAGGAATCCAGATTCTCTTGCCAGCCGTGCATTCGACAAGGGTCGCAGAATGGGCGGCAGGGCAAGCGGACCGGAATGAAAATGCTCCTTGTGAAAACGATGATTTTTCATTTCAAAACGCGACTCCATCGATGTCGGCGTCACGCCTAATGGATTAATATAGCTTTTTGCACAAAGGGGTGCAACAGCTTTATCAGCGGACAGATCTTTTTATGCGAGTTTAATGGGGAAGGGTTCAAAGTGCTTCGATCAAAAGACGCTCAGGAATAACGCGGGATAAATGATGGAGCCGATTCCTCGGGGATCAGGGTGCAGAGCGCGCTGTTCCGAGTGCGACTCATTTGACGAGAACCAGTTTGATCCATTGTTCAAACGTTCCGGCCCGCATCCATCAGGTGGATGCCGATGTTGCCCTTGCCGGAAACCCAGATGCCGTAAGTGCAGCTGTGGACGATGAGGCCGCGCAGCACCACGCCTTTGTTCAAAACAAATCCAGTGAAGCCCGATTGTCCCAGCAGCGTGCCGTCTGTTTCAATGCCCGGCCGCATACCGCCGCCTTCTCGCGCCACCCGGCCGTCGATGGTCTTGCCCGCCGGAACATCGTATGAGGAAGATGGCTTGATCACCCAGACGCCGTTGGCCCCATCATTATTCCCAGGAATCCGCTAACACAGATGCTGCCGAACAAATGGCCTGCACCCAACACCGCCTAACAGGCATCACGCGTTGATTGCTCGTCGACAAGAACAGCTGCCTTCGTACCCACTACATTGACAGGTTCCGGGATGCCGTCTAGCCCATACGCCCTTCTCAGCGAATCAACAGCATCTTGCGCCAGGCACTCCCTGAACCCGACTTAATTTGATAGAGATATATTCCACTGGCCAGCCCGGCGGCTTCGAAACGCACCTTATGCTCTCCGGCCAACTGGAGGCCGTCCACCAGGCAGGCGATCTCTTTGCCGCTGATATCATAAACAGCCAGCCGCACGGCTCCTGATGCAGGAAGGCTATAAACGATCCAGGTGCCGGGATTGAATGGGTTGGGATAATTCTGCTCCAGGCTGAACGCTTCCGGCAGCGCTGTTTTTTCCACGTCAGTGGACCCGCTGATCTGCAGATGCCATGGAAAGGACCAGAGACTCTTGTGCCCGGCATGGCTCGCCTGCACCCTCCAATACACTTCGTCCAGACCCGGGAACGGACCCGCAAGACAGGAGGGCTGTTGGACCAGGGTGTCGCAGACCAACGCGCGAAAGGCAGGATCTCCGGCGATCTGCACGCGATACTTTTCCGCTCCAGAGCAGAGTCGCCATTGCAGATCCAGAATCCCTTGATTTTGAACGGCATCGTTGGCAGGCGACAGGTGCTTGGGCGTGAACAGCATATTTGCTCGCGGCTTGCCGGTCCGCAGGATCGAGCCGCCGCCGCCGACAGACCAGCCGAAAAGCGAATCGCCTGCTCCGACAAAGAATAAAATGCCATTGGTCGCGGTCTCCCCATTGGATTTGAACAAAGGATCGTCCAGCCAGCTGGCGCCGCCGTCAACCGTCTTGCGGATGGCGTTGCCGCTATACCATCCGTGCGCCGAATCCACAAAGGCGATGCTTTTGTTTGACTCAAAATTTATCCAGCGTTTCCAGGTTATGCCGCCATCCAGGCTCGAGCATATGGTATTATAAGACTGGGCTGTCCAGATGGTATGCTCATCGACGACTGATATGGCCTCCATGGCCTGGGGAGAACCGGTCAACAGGCTCCACTGATCCCCGCCATCTTCGGTGCGATAAATGCCCGAAATACCGGTCGCCCAGCCCAATGCCGGTGTGAAGAACCTGATGGCCATGACCGAGGTTGCCGCTGCATCCGATTTCAGCCAGGTGGCGCCGCCGTCCCAGGTGCGGAACAAGCCTTCGTAACCGCCGATCCATCCGGATTGCGGACCGGCGAAAAAGATCGCATAAAGATTTCCAGTCCCAAGAGCCGGCTGCGATTGCCAGGACTTACCGGCATCTGTGCTATGCAGCACGGTTCCGTCATCGCCGGCAATCCAGCCATGGTCCGGATCGGCAAAATGGATGGCTTGCAAACGCGAACTGGTCGGGCTCGTTTGTTTTTGCCAGGACCTGCCGCCGTCATTGGAGGACAGGATGAGTCCGGAATCGCCCACTGCCCACCCGGTCCGGGCATCGGCAAACCACACCGCTCTCAGAGAGGTTGCGGTGCCGCTGGTCATGGGCAGCCATTCAGGTCGCGGCGCCTGTGTTGTGAAAGCAAATCTCAAGGACCATGGGCTGCTGCCTGCGGCATTGACAGCGCAGACCCGCCAATAAAAGCGGGTTTCCTGCGCCAGGTTGTATAATTGACAGGTGGTGTCCGACAGGGCGCTGTCCAGCAACATCGAGGCAAACGTGAAATCCGTGGAAACTTGCAGTCTATAGGTGTCCGTCTCCCTGGTCGAACTCCAACTTAACAGAGGAGAGAGCGGCGCATCGTTCGTTTCATCGACAGGCTGCCAGAGTCGGGGCTGAGGCGGTTTATAAAGTTGCCGGGTTTTAAAAGCAAAAACGTCCGACCATGGAGAGAATCCAATGTTGTTATGGCCGCGCACCCGCCAATAAAAAACGGCGTTGAACGCGAGATTTTCCAGCTTTAATGAGTCAACCGTGATCGTGCTTATATCAAAAAGTGGATTCATGAAAGTGGCATCCATGGCCACCTGCACGTGGTAGCTCTCGGCGCGATCGGCCCAAAGCCATGCCAGCGTCAACGTCAAGGGCTGATAGGTGGCTCCGTCAAACGGCTGGTAGAGCATGGGTTTTTCCGGCGCCAGAACGTGAGCAGAGGAGGTGGTAAATTGCCAGGTTTCCGACCAGACGCCCGGACCGACGTCATTGACAGCGCGCACATGCCAAAAATAGATCGTATTAAGCCTCAGAGATCCCAGACTTTTTTCAGTGCTGGTGAGACCGCTCTCATCGGTCAATAAAGCGCTGAATGCCGCGTCGGAAGCCAATTGCAGATGATAGCTGTCGGCTCCGGGTACAGCCAGCCAGGACAGCTGCACGGCATCGACTGCGGTCTGGCTCTGGTCGGCCGGACCCGCGAGTTCCGGCGCCCTGAGTGTCGCCAGCGGCACATCCACTCGAATTTCCCGGGACCAGGCTGACCGGCCTGCGTTATTGTAAGCGGCCACCCGATACCAGTGGGAAACACCCGGGATTGCATTTTTATCTTCAAACCGGTTGGCATTGGCCGAAAGCGAATCGTACAGGCGAAATCTTCCCGCAATGCTGTCGCTGCGAAAAATATAATAACCGACCTCGTTGTCCGATCGATCCTGCCAGTTCAAGACAACCCGGTCTTTTGCCATATCGACCAGCCTCAACTGCGTCGGGTACAAGGGAATGCCTCCCTGACCGGCATACTCGATAATCGATATGCCATTGATGGCGAAGCCGTGGTCGACATCGGCATAGGCTAAATTGCTGGGAGGCAGTTCCATGGGCGTTTTTTCCATTCGCCAGTTCAAGCCGCCGTCGTCGGAGACGAGCAGCCCATTAGAGCCGTCTCCGCCGTAGGCGGCGATTCGGACCTGGTGCGGACTCAGCACCGCCAGATCCTGCAAGGTTCCGTTCATATCCTCATAGCAGACTGTCCAGGTTATGCCGCCATCGCTGCTCCTATAAACCGATTTTTCGCCGAGAATGTAGCCGTTGCGCAGGTCGCTGAAACGAACCATCTTGAACTTCATGGGCGATGGCACATTCATGAGGATCCAGTTCTCACCGCCATTGCTGGTGCGGTAGGCTAATTGCTCATCAGGCGCTTTGGAGCCGACGATCCAGCCATTTTTTTCGTCGATGAAATGGATACTGTGAAATTTAATGCCTTCAAAATACGAACGGTCGGGAATCGGTTGCTCGATCCAGGATTGGCCGCCGTCTGTGGTTTTCATGATATGATCGCCGATGGCCCAGCCGGTTTTAGCGCTGGCGAAATGGATGTCAGAAAAGGTGCGATAGCTGTGGGTATAGGCGACTCGCCACGAAAGACCGCCGTCCTCACTGACGGACAGCTCTTTATCTCCGCAAATCCAGCCGGTTTGGCTATCGACAAAAAAGAGGCGGGATTTGTATTTTTGCACCGTGGTATTCACCAATTGCCAGGACCGGCCGCCGTCTTCACTCCGGCAGATCCCTTCCGTCGCCACCAGCCATGCCAATTCTCCGTCGTTGAAGCAGGGCGAGCTGAAACCGGTTGCTTCCACCTGCCGGACGCAGGACTGCCAGGAGGTGCCGTCATCGACAGTCTTCTGTATCTTGCCATCATTCCCTACCACATATCCGGCTCCGGCGGGGAAAGAGCCGCCATGCAGAAACCTTTCGTCGCTTACCTTTGTCCATGTTGTTCCGCCGTCCTCAGTGCGCCAGATGCCGCCGCCATTGTGAATAGCCCAGCCCAGTTTTGCGGTGCGGAAAAACAGGCGGAACGAACTGCCGCCGCCGAGCTGGGCGGTCTGGGTCCAATTGTCGCCGCCATCTGAGGTCAGGATGACCGTACCGGAGCTGCCGATGGCGACGCCCCTGAGCCGGTCGAAAAAGTACACATCATGATAGGAATAAATCATGGGCAGGTTCCAGAGGCCTTGCCATGATCTCCCGCCGTCTGTGGTTTTGTGCACACCGCCGAATCCGGCCCAGAAACCCACCTGACTATCGACGAAAAACAGGCCGTTTACCCAATAGGGATCCGGCATTTTATAGACTTGCCAGGTCAATCCTCCGTCTGTCGTATAGTGGATTAAAGAACCGCTGCCCATCCAGCCGATCTTTTCGTCGATAAAAATTATCCTTTTTGCCCCGGACGGTGCGGTTGTCAGCTTTTGCCAGGATTTTCCGCTGTCCGTGGATTTGAGCACGACATTCTCTCCGGCAATATAACCCACTCCTTTGCTGGGGAAAGAGATATCATTTAAAGAACTATTTTCGCCGCTGGGCTGGATGGTCCAGTTCTGACCACCATCGATCGTATGCAGGATCATGCCGCCGCCGCCGACCGCCCATCCTTCGAGATCATTGATAAAGTCGACGTCTGAGAGGTTATTCCCCTGCGGAAGCGGATTGCGCCAGACCCACTCATCCTGAGCGACAACAGCCTGAAGAATGGGAATCAACAAGACCACAGTGACCAGCTTGCTGTACTGTTTTTTCATGGGACCGTTTCCCTCCAATCAAGGCGATATTTCAGGGCTCATTTATCATTAATTATAGGGATTGGCATGCTGCAAACTGTGGATTAAATCGCAAAGGGATTCGATATCCAGACTTTGAGGCCGGCAGCCGGGTGCAAGGTTTTACTGTGCAAGTGGTATAAAAGGCATTCCGAAACCTGTCCAGGACCGGCATGACCTCTGGATTACTACTCTTGCCGATGGCGGGGTTTATGGCGGCCACCTCTTCCGCAAGGATTACGTCTGCACGACAGGTTCGCTCCAAATTCAGCACGAGAGGGAAGCCGGCAGATCACCGAATTCTGAAGTTGAGCCTCGGGACTGGAAGTGTTTTTACAGGGCGATGCATAACATGGCTGCATCGCTCTCCAAGGGGGTAGTGGCCGGATTCGCTGCCTGGCTTGTAGGGGGGAATTTCAGGTACTGCCCTTGGATGCATGCAAGGAACACAAGGTTACAGCCGCGTGGGGGCGTGTGGAGTAAAGCAGGCGGCACAAAGGTCGCTGTGTATTTACCCCTCCGTGTAATATAGTCATCGGATAGAGGTCAGGCAAGGACTTTTTTTGCAACAGCTGACGCCCATGCATGGTGGTTCAACCCGATCGCCCGCGGAGTTCTCTCAGCAGAACCATAAAGCCGGGCCTTCGCCCGGCAAGCTGTAAAAAATAAGACGCTTTTATATTCATCCAGACAAAACACCTACTATTCACCCCCACCAACCTCATATGGGCGGCAGTTGCTGGAGTGCAATCAGAATAGTCAGCCAAGAAAGAACGACGGCGCCGGAATCGCCGGCGCGGTTGAAAATCCCTTTTGTATTATTCGCTTGATTGTTGTCGTCGATCTTTGTAACATACTTTAAACTTGCAGCTAATTCTCTGAAAGGGCGGGCGAGAAGAAGAGCGCAGTCGAGTTCATGCAGTGAGCTGGATTGCGCTTTTTGATTTAGCGGGGCATAGAATTTAGCATCAGGTCTGCAAAATAGTGGTCTAACAATCAGGATATTTGAAATAGATGATCCCTCTTCAAACACGTAAAGGAAGAATCTTATGAAGCGTTTATTTACCGCCTTGATGCTTCTCTTTGCCTTTTGCGTTTTTGCCGAGGCAAAAGAAGATGCTTCACAGCGTAATGTCTCTCTTACCCTCTCTCCTTTTCGACTCTTGAACCCAGAACTGTATCTAAGCGGTGAGCTGCGATTGTCCCCCAAAATGAGCGCGGCAGTCATGCTGGGCGCAGGGAGGGTAACCGATGAAGGCAAGACCGGCACTATCTGGGAAGGTGGCGGACAGTTGCGTTACTCTCTTATCGGTTCCTTCGCCCATGGCATTATGATAGGAGCGGATATCGGATATGTCGATATCGATACTCAGATCGAACACCCGATAGCCTATCTCGTCGGCGCACATGCAGGAGGTTTCCTGGGCTATAAATTTTCGCTGGAGGCCGGTTTCACCGCGGAACTGCAGATTGGACCGATTTATCTGTGGGGGGAAACCGCCAGCACATCCGAATTGCAGACCTTGCTGGCCTTCAATGTCGGTTGGTCGTTTTGATAAGTGGCAGTATTCGTGTATAACAGCCACCCCCTGTTCGACCGGGGAATCCTTCCTCAGCGGAACCCTGTGCACGTCCGTTTTGCCGGAGGTGCAAGGTCCAGACAAACGATCAGATGAACTCTTTCTCGTCCAGCCAGATCTGGGCAAAGGTGAACTGCGGGCCCCGGCAGACAACGAGCGGCGGCCGTGTTCATGGGGTATGGCAGAGATAGTTCGTGGTCGCTGCAGGCGATGTAATAAAGCTCATCGCAAAAGTAGCCGTAGCGGCCGTGAAAGACCACATTCAAGGCCAGCTTGAGCCCCGCCATACACCATACCCCCCAGGCTTTGCTCCGGAAGAGATGCCCTGGGCGATCAGGGAGAGCTTTGGGTCTGGGGCGTTGATTATTATCTGATTTCAATTTTCCCAACCGGATACCAGCCGCCATCCGCTTTACCTTCGATTGCAAGATTTGCTTTAGGTATCATTGACTGATTGTCGATAATGCTGATTTGCAGCTGATAAACGCCTTCAGGCGTTCGCATGTGAAACAAATACGGCATTATCATATACATTATCTCCCGGCAGCCGCCCGATAATATCAGCATCAGTGATCATAACTGTTGTTCTTCTTTATTCGGCAAGTCTGAGGGCCACCATTCTTTTGGAACTGCTGATGACTTGGCGTTAAAGGATGATATATGCCATTTCAGTGATTTTTTCATAGTATTTTTGCGATAGTTTGCAACTGTACAAATCATGATTATAAATCCTCTATCCTCGTTCCGCCTATTGATTCATTTCCAAAAAACCACTGTGTTATTCATTTCAGGCGCAGTGACCGGATGATAGATCTTTTCCCCATCGGCGAGCTCGGCCTGGAGATAATATTCAACGCAGCCTTCAGCGGGCTCCGGAACGGTGACGCGGTAAGCATGGCGGGCGGTATGGACGGCGGTCATTTTTCTAAATCTTCCCTTGCCTAACGGTCGCCAAAACAGATTGACTTGTCTGATTGCCGGCGAGGATAAAACGAACGGCCTTATCTCCATCGGTTCGCCCGAGTTCCATTGAGTACAAACCGATGAAACGAATATGCGCGGTGGACCGTTATAGGTGGTTCTGATGGCGGTCTCCGCCGGCAACGATGAACCCAGAATCCTGGCGATCGTGGAATCGTGTGCGCACACGATTCTCTTCCTGTTGCCGCTTTCAAGACTGGAAAGGGTGCCCACTTCGCCCGTGGACCGCGCGCAAGCAACAAAAGCGGAGATCATTTCCTCCCATGACCTTGATAGGGTTGTTCGAAGCGGCAGGGCCTGGTTCCTGACAAACAGCAATTTCTTTTCGGACTCTTGAATAGAGCGGGCTTGCCTCATGATGGAATCCAAGCGGGCCGAAAAAATCCAGGTTCTGACGCGCAGCCGGGTCGCCTGAAGATAGTTGAGCCAGTAATCAAATCTGGAAAGACGGCCGGTTCCAGTGATCTCTTTACGCAGGGCTGTCAATTCATCGAGCGGGGCGAAAAGATCCTGAATGTCCTGATCGGTGGTTTTAGCGCCATTGTCGATCAACTGATTGATCGAGATATGGCAGCCTTCAAGTTTCTGCATGACCCTTCCCGCTCTGGCGCCCGCCTCGCCGCCAAAGGTCCCCCTTCCCCAGTTTTCCCAAAACAACTCCATATCAGCGGCAACAGCGGCGTCTTCAACATCTAAATGGCCCGGTTGGCCAACAACCCATCCTGCCTGCGAAAGAGCGGTTATGTTGGGTGCGATGGAAGCAGTGCGCCAGTGAATGGCCATCATGCCCTCGCATCCGTAACGGAAAGCGTCCGATGAATTGGTGAACAGGCGTTCCGACCAGAGTTGAAGGTCCCAGGCGGTGCAGCAATGAGCGCCGGCTGTGCCATCGTCCTCCGCCCATCCAATGACCCATCGGGATCTTTCCGGCATCTCACCATAGTATTTTTCGACCGGATCCCTTCCCAGATTGGTGTTAATCGAGGAAATGGCCCAGCTCTTCGGTGTGTAACGGTGCGTCCACAAGGGATCTTTTACGGTTCCCAGGCGCCATCCGCTGGTGGCAAAAGAAAAGGGCACGCTCATGATCCGGGCGACTGAATCAATCAGCGAAATATCCCGCTGTACGTTGCCTTCGGTGGTGATCTCCCAGCCGCGTCGGGTTCCGGGCTCTGACACAAACCATATTTCCGGCAACCACAGCCAGAAAACATCCACGGGTGTTTTTCTCATGATGCGCAGAAACGTCCCTTCATAGAGTTTGCCGATCACCCGGGGATCATCAGGATTCATGCCTTTTGCCTTCAACCTGGATGCGAGCATTTTGGGAATGCCCAGCGGAAGTTCGGTCCCTACGCAGGTCTGAATGCCCAGTCCAGCGGCCTTTTCGAAAACTTCTTTCTGCAAATCGCCATAGCGGTTGAACATGGCTGTCGCTTCAGCTTCATCGCTGGGCCAATCCAGGCAATCGAGCATGAAATCCGGACCATAGTCGTCGTTTTCGAAAAGAAAGCCGGCGCCGGATGCATATTCACGGGTGGGAAATGGTTTGACCTCCCATCCCCTTCGGGTGGTCACTACTCCGGCCTCATATCCAGACCTGACATTTCCCTGGTCATCCACATCTTCCGGCAACCCTATCCAGACGTTGGCCTCAGGGCCGGCCGATGGATTCCAGCTCGGATAAGTATGAAAACCGATGAAATTAAACCTCAACTTGGCCATCTGCGACAAAACCGCTTGATAGTCGTTCAGGTTCCACCAATCAGGTCCTACGTTGAAATCGTGGAAAGGCTGCAAACCTCTTTTGCTGAACCTGGGTTTCCCCATTTCGTTCACTTCAATCGCTTCCAGATCGCACTTTTCATCCGGCAGGACGTCCCCATCGATATGGTACCGAATGCCGGTGCGTTCGAGGAAACGATAAGTTGCGTAAAGGGCGCCCGGGCCGTCTCCGCCGACAATGACGAACAGCCGCCGGTCCGGCTCCCGGTAGCTTCTGATCAGGTATTCCTCCGGTTTCAGACCGTCCGCCAAATCATCCTCGTCCGGCCATCCGTGAAAAATCCTTGCATTTTTGCTCCCCACTGCCAGGCAATACTCGCATCGGCCAGGGATGGTGTCGCTTTGGCTGATCTCAGCCAAGATCCCAGACCGGAGAAAGAGATAGCGCTGGAGTTCCTTTGCCGAGAACTTTTCCAGGGATGAAGCAGTACGGGAGTAGACAACCTTAATTCTTTCAGAGGGTCTGCATTGAAATACCGCCGCAGCAGCCACGAGGGACAGGATCAGCCCCGCAGGGAAAAATGCTTTTTTCATTATTCGAAATACCCCGACTGAGATAAAATTGGTTGGTGCTGGGGAGCCGCCCATCAAGGAAATCATCCTCTATCAAGCGCCTGATGCGCAGCCATTTCCTCCTTCACAAAGCGCCAAGCCGTAATCCAGCCCCTCATCACCTGTTATTTGCGGGTAAATTAGCCAATCGGTCTCTGACAATCAAGCGCAATTTCTAAAAAGCGTATAAAGGCAATCTCGCGGTGGAATCAACTTGCGCAGAAATCAAGTAAGATCTGTTTCACTGCAACCTTCCGTAAAATCAACGTCATCCTATTTATTGCGCAAAATGGTTCGAACATAAATTGAATTACATACTTTTGAACCCAGCGCGCAGAGGCTTTTTCGTCAAAACAGAGGATTGAGAATACACTAACGCCAGAAACAGGCTTTTCGGCGACGAAAGCATCATTAAAATAAAAGGCGTCGTCCAATCGATTCGCCGTGGCGCTCAGTTCCGGCAGGGCACAGTCGAAAAACATAAAAAAAAGCAAGACCTGATTGTCGGCGCAGAACAACGAAATTGAAAAAATATTACGGAGGCCGGCCGGCTGACGCCATCATTCTTTGTTGTTCATTTGCCGCCGTCGATGCACGCTTCGTCGGCGCGCTGGATGACAACCGCGAAGAAAGAAAAATTTGGCAATTTGGGACAATTGCATTATATTGCTGGACGGTCGAGCAAGGTTCGTCTGGATGCAAAAATGACGGCTCCTGCGGAAAGCATGGAGCCGTGAACCATTGAACATACCTACCGCGAGCGTCGAGCTCATGCGGCTTGTTTTCTCTGCCTTTACCCATAGGCATAGGTATGCGCTTTTTGATTAGAGGAGTGTGTCGACAATGCTGCAAAATATCGTAGTCGTCTGTTTTCGATTTCTGCTGTTCCTCTTCCTGACCTTTGCGACCGCTGAATCGGCAATAGATGCCATCGCCGGAGCATGGGCGAACAGAGTGATCCCTTTGCCCAAACAAATCAGCGTGGTGGGATCCCGCGTCCTCTCCATGGATGAAATAACATTGAGCTGGACGAATAGCAATGATGCGCGCATAGAAGCGGCCATTGAACTTATACAGCCCTATGCCGGAGGCGATCAGGGCTTTTCCATCAAGCTGATTTTGACGTGCGATCGAAAAAATTGTCCTGCCAAATTATCCAAGGCATTGGCAAAACTTGCCAACCGGGATCAAGCTTACGCGATCGAGCCGGTCATGACCTCGGGTACATTCAGCGGGTTTCTACTGGTCGCCAACGAGCCGCTCGGATTGCTCTATGCAGCTCGGACACTGCATCAGCTGCTGACGCCGAACCTTAACACTCGGCAAATCGAAGTCCCCCAAGTCACGATTCTCGATTGGCCTGATCTGCAAGAACGTGGCGAGTGGGGCTGGAACTTGTCGCACGATCGTTTCAGTATTGCCGAACTAAAGATGAACGAGATCGAAATGCACGCGACCTTGGGATTCCAGGCGGACGGCTCGCCCAGCGCCGCCCTGGATCGCGCCTTTCTGAACGAATCGAAGCGCCTTGGCGTCAAAGTCGTGCCGATCATCAGACACCTGGAACAACTCGCTGTAACCGGACTCTTCACTTTTCATCCGAATACAGCCGCGACGCCCGAACCCGACAAACCGCTGCCCTCTGATTATCAACCGGCGCTCTGTTTCTCGAATCCCGCCTCCATCGATCTCATCGCCGGTTGGATGAGTCAATTGCTGGCCTATGAAGAGGTCCACGACATCAACGCCTGGTTGGCGGAATCGCCCTCCCCCTGTTTCTGCGAGCGCTGCCGAGGTCATAACCAGTTTGAACTTCAAACCAAATCTTTGCTGCGCGCCTTTGCCATTGCCGGTGCGGACCACCCGGACAGCCATTTACGGATTTTACTGTCACAGGCCAGTTATAAGGACAATGATAGGATTTTAGCGTCCATCACCCCGGAAACCCGCATCACTTACTACTCCGGCCAGACAACCTATGACAGTTCTCATGAGCCGATGATCTACCCGCTGTTGGAATCATTCGCCCGCTCGGGCCATTGGCTGAGCGTCTATCCCCAGCTGACCAATTCCTGGCGCAGCGTTTTCCCCTTTACCGGCCCGCATTTCATCAAGGCGCGCATGAAGGAATTCGTGGAAAAGGGGCTGCATGGTTTCAGCGGCTACGCCACTCCGGCGAATTGTTATTACGATTTCAATATCGCTGCCGCCGCCGAATGGAGCTGGAACAGCTCCGGACGCAGCGCGCGTCAGTTCGCCGAGGCTTATGCGACCCGTCTTAAGCTGAAGCAGCCACGCCTGTTTGCCGAATGGGCGGATCTCATCGGCCGGACGGGCTGGCATCTAGCCGGCAGCAGAGTCGTCGAGAGCCTGATTTTCGCTGCAGGCGGTCAGCTCTTCATCGATGGTTTCATCAAAGACGGCGTGCTGTTCAGCAAGGAGAAGCCCATAGAGTTCGGCAAAGGTCTTCTGGCCGAATTCCCGAACGAAGCCAGTCTGGATCATCACATTGCCTCGGCGGAACAGGCCCTCGAGCTGGCCCTGCGGGCTGATGAGCCGCTCATGCTGCTGGAATCCCATTGCGTGTTGCATACCTTGCTCTTTGTGAAAAAACTAAAGATCCTTGTCGATGTTTTTCAACAATCTCCTTCGGCAGGACGAACAAAGTCCATTCAGCAACAGTTGAATGCTCTGGATGCAACGGCGAAAAACCTGACTGCCGCCATGATCCGTTGGGGAAATAAGGTCAATCCGGTCGAACAGGAGGCGCTGCATTATCGCTTCCGCGACAGCGTCGATTTTGCCGCCACCATCGTCGACCGACTACGGGCCTGGGCTGAAGAATTGCAGATCGTCGATCCCTTTCCGGCCTATCGGTTTCATCGCATTGCAGAGTGGCAAACGGAAGATTTTGCCGAAACAGCAGACATAGCCTTGTGGGCCGATATCACGGAACACGCGCAACAGGCCGGCGCCTACGATGTCCGGTTGTTCTTTTTGAACGGAGCGAGTGGAGTCGATACCAGAGCCGTGACCTTGCTATCCGGTCCAAGCAGGGGATCGGCTCAGCCGGTCTTTGTCGATCGCTGGGATGGCAGGCTGAACCAATATGGTCGTTATCTGGAATATTGGCTCACCATCCCTGAAAAACCGAACAATCTGGCCCATGCGTTTGACCGTTATTTCCTTAAAGTCGAATTATCTGGTCCTTCGCTCGACCTGCCCCAGCCTCGACGCACCAGCCAAGGCGAACTCTTGATTCGAAAATCATGGCGTGACGCAGAGATGAATCATTCAATCCATTAAATGGAGAGATAAACGATGTGTTGGCGCTACCTGCTAATTTTGTTGACCTGCCCATTCATTGCTGCTCGTCTCTGCCAAGGGCAGGAGGTGCTTTATTGCTTTGATTTCGGCGGCGCCTTCCAGGATGTCGCGCCCGGCTATACGCCGGTTTCTCGGGTCTATCACAGTCCGCGCTATTTGTGGATCGACAACGTCCGCGAAGTGGAACGCATGGATGTCCACGACCCGCTGCGGCGCGATTTTGTGGGCGGCGCCAAAGGCGAATTCTGGATCGGCCTGGACAACGGTCGTTATCAAATCACCGTCATTCTCGGCGATCCGCGTGAAGCCAAGGGACCGTTCGAAATCTATCTGCAGGAAGAAAAGGTCCAATCTGGAGTCCTGCTTGCCCCGGGCCAGACGCTGCAATTCACCTATCCGGCGACTGTCATCAATCAAAAACTGACCCTGCGCCTACAAGCCGCGCCTGAGAAAGAGTTTGCCATCAACGGGCTCATTGTCTCAGGGGAGTCCGGCAAGGCTTTGCGCAGACTTTTCGAGCATGCACCTCCGGATGACCTGCCCTCGGTGGACGAGGTGCTGCGCAAAGGATCTCCATGTGCTCGAACAGCGCTGCGAACGATCTGCGACTGGTTTCTTGCACATCAACTCGCCAACGGCTTTCTCGGTGATTATGAACCAGGCAGAAAAGGAACCCATTTCTATTGGTATACCTCGGCCTATCCCATTCGCGCGTTATTGGCCGGGTATGAAATATTGGGAGAAAAAAAGTATCTCGACATCGTTTTCCGGATCATGGACAGGCTGGTGGAAGAACAACTGCCCAACGGCGCCTGGCAGCAGATATTCAGGAACAAACCGACCTGCCGATTGTCGCAGCAGGAGATCGAAGATATCTATGCGCACGAATGGATGAACTTGGCGGATATCGGCTGCATCGCCACGGCATTGGGAATGACCTGCCATTACGCTGCAGAACCGCGCAAAAGCCTCTATAGCGAAGCGCTGCAGCGCTTTTGCGATGAATGGGCCATGGGATGGCAGCAGCCTTCCGGCGGTTTTCCCAACGCGATGGAGAGTGGTGTGGCGCGCACCAAGGAGTATAGCACTGCCACAGCCACTGAAGCGGCCGCCTTTACCGCCCTGTTTATTCAGACAAAGGATAAAAAATACCTAAACGCGGCTGAAAAAGCCGCCCATTTCATGACGGATCACTGGAATCAGGACGGCCGGCCGACCTGGTTCAATCATGCAGGCACCAAAGAAGGTCTTGTGCTGGCGCAACCGGTTCACTATTTTGGCGAGGCCTTTTACTATGTCGATGGATTGTTCATGGTATATCATCACACGGAAGATAATGCGCTGAAAGAAAAAATACGTCGAGTGTACGGTTGGAATATCCATGGCGATAAAGGGCTGCTGGTCCATCTGGGCCAGAACGCCTGGTGGCCGTTGCAGGATGCGTGGAATAATTCCAAAACGGCGGGCATGCCATTGGCCTTTCTGAATTATCAGCGCATGGAAAAAGATCCGGCCGTGGATCGATTCGTATCGATTGCCAGACGTTTCTTATGCACTCGGGAATTTTCGCAGCGCCTCGGCATCATGGTGGAGGATGCAGACGTACCCTGGGGCGGACACAGCTTACAGGCATGGGCTGCTTGCTCTGTTTCTGCCACCGGATTCGCCGGTCTTTCCATCGCAGAAATGATCCAGCCCGGCGTTATCTATCAAAAGAAAAGTCTGAAATAATCTCAGAGCCACGGGAGCACCAGATTGGAAATAAAAAACGCGATCCAGCCTCTTGACCTATTGGTCATCCTGCTGTACATCCTCTGCGTTCTCGGACTGGGCTTTTGGATCAGTTTCCGGAAAAAAGAATCAGCGGATTATTTCCTCGCCGACCGCAGTCTGTCCTGGGCCAATATCGGTTTTTCGATTTTTGGCACCAATATCTCGCCATCGTTTATGCTCGCCTCCTGTTCGGTGGCCTATACATCGGGCATGGTCGCGGCGAACTTTGAATGGCTGGCCTGGATATTCCTGATGCTGCTGGCCATGGTTTTCGTGCCGCACTACCTCAAGACGAAGATTTCCACCATGCCTGAATTCATGGAACATCGATTTGATGAAAAAAGCCGGATGTTTCTCTCTTATTACGCCCTGTTCACGACGGTCATATTATGGCTCGGCGGTTCCCTGTATTCAGGCGGTCTGCTCCTTTCACAGATAACCGGCTGGCCGTTGTGGATCAGCCTGACCGCGCTAATGGCTCTGGCGACCAGCTTTACCATCACCGGTGGACTGGCCGCTGTGGTCTACACCGATACTTTTCAATCCATCCTGATGATTTCAGCTTCTGCGGCCTTGACGATCATCGCCTATTTCAAATCAGGCGGGTATCATGGCATCCTCCAGGCTGTACCAGCCGACTATTGGCAGTTATTTCGTCCCGCCCATGATGCCACTTTTCCTTGGCCGGCTATTATGTTGGGATATCCAGTGCTGGCGATATGGTTTTGGTGCACCGACCAGACCATCGTACAGCGTGTGCTGGGCGCTCGCGACATCCGTGAAGGCCAAAAGGGCGCGCTGTTGGCCGCGTTCCTGAAAATCCTGCCGCCTCTGATCTTTTTCATGCCGGGCATCCTGTGTTTCGTCCTGTTCCCCAATCTCGAAAATCCCGATACCGCCTATATGACGCTCATCACCAGCCTGCTGCCTGCCGGAATGATCGGATTGATCATCGCTGTATTGATCGCCGCGACCATCAGCACGGTCGATTCCGCTTTGAACTCGTTCAGCACTATTTTCACCCTGGATATCTATTGTAAAAAGTTGAGACCGCATGCTCCTGCCCAGGAAATCCGCTGGATCGGAAGGCTGATGACGCTGCTCATTGCGGTATTGACGGTTTTTATTGCGCTTTCCATGAGCTCGACGGGACGGGATCTATTCAATCTGCTTCAAGCGATCATAGCTTTTTTTGCGCCGCCCATGGCAGCCGTCTTTTTAATCGGCGTCCTATGGCGCAGAGCGACCGCACAGGCCGCTTTCGTTACCCTGGCAGCCGGTTCATTGCTCAGCCTGACCGTGGGCGCCTGCCAATTCATGGGATGGCCCACAGTCGGTTTCTGGCCGCATTATTTGCTGCTGTCGTTCTATCTGTTCGTCACGCTGTCCGGCTTTATAGTCATCGTATCTTTGCTCACGCAAAAAGGCAATCCACCGTCAAAATTGCCGACTCTTAAAGAAACCTATCAAACCGGGGCGGGCATGGGCAAAATATGGACAGCCTGGGGAATGTTGGCATCGATTATGATGGTGATTTATTTCTTGTTTAATTAATCTTCGCTGAAAAAGAAAACCGTTTGACAGAACAGCCGGGAACGAACGGAGCGACCTCTGCCAATACCGATCAAGGATTTCTGCGGGGTGAAAGACAAGGCCGGCCGCATCTGTCGAATCGCCCTGCTTCGCCTGGAGATGCGCGAATTCATTTATCATCACAATTGCCACATAAAGACAGAGGATCAAACCATGATGCAAAAAAAATCCGCCGGAATAGGCAGGGTCCTGCTGGTGCTCTGCGCGCTGTGCCCAGGACTGAATGCCATTGCAAAAGCAGCCTCGACATTCTATGTGGCGCCGAATGGCCGGGATGATTATCCCGGTACCTTGCAAAAACCGTTCGCAACGATCGCTCAAGCCCAAAATGCCGTCAGGCGGATCAATGCGACCATGGATCAGGACATCACCGTGTATGTGCGCGGCGGCCGCTATATTCTTGAAAAACCATTACACTTCGATCATCGCGACTCCGGGCGGAACGGCTTCACCATATCCTACCAGGCCTACCGGAATGAAATACCGGAAATCAGCGCCGGCCAACCGGTTGAAAAATGGCTGCTCGGCGATCATGGCTTGTACACAGCCAAAGTGGACGGCGCCTTCAGGCAGCTGTACGTCAACGGCGTCCGCTGCATTCGCGCCAGGACGCCTAATGTAGGCCGCTATTATCGCCTCAAGTTCTGGAATGAGCGGGATCGTGAAATCATCATCGCAAAGGAGCTCATTCAACCCTGGGCAAAACTGAATCAGGTGGAAATGATCGTACAGATGCACTGGGCCGAAGCCGTGCTGCCGTTGGCCTCGTTGGAGACGCACGGCGAGTATGCGTACATCGCGCCGCAGGAGCCCGAGCGCGACCTGGTCTTCCGCAGGCTGTATCCGATCAAATCGGAAAACGAAGCTTTTCATTTCGAAAATGATCTCTCGTTCATCGATCAACCGGGAGAGTGGCATTGTGACTCGGAATCTGGGACGCTTTATTATCAACCAAGGCTGCCGCAGGAGGAAATCAATCAATTACAAGCCGTTGTTCCGCGATTGGAAAGAGTGCTGCATATCGACGGCACGCTGGAAAAACCGGTGCACCATATTCGATTTCGAGGTCTATGCCTTTGTCATGCTGGGTGGAATTTACCGCGCGACACCGGCATGCTCAACAGCCAGGCGGGGCAGTATGCGGTCAAGGTCGAGCCGGATAATCGGCAATATCTTAAGCGGCCGCCTGCGGCTGTTTATGTGACCGCAGCGCATCATCTGACTTTTGAGCGCAACGTATTCTGTCACCTTGGCGCAACCGCCCTTGACCTGCATTACGGCACGCACAACAACCTGATCATCGGCAATGTTTTTTATGATATCGCCGGTTCCGGCATCCTGTACAGCAAATTTTCAGAAGAACAGGAGCTGCACACGCGGGTGTACAATCCCGCCGATCAGCGAGAAATCTGCCGCAACGACACAATCAGCAACAATCTGCTGACACGCATCGGTCAGGATTACCCGGGTTGCTGCGGCATCGCCTGTGGTTTTCCGCAGGCGGTCGTGATCGAACATAACGAACTCTACGACATGCCGTACTCGGGCATCAGTGTCGGCTGGGCGTGGATGGATGCGGACAATGTCATGCGGGACAATCAGGTGCGCTACAACCGCATTCACCATGTTCTGCAGCTGCTCTGCGATGGCGGCGCCATATATACTCTTTCGAGACAGCCCAACAGCTTCATCAAGGAAAATTATATCCACGATATCGATCGTTCGCCATGGGCGGTAGGTTCCAAAAACAACGGCATCTTTCTCGACCAGGGTTCCAGCGGCCTGACCCTGGAGCATAATGTGTTCGAACGGCTGCAGGAAGAACCCATAAGGCACCATGCCACAGGCACTATCATCCAGATTCAAAATGATACGAACGATCGTTCCGTGATCGAGCAGGCCGGCTTAGAAAAAGAGTATCGTAATCTTTCAAAATTGTTGAAATGACCGCCATGAAAAATCGTCCCTCAACCATGACGCCGCCTGCGGATGAATCAAGAGGTGCGATCCGTCTGCTTTTATTCCTCGCCGGCCTGAAACTCGCCATCCACATAGCGGTCGATCTTTCCGGCGGCTGCGGCGATCGAATAATATGGCCGCAGATAAGGGCTGTCGAACGCCATCAACGGTCACAATCATTATCCGCTGTGGGGCCCGCGAGGAAAAACCGGCCAGGTAGTGATTCCCCTGGGCGGATCGCGGAAAGCCTTGCTCGCTGTCTATGAGCAGGTAAGCAAGGCAGACGTATTTCAGCATGTGTACTGCATGCCGTATGAGAACAATCAGGCGGTTCTTATCTGCAAGCTCCGCCGCAGGTCGCTGACAGAGGACTGGCCGGCGTTGAAACACTATCAATAAAAAGGCTGGCAGCTTCGCTTCATCGCAGATTTGAAAGGAACAGTCGATCAAAGAAAAAACCCATAGAATGACCTTTTTCCACATTCCGTTTTCGCCGCCGGGATTTTACCACGCTCCTGGAACGGATCAGGCGCCCTTCACTTGTTCAACTTGCCGCGAAGAGGAAAAATCATGATCAGAATCAATACGCTCCTGATTTTAACAGCAGCAGCCAAGCTGCTCGCCGCGGACCACTCCGGTTTGCCGATACATGGTCCCTATTTCCCCTGCGACGACCGCATCATCGAGGACCGCTGGCAGGTGGAACGCTTTGTCGTGCCTCTGCAGCGTCATGCGGCCAACCCGCTCATCATCCGCGACCATCCATGGGAAGGAACCGGGCCGTTGATGCAAGGTTCGGTGCTGAGGGATCCCGAGGATCAGCTGTTTAAAATGTGGTATCTGGTCTGGGATGAACAGGCCTACAAAGCCAAGAGCCGTTTTTCCTACAACATCTGCTACGCGGAATCGAAGGATGGCTTGATCTGGCGTAAACCTTCGCTGGGGCTTTTTTCCTATGGCGGCAGTAAAGCCAACAATCTGATCCTGCTGGGGCGGAACAAAACCCAGGGCATCGACGTCGAACCCGCAGCCAAGTCCTGTTCAGGACAGGAAAAGTGGATCGCTATTCATAACGACAGCGGCGGCGTTTTTCTCTCCACCACCGCGGATGGTCGAACGTTCCACGCCGATTTTCATACGCCTATCGTTTCCTATCACAGCGATACGCATAACAATTTTGTCTATGACGAGGTGAAGGACCGCTGGCTGATGTTCGTCCGGCCGCTGGCGTATGCCGGCAGCGGCCTCCAAGGAGTAGGCAGACGGCGCGTGGCGATTAAGGAGAGCCGGGATTTAAAGACCTGGACCCCGGGTATCCACCCTGTGAAGTACATATGCGTGGCGAACTAGAAATTTCGTATATTGGCGGCGTCCAACCAAGGAGAGACCACCATGCCCACACGCCGCTTAGAAAAACAGGAACACATGTTCGCCATAGTCAAGCAATATCTG
>JAKQNR010000036.1 GCA_029565685.1 bacterium | reverse complement strand
CCGCCGCGACAACAAACTCTCCCTCCACGGCGCAGAAATACTTGGTCTCGCGCTTGTGTCCCTGCCAGGCGCGAATAATATCGGTTATATGATTTGTAATGAAATAAAACCGGCGGACCGGATCGAGGCGAACATCATTGGCAAAGGCGATGGCGCCGCGATCGTCACTGTGCTGGCCGCCCTGGATGAAAACCGGCCTATCCGGCATTTGCGGGGCACACATCACGGTTTCAGCGCTTCCTGAACAAAATCCAGCTTGAGCAGCAGCTCTTTGGTCTCTTCCACATTGAGCCGGCAGGTATTGCTGGAGTTATAGTCGTCCGCCCGGCTGATGGTGACCTCTCCTTCGACAAAATACTTGTTGTAATTCAAATCCCGGGTATCGACCGGTACGCGATAGTATTGGCCGCAGTCCTGGGCGATCGCTTTCTCCTCGCGCGTGAGCAGGGTTTCATGCAGTTTTTCACCATGCGCGTGCCAATGGTGCGAATCTGCGTTTTCGCACTGAACAGCTCGACCAGGGCCCTTGCCAGGGTATCGATAGTTGCCGCCGGGGCCTTTTGGACAAAGCGGACGCCCTGATGACCGTTCTTATAGGCGTAGAGCACCAGATCAACGGCATCATCGAGGGACATCATGAACCGCGTCATGTTGGGGTCGGTGATGGTGATGGGTTTCTTTTCCTGGATTTGCGAGATAAAGAGAGGAATCACCGAGCCGCGCGAGCCCATGACATTGCCATGCGGGTGCCGCAGAATACCGTTTTTCCCGCGGCCACTCGGGCTTTGGCGAGCATCAACTTATCCATCAGGGCCTTGGACATGCCCATGGCATTGATCGGATAGACCGCTTTGTCGGTGCTCAAGACGATGAGCTTTTCGACGCCATGGTTCATCGCGGCATTGAGAACGTTTTCCGCACCGAGCACATTGGTGCGGATCGCTTCCATGGGATAGAATTCACAGGAGGGCACCTGTTTGAGCGCAGCGGCATGAAAGATGTAATCCACACCCTGAATGACGTTGGCCACGCTGCTGTATTCGCGCACATCACCGATATAGAATTTGAGCTTGGGGCTCTTCAGGGCGATGCGCATATCCTCCTGCTTCTTTTCGTCCCGGCTGAAGACGCGGATCTCTTTGATCTCCGTATCGAGAAAGCGCTTCAGTACTGCGTTGCCGAAAGAGCCGGTGCCGCCGGTGATCAACAGGGTTTTGTTTTTAAACATGTTCAGATCCGTCCGTATCGGCTATTTGCTTTTGGTGGAATAGCTGTCATAATAATAGTTATACCGGTGGTAATCGCCATACCCCCGCGTCGTCTTGACATAGTTGAAGAGGACGCCTAAAAGCGGCGTCTGCGCCCGGCGCATGAGAGCGGTCGCCTCCTGCACGTCGCGCATCTGGGTCGAGTTGGCCTTGACGACCAGCAGCACATGGGTCGCCTTGGCAGCAAAAAGGAGCGGGTCGGTGACCAGCCGCACCGGCGGAGCGTCTATAACCACCAGATCGAACATCATCCGGCACTGGGCGATGAAATCCCCCATGCGCCTGGTGCCCTGCGGCACCATCCCGCCCAATCCGGCCGAGATGATCGCCAGCCAGCGCATGGGCGATTTCATCGCGCAGTGCCGGATGATGTTCGACCTGGTGGTGATCGATGCTCCGCCGGTGCGGCTGGT
>JAKQNR010000037.1 GCA_029565685.1 bacterium | reverse complement strand
TACTCCCAGGATTTCGACCTTACCTCCAGACCCGCTTTGCGTGTTCTCTTTCTGCGCCCATTTCCTTTTCATCATCATACCGGCAGCCAGGGGGTGATCAAATGCGCCACGATCTGATCCAGAGAAACAAAGAGCCGCCTCTTGGATGGCCGCGCAGGCGTTACCATGGCCCGCCGCAGCCGGCGGCATCGCCTGATCTCAATGAATGATTTTTCATTACCTACCAAGGATCGACCGATTCAACGTCAATCTTTAAGATCTAAAATAGAACGCCCACTCTAGAAAGGATGCCCTTTATGAAAACCCGATCGGTTCTTTCGCTGGCGTCGCTTTTCCTTTTACTGGCCTGCACGTTTAATCCTGCAAGTGCAGCGGAGGAGCAAGTCCTCTTTTTCGACGGCAATAATGATTTTGTCGATTGTCCTTTTATCGCTTTTGACAAGCTGAACGCTTTTACCATCGAAGTCTGGGTTAAAAACTGGGGCGGCTACATCGTCAATCAGGGCGGCGCCGGCGATCCGGAGAACGGCATCTGGCTGAGCACGGATGAGGGACCTACCGACGGCTGTGCTTGGGAATCGGATAAAGGAAAAAACTATGCGATCAATATCGGTTCGTTGATCCCCGATCAATGGACCCACATCGCCCTGCAATACGACGGCAAGATGCAATCCGTTTTTCTCAACGGGGCTCTGGTAAAAAAGCAAGAAGCGCCCAAGCCCGGGCCGTTCGACGCCAGCAGAAAACTGACGATCGGCGCCACAGAGATGAGCAGACCCGATTTGCCGTGGGGATTTGGATCGGGTTACCTGAGATCACTGCGCATCTCCACCATCGTTCGCTACCAGGAACGTTTTCAGCCCGCAGCGGACTGGTCTGCCGACGCAAAGACGTTAATGCTGTACACACCCGCCTCGGTGAAGAAAAGCAAACTCGTGGATTTGTCGAAAAACGGCTGGCACGGGGACATTCGCGGCGCTCGCTTTATCGCGGCCGACGAGATCAAGCCGACGATCTTGTCCGGAGTGGTGACGGATGCGGAAAAGCGGGCCGCGGCTGATGTCGATATAGAATTAAGCTGCGGCATTCCCTACATCAATGAACGCTGGCTATCCAACAAAACCAATGCCAATGGAGAATATCATTTCATCGTAAATGAGCCCGGAAAAAGGTATCAGCTTTATGCCAGAAAAGACAGTCTGGTTCAATCACTTGCGGATATTCATTTGCAACAGGGAGAACGGACCCTTTTGAATTTTAGCGTCACTCCCTCCGCCTACCTCAACTTCTCCTGGGCCAAATTCCTGGCCGCCCATTGGCTGAGCAAAAGCATGACCAAGGAGGGCAAGGAAAGAAAGCTATTTTTTAACTGTGCTTGGACAAATAACCGCAACGTATTGAAATGGGATTGGGCCATACAGGTGGCTGATCAGACTATGGAAAAAGGGTTCGGCCTCTAGGGTTGGGATCCGTTGCAGAAGCAACTCCGCATCTGGTATTGGAATGTCGATGCTGAGCTGATCGAGGGAACCGTGGAGGTAGGCGAGGAGAAAATCGTCATCGACGCAGCGTGGAATAAAACAGAGGGGAAAAAGCCCATCGCCCACGCCTGGTGGTTTGAGGACATCAACACTCTGCTTTTACAATACGGCAAAATGAACGCCGAGGGCAAGTTCGAGCCGAACGGAGAGATCTTCCGATTCACCCGGGTGCCGTGAGCATCGCGTTCGCCGGGTTCACTCTCATAGGGATTCGCTCGCGCAAGGGTCATCAAGTTCGAGAAGACATTTCTTCAGGCCTGATTTTTAAGCACGACTGAAGCAAACCTCAAGGCCGAAGCAGGAAGCTTCGGCCTTTATCTATCCGCCACGGTTTTACCGGCGCCTTTCGCCGCCTCAGGCAATCGCAAAGTCGGAGGAGGTAAGACCGCCTTCCTCATCGCGATTCCTGTATCTTGTTTCAATTCAGGCAATAGTGTGTCTCTGACAGAGCGGATGAATCTCAACATGCAGCCGGAAGAAGCAGCCGCGGCAAGGCGTTCATTCGTAGCGCAGGGCTTCAACCGGATCGATGCGCGCCGCCTTGTGCGCAGGAAAAATTCCAGCCAGCAGACCGATGAAGGCGAGCAGCGAGACCGCAGCTCCCATCACCGCATTGGAGAGCAGGGGCCGGCCGAGGAACTGCATCGCCCCGTCACCGGCAGGGATCATCCAGACCATTCTGATGATCCCAACGGCGAGCAGGATGCCGGCGACTCCGCCGGCACTGGACATCAGTAGGGACTCGAAGATGATCTGCAGCATGATGTGCCAGCGCTTGGCGCCGACCGCCCGTTTGACGCCGATCTCGCGGGTGCGCTCCTTCACCACCACATACATGATGTTGGCCACCCCGACACCGGCTATGAGCAGGGTCATGGCCCCGACCACACCGAGAAAAATGTTCAGGCCGAGAAAGACCGTCTCCTGCTGGGCGACGAACTCGGCCGTGTCCCAGACAAAGAGAGCCTTTTCATCCGCGGGGTCGAAGCGGTGCTTGCGGCCCAGAACCCTAAAGACCTCGTCCTTGATCCGCTTGCCTTCCAAGGGATTGGTCGGCTGGAGGATGATGCTGTTGAGAAAGCGCCTGCTGTAGATGCTCTGAAAAGTAGAATAAGGAATGACCGCGCGGCGGTCGTCCGGCCCGTTGTTCATCGAGGTTTGCAGCTTTTTAGGCAGGATGCCGACGACGGTGAAGGGCAGGCCATCCACCTCGCAGATTTTTCCGATCGGATTTTCATCTCCGAAGAGTTCTCCGGCGATCACGCTGCCGAGAAAGAGGACTCGCCGTTTCTGCTGCAGGTCCATCTCGTCGAGAAAACGACCGCCCGCGACCGGGTACATTCGGCGCATGAATTCGAAATTGGCATAGACCCCTTCCATATAGGTCAGAGCGGTGCGGCCGCCACGGCGCAAACGCACGCCGTGTTTGCCCAGCTGGGGGCAGACTTGGCTGACCATGGGAATGCTTCGCCGAAGCAGCTCCGCATCTGCCTCGATCAAACGGATGCGGCGGCCGATGGGCAGCCCCTGGTACTTGACGCTGGTCTGGTTGGGCCAGACCGTGATGATGCGGTCGGCTGCATTGAGCAGCCCCTCGCGCATGCGGAAGGCGAGGCCGGCGCCAAAAGCCATCAGCAGAATCACCACCATAGTGCCCCAGGCGACGGCAAATGTGGTCAAAAAAGCGCGCAGCTTTTGTTTCTTGATGTCTTCGATGAATTCTTTGACCAGCATCAAGATATGCATGGAAATAACCTTGTGCAAAATGAAAGATTTGTGCAAACTTAAATTAATCAGTGCCGCAGGCACTCGATGACCGTAAGCCGAGAGGCTTTGCGTGCAGGAAAAAAGCCGGCGACGATGCCGACCAGGCCGAGAATCAGGACGGCGATCATAGCGACTTGCAGGTCCATGACCGGATCGCCGACAAAATCTTCATAGGGCAGAGCGGCGATCCCCTTGATGATCAGTGCAGCCAAGCCAAAACCGATGAGCGCTCCCACGGCGACGATGATAAAGGCCTCGAGGAGAAACTGACTGAGGATATGCACGCGGCGGGCGCCGATGGAGCGGCGCACACCGATCTCCGCGGTCCGCTCCTGGACTACGACATACATGATATTGGCCAGACCGATCCCGCCCACAGTCAAAGTCATGACGCCGATCAAACCCATGAACAAGGTGAAACCGAGGGAAAAGTAATAGACGAACTTGTCCATCTCCGTGGTGTCCCAGATGCTCAGCGCTTGTTTGTCGCTGGGATTAAAACCCTTCTTTTTGCCCAGCACTTCATAGACGCGCTGCTGCGCCTGTTGCGAATCAAGAGGTCCGCTGATTTGATAGACGATATTGTCGATAGTGCGGTGGCCAAAGAGCGACTGAAAGGTAGTGGCCGGAATAAAGGCGCGGTCCTGGTCGCGGGCGCTGTAGGAAGAGTTCTGCAGCTTGTGGGCGAGCACACCGATGACCAGAAAAGGCGAATCAGCGACATAAAGATACTGACCCACGGGATTGCTTCCCTGGCCAAAAAGATATTTTGCCAGCTCGTCGCCGAGAAATATGACCCGTCTGTGCTCCTGCATATCCAGATCGTTGATCCAGCGGCCGCCCGGCTGGGATTGGATATTGCGCATCTCAGCGTACTCGGGGTAGATGCCGGCGATGTTGGGCTTGTTGATCTGCTCGCCATGGCGCAGGGGAGCGTTCCACTTGGCGTACTCCGGGCTGATGCTGCGGATCTCCCGCACCTCGCGGCGCAACAGCTCGGCATCCTCCTCCACCAGGTGGATATAGCGGTCGCGGTTAAAGCCCATCCAGGCCAGACTGGTTCGGCCGGGCCAGAGGATGGCGATGCGCTCGCCCATGCCGTGCATGCTTTTGCTCAGTGCTTTTTTTACGCCAACGCCAAAGGCGAGAAGCACCACAATACTGACCGTGCCCCAAACGATGCCGAAGAGGGTCATAAAAGTGCGGGCCTTGTACTGGCGCAGATAGTAAAAGATCTCTTTGATGGTTTCAACCAGGTGGTTCATAGACATAACTCATGCGATGGTTTCCGCTGCGCAGAGGCGGCAGATCGTGATGTTAGACGATCGGCTTTACTTTTTTCTCCAACACCTCCTGCCCCTCCTGCAGGCCGGAGATCACTTCGATATGAATGGCGTCGCTGAGGCCGGTCTTGATGGCGATCTCTTTGATTTCCTTTGCTTCAGAGCTGATCTGGACAAAGGCCGAATCGTTGCGGAAAGTGACCACGCGCTCTGGAATCGCCAGCACCTGCACTTTTTTATTGATGATGATCGTGGCGTTGGCGGAAAAACCGGCGCGGAGTACGGCGCCGCCCGCATCATCGATAGAGATCTCGACCGGAAACAGAGTAGAGTTCTCTTCCTTGCGCGCCTTGAGCGAGATGAGCGTGACATGACCTTTGACCACTTTGCCCGGCAGGGCGCCGATCGCCAGCTCGCAGGGCATGCCTTCGCTGATCTTGCCGACGTCGATCTCGTCAAGCGTGCCGCGGAAGAGCAGCTCCTTCATATCCGCCATCTTCATCAGCTCAGTGCCGGCTTGGTAAGAGGTCAGAGGAACGACCGGATCGCCGAGGTTGACCGTTTTCTGCAGAATGTAGCCGGTGATCGGCGCGCGGACCGTGGTTTCGATGGCGTTGCCGGCGATCTGCACACGCCCCTTTTTCAGCAGCTCGAGCCGTTCCCGGGCGATCTTGGCGCGCACCGCAGCCTGGTCGTACTGCTGCTCCATGGTTTCGTAGTCCTGCTGCGAAATCAGACCCTTTGCTCTAAGTTCTTTCTGGCGCTCCAGCTCGCGGCTGAGGGTGGAGAGTTCGATCTCTGCGATCTCTACGCCGCGCGTGGTCTCGGCCAGTTCCAGCGGCGTGGGATCAGGACGGACATCGAGCAAAGGCGCGCCCGCTTGAACGAAATCTCCGACCTCGATATACATCTTGCCCACCACTCCGGAGGTCTTGGATTTCACCGCGATCTCGTTTTTAGGCTCGATCGCCCCCACAGCCAGCGCCTTGTCGACGATATCCATGCGACCGACTTTGACTTTCGCCGGACCCGTCTCGCCGTTTTTTTTCGATCCATGGCTTAGGACGATCGCAATCAAGGCTATCCCTGCCGCTGCGGCGATGAGCCAATACCATTTTTTCTTGCTTCGCTTGGTCATGATGGGAGACTCCAAAGGGTTGAATCCAATTTCCGAAAGATTATTTTAAAAGGTTATACGGCGATGAAATTCATTTTGTTACACGTCCGGCGCGGTCGAAGAAGCCAAAAAAAAACGGCGGGATGCGAACCGCCGCATAAATAGCAGAATTGGTCTTTCGGGAAGGATGTCGAGCGCTGACGACAGACGCCGTTGACTAAAAACGTCGCTGATAATAAAAGTCAGAACTGTATGCACCGGTTAAAGGCAGTCGACCCCTTGGGTCGCTAAAACCGCATGTAGGCGCAGCCCCTCCCTTGCCACAGAGGATGGGGAGTTGCCTGATCCTCCAGGCGGACAGGGCAACGGGTCTGATGCGCCTGAAGGATGGAAATAGATTGAAAGTGTTCGTCGGCGCAGCCTTGGATTCACTTCAACCCGGTCGGCACCACATACACTTGAGGAACACCGGTCGCATCCGAGGTGTAGCAGGCATATCGGCCGCTGAAGCTCAACGTCGGATGAACATGACCGTGCTGTCCCGCCTCTTCTTTCATGCTTGCATTCGGCCAGCATAAAAAAGTGGCCTCGCCGGTTTGCAGATTGATCAGAATCAGCGGGTTTTTATCAGGATCCTGGCCGTCGCTGAGAAACCAATGACCGTCCTGTGACGAGATGCCGTGGCCCAGTTTGATGGCATCGTGTCGGTAGTACTCCCGCCAGTTGCTGCCATCCTGATCGATGGAGCAGATGGACACCGGTTTCCAACCCGGCACAGACTTTTTGAAGAAGAAGAAACGGCGACCGTCCGCCGACCAGCTTTCATGCGTTGCGCGAAAGCCGTAGGGCATCATGAGAAAGGGCTTGGCTTCACCGCTTTTTAAATTCAGAATCCAAGTGCGCGCCCGCTTTTCCATGGGCAGGGACATATCGTTTTGCGTGTCAGGGCCGGGGACGAAGGTGATCAGGTCAGGATTGGTCGGGCAGATGAGCGGATGAGACAGGGGGCCGGCCTTCCAGTGATATCCCTGCACCGATCCGTCCTCCAGATCCACGCGATAAATGCCGACGCCTGAATCCGTTTTAGTCGTCATGACCGTGAATCGAGCGTCGGCGGAGAAAGAACTTGACAATCGAAGCGGCGTAGAAAATTTTCCGTTAAAGTCCATCCACACCTTTTCTTTCAGCTTGCGCACATCTGTTTTATAGAGGATATTTTCATGAATATAGCAGGCGCTTTTTCCGTCCGGATGAATGGTAAAGCTGTAAGGCGAGAGATCTTTTTTTGCACTGACGCGCACGATTTTGCCATTGCGCATATCCGCGCGATACAGTTGCCAGGCCCCTGATCGCTTTGAGCCAAAAACAAGATAACGATCATCCGCGGTAAACGGTTGGCGTTCGAAATAGACCGCCACACTGGGTGAATCGTGACTGGTGATCTGCCATACGGGACGGCCGGTGACCGGGTCCGGGAATTTTTTCCATTCTGATTTCCACCGCTCCTGGGCCTGCATCGGCCGCAGAACCGTGCAAATCAGAACCACACACAACCATGTCGTTTTTTGCATAGGCGCTCCCTGGTCAATCTCACATTACTCGAAGATGCGATAACGATGATCGTGATGACGCACCTTGACGTGCGGCAGTTGAAATGAAAAACCCCAATCGCCGCTGCCTTGATAAATTTTCAGCAACAGATGATTTTTACCTTGTTTTAAATTTAGCGACACCTGGTCCTCATCGACCAACAGATTGCGCTTGACCAGTTTTTTCAGAACGGTTCGACCGTTCAGAATGATTTCGATGCCGTCGTTGCTGCCGAAACGAGCTTGCACGGTTCGTGCCTGCGGACAATCGATCTGGCTATAGGCATAGGTCAATACTCTTTTGTGATCCTCGTACAGCGGCAACAGATCGATGATCGCTGGATCCGGCGAGTTGAATTTTCGCCAGCGTATTTTTTGCCCCTGCGGCCATTCGGTTTCGGACCAGACCGTGGGTCGCGCCAGCCGCTCGCCTCCCAGGGAGGTGAGATAATCCACCTCTTCGCCGCTGTACTGGGGATTGGGAAAGGGACCGCACAGCAGCCAGCCGGTAAAATAGTGGCCCACGGATTCTTCGATATCCAATCGGACCAGATTGGGCGGCGCGAGAAAATGACCCTTGTGATAATCGGCGATGGCTGTTTTCAACAGTCGAACCACATCGCTCAATGCCTCAAGAGGACGTTCGTATTTCCGCAGAATTCTATCCAAATAATACGGCCGGTTTTCCAGCAGCCACAATCTCTCAAACTCTTGCGCCAGTCCCTCCAGGGTCTGCCGCTGCCTGGATACCAGGTTCAGGGCCGTGTTCAATGCGGCACTCGTCTGTTCCTGTTCGCTCTGACGCCGGCACGCGGAACGGTACAGATCCGCCGCGGCCTGCAGCTGGATCCTGCTCTCGGCCATGAACCTGTACTGTTGCACCGTAAAACGCAGATAGTCATAATCGGTTGCATGGATTTTCGCCGCCGCAGCATCGAGTGCGCTGTCCGCACGGGAGCAGATATCCCGCACCTCATACCAGTCGGCCAAGTTGCAGTGCAACCGCTCTTCCGGATCCGGGACGAGTTTGGACCAAAAGACCGCTTCATTCATTTCTTGTGTCGCCGCCAGATCCGCCAGCGGCGCCAGAATCCTCACGGTCTGCGCCAGTGTCGGTTGTACATTGCCGTACAGCGCTTGATCGACCCTGCCGTCAAAGCCGGCTTCTGCTTGCCCGCCGTTGGACCAGGCCTGATCGGCGGCATACGCCACGCCATACCAATCGCGGGAAAAAGCGGCCGCCCCTCCGTCATCCCAAACCGTCGTCAGGGCGCCCAAAACGCCGTATCTCTTGCCGTCGTCAATGAAATGGCGAATGTTCTTTCTCGCTGTCATAAAATCGGGCATAAGCCGCCGCGAATTCAGAACCCCCGGGCACACCATCGTGCTGAAACCTGCTTTGACCAGCGGCCGGATCATCACATCGAAAGAGTCGCCGGCGTCATAGTTCCAGGGGAGTAGGACGGTTTCAGCCGGCAGGGTTTTGAGGATTTCAGGATGCGCAAGCGCAACGTCCGCCCACATCATCATGATCTTGCCATGTCTTTTCAGCTCAGCGCTGATGCGGTTCAAATGGTGACCGTAAACCGCAGCCAACCCCAAGCTATCCACCCATTTCTTCGAAGCGCCGCGGCCCAGATCCCACACTTCATCGCAGTTGACGTGAAAAAAGGGCGAGGAGAAGGCCGGCGCCATCTCCCTGTAAATGTCGGCTAAAAGTTGGTAGCTCTCCTCCCTTGTCGGCGTCAGCATACGGCCGGCTTCGCCCAGGTGCTGGTATTGCGGGAACGAGAGTATTTTCTCAAAATGGCCGAAGGATTGGAAATTGCCCGCCAGCTGAATATGGTATTTTGCAGCGTACGCAGCCCATTCCCGCCATTGCGCGATGGAGACGCCGCCGCCGACCGGAGCAAAATCACCATGCTCGGAAGTGGCAACTATGTTCTCGGTGTAATAGGTCAACAGGTTCAGTTTTAATTCAGCGCAGCGGCGGATCTGTTGCTTGACGAAGGGCGTGGTGGGAACAGGGCCGCGGCTGATGTCGTCCATTATCCCGCGCCAAGCCAGCTCCGGCCAATCCACGATGGTCCTGCAGGACAGCCGCGAGTCATCGCTGTTGCGCAGCAACTGTACCAGAGTCTGTATGCCGTAAAACAGGCCGACCGGCTCCTGGGCCGCCAGACGAATTTGATCCGGAGCGATGACCAGCACATATCCTTGGAGGCCGATACGGGCGTTGGGCCAGGAACCGTCTTTGCGGCATTGCTGATTGAACAAAGGATCATGATCGGGCAGACCGATCCACAGGGCGGCGGCGCCGTTCTGAACGATTCTGGCGTTTCCGCCCGTATAAGCCGAAATCGCTTCGCGCAGCTCCGCCAGGCCGGCGGTCAACGCCGTCGTGTCCGGAACAGCCAGGCGGATCGTCACACTGGGAGCCAGCTAAAAAAAACCCCGTTGTTCCATCACCACCTGAGGCAACGGCACAACCGGAATCGCGGCCCAAGTTTTAGATGCCAGTCCGGCGAAGAAGAAAAAAAACACGATCGGCTGTTTCATAGATCATTCGTGTTCTTCATTCGACGCGGTTTCCCTGTTGAAAAATCTCTCTCGACTTGATTTCTTTCCCGATCGCCAAGGGCTTGGCCAGCAGGCTCCAGTCGTTGTTGATAAGCGATATCCTTCGTGTGGCTTTGCCGAGAATTTGCACAAACGGCACGGACAACTTTTCGGCCTTGGTTTTTTCAAGCCGGGCGTTCCGGCAGTCCTGCAGATGGATCATGGCCAGCTTTGTATTCGGTTGCGCCTGTTCGATGTGAAAGCCATCGACGGAAAAATCATCAACGTTCAGGGCCCACAACCCATGGCGCTCAAAGGCGGCGGAATCGGTCTCATCTTGAATGATAAAGTTGCGCAGCGTCAAACCGTCGATATGGGCGAACGTCCAGTGGGACATGACCGCCGAGCAATCGTTGGCCGCCCGGTCGGTGAGCGAACGGGTGCCGCGCGGCTTGCGGCGGCCGGAGAGATCGGTGCGATCGGTCACGCGCATTTGGACGTTATCAAAGGCGACGTTCTCGATTTTTTGCTCCGGCATCCCGGCCAGCAAACAGTTGCCATCCGGAGTGGCGATACGGATATCGCTGAAGACGATATTGCGAATCCGCCCCAATAGACCGCTTGGCTCGCGCTTTTCGATATCCATAAAAACGGCGTAGGAATTGGTGCCGAACGATCGCTCGATGCCGCGGCGGGTGGTCTCTATGGAAATGTTGGAGAACTGGATATCTTCAAAGACGCCGCCGTCTTTCATGTAAAAAGCGATGCCGTATTTAGCGTCGCGAATGACAATGTTGCTGAAGCTGCAATGGCGGATGGCGCCGTCCGAGCGCGTACCGCACTTGATGGCCGAATCGTCGCTGATAAGCACACAGTTGGCGACCACCAGGTTTTCGCACGGCTTTGCCGTTCCATGGGATTTCGGACAAATGGCGTCGTCGCCGGTTTCGATATAGCAATCTGATATGAACACATTGGAGGAGGAGATCGGATCGATGCCGTCGGTGTTGGGCGCGTTACGGTCGTTGACGATGCTGACGCCGGCAATGGTCACACGATCGCACTCTTCCAGAGCGATGTTGAACGCGGCCGAATTGCGGATCTGCAGGTCTCGGATCAACACATTGTTGCAGCGCTCCAGCTCTATGGTGCGCTCGGGGCGAATATAGGGTCGCTCTTTATCCCGCCAAAAGGCATCGCCCTGGCCGTTGATGAGGCCCGGGCCCAGCAGGCCGATGTTTTTCGCATCCCGGGCGAACACAAGATATTTCGGCTCGTAATCTGCAATGTTTTTACTGCCCAGAAGCGTGGCGCCGCCGTTCAATGCCAGATAGACATTATCCTTTAGCACAATTGTGCCGGAAAGATACTGGCCGGCCGGAAACACCACCTGACCGCCGCCGTTCTGATGACAAGCGTCGATAGCCGCTTGAATCGCCTTGGTGGTCAGCGTGGTTCCATCCGCTTGCGCGCCATAGTCGCGTACATTGTACGCCGTCTGCGCGGAAGGCCCGGTCTGCAGGAGAGCGAAAAACAGGCTCAGGGACGTCAATCGTCGAATGACCTGCATGGATGACTCCTTTCATACAAAAATCTTGCCGACCAATGCTCATTGCGGTTGTGCATGTTTTCGGCTTAACAACATCTTCACCGCCTGTTCCTGACCGTCCACACGCATACGGCAAAAGTAAACGCCATTGGGCAGCGCAGAAAAACGGCCTGAGCGGACGTTCCAGGCGATCTCATACCTTCCCGCTGGTTTATGCTGATGCAACAGAACAGCGATTTCACGGCCAAGAATATCATAAATCGCGATGTGGACGATACCGCTGTGCAGCAGTTGATAACTCAGGGAGGTGACCTCGGCAAAAGGATTGGGACTGTTCTGCAGCAATACCAGGTTGACCGGGTGAGAGGATTGAGGTGTCTGTATAGCGGTGGGCAGCTCCGGCACTTTGATCGATTCCCAGATGTAGCGAAAATCATTGTCTATCCAGCGAATGCGATCTTCCCGGTCACAGGCATCCGCTCCGCACACGCTTGGATTGCTGATGCTGCAGCGGCTGGCCGCGGCGCCTGTGCAGATCTCCCGCTCCGGCCAGCAATAAGGGTAATAAAATTGATTTCGTTCGATGATCAAGGACGAGGGGCACCCCTCGTCGGCGTCGCCGCTGTAACGCACCCACCCCTCCTGCACGCGGTTCAGCGCTTGCGAAGGCCCGGTGTAGTAAAACGCATTATCATGCACATGAATGTTCTGAGTTTGCGATCGGCGGAATTTCAATGGCGGCCCGCTGGCGTTGATGATGATATTATCGCACACTTCCGCATGGCTTAGCCGGGTAAAATAGAACACATGCATCTCATCCAAACGGTCAAACTGATTATGCACATCGCGCACATAATTGCCTTTGATCAAAATCTGAGTCGAGTTCTTGGGATAGATCGCACCGGCCCCGTAGATGCCCTCAGTCTGTTCGTCCGGGAAATAGAGCGTGCCGATCTCTTCGACCACATTATCGATGAACGATATATTTTGCGTTTCATAAGCAAACAGGGCGCTCACCTGCCAGCGTTTGAAATGCAAATTTTTAATCACGACCGGTTGCCGGCTGGGCGAGGTCACGGCGATAGCCGCCTGCGGCCCGCCTTGATGAGTGTATCGGCCGCTATACAACAAGGCGCGTTCCTTGCCGCCATAAGTGGAGAGCAACAAAGACCGGTCAATGTCCCAGACAAAGGCAAAGGTGTTGCGCACAGGATCGTAGTTTTTCAAGATCGGATTGGTCATCGCTGCAAAATCATCGAACCGTTCGCCGGCCCGGAGCAGTATTTCAAAACCGTCGCTGGAGCGCCAGTAGGTCAGAGCCAGCACCCGCGCTCTGGCCAGCGTCCTGACCGGCCGCTGGGGATCGCTGCCGTCATTATTGCTGTCTACGCCGGATGTCTGAGAAACATAGATGGTACGAACCGCTCCGGCCGCCGTGTCTGGCAGCCAAGGCAACGAAAATATACATCGAGCGACGATGAAAATAATTAATCGACTCATCGGATCCACACCGGATAGACCGGAATCAACGGCTGAATGATTAAAAAATTCGCAACATAAAGCTTTCGATGCCCGAAGGTCGCACGGGCGATTCCGGGGGCTTTATCTTTGTAAAATAAGCGAGACGGCAGGCTGCTGCATGAACGCAGCCGCCTGCAAGTGATGGAAAGGGCGATCGGTTCTTGCGCCTACCAGCCTCTCTTCCTCCGCATGCGATCAATAATAGTCTCTGCAAGAGTCCGCATAGATCAGGCGAATCACTTTTGCACCGTGAATTTGCGCACCAGCGTCCCCGCAGGAGAATGTAAACGGCATAGATAGAGCCCGGAAGCCGCAGCATACGCGCGCCAGGTCGATTCGTGTTTGCCGGCTGGAAGCCATCCATGCACCGGCTCGGCCAGCAGCCGGCCTTGCAGATTATAGATGCCGACAGTCACTTCGCCCGCTTCAGTCAGTTGAAAGGCGATTCGGGCTGTTTGGTTGCTGGGATTGGGATACACTTGCAAGGAGACGGAATGCTCGACCTTTGTTTGCAGCACGCGGGTGGTGGTGCGGAGGAGCTGCACTCGGTGCGCCCCTGAATCGACCTGGACTTGCATCCAATCCTCGCCCGTCGCCCCGGCCGGTACGGGCTTGCCATCCACTCGGACGGTTACAAGGTTTTCCGCAAAAAAGGTAATGGACGTGCCGGGTGAAAGTATCTGTCCGTTATCCTGACGCATGAACAGCGTTACGCTTTTTTCCGCATGGAATCCCGCGCCCGTCCTGTTCTGTAGGAACATCGTGCCGTTGTTGATGAAATAAGAGTCAAGCCTGGTGTTTATTTCCCGCCACAGGGCCGTACGGCCGTTTAATGCGACCTGTTCGGTATTGACGATGCCGGTTCCGGCAGGGGCAACGACATAATCGACCACTCCCTGGCCATGATCGATGGATGCGGCCCCTGCCCCGTCCACTGAAAAACGGGTCATCATGGCGGAAGCGTGTTTACGATCAAAAGGAAAAATGATAGTCGCTATGTTGGCCCGGCCATCGCTCAGGCCATAGGCGTTGTATAGATACCTGCCATGAAATCGGTTGCAGGTTTCGTAGGAGGCCAGGTAGCCAGTGCGGATTTCACTGTTATCAGGCGGGTTGACGGGCAAAAGATCGACGCCGACGTTCGTGCCGCCGTACTGGCAGCCCTGCACCGGCCAGCGATAGACCTCCTGCAGCCTTTGCGGTTCTGAGCTCGAATTGGGATGCCAGGCGACGTTGACCATCCCGCTATTGCCCCAGGGGAAAATGGGTTTGACTTCGTCGGTGATCACAAAGTAACCGTGTGCACACCCCGAACGTGGCTTGAGAAAGATCAGATGGCGGAAGTGTTGCGCCAGCGCAAGCGCCGATCCAGAACTGCTTTTGACGTATTCCCACTCTTCGCCGATCAGGGATTCGCTGATGCCGCCGCCTTTCCAGGTAGCGTGATTGCGGCCCTCCCACAAAACGGTGTTGGATGATTCAGCCGTTTTCGCAATCCAGGCCCAGGTGGCCTCATCCGGCTCGCCATAGCCATCGTATCCCGAGTTGCGCAAAATGTGCGCGTTATACGCCGCGATGTGCAGACTGTTGACATCCAAATGGGTGTGGCTGCTTTCTTCAGTGTTGATGTTCCACAAAGCAGCGGCCAGAGCGGACGTAGAATCCGTGTCCTGCACCAACCAGGCGCCGCCGTTGCGAAAAACACGGCTGGAGGGTCTCTGGCCGGCTTGAACCACAGAATCGCACAAGAGATAATGCAGCAATCGGCCCTGAATCCACTGATCGGTCAAAGGGCCCAACCGATAGCGTGCTAAACGACCGGCAAGAGAGGAAAAACGGCTGGCCCGCAACGCTGCCACGGACCAGTGATCCAGATCTTTGTCGGGCGGGGTATCGCCAAAAGTATATGTACGGTTGAACGGCGTTACCGAGTAACCGAAAAGCCATTCGTACAAATGCTGCAGCTTGGGATGGCGGTAAAATTCTGTATAGCCCTGATAGGCGCAGATATCCATAAAAATCTTTTTCTGCATGCGGTCATCCATGAACAGGCGGCTGTTGCCATACCCCGGCCCGGTGGAATAAATCCCATCCTCCGTGGTCATGCTCAGGATATAATCATAGTAGCGGTTCTTAAAATCGACAAACTTGAGGGAGCAGCCGTTGCGGTACAGCTCAGCCATCGCTTTGATGCTGTATTCGCTCTCCAGCCAGGAGTGTGCGTGATTGAGCGCGATAAAATCACAGTCGGCCTCCATAGCCTGGCGAAGAACGGCGGAGAGATCATCATACATGATATCCAGCATCAAATAAGTCATAAAGACCGCATGGGCCGGCGGTACATTGTAGGTGTGTTCGTTCTTCGTTCCTTTCTCGGCACGGATGTCGTTCAGCGCTGCCGCCAATTGGGATTCCACGGCGCGTACATAGAGCGCACGGCCTTCCGGATCAAGAATATAGGCCAAGGCGCAGGCGCCGGCGATATCATGAACTCGACGGCACTTGTCGACAAAGTCGTCGGCAGAGCGATACGCCAATCCTTTGGCGTCGGCAAGGGCTTTGGCTTTCATCGCCGACCAGGGCCAGCGTTGCGCCCGTTCCTGCAGCGCCGCATACTCGGACGTTTTCACGATCATGTGAGGGTGAGTGACCGCCTGCAACGAAGCGGCCATGGCGATGAGCCAAACCGCCGGCTTCCATAAGCGCCTGTGCATTTCCAGTCTCTTATATATGTTGGCAGCGCTAGAATGATTTCATCGCCCTGGGCGGCTGGTGAAGAGTAAAACCAGCACCCGGTCGTCATCATGGCCGCATTTCTTTCTTGTTGAGCATGCATGTACTTTATACATCGATTCGCCGTGTTGGGGAAAGGGGTGTACACGCTTGCATGCACGTTCGGGCTGGCAATGGAGGGAGCTCTGCCGTGGACTCTCATCTAGAAAGCCGGCGAGCAGTCCCAACCGGAGTGATGGGTCAAATTGACCGGCCTTTTCTCATCGACGTCGACGATAAAAACCTCGGAATTTCCGAAGGCGATGGATTCAAACACGATTTTTTTTCCATCTGCGGAAACACGCGGATTCTGATTGATGACGTTGAGTTGGTCGGTGAGAGAGAGCGCTTTTCGCGTTTGAACGTCAAACGCTATCAGGTCCTGGTATTTCATGCCGCGCAGATTGGATAGGAATATCACTTTTCGGCCGTTATCGGCAAAGTACGGACGGGTTTCGTTGAACCCGCTGGTAAACAGCACTTCCGCCTGACCCCCAATCCGGGCGAGATAGATGTCGTTGTCGCCTTTGACAATGGATTGAAAGACCACCGTCTTTCCATCAGGCGACAGACAAGGATGACGGCATTCCCCCGCGCCGGCGACAATCGGTTGGGCTTCGGAGCCGTCGGTCCGCATCCACCACACGGACGCCGGCGTAGTTCGCTTGCTGATATACACGATTTTTTTCGCATCGAATGAGAAATCGGCATCGAACTCATCGAAGGGCGTGTTGGAAAGATTTTGCTCGCCGCTGCCGTCGCGGCGAATGCGATAAATCTGACGACGGCCGGAGACCTTTTTCACGAACAGGATCATGTCGCCGTCGGGCGAGAAGCAGGCGCCCGGCAAATCCTGATCCACTCTGGTCAGTCGGCGCACCGCTCTGGTCTGCAAGTCCAGCAGCGCGAGGGCCGGTCCCTCGGCATCGAAGCAGGTGAACAACACCTCTTTTTTATCAGGCGACAACAGCGGCGCGGAGATGCTGCGGACCGGGTGCGCGTTGCGGGTGAGATTTTCCGGCTGGCTGCCGTTTGCTTGCATCATAAAGATATCGAACCGGCCTTTGGCCGATTCGCGATTGCTGAGAAAAACCAGCATTGAAATTGTCGGGGCCGACGTCTTGACCGCTTTATCACACCCGACCGTCAGATAGAGAAGGAGGCTGATCGCCAGACAGCGGTTCATCAAGGCCGTTCTCATGGCAGGCTCGTTAGCGGAACAGTTGGACGCCAAGGGTCACCACAAACATTGAGATCGAGCGTTCCTCGCCCAAAAGCGCTTTGTTCCGGTCGTAAATGTGTGGAAACACCAATTCGGACAACCTTTGATCCCCGTCGAAACGCGGTTTGCTCAACTGCAAATAGCGAAAGCAGAGATTGTAGGTTTGATTCCAGAGCAAGCCCAGGCCGATCTCATAGCCGAAATCCCGGGCGAACTCGAATTTTGTGTCTTCACCGACAATAGAGCCGACGGTGATTTTTTTCGCAGGCGCCTTGGCGAGGTTGATGCCTGCCTGCACCAGGCCGAAAATCGCGATCTGATGCGAAAAATAATAGTTGTAGCGAAACCCCGTCATGATCGGTATGTTGTACCAACTGCCAAAGTCCATAACCGGATTCAGCGAATCGCCCAGATGATGGGCAAAATCGCTCGTCACGGCACGGCTATCGACGCCGTTCACCAGCCCTTTGACGCTGAACAGCCAGTTCATGCCCTTAAACCAGACGGGGGTGATCAACTCGGCGCCCATGCCGTATCCCGTTTGCGCTAACCCGACGCGATCTCCCACGTAATATCCGTTTCTTCTCGTCGCTCCGGCATTGGGACCGATATCCTTGCCAAAATCTCCCGAGGGCTGGGAGACCGAGGCAAACAGATGCAACGAGAGGTCTCCTTGTTGAGCCTGCACAGGGCCGGTCGCTGAAACCAGGAACAGTGCGAAAAACCAAGACCGCTTCATTCCTTCTTTCCTTTCGTCGAGTCTGGGAGCATCCAGCCAGAATGTCGGGCACGCTTGCGCCCGACATTCTGCCATCGCCTTATTTCCGTTTAGGCCAATTGACCTCAACGCTCTTTTTAAAGCGGTAAGAGAAAGGCAACAAACAAGCTGTCTGTGCCTTCCTCTTCTCCGTTTTTTGGGGGTATTTTATTATATGCATTCTTTCTTTTCGTCGCAA
>JAKQNR010000032.1 GCA_029565685.1 bacterium | reverse complement strand
CCGAGCAGAAAAGGTGTTTTGAATTCTTCGATGGAAATTTGACGTGTACTGTTGTATCTGATCATAGATTCATCTGCAAAGGTTTTTGTGATTTTTGAGGGAAATATATGCATTTTTTCCAAATTTCACAGTGACCTTTTGTAAATTTTTCAAACAATTATTCACTTTTTCAGTGAGCCCGAATTAAGGTTTGCGATACTTGGTGCTGAAAACCAAATGCACGATCATTCTGGCCAATGATTGCGACATACCCCCTCCTTCAGATCGCCCTTTTGCGCCAATCCATTATCTTAAATTTCACGACAAAAAATCGGTCGCCCCTTCGGGGCTTGCCCCAAAACACATGGTTACCCAGGGCTATCGCCCTGGGCTGGGACAAACCGCCCCTTCGGGGCTGACCGAAAACATCGGAACCGAACAAACCTGTTACTCCACCTCCTCACGCACCAACGCCACCACCTTACCCTGCACCCTCCATTCTCCCTGCGGATAAATATCTGCATAAGCCGGATTCTCCGCTTTCAGATAGCGCTGTGTCGCGGTTACCGCCAAACGCTTGACCGTGGCTTCCCCCTGGATGAGCGCCACCACCACATCGCCCGGCTCTGCATCCTGCTGCGATCGCACCACCACCAGATCATTCGGTAAAATTCCTGCACCGGTCATACTGTCGCCCACGACCCGCAACAGAAAATGCGGCTCTCCGGACCGCAACAAAAAACGCGGCACAGCAACATACCGCTCGATGTTCTGCTCCGCCAGCATGGGCAGACCGGCAGTGATCGTGCCGATCAACGGCAAACCCTGCTCAGGACCATCCCCCTCCTGTAAACCCAGCACCTGAATGCCGCGCGCTTTGTTGCGCTCCCAGAGGATGTATCCTTTTCGTGCCAATAAATTTAAATACTTGACAGCTGTTGTGCGCGACGCAGCCCCCAAACTTTCAGTGATCTCCTTGAGGGTGGGAGGATAACCCTGCTCCTGAGTCTTTTTTATGATGACCTGCAACGCCTTTTTCTGCTTGGCAGTCAGCTTTTCCATGTTTTTCCTTTATAAAAGGTCAAAAATAAAAAAGGTGATCATAAAATCACCTTATTATACAAAAACAAAGCGTATTTGTCAAGAAAATTGTTTAAATGTACACCACAGAACCCTAGCAGTTCAAACCTTCGCTTGCGCGACATTCAGCAGTGTCAGCAAACGATGATGGATGGCATCCGGCACATCCTGTTCGCGAAGACAACGGTACAGCTGCACCACGGTTCGCAAAGACGAAAGTTGCCGGCTGCAGTGCGGACAGGTTTGCAAATGCTGACGGATCTCTTCGCAGACTTGGGAATCGATGTCTTCAGCCAACTCATCACAGAGCTGTTGTAAAATTTTATCACAGGACATAAGCACCTCTTCGACCGTGAAAAAGGTCGCCCTTTTGCGTATTGATTAGATGCCGCAGAGTCTGAAACTATTCAAAAAATCACCATTTTTTCAGCCGCCAGAACAGCATAAAAGCGACAACCGACACGAGCGCCAAGCTGAGAATGATGATAAACGCAAAAGGGTTATTCTCAAGAGGAATCGACACGTTCATGGAAAAAGCGCTGACCACAAACGTCGGCACCATGATGCCGATGGTGATGATGTTGAGCGTTTTCATCAGCACGTTCAGGTTATTGCTGACGATGGAGGCACGGGCATCCATGAGGCCGGACAGAATGTTGGAATAAATCTCCGATTGCTTGTAACACTGCGAATTTTCAATGATGAGATCGTCGAGCAGCTCTTCCTCTTCTTGCGTGAAGCCGATCTTGCTGGTGTAATTCTTCAGCTTTTGCAGCAAAATGGAATTGCCGTTGATGGCGTTGAGGTAATAGACCAGGCTCTTTTCCAGCGTGAACAGATTGAGCAGATAGCGGTTCTCCATGGACTGGTTTATTTTGTCCTCCAGATCCTCGGAGATCATGTTGATGATTTTCAAATGCTCAAGGTAATGAAAAACGGAACGTAAAAAAATCTTGAGCATGACATCTTTCAGAGAAGTTACTTTGTTGAAGCGCTTATCCTCGAACAACGGCAGCTCTTCAGAAGATACGATGATGATGCGGTCGGAAAATACGAACAGGCCGATAGAGGTCACTCGAAACAGCAGCAGATCTTCAGCGGAATAATTCTTCGGACGTTTATAGATCATCGCCAAATGATCCGGCTCGAATTCAATACGCGCCAGCTCATCCGGGTCGAGCGAAGAGTTCAGGGTGTGTTCATCGATTTTAAGATCGACGGTGAGATATTTTTTTTCCTGATCATCCGGATTGAAAAAGGCCAGAATGCGGCCTTCCGCGCCTTCGGCGCATTGGACTTTGCCGTCGATAATGTCATAGGTTTTCAACATACGCAACCCCTCACTCCCGGGCTTTCCTACAAGAGCGACTGCCGACGATCAAATTCTCATCGGGACCTTGCTGATAAAAGGCTCGTCAACAGTTCATCGTCACCGCCCCGCGCAGCGGACCAGGCGACTTTTTAGATTACAAAATAGAGAAAAAATAAATGAAAGCAAATAAAAACTTAGGCCTCACGATAGAGGTGCACATTTCGGCCGATGTGCCGCAGACGCAGGACAAAATGCTTGCCGAGATGATCCACCGTGATCAAACCGTCCGGATGAAAGACGATGGTAGGCTCCCGTTGATCAGCCGGCAGGGGCATGGCCGCCAGCGTCAAGGTGCTGCGGAGCGCGGGCTGGGTGCGGTCCACCTGAACATAAGGATATACTCCGTATCGGGGCGGTATCGGCATACGGTCCTGACGAATCGTGCACTCCCCGGCTTCTCCGCAAACTGCCACTAATTTGGCATTGGGACGATGCACGACAAATCCGGCGTCATGGACGTGCAGACGGCCGTTGTCGTCGCTGTTCTCGACGTGCCAGCGGCTGGAAAAAATCGATTCCTTTTCTTTTTTCTCCATGCCGTCCACCACCACCACCAGGGGTATGTCCGGCAAAATAAAGACCGATCGTTGAACGTACGCCACATCGGGATTCACCAGCGCATAAGCGTGTGTGGCCTCGCTGCTCCAATAGACCAGGTGACGGCGGCGGCCTTTGCGCAGGATCTTTGCCTGAGCCAAAGCCATGTTGGTGCCCTCCCGCCCGTCGTGGTATTGATGCCCCTGACCGTCGATGAGCACGGTGTTATGGCCCGGACTTGTACGCAGAATCCAACCGGGGTGCGTGTAATCATAGGTCGGATGTTTGATGTCAGCCAGTAGAATATCATTGTGAGCGGCCACGATCAGCGAGTTGCGATCCGCGTGTTCATGATTGGCGGGCAATCCACTGCGCATGGCGACCAGAAGGTCCTCCGCCCGGTACCCGGTACGATAAACGATCCAGTCCAGATCGAAATGCTTGAAATGCTCGCTCTCCTCGGGCGGTTCATCCGGCACCGTCGGATCATACCAAAAAATGGAAAAGGGCGTATGCTCTCGGGCGTGATGCAAGGCGATGTGCTGCGCCAATCCATCCCTGGTTTGGCCGGCGATATAAAATCCTACACTGGACTGAAGCCCGCCGCCGGCATCGCCGAAATTCACCGTCAGATCTTTGCGCTGCGGCATATCTCCGGAATTAATGGTCGCCCGATTCGCAAGATTGACGCGCTCATCGACGGCCGCGTGATGCGGCATATGCAGACCCATCATAAATTCGATAAAACCGTTATAGTTCACTCGATCGAACAGATCCACCTTCAGCTTGCGTTTAAAGACCGCTTGGGTCATCAGCATATGGAACGTAGTATAATCGCCGTAGCCCCCTCCCTCCGGATAACTTCCGTCCGGACTGTACAGCTGCGCCAGCGTTTCGTAGCTGTACTGGGCCATCTCGATCCACTCTTCAGCCTTTGCATGCTGCTTGCGGAGAACGGCGGCGCCGACAGCCAGCCCGCTCAGCGGAATGGCCTTCAAGTTGGTCTGACTGATAAAATAAGGCCATCGGCGGAAATCGCGGGGTTCGAGCTTCGCCGCCGGTGCATACCCCCAGCCTTTTACTCGTTCGGGATAGCGCAGGCCCCAAAGAGTTCTAAAACACGGTTCGCAACCTTTCGGACCCAACTGTACAAGGATAAGCTGTCTGGTCTTTTCATCCAACTGATCATACAGCCAATCATAGGCAAGGCTCACCGCGATGGTGGTTTCCGGCGCACGCTGCAATCCGATGACATCGGCGCCGGCCTCGAGAAAGTAATCCCAGACCGGATAATCCAAGATTCTTTTTAACGCCAGCTTGGCCAGATTCAAACGAGCCCGGTCCCCGGTCATTAACCAGACAAAGGCTTCGCGGGTGACGATTTTATTCGCCCGGGCGATGTGACGGATATGATTGTTCAAGTCCAGTTCCTTGAGCAGAAAATTCCGGTCCGCTGCAAGGTCCGTTTCCAGCATTTCCTGCACATGGGCCTGGAATAGAGGCAGACGCCATTTCTCACGCAACGCCTCAATTTGACTGCCGTCAAAAAACAACTCGACTGGTGAACTATTTTCTTCGACTTGCCCTCTAGCCCTCGGAAAAGCGGTCAGAGCTGCGATGCCGGTCAACGAGTGCATAAAGGTCCGACGATTCATTTTTCTCCCTCGTTTGATTTATCATCCTCTGTGCAAATTATCATATTTCGCGTTAAAATGCAAACAGGTTTTTTAATGGAAATTGCTTTGTTTGCTTGAAAAGGATTGTTAAATTAGCAGCAGAATCCATCCAGGAGGAAAATCAAATTATGACTTCGGCCAACAAACGTCACTATGATCAGGCGGTTGAAAAAATCCCTTGGGCCACCCAAACCAACGCCAAACGCTATAATCCTGCCTGGGAACCGATGCCGCCGTTTATCGATCGCGCCAACGGATGCCGATTATGGGATTTGGACGATAAAGAATATATCGACTATCGCTGCAGCCTGGGGCCCATCATCCTTGGTCATCAATATCCGGCGGTGGAAAACGCTGTGCAGGCGCAGATGAAAAAAGGCGTGCTCTTCAGCATGGCCAGCCCCATCGAACTGGAGACCGCAGAGCAAATTCTGCGCACCATCGGCTGGGCCGATCAGGTCCGGTTTATGAAAACCGGCAACGACGCCACCATCAGCTGCGTGCGTCTATCGCGCAGCCTCACCGGACGGGATCATATCGCCTCCGTCGGCTACCACGGTTTTCACGATTGGTTCGTCACCGCCTGGTCCCATCCCGGCGTCCCCTCTGGATTGTCGCAATGGGTGCATGAGACTGCGTATGGCGATATCTCTGCCCTAGAAAAAATATTTGAACAATTCGGTCCGCAAATCGCCTGCCTGATCATCGAACCGTATGACTGGGGCAAAGACCTGGGGCAAACCTTTGTCGCACGTTGCCGCCGTCTCTGCGATCAATACGGCAGCTTGTTGATCTTTGACGAAATCCTGACCGGCTTCCGCATGGCTCCAGGCGGAGCGCCGAGTTACTATGGCGTTATTCCTGATTTTTCCGCCTTTGCCAAAGCCATGGCCAATGGGTATCCGCTCTCGGCCTTTGCCGGCAAAAAAGAGGCGATGAAAGCGCTGGAAAAAACCATTCTCACCACAACCTACGCCGGGGAAACATTGTCCATGGCCGCCTGCTGCGCCACCCTGGAGGTTATGCGCACGGAAAAAGTGCACGATCATCTGTTTGCCATGGGACGGCGGTTGCGCGAGGGCTTTACAGAGATCTGTCGCGAGTTCAGCATTCCTGCGGTCATGTATGGATTGGAGGTCGGCCAAACCATTGCGTTTACACTGCCGGAGCCTGAAGCCGCATCCATGCACAACCGTTTCTACTCTTTGTTGTACCAAAAAGGCGTGTTCGCCAATGTGCGCTGGTTCATCTCCTATTCCCATCAGCCGGCGGATATCGATGAAACGCTCGACAAGATGCGTCAGGCGATGAAAGAACTCTGATGGCAGACAGCGTTGCAGCCGGTTCGACGGATGAAGCAAGCCGGCTCGTTTGCCAAGCCTTCGCATCCACGGTCGATCATGCACGCAAGGCCTGGTGCGGACGAAATCATAAAACCGATAAAGAATAGAGAAACTCTTCCATGCTGAATAGTCTGCCGCCGTTTCCGAAACGGCTTGCCCTTATTCTGTCCTGCCTCTGCGTCATGCGCATCGCCAGCGCGACGGAGAAAGGCTATCAACTTCCTGCCAAAGTTGTTTTAAATCTGGTGAATGGGCCAGCGCCGCAGACCACAGGACCATGTCGCCTTTTATGCATGCGGATCAGGTCCGGGCGTCGATTCTGCTGATCCATGACGTAGAGGATAATAACAGCGGCACTTTTCTCTTGCAGAGCGAACGCTGTTACGCTGCGCTCAAAGATTAGGGCAAAACAGGCCGGCTGGCTATATCGCCGGCCGAAAACCCCGGACTGCCAAGCCCGCGAATCTATCTTGCACATATTGTGGGAAACGGATCAACGGCTGGAATACGATGTCAAATATAAAGATGCCGGTAAGTGAGCGGGCCTTTTGCCGCTGCCGCAAATTACTCAACGGTATTTAGTCTGGATGATAAAAGGAGTGCAAGGATGTCGACAGAATCACTGGTTTATTATGATTGTTTCACCGCGGTCGGCCGACACACGGCGGCGGATTCACTGGAAAAATGGAGTGTGGAGCATCTGCTCCAGGAAATGGCCCGCTGCCATATTCAGGGCGCTCTGGTCTACTCTCATCAGGCGCGGGAAGTGCATCCCACGTTGGGCAATCCACAGATATCGGCCCTGTGCCGCCAACATCCGGAGCTGGCGCCGTGCTGGATCGGACTGCCGCATCACACCAATGAATTCTATAAACCCCATGAGCTGATCGTCGAGATGGAAGCGAATCAGGTCCGCGCTTTAAAGATCTATCCGCGCATCTATGAATTCCCAGTGGATGAACGTACGCTGGGTCCTCTGCTCTACGCTCTGCAGGAAGCGGGTATGCTGCTCATCGTGGACGCCGGGCGTTATGAGGAGGCTGTGCAAATCACCTGGCCGGAGGTGGCGTGGATCTGTGAAACTTTTCCCAGGCTCTCCCTGCTGTTGCACAGCCTGCGCTGGGAAGCAACGCGCACTTTGGCGCCGCTGGCGGTGCAATTTCCCAATCTCTACCTTGAATTCAGCAGTTATCAGGGCAATCGCATGCTCGAGTACTGGTGCGATCTCATCGGCCATGAACGTCTGCTGTTCGGCAGCGAGGCGCCCCGCCGCAGTCAGGGCGCTGCGCGTTCCTACATCGATTATGCCGATCTGCCGTTGGAAAAGAAACAAGCCATCGCGGGCGGCAATCTGCAAAGACTGTTGCGTCGTCCGGAGTGGATCGGCGTCAAACCGGAACCGGTCCGGGATCGCGTCGTCGCAAGCGCTTTAAAGGGCGAACCCCTGCTCTACACGCCGGTGATCGACAGCCACGCGCACATCACCCATGCCAACGGCGCCGGGGCGTCACGCGTCGCCATGACTGCGTCAGACGCCGGCGCGGTAGTGCAGCGCAACCGAAAATTGGGCGTGCAAAAAACCTGCGTGAGCGCGTGGACCGCCATCTGGGGCGATTATGAAATGGGCAATCAAGATACCTTTCAGGCTATGCAGGACTATCCGGATGAAATCATCGGTTATGCTTCCATGGATCCCAGTTATGTGACTGACTGGGAAAAAGAGATCCGTTTCTATTTTGAACAGCAGGGTTTTCTCGGCCTCAAGCCCTATCATCCCATGACGCGCGTCAATTATGATGATCCGCGCTATGAACCGTGGTATGCCTATGCCAATCAACGTCGACTTTTCGTGCTCTGGCATTATTCCGATAATTTCATCGCAGAGGTGAAAAAAATCGCTCCCCGATACCCAGAGGTTACTTTTCTACTCGCCCATTCCGGCACCAGTTGGAAAGTCGCCCGCCAACACGTCGATCTGGCCAGAGAGTTCGCCAATGTGATGCTCGAGATCACTTTTACATCGGTCATCGAAGGCATCATTGAATATATGGTGCGCGAAGCGGGATCCACACGCGTGCTGTACGGCTCGGATGCGCCCATGCGCGATCCCTATCCGCAATTCGGCTGGGTGGCTTTTGCTGATCTGAATGAAAAGGAAAAGGAGAATGTCCTGGGGTTGAACATGAAAACAATTTTGGCGAGATGCAAACGAATCTAGCGCAACGCTGTTTTCACTCTTCTCCTGGTTTACCTTGAGCGTTAGATTTTACTCCACAAATATCGTGATCGAAGCCATTGCCCGTTATTCGTTTCGCTAACCGGCTCAGCAGACGGTCATGGCTTACCTCGTCGATGAAATTCACCAAGTCCATATATACCATCCACCTCCTGCCTTTGCGCTGGTATTCCCGGGCTTGCTGTATGGATCGTGGGTATTCCAGCTCGGCCGAAATCCATAGCTCTATTCCGAAAATGCCGACGCGTAGATAGCTTTCAGAACCTGTTGCACCGCCTGTTGGATCATCTGGTCAACCACCGTCGGCATCCTCAACTGCTGCTTCCCACCGCCCGCCTTCACAGTTTCAACCAACCGCACTCCTGGTAGTTGGCAGCGCCCGCTGACCAGCTCTTGCTTGATCCGCACCCATGAGCCCTGCAGGTAGGGCAGCAGCTCTTCCACTCCACTCCCATCCCATCCACACCCGCTGCTCCCTTGTTACTTGACTGCCCGCTCATAGGCCGCTTCACAGTAACGCACGAATTCATTTCACTTCCGCTTCGGCCCTTCAACGCTGCTCTCGCGTCTATTATGGCCTTAGCCGACTCCTGACGACCCTTCTATTGATCTCTCGATCAATATGGCGTCACAACTAATCATCAGGTTTCCTCGGGTAAGTCCCTTACATCTTTACACTTATACCTGCCGCATCTATCATATGCAAACCTTCCGGGTAGGTTGTGGATTTTGAAGCCCTCTCATCCAACCTGCATGTCTTTATATGATTACTGTTCATTGGCCGTGTTTTGCCTGCAGCTACCTTCAAGCGTCGGGTCGCCCCGGTCACACTTGCCGTTAACTAAGCTCAAAGGAGACTTGCACTCTCGAATACATGGAACATGCCGAGCGCGCATAAAAAAACGCCCGGAAGAACCAGTTTCGGGCGTTTTATTTATATAATAGCAGAGAGCGAGCTAGTCAAACGCTTCCGACGTCTTCCAGACCTCCCAAACTTTTCCAACCAAATCTGGGCCCGGCTTTAAAGTTTTTTTACCTGGTTTCCATCCTGACGGAGTGGCCTCAGTCCCTTTGCTCGCTCTTACCAATTGGAAAGCCTGAATCTGCCGAATGGTCTCAGACACATTCCGGCCCACAGGCGGAGTGAGCACTTCGAAACCCACGATCACGCCATCGGGATCGATCAGAAAACGACCGCGATTTTCAACACCGGCATCAGAATCATAGACGCCGTAAACCGTGCCGACTTTGCCGCCGCCATCAGAGAGCATGGGGAAGGGGATGCCGCCCTTGACCATTTTGGAAAGTTCGTTGTCATTCCACATTTTGTGAACAAAATGACTGTCAACGCTGACGGATAGTATCTGAGCGCCCAATTTTTCAAATTCTGCTGCTTTTTCAGCGACCGCTGAAATTTCGGTCGCTCAAACAAAGGTAAAATCACCTGGATAAAAGCAGAGTACCACCCACTTTCCCAGATAGTCAGACAACTTGACATTGGTGAATTTTCCCTGATGGTACGCAGGGGCGGTGAAATCTGGTGCCTTGCTTCCAACTTTGATCATGGCTTTTTTCTCCTCCTCTTGGACAGATGACTTGGGTTCAGAAAGCGCAGCGGCGGGTTCGCCGACGGGTCCGCCTGTCGGCCGTGCGCAGCCGGCTTTGATTTCTTCTGCCATGGGCTTTCCTTTCATTTAAGTGCGGTTCAGAGGCGCCTTGAAAAGGCAGAGGTACTGGCATGGAATTGTATAAAAAATACCGCAAAATACACGTTTTCGCCTTCATAGTTGCATCGTTCAGCAAACAGCGAAGGTTCGAGCCGATAAAAGCCGCAGGACTGAATAGAATCTCACGTTGTGCATCAAAAGCCCTCGCTCCGTAAAAGTCGGGAAAATAATCGTAGCCGCTGCGGCTGGTTTTAGATCAGGGTTCGCGAAGAATCTCTGATGATAAATTCGGTCTGCAGCACGACTCGTTCAGGAGAAAGCAACTCTGAGGATTCGATGTTATTGATCAGGATCTCCGCCGCCTTGATGCCGATCTCTCTTTGCGGCGCGCGGATAGTGGTCAAAGGAACCGGGTAGAGCTTTGCATAATAGATATCGTCGTTGCCGATGATGGAGATATCCTCAGGCACGCGGATGTTCAATTCCCGCAGCACCGTCATCACCGACATGGCCTGCTGGTCATTAAAGCAGACGATAGCGGTCGGCAGATCCTCGGGCCGTTTGTTGGCAAAATAGTTTTTGCTATTCCCATAACTTTCTTCAAACCGCGATCCGATGGAGATGATCATATCCCGGTTAAAAATCAGCGGGCTTTCGCTAAAGGCATCGCGAAAGCCCTCGATGCGTTCCTGCGTATGCGTAGATTGCGACGGACCGGCAAAATGAACGATTTTTTTATGTCCGCCGTCGATAAGATACTTGACGGCCTTTTTAATCGCCCGCAGGTTATCTACTGCGACCACATTGGCTTGGATGCCTTTGACGTCCTCAAGCAGCACGAACGGATAGTTGATCATCTTTAATTTAAATAGGTGCTCGATTTCCGCCTCGCCTTCTACAATGGGAGCGATGATGGCGCCTTTGATGTCTTTGGTGGAAAACAGGTGGGTAAATTTTTTCTCGCTCTCATGATCGTTTTCCGAACTGGTGACGATCAGGTGATACCCCCGGCTCTTCGCGTATTCGGCAACGCCGGTGGCGATGGTGGTATAAAACGGGTAGTTCAGGTCCTTGATGATGATGCCGATGCTCTTGTCATCAACGCCGTTTTTCAAATTTCGCGCCATGCCACGGGGACGGAAATTGAGCTCTTTCATGACCTCAAGAATATGATCCCTGGTCCGTGGTTTGACCGTATTCTTGCCGTTCAACACCGCGGAGACCGTTCCCTTTGATACGCCCGCCTTATTGGCCACATCCTCGATCGTCATCTTTTTTTTCATGTCAACTCTTTTGGTAAAATATTCTTTATTTTGAAACGGTTTTATTGTTTAACGAAGAAATATAGCTTATTTGCGAATAAAAATCAACAAAATTCTTAATTTCAAAATTTTTTACTCCTTAGGATAACGAGCAGTAAGGTGGAAAATGTTTTTTTTCACTTGACTTTATCGCTTATACTGTATATATTTGAATCGTTTCAATAGTTTTAAAATAAACATAGCTAAGAAAAATTAAAATGAAAAAAAAACCTTTTTTTCAAGTTTTTGTTTCTACATTGTTTATTTTTAATCAAGCCACTTGGGCTTTTTTTAATGCAGGTTCTGCTCCACCCCATCAAAGCCGCAGTGCCTATTGTTCAAAGAATTATACAAATCTATTTGCTGATCTTTTAGGTCAAAACAGTACGCAGATTCAGCTCAAAGTGGAAAAAGCATTCAATCAGCTGTTTTATGGCGATGATCGCACCCAGCGCGTCTACTATCCTGTCGGCGACGATATGGCCTATATTCAAGACATCCATAATCAGGATGTCCGGACCGAAGGCATGTCTTACGGTATGATGATCGCTGTGCAGCTGAACCGTAAAATAGAGTTTGACCGACTGTGGAAATGGGCGAAAACTTGTATGCAGCATGACAGCGGCCCGCATCGAGGATATTTCGCCTGGCACTGCCGACCCGATGGAACCCCAATCGACGTCAACGCGGCTTCAGATGGTGAAGAATGGTTCGTCACCGCTCTATTTTTTGCTGCTGCGCGCTGGGGAAACGGCGAAGGGCTGTTCAACTATGAAGCTGAATCTAAGTTCATTCTCGACTCTATGTTCGACAAAGAGCCTGATTCGGATAGTCCCACGGCGGTCACCAACATGTTCAATGCCCATGAAAAGCAGGTGGTCTTTGTACCCGCAGGACATGTAGATGATTTCACCGACCCCTCCTATCACCTGCCGCATTTTTATGAACTTTGGGCTTTGTGGGATGAACAGCGCCGCGAGTTCTGGCAGCGGGCGGCCGCCGCCAGCCGGGTGTTCCTAAAAAAAACGGCACACCCTCGGACTGGCCTGACTCCCGATTATGCCCGGTTCGATGGAACCCCTTGTGAGGCGCCCTGGGAAAGCGGCCATGCGGATTTTAGATTCGACGCCTGGCGCACCGCCATGAATATCGCCCTCGATTACGTCTGGTTCCGCCAAGATGAATGGGCGGTCCTGCAGAGCAACCGGCTGCTCGAATTTTTCTGCTCTCAGGGCATAGAGACTTACGGCAATCAGTATACACTAGATGGAAAAATGCTCTCTGCAGATCACAGCCTTGGACTGGTGGCCATGAACGCCGTCGCTTGCCTCGCCGCCACGCACCCGTCGCGTCGCCAATTCGTTGAACAACTCTGGAAGGCAGAACCACCCACTGGTCCGTACCGGTATTATGACGGGTTACTCTATATGCTTGCATTGCTGCAAGTCAGCGGTACATTTAAAATATACGATCCTCTTAGCCCACCTTGCTCGATGGGTGAACCGTACGTCACCGGCGACAAGAACAGGGCCGCATTCACTCTTTGTGAGGCCGGTCATCCGGCGCCCTGGTGCGCCGCCTCGACCGATTTCCCAGGCGTGCGTCGCGTGCTCAGCCACGTTCAACACGATATTCAACGCGTGACCGGAGCGATGCCGGTACTCACCTATGATACAGTTCCTGCGGCTAAAGAGCTGGTTTTTGTCGGCACGCTGGGTAAAAATCAGATCATCGACCGGTTGGCGGCCGATGGGCGGATACAGTTGGACGGACTGAAAGGACAATGGGAGACCTTCCTCATACAGACGATCGACCATCCTCTGCCTGGCGTGGAGCGCGCTCTGTTGATCGTCGGCAGCGATAAACGGGGCACCCTTTTTGGGCTTTATGACCTGGTGGAAAAGATCGGCGTATCGCCCTGGCACTTTTGGGCGGATGTACAGGTAGCCCAACGTGGGAATCTTTATATTTTGCCGGGCCGTCACACCGCCGGCACGCCGAAAGTAAAATACCGCGGCATTTTTATCAACGACGAGGCGCCGGCGCTGTCCGGCTGGGGCTATGAGACTTTCGGCGGTTTTAACGCGCAATTCTACGACAAGGTGTTTGAGCTGAACTTGCGGTTGAAAGGAAATTTTCTCTGGCCAGCCATGTGGGGTCGTGCCTTTTACGTTGATGACCCTGCAAATCCTGCCCTGGCCGATGAATATGGAGTGGTCATCAGCACTTCGCATCATGAGCCGCTGATGCGGGCGCACGCTGAATGGGCGCAGTTCGGACATGGTCCCTGGAACTATAATAAAAACAAAGCAACTCTGCAATTTTTCTGGCGAGAAGGGGTCGCTCGAATGGGCAACTATGAAAGCATTGTCACCATCGGTATGCGTGGTGATGGCGATGAGCCCATGAGCGAAGAAGCCAACATCGCTCTGTTGGAAGAGATCGTCCGCGACCAGCGCAGCATCATCGCCGATGTCACCGGCAAACCCGCGGAGGAAACGCCGCAAGTATGGGCGTTGTATAAAGAGGTGCAGGAATATTACGACAAGGGCATGCGCGTACCCGATGATGTGACTCTGCTGCTGTGCGATGACAATTGGGGCAACCTGCGCAGGTTGCCAAAGCCTGATGAACCGCCTCGTGCCGGCGGCTATGGGATTTATTATCACTATGATTATGTAGGGGGACCGCGCAACTATAAATGGGTTAACACCAATCAGATTGCACGCGTCTGGGAGCAGATGCATCTGGCCTACCGGCATGGAGTCGATCGCATTTGGATTGTCAACGTCGGCGACATCAAACCCATGGAATTCCCCATCTCTTTCTTTCTCGATTTTGCTTGGAATCCAGATCAATGGCCGGCATCGTCGTTGCCTGACTATACTCATCGCTGGGTGGAACGCCAATTCGGTTGCGAGTACCACCAAGAAATCGCTGAAATACTCACTCGGTATACGCTTTATAACAGCCGTAGAAAACCCGAACTACTGGCGCCGGATACTTACAGTTTAACAACATTCCGCGAAGCAGAACAAGTCGTGAACGATTACCGGCGATTGGCCGCCCAGGCCCAAACCCTGAACCACCGGCTTGCAGAGATCTACCGGCCCGCTTATTATCAACTGATTCTGCATCCAGTGGAGGCTTGCTCCAATCTGCATGAACTCTATCTGGCCGTGGCGCAAAATCGCTGGTATGCAGTTCAGGGCAGGAAGGAGACCAACGCGCTGGCAGAAAAAGCCCGACGGTTGTTCGCCAGAGATGCAGAGATCAGCGATTATTTCAACCATACCCTGCTGAACGGCAAGTGGAACCATATGATGGATCAGACCCATATCGGCTACACCAGCTGGCAGCAGCCGGATAGCAATGTGATGCCGCAGGTCCAAATGATAAAAGTGCCCGAACGCGCTGAAATGGGCGTTGCCATCTAAGGTTCTTCAGCGTGGTGGCCAGCTGATAAGAGCGAAGCGGTATTACCCGATTTCGATTCCTGTAACCGGCGGCGGCAGTATATAGAAATCTTTAATCGTGGACGCACCCCGTTCACCTTTCACATTGAATCCGCCAAGAAGTGGATCCAGGCTGATCCCACAAAGGGCCGGGTGGACAGCACGGTACGCCTGTGGATCGATCTCAATTGGGATAACGTTCCGGCTGGATTACAGCGCGTTCCCATCACAGTGAAAGGAGCTCATGGACAAAAAGTGACCGTTCACCTGGTCGTGCGCAATGAACCGCTTTATGCGGACGAGGTGAAAGATCGCTTCATCGAGAGCAACCGCGCCATCGCCATGGAAGCGGAACACTTTAGCCGAGCGGTCGATGCACCGCCGGTGTGTTGGCAAGTCATTCCAGACCTCGGGCGTACTCTTTCGGGTGTTACGATCATGCCGGTCACAGGTCCACCGCAGTCGGCCGCCGGCGACAGCCCTCGTCTTGAATATGATGTATATGTACGCGACACAGGTCAGGTGACGGTCAAAGCGTACCTGTCTCCTGGTTTGAATTTCTATGAGCAACAGGGCTTGCGCTATGGAATCTCTTTCGACGATGATCCGGTGCAGATCGTCAACATGCATGAGGGTAGGACTTTTCAGGATTGGGAGCGCTCGGTAAGCGACAACATTACTCTGGGGATCTCTCAGCACGCTCTGACACGGCCAGGCGGCCATGTGCTCAAGTTCTGGGCTGTGGATGCCGGGGTGGTGCTGCAAAGGCTCGTTATCGAAACCGGACCTGTGCCGGCCAGCTATCTTGGTCCGCCTGAGAGCTGCAGAGGCCCAGTCCTTCTGCCTGCTGTAAAAGGCCGGCCATAAACCGCAAACGACTGAATTTCATGGCTCTTTTATTCCTATTGTGCTGTTCGTACAATCCTGGACGCGCGCCCAGGACTTTCCGCAAATCGCTTCTGCCCGGGTTTTACTCGGATCCCAGCATATGCCGAGGCCGTGGCGATTATTATCTCGAAACCTCGAGCGTTGTCTATCTATCCGGCGTCCAGATTTGTCGAAGCAGGGAAGCGGTCCGCTGGCGGCAATCGCAGTCGGGCATGTCTTGAATCGCGTTTCGCAGCTGCCTCGAAGGCTTGGACGTTCGGCACGAAATTTTTGCGCAAACCGTTCGGCGTCATCAGGGTGTTTGGGGTGGTGTGGAATTGAATCAAAAACCGCTGTGGATCGAATCACATCATCTCTTTCATCGTAAGCTTTCTTCGACTGGTTAGAATACACGGGCAACGATCCTTTAACCTATGAGAAACTGCTATGACCGATTTACAATGGAATACGCTGCAAAAGATCATCCAAGGCGAAGTGATGGATCCTTTGCCGGCTGGATTTATCATCGACTGTCCCTGGCTGCCGAACTGGTACGGCGCCCGCATTCTGGATTATTTCAGCAACGACGATGTATGGTTGAAGGCCAACCTCAAAGCGCTGCGGAATTTTCCCGAGATCCTGTTTTTCCCCGGATTCTGGTCCGAATATGGAATGTGCACCGAACCGTCTGCTTTCGGCAGCCGCTGCCTGTTTCCAGCCGATGAATTCCCCCATGCGGAAAAAGTGATTCGCTCTCTCGAGCAGATCGACGATCTGCCCTCTCCGGATCCCAGGACCGATGGTTTGCTCCCCTTTGCGCTCAATCGGCTCAAGCTCGCCCAGGCCGCAATTGAATCCGAGGGCCACAGGATCCGCTTTGCCGTGGCGCGAGGGCCGCTGAACATCGCCAGTTATCTGATGGGTTCCACCGAGTTTCTTATGGCCATGATGATGGCGCCGGAAAAGACCGAATCCCTGCTGAAAAAAATCACCGTTTTCCTCAAGAGCTGGCTGCAACTGCAGATGGAAACCTTCCCCTCCATCGATGGAATTTTTTTACTCGACGATATTATCGGCTTTATGGGAGAAAACGAATTCCGTACCTTCGGTCTGCCTTACTTTAAAGAGCTCTATGCGGCCGATGTGTCGGTTAAATTCCTCCACAACGACGCTGCCTGTCAGGTCTCAGCGCCGCTATTGCCTGAAATCGGCGTCAACCTGTTCAATATGGGATTCGACATCACCTTGAACGATCTCAAGGCGCTTACGGCCGACAAGGTCGTCTTGCTTGGCAACCTTCCGCCGCGCGATGTGCTGGCCGCCGGTACACCGGAAACCGTAGAACAGCGCACCCGCGAATTGATTGCAGCGCTTGCGAATAAAAGCAGAATCATTCTCTCCTGCGGCGGCGGCATGCCTCCAAAGGTCCCTTCAGAGAATCTCGAGGCCTTTCTACGCGCGAGAAAGGGCTGAATAGGCGATCTACTTTCCGCAAAGTCTGAGACTTTAATATACGCCTGCGTAGTTGTGATACCTGCAAGCGATTACAGCGCAGAAAGAGAGCGCAAAATGTAGCGGCGCGATATGTTTGTGGCAGCGAGAAATGAACCGTTATACACGATATCGAGGAAAAAGATTTCATCCAAAATTGCCGACGCCGCATGATCGCCCTGATCCTTCACGGAGCTGCGGCAAGGCCGCTGTGTACTGCGGCACAAACTCTGGAACCACGCGATCTGGTTAACGGTAATCTCCATCAATTTAATGATCACGGCGCCTGGTGTTGGCACCAGTATGAACGCGCTTTCCTTGATGCAGCCGTAAACAAATGGGTAGTCGATTCAGTCGCCGGCTCGTCAGGTACAGGAGGCATGAACCGAAACGGCGCAGTCGAAGCAGTCCTCTATGAGCTGAGCTCCGGCCGGGCAACGCTATGCCCGAATGATCCAACCACTGTTTACCCCTCAACCCATTTTGCTTCGTGCAACAGCACCGATCTCGTTTCTTGTGCGATATTTTACGAGATCACATACGCATCTGCTGCCATGGCATCAGCTACGCTTTTATCGAGAGCGTCACTTCAGTAGCTGGACAAACGTCCTCGCGTCCACTGACCTTAAGCCTGGCATAAAACTATGCCAATCCATTCAATCCGATTACCACCATCCGCTTAATGTACACAAATGCCCATAGCGGATGTGACGATATTTGATTTGCAAGGACTTTGGATTGCTGCTCTGTTGGATCAGAAACGACCCCGTGCTGCGTACACTCGTCTGGGAGGTTGTCGAGTCGCAAAAAAGTGAACGTCTTTGGAGCGGCGTGGATCATCGTAAAAAGCGAATCGCAATACGTTCAAACTGCGCAATCCATCGAGGAGCGTGAATAATAAAAAGAACCGTTTGACAAAAGCAACAAAATAACGTATCATGTAGCCAAACCCTATCGACTGATAGAACGACGAAACCGCCGTCCGCGTGCTGGTTGCTTGTGTATACGCTATTCGCTTGATTGGAGTGGCCGGCGCTATGCGAGTTGGACTGTCGTCCGCCGGCTTACATTCAAACCTGTCCGGCGGCAAAATACAAACACCATGGTTTCCAACACCATCAGCAGTGAGGAATTGATGAAATCAAAAAATAGAATAAGCCGGCGATCAATACTCAAAGGCGCCGGCCTGGTCAGCGCTATGCCGCTGTTGACAGCGGCTTCCTACCCATCGGCAAGCGGCCGTGGAAAAACGAGTGAAGCGTTCAAGGAGATCAGTGAGAAAGTGTGGAGTACGCCATTCATCGATACCCACGAACATTTGATCGAGGAACATCAACGCTTGGCGGTCCCTCCCATTCATCTTCGCTCTGACGACTGGTCCATGCTGATGAGCCATTATTTGGATTCCGACTTTTTGACCGCCGGCATGAGCCAGCAGGATTACCAGGCCTTTTATTCCACCCGGATGGATCCCGAAGATAAATGGGCGTTGATAGCCCCTTGGTGGCCGCATGTGCGCAATACCGGCTATGGCCAAGCCGCGCAGATCACCATGCGGGAATTGTACCAGATAGAAGAACTATCAGCTTCCACGGTCCATCTTCTTCAGGAACGCTACGAATCGGTTCGGCGGCCGGGCTTTTACCGGATGATTTTGGAGGACATCTGCCGCATCGAATCCTGCCAGGTCAATTATATCGGCAGGCCGTTCTGCGAGTCTAGGATGCCGCTTTTGCTCATGCAGGACATCTCTATTCGCGGTATGTACGCTATTCGCGGCAAGCCCGCCAGTGTGGCCGTTCAGGAGTATAGCGAGCCGGCAGGCATGAAGGTCATGTGTCTTACGGATTGGCATCGGGTTATCGATTGGTGGTTTGACAAATATGGACGATATGCAGTGGCGGTCAAATCGCAGAACGCCTATTCTCGCGATATCGATCACGAGCAAATTTCCGCTGAAATCGCCGAGCCGATTTTTAAAGAGCTTTTAGATGGAGAACGGTTGGATGATGACAAAAAAAAGGCGCTGGAGGATCATCTGTTTTGGTACGCGGTCGCCAGAGCGACTGAGCATCATTTGCCGGTAAAATTGCATACCGGCTATTATGCCGGACAAAATATCAATCTGCCGTTATGGCGCATTCGCAACAATCCGGCTTCAGCCTCAGATCTGTGCCGCCGGTCGCCCAAAACCTCCTTCGTATTCATGCATATTGGCTATCCCTATTACGAAGAAATGATCGCGCTGGCCAAGCATTATACCAACGCCCATATCGACATGTGCTGGTCCTGGTTGATCAATCCGTCGGCGGCCAAAGATTTTCTGAAAAAATACCTCGTCGCTGCGCCGGCGAACAAATTACTCTCCTTTGGCGGAGACTATTTCCACATCGAACCTGTGGTGGGGCACGCTAGCCTGGCGCGGCACGGCATCACTCAAGCCCTGACCGAATTGGTGATAGAGGGATGGATCAAAATCGACGCAGCTCTCGATCTGGCGGATGCGATTATGCATCAAAATGCCAGACGGATTTTCCATCTGAATGAAAAAGCCGAGGCGCTAAAGCAGGCAGAGTGGGCAAAATAAGATCCTTTCGCTGCGACAGCAGGTGCTTGCCCTGCTGTTTCGACCTAGACCCTCTGGTGAAAAACGTAAGTCGTTCTCCCAGGCAAAACAGGATCCGGCTTTGCTCGGTCGGCGAATACAACCGGCCATCGCATCTACAGCGGACAGACAATTTTTTTATAAACCACCAGTCGGACCGGTCCGATCAATCCCGAAGCGGGCAATGCGGTAAAAGACAAGGGCGAACGAGGTCCAGTGGGCGCTGCGACGATGCTGCGGCCGTAGTGTTCCACCAGCGCCTCGGGCACCGGGGGAGCCTCCTTCATGCCACTAACCCGGTTGATCAGAGTGTTGGTCACTTTAACCGACAAGCGATTCTCTCCCGCACGAATCAAACCGGTCACATCCAGCGTTTGCCCGCGCATCCAGACCACTCCCGCCTTTTGTCCATTCACCGTCACTTCGGCAATGTCCCCCACTTTTCCCAGATCCAGGAACAGCTGCAAATCCTTTTTGACATATACGGACGGGGCGGTGAAGGTGAGTTCATACAGACCGCTGCCGCTGAAATGGCGGGTCCGGCCAATCTTGGTCCAGGAAAACAGTTGGGTAAAAGTGGTGTCCAACTCTATCGAGCCGGACGGCGGAAACACCAAGCGCCACTCTCCGGTGATCAGTAAGGGGGCGGGAAGCTCGGTGACGATTCCTTGCACGGTTTTGCTCACGGCGCCATCGGTGAGGGTGACCAGAAAAGGGCCGTTCGATTGAGCCGATCCGGTCATCCGATGGGGCTCCAGAGTCTGGATTTCATGCAGAGAACTTTGTGAAGCATGGATCTCCCTGCCCGGGGCGAAGATAATGAATAAAGATTCATAGGGTTGCAGATGCAACGGGACTTCAACCCCCTCTTGCTTGACTTTATAGGTGAGCAGAGAGGCGACCTCGCCGGTGTAGGGATTCCACTTCCAGGGAACACGGTCTGTCACTCGGAAGGTGACCGGGATTGTGCTCACCTGATCCTGGATGTTGGCGACGAAATAGAGATCATCCTGTTTCAATTTGCGATGTAAAAAGGTCAACCCTCGGTTCTCGCGTAAGCCTTGCAGCGCGAAATCGATGCTGAAATCCGGCTGCAGATGATCGCGCAAAACGTTGACAAAGGGATCCAGGCTGCTGCTGCGGCGATCGAGAATATCCTGCCTATTGATAACCCGCCTGATGTGATAAGTACGCCCTCTGCCGTACTCTTTCGGAGCTGTGCCGTCATCTCCCACCGGCGTGTCAAACATCTCCTGAACCATGGCCTGGACCTGCCGGTCCTTTTGTGCATAGTCAGCCAGTCCAGTGGAGCTGTCCGGCACCCGTTCCAAAGCGACGACGACGCCGCCCTGCTGTACATACTGTTGGATAAAAGACAGGGTTTCCAGAGGCAGCGCCTGAATGTTGGGCAGGATCAATATTTTATACTGCAGCGGGCCCACGTGAATTTGTCCATCGATAATTTTGGCGCGATGCTGCAAAACATCATCGTTGATGAGATCGAAATCATAGCCATTGGCGATCAACAATTGGCCCAACTCCCCCCAGTCGAATTCACGCGTCCATTTGCGCGCATTGAGCACGTTCATGGTCCATTGATTGGCTAACGGAGAGTACAGGGCCACATCCGGAGCAAAATCCCCTTGGCGCAAAAGATAACAGCAGCGCGCCAGATAACTCGAGAGCATGGGATAGTACGGCCACCACGTGTTGATATGGCTGATGTTGGCATCCGGCGACATGCAGCGCCCCGGGGCTGGCCCCCGTTCTGGCGAATAGCTGTAGCCGTGATTGTAAAACTTGTTGGCGCCGTGGCGTAGGTGACCGTCGCTGGCGATCTTGAGTTCCTCGAGGGTGGCACGGAAAGGCTCCCAATGAATGAAGGTGTAAGCCTCCACAGTGACCAGGTTCCGGCCGTACAAATGCGCACCGGAGGAGGTGTATTTAGCCGGACCGATGCGGGTGTCAAACCAGGGGACTGCGTCTTTTTCGCCCGGGCAGATCTCGGTCTCTGGAATGTGAGTCACTCCGGCGGATTCAAGAACATCGGTGGTAAAGCCATAAGGTTGGATGCGTCCTTGAACATGATACGCTTGGCACCATGAAAGAAAAGTGTGAAAAAACGCCTGCATGCCGACCTGATGTAGAAACTCGTTGACATCATAACGTATTTTACTTGACAGCGTTCCAACCGGCCACCACAGGGCGGGCAGATGCGGGACCAAGTCATAGCCTTTGATCTGGCGAAAAGAATCCAGAAGTCCCTCGCTCCAATAAAAGCCGCTGGGTAGGTCCGGAACTTCAAAACTGTCACAGAAAAAAGAGTCCACGGTTTTGCCGAACTCTTCGCCGAAAGTCTGGTAGAACTTGCCGCCGATGTAATCGCAGTAGCGCTGCATGGCCGCCTCGCTCATGTGATCCACGGCGTTGCCATGGTCATGATATTTGAGCCAAAAGGCCATCAAACGCCATCGCCCTTGCGGCACAGACCACTTCAGGGCGTTGTGCTCGATGCGGTCGGTCAACACGGTGATGGAACTCGGTTCGATCGTCTCACCGGTCAGTTTACCGGCCACCACGGCCAGCAACCGCTCCTCGCCATTCAACTCTGAGACAGGAATCTCCCAGGATCTTTTTGTCCTTGTCAGTTTTTTCGGCAGGGTTCCGTTAAATTTTTGCGGGCCCTGTAGATCAATAAAAGTCGGAACCAGGTCCTTCATGCGATCCTGGCGCGGCACCCAATCGCCGCCGATGATCCAGCCGGGACCGCCGAAATTGATGGACACCTGCATGCCCAGCTGTTTGGCCGTCATGACCGTGTGGCGCAGCAGATCAAGAAATTCGTCGGACAGATAAGGGATGTTGCCCTTTTCATACACCGGGTGCATGGAGATCTGTTCGACCCCTCTAATACCTTTATCGCGCATCTGCTCCAGTTCCCAACTGATCTCTTCTTTGGTCACCGCGCTGCCGAACCACCACCAGCGGGTATGCGGCCAGCAATCGCTCGGCGGATGAAGGAACTTCTGTTGCAGCGTATCCCATCCTGCCGGTTGCGCAGCGAAAAGAGCGGGGATCGACGTCAGCCATAAACACAGAGCCCATTTTCTGGAAAAGGCGATATACATCTTTACTCCTCGAATAGAATAAATTACACTGCAAAACGAACTTGCCGATATGCAGGCACGCCCGTTGCTATAATAGATCTATGCAAACCGCCTGATAGAGTTCAAGACGCTTGAGCGCAATCTCTACGCGATCGTCTGCCTGTCGCCACGCTATCGGGCGCGTGGATTCCACCGGACTGTACGCGTGCACGCGCGTCGCCTGCAAGCCGGAAGGCAGTGGCACGGCAACGGCAAGGTTCTTGACTACTACCGGCTCTCCGGACCGGGTTACCGATGCCCAAACCTCGTCGCCCTGTGCATCCTTCTCCGGATCAACAAGAATCGGAATGTGATAGTTCACTGCATGTAGAATGAGTCGCTGAGGCCTGGCGTCCTTTGCCGGAATCCGATAAGCATGCACGTACACGCCTGGATCGGTTTTCGACTCGCACCAGCGCAGACGCAGGTTCAAGGCCTTCTCCAGCCTGGCGACAAATCGGGGTCCCAGATCCGTGCCGTTCGCCCTATCCAGCGTTCGAGCGGTGTTCAAATAATCGCGGCAGAGGCGAAAGGCATTGCCGCGCTCTTCCATCAAACACCACATGTCCGATAGCCGTTTAGGTATCTCATTCTCTTTGAGGCGAAGGAGCTGACCGTCGCCATAGGCTATGGCTTGGCCCCAGGGGCCATTCGGCAGGACCTGACTGCGCGGCAGCGCGTACGCATCTTCACTGCCGAACGGTTCCACGATCACCAGCCGGCCTCCTTTGCGGGCGTAGGCAAGCAAAGCGTTGATTTGCGAATCGTCCAAATAGCGAAGCATGGGCGCAACAATCACCGGATAGAATCCGATCGTATTCAATCCTGGTTCAACGACCAGATCAAAAGGAATCTGCGACTCGGAAAATACTTTAGCCAGACGCTGAACTATGGCGTAATGCTCTGGGTATTCGTAAAACGCCTGTTCGTTAAAAAAGAGCAGGCCTACCTGACACCAGGAGCTCCCCTGGTCCCAGAAATCAGCGTGCTGATGGAAAAATTGTTTCCAACGCGCTCTGGAGTGGGGTGCTTCCAGGCCGATCTGAATAAAAGCGCCGCCACCGCCTGCAGCCGCTTCAGCCTCGGACAGATCAGCTGCACGTTCGGAGGTGCTTTTATATAAAAGGGCGCCGGCGCGTGTTCCCGCGGCCATAGCCCAGCGGAAAGCGAACACATTGCTCAGAATAACGCCGCTTTCCAGCATGCCGGGCTGCTGCATCTCCTCAAACATCTGCATAGAGACCGATGGCGCCCAGCGCACAGCGTGAATGCCGTCCACGCGCCGCTTGTTCATCGCATCCAAAGTTCCCATGGAACCCAGGTTGGCGATAGTGAAAAAGGCTTGGTTCCGTTGAGTGCGGATTAGCTCTGTCTGGCCGACGGTCCGCAGCCCGTTGAACCGCTGGGCGATGCAATCGCACCAGAAGCGTTGGGTTTCAACCCAGCGCAATAGTTCTTTGGGATCAGAACAGCAGCGTCGGCGGATGTCTGCGGAGCCGAATTGCTCGTTCAGCAAAATCGCCAGCTCTGAGCTGGACAAGTAATTGAGAAAAGCACGACGGAGCACAGTTTGAACGAACGCCCTACGTCGGTCTGGTTCAAGCGCGTCCGGCTGCTGCACGCCGAAACGGGTCAATAGATGGGAAGAGAGCTCTTCCGCCGGCGGAAATTCTCCCTGTGAGCCCTGCATATAACAGCGGAGCAACCGCCAATCCTCTTCCAGTTTTGCTTCGCCGGCGTTTTGGAACCCGGTCAAACGAGACAGATTTTCGGATTGCCAAATCGTTTCCAGATAAGGCGTGAAATGAGACAAAACAACCTTTTCAAAATCCCGATAGATGGTCGACAGATTGATCAGGCGATGGTCTTCTGTGCCAAAGCGCTCGCGCAAGCCCTTGCGGCCGTATTTGTCAAGCAGATAGACGTCGAATTTTTCCTGACAGTGCGGACAAAAGCAATAGAGCGTGTTCACATCGAAAAACATGCCGTCATAACCGGTTGCGGCCGCCTGACGAACCACTACATCCAGATACCGGGTCCAGGGGGGCTGATTGATGCACGGCTCATAATGCAGAATGCCCGGTGGGCCGCCTCCCAACTGTTGGGGGCCCCGTTCCTGCGTCCACAGAGATGGATCCACCTCAGGTTTTGCGCCCAAGCCAAAATCGGCATAATCCGCCCAGTGATCGAAAAATTTAAAAAAACCGCTGCGAAAATCCGGCTGGCCGAAAAACGCCATGGTGTATACGTACGGAACCAACCGGGCCACGCCTGCGGATCGCATCCGCGAGATTATATTCTGAACGCGATGAACCTCGCGGGGAATCTGCTCAGGCGGTAGAATCTCGTTGGTGAAGAGATCATGACCATAGGTCGGGCCCAGCGCTCCTTTAAACGGCAGATGATAGCCGAGATGAAAAAGATCCGGAGGGCTGGCAGCCAGGTCCTGGTAAAAGGATCCTTGGTCCGGGTTGGAAAGATACCAGATGCAATAGGTAAAGGGAACAGAGGTTGCAGCCGGGACAGAGAAATCCTCCGCTTGCCCCGCGAATCCGGAAGCGAGCAGAATCAGCAGAGCAAACGTCGGGCCGGATATTGAATTTTTCATAACGCTCCTCTGGCAGCGACGCAAACCGTACGCTGCTCGTTTTCCAGCCACTGAAAGAGTGTGCTGGTCATCAAGACGATCGGTGCTTGTGCGATCCTGCAATGGTCGACAGCAGGCTGAGAGAAATCCCCACGACTAACAAGGTAATGGTTCCAATGACGCCGATCATACGCGTATTCCAGTTGCATTCCAACCATTTCCACGCAGCAGGCAAATTCCGTGCAAAGGTCGCCCAGGCGATGCTCATCACACTGGCGATGACGGCGATTACAGCGGGCCATCGTTTGATATGCGGAAAGCTGATCCCCAATAGAAAGAGCCCGATCACGCCGCCGCCCGCAATGCCGCCCAGCTGCCAGCCAGTCTCCAGGGCCACCCGAATGTTGATCAACGCCAACCCGGCGATGATGCCGATAATGCCCCACACCAGTGTGTAACGATGCAGCATTTTCATGCTCTGCTTATCATCAGCGGTTGGATTGAAATATCTTTTATAGAAATCATAATAGGTCAGAGTGGATAGACAATTCAATGAGCTCGCCACCGTGCTCTGTGCCGCGGCAAAGATGGCGGCGATGACCAACCCGCGCAGGCCCATGGGCAATTGTGTAGCGATGAAATAGGGGAAAATTTTATCGCCTACAACTCCGGTCTTGAGTTCCGCCGGCAGGAGATTCGCATGGACAGAATAGAAAGCATACAAGGACGTGCCGATGAATAAAAAAAGAATAGAGATGGGTATATAACCGATAACCGCGGTCCAAAGAGAACGCGATGCATCTTTGATCGTCCGGGTGGTCTGATAGCGCTGTACGTTGTTCTGATCAGTGCCGAAATTGCGCAGGTTTTCCATGATACCGTAAAGCACGACCACCCAGGCCGTGGGCTTGATCAGATCAAAATCCCAACTGCCGAGAGAAAATTTGTTGTTTTCCATGCCGATGCGAAACACCTGTCCCGGCCCTTCCGGCATACCGAAAAAAATGTAGATAATCGTCGCCAGAGCGCCGCCGAAAAGAATAATCACTTGAACCACATCGGTCCAGACCACCGCTTCGATGCCGCCGATCATGGTATAGAAAATAACCGTAATGCCGCCGATGATGATGATGGAGCTGTAGGACCATCCGGTGACATTGTGCAGCGGCAAAGAGACTAAAAACAGGATCATGCCGATTCGGGTCGATTCACCGAACATAAAGCTGACGCTGCTGTATACGCGCGCCCAGCTGCCGAACCGCTGTTCCATGTACTCAAAAGCCGACACCTTGATGCGTTTGCGGTAAAGCGGGATGAAATAAAGCGTGGCGATCAGAGCGGCAAACGGCAAGGTCACGGAAAACATAAACGCATCCCAGTTGGTGTTATAGGCGATGCCGGGATAGGCAATAAACGTTATGCTGCTGACAAATGCGCCGAGAATGGATAACCCCACCGCCCAGCTGGGAAGCCTTCCCTGGGCGATCATAAAACCGTCGGGGGTGCTGCTCTTTTGACGAAAACGGGTCCCCAGAAACACCATGCCGGCCAGATATAATACCAACACGGTATTGTCAAAAATGCTGAATTGCGCATCCATAAGATTCCTTTCTAGTTCGAATCCGTTCCATGTCTTAAAGTAATGGTAGAAATAAACCGCGTAACATTCATTTTCGCCTGTACTTTGACTCGGTTTTGCCTATATTTAAAGAAAGCTTTTTTTGCGGCAAGATCCGCACTGGTCCAAGCAGACCAGAGGCAGGCAATGGCTTGAATCCAATGGGACCGCGGGCTTGAGCAGAATACCAGCTTCCCTTTCGTCCCAAATGCTCGACGAGGTGCTCCGGCACCGGTGGAGGTTCTTTCATCCCGGCAACCTGATTGATCTGAGTGTTGGTGACACGCAGCACCAATCGGTTTCTACCCTTTTGAACCAGATCAGAGATATCGAGCTGCTGCCCCTGCATCCAGATTACACCGGCGGCCTGGTCGTTTACGCTGATTTCAGCGATATTCCCTAATCGTCCGACATCGAGTAAAAGGCGCAAATCGTTTTTCAGGTAATCGTCTGTGAGAGTGAATTCCATCTCATATTGTCCGGTTCCACTGAAATGTCGAGTTGCCTGATTTGCCGTCCAAGAAGCCAAGGCGGTAAGGGTGGTATCCAAACGACCAAAATCATCGGCCTGCAGAACCATGTTCCAAGGACCGCTGAGGGTCAGGCTAGAGGGCAAATTCCATATCTCGGTCCGGTAATTCTTGGCCGTACCATTTTCGTCGATCAAAAGGTGATGCAATCCGTTATGGTCCGCCAAACCTTGAATCCGGCCGAGTTGTACATCGGTGACTGCGGCCAAATCGGTTGCCAGCACATGCAAAGCGTTGGCGCCAGGGGAAAAAACCAGAAACAGGGACTCGTAGGGCGCCAAGTTAAGCGGCACGGCGGCGCCCGCTGCGGTTTGCGAGTAAACATAAACAGGGGAAACTTCTCCGGTATACGGGTTCCAGCGGCTGGGTATTTTATCCTGTACGCGAAAAGTAACCGGCATGCTGAGCGGCTGCATTCGAATGTTGGCGACAAAATAGAGGTCTACCTCGTTGATCTTCCGGTGTATGAAACTCAGACCATCGTTCTCCCGCCATCCTTCATGGCTGAAATCGATGCTCATGTCCGGGAGAAGATGATGGCGCAGCGTATTGATAAACGGATCGAGGGCGCTGCTGCGCCGGTCCAGCATATCCCGACGATACAGGACTTGCTTGATGAAATAGGTGCAGCCTTTTCCGTACGTTTTTGCAGCCGTATCATCCGGGTGCGAGGGCTGACTGAACATCTCCGCAGCCAGCTCTTTGATCCGGTCATCCTTTTGCTGGTATTCCGCCAGACCCACGGAACATTCCGGAAGACGCTCCAGGGCGATAACCACCCCGCCCTGATCGGCAAATTGCTTAATCCATTCGAGGCTTTCCACCGGCATGGCGTGAATATTAGGCAGAAGCAGAATGGAATAAGAGGACGATCCGGCGAGAATTTTCCCATTCTGAACACGTGCGTGATGGAGCAGCACATCATCATTGATCAGGTCAAACTGATAGCCGTTGGCGCTCAGTAATCCACCCAAATCACCCCAGTCAAATTCCCGGGTCCATTTTCTGGCGTTAAAAACGTTCTGCGTCCACTGGTTGGCTAAAGGAGAATAAACCGCCACATCTGCGACCGGGTCGCCTTGACGCAATAAAAAACAACAGCGGGTGATATAGTCTGACAACAAAGGATAGTACGGCCACCAGATATTAAGATGGTTGATCACCGCTTCCCACGGTACGATGCGCGAAGTGGTGACTCGGCGTTCCGGTGAATAGCTGTAGCCGAGATGATAAAACTTGTTCGCCCCAGCGGTCAGAAAGCCGTCGCTGGCGATTTTGAGCTCTTCCAGAGTAGAGCGGTACAACTCCCAATGGATATAGGTGTAAGCTTCGGTGCCCACGACTTTTTTTCCATACAGATGGGCGCCGGAAGCCACATAGCGTTTCGGTCCGATGCGGGTATCGAACCAAGGAACCGCATCCTTTTCTCCTGGTGTGATCTCCATGATCGGCAGATGGCTGATCCCGGATCCCTGAAGAACGTCTGTGGTGAACCCATACGGCTCGATGGCGCCCTGAACGCCATGATCGCTGCACCACTGGAGAAATGGTTCAAAAAACGACTCTAACCCCTGATGGTGGAGAAATTCGTTTACATCGTAACGAATTTTAGGCGTCAGTTCTCCCATATCGTACCAGATCGCCGGTAGATAGGGAGTCAGGTCATAGCCTTTGCAGTTCTTGAACTCCGACAGCAGGCTGTCGCTCCAATAGATCCCCTGCGGCAGATTCGGCAGTTCAAAGCTGTCGATAAAAATCGATTCCAACGTTTTGCCAAAATAATTGCCAAAGGTTTGAGCGAACCGGCCGGTCAATAAGAATCGGCAATAACGTTCGACAGCCTGTTTGTTGAAATAGTCAATGGCCCAGAAATCATAATCCGGATCGTTTTCCCGGGCAGTGACGCGGTAACCCGTCGGCTTGAGTCTGAACGCCATAAGCCGCCAGACGCCGGCGGGCACTTGCCAGGTGAGAATGGAATCGCGCACCTGTGCGCGGAGATCGATCCAGGAGGCAGGATCCAATTTTCCCTCAACGAGCCGTCTCGCCTGCACCGCCACCACGATTTCCTCATCCGGGATGTCCTCCACTCTGATTTCACCGCGGTGATCGCCGGCTTTTTTCCATGCGGGCAGGGGGCCTGAATAATATTGAGGGCCGACAAGATCCTTGTGCGAGGCAACGAGGCTTTTACTGCGCTCTGCTTCCGGCACCCAATAGCCGCCCATAGTGAAACCAGGGCCCGGAGTGATCGAGACTTTCATGCCCAACTCATGGGCAGTGACTACGGCATGCTTGAGCAAATCCAGGTATTCATCGGAGAGATAAGGAAGGCAGCCTTTTTCATACATGCGAAAGGCGGTCCAGATCAACACTCCGCCCAGACCGTGGTCGTGCATCTGCTGCAACTCCCAGGTGATCTCGTCGCGCGTCACAGCGGTGTAAGGCCAGAACCAAAAGGTATGGGGCCGGCAGTCCATAGGCGGATTTTTGAATTGAGCGCGCAAATCCTGAAGCCGAATCCCTTTAGTTGGAACGCTGAAACCGAGCAGGGCGGCCATCGTTACCAGAACAGCGCTATAATGCCGGGTCACTCTTTTCCCTTTCATGACTGTCTCACTGCGCTATGGAAGGACCACTTGGATCGCATCAGGCGTCTCATAGGAGAGTTTGATCTTTCCTTTCTCCTTTTTCCACGACACCTTGATCTCGCCGCTTGGCGTTGGAATGGTTCCAGCCGCCCAGGTCAAATCGCCTGCATGCGGGCGGATGGTTATTTGCTTCCACCCGGGTGTTTGCGGTGAGACGCCGAGAATGTACTGCGCAAAGGAGACCACGGGACCGGCGCCCCAGCCATGGCAATAGCTGGTGTTGGCATCCTCTACGAAATGCTCCATAAAGGTGCTGTTGCGAATGATCGGCATCCAATGTTCCTTATAATAGCGGATGGCCTCTTGATCGAGCCCAGCGGCAAACAGCGCCTGGGTCAATAGAAACCCAGAGCCGGGCGTACCTATTTGAACGATCCCGCCGGTCTGCACTTTAAAATTCGGACTGAGGCGAAAGTCTCCCCTGGTCCGCGGCAACAGGCGCTGTGGATCAATGATTTTTCTCAGCAGTGACCGGGCGCGATCGTCTTTAACAACGCCGGCCAACACCGCCATAGCGTTCACCCATTGACTGCGCACCGGGCTTGGTCTGCCGTCCGTGACGGCATCGATATACAATCCTTCCTGCTGGTTCCAGAAAGTTTGATGAAAACATTTCGTCAATCGATCGCCTTGGCTCTCCAGCGATTGCGCGATCTCTGTTTTGTTCAAAAGACGCGCCAACGCAGCGGTCTTGCGATGCATAAGAAGGTAGATGGCGTTGTTGCCGGCAGACACGCCGCCGAAATCCATTGCCGACCAATCAAGAAAAGTACCCCAGCTGGGAAACTTTTCATTGATCAATCCTTCGGGTGTGAGAAAGTGCGAGATGATCTCAAACTGATGCATCGCCGTGGGAAAAAGCGCTTCTGCGGTTTGCAGATCTCCGCTGTGCTGAATGTAATCCGCCAAAGAGATCACCCAGTACATCATGTAGCTAATCAGCAGTGGATCGTAATCGCAGGGGGCCAGGCTGCGAATGCAGCCGGCCACGAGGCCGTCACGGCAGGTGTTTTGCGCGAAAAGGTACAGGCATCGTCGCCACAACTGAACTTCGCCAAAGCCGTAGCTGCCGCAATGGGCCTCGGGGTATAAATCCATCCACATCACCCGTTCTCGCGAGGGACAGTCCACATAGGTATCCAGCATGCACAAGCGGGTGGTAGTGAGACCGGCGGTATAAAGCCGGTTCAAAACCGAATCCGAACACATGAACCGGCCCTGTCGGGTGATGGGGTAGGTGCGTTCATCGATCTCAGCGCCGGTCAGGATCAGCCCGCCCTTGCCGGAAGCGATATCGACCAACAGATAGCGAAAGCCTCTAGCGCCGTAAACCGACGCCTCTTCTTGTCCGTTGGCAAGAAGGAAACGATCGGCGAAATGAACATAGGTGCGCCGTGGATTCGGCAGGCCGTTTGCATCGAGCGTTTCGTCATAACCGATGTCGATCTTTTGCCCAACGGGTGCAGGTTTAAAGCGAAGACGGACATGTCCGGTGACCTCACGGCCGAAATCGAGAACAACAAACTCGCTTTGTTCTCCCTGCGCCAGGGTAAGAGGCCATTCAAGAAACGCCGCGGTCTGTTTCTGCCTCAAACGATAAGCCATTTCAACGGCCACGGAGAGATTCTCTACGGATTCAGGGATAGGGCCGGGCTGATAGCGGCCCCGACAGAGGATGGATTGGACCGGAATGCGAACGGTGGACAGCAGGGGGATATCGCGCGGGATCATGCGCAGCCAGGGCGCGCAGCCCGCTGGTCCGATCACCTGCGCAGAAAACCAGGTTCTGTCGTCAAATTCAGGCTCGCTCCACCCTTGCGGAACTTGCGCTTCGTCACACACCTCATAGAAACCAAAATGAGACATCATACAGGGGAGATATTGGCGATAAGCCTTTGCCGGCAAGGTCTTCCAGGTAGAATCACTGCGCAGCAGGCTGCCGTCCTGCAGCTGCAGTTCAACGAACAATCCCGGACGCGATTTCATGGCAGTGGCGCAGACCTGGCCTAGATGATGCACCAGAACAGCAAGTACGTGCGGCCCGGGGTCAAGGATCAACGCGTGGGTGTCAAAGATTTTATAGTTCACATCAGCTGCGGCGGTTCCCCGTTCGATCAGCTTGCCGTCCAGATACAGGTTATACCAGGTATCGGCGGCTATGTGGAGCGTCGCCTTTCCCGACGCAGTGAACTTTTTTCGAAAATAGGCATAGCTGTTGCGCCATTCAATGCCCGCATCATCCGGAAGCCAAATCCACTGTGCCTTGAGATCCGTCCTGGGAGGCTGTGGACATAACAGGCAGCTCTGCTGCTCTGTTTTCGCTGGGAGAAAATCAACCAGGCAAAAAACAATCCACACAGCTAGGAACAGATGGCATACGACCGGTTTTACTTCCATTCCTACAGCCTTCCAAGTCAAGAGGACATTTTCCCCACCCCATGAATCGCGAACAGACGTAGGTGCAAGCACGGCTTAAAATTCGACGTAAAACGTCCTGAGTTGAAAAGGTTTGATGTAAAACTCTAGTGTCTTATCGTGAAAATCGACCTGGCCCTGCGCCTCTTCCAGGCAGTTGCAGGCGACCGCTTTTTTCAACTTTTCGCCGAAGATCAGGGACGCGTTTCCGCGTTGATTGCAGGTCTCATAAACTCGAATGATCAGTCCAGGCCGATCCTCCGCTTTTTTAACCGTCTCGACCAGCAGATTTTCTGAAAAAGTTGTCACAAAAGAGCAATCCTGTTCAGGGGCGGTCTGCACATGTCCTCTCACAGGGAACAGCATTAAAGGATAGTTGAATTCGTACGCCATGCGTACGGTCCTGCCGATGCGCCAATCGCCGGTGTGGGGATACAACGCATAAGAGAAACGGTGAAGCCCGATATCAGCCGCAGGATCCGGATCGATGCCGGATTTGATCAAGGTCAGTCTCATGACGTTGTCTTTGACGTCATAGCCGTATTTGCAGTCGTTCAGCAGGCTGACGCCGTAATCCCCTTCTGACAGATCCGCCCACTTTTGCGCCGCCACTTCGAAACGGGCCTTGTCCCAATCGGTGTTCCAGTGGGTCGGCCGCTCGATCACACCGAAAGGGATCTCGAAAGCAGCGCGGCTGGAGTGGATATTGAGCGGAAAAGCGGTTTTGAGCAGAGTTTGATGCTGACGCCAGTCGATTTCAGTAATGAAATCGATTCGCGGTATCTCATCATAGAGATAAAGATATTGCAGGATCTGTGACGATAAAAACTTGCGCCGCTGCATTAACCCGCCGCGCAACGGACCGTTTTCCACCGGCGTACTGCTCACCAGATCGTCCAGTTCAATGGTTTTATTCTGGTAAAAGACATCGATATCCCAGGCCTCGTTGGCCATGGGCCGGTCTTCGAAAATCTGAAATCGATTTGCGCGCGCTCCTTCCGCAATGACCTCACGGTCACAGCGCTTGTCCCAGAGGGAGACGATGGCGCCGGTCTCATCCAGGCGCAAGCGAAAGAAGCGGTTTTCCAGGTGATCGGACGCTATTCGCAGGCTGCTCTTGCTCGAGACAGCGTTCCGTCCCATTGCCTCGGCCAAAGCATATCGGCGCAAACCCATCGCCGGCAGTTTTCGCATGGAGACGAGAACCTGCGTGTGATCATGGGAGATCTGAAAAGGCAGCGGAATATCCTGTTCGCATGGAACGCGAACCGCTCCCTGGTCGATGGGAATTTTCAACAGATCCGAGCGCACCCAGGACAGGGGGTTGTAGACCATCGCCGTATCCGTGGAATCAGCCGCCGCCGGCCCGATCCGCCGCAGAGCCTGCTGAATGATTTCTGCGCCGGTCTGCCGCACCTGCTCGTACGCCTGGTCGCAATCTTGATACACCTCCGCGATGGAAGATCCCGGCAAGATATCATGAAACTGATTGAGCAGCACGCTCTCCCAGGCTGCATTGATCTCCTTTTGTGGATACCAGCCGCTGCGAAGATAAGCGATGGACGACAGCAGTTCCAAATGATGCAGCAGGGCTTCGCATTCGCGATTCTGTTTTTTGATTTTCGCCTGCGATGTATACGTCCCTCGATGCAGCTGCAAATACAGCTCATCGTTCCAAACAGGTAGATCGGACACCCGCTGCTCCAGATCGCGGAAATAATCCTCCACAGAACCTTGCCGGCAATGCGGCAATGCGCGGAAGGCGTTGAGACGGCGGCCGTTCTCAAGCATCTCCGCAGTTGGACCGCCGCCTCCGTCGCCCCAGCCGAAGGACAGCAGCACTTCGTTATTGGCCTGTTGCTGGCGGTAGGAATCCCAGCAACCCTTGACATTAGCGGGATTCAAGTCCACGCTGTAATCGTTCCACCCGCGCCGGTCCGGTGTGGTGATAAAATGGCAGAGGATGCGCGTTCCGTCCACTCCCTGCCAGAAAAAGGTGTCATAGGGAAAGGCGGTGAATTGATTCCAGCTCAGTTTGGTGGTCACGAACCGACGGATTCCGCACTCTTTCATAATCTGGGGCAAAGAATAACAGAAACCGAAGCAGTCCGGAAGCCAGGCTGTCTGCGGATCGCTGGCCAATTCGCGGCGGAAATAACGTTTGCCAAAAAGGAACTGGCGGACCAGCGATTCTCCATTGGGAATGTTGCAATCCGATTCAACCCACATGCCGCCGGTCGCCTCCCACCGGCCTGAGGCAATTCTCTCCCTGATCTGGGCAAAGAGAACGGGGTGGAAAATTTGCATCCACTGATACAGTTGCGCCTGGCTCTGCGAGTAACGAAATTCAGGATACAGCTCCATCAATCGCAGGGCATTGGCGCAGGTGCGTGCGGCTTTTTTTACAGAATGACGCACCCGCCATTTCCACGCCAGATCCAAATGCGAATGGCCCAGGCAGAGAACAGCCGGCGAACCGGCGACCGGGGCCGGGCCTGATCCGAGTTCCTTTTGCAACATTTCATGGGCTTCAACAATGGAAGTAAAAAATGCCGCCTCGCCGGTCTGGAGAAAATCCACCTGCAGCAGCGCACGTTCGAGAACGCCGATCAGCCTGGGAAAAGCGACATGGGATTCGCCGATGGCAAGGAGACAATCAAGAAGGTTCCTGGCTGTGTAATACAATGCTTCTGTTTGCGCATGAACGGCCACCAGGTCCGCCTGTTCAAAAACATGAACGTGCGCTTCCAGGCCGCTGAATGCTTCCAGGGCCAGCAGATGGCGCTTGCCAGGCTTGATCTTATCATGAAGGGGAATGAGATTGCGTCGCACATCGATGCTCTGCAGCGGTCGGCCATCCAGATACGCCAACAGCTCATACTCGCGCAGATCACCCCCTTCGCTGCTTTTAAAGGCAAATCGTTTGCCCGGTTGGATAAGAACAGCCGGTTTTTCATCCTGATTAACTTCCTCGCCGGCGACCGGCATGCGAAACCAACAGAACCGATCTTGGCCGCCCCAGGTCTGGCCGATGGAGAAAAGAGGCCAATCCAGGTCATCGAAATCCGGGCGTTCTGCGCCGCGAATGTCGCCGTCGTGAAAACGAATAGCGTCCAGCGGACGAATGGTGCGAATGATATGTTTTTGGATGGTTCGAATTTTTTTTTCCAGATCAGCCAGCTGCATCTGGACGGATGTCAGGGTCATCATGAAATTATTTTTCCTTGTCCATTTTTCCTTGTCAAGGAACCCATCAGACTGAGCGCACCCTGCTCCGGTTCAGGGACGCCAGACCAGTTCTAGGGTGACGATCTTTTTCGCGCCGGCCTGAACCGGTATCTTTGATGCCTGGTCGCCTTCGACGACCTCCAGATCCGTTGAAACCGGCTTTTCCTCCAGCGTGAGATAGCGGGCGCTGTGCACCGGCTGAGCGATATTCAGCATGCCTGCCACCGTCCTGTCGGTTGGATTATAAAAACGAACGATCAAAGTATCGCCCTGCTCCGCTTTTTTCACCGCAGTGATTTGCAGAACTTCTGGCTCCAGTTGCAGAAAAGAATGCCGTTTCGGCCACGAACCTCTGTTTTTCGCTGCCTGGAGAATATTCAGGGGACGGTTATGAGCCTCTGTCTGAGCAAACACCCTTCCCTGTTCCCAGTCTCCCGCATGGGGATACAAGGCATAGTGGAAGACGCTCCTGCCCAAACACTGTGAGCCCTTTTGCTCTTTGGAATAATCCTGGAGCCCGACACCGCCGATTTTCAGGGGAAAACAGCGAATCAAAGTCATGGCAAAAGTCCGCCGAGCATCATCGAGGGCTTCGTATTCTTTAAGCCCTTGGTTGATGAAAGCCAGCCCGCACTGTCCATCGCTATAGTCGACAAAGCTGTTCATCGGCTGAGGGTGCTGCGGCGCTTCCGGCCAGGTGGCGGCGTCGCTGTTCCGGTGGATTCGCCGGGTGATCACATCAAACTGTCCATCAACCGCAACGGATGAAACTCCAAGGTCGGTTGGAAACATCAAGCGCAGCCAATGATCTTCGCACCGATTGTCGATCTCTGTAATCAGATCCAGCCGTTCCGCCAAAGCCGTCAAGGTGAGCGAGTGCTTGATCGACAGCCGGCCAGTCCGGCTGCTGCGGCCTCGGCCGTTCTCCGCCGCTGATTCGGGCAGATCCATGTCCAAATAGATTCCGTAGCGGCAGAGAAAAGGACCATCGGCCTCCAGGCAGATGCGGGCCGAGTTTCCCAGGCTGGTAAAGATCTGATCCGGCGCCGGCGCCTGGTAGGTCCAGGGATCGCCTACTTCACCGCGGTCCCAGACATAACCTAGATCCCGATATTCCCGCGAACGCAGCTTATCGTACAGATTCCACGTTCCGTTGGGTTGAATGGCGACTCGCAAAAACGCATTCTCCATGACCAGGGGATGGGGCGACAACGAACCCAGGCATCGATGGGCAGCGGCCGTAGCGCGCAGTTTGAGACAACGGTATCCGTATCCTGGAACCTCGCCGCTCGGAAAGCAGATTAAATGACGATTCATGCGAAGAAAAAGCGGTGAATCGATGGGCTGTTGCAGCACCGGCAATTCTGGAGTCATCGACAGCTGTTGCACAGGAATCTCTTCGCCCGTTTCGTTCTCCATCAACAGGGTGAGCGGCACCGGATCGATGGCATAGGCCCCGCTCCACTCCTGCGGCACATCCACATAAGCGGTGAGAATTTCACTGCGGCAGCTATTGCCTGGATTGATGAGGATCAGCGGGATTTCGCCAGAGGCCGTGTCGGCAAGGTCGATTTGCGCGGCAAGGGCCAGACCGTTCTTTTCCACCAAACCACGAGCGATCTCCCTGGCTTGATTGAAACGGAAAAGCATATCGTCATGCACCGCATCCACGCTGCAGCCGCCGATGCTGTCATGTCCGTGGTTGTCCAAGAGATAACGCCAGGCGAGAGAAAGAAAACCCTCGGGATATTCCCGGCCATGCAGCCAATGGAACGCGGCGAACGGCTCTGCATAATAAAGCAGCAGGGATTCGGCGTCGAAATTAGCCTGTTTGATAAAAGTGCGCGCAGAAAGAACGCCGCCGGCCAGCGAGGAAGACATCCGGTCTTTTTTCACGGACCGCATTTCCCCTTTCAGGACCTTGAGATCTTTCACCTCCTTTTTCAAACAGGCGACATAGTCCGGCAGACTGCTGTGTCGGATGACGTCGTGAGGCAAAAGGGCTTGGGCGTCCTCGATCAGCTGAGATTCTCGATGACTGGGAGCGCTGTTGTCATGGCCCTGAGCCCAAAAAAGATGCGAAGTTGAAAAATCATCCTCGCCCGCTTGCTTGAGCTGCTGCAAGGCACCCTGCAGCCGATCCCAATGATACTCATCAGGGGGATCCGCCAGTTTATAATCTCGGCGATAATGGATGGGATCACAAAATCGGACCGGACAGCCCGGTGATTCCCAATGAAACTCACGATCATCGACGCCGCCCTGCCGATTGAAGATCACCGGTCGGTAGATTTCATACCAAAAATTGCAGCGGGGCAACTTTGAAAAACGGGAAGCAAGGACGCGCGTGTCATCCGCCCCTTCCCAAATAAACTCCGCTTTGCCCGTATCGGTTTTGCTCACACCACGATAGAAGAGCGCTGTATCGATGCCGAATCCGGCGTACAGCTGCGGCAGTTGCGAGATCTGTCCCCAGGAGAACGGCGAGTAGCCCACCTTCAGGACCGGACCAAAGCGGCCGGCGATGCGATGGCCCAAGAGCAGATTGCGCACCAGGGATTCCCCGCTGACCATGAACTGGTCCGGCAGGCAGTACCACGGTCCGATGAACAATCGGCCCGCCTGTACTAGTTTTTGAATCCGCTTCTCCCCTTCCGGACGGATCTGCAGATAATCCTCGAGAAGCGAGGTCTGAGAGTCCAGATGAAAAAATTTGAAGCCGACATCGTTCTCCAGCAGGCTCAGCGTTTTGTCCATCATGTCAACGAGCATCATGCGGGTCTGCTGAAAGGAATAGCGCCACTCACGATCCCAGTGGGTATTGCTGATGACATGCAAAGTAAAGGAACGAGTCATGGTAAGAATCTCCGTTCACAGCATCGATCAGGCTCGAAAGATTTTTTTTCTATCCACCGGTTGAATCTGTTCCACGATCCATTTTCGGAATTCTTTTCCCGGTTCCGTGTTTTGCGGGTACGAGATCAGGTCCAGCGGCACGGCTAGCGCCTGGGCGACGCGCAGGGCCAGTATCGGCCAGACAACGCCGATATCCGCGATAACCGGGACGCTCTTTTCCAGCCGGCAAAAGCCGGACATCTCCATGCGAAAAGGGATGCGCATCAATTTGGTTTTAGGGATACCCTGATCAATGGCTTTTTGTACCTCTCCGGAATGATGCTCAAACTCCCACGCCGATTTGAGAACGGGATCGAGGTCGATTCGAATCAACGCTTTTTCCGCCAGACGGTACGTCGAATAGCCCTCCCAATCCGACCAGATGCCGTGGCCGGTATAGGTCTCGAAAGGTCCATCATGAATCTCTTGGGTGAGCACCACCGCGGATTCGATGATCACATCGGCCCCTTGCATCATGGCCGCGATTTTACTGCATCGTTCCGCGATGGAAATCGAATCGGCGATCGCAATGCCGACCATGCCGCCGCCGACCAGTTGCGGGACGGTGACCAACAGGGGCTTGCCCTTGACCCAGGCGGCGCCCAACATGGTGTGCGGATCGGCGCCGGCGCCGGCCACTGTTTCAAACGGCAAACCTTTGCTGCGGGCGGCCATCATGATCTCTTTGGCCAGATTTTCAGTGCGCAGACCCAATGGATAGCCCATGTTTCCAGCAGCCTTGATGATCACATTGCCGTCCAACTGAAGGCCTTTCTGCATCAGAACGGTATCGATCACCATCTCCTCCTGGAGCCGGCTCAAGAGGGCGTCGGAAAGGAGGGAAATCTCGAAACAATCGCCGCGGGGCAGCAACTCGATGGGAAATCCGAGGAATTTGCCGTCCACGCGCTTGACTTGATCCAACACACCCGCCATCTCGTGCGCCACTACCGCTGAGCTGGTGGTGACGCCGTCAATGATGTCCTTGTGGATCAATTCAGCGATCAGAGTGGTGACCCCTTCATGGAGATTCGGGCCGCTGCCGGTCACCACAACGACTTTTCCGCCTTTCTCCTTGGCGGCCACCACAGCGGAAACCGCCTGGTCCACCTCCTGGCGCGCCGACGCATCCAGGCTTTGGTAAAGGGCGTTGATGAAATCGGTGTCTATTCGCATAACTCTGCCTTGTTATTATTTTTGGGTCCTTATCAACTTTTCAACTTTGGCAAGATCCTCCGCTGTATCCACGCTTACGCCAGAGGCGGAGGCACAATGGGTTTCCGTGACGAAAATCTTGTAACCTTTCTCCAGCACCCGCAGTTGCTCCAAAAGCTCGATCTTTTCCAGGTAGCCCTGGGGCAGCTGTGAGATCATCAGCAGAAAATCTTTGCGATAAACGTAAAGTCCCACATGTTCAAAAACCCGCAGGTTCTCGGTGTTACGTGGATAGGGAATCAACGAACGAGAAAAATAGAGCGCATAACCGTTTTCGTCCACCACCACTTTCACTACGCTGGGATCATGATAATCCTCCGGCTGGATTGGAGTCATCAGAGTGGCCATGCGGATTTCTGTATGGTCGAGCATAGGTTGCACCGCTTCATCGATCATGCGCGGATCCAACATGGGCTGATCTCCCTGAATATTGACGACAATGTCCGCCGTCAGCATGCCCACCGCCTCGGCAATGCGATCCGTCCCCGATTGATGGTGCGTGCCGGTCATCACTGCTTTACCGCCAAAGCCCTCCACACAAGCGATGATGCGCTCATCATCGGCGGCGACAAACAATTCTTGCAGCAGTTGCGAACCTTTGGCCCGCTCATACACCCATTGAATCATCGGCTTGCCGGCGATCGGCGCCAGTATCTTGCCCGGCAACCGGGTGGATCCGTACCGGGCGGGTATCACTCCCACCACTTTACATCGATCACTCATCTTTTTTTCCTTCGATTTGTTCAGAACCGCCAAGCCAACGGATGGCCTGGACAAAAGATTTCCCATAATTCTTCCAGCGCTGAAAACCGGCGCCCCAATGCGGGGAGATATCCGAAGCGAATGCCATGCTCCTGCCTTTGCCGAATTGCTGCACAACGATAAAGGGATCGTTATATTCCTTCACCTTGGCCAGCACAGTCGCTCCGGGTTTGGCCAGAATTCGGTTATAGCCGGTGAAAACCGGACAGGTCTCCCAATCCAGACCAGCGGTCACCGGATGGTCGGACACCAACGTCTGAATGTGCACGCCTTGGGGAGCTTCGCGGCGATCATCATTGACATCCAGACATTCGACCGGCAAGGCCTCTTCAACCGGCGTATCCCCCCAATTACCCACTCCTCTGCGGCCGGTAAAGGACTCCCATCCGCCGATCATGATCAAACCGCCGCCGTTGCGAACGAACTCGCGGATGGATTCCAAACGGTTCGGACCCATCGGCGAGTCCATGAAACGCTCCCACGGATAGAGCACTAAAACTTCCTGCTCGCAATCCGAGAGCACCACCACATCACAGCGGGCGGCGATGGCCTCCGGCGTCTCGGGGAACTTGGCCAGCGCGTCCCAATTCGCCATGTGCTCTACGGTAATATCCGGCTCGGCATTGAGAGCATCGAGCACCGGCTGGCACCAGATCTGCACGCTGTAGCCTTTTTGTTCATAATAAAACGGTGAAGCGATGATGTTCGGACCCAGCATGACCCCGGCATCGCCGACATACAGCACACGGATTTTTTTCGCCCATCCTGCTTGAGGCATCGCCATGAGGACCAGAAGGACGACCATCGCATACCATGTTCTTTTCATAAAGCCCTCCAGGATAAAAACAGCGCACCATGCATTACGATATGAAAAAATACTGTAAAAACCCGATGGTTCAATGAACGTAAAGAGTAAAATAAATTCGCTTCGCCGCAGTTCTTTCTGCCAAACGCCCAGGCTTCATCAGCCGCTCTGTCATCAGCGGGTTCTCTTTTTCGTCCACAATCCCAGTTTCTTGAACGCCTCCAGCGCCGCCGGCCAGGAACCGTCGTAACCCAGCAGATAATAGGAAAAATACGTGGTCGTAAGCGGCTTGATCGCCAGCCAGGGCTGCAGCTCGGTATAGTAATACGGCGTGGGGGTGTTGTTCGGATGATTGTTCCACATATGCAGATAGATCGCATCGTTGACCGGGTAGCCGATGAGCAGACTCACATCCATCTGGGTATCGTAGCCGGCCGCCCACCCCTCCTCGAGAAAACAGGCGGCGCCGTAATAACGATCGAGCACCGGGCTTCGGCTGACCAGTGTCTTTTCCGGAAAGGTGTAAACATCTTCCGGACCGGTAGAGGGCCCGATTTCGATCAACGGATTGATGCCGATGACGTGAAGGCTGGGATCCATGTCATCGAGGCGATAGCGCACCTCGAGCACCTGGCCTTCCGCCGGCAGCGTGATTGTTTTAGCGATTTTGCTGCCGTGAATGTTGGCCCAGAGTTCCACTCGGACGAAATTTCCGCTCGCCTGAACGATTTTATACTCATAGACAATCTGACCTGCGATATAGGGATAACCGATAAATTCCTCCAGTCCGCCATAGGGATAAAAAGCAAGCGCTCCTCTCGGTTCGCCATGCCAGGGCGGAGTCTGCGGCCACAATTTAAACAGCAGATTTTCGTTGCGGCTCTTGATGATATATTCGATGATCCGTCCTCCGGTCAGCAGAATCGTGGCTTTTACATTTTGATTCTGCAGCACGATCTCCGGCACGCCATCCTGATTCAGGTCCTCTTCGTGCGCTGTGGCTTTGCCCTTAAAACGCCGCACCGCGATTTGCCCGCGGACCGTGTCGCCTGAAGCGGCCACAACCGCCAGATAATCGCCCTGCGGAAGCACCATCTTTCGTCTGACAATTTTTTTCTGCCATGGGGCCAAATTCTCAACCAGAGTCTCGGTGTGAACCCTTCTGCCGGTTTTTACCTCTGTCACGGTCAGATCAGCGGTAAACGGATTCACGGATGTGCTGTTCCAAAGCGTAATCGGATAGTCCACAGGTCCGGGCGAATCCAAAATCAACGGATGCAGCTCAGCCCGATGGGGAAGATCCCAGTGCGTCAATGCGGCGACAACGCCGAAATCGCCGCAGCATCGTACTGCAACCGGATTGTCCTTGCCGCAGGCAGCGGCAGAACTGTTCAGGGTAAACGTCAAAAGTCGCGATTCCAGAGGATTCAGGGCAATGGTGGTTTCAGCCGCATGATCGGCATTGGTAACGCCTGGCGGAAGATGCAGGCTGAGCGTGCCCTCTACAGCCCTTTCGCTGGAGTTACGCAGAGTGATCAACAGCCGATTTTCTTTTATCTTGGCATCCAGGGAGATAAAGTCAATAAAAGTCCTGCAGAGATGCTCTTGTTCTAAAATAAGCATTCGCAGTGGATTAAGCAACTCTTTTGACGCCAGTAGAGCGCCGTTCTCAAAGACCGCTGCATTCCGCCGCGACAGGATGGCGCGCATGATGGAAGCGGAATTCAACGGTTCATTTTTTTCCAAAAACAGCAGCAAGGACGGCGGCGTGGATCTTTCGATGGTCTCCGCATTAGTGATAAAAGGTTTGGCCAGCTTTTCGATGGCCGGCTGATCATCCGCACTTCTGACCACATAACCGTGGTATTCGGCTGCAAACCTCTCCTCACCGGGAAGGTGGCTGAAATAAAAGCCTTGATTCTTTTTACACCACTCCAGGCAGGAAGCCGCCGTGTTATCCTGGACCTCCGGATAGTGCTCCATGCCATACATCACCCCACCGCTTCCATACTGACCCGACATGAAAACGAACGGGAAATGAATATCGGCCAAAGCCTGGTTCACATCGCTCGGCAGCATGAAATCATTATACCCGCTGACCGCCATCCAGGTACAGCCCACCTGCAGCGCCTTGTTGATCAACTCATAGGGATTGGTGCGCACAGCCGGCGTGATCAGGTACTCGTTCGTATGAACGCCCATCCAACCTTTATACATGGTGTAGCGATGGATTAAATCCACGGCAGCCTGCAGATAGCCGTATAGCCGTTCAGTCTCTGCCGGTGTATAACCGGCGGAAATATAAAGCAGACGATTTTCCAGCTGAAGCACAAAGGCCTTGTTGCGGCGAAAATAGAGTTCTTCCGGCAGTTTTTCGAGCAACTCCTTGGCGACCTGATCGCGCTGGCTGATCACCGCAAATACATCCCCCTGAAGCAGAGCCTGCTCCAAACCGGCCCTGGAGGGCGACCGCAGCACGACCGGTTGCCTCTTTGCCAAAAGGGAAAGCAAACCCGGCTGAATCCAGAGCTCTTCCAAAAGCAATTGATTGGCGATATCATTTTCCATTCTCAGCAACAGACTCTTAATATCCGGTTGTGCGGTCTGAAACACGCCTCTGCTGCAAAACCACTTCCAGGAGAACTCATCCCATCGGTTTGTATACCCCTTAAAATCATAGTTCAGCGTTTTAGCCGCATAGACGATGCCGGCCGGCGGTTTCCACTCCATCCTCGAAAGTTTTTGCTGATCTGATGTTGCCGATAGGCTTATCGCCATACTGAAAAAGCACAGCCAACCTACAGTCCACTTGCCCATAAGTCCTCCTTGAGACGGTCGAGCACCACAAGAAAATGGCACTCATCGCTTCGGCGGAAAGAATAACGGATAGAGTTCGCTGAAATGTTCTTTGATCCGGCTGTTGCGGGTAAGATCCCACAAAGACGTTCTCATCTGGCGCATACCCAGCGCAGCCACAATCCAGCCCTGGGTCCATCCCGATTCGATGGACCAGGCGCCCCAGCCCGCATCCGCGTTGCTGCCCCAATAGGTCCATTGATGGTAGTCAAATGCTCGGAACCAAGCGCCGTCCAGTTCGGAAAATTTTTCTGAACGCACCTGAATGCGGCAAAGAAATTTAGCCAGCTTTTCCTCTGCGGAAATATAGATGGAGTCCTGAGTGGCCGAAGCCGCTTCATGCAGGCCGAGAAACGCAAAATTGATGGTGTACAATAAATCGCAAATCGGATCCCCGTTGGCCTGGATAAGCGTCGCCTCCTTTTCACCGTATGCTTCATTAGAAACGGGTGGGCCATATTGTCCCATATCGGGTTTTCCCAGTTCTTCCCGCAGCGCGCCGCAGGGGTCCTGTAGAGCGAGCAAGTCGTTCGCGACTTGACGCAACCAGCGGCGATGCTCTTCGGTGTCCTCAGTGCGGACCAACCACGCCAATGGAAGCAGCATTCGGGCCCTTTCCTGGGCAATGCCGTTGGTCCAGCGCCATCGATCAGGATAGGCCTGCATGGTCATCCGAATAGCGGTTTTAGCCCTTTGCAGGAAAAGCGGATATCCTGTTTGCCGGTAGGCCCACAGATAACAGGCCCACAGATAAGACTCATAGTGCGGGGCATAATTGACCGGCGATCGATGGTAGTAATATTGCCACCCCTTTGTCGAAAGGTCGGGCATATTGATGCGATTGGTGCGAAATCCATACTGGCCGCTGGTGCGCAGATTGGCAAACAAGGCTTTGAGCAAAGGGATATCCCAGGCGGTGTTCTGCAGCAAGGCGGCAGAAGCCATGGTGCTTAAAATCACTCGAGCATTGTCATCTCCATAATAAGCGATCTGCCAGGCTGGAGAACTGATTCCCCAAACGATCAAGCCAAACGCCGGATGGCTGGGATCCGCTCGCTCTTGCTGCTGCGCCATACAATCGAAAAATAAAAAATTCAGCAGACGGCCGGCGATAGACGCGTAGACGCTCTTCGCTGTCACCTGACCTCCGAAAGCCAGCCCCATGGCGCATTCGCTGATGCAATCGGTGCGTCGAATGATCTGACGGGGTTGCCGGCCGTCATAGCGAATGCTTGAAGCATAGCCCTCCAAGATGCCATAGCGTCCATCTCCGATCGGCTCCTCGATGATGGAGCGATCGTCTGATCGCTGAACCAGCGCCGGCACTCGACTTTCATCGGGTTGATGCATCAATAGACGTGATTCCATAAACCAGGCGGCGCCCCTCTGCAGTGCGTTTGCCTCGACCGCCTGCGGCAATGCCTCCTCCCTGCTGAAAGAAGGACGAACAGTGGGTGTCCATTGCAGCTCGATGGCTTCGGCGCCTGGGCACGCCCAACTGAGTATTTTTTGCCAGATGACGGCCCAGGCGGCTTCAGGTGCATATCTTGCACTGACAAATTGGCTCAATTTGGTGGCGGAGATTAAAACAGCACTATCCGGATAAAACGCCAACAGCGGCCAGGCCTCCCTGCCGAGTCCATAGATCGCCTTATCGAATCCAGCAATACGCGACAGCGCCAGGTGAGTCCTAGGCGCATGAAATGGAGTAAAGTGGCAATCATGAATGGCTAGAATAGTTAACGGCTTGAGTTCCGGCAGAAAAAATTCCGATGAGACTACTGCCCGTTCATAGCGGGTGATCTTGACGGAATCCACCGGCAGGCCGGGGATAGAAGCAGGAAATTCAAGGTACACGCGCAGACCTTTTTCCCGCGCAACAGCCAGAGATGTAGGGTCGATCTCCGTGGGTCGATCTGGATAGCCTTCTGCCAGAATGAGGACCCCGGACCCTGGCGGCGCGGCAGAGACGGCCTGTTCCGCGGTTTCCCATCGTGTACAGGCGATGGCATTTGCTTGCGACAAAATCAGATACAGATCATTCTTTTCCTGGCAGCAGAAGGTCAGAGCAGGGTGATCGCTAGCCGGTTGATCAGCGCATCGGTTCAGCAAAACGACCGCAAGCAAAGACGTGAACAGCATGTGCTTTTTTTTCATTTCACCTCACTGGAACTGTTGCAATCTTTTCAGCAATGATGCGGACCGGTCCGATCAAGCCGGAAGCGGGTAGAGCGGCAAAGCCGACGGGGCCGCGAAAACTTTTTGTAAAAGCCGTCGTTCCCCTGCCATAATGGGGAATCAGATTTTCAGGAATGGGAATCGTTTCTGAGAGAGCGGCCGCGCGATTGATCAGGGTGTTAATGACCTCCACCACCAAGATGTTATCTCCAGGTTGGAAAGCGGAGGTGAGGGGCAAATGGGTGTGGCCCATCCAGTGCGTACCGATCGGCTTGCCGTTCAGTTGTACATGAGCAATGCTGCCCACTTTGCCTAAATCCAACCAAAGCCTGAGTGGTGTATCCGCATAGTCCGCAGGAAGGGTAAAATGGATTTCATAACAGCCGGCGCCGCTATAATGGCGGGTAGCAGGATGAACGGTCCAGGATACGAGGTGCGTTAATACGGTGTCAACCCCGATGTCTGGCAGGGTCATTCTCCACGGACCGGCCAGTTCAAACGGCGGCGGAACGCCGTTCACAGTGTAAGCGAGAGAGGCGGATCGTTCTCCACTCTGCACCAGCAGATGATGACGACCGTTCATCCTGGAGGCAACGTCGATCGTGTTCTGTTTCATATCTACGATACGGTGAAAATCACCGGCTAAAATTCGGCGGCAATCTTGGCCCGATTGAAAAAGTACGAACATGGATTCAAAAGGGGCCAACTCGATGGGGATTTCAATGCCCTGAGAACTTGGTCGATAATGCCATAGCCGGACGATGGATCCATTATAGGGATTCCAGTGCCAGGGAATTTTTTCCTGAACCCGAAAGGTGAGCGGCAGCTGGAATGGCTGGTCTTGAATATTAGCGATAAAATAGAGGTCGTCCTCGCCGAGACGGCGATGAAAAAAGCTCAGCCCGTTGTTCTGCCGCAGTCCGGCAGCGGTCAAGTCGATGGACACATCCGGGGGCAGGTAGGCGCGCAATGTGTTGACGAAAGGGTCGAGGGGGCTGCTGCGCCGGTCAAGGGCATCCTGCCGATGGAGGACCCGCTTGATGAAATGCGTGCGTCCTTTGCCGAACAGTTTCTCTCCTGTTCCGTCTCGTCCCAGCGGTTCGGCGAACATCTCGCGAATCAGGGACTGCACCTGTCGGTCTTTAGCCGTATAATCAAACAATCCGACCGAACGGTTCGGCAGCTGTTCCAAAGCAATCGCCACACCGCCATCAGCGACATATCGTCGAATGATTTCCAGCGTTTCCACAGGCATGGCGCTGATGTCCGGCAAGAGCAAAATCTTGTACTCCATAGCGTTGACGGTAAGACGGCCGTTGTTCCAGGCAGCATGGTGCTGCAGAACCTCGTCGTTGATCAGATCGAATTGATAGCCATTGGCAAAGATCAGTTCGCCCAGGGCGCCCCAGTCGTACTCCCTGGTCCATTTTCGGGCGTTCTGAACATCAAGGGTCCATTGGTTGGCCAAAGGAGAATAGATCGCAATGTCTTTCAGCGGCCGGCCCTGGCGTAAGAGAAAACAGCATCGTCCGATATAATCCGCCAGGTGATGATAATCCTTCCACCAGAGATTGGTGTGATTGATGACCGCCGCCCAGGGGAGGGTTCTTGAAGGAACGGCTTGCCGTTCGGGGCTGTAGGCATACAAGTGATTGAAAAAATGATTGGCGCCGGCGCAGAGAAAACCATCGCTGGCGATTTTCAGTTCCTCCAGGGTGGCGCGATAAAGCTCCCAATGCAAATAGGTGTAGGCTTCCACGCCGATCACATTTCTTCCATACAGATCCGCGCCGGAGGCGACATAGCGTTTCGGACCGATGCGGGTGTCGAACCAGGGAACCGCGTCTTTTTCACCGGGTGTGACCTCCATGAACGGCAGATCGACCATGCCGGCGCCCTCGAGGATGTCGGTGGTGAATCCATAGGGCTCCATGCTGGCTTGGATGCCATGACTATGACACCATTGCAAGAAGCTATGAAAAAAAATCTTCAGACCGGCCTGATGAAGAAAATCATTCACATCATATCGGATTTTTTCGGAGAGGTCGTCGATCGGCCACCACAGCGCCGGTAGATATCGGGTCAGATCATACCCCTTGCACGCATGAAATTGCGTCAGCAGGCTGTCGCTCCAGTAAAAGCCGTTGGGCAGACTGGCCATCTCGAAGCTGTCACAATGTAAAGCGGTTATGGTTTTGCCGAATTCATCACCGACCGCCTGATAGTATCGGCCGCCGATATATTCGCAATAGGTTTTCATTGCAGATCGACTGAAATGATCGACGCACCAATGCACCTGGCCATAGTCCGGCGGCACTGTCTTCTGGCCGGTGTATTTGAGCCAAAAGACGGTCAGCCGCCAAAGGCCTTCCGGTACAGTCCAATCCAGCGAATCGTTGGCAACCTGAGCGGTTAAATCCACAAGAGATGAGGAAATCATCTTTCCATCTTTAATTTCTCCAGCGATGACGGCTACCAGTTTCTCGCCATCGGGAATATCCGCAACCGAGATCTCGCCACGGTGATCGGCCGCTTTGACGAATTTGGGCAATTCGGTGAAAACATGGACAGGTCCCTTCACTTCCATGGATGCCGGCACCAAGCTTTGACTGCGCTGCGCAGGCGGCAGCCAAAAGCCGCCGAACACCCAACCGCCGCTGAAATTGAGAATGACCTTCATTCCCAGCTTTTTGGCCGCCAGCACCGCATGACGGATCATTTTAAGATGATCCTCGGATAAAAACGGGATCGATCCTTTTTCATAGATCGGCCCGAAGGCGCTGTTGATCAGAACTCCACCCATGCCCTGCTCATACATTTGCTGCAATTCCCAGGTGAGTTCTTCCTCAGTAACAGCGCTGGCAGGCCAGAACCAGTAGGTGTACGGACGACAGTCACGGGGTGGCTGTAAGAAGCCGTGCACAAGTCCTTCATCAAACGGCGCAGCAAACAGGCCATTTGCCAGCAGGAGTACGGCTCCAAGAGCATGAACTGATTTCGATCCTTTTGCAATAAAAAACATCGTAGCGCTGCCTGTCAGTTTTTTCCCATGATCCAAGCCTCTGAAAAAGAGACATGTTTGATAGTCTGCACATTATAGCTGTAGACAGCGTGCAACCGGCCATCCTGAGCCTGCAACAAAGAGGGATAGTCGAATCTACCCTCCGGGCTGTCCTCGAGGTGGCGGGTGTAGGGCCAGGTCTTCCCTTCGTCCAAAGACAGTGAAACCGCCAGCCGGCTGCGCGGATCGCTTTCCACATCATTATAGATCAAAACGACATGACCGTTTCTCAACCGCAGCACCTCCAGGCCTGAGCCTGGATTGGGCAATTCGCTGGCGATAATCGGGGACCAAGTCCTGCCGCGATCCCGAGAGATGCTTGAACGGATCCGATGCAGCGAAGTCGCATCTCGGAAATAAGCTACCAGGACGCCGTCCGATCTCTCAAAAAGAGTGGGCTGTTCAACGCCATAACCCAACGGCGGCTGGGAAAAAAACCATGTCCGTCCTTGATCAGGGGTGATGGCCATGGTCGCGATGCCAAAGATCTCCGATGCCATGGGCAACACCAGTTCACCGGAACTCTGAATAAGCGGCCGCGCCCGAGTGGTCCATCCCAGGCGTCGGGACAATTGGTTGCGCAGATGCAACTTTGCCTTTTGGCGTAGGTCGTCAGCGCCGGGCGCGACCCACGCCGAGTCGTCGCATAGTCTAGATACAATCGTGTCCAGGTCCCCAACCTGTACCGGCAGATCGGCCTCATAATTCCAGAGGACAGGCCGGTCCTGATTTTCATAATCACGGGATTGTTTAAACCGTAAAAAAGCGGTTTCCCATGGCTGTTCGGAACCGCCCAGCAGTGTGTAATAAAACAGCCAGAGACGATTTTGCCGGTCGATGATCATGCAGGGATTATTGTCTGATAAGGTGGGCGTGTCAGCCAGCAGAAAGGGAGAACCCCATTCCCCTCCTTTTTTCATCCGTGCGGCCTGAATGTGCACATCCTCGCTTCGATCCGTAGCGCCTTCGTACCAGCAGGCCAGCAGGTCTCCGTTCGGGCATTCGACCAGAGAGGAGGCATGTGTGTGACCGTGCAAAAGGCGATCCGGTTGAAAGATGAATTGTCCGGAAAGCCCGGTTTGATTCCAGGCGGTGCAGGGTAAAAGGAACACGCTGATGATCAAAGCGACAAACAGCGCGAATCCGACTGAGGGAAAAATAGAGAATCGTGTGAGAATCATCGTTCAGCCCATGGTGGAAGCATATTCAATTCAAGCGGATTTTTATCGATATAATAAAGGTCGAATTTACACCAGCCGGCGCCGCCGGGCAGATCGTTGAGGAGTATCTTGGCGGTGTAGCCGTTTGCTGCGGACGGCTGTTCCAGCACAAATGGATGCATGGGGCGGGAATCAAGATTTTTAGGAATCACCGTCACCGGCCTCTGCGGAAGCGCGGCGAAAATTGTCTGATCTTTGAAATAGATGGCGTCCCATTTGACATGCTCAATCTCCAGATTCCTGTCGTTCATCTTTAAGACATCCACGCCATCCACTCGGCCCTCCCAATGCAACACCCGCACCGCCTCCAGTGCATGGTCATGTAAAATTCGCGCATATTTCTCCTGCTCTCGGGCCACCGCGGTTTCAATCTCAGCCATAGTAGGCGCTTCCAACAGTTCCTTTTCAGCCGCAGCCTTATCCTGCAACAGCGCATGCGCATTGACCACCAGCTGACGGACTCCGGCCAGATCATAGCCGAACCCGGGGACGTGCTGGAATTGCTCGCAGGCGATTTGCAGGGCCTGAACCTGTTCGGCCAGCTGCTGCCGGCTGGACTCATCAGGGTTCTCCAGATAGTGAAAATAAGCGAAAAAGCTTTTTACATAGCGGTTGTTGGTCTGAATCAGCAGGCGCGTCATGTCCAGCGCCTGCGCAACCTGGTTCGATCGTGCTTCATCCGCAAGGGCCGGTGCAATCAGCTCGAATTTGCGGCGCATGGTTTCAGCGGTTTCCAGCCCATGGTCCAGGTAAGACAGGGTCTCTGGGATCCAGGGCTTGCAGCGTACATAGAGCTTGCGCAAAAATTCGATGTGCTCCTTGCCCTTATCGATGGCAGGAAATCCCTGAACGACAAACGAGCCGACCCGAATATGCGGCAAAGAGGTGAACTGTCCGTAGGTGACCGGTTCAATGTAAAGGCCGTATTTGTAGGCAATGGGTGATAGCATGAAAAGGTCTGCCATTCCGGCAGCGGCGGCAGGACCGAAATGAATGGCGGCGAAATCTTCAGCAATGGTTTGTACATCTTCATGGGGATTCCACATCAGACGGTAGAGGGTGTAGGCGGTCAGATTGCGGGTTTCGTTCCAAACATCCTGAGCCGGCATATCGGCATTGGCGCCCTGCAGATTGCTTGGGGTAGAGCCGAGAACCAGCTGCAGCCAGGCCTGGTAATAGGGCCCGGGAAAAGTCGGAAACATATTTTCGCCATGATGATAATCCATGGTCTCAAAGATGACCAGCATTCGATGTGGAGTCTGATTAAAGGTCGGATTAAAGGCCTGAAACCACCAGCGGTCATTCTGAGTCGAACTGGGGATGAGATATAAATTTTCGACCGGCACGGTTTCATCCAATATTCGGCGATATACCTGCGGTTGGGCATGCACTTCGCCAGGCGAATTGTCCCAGGTGATATGAAAATAAAGTTTGCCGAATTCCTCGGCAACGACTTCCCGCACTTTGATGAGAAACGTACGATACCGTTTTTCCAGACTCCAGTCACAATCGATGCCGTGGTGGATGGGATCAAAGGTCTGATAGTTCCCCCAATACATCTGCTCTTCGCCAAGAAAGTTGGCCAAGCCATCCAGTTCCGGCATAGAGTAAAAGAGCCGGCGGTATTTCGCCTGCACCGCTTCCCAGAACGCCGGATCATCCGGGGATAGAGCCGCGTTGAATTCCTGCAACAGCGAGGGATGAAAGGTGAAATCAGTGCCAAAGGCCAGATATTTCATGTGCAAGGCGTGCGCATATTCGATCAATGCTTTGGCGGTTTCCCGTTTTCCAGCGTTCTCGCTGGATTCCGGTTCAGAGTCCCAGGGGATCAGATTGAGTGGGTTTTCGCCAAAAACCGTGTTCAGCCCGAAGCGCAGAGCCCGGTGCAGATCATCTTTGCTGGCGACCATACTGCGGGTCATGCGAATGGCAAGCGAAGGCTGCTTGTCGACCGATAGATCTGGAAGGGTCTTGCTTACGCGCATCCGGTCATAGAGCCAATAGAGTCCGTATGCGACGCCGAGAGGAGACCCGCCGGAAATGAGCAGAGCTTTGTCGGGCGCTTGACCTACGGTCATTAGTTTAAAGCCTTCAGGATGGCGTACAGGCATCCAATTGGCTCTATGCGGCCGAAGCAGATCAGATGGCTTTTTCACTCCTATGCGGCTGATCACGACAACCTGTCCGGGCAGAGCATCCAGCGTCTGTGGAATGGAGAATTGGACTCCACAGGATCGTGCAATCGCATTCAGATCAGCCAGCGCTGCCTGAACAGCTTTATCCTGAGCTAAAGAGGGAGGTAAATTGATCGTCCAGGGAACGATCCCGGCGTCGGCCGTCCGACCGGCGACTGTCAGGTGAACGGCCAGCAGCATCGCTGACAAGAAAGTGCATGCACGGTTGATCATGGGTTCGAACCTTTTAAAAAATAGCATTCTGCAAAACTTGTTCTCTCTGCATCGCTGCCTTGAATTGAAGTTCAGTATATTTGGCAAGGTCGTTGAGATACTTTTGCTGAAGCAGCTGATCCAGAAGAAGGGCGATTTCATCACATCGTCGGACAATAGCCGCTCGCACAAGGTCAGGTGAAAGGAAAGGATTATTAAAATCGACAATATTCTGATAAAAAAGCGCCAGAGAAAGATTGTAAACTGGAGAGACCTGGAGAGGTGCGAGCGCATGGGCCTGACGATAATGCCCTTCGGCGCAGGCCAGATGCGCAGCGACCTGCCCCAGGAGTCGCTTTTTTTCGACAACGGGCGTCTCCTGCGAAACGAAATCTTTCAGCAATTGTTTGGCAATTTGCACTGAATAGATGCCGATGAAAGTAAGCGGGTAAGCAAAGGAGGAATCGCATTGCGCGGAGACCTGCATGGTCTGGATGGCGTTCTTCCAGCCCGTCACTCGATCCGCCGGGTCGTCTTGATGGTTGGCGGCATCCCCTATCGATCTTGCCAGATAGTACCAGCTCTCAGCCTGAGAGGCCTTCTGCTCCGCCTGGCTGGGGCGAACGCCGGCTGGATCCAGATGAATCCACAGACTTGTTGCGGTCAGGAACGCTATCTGTTTCCATGGCAGTCTCTTTGTGCGCAATCGTTGCAGCAGGTGCAGAAAGGCGTGAGCGGCGAACAGCAGGAGCACCGGCGTCAGGGGAAGGCGATAGCGGGCGGTAACAAAAAAAATAATGACAGAGAATCCATAGATGCAAAGGTACCACGTCAGAAAGATGCGGTATGGGTTTGCAGGACGCGGCCAGACCAAGCCCAGAAGCGATAGAGGCAGTACGACCCCGAAGCCCAAAAGCGGCCATTTCATAAGAGTGGAAAATTTCTGTCGAAAAAAATAGATATCCATATTTCGCTTGGTTTCATAAGCGTCCAAGAGACGAAATAGTTTGCGTATAAAATTTTTGACAAATTCAACCGGTTGACGATGGATATATTGCCAACTTTTCTTGTACCAATACATTGAAAAAGCGGCGCTGGAAAGAACGCTCTGCGGGTTCTCTCTCTGCGGAGTTTGGATAAAATGATCCCATTCTTCACCGGGGCGAATGCCTACCGCGTTTTCCGCTTTCGGGCTGTTGCCGATGTAAAAATTCAGACCGCCGTTGTGCGAGATCGGCACGAAAACCCTTTCAAGATGCCAATGATACAGAGAGATCGGCGCCAAAGGCAAGATGGAAGCGGCGGCAAAGATCAGCAGCCTTTTCAGAGCGTCAATCCAGTGGATAGGGGACTTTCCGCGCACCGCCGAAGAAAGGATAGCGATGGGGCATACGGTCCAGCCGAACAAAAGTATGTTGGGGATAGCGATCGCGGCAAATCCCAAACTGACTCCGGACAAGAAAAGCGCCGACCGGTTGGATAATTTGATAAATTTCAACCAAAATAGCATAAATAGCAAGATAAAAAAGATGGCCACGGTGGACGGCAACAACTCTCCGTCGAAATAGATCAGCGGCCAATAGCAACCGGAGGCCAAGGCAGCGAGTACAGCGGCGGAAGGAGAAAAGCAGTATTTACCCACCTGGTAGAGCAATAAACAGTTAATGGATCCCAGGATCATTTGAAAAAGATGAATCCAATAAAGCTGAGTGGTGATAAAATACATACACGCGGCGAGCAGGACGGGATAAAGCGGCGGTTGATAAAAACTAAACCGGTTGGTTTGAAAAAAATGGCCGTCCGCCATCTGTTTGGCCTGGGAGAGATAGGTCTCGGCATCCACCTGGGGAAAAGCGAACAAGGGATAATGTCGATAGCCCTGCAAATAGATCAAACGCAAAGTGAAAGCAAACAGAAATATCGTTAAAAAAGGAACAGCCCGTCTGAAATGCGTTTGTACAATGACGACTTTGGCAGCCATGATGCGCTTTCATCATAAAAAATACCCGATCGTGCGTCTCCTTCGCCGATCAAGAGGGGCAGAAGAACTCTGCCCCTCTCTGATCCTTATTTGAGCAGCAGCATTTTTTTCACCGAATTAAAATGGCTCGAAACCATTCGGCAATAGTACACGCCGGACGGAACGGCGTTGCCGAAATCATCGGTGCCGTTCCAGATCGCTTGGTACGTGCCCGGCGACATCGTGCGGTTTACCAGCGTCTTGATTTTTTGCCCCAGCGCATTATACACCTCGATCGACACCCGGTTGGAAATGGGAATGGAATATTCGATTTGCGTGGTAGGATTGAACGGATTGGGATAGTTGTTGCTCAGGCCGTACTCCAGAGGCATGATCGAAGATTTGCCGTCCACATCCGTGATGCCAGTGCCCTGATTCAGGCAGAAGACGACTTCGTCGATGCTCCATCGCTGATCCGGCACCCCTGGGCTGCCCAGCGGAAGATTCCACTTGCAGTCGGGGGATGTGGCATAAACGGCGTTCCACACGCCTGTTGGACCATCATCCGTAGTCGCCGTAGCCCAGGTCAGGCTCCACAACGTCGCCGGAGTGAATGCGTACGCCGCACCGTCTCCATCGCCGCCAGCAGACCCTTCATGGATAAAGCTATAGGGCACCACCGCATTGACTACTTCCGAATCCGTAAGCTGCAGAAAAGCCCAGGGAATGGACACAAATTGCCAGTTTCCGTTAAAGGGCTTTAAGCGGCCAGACCATTCCCCGAATTCATCCCGAGTGATCACTGTCTCCCCTTCGATCCGTATGGCGGCAGAAACATTTTTAAAGCCAGCCGGAGACGGCCAATCCAACGCATAAAACCAAAGAGGACAGGTGTTCGGTTCAGCCTTGATCCAAAACGTAACGCGTTCAGTCGCTGAGGCATCCAGTGGTTCCGTCCATCCCGGAGCGGCATCGTCGCGGCGCATGTCCATCCACAAATTCGGTCCCGGCACTGGGCCCATGCCGACATCCATGCAGTACGGACCGGCGGCGGGCGTTGGATCCGTGCCGGTGATATTCATATAATCACCGGCTGGTTCGCGGTTGGTGCACCAGCGAACCACATAGTAACTCGCCGGACTGGATTTAGTGCCGTAACGCGTTACCTTGCTCGTCACAGGGTTCATTTGATCCGGATCTGGATCCATGATCTCATCGGTCCAGATCTTCATTTCGGTGACGCCGGCAAAAGTAAAAGAAACGAGCAAAAGTACGGCAAACAAACATAATACGGTCTTTGTTTTCATAGATGGCTCCTTTTTCGTTTAAGCGATCAGATCGCACAGGATGAATTTAATCATGTCGCTTTTTCCTTGGAACGTAACAATCGTTCCGGCAAACGGACACCAGTTCACATCACCTCCTGACGGTTCGTTAACGTGAGCGGATGCACAGGGTAAAATCAGCCGGCAGCATCACCTCCTTTTCCAAGAATAGCCTGCTCCTTTCACTCCTTCAGGGCATGGCAGAAAACTGCTCGATGCAACGAGAGTTCTCTTATCCCTTTTAATTATTCAAACGGCTCGACTGAATAACGACAAATTTTCCCGTTTTGGTTCCCAAGGCGCTCTCGACCAGGAAGAAATAAACACCCGAGTAGATCAGCTGGTTGCTGTCGGTAACCTGATTCCAGGACTGTTCGGTGGTGCCGTCATCATGAACGATGGTCTTAACCAAATCCCCGGTTGCGGTATAGATCTTGATGGTGCACTGCAGAGGCAAATTGATGAACAATAGCTTGTTTTCTTCACCCGGCCAATTGAACTTGACCGATTTGTCGTTAAAAGGATTGGGAACCACTTTGATCTGCTCCAACGTGGAAACCTGTTGCTGGCTCATGAACGGGTGCACCGGTTTGTTTTTCAACATCATGTTCCAGTATTTACCAGACTCGAGAGAGCGACCGGGCTGTTCCCAGTTTTGACTGCCGTCGTCGTAAGCGGTCACATAATAGAAATAGGCAAAGCCACGTTGAACATCGGTGTCGACATAACGGGTGACCACGGGGATGCCGGTTTGGCCGCCGCATTGCCAAATTCTCTGAAACGTGGTATCATTGCGGCTTTTGGCGCGATAAACCCGGTAGCCGGCAAAATCAAGCACACCGGTATCATGATCCGGTATTTTGGAAACGTCGCTCCATTCTAGAATGACCGACTTTTCACCCGCCGTCACGGTCAAGTCGGGAGGCGGTGGCGGCTCGGGGCTGTCAAAGGGACTGCGATGATTTTCGACATTTCTGAAATAACGCCGGGTTGCCTGACTAAAGTACTTGAATAATGAATCACGGCCAGTGGCCAACCACTGATTTTTTTCCTGATCGGTAATCCCCTCCCCGCCTTTCCAGCGAGTCCACCAGGATAAGCCCAGCGCGTTGCATAAATCATAGTTGATGCCGTTCACGCAGAAAAGCATAGTAAAATGAACATCGCTCTGAAACGGCATCTCATAGGGTCCGACTCCGATGTACGGATTGGGACGCGCGACATTGAGTGGATCGTTCGGTTCTGTAAAGCCCATCTCCTGCGGGCTGGCCATGTGTCTTTCGGTAAAAAAATATTTGTATGCCTCCTCGCAGGATGAAAAGCGGACGTCGCCGGGACGCCAAACTGTGGAAAAGGGCTGTCGCAGATCATTGGTGGTATCCAGGGCGCTCTTATCTGCGTGCAGCAGCCCCATGCCGAAATATTGCGGCGACAACAATCTGCCCATGCCCGGGCTTTGCTCCTCGAAACCGCTGTTCAAATCAGGATCCCCGGTATCGTCTCCGGAGATTTTATTGTTATCGCCATCCCATACGATAAACAGGCGTAGGGAATCGGCCAGCGGATTTCCGCTTGGGTGCACCGGCGTGCCGCCGCCTAGATAATCCAAGTAATTCTCCCCGTAATACTCCACCCAATCATCATTGATATGCTCCCAGACTGCTTGATTCTGACGCGCGCCTTCATAGCTGACATGGGGCTGCACCATATAGTTGAACGCGGCGCCCTGAAGAACCTGTCCATTCAATTCAGCCGTTTTTTCATTTAGATTGACGTTCCCGGTGTTTTTCACTACAAAATCAATGAACATATAACTGTCGAACGGATAGGCTGCGTAAGCATAATAACGCATCTCGCCCGTTAGCCCGACATCCATAGACCAGCGGATGTACAGCACCGCATCGCTGATCAGATGGGCGTCGAGAGCGTCATAGGCCTGCCGCGGCGGCTGAGGTTCTCCATTCACCACTAAAGTCGGCGGCGGACGTCTTAAAATCAGCTTGAACTCGTGACCGACGCAACCCCAGCGAGCGCCGTTGGGATGCACCAGATTGCTCTGATTCACGCCGCCAACCATATAAGGGAAAAAAGCATTCTTCCAATCTTTCCAATTGAGCAGTCCATAGCTCATGCCGCCCTGGCGGACGGTGCCGTTCATCAACCGATTTTCATGACCGAGACCTATTCGCCAGTGGTTGCCGGGCCAGGCGAAGCAATCCTCCCATCCGCCACTGGGAATATCCTCCTCTTCGGTCCAGAGCTCGCCGATCCAGAGGTAGCGGCGGCCGGTGATGGATTGGCCTTGAACAGATAGTGCCTCCATCATCAGCAACAGCACGCAAAGTAACAGGGTGTACGTTGTTCTCATGGTTCCTCTATTCTGCTGGAACGTACGACGACGAATTTTCCCGTTTTCGCACCCAGGTCGCTTTCAACCAGAAAGAAATAAACTCCTGAATAGATGAGCTGGTTGCTGTCAGTAACCTGATTCCAATCCTGCTCGGTCGTTTGATTGTCGTGCTGGATCGTCTTTACCAGATCTCCGCTGGCGGTGAAAATTTTAATCGTGCATTTAAGAGGAAGATTGATAAAGAGCAATTTGTTCTCTTCCCCGGGCCAATTAAAACGAACCGATTTATCGTTATAGGGATTCGGCACGACTTTGATGTCATCGAGATTTCCAACCTGTTGCTGACTCATAAAGGGATGCACGGGACGATTTTTCAGCATCATATTCCAGTATTTGCCCGATTCCAACGATCGTCCGGGCTGTTCCCAGTTTTGTTGGCCGTCATCAAAGGCGGTGACATAATAAAAGTAAGCAACCCCCCGTTGGACGCCGTAATCGACGTAGCGGTTGGCCACCGGGATTCCGCTCGCGCCGCCGCACTCCCAGATTTTTTCAAAAGTGGTGTCATTGCGGCTCACCGACCGATAGACCCGGTATCCGGAAAAATCGATCACGCCGGTGTCGTGATCGGGAATTTGTGAAACATCGCTCCATTCTAAAATAACCGATTTTTCTCCTGCGGTAACGGTCAAATCGGGCGGCTGCGGGGCTTCCGGTGCATCAAAGGGGTCACGCCCCTGTTCAAGGTTGCGGAAATACCGGCGTGTGGCCTGACTGTAATATTTGAAGAGAGAATCCCGCCCGGTAGCGACGATTGCGTTCTTTTCCACATCGGTCAAACCTTGCCCCCCTTTGTATCGCGTCCACCAAGAGAGGCCCACTGAGTTGCATAAATCATAATTGATCCCATGCACAGCCACTAACATGGAAAAATGGATATCGCTGCCAAAAGGCATTTCAAAAGGCCCGATGCAGACATAGGGGTTCGGACGCGCCACCCGCAGAGGATCGTTGGGTTCCGTGTATCCCATCTCCAGCGGACTGGCCATATGCACTCCGGTGAAGAAATAGTTGTAGGCCTCTTCGAGGGAGCCGAACAGCACATTGCCGGGCCGCCACACGGTCGCAAACGGTTGCGATAGATCATTGGTGGTGTCGTCGACGCTCTTGTCGCAATGAAGGATGCCCATGCCGAAGTATTGCGGCGACAGCAGCCGGCCCATGCCCGGGCTTTGTTCCATATAGCCTTTGTTCCAGTCAGGGTCGCCGGTGTCATCCCAACCGGCCGTTTGGTTATTATCTCCATCCCAGGCGATAAACACTCTTAAAGAGTCGGCCGAAGGATTGCCTGCTGGATGCGTCGGCGTGCCTGAGCCGATATAGTCGAGATAATTTTCGCCGTAATACTCCACCCAATCGTCGGTACAATCCTCTGTGCCGGTCGGGGGGCTTTGCCGGGCGCCCTCGAACCCGACTTGCGGCAACACGGCATAATTAAAACATATGTCGTGCAGAACCTGATTTTTTAATTCAACTGTTTTTTCATTCAGATTCACATTGCCGCTGTTGATGATTTTGAAATCAATAAAGAGGTAGCTGTCAAACGGATACGAGGCATAAGCGTAATAGGTCTGTTCGACAGTGACGCCGATATCGAACGACCATCGAATCACCAGCGCCGCATCGCTGATCAGGTTGGCGTTCAGTTCATCATATTCCTGTTTCGGCGCCTGGAGCTCGCCCTCGACGGTCAAAGTCGGCGGCGGCCGGCGCAGTATGATCTTGAAGGTATGTCCCACACAGCCGAATCGGCCGCCCGGCGGATGAACCATCAAGCTTTGCCCGACGCCTCCCACCATCACCGGAAATGTATTGTTTTTCCAATCTTTCCAGTTTTTCAACCCATACCCCAAGCCGCATTCACGCATCGTCCCGTTCATCAAATGGTTTTCCGATTGGTTGATGCGGCGCCAATGATTGCCGGGCCAGGCGAAAGAGGCCTGCCAGCCGCCGCTGGGAATATCCTCATCTTCATGCCAAATTTCTCCGATGCGCAGATACTTGCGACCGGTGATCTGTTGGGGAAAACATAAATCGGCATGAATAAAAAGAAAACAGAGCATCAAGCAAATAAGCAGATGATTTCTTTTCATTGATCTCTCTGTTTGCTGGATCTCACCACTACAAATTTTCCGGTCTGCCGACCGATGTCGCTTTCAACGATGTAAAAATAAACGCCGGAATAGATCAGTTGATTGCTGTCCGTGACTTGATTCCATGCGCATTCGGTCTGGTTGGAGTCATGCCAAAGGGTTTTAACCAGATCGCCGCTGGCCGTATACACCTTGATCGTGCATTTGAGCGGAACATTGATGAATAATAGTTTGTTTTCCTCGCCCGGCCAGTTAAACCGCACCGACTGATCATGATAGGGATTGGGCACGACCTTGACCTGATTCAAATTTGCGACCTGTTCACTGCTCATAAAAGGGTGAGCCGGCTTGTTCTTGAGCATCATATTCCAGTATTTGCCCGATTCGAGTGATCGGCCCGGAGCTTCCCAGTTTTGACTGCCGTCATCATAGGCGGTCACATAATAAAAATAGGCAAATCCTCTTTGCACCGTGCGATCGACGTATTCAGTGGCTACCGGTATGCCGGTGTTCCCGCCGCATTCCCAAATCTTGACAAATGTTGTATCATTGCGTCCCACAGAACGATACACCCGATAGCCGGCAAAATCAAGCACAGCGGTATCGTGGTCCGGAATCTGAGAGACGTCGCTCCATTTCAGGATCACGGATTTTTCCGCCGAGGTAACAGTCAGGGCAGGAGGCGGCGGCGGTTCCGGCGCATCAAAGGGATGTCGTCCGTTTTCGCGGTTCTTAAAATAGCGACGCGTCGCCTGGCCGAAATATTTAAACAGCGAATCGCGACCGCTGGCTACCAACCGATTTTTCTCCTCATCCAGGATGCCTTCACCGCCTTTCCATCGCGTCCACCACGAAAGTCCTATGGAATTGCACAAATCATAATTGATTCCGTTAACCGCCGCCAGGAGAGTAAAGTGGATATCGCTGCCGAACGGCATCTCGTAAGGACCCAGACTGATGTAAGGATTGGGACGAGCGACCGAAACTGGATCATCCGGTCGGGTGAAGCCCATCTCCTGCGGGCTGTCCATGTGCCGACCGTTGAAATAATATTCATAGGCCTCCTGAGTGGAGAAGAACGGTTGCGTGCCGACTCGCCAAACCGTGGAAAAAGGCTGCGATAAATCGTTGGTCGTGTCGCTGGGACTTTTATCAGCGTGCAAAAGACCTAAACCCAGATACTGATGAGACAGCAGTCTGCCCATTCCGGGCGACTGTTCAAAAAAACCGGTATTCATGTCGGGATCGCCCGTATCGTCCCATCCGGATTTTCCGTTATTCCCGTCCCAAGCGTAAAAAATTCTTAATGAATCGGCCGTGCGATCGCCGGCAGGATGCAAAGGAGATCCACTTCCAAGGTAATCCAGATAGGACTCGCCATAATATTCAACCCAATCATCTGTGCTGGTCTCAATGACCGAACTGGGCGTTTGTTCGGCGCCTTCATGGCTCACCATAGGTAAAAAGGCGTAGGTAAAGCAAAGGCCATGTAGGAATTGATTTTTTAGCTCAACCGTGCTTAAATTTTGATTCACGTTTCCGCTGTTGATCACGTTGAAATCGATGAATAGATAACTGTCAAAAGGAGGAGATGCGTAGGCATAATAGACCTGCTCCACCGTCAGGCCCACATCAAAGGACCATTTGATCGCCAGGGCGGCATCGCTGATGAGGTGAGGGTCGAGTTCATCATATTCCTGCCTAGCCGGTTGTATTTCCCCATCCACCATCAGGGTGGGCGGAGGTTGTCGCAAGATGATTTTAAATTCGTGTCCTACGCAACCATAACGCGCGCCGTTGGGATATACCATCAGGCTTTCGCCGACACCGCCGACCATGTAAGGATAAAATTTATTTTTCCAATCAGTCCAGTTCTTCATGCCATAACCAAGTCCGCATTCCCGGGCGCAGCCGTTCATCAAATCCATCGGTTTGGCGGCGCCGACGGCACGATAGTGATTGCCCGGCCAGCAGAAGGAACGATGAAATCCGCCGGATGGGATGTCCTCATCCTCATGCCACAGTTCACCGATGCACAGAGTTTTCCTCCCGGTAATGTGCTGTGCGTAGCCCACGCCGGTCAAGATCACCGGCAACAGAACGAGAAGATGGATCGATGGCCCTGCCCAACGTCGTCGTTTAATTTGACTCATAAAGACACTCCGATGCTGGCCCGATGCAGGAAGCCGAAAGCGCTAAAGTCCACGATGGCATAATCTATCTGCAGCGCGGTTTTCGAATAACTCAAAATGCAGCCGATGCCGGCTGACCAGCTCTGTTCGTCAAAATTGATTTTATAGCCGCCACGCAGAAATATCAGGTTACGGTAGGCATACTCCAATCCGAACTGGACGCGCTCGGTGTAATCGCGCGGATGCTGGATTTCGTAGGAGAAGGTCAGACGGTCCTTTGTACGGTCCGGGAAAAAAATCTGATTCAAATCGACCGCCATGCCAAAACGGAAATTCAGCGGAATCGGTTTGTTGGCAAAATTTTGCACCGCGATGCCGATGCACAGATTTTTAAAGCCTGAATTGTAGAGGGTGCCGAAATCATAGGCCACCACATCTGTCTCATTATCCACCTCTTTCGTAGCCTCGAAATCTGACCCGACATACTCCCAGATCTGACTGGAACCAAGCCTCTGATACGCGTATTTCGCCTGTCCGCCGATAAAAAGCCGGTCGGTGATTTGGTGGGAATAGCCCAGACCGAAGGCATATTCACCGACATCAAAGGTACCGAGACTTTGATACCCTTCCCAGGCATGCGCATCGACCACGGTTCTTTCAAACTCGCCGTATTGTACGCTTAGATAATTCGCGGTAAAGGTGCCCCAGCGGCCGGCGGTATAAGAGGCCGCGGCGGATTGATAGCTGGTGCCGGCCAGCCAGCTTGAATAATTGAACGCCAGTCCCAGGCCGTCGACAAAGGCAGTGCCCGCAGGATTATAAAAAATGCAATTGGGATCCCCGCTGACGGCGCTGTAGGCGCCGGCTAAGGCGATGGCGCGTGCGCCCATCTCCAATTTGAGAAATTGCAATTTGCTCTGCGCCACCTTTTTCATCGTAAAGGCTGGAGCGGTAAGCAGCGCGCTGCCTAAGATCAACGCTGAGATAACAACAGCTGTTCGTTTGTTCATGAGCACGACTCCCTGTTAACGGGAAAAATTAAAACGCAAGCCCAAATAGTATCGGACAGGTCCGCCGACGCGATAAAAGTAATTATCACCCGGTTTTTCCGCCGGATGGACGATGTGCGAGGCCTTGTAATGGCCCACGCGGTCACCGGGTCTCAATGAATTCAGGTATTCGTAAAGCTCGCGGCCCGGTTCATCGCTTTTACCGGCCAAGACTCCATAGTTCAACAACTTGCGCGAAAAAAGATTACGGATGTCGAAATAGACTGTCGCCATACCAAGCGGAGAGTGAATATCCCGGCTGAAATAAAAATCGCTGCAAAAATAGTTTGGATTCTGCAAATTATTGTAGACGAAGGGACTGTTGGTGGGGTTCCAGGTCCATTTGCTCCCCTCGGACCAGCGCAAAATGGTGTTGAGGCTCCAATCCGCGAAAAGAGGTAGGCCCAGCACTTTAGGACCCCAATCAGGCGGCGTGCGGAAATCCAAATTGAGCATAAAGCTCGGCGTCCACTCCCACAGATAGTCGTCGGGATAGGAATAACGACTGTACTCTGAGACGTTCTCCGGATCTCCTTCGACGAACCGGGTTGCGTAGCCGATCTCACCGGCCTTCTGTCCACGGAACTCGGTCTGCAGCCAGCCGTTAAAAAACCTGCCCAGCCGTTTATACACGCGAAACTCCACCCCGATGATATCTTCGTACATCTTGTTATCCCAGGTGTAATAGCGTTGGGTTGGATTATCAGAAAAAACATTCTGATAATATACGATGCCCAATTGATCAGTGACGTCTTTGTAGTAGATCTCGGAGTGAATCAGATATTTTTCAAACAAGGCGTGCTCGTATCCAAGAGAATACTGGACCGTTTTCGGCGGCTGTAATTCGGGATTGCCGCGCCATTTGATGTTGGACCACATGCGCGGGTGAGTGCTGAAACCATAGCGAAAGACATTATCCGGAGCTGTGTAGGCGTGGCCATAGTTGAAATAGAGTTTGCTGCTCACGGTCATCGGATAGGAGACGCCGAACCGGGGACTCAATCGGTAATAGGGCTTGCTGTCTTTATAATCCATTCGATTAATGTTTTCCCAAAAATTGGGAATGAAAAAAAAGTTGGAAAAGGGATCGTCCGGTTCCAGAACCCTGGTGTTGGCATCGAACAGCTCACCGCGAAATCCGAGATTGCCGGTCAAACCCTTGACTTCGATGCGGTCCTGAATATAAAGAGCGCCGTACCGCGGAACTTCTCGAAAGCGGATGGCGATATCCTCCCCCTCTCCTTCAACCATGCCGTATTTTTCAGCATAATCCCGAATCTGGTAATAATTCCGGTCGATCATGCTTTCACTGTAATAAAATCCGGCTTTGATCAGGTGATGGTTAGAGATCTGACTGGTGATATCCCCGCGGATCAGCGTGTTCGAGCCGCGCGAATGCTCAAAATCGTTCGTCGTGCCATCCAGGTTTATCTTGCCAACCTGGTCCATAGCAGGGCTGACGCCGGGATAGACCCATCCGTTCGGGCTTTCATCCCAATAAGAGGCTGGACACCAGACCGTATCGCCGCGATAAAGCGTCGTGTCACGGGCTTCGTATCGGCCGGTGGTCGCATTCCACACTCCCGGCACTTTGAGGCTGTCGCCCTGCAGGGTGTAATAGTCGGCGGCGATTTCCTTGACCTTGGTCGTATCGCGCATGGGCCCGTGGCCGAATTCATAGGCGTTGGACATCCGAGAGACGCGAAGTTCTAAAAACGTTCGCGGTGATATAATAAGCTCATAGAGCAGCCCGATATTGGAGATTTTCGCTTTGGCTAAATGGCTGCTCTGCTCCACATAACCGCCGTTCCCTCCACTTCGCATGATGATGGGTTCCGCTCCACGGTTATAATCGATATAACCTAGACCCAACTGCTTGGACGACATGCCTAACAAAGTGAGTTTGCTGGAGCCGGTGATGCTGTATTTCACTTTGTACATCACGTTGCTTTCATCAAAATGGTCGCGGTATCCCGGATTGGCATAAGCGGCATAATCTCCACGATAGGAAATCATGAAAGAGAGGTTGTCCAACAACGGCCCAAGTCCGGGCAGATGGGCGCCCGGAAACGGCCCGCTCAGTGTGGCATCGACGATATTATCGGGCTTTTCTCCCTCGGCACGACCGCGATGCTGCCATCGCCAGAGTTCCCTCTGCTGGTTCGGCGTCATGTCGTTGTTCGGATCGCTGTCGGCCATTTTCTCCTCCGAATATCGAGGCCAACCGACAAACTTGTCCTCCGGATTGGGAAATTTCTGCGCAAGAATCGTTGGATCCATTGACCAATCGCTTCCGTACATCAGATAATATTTATCCTCGATATATTTCTTCGGCCCGTCATAACGATAACCTGGAGGGCTGTATTTCCAATCCACTGAAAGGCTGTAATCCCGTTCGCCCTCCTTGGTCACCACATTGATCAAACCAGATCGCAGTTCTCCGTACTCGGCCTGAAATCCGCCGGTCTGAATAGTGATCTCTTCAATGGAGGTACGGTTGTAGGACAGAAACGGCGTGTTGAACACATTATCCTTCATGGCGAAACCGTCGAGATAAGCCATCACCTGATCCGAACCGCCGCCGCGGATATCAATCTTGTTATTGTAGTCGCTGACCGTCACCCCGGGCGTCAAATCTAAAATTTCCTGAATCGTGTTTCTCGGCAAATTTTCGGTCTCTTCAGCGCGGATGATGATCTGACTGCTGGAGATATCCGCTTGGACCACCTCCCGTTTAGCGACCACGGAGATCTGTTCTCCCTCGAGAACCGTGGAGCTCAACTGAAAGTTGAGCTCGATGGTCCGATCCATACTGACCGCTATATTGGTATATTGCATCGGCTGATATCCAACCATGCGGGCTGTGAGCGAATATTTTCCCGGTGGGATATTGAGGACGAAATATTCCCCCTGGCCATCGCTGACCGCGCCCATGGCCCGCTCCAAATCGTGGGTTTTGCCATCGCTCCATCCCTTTAAAATAAGATTGACGCCGGCGAGCGGTTCTCCCTTCTGCTTATCTGTCACCTTGCCGTGAATCTTTCCAGTGAGGCCGGCTAAAACTGTAGAATCAGGGAGACAAAGAAGCGCCCCGATCACAAAGAGGTGGAAAATTATGCCTTTCATCGTCGCCTCTTCCTATTGGTTCAGGTGATACCCATGGTGCAGATCCAGCCCTCCCGGGGACGTCGTCCGCTATGTTTCTCGGAAAAGTGGACCGGCCCTTTCAACGATCAATCGGTACACGCCAATCATGGGCGAATAGCTAGTCAGTGAGCTGCTGCTCGTTCAGCTGCCGTCAGGCGCACTTGAGAAAAAGCCTAACAGCCCACCCCCGGCCTATTGATAGGCTGGATCGGCAGCGCGAGGTTCGCCCGTAAAAGATAATTCAATGACATTCAAGTAGGGGTCCGGCGGATAGGCCGGCAGATCATGCAGCCATACCCGATCGGCTTTTTGTTCGATACGCGCGAGCTGCCCGGTTGCCAACAGACGGGCTTGCCTGACCTTGCTGCCGCACCAGGCGAACGGAACAGTACTGCCGGGCCATCGCTGTATGAGCAGATAAACCTTGTCGCCTACGCGCGATTCCATGCCCAAGTTAGGCGCTACGACCGGCGAGGAACGGGCGCCATAAATGGCCCGGCCATGGAGCTGCATCCAGCGGCCGACTTGGTGCAAAATCTCTGCCTGCTCGACCGGTATTCGGCCGTGTTCATCAGGGCTGACGTTCAACAAGAGATTGCCGTTCTGAGAAGCACAAGAAGCCAGCAAACGCAGCACTTCATGAACCGGTTTGTAATTGCGATCATAAGGCGCAAACCCCCACGAGCGATTTAAACAAAAACAAGCTTCCCACGGCCGCGATCGGGCGGCCACGGTGTTTTCCGGCGTGGCAAAATCAGCCGGCAATCCGGCTCGGTCATTGATCAGGATGTCAGGCTGAAGGCTGCGTGCCAAATCTATGAGTTCTTGCGATCGCCAGCGTTGGGCGTCATACGGCCACATGCCGTCGAACCACAGAATATCCACAGTTCCATACTGGGTGAGCAATTCCCGGATTTGGGCAAAAGCCTGATCGACCAATGGTTGAAGCGTTTGCTCCGGGATCAACCGGCCATGAGGCGTGACATTCGGGAAACGCCAATCTTGCAGGGAATAATAAAAGCCCATGCGCATGCCGGCCGAATGGCAGGCGGAGGCAAATTCTGCGATTAAATCTCTTCCCGCAGCGGTTTTTACCGAAGTAAATGGAGAGACTTTGCTGTCATAGAGGCAGAATCCGTCATGATGTCGCGTCGTCAGTACGATATATTTCATTCCCGCTTGTTTGGCCAAGGCCACCCACTCTTTAGGATCGTATTGCTTCGGATTGAATCGGTCCGCTAAACGCTCATATTCGGCGAAAGGAATGTGCTCTTGGTACAATACCCATTCGCCGCGACCCAGTATAGAATACAGTCCCCAATGAATAAACAGACCGAACCGCGCTTCCTGCCACCAGGCAGTGCGATCTTGTGGCGGAACAGGACCAGCTGCGTATACGCAGAAAGCGGTGCAGCTGATCACGGCAACGACCACAAGCAACCAGGTTTTCTCCATACGACTCATGTTCTTGAACCTTTGCGGATGAGTTCAAAGCGCCCGCAGGAATGATCGAGTCCCCGCCATGGTTCTGTATTCTGCCCTTGCCCATATCCGCATGAGGATTCGATGATCCCTTTCACTCTCCTGGAATAAACGCTGCGGCACGTGCCGATAACTGCTTTCAGCTACGGTGCGTGACTGGCTCATTCCAGCGGCTCTTATACGCGTTCTTTGATCTAGTGCTGATGGTTCCGCCGACAGAACGACGAGTAAAAAATTGAAACAAGCGTAAAACACTTACCGCACAAAAAGCCAAAAGCCTGCTTCCGTAAAGTGCAATTGCCCGCAATGGCTGAAATTGAGTTTTTCATTGAAAACGTGTGGTCTGAGGGGGTTCGCTCCTAAAAGATCCTTAGAGGATCCTGATCTTTGCACTCCATCTGGTGAAACAGTGAAGCCTGGAACGACGAAAAGCCTGGCGATAAGTGAAGTATGACAGTTTTAATGTAACTAATAAAATTCGCTTTAATTTAGGAAGGAAAGCCGCAATACGCTCAAACAGTGGGATATTGAGTTGACAGCGAATTTTATTTTAAGAAATCGTTTTCTTAATTATAATAGTGAAAAAGATAATTCTTGTCAAGCTTTTTTTGAATTTTCTTCATAGGCGCGGATGAGCCGCTCCGCCTCCTCCAGCTCTTGTTGCGTATCCACTCCAAAACCGCTGAAATCCGGATAACGGCACTGAGTCTCAACCACGGTGATACTGTAGCCGTTCTCCAACACCCTCAACTGCTCCAACGATTCCGTCATCTCCAGCGGACTCATGGGCAATTGGGAGATGGTTTGCAAAAAATCCTTGCGGTAGGCGTACAGTCCAACATGCTCATAAACAGTGATGTGCCCCCGATGCAGCGGATATGGGATGAGCGCGCGGGAAAAAAATAAGGCCTGCCGTCGGCAATCGAACACCACCTTCACCACGCTTGGCGAACGCAGATCCTCTTTACGGATTTTTTTGATAACGGTTGCCATGCGGCAGTCTGGATTCTGCAGCATGGTTTCGGCTAATTCATCGATCATACATGGGTCCACGAAGGGCTGATCGCCCTGAATGTTAATCACAACATCAGCCTCTATGTGTCGAGCGGCTTCCGCTACACGATCGGTGCCGCATCCATGTTTGTCAGAGGTCATGACCACCTCGCCGCCAATAGATTCCATGAACCGCTGGATACGCGGATCATCCGCTGCGACCAGAACCCGCTGCAAAAAACGAGATTGGATTGCTTGTTCATAAACGCGTTGGATCATAGGGACGCCGTCGATCGGCAGCAGCATTTTCCCCTCCAAACGGGTGGAGCGATAACGCGCTGGAATGATACCGATCATAGTCGCCATTGGTTCTCCCTGCATCAGCAATGAGAAATTAAGAAACAGTGGCTGCTCGATTCAGCTGCCGAAAGCTTTATGCGTGGATTTACGGATAATAAAATTGCCCGACAAGGTCTTAATTCGCCCCAAATGAATTTCGGGCGACGCCATCTGCTTCAACAGGATCTGCATGCTCTCCTTGCCGATTTGATCGATCGGCATGGAAATCGTTGTCAGCGGTGTCGAAAAAAAAGGAGAAAAGGTCATATCCGCAAAGCTGACCACAGAGACATCATAGGGAATCGACAAACCAGCTTCGAACAGCGCTTCGAGAACGCCGACAATGATGACGTTCTCGGACACCAACAGCGCAGAGGGCATGTTGGATTGCTTGATCAGCTCTTTAGCCGCCGCGTAGCCGTCATCGGCCGAACATCCATCGCCGACGATGCAACGGGGATCGACGGCGATGTGGTAGGCTGCGAGAGCGGAACGATAGCCGCGTTCGCGACCCTGGATCTCATAGCTCGTCCGACGGCCACGGACAAAGCCGATCCGCCGGTGCCCCAGCTTGATGAGATGCTCCACCGCTTTGTAGGCGTCTTGAGCGTTTTCCATCACCACCGCGTTGGTCGTCAATTTTTCAAACCGCCGCAATATCAAAACAAAGGGATAATTTTCCGCCCACAGCGCCTTGATATGATCCATTTTTTTTTGTACCGGTACGATCAACAGACCATCCATACGTTTGTTACGGAGCATTTCGATGTGCTTGATCTCTTTTTCTTGATCTTCATCGGTATTACAGATCAGGAAGGAATAGCGTTCGTTGATGTTCTCCTTTTCAATGCTGCGAACAAGGCCAGCATACAGGGGATTCAGGATGTCCGGCACCACGATGCCGATGGTGTGTGACTTTTGCAGGCGTAATCCGCGCGCCAGTTCATTGGGAACATAGTTCATCTCTTTCGCCGCATCGAGAATACGCGCCCTGAGCGCCTCCCCGACGCTGAAATTCTCATGGCGCCCGGTCAGTACCCGAGAGACGGTGGAAGGATGAACACCGACTTTATCCGCTATCTGTTTTAAAGTCACCGCCATGACACAGCCCGTTTCACATACTCTTTGCTAGAAAACGTTTTCCTCAAGATATCACATCCTTTCCAATTTATCAAGCATTATTGACTTTTTTTCCTCACAAATAAATAGGAACTAATATCCATAAATAATGGTTGTTAGGCTTCAAGGCGTTCAGCTATCTGGCCAGGATGAACTTCCCTACTCGTTCTGAATGAACCTGCTTACCGCCCGAAATATAGGGCGAATCCACCGCGTCGGCGATAACCTTGTATAAGTAGACCCCATTGGCGATCAGTTCGCCCTCTTCATCCCGGCCATCCCACCCTTCCGGCGGAAACTGATTAAATCCCTGCTGCCCATGTCCGGCGAGCATATAAATACAGCGGCCTGCCAAGGTATATATTCGTATTTTAACGTATGCCTCACGACTCAGGGTAAATGTGAAAACCGTATGGTCACTGAACGGGTTAGGATAGTTCAACACAGACTCGATAGTGAGGTCGGCAGGGACCACTTCAGCCTCGAGCTCCCAGACCGATCGGTTCAACGCGCGATCCGAGGCGGCCAACTTGAAAGAATGACGGCCAGGCTCGAGATGGCGCAATTCATAAAAAAATTCCAGCTCTTTCAATCCGGCGTCGACGAAATGGATGTTTGCATCCTGGGGAAAATCTGCCATCACCTGTTCATCGATTCTAAGCGATAAGCCGTTGTCCGCCTGGACCGGATTATTAAAGCCGCTGTGTCGATCAACGAGACGGCCGCTTATAAGAACGGGCGCGGTAAGGCTGATATCAGAGAGCCCAGTTTCTATTCGTCGGCCGGCAACCAGTATCTCCATCTCAGGCCCAAGCGTATCCCTCTCCGTGATTAAAGTTCTAATATGATCTACGATACAAAGCGAATCCACTGCTCCGATCGCCTGGCGTAAACGGTTGGCGCCGAATTCCTCCCTTTGACAGGCGTAAGCGACCAGCTTGGCAAAACAGCCGCCCTGTATCGTATCCGCCTGAGTAAAGAAATCGGTTTGTAAAAGACCTTTGACGATCTTTGCAGTGCCCTGATAGATCAACCGGCCCGGCGACATGTAGGTATACAATAGATTTCCTTTTATCGCCGCGGAATCATAAAGACGTAGTTCGCAGAATCCATGAAAAGTCGTATCCGGTGCGTCTTTATCCATGATCATGCCGTTGATCAAAATGCGTCGTAGGGCGCTCAGCGTATCCGGTTGAATCCTGCAGAGGAGCTGTCGGGACGGAATGGGCAGCTTGAGAGCCGGATCGCCCAACAGAAACATCGTCTCCGTCTGATCCGGAAAACCCGCAGCTGTTTTGGCTGCGGTCAAGGCTTGGCCGATGGTCATCACGCCGCGCAGCGAGGGGGTGAACAGATTTTTATAAAATGCCTTGCTGACGTTAAAAGAGGCCTGGTGCATATTCCAGCGAGCGGAACCGATGCAGGCGATCGCCCCTCCCTCGGGGTGCAGCAACAATGCTTCAGCCATGGCGTCGAAATGAGGATCGTCGATACGGGCGATTTCGCAGGTCCCGGCGTACAGCACCGGCAGCCGATCCTGATTCTGCAGATCGGGCAGATGCAGAGGCGTGCGCAGTAAACTCTCATGGGTCAGCATGTTCCAATTGGCATGGCCGAAAAAATTTATGAACAGCGCCCCTTGCTGAAACGCAGTCACCAGCGCTTGCTGCGCCAGAGGCTTGTTGAAGGTCCGGTCCCACGGATATTCGGCCAGATAGATTTTCACCAGGTCGAAATCATCGCTCGCCAAATCCTTGGCGAGGATTTCAGAATCGCGCATAAAGACAAAGTCTTCGGCGTATTGATCTTGTTTACGATATATATCGTCCGATGCTAAAATAAGACGGGATCGCCAGTTGTCCAAAGGCGATTCTACATCATAACGGACGATCTTTTCAACCAGCACAGCCAATTCCTCCTCAGAGTGAACTGGGAACCGGCCGATGATCATATCCATATAGCGATCATTGGTCAATTGGACGAACCAATCGTCACTGACGCTGTTGCCGTTTTCATAGGCGGGCACCAACAGGGGCTTGCCCAGCTTTAAATGATCTTTAAAATCATAAGTAGGAGCGCCGACGAGGAGGACATATTCAGGCGGTTGCCGCCAGTTGTCAAAACACCATTTCAAAAAATTACGAATCGCCACGGGATCCACCAGGCCGTAGGAGAACTGGTCGTATATCTCCCGAGTGGTTACGGTCATCAGTCTTGGATTGGACTGGTCCGACCAATAGGAGCAGCGGCTTCGATGGGCAATAAATTTTTCTAACGCCGGGCCCTGCAGCGATGGATGGACAATGATCAGATAATCCGCCTGATGATGAGCGGATTTTAAATGGGCGTGCAAGTCATACGGCACGTAGGAAAGATCGGTGACAGAATGAACCCGGTCGGCGGTCAAGGCCAGGTAGCGGTTTTCCCGCTCGCTGTCCAAAGAGTCCGCCACCGCCACCCATCCGTGGACGGAATCCACGAAAGCCCAGTTCATCTTAGTTACTTGATCAGGATAGGTAATATCAAAAACAGCCGGAGGCTGATGGGAAAATCCACTGAGGAGGAATCGGGTCCAGCCTTGATAGCCGGTCGAATAAAAAATGATCTGATTTTCCTCGGCATGAAGGCGGCGGCCATAAACCAGCTCAAACCAGTCAAAGCCGATGGCGCTGTTTTGATTGAACAATTTAATTCCCAGCCGGTTGACGGGGTGTAGCCTATGGCCGGCAAAGGCAACGTTGGAGGTCAGGCCTAGAGTATAGCCGAGATCGTAGCTGAAGAGCGGGTGATCATTGAGAGAAAGCTGGATCAAGTGGTGGTCTTCTGACAAGCCCTGAATGCGCCAACTGAGGTAGGCTGAATCAGCTGTCGCCGAGTCAGCAACGTTGAAAGATAAATAACAGCTGCCTGGCTGACGGATGGTTTCCCACATCCACTCCAACCCTGAATCATTGACCAATGTGCGTTCCTCTTCTTGATAAATCCGGTCACGGTAGACACGGACCGCAGGCAGTTGATGCGATGCCTGCAAGCCGGGCGATCGCAATCCCATTTTTTTTCTCGAACCGTCCTTCAGGCAAAGCCAGTAACAATTTGTCCGGTTATAATGGTTCATGACATGTCGCCAACGGCCGTTTCGATACCGCCACCCGGAGACGCTCTGGGCGTAAAACAGCAAACCGTCTTCTGAATCAAAGACAGTGTTGCCGTTCCGGTCTTCAAAATCAGAGGGTATTTCGCTTAGTACTGGATTATCCGAATCAATGCGCGGGCTCTGTTCCTCTCCGCCCCCGTAATAAATGTGCAGATGTTCAGGATCCAGGTCAGCCGGACGGAGTCCGGCGGCTAAAAGCGTTGGGTAATCCAGCCGGTAAATCCCCTCTTCCTCGATGGTCATTCTGAACCATTTCACACCGGATAAAGATACAGAAGCCGGTGAGTCGACAGGCTTGAGGGATTTATTGGAAGCGTTCGAAGGGTGGGTAATCGTAAAAGCCGAGGGGCATGGAGCGAGGCAAAGATCAGCGGCGCCTGATTGAGAGATCATTTCAATGGATGCGGTGATCTCTTCATTCATCCAGAATCCATTCAGCTGTGGATCATATAGAACGGGCAGCAACCAGAGCGTGCGCACCGATTGCTGTCGGATACGGGCAGGAGGACCTAGAACGGCCGGTTCGCTGAAACTAAACGTTTCACTCCCCGGATCCATAGTATAGACCAAAGCCGTGCGGACAGAATCGCGGTTCTCTGAGGCAAAAGGAACCTGATTTGCAGCGATAAAGGTGCGGCGCCCCACTTGGGCATTCACCACAACGCTAGCCTTTTCCGGTACATACAGAATCACTTGGCGAACAGGCAGAAAATGCTTTTCGGGAATGGCTCGATAGCTGCAATTAGCCGTTTCGAACAAAAAGGCGCGATGGTGCGGAAAAGATGTGATGGTTTGCAACTGCGGCCGATACTGAATCACCAATTGGGCAGCAGAGGAATGAAGAAAAACCAAATCATCCTCAGCAAAGCTCCAGAGCGGCAAACAGAAGAGGACGATGTGAATGATCTTTATCATAGGGCGCTCTTGGTTTGGTAGAGCGATTGTCGCTGCGCTTAGTGATTGTAACAGAATCTAGCTGAACGGTATTCGCTCCATCCTCTGGGCCCAGGCAGCAAAACCGCAAGCCCAGAGGCATGGCCCAAAACGGCCGTCGGTGGCGAAAAGCAGCATCCTGATCCTTACGGCCCTTAGCCGAGCCTGGAGCGCGCCCGCCTGGCGCCGGTCATACTTTGTTTTCAGCCCGGCGAATTTATAAAAGATTTCGTCGCCTGTTCTGCCGCTGTCCGAGGAAATAAAAAAGCGCGCCGATGATCACTAAAAAACCGCCGGCGAATAGGTTGACTTGTTTCAACTCTCCCGCTGATGGAATCAAAACCAGCAACGTGATCACCAGGCCGATCAGCACAGTGTTCACGCCGACCACCGGGTATGCGGAAATCATCTTTTTCTTGCCGCCGGCCAGCACCTCCTGCACCACATTGACCGGCGTGGACAGCTTGGTAAAAAATCGTTCGACGATCTCCCGATCCAGTTTCGAATCGGGGCGGATCAAGTGATAAACCAGCAGCACCACCAGCGAGATGACGATCATGCCGTAAATCTGCGGGCCCACGGTCCAGCCGACGATAAAACGAAGTATAAAGCCGGCCGCCAGACCGCTCATCATGGAGGCCAGGGCCGCCTGGCGGCAGGGCTTGCGAAAAATCAATCCAAATACCATCGGGACTGCGATGGGCACCTGAAACAGCGAGACGAACACTACCATCAGATTGAATATGCCGAGCGCGCTCTTGGCATAGATCAACGCAGTGACGATGGTGATCAAGCCGAGGCAAACCGTGGCCATCTTGCCGACGCGCAGCACCTCCTCGTTCGTTGCATCCGGTTTGATCATCCCTTTGTACAGGTCGCGGGCAATGATGGAGGAATCCACATTATAGGCGCCGGACAAAGAACTCATGGTGGCGGCGAACATGGCGGCGATAAAAAAACCGATCATGCCGTTCGGAATCCAGGTGAGAACGATGCCGAGATAGATCAAATCCTCCGGCCGGCTGGATTGGCTGAAAAAGGGGACAGCGGACAAGTCCGGCCAGATCAGCTTGGCAGCCAAAGGGGGCAGGCCGAACAGAATGGGCGCTGTCAGAAAAAGAGCGCTGCAGAAAAGACCAACCCGTTTGGCATCGCGCTCATCCTTGACGCTGTAAAAGCGCTGAGCCGCGCCCCAGTTGGCGTTCAAGAAATTGACCAACAGAAACGCAAGGATGTAATGCAGATCGTAAGGCATGCCGGCATACTCGTGATGCAGGGTTACTGGCGGCAGTTTTTGCACCAAGGCGTGAAAGCCGCCGACATGCTGGATGCTCAACGGGGTGACAATCACGGTGATGACGAACAAAAAGATAAACTGTACCACATCGGTGATGGATACCGCCCACAGGCCGCCATGCAGCGTGTACAGCAGCATGACCAAACCAGTGCCGATGATCATATAATCCATGCGCCAGCCCACAGAGGCGGAGATGATCTTGCAGACAGCGACCAAAGTGATGCCGCGCGTCAAAAGACCGCTGGTGACCAGAACATAGCTCAGGATTCGTTGGGTCAGGGGATTGAACCGGGTGGACACATACTCGACCGGCGAAAGCACCCGGGAGCGGCGCCAGCGTGCCGCGGTGAGGCGGTAGCCGAAAAAATAGGACACAGGCCAGCTGAGAAAATAGAGCACGCCGAACCAGCCCGTATGATAGACAAAGCCCGCTGCGCCGGTGAACGTCCAGGCGGTGAAACTGCTCATATACAGAGAGATGCCGCCCACCCACCATGGGATCATATTGCCGCCAGCGAAATATTCGTTGGCGCCTTTCATAAAGCGGCGAAAATACAAACCGATGCCCAGCATCAATCCCATATAAAAGATCAGTACCAGCAAATCGATCAGTTGAATGGAGCGCATACCCGTTCCTGTCGTTGTACAATCGAGTTCCAGCCCTTCGATGAAGCCTTTTTTTTCTTGCCAATCCGACGAGAATCTAGTATCTTTCCTGACTGGTTTTAGGGCGGCAAGCCCTTAAATATTTCGATTTTATTCCTTAAATACAACATGAAAATGGAGTAAAGCCTGCATGAAGAAAACGTTGATCGTCCTATGGCTCGTTCTTCTGGTCGTTTCCAGCCGCGCCCAAACCGTTGCCCGCAAGCAGTATCTTGAATACGCTCGATCCAGCGCTGACTGGACCTGGCAGCATTACGACAGCCTGGTGGCTGAATGGAAAAAGCAGTTTGATCCGGATTATGTTTTTGGCTATAACGCCCCGCCCTATCTGCTCGAGATGGCCGCCATCTATGCCCAACTCTATCAACTGGAAGGAAAACGGGAATATGCCGAGCGCGCTAAAAAGGTTCTGTTGGCCTACGGCGATTACCGTTCTCAATATCCGGCTGCAGCCCGTCAGAAAAGGCCGGAATACAACAAGGTGCTTCCCGCCTTGCCGAACTTTTTCACCGCCATGCGCTATACGCGCGCCTACGACATCCTCAGGCAAAAGCAGGTGCTCAGCGGCATCGAACAGAAAAAGGTGGAGAACCTGATCGGCGAAAGCACCGATTACGTCATCTCCAGTCAGGAATGGGGCGCCATGAATCGCGCCATTCTGCGCGGTGAATGCCTGGCCTGGGCCTTGCGCGCGGCCCCGAATCATCCCAGCAGCGCAATGTGGCGCATGAACATGGACGCCCTGGTGTCGGATAACTGGGGCGCCTGGGAGATCGAGGACGCCACCGGCTATCACGGCATCTGGCTGTACTCTCTGCTGGGCACGGCAGAAGCCATGGGCAAGGTATCCGAGTTGCTGAAAACACCGGAGATGTACTTTTACGCCCATTACTTTCTGCAGCTGATGTCTCCGGATGGAACCATTCCCGACTTTGGCGACGCCAACTGGCGCAGCAGTTGGAGTCATTTTATCGCGTTCTTTGAAGCCAGCGCTCAGGTCCATGCCAACCCGGAATTCAAGTGGGCGGCGAATCAAATCATCAAAACCATGGTGAACTGGAAAGGCCCCAAATCCGTCGGCCTGGGCTACACTTTTATGGATTGTTATCGTTGGGCCGACGATCGCATCAAACCGACCAAGCCCAGCCAACTGAGCGCAGAGGTGATGGAAGACGTGCAAGGTAAAAAAATCGTTTTCCGCAACGGCTGGGAAAACGCCTCGACCTATCTATTGTTGAACTATCGGGATGAGGGCGACGGCGGACTGCTCTACCGCGACTATCTGCGCGACAGCATTCCGGTGGAGGAAGAAAAAATGACCCATGGCCATGCGGATGAAAACAGCCTCTGTCTGCTGATGTCCGGCGGCTCCCTGCTGCTTCATGACGGCGGCTATCGGGACTTTATGCCTAGCGGACCCTTTGGCGCTTACCGCCAGGATTATTTTCACAATCGACTTTGCGTGCGTCAGGAAAAGATTTTTTGGGGGCAACAAGAGGGAGAAAGCCGCTATGCCCTCTATCGCGTCGGCGCGGTTCCGGGGCAATCGGTTCTGGACTTTTTTCACAACGCCGGATCCTATCGCAGGGTGCGCACGCAAAAAATCGACTTTCTCAGCTTTGCCGACTTGGATTACTCGCGCACCCGCCTGATCGACGATCTGGCGGGATACGAAAGCGACCGCATTATCACCTATCTCAAGAACCCGGAGATGTTCGTGATTTTCGATGTGGTCAAGGCGCGCACCGAATCCTTTTTCACCGCCTCCAACATGTGGCACACCCGTAAAATCGTCGCTCGAGGCGAACACTGGTACGATACGGTGTACGACTCTCTCGGCGCCCTGGCCTTTCCGCAAAACAAACACCTGTTGATTTATTTTCCGCAAACCCATTACCGGCTGGAAGGCGTAGAGCCGGAGAAACGCTATTATCAGAATGAGTGGCTCATCCATCAGACCACAGGGCAGCATTTTGAACTGGGACAGACCATTGTCTTTACCACCGTGTTGATCCCTCATACGGCCGGAGAGGCGCCGGAACTCTGGAGCAAAAAGATCAAAATGGTACAGGGAGAGCCGGATGAAAAAAGCGTGGCGCTGCAGATCGAGCTGGAGGATCGAGAGATCCTGATCGGCGCCAAGCGCGACCTGCGCATGGATGTGATCCGCGATTATCGCAGGCCTAAATACACCTACGAATCCGGCCGCCTGCGCTTTCTCGATATAGAGACCAACGCGAATTTCGTGGTAACGGTCAAAGGAAAGAACGAACTGAGCTACACCGCCGTGGATCTGACCAAGCTGGTCTATAAAGGCCAAGTGCTCTTTGACGGAGAGCCTACCAACTCTTTTCTCGCTTTTGACGGCTCCCCGGATGCTCCGGGCGTGACCAAGGTCCGATATTGGCAGGGCAAAACGGCCAGATAGGAGAATAGGCATTCAGCCGGATAAAAAAGAAATTGTGGATGCCGCGCCCTTTCCCCTTATTCGTTCTATTGGGCATTCCGCCGGACTCGGCACACCGTTGGTTCTGTACCGGGCTCAGCTGCAGCACTCCAAAGCAAAAGTGTCTGTACAAGCAATCCGCACACCGCACCATGCGCCGCGATCACGAATCCAACCGCATGCCGGTTGGGCGGGAGCAACCGTTCAATCGGTTCGGCGAAGAATCAAACGCTCGGCATGCGCATTTCCACCAACACAATCTGCGCAGCCGGCATAGTGAGACCTGTTGACAAAGAATGCACAATGCATCCCACTGAGCATCCCATAGAGCTGCTGGCGCCTGCGCGCGACGCGGTGAGCGGCCAACGCGCCATCGATTGCGGCGCCGATGCGGTCTATATCGGGCCGAAACGATTTGGCGCGCGCGCCCAGGCCGGCAACTCGGTGGAGGATATTCACCGCTTATGTGAGTATGCGCACCGTTATTGGGCGCGCGTCTATGTGACTCTGAACACTCTGCTGTTCGATGCGGAAATCGATGCGGCCGTCGCACTGATCCATCAGGTGTATCAGGCCGGTGCAGACGCGCTGATCATTCAGGACGTGGGACTGCTGCAATGCGAACTCCCTCCGATCCCATTGATCGCCAGCACTCAAATGCACAACCACACGGTGGAAAGAGTCCAATTTTTACAGGAGATCGGCCTCTCGCGCGTCATTCTCAGCCGGGAACTGAGCCTGGAGCAGATCAGAGAGATCCGCCGCAACACTCGCGTGGAATTGGAATGCTTTATCCACGGCGCTCTATGCGTGGGCTACAGCGGTCAGTGTTTTCTCAGCTATAGCATCGGCGGCAGGTCCGGCAACCGCGGCGAATGCGCTCAACCCTGCCGCAGAGCTTATACGCTCGAGGATGCCGACGGCCGAGTGATCGCCACCGGCAAGCATCTGTTATCGTTAAAAGATTTAAACGCGACGGAACATCTGGATGCCCTGGTGGAGGCCGGCATCTCCAGTTTTAAAATCGAAGGCCGGCTCAAGGATATGGCCTATGTCACCAACAGTGTAAGCCACTACCGCCGCCTGCTCGACGAACTGATCCAACGAAAGGCATTGCGCCGTGCTTCCTCCGGCATTTCAATGCCCGATTTTCATCCCGATCTCGGCAAAACGTTTAACCGGGGCTATACCGATTATTTTCTTGCAGGCCGTAAAAAAATGGCGGCCATGGATGCGGCAGGATCTGTCGGCGAACCGCTGGGAAAAATTTCCCAAGTTGGGCGCGATCACTTTCTATTGAAAAAGGCGCACGCGCTGTCCGCTGGCGACGGCCTCTGTTTCCTCGACGTCGACCGCCTGTGGCAGGGCTCCTATGTCAACCGAGTGCAGGACGGCCGCATTTATCCGGATAAAATGAAAGGATTGACCATCGGCCTGGAGCTGTTCCGCAGCCATGATCATGGGTTTATCCGCAGCCTTGAAAAGAGTCGTGTGTATCGCACCATCCGCCTGCGGATGAGCTGGCGGGAAATTCCAACAGGATTCAGCCTGGAGGCGGCTGATGAAGACGGGATTTCCGTTTCCATCGAATGGCAGGTGGAAAAGCAGCTCGCGCACAATCAGGAAATGGCGAAACAGCAGATCCACGAGCACCTATCCAGATTGGGCGATACCTATTTTACCTGTGAGACGCTGACGATCGAAACGGACCCGTGTTTTTTTCTCCCGGCCTCCGGGTTGAACAGCCTACGTCGCCGCATGGTGCAAGCCCTGGTCCAGGAACGGCAGCGTCGCTTTGTACGCCGAACCGTCACGCGCCAGACTGGGAATCTGCCCTATCCAGAGCCGTTGGCCGACTTTCGCGCAAATGTTCTCAATCACAAGGCGGTTGAATTTTACCGCAGCCATGGAATCAGCCATCTGGTCCCGGGCGCTGAGACAGGTCGGGATCTGACCGGTGAGATCGTCATGACCGCCCGGTATTGCCTGCGCTACGAACTGGACCTCTGCGGTTCTCGGCTGGCTCAACGCCGTTTCAAGGAACCGCTGTTTCTGAGGGACGAACAGGGGAACCGATTTCAGCTGATCTTTGACTGTCACAGCTGTCACATGCATATTCAATTGAAAACAAAATCCCAAACCTTCTTACCTGCCACTTAACAGGAAAGGACCACTGCAATGCGCAATCTGCTGTTTTTCGCCATGAGTGGGGTTCTGCTGTCTCTGGCCTTTCAGGCCATGGCGCAAATTCCCGGCAAATGGAAAAATCATGACACCAGAAGGCCCGAACGTCCGACGGTCATCCCGGCGATCCCCAGCACGCAGGAGCGTGCCGGTAAAGCGCCCTCTGATGCGTTGGTGCTGTTCGATGGCAAAGATCTATCCCAGTGGGTTGATGAAAAAGGCCAACCCAGCAAATGGATTGTCCGCGACGGCTATATGGAATGCGTCAAAGGAAGCGGTTTCATCTACAGCAAAGAAAAATTCGGCAGCTGTCAGCTGCATGTGGAATTTGCCACCCCTGCCAAAGTGGAGGGTGAAGGACAGGGACGCGGCAACAGCGGCGTGTTCCTCATGAATCTGTATGAGGTGCAGGTGCTGGACTCGTACAACAATAAAACCTACAGCGACGGACAGTGCGCTGCGATCTATGGCCAGTATCCGCCTCTGGTCAACGCCTCCCTGGCGCCTGGTCAGTGGCAAACCTACGACATCGTTTTCCATCGACCCCGGTTCGACGACCGAGGCAATCTGGCGGCCAAGGCGGTCATCACCGTTTTCCATAACCAGGTCCTGGTCCAGGATCATGTGGAGCTGCTCGGCCCCACGACCTGGATGGCGCGGCCGGGCTACAGCCCCCATGCTGACAAATTGCCCCTTGGATTGCAAGATCATGGCAATCCGGTGCGCTACCGCAATATTTGGATTCGTGAATTGCCGGAGGAAGGAGAAATACCCGGTGATGCCTATACCCTGGGACCTGACCCCGTCATTGAGCTGAAACCGGAACTTTTAGAGCGCTATGCAGGCGTCTATCAATTCCCCTCCGGCGGTACGCACACCATCATCAAAGAGGGCGATAAACTGTATCTCAGCATGTATAACGGCCACAGAGCGGAGATCCAGCCGGAATCGGAAACCCGATTCAACGCAACCATTCTCGATGTGGTGCTCGACTTTGCCCTGAACCGTCGCGGTGAGGTGGAGAGCATGACCGTGCGCCATAGCGGTAGCGCCGGCACCGCAAAAAAGAACTGATAAAAAAAAGCCGGCTTTCTTCGCCGGCTTTTTTTATTGCGGATAGTTTTTCGATTTGATGAAAACCAGGATGATCGATTGAATCACGGTAGCCACCATCAAAGCCAGGGAGGCATAGATCACATACAGAGCGGCCTTTGGAAACGGATCGGCCAGCAGAACGGCCGCGATGAACAGAACCACATATTCGACGCGAAAAGCAAAGCGCCAGATCACTTTTTCAGTGGGGTCCGGAACAGCTCCCCGATGATTGGCATAGGCCACGATAAACGGCGGCAACAGGGTAAAGAACAACAGCAGGAACAACAGGATATCCAGCGGAATAACCGGCTGCGGGAGATCTAAAAAAAACAGGCTCAAAATCATCAGCATATCCACGAAGCGGTCGATGGTGCCATCCCAAAAAGCGCCCAGCTTGGTGGCGGAGCCGTTCAAACGCGCCACCTTGCCGTCCACCACATCCAGAATAGCTCCCACAGTGAACAGGGCGGTGGCCAGTATCGGTCGATGGATCACCACAGCGTAGAAAGCGATCAGTACCACGAAAAAGGAGAGAGTTGTCCAGGTGTTGGGGGATAGAAAGCGAAACGTTTTGCCCACCCAACGCTCCAGACGCGGCATATCGATGAATTCTTTGATCATGCATTCCTCGTGTAATTTGTTAGAGAATTTTAAGATTTGATAAGTTGTTTGAGACGAGACATCCGTTGTTTCATGCGCCGCCGTTGTGGCGAAAACAGAAAGCATAAAAAGAAAATAAGAGTCACGGTCATCACAATGGCGGCGCCGGAGGCGACGTTCAGCCAAGTGGATAAAAACAACCCCAACCAGGAAGCGCCGACTCCGATCCCCACGGAAAACCACATCATCTTTTTAAAATCATCGGTCAACAAAAAGGCGGAGGCAGCGGGCGTGACGATCAACGCAGAAACCAGCACCACACCCACGCTTTTGATGGAGAGCACGACGGTCAAAGCCACCAGCGTCAACATCAGCAGATTGAGCGTGCGCACCGGCAGACCGACCACCCGCGCCATCTCCGGATCAAAAGTCAACAGGAGAAATTCTTTGTAAAAAAGCGCGATCAGGCCGACGACCACCACCCCCAATATCAGACTGGAATAGAGATCGAAGCGACTCACCGCCAGGATATTGCCGAAAATATAGCTGTACAGGTCTACGTTGTAGCCGCGCATTAATCCGATCAACAGCACGCCGAATGCCATGGTCGAAGCGAAAAAAATGCCCACGGCGGCATCCTCGCGGATCTTTTGCTTATCACTGACAAAGGCGATGGCCCAGGCGGTCAGAGTGCAAAAGATAACGGTGGTGAAAAACGGATTCACGCCGAGAATAAAGCCCAGGGCGACGCCGCCGAATGAAGCATGGGCGATGCCGGCGCCGATAAACGACATGCTGCGTAAAACCACATACACGCCGATCAGTGCACACAAGGCGCCGATCAGCGTGGCGGACCACAACGCGCGCTGCATGAAAGTGTAGCCCAGAATCTCCATCATTCGTCCGTCAGCTTTCTGTTCCGCGTAACGTCGGTTTGTTCACGCGACACCACCAGATGCGGAACATCGCCGTGGCGGAAGAACATGGCGTCGCAGCCATACATGCCCTCCAACGTGTCCCGGTTCAGCACTTCATGGGGCAGGCCATGCGCCACCAGTCGGCGATTGAGGCAGGCTACTGCGGTCACATAGCGTGAAACCACGCCGACATCGTGCGACACGATGACCAGCGTGCTCGAGAGTTTGGTGTGCATCTGGTGCAGCCAGGCGTAAAAGCTCTCCGACGCGCCCACATCCAACGCCGCGGTCGGTTCGTCCAACAACAGCAGGTCAGGCATCAGCGCCAGAGCTCGGGCGATTAAAACCCGCTGCCGTTGGCCTCCGCTCAACTGACCGATCTGGCGGTTCGCTAGATCCTCGAGATCCACCAGCTGCAGAGCGCGGGCCACGGCCTCATGATCCGACCGGTCTGGACGCCTGGCTAAACCTATTTTGCCGCAGCGGCCCAGCATCACCGCTTCACGGACTTGAATGGGAAAATACATATCGATTCGACTGTGCTGCGGCACGTATCCGATGCGTTGGCGGACATCGCCCAGTCGATCCACCGGTCGACCGAACACCTTGACGGACCCGGATAACAAAGGCAGCAGGCCCACCATGGCCCGTAACATCGTGGTCTTGCCGGATCCGTTGGGCCCCAGAATGCCCCAGAATTCTCCAGCTTTGATGCTCAAGGTGACATCTTCCAGCGCCAGCTTGTCCTGATACGCCACAAACAAATTTTGCAGTTCTACGATCGTTGCCGGTTGATCGAACACATTCACCTCAACGCGATGGCCATTTGCGCTACATTGGTGCGCAGCAGGGATACATATGAATAGCCTTCCCCATCCGAGCCGAGGGGATCCAGAACCAACACCCGAGCGCCGCTCTCTGCGGCGATCATTTCGGCGATCTTGAGCGGAAATTGCTGTTCAGCGAAAATGGCCCGGACCTGCAGCCGCTTAGCCAATCCGATGATTTCGGCCGCCTCGCCGGGGCTGGGTTCAAATCCCGGACGCTTTTCAATGACCGCCGCCTGCTCCAGATGATACCGCTCGCTGAAATAATTCCACGAAGGGTGAAAACAGATAAACCGGCGGTTCTGCCAGCCGGCGATTTCGCGGCTGATCTCCACATCCAGGTCATGCAATACTTTTTGATACTGGTCGGATCGGTCACGGTACGTCTGTGCATGGAGTGGATCCAAACGCATCAGCGCTCCGGTGATCTTTTCCGCCTGCCTGGCAGCATGCAAGGGATTGAGCCATACATGCGGATTGCCCTCCGCGTGATCCTCATCCTGCAAAACCGGAATGCCCTGTGAAACAGTGATCACCTGCAAATCGCGTGAGGAAAAATTATCCGCTACTTTATCGGCCCAATACTCCAGCCCCAGACCGTTCAACACCAGCAGACGAGCCTCGCTGATTCGAATCAGCAATTGCGGATCCAATTCAAACGTGTGCGGATTGGCGCCGGAAGGAACTATGGTGAAAACCGACACTCGCTCCCCTCCCACCTGCCGGCAAAAATCAGCCAGTGGGGCAATGCTGGCGGCGATGATCAGGCGATCGTCGGCGACCTCCTGCTGGCGGCAAGCGATCAGCAGAGCAGGAAAAAGGAAAAGCCATTTAGCTTTTTTCATCAGTCCTTGATTTTCTATTTCTTGGATGCATGAGCCGTGCGTATAAACGGTCAGGCAAGAATTGGGACGCTTTGGACAACAAAGAGAGACGATAAGGAAAATGGATCTCTGTCTTGTTTTTTTCCATTCCGCGGATAATGATGGCCGCAGCCTTTTCGGCCGACATCAAAAACGGCATTCGATACTGGTTTTTATCGGTCATTGCGGTCTTGACAAATCCCGGGGAAACAAGACTGAAATGAACGCCGGAATGATACAGATCGATGCGCAAACTCTCCACCAAACGGGATACCGCTGCTTTGCTCGCCGAATAGATTGCCGAACCCGGCATGCCACGATAAGCCGCCAGGCTGCCGGTCACCGCCACCTGTCCTTCCCCGGCATTGAGCAGACAGGGAAGCAGGCCGTGCAACATATACACCACACCCCAGAAATTGACGTCCATCTGCTGATGCATGACAGACAGATCCATCCGCCGCGCATCAAACCCGCCGCCCGTTCCGGCGTTGAGAATAAGCACCCGTACCGGCAGATTCCTCGCTAGAATCCTGGCGCAACAAGCCTCAACTTGTTGCCGGTCCGCCACATCGCACACCTCTAGCCAATGTCCTGCAGGATGCGGCGCCAGCGTTGCGTGCAGATCTTGCAGCAGCGCCAGCCTGCGCGCTACCAGCACAAGCTGGTTGCCGGCCTGAGCCAGTTGAAAAGCCAACGCCCGTCCAATGCCGGAGGAAGCGCCGGTGATCACAATGGTCTTATTCTCTAACTTCACAACCGCAATCCCATCATGGGAATTTCCAAAGAAAGGCTATGGTTTTAGAAATAATGGAATACTCGACTCGCAGGCCACCATTTTACAGAACATCGAAATGCATAGCACAAAGATGCCTCTGTCCAAACTGACGAAAAACGGTTGCAGCGCGAATAATATAAAAATAATCCGTTTTAAAAGCAACCCCTGATGTTCTTTCATGATACACTATGCCACAACAAAACATTCGCCGGTCCATACGCAGAGGAAAAAACAGAGATTACTCTTTAATAATCAAACATAGACATCTGGCATTTTATTTGTAAGCATCTTGCTGGCTGTACTTTATTCTGTTCATGGAGGGAGTATGACGTTTACCAAAATGGTAAAAATCGTGGCGATCATGGCCTGCAGCGGCGGATGGACCGGCGCCCACAGCCAGCAGGTCAATGTCTCCGCTCGTATGATCAACCCCAGCTTGCGGGCTTTTTTTCTCAGTGATTTCAATTTCACCGGCAGCGGCACATCCGGCGCATCGATCTTTTCCGTGACTCTAACCAATACCGGTCTCATGGACGAACCTTGCGACCTGACCCTGACGATGCGCTCGGAAAACCTGGGTGAGTTGGCGGAAGGGCGCACAAACACTTTCACCCTACGCGGACCGAGTTCTGTCGCCCTGAGCAGCCAAAACCTGTTTTCCCAAACTCACGTGTATCATTTGGAAGACTATTCAATTGCCAGAGCCGGAGATGAGCTGAAAAACCGCATTCTTGCCACCGGCAAACTGCCATCGGACATTTATTATTTCAGGTTCACCCTGCGTCAACTTCGGACCGGATTCACCAGCCAGACGGAAATTTCCCTGCGCGTCGATAATCCCAACACTCTGGACATTCTGGCGCCGGGATCGCGCGCCGGCTCGGATGATCCTGCACAGGTGTTCACCACACTGCCGCTGTTTCGCTGGGACTCTAATCTGGACAAGTTCCGGCTGCGCATCGCGGAAAAGCTGCCTGAACTTCATAAAAGCGCCAGCCCGGAAGAAATCATGAACGATCGAGTCCGTTTTGACCGGACGTTTCAGCTGAACCGAGATCCCTCGGCCGGCGCTACGCCGGGCCTGGAGGTGATCGCCTCAACGGCGTATCAATATCCTGCTGCCGGCGTCTGGCCTCTGGAACGCGGCAAAACATACTATTGGCAGATCATCGGCCTGGGGCCCTCCTCAGGAGGCGAAATCGAAATGCCTGGCGAAATCTGGTGTTTTACCATCGCCCAGCCAATCGCAGGAATGAGAGGCGCCAACAGCGCGCTGATGAACCAGCTGGCACTGCTGTTGGGCGACCAGCTGGCCTCCCTGATGACAGGAACCGGTCCTCTGGCCGGCTATCAACCAACCGGCGTCTTCAGTGTGAACGGTCATTCATACACCCTGGATCAACTGCTGGCCCTGCTGGCTGCGCTAAACCGCGGAGAGTATGTCGTCACCGGCACCATGTGCCAATAATGCAAGAGGCTTTATATGAGAGCAAAACTGTTGCTGCTGGCCGGATTGCTGTTCACCGCAGGTCGCCCGGCTGCGGCGGATGTCACCGAGATGGCCTTTGTGCTCAAGGTGAGCGGAGACGCTAAAATCAAAACCGCCAAACAAGACTGGGCTGCGCTGCTAAAGGGCGCACGCATTCGTAACGGCGACCGGATTAAAACCGGCGAAAACGGACTGGTGTCCCTGGTCTTTATCGACGACAAGGCTCTGATGAAAATACGCGCCAATTCCCAAGTGGAAATCAGAGGTGAAAGGAACGCCAAGGGGATCGGAAAAGAGCTGGCCATGCAGATCGGCGAGGCGTGGAATAAAGTCTCGCCCAATGGACCGGGCTTCCGCATCGAAACCCCATCCGGCGTGGCCGCGGTTAAGGGCACCGAATTTTATACCCTGGTGGATGATCAGGGTCAGACCTTTGTCTACGGCATCGAAGGACTCATCCAATTGCTCAATGAACTCGGCGAAGTGATGGTGGCCAAAGGGCAGATGGGCTTTAGCAAAAAAGGGGCTAAACCCACGGCGGTCGCTGCCGCCCGCACGCCGGATTGGAGCATGGGCGATGAAATCCAGGAGCTGAACATCGAATTTGAAAACTCGGATGGCGGCAAGAAAAACCTGCAGATAAAATTCAAAAAGAAATAGGACTCAAAGGAACCGACGGACATGCTTTCACATCGACTTGTACGCCAGGGATGCTGTTTGCTCTTATTCTTGGCTTCGGTTGCACGCCCGGCGTCAGCCGAACTTGTACAAATGCACCATCAACCCGTCCATTCAGCAGCAGAAGGCCAGGCTTTGCAGATCAAAGTGACCTTCACGCCGCCGCCGATGCGTGTGTATCAGGTCAGAGTGTACTATCGCAACGCAGACCAGACCGCTTACCGCTTTCAGCCGCTGACGCCGCAGGAGAACGAGTGGATCGCCCTCATCCCTGGCGATGAGGTGAGAGGGCCGCGGTTGCAGTATTTTATCTCTGCGGCTGTAGAAAATGATCTGGTACTGACTTTCCCGGCTTTCAATCCATACAACCGGCCTGAGGATATTTTGATCACCGCACCGGCGGAAAAACCAGCTCCCCGGGTTGCAGAAAAACCGCCTGTCCCGCCTGTGGAGTCCAAGCCGACCGAACAGCCTGAACCGCAGGCCGCACCTCTGCCGGAAATCACTTTGCAGCCGACGCAACCGGACACTATGCCGTCTCAGCAGCCCATGACCAATGGCGCCGCTGCCGTTGATGCCGGCGAACCGTCATCCCCAATCCTGATCCTGTCGCCCAATGACGCAGAAACACTGGCGCCGGACCAAGTCGCCATTGCAGTCAGCCTGATCTCAGGCGAAGAGGAGATAGAGCAGGGATCGGTGCGGCTGTGGCTGGATGGGGCTGAAATTACAACCCTGGCCGAGAGCAGCCCAAGCCTGATCACCTACACCCCCAAACAGCTCAAACCAGGGCCGCATAAACTGACGGTGCAGGCTAAATCCGCCGGCGGTTCCCCTTTGCCCCAGGCCTCGGTTCGCTTCCTGGTGGAAAGCGGGGCAACCGCCAAAGCTGAAGAAAAGGCGCTGCAGGTACATCTTTTTGCCGACGGCCGCACTGAACAGATGCTGGATGACAACCAGTCCCTGCTGATCGGAGGGGCGGATTTTACCGGTGCATATAAAAGCCTGTTCTATGAGGGCAACCTCTATCTGACTTCGCTGGAAGATCGAAACAGACAGCCGGCCAACCGCTTTTATCTGAATCTGCACAACAAATGGTTCGGCGTGGCCGCCGGCGACATCCACCCCATGTACAATGATCTTATCCTATGGGGTAGGCGAGTGCGAGGATTTTCCGGGTATCTCCATTTGGGCTTCCTCAACATCGATCTGGTGTCCGGCTCGCTCACCCGGGCGGTGAATGGAAACCGCTCCGCTGATTCAACAAGACGTTCCTACGGCACGTTTCAGCAAAATCTGATCGGCATCCGCCCCAGCATCGGCTCAGGTAAAAATTTTCAACTTGGCCTGACCCTGGTCAAAGTGAAAGACGACACCCAATCTATACGCTATGGCGCCATGCCCAAGGATAACCTGGTAGTGGGGCCGGACCTCAAGCTCTCCTTTGACCGCGGTCGCATTCAGGTGGAAGCCAGAGGGGCGCTCAGCTTGCTGACCGAAGACATCAGTCCTGGCGCCGTTACGGCCGATGATCTCGAGAAGGCTCTGAACCTGGAGGAGGACCTGCCTATCGATCCCGAAAGTCTGGCGGATTATTTCATTGTCAACGAAAGCACCCAGCCGCTGAATCCGCTGGAAAAAACCTCCATGGCCTACAACGCCGCGGTTAAATTGGATTACTTTCGCAATCTGCTACAGGTGGGATACAAATCCATCGGCGCCTCCTACCGGTCTTTGGCCAACTCTTGGCTGCGCACAAACCTGGAAGGATGGTATTTTAACGACCGGTTGCGATTGTTCGACAATAAAGTTTATGCCACGATCGGTTATGAAGACCTGCTTGATAACTTTTCACGGCAAAACAGCAATCCCTCCATTTCCCTTAAAACCTTCAACTATTCAGTAACCTTGTACCCGGGAAAGGATCTGCCGCAGCTGACGCTGGGCATGCGCGATCAGCGACGGGATAATGGTGTGAAAAAAGTACAAACCGCGTATCTCTACGACGGCCTTGAAACGGATACCCTGGTGATCGACGACCGCGAGCTGCAGACCTATCGGGACCTATCCGCTCAGATATCGCAAAACCTGTCGCTGTTCGACCTGCAGCACACGATCAGCCTGAGCTATATCTCCACGCGCAACATCGATGAGTACAAAAACAGCCGTGCAGCCGAAGATATCGGCAGGGAGTTGAACACCGGCGTCTTTATGATCAATGTCAACACCCAGTTCGCCGCGCCGTTGAAAACCAACCTTTCATTTGCCTCCAACCGCAACAGCGGACCGCTGAGCGCGGGCAATCTGGACTATCTCATGTTCGGCGGCGGCGCTGAATACGGCCTGTGGCAGGACCGTCTCACCCTTTTAGCGGATCTGCGCCGCATGCAGATGACCTTTGCCGGCCCTGGCGACAACGGCTATGGCCGCACCCATTTCCGCCTTGGTGCGACCTGGCAGATCGCACCGCGGCATACCGTCGCAGTGGATGGAAACTTGATCAACCTGAGTTCCGACTCGGTCGATTCCTACACGGATAAAATTTTTCGGATTCGTTACGATCGCTACTTTTAATCCAATCCGCAATACCCTATGAGGCACCATATCTCTTCAAAGTTGATGATCGCGCTGCGCTTTGCTCTGGCCGGCGCCGGCCTGGCCTGGCTGCTCTCCCTGTTCGGATTTTTTCACAATCTGAATTTGCGCGCAGTGAATGAGCTGTTCGCCCTTCGCGGCAGTGAAGCGCAGGCGGACACCTCCATTGTGATCATTGCGGTGGATGACGAAAGCATGAAGAGTCTGCCGACCAAATGGCCGTACCCGCGCAGTTATTTTGCTCGCATGGTTGATCACCTTTCCCAGGCCGGTGCACGGTTGATCGTATTTGATATCGAATTCACCGAGCCATCCCGCGACCAGCCGACCGAGGATGATTCGCTCGCCCGCGCCGTCGCTCGGGCGGAGAACGTCGTTTTGGCCGGCAAGGTGGTGTTGGATGCGGGCAAACGCAGCTTGAACAATCATTATCTGCTTAAACCCATTCCGCCGTTGCTTGAAACCGGCGTCCCCTTCGCTCTGGTCAACGTCATCGAGGACGGCGACGGCTTTATCCGTAGGTACATGCTCTATCAGCAGGTCGGCGCCGCGCTCTATTATCCATTGGCGGTGCAGGCCTTTCTGGCCCTGGCGCCGCCTGAAACCGGCCGCGCTGTTGTGGTCAGCGACAAACGAGTGCTGCTGGCCGGGCAACCGGTACCGACCACCTCCGGAAACGCCATGTATATCAATTTCGTCGGACCAGCTGCCTCGTTCCGCACGTACTCGCTCGCCTCCATTCTGGACGATGAGGAGTTTGACCTGGCCGGCGACGAGGATACGGATATTTTCGCTCATTATCGCGAATGGCAGACATTCAGGGACAAAATCGTTCTAGTCGGCGCATCGGCGGAAGAACTGCAGGACAATAAATACACACCCTTTTTCGAGTACAACGGCCGGCGGCTCAAGATGCCAGGGGTTGAGATGCACGCCAATGCGTTGAGCACTTTGCGCAGCGGACGATTTCTGCGCGATCTGCCCCAATGGATTCAGGCCGCGCTGTTGATGACCGTCGCCCTGCTTTCTGCTTGGCTGGCCCTTTCCCTGAAACCCTTTCGCGCCCTGCCGGCGGTGGCGCTGCTGATTGCCGGCTTTCTCAGCCTGGCGTACGGGCTTTTTGTCCATGCCCGCTGGCTGATGGATGTGGTCGCTCCCATGCTGGCCGTCGCCTTTACCTATGTGGCGGGATTGACCTACCAAACCGTGGTTGAACAAAAAGAAAAAAACCGCATTCGAAAAACGTTTCAGCAATATGTGGCGCCCAGCGTGGTGGATAAAATGCTGAGCACCGGGGAGCTTCCCTCCTACGGCGGCGAGCGCAAAGAACTGACGGTGCTGTTTTCCGATATCCGCAAATTCACCAAGTTTTCTGAATCGCACGAACCGGAGGTGGTGGTCTCCCGCCTGCAGGAGTATCTCAGCGAAATGGTCGATGTGGTTTTCCGCTACAACGGCACGCTGGACAAATTCGTCGGCGATGAATTGATGGCGGTCTATGGAGCGCCCTTTCATTTTCCAGACCATGCTGAACGCGCCTGCCGCACCGCTTTGGAAATGGTGGAAACGCTGCGGCAGATTCAAAAACGCTGGTCGCAGGATTATAACGAGTATTTCAACATCGGCATCGGCATCAACACCGGAAAGGTCATCGTCGGCAATCTGGGTTCCAAACAGCTCTTCGATTATACGGTGATCGGGGACGAAGTGAATATCGGCGCCAGGCTGGAGGGCGCCAACAAGCTGTATGAAACCACCATCCTGATAAGCGAAAATACCTACTCCCAGGTTCGTGATACGGCCCGGGTGCGAGAGCTCGACCTCGTACGGTTGGTGGGACGAAGGCATCCCATTCGGATCTATGAACTGCGCGGCATGACGCCTTTACCGGACATCGAACAGGATTTGCTCATCGAGGTCTTTGCTCAAGGGCTGCACGCCTATCGCCAGCGCTGTTGGGCGGATGCGCTCTACTCCTTCCGCCGCATTCTTCGCTATTTTCCCACCGATGGCCCCGCGCGCCTCTACACCCAGCGCTGCCTGGAGCGGCTGGAACATCCGGCGCCCGATGACTGGAATGGGGTGTATGACATGGAACATAAATAAAAGGAGGAAATGTGGAAGACAGGGAAGCAACTCCTGCGGGGCCGGTGATCGGTGAATACAAAGGCAACCCGGTGATCACCCTCAATCCCGGAGAACGATTTCCTTTCACCTTCGGCGTTTCCAAAGCCCGGTTGATCCTGCAGCACCTGGAGGACATTCGAGCATTCGTCGACAAGTATGGTGAAAAAAAGTAGCTGAATCAAACGAAAAAGCCGTGTATTTTTGCACGGCTTTTCATTCACATCCATTTATCCGATACGCTGCAGCCAGCTTCTGGCCTTTTCGATATATTCGCTGTCCGGGTAATCATCGATGACGCCCTGGAAATAGCTTCGCGCCCGGCCGGTATCCCGCAGATTGTAATAACAACGGCCCAGCATCAGCGTCGCATCATCCCGCTTTAGCGAGTTCGGCCAGTTGAAAACACCCTGAAAAACTTCGGCAGCCTGGGCATAATCCTGCAAGCCGAAATGACATTCGCCGATCCAATAATGGCAGTTGCTGACCAAAGCATGCTCCGGATACTTGGCTTTCAAGGCCGAAAACAGCGAAATCGCTTCGCGATATCTACGGGCATAGAATAGCCGCAACGCTTCCTCGTAGCTGAGACTGAATTCACCGACAGCGACCTGTGCGGTCGTCCCTCCTCTTTCCAACGTGGTCTCCAGATCGATGATGCGTTTGTTCTTGAGATCCAGAGCGGATCTCAGATCTTCCAGCTCTTTCTCCTTGTTGTCGATGAGCTGGTACAACTCGTCCACGCGAGATTTCAACCGTACGTAGGATTCCATGGACATATCCGCATCGCCGGCTTCTAGCTTGTCAAGCTTGGCCTCGAATTTGGACATCTTTTCGCTGCTCTCGCCAAAGGAGGCGTCGTCCAGCTGCTTTGCGATCAAGTCCTCTTCCGAGGGTTGCGTCTTTTTCAGCCGGTTGCCGAAATAATAGGTGAAGCCGATGCGTCCATTGAGATAGCCGTCCTTGGCCTTGCCCAGCTCTGCGCCGTCAAGCAGATCGGTTGGAGTGTGGCGATAATCGGCGAATAGATTGACTGCGAATTGAGGCGCAGTTAAAATTTCCATACCTCCGCCGACAATGACGGCGTTGCTGCTGAACCTTTCACCGTCGTTGGCCAAGCCGATGGCCCATGGTTTATCCGCACTGTACTCGAAATTGTAAAGACTGGCGCCGATGGTCAAATAAGGCCGGATCCGGCCGGTCTTGATCAGACTCACATTCGCTTTGAGATCGCCGGTGACCATCTTGGTCTGATAAGTATAATAGCTCAAGCCGTCACTGAGCACTCCACCGCCGACAGAGAGCGACAATGTCAAATAATCGCTGGCTAAAAAACGCACCATCACCTCTCCGGCGGGCGCAATGCCGGTGTGCAGCACATCACAATAGGGCTTCTGAACGCCGGCGTTCAGCCCAATGCCCAACTTGGAATCACCCGATGCAGCCGACTGCAATAGAAACAAGCTGCTCAAAAATAGAACAACTGACGTTCTCCTCATAGGACCTTTTCCCCTATCACAAGGATAAAAGTGGGATAAAAAGCTCATTTTTTTCGATGCCCTATTGAATTAATTGCCCTTTCAAACTGCATTGCATGCAATATTGATGCCATGAGCTCTATTTTATCTCGTAGAGGGCAGACGGCTTTAACATTTTGTTTAAATTGTAATTAAAAAACACTTTAAAACAGGCTGCCAAATTAAGCAGGCTTCGCTTGACCAGACAGATGCACGATAATCCCGCAAATGTTTCGAAAAAATACACATTCCTAAACAGGTCGACGGGCAGAAAACGACCCGAGAAACAGCAGATAACTGCCACAAGTTAAAGATAAAAAAGTGCTTTGTCAAGTGCTTTTTGTTTAATTATTGAACAGTTAGGTCAGCGAATGAGAGCAAACTTGCAGTATTCCTGCCAGGAGGAAGTTTTCAGCAGACACAAGTAAATGCCGGTTGCAGCCGGATGCCCCTTTTCATCCCGGCCATCCCAGCGGCAGCTGTTCCAGCCCCGGGCGCAGGGACCCAGCGATCTGCTGCGGACAAACGTTCCCTGTTCAGTCATAATAACCATCTGCACATCCTCGGCCGCTACGCTGATCTGATACTCGAACACGATTTCTTTGGCCGGCTCCCAGAAATAAGGATTGGGATACACCAAATCGATCTTGGAGGAAAGGGCTCCCGGTTCACCCAGATCAAGGCTGATCTGAAAAGTCATCGGTTGAGAGGAGGCATACGGCGATCGCAGAGAGAGCGGTAAAATCCAGAGATCCGACATTCCCGCCACAGTGGCCACCGACTGCTGTACGTGTCCGGCGGTCACCTCTTGGGAGTGCTGCTGGCGGATGTCATAGGCATAGCCGCACAGCGCATGATAGGGATCGGAAAAGGTTGGTGTAATGACCAAACGATTTCCCGGGGTCTGCGGATGGATGCGCAGATAATTGCAGCCAAGCGATGCGAGGCTGCCGTTGAGGGTTAATTGGGTATCAAAATCCAAGGCCTGGCTGACCGTCACTTCGGGATACTGATCTCCCTCAGGATAAAAATGTACCGTATCCGCCCGACTTCCAGTATAGCAATTCCAGATGGCAAATTGCGCCAGTTCATTGTTGAAATTGCTGCCAAGAGGCAAAAGGGCGCTGTTCACAGCCTCCATTGGATCGGCGCCCTTCATCTGCTCCCAGATAGACGGCAACAGAGCTGGAGTGAATTTCTTCTTCAGCATGTGAAAAAAAATGGAAAGACCATATTCATGAGTGCCGTCGAAATGGATGAACGAGAGCTCGGGATTCTTGAAAAAACGGGGAAGGTAGTGAAAATAGTCGTTCACCTCCGGATAGACCAAATCTTCCATCAGGGTGGCCGTAGCTTCGTAAAAATAGGCGGAAGGGCGTTCTGTAGTGTGGTAGCAGCGATAACCGAATTGGACCAGATGAAAAAACTCGTGTGCAGCGGTGACGCGCATGGCGTCCAGTCCCTTGGTCGGGGTATGGGTGAAATCGTTGTCCATGGTCATCCACCCGGTGTAATCCGGCTGCGGAGTTTCCGGCACCTCCTGCTCCGGAGTGGTGGCGCCGTAATCGCCGAACTGCTGGACGTAGACGTCGTATTCGGGGCCATCGACGCCATAATCAGCGGGAGGCGGCGCAAAGCCCAGTTGGTTGATTTCTACCTCATAGGCATAATCAAAGGCTCGGGCGGCCTCCTGGATATAGTCTGGCGAAGCCGAATCAACGCCTGAATCAGCGTAATGGATCCTGAAGCGACCGGAGGGGCTAACCAGAGACAGGGGCAGCGCCGGCCGTTGCAACAGGGGCTGCAACAGGGCTCGCTCCTCACCGGCGGCGGACGACAGCAGCGACAATGCCTCGACCTTGAGAGCAGTGGCGAGGCGGGTGAGCGGACGCCTGTCCGCACGATACGGTTCCGGCAAAGCGCTGGCATTGCGCACAGCGGTCCACTGGTGAAACAGACGTTCTGCCTGAGACAGTCTCCCCTGCCGCCAATCTTGTTGAATATGTTCGAGCACGTCCTGTTCCGCTCCCCTCAGGCTACTGAGGGAGATCAAGGCCAGACCTGCGATCCTCGTCACTGTCATCAGTTCTTTTTACGAAAGACAAAACGGATGGGAACTCCGGAGAACCCGAACTGGGCACGAAACCGGTTTTCCAGATAATTGCGATAGTTTTTCGGCACGCCGCGAGGTTCATTGGTGAAAAAGCTGAACAACGGCGGTTTTATTTTCAGCTGAGTGACATAATTGATCTTGACCCATTTATCGCCATAGGCCGGAGGGTGGTTCTCGGCAATGGCATCCTGGAGAAACCGATTCAGATCGGATGTTTTGATCTGCCGGTGCAGTTCCTGATAAACGAGAAGGCTCGTGTCCAGCACTTTAAAAATGCGCTGATGCGTCATGGCCGAGATGAATAAAATGGGGATATAGGATAATTCATGAACGGCTTCCGTCAGATTTTGCCGAAAGGCCTGGGCGGTGAGGGTGTCCTTTTCGATCAAATCCCATTTGTTGACCGCGACCACAATGCCGGTCCCGGCTTCGACCGCTGCTTCTATAATCTTTTTGTCCTGGTCCGACAATGACTGCGAGGCGTCAAAGAGAACCACTGATACGTCGCACCGGCGGATGGCGTTATGAGTGCGCACCGTGCTGAAATATTCAACGTCTTCATGGACGCGCGCCTTACGGCGCAGGCCGGCTGTGTCGATGAGGATGAAATCCTGTTCCTGATAGCGAAGGCGCGTGTCGACGGCGTCGCGGGTGGTGCCTGGCACATCGGTGACGATATGCTTTTCTTCGCCGAGCAGTGCGTTGATGAGCGAGGATTTGCCCACATTGGGCTTGCCGATGATCGCCAGTTTGATCGCTCCATCCTCCGCTTCCGGGCTGACCACGCCGGGCGGCAGCTGAGCGACCAGGGCATCCAAAAAGTCGCCGATCATGCGGCCGCTGATGGCAGAGACGGGGATCGGTTCGCCCAAACCCAGTTTATAGAACTCACCCAGATCATAGCCGCGAAGCTCGTTGTCTATTTTATTCACCGCCAGCAAAACCGGCGTTTTGCTCTTTTGCAGCATGCGTGCGATGTCCAGGTCGATATCTGTGACGCCGGTGATTCCGTCGACGACCAACACTGCGGCGTCCGCCTCTGCGAGGGCAAAATGAACCTGCCGCCGAATGGCCTCCTCAAACACATCCTCGCTGCCGGAGACATATCCGCCGGTATCGACCAGATCGAACGCAACGCCGGTCCAATCCGCGGTTTCATATTTGCGGTCGCGGGTGACTCCGGGCTGATCATCGACGATCGCCTCGCGCTTGCGAATGATGCGATTGAACAGAGTGGATTTGCCGACATTAGGCCGGCCGATTATGGCGACAACAGATCGTTTCTTTTTCATAGCGCCTTGAATAGTTGCAGAAAGCTCGACGGCTGATAAACGCGCACACCGAGTCTTTGTTCCAGCCGCCGGGGCGTCCAGTCATCGAGAAAAAAACCGTCGGGGTTCAGGCAATTGGGCGGCAAAACCAATAGATCACCGATATTTTTGCCATGCACATGACGGACGATATCCTGACCGGTAAGCAAACCGGAAACGGTCACCCGGCGGCCGAAAAAGCGGTTGGCCACAGCCTGCAGGTTCACCTGCAGGCCGGAGATCGCCTGTAAAGACGGAAGCACATGCTGCCGCAGCAGCGGTTCGGCGGACCGGCCGGTGATCAAAGTGATACGCCTGGCCTGAACGCGCTTTGGAAAATAGCGCACCTGTCGCCTAACCGTATCGATCAAATCACGGCACAGGCCGACGCCGTTTTCGATCTGGCTGAAATCCTCATAGCGCGCCCGGGCTGGGATCGGCGCCTGGGCGCGAAGATAGAACTCATCCGCCGCATGCACCCAGTACCAATCCAGCTCGCGCTTGCACGCGTCAGCATACTTTTCGATGATCTGCAGCGTCCGCCGGGCACTACGAGGCGAAACCGGCGCCAGTTTCTCCAGTCCGCGGCGATGGCGGGTGAGACCCAGCGGAACCACAGCGACGGACCGCAGACCGGGATAGAACACTCGCAGACGTTGCAGCGTGTCTTCCAACACTCGGCCGTCGTTATAGCCGGGACAGAGCACAATCTGCGCATGCACCACGATGCCCTGATCGGTCAAAAAACGGATTTTTTCCATGAGGTGATCATCGCGTCCAATGCCCAGCATGCGCCGGCGCACCTCTGGATCCACTGCATGAATGGAAACATAGATGGGGGACAGGCGCTGCTCCACGATACGGACCAAATCCTGGCGGGAGACGTTGGTCAGCGTGACATAATTGCCGTACAAAAACGAGAGCCGGTAATCCTCATCCTTGAAATAAAGCGAAGCCCGCAGACCGGCTGGATTCTGATCGATGAAGCAAAAGACGCAGCGGTTGCCGCAATGCCGATATTTCATGCCTTGAAACTCTACGCCGAAGGATCCCTCCCAGGTTCGCCGCAGCGACCGGCTGAAGACACGCGCGCCGCGTTGAATCACCAGGCGCAGCTGGGGATCGGCCGAATAAAATTGAAAATCGATCTCATCCCGAATGGGGTGGCCGTTGATCTCCAACAGCTCATCGCCCGGTCGCAGTGAAAGATCGGCGGCGGGAGTATGTTCGTCAACGCGGATGATTTTCATCTTTTCGCAACGGTCTGCGCCATATCTTTCTGCGGTAACTCCGGATGCCGATGGAGACAAATATTTTGATCGTCGCGGCGAGGGGAACGGCGATGACCAATCCCAGCACGCCCAATTGATTGGAGAAAATCAGGATGGAAAAGATCACCCACACCGGATGCAGTCCAACGCGGTCTCCGACGATGCGCGGGGCGATGTAAGAATTTTCCAGAATCCGTACCCCTTCGATCGCGGCGATGATCTTGAGACTGGTTAATATCGGATCCGGGCCTGTCAAGGCGATCAGCAGGCCGACAAAAACGGTGATGGCGAGACCCACATAGGGGACGATGTTCAGAGCGCCGGCGAGCAATCCGAGCAAAATCGCATAGGGCGCGCGCAAAGCCAACAGCGCCAAGGTCGAGAGAACGGCGACCAGCAGGCAGACGATAAATTGCCCGCGGAAAAATCCGCTGATGATCGTGTTGATCCGCTCCAGATAGTCCCGAACCACCCAGCTGGATTCGATGGGCAACAGCTCCAGAATCCACCGCTTGACCTTGTCAAAATCCTTCAGGATATAAAAGAACAAGAACGGCACCAGCACGCCATACAACAACCGGCCGACGATCGGCGGGGCGTATTTGGGAAACTGCATGACCATGTTCAGCGCCGACTCGAACAGTTGATCGTACTTTTCCGGTAGGGTGACTTCGAAAAATTCCTCAACCCGTTCCGGATCAATATGCAGGCTGCTGAAAAATTCGACGCCGTCGGCCCGCATCCATTCTGCTAGGCGGGTGGGCAGGCCCAGCAGAAAGACCAGCAGGTGGCCGAGCTCTTCGACGATGCGCGGCAGCAGAAAATACGCCGCTGCGGCCATGGAGCCGAGGGTGACGCTGACGATGATCGAAACGCTGAGCAACCGGGGAATCTTTCTTTTCTCCAGCTTGCTGACCAGAGGATCGAACAGATACGCCAAAGCGAATGCAATAAAAAACGGAGCGACGATCGCTTTGGTCTCTCGCAGAAACCAAAAAGTAAAGACCCCCACCACCACCCAAATCAAGTGACGTACGAAATCATGATCCCGGTAGGGCAATAACAGAACGATCAAAACAATAGCCAGCACCAGCGGGATGAGGGCCGACTTGATCTGATAGAGAAAAAAAGCGAAAATCAAAGAGACGAAAACAATAAACAGGATGTCCAGCTTTTCCAGTTGCGAATGACCCATACCCGACGCCTAGCGTTTTACTTTTTGGTCCAACTCTTTATTCCACCTGACCCATTCCGTCGCCGCATCTTGCGCAGGATCGAAAGCGGTTTTGGCATATTTACCGTCGGCACGAACTGTGATTTGAAAGCCCTTGACGATTCTGACCCACTGATCCAAACTGACCTCATAGGGACCCGGAACCTGGCTGGGTCCCGGCACCTCCACCGGCTGCAGGCTTTTGCTGGTCTGCGACCGCGGCAAGCCCCATAATTTGGCCGGCCCCACCTCTACGGCGCCGTCGTACACTACACACTGAGTGGCCGTGTCCGCTTGAACGCGGTAGACCGTGCCGCGCACAGCGCAGACCGCCGTGGGCGCCTTGATCTGAAAACTGCTTTTGTTGGACGCCGGCGTGGACAGGTTCAGATACACCTGTCCATTAGGAATCTCTGCCTTGATCTGTCGAGACTGCGCCGTTAGAGCCGCCTGGGTAAACACAAAAGAGGTGGCTTCTCCGATACGGATGATGCTGGCGTCCAACAACTTGATTTCGCAGCGCGACTCTTTTTGCGTTCGAATGGCATCGCCATCATGAACCTTCAGCCCGAGCTGAACACGCGACCATTCGGCGGCGCCGCGGGGTTGGATATGAATGTCATCCGGTCCGCCAAGGATAAAAGAGATGGAGCCGATCGTTTTACCGCTTTCGGCGCGAGCTTGCCAAACCATGGGCAGCATGGCAAAAAGCAGAAGCATGCATCTTTTCATCTACCTGTTCCTCCCAGCAAAAGGGCGAAGGGCGTGACGATTCCACGCTCCCCGGGCCGATCGAGAATAGGCCGCTTAATTCTGTTTAACAAGATCATTGCGCTGAAAGCCGGATCCTTCCACCGCTTCGCACTCGGAGGCTTTGCCGTTGCCGATGGCGTTGTTCACCACTCTGATCCTTCCGATTCGGGTTTCCGCTGCACCGAGTGAAAGACCGGTGTCTGGGTCGATCAGCTCTTCGCCCGGCCGGTAAACAGTAAACAGATCGCCGGGCTTGACGCCGGCAGCAGATCCCACGTTGATGTAGATGGCGCCGTCCGCTTTGATGATCTTGGCGGAAAAGGCCAGATTCGTGGAGGCGCCGTCCAACAGGGCCACCACCTTATCGATCGCTTTACGGGTGGCCTTGCCGACGAGCGACTCATCAAACTGATTCTTATTGTCAAAATCGAATTTCTGGGTATCGACGGACAGCCCTTTGGCGGAATCCTCCTCCCGAACCGATTCGGCGGTTATGATTTCACCGGTGCTCGTATTGACCAGACGCACATCCACAGCCACACTGGCTTTGATGTTTTTCACCCCCAGGCCGAAACCGACCTTTTTGATGGCGCCGCCGACATTTTTTTCTGAATGGCCGAATTCCGTCACCGCGCCGATGACAGCCACTTCAACGCCGAGCAGTTGCCCGACCTTGGCGGCGCTCTCCGGGGTCAGAGCGCCGGATTGACCGAGCTGTTGCTCTGCAAGCACCTGATTGAGCTCTGTCCGCTCCAATACCGTATACCGGCCGCTCTTGACCAGAGCGGTGATCAGCATATCCGCCATGCCTTCCCCCACCGGCTGTCCGGTCCACCAGCGCACCCGATGAGAAGTTTTGTCGTCAAAGGCGAAAACCGCCACTCGTTTTTTCGGCTGCGCCGAAGCGATCACCACAGCAGCCAACAAGAGGACCCAGAGAATCCGGGATGTTTCAATGCGCATAGTACACCTCGTCAGGTTGAAGGTTCGTTTATTCAGCCCCAAAGGGAGGTACAAGAAATGTCTGCAGTGAACCGCGCTGTTCCGGCAAGCCGGGGTCTGGTTATTGCGGCCCGACCGTATCCGGAACCGTGGGTTGAGCCGGTGATGGCGCTGCACGTACAATGCTGATCGTCACCTGGTTAGCGGTGGCGCCGACCACATCGACCAAATAATCGCTGACCTTGCGCTGATCGAGCTCTCTCGCTAACTGGTCGGCGGTTCCGGCGATTTCGACGTCGAACTCTCCCACACCGCCGGCGATCTGCCGCTGATGGACCGCTTTGATGCCGCGCCCCAAGTAGGAGAGCGCACCGCGGAAATGAGAGGCGTCGGTGTAATTGCGCAGCCCCGTAACCATCAGCTTGACGGTATTCGCCTGATAAAACTTGGTGCGCCACTTTTGTAGAATCTTGCCGATGAGATCGTCCGCCAGCAGCGCGCCGGCTTTTTCGATGGCTTTGACGCCGCCCACGACCGGGTCGATATGGGGATAGGCGCTGTTCTTCATTGCGGTGGCCAGCACCGTGCCCACATCCGCATCAATCACCCGGGCGTCCACACTCGCCTGACAGGATTTCATGCCGCCCAGATTGACGCCGGTGGCAACAGACGCCACGGCCTTGCCGGTCACCACCACCTCCGCCTCCAGAGCCACGGCCAGCGCGGCCGCGGCCTTTTGGTCGCCGTTGATGGCGGCCAACACCGCGTCGCGTTCTTTGCCGGCGCGCACCGTGGCCGGATCGATCACCTGAAATCCTTTTTCCATGAACTTATTCATCAACACCGTTTCCGCCGCGGTCATCGTCACGTCAAAGTAATGGCTGCGGTCAGATGTCGTGCCAATGTTTTTTTCATCCACCAAGAACATGATCCGAGGATTGCCCATGGAGTGGATGAGGTGCTCCACCGCATTCACATCTTTTTCCAGATCAGCGACATCCACCTGTGCATTGATCGTTACCTCATAAAGATCCGCAGCCGCCTTGCGTTCGGAAACGATCTGAAAGGTTTTGACATATCCGCGCGTCCAATTGAGGATGCGGTCCTCCACCACCATGTAATTTTCTACGCGCGTCTGAGCATCGATCAGAGTGCCCAACGTCTGCTCCACAGCCTTGCGCAACGCATCCTGCACCGCACGATCCCGTGCAGCCGGAAGATCGTTGTAAGTGATGGCGCCCATGCCGGTAACCTGAACCTGAGCCCATGCACAGGTGCCGGCCAGAAGCAGGAGCGGGACTGCTCGTAGGCCTGTTAAAAAGAAATTTTTCACCATAAGCTCCGTCGTTAGTGCCTCCACAGCGGCAGGATCAGCGCAGGGCGCCAGCCGACCCGGCTAAAAAGCCATTTTTAGGGCGTTTTGCAGATCACGGATAATCAGCAGTGCATCCGCGCCCGAGACCGGATCATTGAGATGAAAAGCGCCGCTCAGCTTGTCGGCCTGCATGATGCCTCGATCCACCATAAGGCAAATGGCATTATAGGCATAATGGCTGGCATTCAGGTCCGGAAACCGTGATGCAGAACCGATATACTTGGTGGCCAGGTTTTCATCGCCGGTGGCCAGGATCAAAATATTCTGCAGCAGCATGGCGTAATCCGCGCGAGTGATCTTTTCATCCGGACGAAAAGTGTGATCCGGAAACACCTCCATGCCATGCGCCTGGACGATATCGATAATCCAATTTTTCGCCCAGTGAGTCGCTACGTCCTGGACCGCGTTGTTCTGTAGGATCTGCGAGGTCTGCGGGTTGGACGGCGCGTCAGGCGCTTTGAAACCGGTGTCAAAAGTTTTGACTGTTTTCTTATCGATCAGCTCGAGCAGTTTCAGCTCCTCTACGAACAGCACCGCCACATCAGCCCGATCGATTTCATCGATCAGAGCGATTCGAGCGCCGAGTTTGGTGCCCGGAGCAGCTCGTTGAATTTTCTGAACCGTGGCCCAGGCTTGGTCCGCTTCGGCGGCGTACTCGCCCTTCAAAGCGATCACCTGGCTGTAGGCGGCGGCCGCTTCGGTAAATTTATAACCGGCCTTGTACGCCTCGCCCTTGAAATAGAGCGGCTTGGGGGAATACGGATTAATCTTTGCGGCCTGATCAAATTCTTTGATCGCATCTTCGAGCCAATCCTGGCCTTTTCGTTCCATCACCAGGATGCGTCCCTTCGCCATCCGGCTGTCTAATGATTTTCCGTTTTTATCCAAGGCCTTGCCGATAACCTCATGGGCTTTATCGAAAGAACCCTTAGCGGCCCAGACCAGGGCCAGACCGGCGTATCCTTCAGCGTAATCAGGATTCAGGGACAGGGCCCTCTGAAATTCTTCCACCGCAGCGGCGTACTGCCCTCGCTCGTATGCGCGCATGCCCTGGCTGTAATGATGGTCTGCGGTATCCAGCACCGATTCCTCCTTGACGGCCTTGGGGCCGCAGCCCACGGCAAAACCACTCACCAGCCCGGCTAGAAGGACGATGACACACCAACGTTTCATGATTCCCTCTCCTGAGAAAATTAATCCACGATGAACATCACCTTGCATTGATCAAGAAAATTATGCGCGCTGGCCACCGTGCGAATGGCCTCGGCGGAAGCGGCGGAAACCACAACATCCGATTTGTTCGGCCCTGATGCTTTGAGCGCCTTAACCACCAGAGGATTGTCGGCCACGCGGTCATTGCTGCGCGCACGGTTTACGTCTTTATCGTAGCCGACCATGCCGATCTGCACCGCCCATTCACGACTGACATATTTGGAGCCATAGAGCTCCTGGCCGCTCTCATCGAGTACCTTGGGCGCCATGGCCGGCCGAATGCCCAATCCTTTGGTATCGATCACCAGGCCGGTCACAGCGCCGCCGGCGGAAGAAATCGGCGCCGGCTGGTTTACACTCATTCCCGCTGGAAAAGGCTTGCCGGCAGGCCAGGGCTGACCACAACAGGGACAGACAGCGCCACCGGCCGATGCGAGCGTTGCCCCGCCCATCTGCGGCGGCAGCAGCGCATCGCTTAACGCGCCGGACAAAGGCATCTCGATGGTCACTTCGATGTCGCCGGTCGACATATATTTGGTATCCACTACGGTAAAATTTCTGACAATGCCGGAAACCCGCGTGTTGATCACATCGTTCTCAACCATAAAATTACGCACTGTGGTTTCAGAATCAAGAGTCATCCCTTTTACCGTTTCCAGCAAATTACGCAAAGCCGCTTTTTTGGCTGCATCGATGGCGCCCGCGCGTTGCGCGGTTTCCGGCATGTTGGGATTGGGCGAACCGATCCCTGTCGCTCTGATCATCTGATTCGACCAATCCACCAATCCGTTGCTTCCGACCGCCTGTTGCACATTCTGCGCAAAGATCCAACCGGCCATCAGCAGAATCATCGACAAGCCCAGCCTCCCTATGCGGTGGGACTTCATAAAAGTGCCCTCCCTTTAAATGAGTGAACATTCAACTGGCACATGGCCAAGAAGATTACGAGCTTGATGCGACTCTGAGCGTGATTTAAAACACAAAAACCCAGCAACCGATAAAACAGCTTAGACGGTGAAAAAATTCGCTCCCCGCACAACAGTTATATTTATTGCGCCTAATTTTTAATTTATATTAAATTAGCCAACAAAGGCGTATTTGTCAAGATTTATTTAGACCAAGGTCTCTAAAAATAATTTCGCTTGGCCAGAACATTATCAGAATCCATACGTTTAATTGCATGATAATATGAGAAGAAAGCGTGCAATCTGCAGACGACAAGGATATCATCATAGCGAGCCAGGCGGGCGATCAACAGGCTATGTCCAGACTGATCAGCTTGCATGCAAGCGCGGTCCATGGGTTTATTCTCTCGATGATCAACGATCGAGCCGCGGTGGAGGATATCGCCCAGGAGACTTTTATCCGAGCCTTTCTGGCCATCGGTAAATATGAATTTCGCGCTCCGTTCAGGTCCTGGCTCTTTCGCATCGCCCTGAATCAGTGCCGCGATCACCTGCGCAAAGTCAAAGTGCGAAGCATCATCCATCCGTTCAAGCGTTCCGCTGACGACACAGAGATCGAGTACGCGGATCCTGGTCAGAACGCGCTGCAGCAATTGATCCAGGATGAACGCAGTCGGGCTCTCCATGCCGCTTTGCAGAGATTGCCCGAATCGCTTCGCCAGGTGCTGGTCCTCAGGGATCTGCAGGAATACAGCTATGAGGAGATCGCAGCCTTGTTGCACTGGCGCATGGGAACGGTCAAATCGCGTCTTTTCCGGGCGCGCAAAGAATTAGCAAACCGGTTAAAGCCTTATCTGGAGGAGAACCGTGAAAAAGGCTCATGAGACTGTAAACCTGTCGGCCTGGCTGGATGATCAACTGAGCCCGGCCGATAAAGCCGCTGTGGAGCAGCATCTCAAGCAGTGCCGCCGCTGTCAAAACCTTCTGGCTGATTTACAGCAGGTCAGAGCGATGACGCGGCAGCAGCCCTCCTATGCGGTTTCGCCCTTTTTCGCCTCGCGGGTCCTGGCCGGGTATCGGAGTGCAGCCGCAGAGACGTTCTGGAGCGAATTGGATCGTCTGTGGCGGCCATTCCTCCGCTGGGCGGCGGTGGCCGCGATTATTCTTGTGGCACTGTTGGCATGGCCGCAGGATGATCAGGCTCTGGAAAACGCTGTGCAGGTGACCGAGGTCGAACTCCTGAGCGGCCAACAGGAACTCGTTCAATCTCTCGGCGATATGAACCAAGTGCTGCAATTCGCGCTGTCGCAACCTTCCAGTCAATTCGGAGGATTTTCTCAATGAACTCAAAACGTACGGCGATCGCCAGTCTGGGCATGGTGCTTTTAGTCGGCGTCCTGCTCGGCGTCGTCATCGACCGGCATCTGCTCGATGATCACAACCGCCCGCCCTTTGAACGGAGACGGTCGCATGATTTCTTTGAGCGGTTGTCCGTAGACCTGCAACTGAATGACGTGCAGAAAGAACAGCTGCGCCTTCTCCTGGAAGCGACCAAAAACAAACACGACGAATTGCGCAGAACGACCGGTCCGCAGTTCCGTCGCATTCAGGAAGAATTTCAGCAAGAGTTTACAAAAGTGCTTAATCCGGATCAGCGGGAAAAATTCGAAAAAATAACCAAACGGAACAGACCCAAAGGGTAACGCCGTTCAGCTTTCTCTTTAATTTAATTAGGAGTATTGCGTTCATGAAAAAATGGTATTATGGGGCAGCGGTGGTCGTCGCCCTTGCGATTACGGCCTATTTTCTTTTTCGACCGCATCGGCCCAGTGTAGCCTCCAGCGTATACGTTCCACAATCAGAAACCATTCAGAGGGGCGATCTGACCGTCATTGTCACGGCCACCGGCACTATCGAGCCGATCAACAAGGTTGAAATAAAATCAAAAGCCAGCGGATTGATCGAAGAGCTCAAGATCAACGAGTCGGACCAGGTAAAAATCGGCGATCTCATCGCCCGGTTGGATCAGAAAGACACGAAAAACAACTATGACCAAGCCGTGGCCAATCTGGAGGTGGCGGAAGCGAACCTGAAACAGAAGCAGAGTGAACTGACGCGCAAACAAGAGTTGTTCAACAAGGGGTTGATCTCCAACTCTGAATTCGATGTGGCCAAACTGGCGGTGGTGGAAGCTCAGGCCCAGTTGGTGCGCTCGCGCATCGATGTCGACAACAGCGACATCCGCCTGAAGGAGACCATTGTGCGCTCGCCGATCAATGGCATCATCCTGACCAAAGATGTAGAAAGAGGCCAGATCATCTCCTCCGGCATTTCTAACGTCTCCGGCGGCACTCTGATTGCCACAGTGGCGGACATGCGGGAGGTATATGTCAAAGCGGATGTGGATGAGGTCGATATCGGCAAAATCGCTCCTGGCATGAAAGCTAAAGTGGTGGCAGACGCCTATCCGGATAAAACCTTTCAAGGACAGGTTTTGCGCATTGCTGCCCAATCTTCGGTAGTGCAAAACGTCACCACTTTTGAGGTTACCATCCTGGTGGATAATTCCGGCGGCCGCCTCAAAGCCGGCATGAACGCCACAGTGGATATTCTGGTCGCTGACAAAAAGAACGTGCTGCTGGTCTCCAATGAGGCGTTGATGACCGACAAGGAGCTGTTCAGCGAAATGCAAAAAGTGCGGATTGCCATGGGCGGCAGCCAATCAGAATCAGGACGTCCTGGCGGCAGCGCAGCGGCTGGCCGGCGCCGCGGTACGGGCGGTGAAGGCCGCATGGGCCGCGGGCCGAGAGCCGGCATGCAACCCAGAGCAGGCGCAGCCGAGGAGACGCCGCCGTCAGCTCGTGAGGAAGAACAGGAATTCACCTTGCGGCGGGGCGTTATTCTCAAGACCGCAGAGGGGTTCCGGCCGCGCATGATCAAAACCGGCGTGAGCAATTATGATTACACCGAGGTGCTTGAAGGACTGCAAGAGGGGGATGAGGTCGTTTACGCGTTCTTCTCCAGGGCTAAAGAATCCAGCGAACGGATGAAGCAACGCATGACCGAGCGCAACAATATGAGCAGCGGGTTCCGCAGTCAAACCTCCTCCTCGAGCCAGACGCCAAGTCCTTCCGCGCCCCCTCCAGGCGGTGATCCAAGATAACCGAAGAGAGAGCAGAGAGAATCTATGAAAACACAACAGCGTCATTTTTTTTCAGAAATATCGGAGGGGATCCATATCGCTCTGACCTCTCTGGCTGCCAACAAGATGCGCGCGATCCTGACCATGCTCGGCATTATCATCGGGGTGGCCGCAGTGATCACCATGGTCGCGCTTGGCACCGGAGCGCAGAAAGCGGTGGCTGACCGGATTCAATCGCTGGGATCCAACCTCCTCTACATCAACCCGGGATCTTCACGATCCGGCCATGTTCATTTTGGTTCGGGCAGCAGCATTCGGTTGAAAGATGAAGATCTCAAAGCGTTGCAGGAAAAATGCACCTATGCCGCCGCAGTGATTCCAGAGTTCAGACGCAACGCTCAGATCCTGTGGAACGGGAAAAACTGGAACTGCGCCATCATCGGCACCCTGCCGGAATACGAAAGCGTAGCCAACACCGCAGCGGTCCAGGGCCGTTATTTTACTCAGGAAGAGGTGGACACCTACCAACGCGTAGCGGTCATCGGCGCCGACATCATCACCAATTTATTCGGCGAAACGCCGCCGGTAGGCGAAGTCATCCGCATCAACAAGGAAAACTTTGTCGTCATCGGCGTGTTGGAGCGTAAAGGGCAGTCCGGTTTCCGCAACAACGATGATCAGATCCTCATTCCGATCACCACTGGACAAAAAAGGTTGTTCGGCGTCGACTATCTGACCGGCATCACGGTCAAAGTGATCGATGAACCTTCGACGGAAGCGGCCTTTCTTCAGGTTGAAAAAATCCTCCGTAGACAGCATCGATTGAGCCGAGACCAGGACAATGATTTTATCATTCGCAATCAATCGGACCTGATCAGCACGTTTCAGGAAACCAACCGTTCCTTTGGTTTTCTTCTCGCAGCCATCGCCGGTGTTTCGTTGATCGTCGGCGGCATCGGCATTATGAACATCATGCTGGTCTCGGTGACCGAACGAACCCGCGAGATCGGCATCCGCAAAGCCATCGGCGCGCGGCGCAGCGATATTCTGCTGCAGTTCCTTGTCGAATCCATCGCCCTGAGCATCTCCGGTGGCATTCTCGGCATTCTATTCGGCATCAGCATCTCCTATGCTTTGTCGGCTTGGGCCCAGTGGAATACGATGATTTCCATCTCTTCCATCGTCATGAGCTTCGGATTTGCCACAGCCGTTGGATTGTTTTTCGGCATCTATCCGGCGCAAAAGGCAGCCGGGTTGGATCCGATCATCGCGCTTCGCTACGAGTAGCTCAGCTACAAGTAACGCTGAGCCTTGCCCAGGCGCGAGACGCCCGTCGCCTGTTTGCGGCCTCGCGCCTGGCTCAGAGGTCATCGCTCGGCGATCCTCAAGATTCGCGCACCATAAAAAAAGGCCGGACGCTTCACAAGCGTCCGGCCTTTTTCGAATCAGACTGTATTTCTACTATTGCGCAATGACGATACCCTGATTATGCGTTGAGCACATATCGCCCCAGACAGAGATGCGGGCGACATATTGAACGCCGTCCACCATGACAATGGCGCGAACGATGGACCATTTGGCCTCCTCAGCGCCCCAGAACAAAGTCTCAGCCATGCCGCGCGCATCCGTTGCCGCGGTTTTGGGATCCACCTCTCCAGGGCCTTTGCCGACGTTGAAAGAGACCGTGGCGCCAACCACCGGCGTATGATCAGCTTTTAAAACCACTGCGCGCATAGGCGTTTTGCCCATGACTTCAAAATCCGGAAGCGCGAAGAATATAAACTTGACCGGCGGCGGCGTTCCGGCGATGGTAAAGCCGACCTGAGAACCGCCATCCAGCAGGTCCACACCAGGATCATACACATTGTTATTGTTCACATCCACGATCATATCATAATCGCCCGGCCACAGGCGCAACGGTTGACGATAGCCGGGGCGGCATTCACCGCGCACCAGCGTCAAACCCATGGAACCCGAGGACGGATCCAACACGACTTCCAGCGGAGAATGGATGCTGCCGACGGTTTCAATATGAATCAGTGGATCGTCTTTAGCCCAAACGGCCTGGTGCGGTGAAACAACGACATTGCTGTGACAGAGCGGCAACAGGGCAGCCAGTTCAGCCGGCCGCACCAAAGGATGGACCATTCCATACACCGCTTCCATATCGGTGAAAGAATTTTTATGGTTGCCGAAAGCATCGCAAGCGATATCCGTGACGATGTCAGCGCCGCCGACGGGATTTTGCACGATGAGCGTCGCCAACGAAGGCTCGCCGATAACATCCCCTGCGTTGTACTGACCAAATGGCGCCACATCAGCGACTACATCATACACGCCGACTACAGGAGTGCCCCAAATCTCAGTGACCGTCAGCTCGCCAGCTGCCGACGCTGTGACGGTTTCAAATCCACCGGACACGTCGTTGTACAAATCACCGGATGCATAGGCCATCTTATTCTGTATCACGTACAGGTGCACCTCTGCGCCAGCGCCGAAATGACCGCCCTTGACAAAAACTTTATCAGGCGCCACCACGCCGTTGCCCTTATAGGTGCCGGCGTCATTGGTCACGAACAGGTAGGGCGTCGCAGGCGGCGATGCGATCACCTTGAATCGAATTTTAAAATTCTTCCAGGGATTATTCTGGCTGGTTTGCAATATCTGCACTGTATAATCCCCCGCCTCATCCAACGGATTGCCGTCCTGATCATAACCGATGTTGTACCAGATCTCCAGGTTGTCGATTTTTCCCAGACGATCGCTGACGACCAATAAAGTGTTCACGCATTCGGCGCAGCTGCAGTCTCTGGCGCCGTTTTTCTGCACACGTACCAAGGTCTGCCACTCCGGATACAGATTGTCCAGAGAAAGAAAGATGGACTCTCCATAGTAATACTCGGAGCGTGCGGCGCCGGTACCGTCGTGCAAGGAGCTGGACTCGCTGATTTTAAAATTGCTGACAGAAAGCGGATCTTCTGTCTGCTTGACGCCGCAAGTGATCAGCAATCCCGCTGCCAAAACCAGCAGAAGAGCCGTGATCCAGGGGTATAAACGTGTGCTCTGATACATAACACCCTCCCAATGATTTATAAATGCAACGATGGAATTCGTTTTTCAGCGACAGCGTTGTTTGCTTATTGGAAATTGAAAGAATAGAAGAGGAAAAAATTGCGGATGCTACGATGCCCCTGCTGAATGCTGTTTAACTATCACAACATTCAAAGAAATTTATTAATTAAAATCACCAAAATCAAGCTATTTTTTAAAATATCATATCCTCCTGCCTTTTGATCACCCTGGCGACGGGATAGAGATTTTTCTCGACATCAAAAAACGGCGAGCGCTCATAGAAAAAGTACAATCTTTGCCGAGGAGAGGCGGCGAACAAAGAATCCGCTGCAAGCCTCGCATTAAACTCTTTTTTAATATCAGGTTGGCTTCTAAGCATTCCCTGGGCTAGCGGCTCCATAACATAATCTTCAAAGTACTCCCGATCCTCAAAAATGGCGTTGAAAAATCCCCAACCGATGAGTGCATCTGTGGAAGCTGGTTCTAATAGATACATAATTAATTTTGACTTAGGATTATTCAACGGTATATAGAGGTCGCCTGCCTGAAACGCTCTTCTCATCGATACCGGAATGGGCTTCAGCGATACCAGCTGCCTTCCTTCATAAGGGGTGGAACGGAACTTGACATCCGTAAAACGGTATGTCTCCACTTCCACATGCACAGTCTGCTTGAGCGGAAAGTAGTGAATGCCATGGCTGTCCAAAACCTGGACAACATTCCGCCATGCGGCCGGAACCAGATACCCCAATGGGGGAGAAACGAGAACTGCGGGTTCCACCTCATTCAAATACAGGCTGGGAGTGTTTTTTATCTCCTGGGAGTAGATGGGGTATTCCGCTCCACTGATCTCCCCTTTAACATACCGCACTTTATATCCACGATACAATATGCTGTCCCCCACATTTTTGAGCGTACGAAAAACCAGAGGAAAGGAGGGCTGCGGATCGTAGATTGTGCCCAATCCAGCGGACCAGCGATCACCCTCCGCCACAGCCTTCATCAGCGACGCGGCATCATCGGCGATCAGTTCCAATCCCATCAGCAAAAGATCGCGCGTGGCCTCCACGCGTTGTTTGTACGGTTTGAGGGAATGAGCTTCGATAAGAAAGCCGGCCCGATTCATCAAGGCTGCAAAGCTGTTGGACAACATCGGCCGCCATACGCCGCCCATCATGCCTTTGGCCGGATCCCGTTCATCCACCAGTCCGGCGTAGGGTCCGATGATCAGTCCCTCCTGTTCAGCGCGACGCAGCAGTCTGGGCAGGAAACGGTCGGCCGCCCATTGAGAGATCGGACCGCCGTAAGCCGGATGAGTGTCGATGTTATAGTTCAAGACATACTGAAAATCCTGGCCGTCGGTGGTGTGACAGTCGTAAAAGAAATGAGGCTTCCATGCATGATACATCGCCAACCAGGCGCGCATCTCCGGGGCATCGGCCTTGACGAAATCACGGTTGAGATTCAGTCGTGTGGCCGTCACCCGCCAGCCGGTCTGTGTGGGCCCGTTCTGATTGATCCGGCTGTTCCAGCTGCAACGCTCGTGACCGTCCACATTAAAAATGGGGACAAAAAGCAGGATCAAATGATCCATCAATTCCGCATGGCGTTCGGCAACCAGCAGATCGCGCGCAATCAGCATGCTGGCGTCGTTTCCTTCCGACTCGCCCGGATGGATGCAGCCCTGGATGAGCACCACCGGCTTGCCTGCGACGCGGGCCTTTTCCGGAGTAAAGCAGCGATCCTGGGAGATCACCAGCATTTTCAAACTGCGGCCTTCGGGGCTGACGCCGAATTCCAGCCATTGAGCGGCGGATGAGCTTTGGGCCAGGCGGCTAAAGTACTCCATGCTCTCCTGATAACGGGCGGTCTCAACACCGCCGCTTCTTTCAAAGCGTGTCAGCCAAGCGGAAGCGTCCTTCGCAAACGTGGTCCATGGAAGGAAAACGAGCATCAGACAAATGATCCGCCGCGCCATGATCGTCACGTGTTTCTCCTTGCTCATTCAGCATGCAGAATAGACTCACTGCAAGAAACAAGGTAAGCATTTATTCCATAGGATTCCAGATTTTTCTCCAAGCTTAATCCTTGCATCTGTGACAAGAATCATTTAACTTATATAAATGAACATGTTCATTGGTACAGGAGTCAAAATGATGAGAAGAACACGCGCGCTGTGCATAGGATGTCTCCTGTCGGCGACCGCGATGGGAGTATACGCCCAAACCAACGAATTACACGATCTGCTCTTTAGCGAACCAGCGCAAAAACTGGCGGACTTGAAAAGACAGGATGCCGATTTGTTGGCGCCGGTTTCTTTCAGCGAAGCCGCCGCGCTCTATGATAAAGCGGTCGATGAATTCCGTAAAGGCCGCGAGGTGGCACAGATACGCAAGCGGCTCAGCGAGATGAGTGATCGCATGCAAAAAATCGAGCTGACGCTGTGGAACGGAAAAACGCTTCTTCAGGAAACCCTGAAAGCCCGAGAGGACGCCCTGGCTGCCATGGCCTCGGAGGTCAACGCCGGCGAATTCAACAAAGCCGAAGCGAGCCTCAGGGAAGCGGGGGCAGCCGTTGAATCAGGGGACACTAATAAAGCACGACAAAGAGCGGCTGAAGCCGCTGCCCGCTACCGCGATGCGGAGTTGAATGCCATTAAAATCAGCGCCATCGGTCCGGCTCGTGATGCCCTGGCCGCCGCTGCCAAAACAGAGACGGACCGAGTGGCGCCGAAAACCTTTGCCTCCGCCAAAGCGTTGCTGACCCTGGCGGAGGAGACCCTCAACTCGAACCGCTATGCAGTCGCTGAAGCGACCAGCAAGGCGGAACAGGCGGGCTATGAAGCACGCCACGCCGTACAGCTTTCCCGCTTCCTCAAGGACAAAAAACGCAGCGGCGAAGACATCGCCCTTTACTACGAGGAGGCGATGAACGCCGTGGCCAAAGCCCTCGGCTTTACCGCTGCGTTTGATACTGCCCTGGTCAAACCCACGCAGAACATGATCGCAGCCATTAAGAGCCTGAAAGAAGAACGGTCGTCTTTACTGCAGGATGTCAAAGAACTGAACGCAGAGATCACCCGCCTGCAGCAAGAGTTAGCCGCGGCGGAAAAACAGTACCGCCAGCAGATAGCCGCTCTGCAGACAAAGGCCGAGGATCAACAACAGGCCTTTCAGCAGAAACAGGCTGATCTGCAGGATGAATTGCAGCGAAAGCAACTCGAACTCGAGGCGAAAAAGAAGCGCGAAGCGAAAATCGCCAAGGTGCGCGAGATATTCAGTCCTGCCGAAGCGTCGGTGCTGCTGGACGGAAACCGATTGATCATTCGACTCCTGGGCCTCTCCTTTCCGGTGGGCAAATCGATCATTCAACCGGAATATTTCAGCCTGCTCGCCAAACTGGAACGCGCCCTGCGCGAGTATCCTGACAGCCGGGTGATCATTGAAGGACACACCGACAACGTCGGTGAGGAACGCTTCAATGAACGGCTCTCCAGCTGGCGGGCGGATGCAGTGCGCAGCTATCTCCTGGCCAACGCCGCGGCTTCAGCGGACAAGCTGGAGGCCATCGGCTATGGCGAAGCCCGGCCGGTGGCCAATAATGAAACTGCAGAAGGCCGCCGGCTGAATCGGCGCATTGACATCGTCATCGATATCCAATAACCTCTGAGCCTGCGGCGCAGTCGGGCGCTGCAGAACAAATTATGGCGCTACGGGCGGAAAGAATCAGCCGCATCTTTCCGCTTTATTTCTACTGATAATAAGAAATGATCATCGGTTTGATCTTTTCTCCTTTCCAAAAAGGCGTGCACAGACTCTCTGTTGCCGGCCGATAATAGACCTTTGGAACGCCGCCGAGAGAGATGCTGCCACGGGAGGTGGCCAGCCCGTGGAGCTCCACGTTTCCCTGAAAGGTGATGTCTCCTGCGGAAAGAATCTGCGCCTGCACTATAAAATTTGTATTTCCGCCTAGAACGACGCGGGTACCCGAATACAAACCGAGATTGTTTCCCAAGGGATCCAGCGAATTAAAGGTGGTGTTGCCGGAAACCGTTATGGTGCCGTCGACAATGAAAACGCCGTAACCAGTGAAATCGCCATGGATCGTTAAATTTCCCGATACATACCAGATCAGCGGCGCCTCTTTGCTGCCGAGCGTGGTGCTGCCGCTGATGGACAGATTGCCCCAAGTAACGCGATTCGCCGCTGCAATGTAATCAGAGGGATCGAACTCTGGTATGTCGATTTTATCCACCTGTCGGGCCACCTGCAGGTTATAGGGATTCGAATTCGGCTGAAAAAAACGGGTTGGCTTGTTGGGTCTGGGATCCAAAATGCCGTTATAGGTGCCAAACCCTTTCACCAGCGAGGAGCCGCTGATCTCCAGATCCTGGTTAGTGTGTACATCCGCGTTCCAGGAGGAATTGCCGTCATCGACCACCTGTATATCGCCGCCCAGGCTCAGGGTCTGCTCTGCGGCCAGCGCATACTTGAAAAAATTCGGCACACCGGAGGCAGCGGGCATCTGCACCACCACATCCACCAGCACATACTGGCCGTCCGCATAGCCGTAAGACTGAATGCGCTTGCCGTACTCATTCATATCCGGGCCGTCCGGATACCGGCTGGAGGTGTTGGTCACCAAAACGCTGATCTTTCCTGTGGGCACGGTAAAGTTCTTTTCCCCGTACCACGTCGTATCGTTCATGATTTTTCTGATCGCCCAGTCCACCCCACTCTGCGCCAGATTTTTTGCCTGCACCCGGCTGTACTCCGTATGAGAGTTTTTAATCATCCGGACATTGCTGTTGGAAATGTTGAAAGAGGTCATGCCGATGAGGCCGGTCATCAGAACAGTCACCAACAAAAGCATTCTTCCCATGGTGTAGCCTCCTTCCTACAGCTGCATGTTCATTGGGAAAAAACGCCGCATCCAGTAGCTGCCGGCTTTTTCCTTCCCCTGCGTCGTTGCAACATCCTCCGTCACCAACAGATCCACTTGGAGGGTCGATAGATTCTCCGGGTAAAAAGTCGCAGCGCCATGGATGTCCAACCCGCGCAAGGCAAAAGAATCCACCTTGACCGAGAAGGTATTGTGCTGACCGATGCTGCTGTACCGCGTCAATATCTTTTGTTGGTCGCCATTCACACTGCAGCTATAGCGCACGCTGTCGACCGCTCCGTCGTTGTTCAAATCGGCGAGAAACGAGATTCGGTCTGGACCCAGATCAAGGATTTTATCAGCCGCTGGGACGCGGTATCCCAGTTTGATAAAATCGTACTCGACGATTTTGGCCAAATTGGTGCTGTTGCTTTGCTGCACTTCACTGATGACTGTATTGCGCGAGACATCCGTATAATACAGCTGAAAGGTGATGATGGAGAGCAGCAGAATGCCGCCGGCGATCATGGATCCCAACAAGTCCAGGTTTGTCATAGACCCCTCAATAATAACTCACAAAGTAATAGATGATAATAGGTTGTGGCATGGCTTTATGGCTGATCCGTACTTTGATGCGCTTCATCCAGCTTTTAGTGTAGATCACCTGATTGGGGTTTAACTCATTGACATAAGCGATCTCGGTATAGAGGTCGAACACGCCCAACCGCGGCGTATCGACTTTTTTAGTAAAGCGATGATAATCGTCCACATCGTTGTAGTTGGGATATACTTCAAACGCATTATGGCCGAACGATGCTGAGGAGGTCAACAGATTGATGTTGGTGATCGCGGTGTCTGCAGTGGCGGCATCAAACGCTTTGGAGATGATCTCTGAGACCATGGCGTCGCCCAGCTGCGTGGCGGTCAACACGTGCTCGGATTCATAGGTCACCTGGGTGCTGTACACAATGCCCCGGTTGCTGCTCAGGGTCAGCATGGAAAACAACAGCGCCGCCCCAATCAGTAGCATCATTTGAGTATTGTTCATCGCCCTACCCCGCTTTCGTCTACTTAAACTTTCACCGTAGGCTTCCCGGTAGAGCTGATCTCGCAGCCTGCCGCAGCTCCCTGCCTGATTCGGCCTACAGCGTCAACTGGATCTGAACCGAGGTGCTGGCGGCGCCGTTCGGACTTGCCAGCCGCACCGTCACGACTGCCGAAGTGGCTTTGTCTTTTGCCGGATCCAAGTTATTGAGCAACGACGTCGCATACCTGGTTGAGCCATAGCCGTAATGTTCTGCCGAAGGCATCAAACTCGTCTCAGCCAGTTGGCCGGCGTTGGCCGACACGGTCAGCGAAGATCCGGAGGCCGGCGGATTGCCGTTGATGTCGTACACTTCAATTATTATGGCGGCCGATTGACCAGGCGCAATCTGGGCTGCCGTTGCGGTTGCCCGCAACTGCAGGATCGGACCACTGAAAATCAGCATATGGGTGCAATAGACAATCGCATCATTGCCGTTCTGATCTTTGCCGTGCGTGGTGGCCAGGACATAAGCCATACCATCGTTTTCTCTTCTATCGCCTAGTGAATTGAGAACCTGTGAATACTCAAAATCCGGCACTGTGATCGGCAATTGGAGGCTCGGGGCGTTCGGATTGGGAATCGTGTGCGGCGACAGAGCGGTGAAATCCATAGGCTTTAGATAGGGCCGCGGATTGGCCGTTGTCAACACCGCTCCGCCTTCACCCGAGGCATTGGTGCGAATATCTGTGGTAACAATGCCGCCCGTAGTGGTCAGATACACCGCCGTGCCCTCTTCCACCGGATTATTATATTTATCGCCTACGTACACGCTGAGATTGAACCTGCTGACATGATCCCATCCCCGCAGGTTCAGAACATCGGACGCCAGGGTGATATGAGGCACTACATTATTTTTATTAGCCGGGTCGATCCAGATGTACGGCGGCCCGGAACGAATGACCACGTCTGTGGTACGCGAAGTGATCTCTGGCCTATCCACCAGACAAGCCTGGATTTCAACCGTGCCCGATACAGTTCCGGATTGTAAAGTGGCTTTAGCCGCACCGGAAACTGTACGAATGGCATTGGATTCCCATCCTCTCCCTGGGGCAGCCGGGGCCAGCCTCTCCCCGCCATCGGGTCCATTGCGAATGATAAAGCGCACCGAGAGTTCATTGCCGATCGGATTGCCGCTGGTTGACAACACCGTCGCCGTGATCACGCTCTGATCAAGATTGCCGGTCTCTTTAACCCAAATAAAATTGGGTGAAGCGGACAGGACGATGGTCATGGGCGTATCGCTTGAAAGATTTACATTAAGGGATTGAGTTAAGCCTCCATAATAAGCCCTGATAGTGGCTTTACCAGCCGCTGAGCCGGCGGTAAAACTCGTTTGCGCCTGTCCCAACAAATCCGTGACGGCGCTGGGCGGTATGCTTCCCAGCGTAGCGCTAAAGGAAATTTTGGCGCCTGGGATCACCGCGTTGGAAGTTGTATATTTGAGAAAAGCGGTAACCGCCACAGTCGATTTACCGTCTGCAGCTGTGGAATCTGTGCTCGCAGCCAAGGCAAGCGATACGCCCAACAAGTTGGGCTTGTATTCTGCAGCTGTGCCGTTGGTCCAGGCTCGAATGGTCTCCTGTGCATCGTTGATCCCTGCATCGGGAACATAGTTCACGAAAGCAACGCCGTCCTGATCGGTTACTGCCAAAGAATCAATCATGCCATAGGCAGCGCTGAGTCTGACCAAGGTCGAGACGACCGGATTATTTCGGTTGTCCAGCAAACGAACCTGTATGCTCTGTTGAGTGCGACCATCGCGTGGAAAAGCATTGCCCGAGGGACTGGACAGGGTCAACCGGTGCGCAATCGAGCCGAGAAAATAGACCGGCACCGTGCGGGTCAGAGCGCCATAGGTCGCCCGCAGCTGGCATGTTCCGGCACTGGTGGAACTGGTCAGCTGAGCCTGAGCGAATCCAGCTGCATCTGTGCTGATCGTGTTGACTATCGTTCCCAAACCCGCGGCAAGGCTGATGGCGGCCGAAGGGATCGCCTCGTAGCCGGTCTTGCCCTTGAGCTGTACGGAAATTTTTGCGAAAGATTTTCCGTCCGCCATGATTGAATCCGGCGTCGCAGTGACTTGAAAAAGAACCGCCAGCAGTTGCACCGAGCACGACTTGCTGCGACCGCCTGTCACAGCGGTGATGGTTGCCACCTCATCAGTCTCGCCGGCGTCCGTGCGATAGGTGACAGTGGCCCGGCCGGCATCGTCGGTGGTCGCCAGGCTGTCGATGGCGCCGACAGAGGCGTGAAAACGGACTTGCACATTAGGAACCGGTTTTTGCTGTTCATCGTAGACCAGGATGGAACATGGCAGCGTGGCCTTGCCGTCGCGGTACATTTTGGAATGCATCTGTACCTCCAGCCCCGCGGCCAGATTGGCGACAAAATCCACCCGGCCGGTGTCGCTGATGCCGTTAAACGTTGCGATAACCGGTACGCCGGAGTTGATCTGTGCTGCGCTGGTCAATTCGGCGGTCGCTTCGCCGCGTTCATTGGTCGCGGCGGTTTCGGTAATCACGCCGCGGCCGCTGGTAAAGCGAATGGTGGCGCCGACCACCGGATTGTTTTCATGCGTCACCAGCCTGGCAGTATAGGTCAGCCTGCTCACACCGTCTGCGGTCAGTTTGGCGCTTTTGGGGGAAAGAGAGAGAACCGTACTGACAAAGGAAAGTACAAGATGGCGGCTGCTGAACCGGCCGTACTCTAATTTCAATGTATCCACCGCGGGCTGGGACAGCGCCTGGATGGCCGTCTGTGCCACTCCGGATTCACTGGTGGTCAGCCGCGCCGGCACTATCAGCTTTTTACAGCTGAGGCTGACCGCGGCATTCTTGACCGCCTTGCCGCTGTTGGTCTCTCTGATTGAAATATCCAGCTTGGTTGTGCTTTTGCCGTCCGCCGGCAGCAGGGTCCTCTCCAGCTGGGCGGAAAAAGAAACACCGATAAAACGCACTTGCAAATCCGCGGTCGGCGTGCTGCCCGCCTTGGCCAGACGCTTGGGCGTGGGGAAATCCGGCGCAACCAATGTCAGGCTGCCGCAAAAGGAGGCCTGTTTTTTCAACGCAGAGCTGTCCAGCACAGAGGCTGTGACTGTAGCGGTCAAATCGGTTTCGCTGGCGACACTGGTAAGATAAGCGGTCGCTCGACCGTCGTCCCCGGTCAAGCTGTATCTGCTGATGGAGCCACGAGTCGTGCTGAAGAATACTTTTTCATTAGCAGCGGGCAGCCCGGAGCTGTCCACCACCATGGCGGTAACGGCGATCTGCGACAAACCATCGGCCAGCACAAAGGGCTCCACTGCAGCCAGATCTTCCAGAGTGCAGCTGCTGGTCAGCTGATCGTTTTCACTGCCGCAATGAATAAAACAAAGCACGGCCGACGAGAGCAGAATTATCTTTTTCATAGTTCGCTCGAAAAAAGAATGTTAAAGTTTGACCACAACTTGATCGCCCGGGACGATGGCAGACCCCGTCCCCGCTTCCTTCAACTTGATCCCCACGGAACGCGTATCGTGGCTGCGCAGGATTCTGACTTTGCCCACCGGCTGATACGCTTTTTCGCCGGCCGGTCGACGAAACACGGTCAACTGGCTGGACTCGATCACCGTCGGATCGAAACCGTTCTGCCACTGGATCAGCACCGTGTGGTCCTGCACCTGTTTGACGACGCCTCGATAGACGTCTTTGATCGCTGCTCCAGCCGTTTCCACGCCGGCCTTGAGCTCAGCCTTGAAATCCGGATAAAGCGCGGATCGATAGACCGGCTGGCTTGCCGAGGTTTCGTTCTCCGCCTGTCGGCGGTTCACGGCCAAAGCGGGTTGTACCAACTTATTCACGGTGATCCCCTGCTCCGGTGAGGACGGTGACATCTTTTCCACCACAGCCCCCCGCGCAGCGGCGGCTGAATGGTCGGCAGCGGATTCCGTTTGACGGGACGCTGGACCCATGTCTTGTTGACGCTGAGAGGCGGTTATCGGCTCAGCGGCTGTAACGCCCTCCGCATTTATCTCGTCATGCGGCAATCCAGTACGGTGCACAGTCCGTTCCATGGCTGCGGGCGAGGCCTCAGGGACCGGATCATGAAAATGTTCCCGCAAATAGCGGTACACTTTTTCCTGCGTATCATGTCCCCGCGTGCCTTGCGGGCGGTCCTTGCGGACAAACACTTCGGGCAACAGCGACGCCTTAATGATGATGATCAGCTCTTTTTCCTGTTCCTCCTTGTGATCATAGCTGAACAGGTAGCGTAGGCCGAAAAACCACTTGGGTAAATTCATCAGCACCGGTATGCCTTTGCGCAGAGTGGTTTGCTCGGTGGAGTACAACCCGGCGATAACGGTCTCCTCGCCGTCATACAACTGCACATACGAGTTCGCTTCCGACTTTTTGATGATCGTGCTGACGACATCGGGATAGGCCTGGCTGCGCTCGACATGAGCTTTTAAAAAGATGACTGGACCCTTGTCCGGATCCATAATCAAAAACGGCGTGACCTGCAAAATAGTGCCGGTGCTGAAAAAACGATCAATAATGTTGCCGGCAAAATCCCGGGTTTTAATAGAGAAATCTTCGCCCACCTGAATTTTGCCCTCATTGCCTTCGGACACCATCACCTGCGGTCGCGCCAATATTTTGCCGACATTGCGTGAGCTCAAGGTGCTGAACAGAGCGCGCACATCCATTTCGACCAATGATTTGGGGATTATGATGCCCGCGGAAAGAAACGATTCCATCAAGCTGCTGGCGCCCAGCATTTCCCCGTTCACCGTCACTTTGCCCTTGTACAGAGTTGTCCAATCAACACCCATTTCCGCCAGATCCTTGCGATTGCCTTCGAAGAAAATGGTCTCGATCTTGATCTCCCGGTTGCCAAGGCTGAACTGAATGCCTTCGCTGACGCCGTTGTCTGAACCATTTTTATGATCCTCAGGCACCATGATCTGAATAAAATGCTCCCGCTCGGCGTACCAAAGGCCGCGCCGGCTCAGAATCGCCTGCAACGCTTTTTCCCACGGCAGGGTGGTGATGTCGATGCCGATGGTCCCGGTCTGTCGGGTGGGATCATACAGAGGCTTACCCTCCAGACGGATAGCGTATTCGCTGAGCAGATCCAGCGCCTGGCTGAAATCCAGATTGCTGTTCAGACTGATAAGCTCCTCAGCCGGAACATATTCCTGCGGCAGCTCTCGCTGACCGTGGGCAACGGCCCCGATCAGCAGCATAAAGAAAAGACACCATTGATTTCTTGCCATGGTCGTTTCTCAATTTTTTTGGGTTGACAGCGTGATTAAAGTCGGCCGGCCGGAGTCGGCCAGTTCAAAAACAACCTGCCCTGTTTTTGCGTTGATTTCAAGGACTTGACCCAGATGAACCCGGTCGCCGGCGCGCACACGCACGATTCTGCCGCGGCTGTCTTTGATCAGGGCGCTGTTGGCTGTGACCGCCAACACGCTGGAGCCTGAGGCGATGTCCGGCAAGCCCGCAGTGTTGACAGGGGCTGTCGGCGCCCTGCTGGGCAGGCGTTCCCGACCAGCGTTCTCAGCAGTCTTGTATTCTTCCCGACGCATCGGTTCGGACTTGGCCGGCTCCGCCGTCATGCGGATAATCCGGTTGGTTACCAGCTCTGCCACAGGTTGCAGCCCTCCATCCTCCCGGCTGATTCCATTGATCTCCGGCCCGCCGGGCCGATTATAGCCGCAGACCCGTAAGGAAAACTGCACCTCCCCTTTCAAAGCGCGCTGATTCTGCGAGGCCTGGTCCTGCCGTTGAACTTTTAGAGACTGTATGTTGTAAAACAACGGTCCGTTTTCAAAAAACCAAATGAGATGGTAAAGCTCATGGAACCGGCCCTTGCCGAACACTTCATATTGACGGCGTTGCAGGGAGGCAAAGTCATCGGTTTTTTCCAGAGTTAAATTCACCTCCAAAGACGAACCGATGCGGATCAGCTCCCGATGAATATAGTCGTAGGTCTCACCGGGCGTCTCGTGAGAAGCCAGCACCCCTTTTTTACCGCTGTGAAGCTCCTCCAGCCGCGCGTATTCCTGCTCCAGCCGGGTCTTGTCGGACTGCAGGGCTTGCAGATCGTTCACACGTTCTTTTTTTATTTCCACTTCTGCAGCCAGCTTTCTTTCCGCCGCTCTTTGTACGCCAAAGACATAGTAGTAGCCCAGGCCGAGGAAAAACGCCCAGACAGCGGCGATGATCAAAGTATTTCTTACCGGATAGGACATATCAATTGCTTCCCTTCACCTCGCAGGTGAACTGCGCCTTAATCCAGCGATTCTGTTGGTCCTGGCCTTTGACGACGCTGGTCAGTGTGCTTCGCGGGATCATGCGTTCCAGCAGGGCGACCTGTTTCTCTTGAGCCAACTCGGCCTCCACGGTAATGCGATGGTCGTCTGCGGCGGTCAGAGTGACGAAGGAGAACGGACCGATGCTCGCATAAGCCTGAGAAAAAGATTCGATCAGCGGCGACCAGCGGGTGCTGACTTTGTTCAGAGAATCGATCAAAGCGGTTCCCTTTTCCATCACCTGAATTTTACCGCGCAGGCTGTCCACCTCCACCGCGATTTTGGCCAGATCCTCCATCTGCCGCTGCAGCATCCGGTCCTCCGCATGAAGGTCGCGGACTTGCTGTATGGATCGAACTGATTGAACGGTTAAGAACATAACCGAACAGAACAGCACCACCAGCAACAAAATGCTGTGCCAGGCCAGGCGATAGACGCTCTGCTTATCCAATATTCGACGGGGAATGAAATTGTGGCCATAGGGCGGTTTGGGTTTGTCGTCCAGGCTTTTTAGCGCCAGCGCCAGGGGCACTGCATAGGAGCAGGTGCGGCCATGCATGACGTCCAGTTTCTCCGCCAGCTGAGCGCGGACGATCTCCAAGCGCGTCACCTGGGCGCTCGGCCACTTTTCGCGAAAGAATTTTTCCCCCTGCACGCGATCCACATCGCCGGCCAAAATGATATGGTTCAACGTCGACAATTTACCCGAGTCAAATTCAAACAGGATCTTGGCGAAAGCGGTCTCGCAGATATTTTCCGACTCGGCGCCTTCATAGATCGTCGGCAGCACACTGTGAATGAACTGGCCGCGCATGAAATAAATTTTGGTGATCGTGCTGGAGATCAACACGACCGCAGTCTGATCCTGATCGCCGAATTGGTGCTGATGGATGATCTCATGGCTGAGACTGAACTCCAGAGAATCGATCAATCCGATAACCGGCGGATGATTGCGTATCAACCGAAAGCTCTCCAGCAGCAGAGAGGAAAACACCAGCGGATCATCGTGATAGAGAGCAAAGATCGACTTGTCCGGCAGCTGCAAGAATCCTACATGTTCATTCTTCGCTTCCACATGGGGATCGGCATGGAAGGACTGCCAGATCATCCGTTTGATGCGTCCTACAGCCTGAGTGCCCTGCGCGGGCAACAGCTTGTAAAAGGTAAAGAAATCCGACAGGTTAAAGGCGATAGTAGTCTGCCGCGGGCAAAGTTGATTGATCATTTTAAGGATAACATCGATATTGTTGCTGGAATCGGTGACAGCGTTGTTATCCTCCGTGCGCTTGAACAGCGTTTCCAATCCGAATGGATTCTGCCTTTTGGCCTGTTTATCTTCGGTGTTCAACCCTTTTTTATTCTGTTCGATCACCTCCCGCCGCTCGAGGGGTTCGAACAGGGTGAACGTCTCCAAAGCTTCGATGACCGGATGGCCCGAGCGCTTGCTCACCAGAGCGGTCCGCAAGGTGACGCCGTCGATAAAAACACCCAACGCGTATTTCATACGCTTTACATCCTTTGATAGATCAGTTCCTGCATGCGCCGTTTATTATTGGCATAGTCGAACGCATCCCCTTCGGTGATGACGCGGGCCGACAACAAGCGTTGAAGATCCTGCTCCAGAGTGATCATCCCCAGCTTGCCGCCTTCGCTGATCATCTGATAAATTTCATGCGTATTCTTGTTGCGGATCGCCGCTTTCACCGCGGAAGTGACCAGCAGGATCTCCTTGGCCAAAACCAATTTGCCGTCTGTTCCAGGGATCAGTTTTTGCGATATAATGATCCGCAGCACGTCCGCTAGACGATTGCGGATGCGGTCCTGCTCCTCGACCTGACATTCGGCGACGATGCGGTCGATGGTCTCCACCGCGGAACCGGTGTGCAGCGTAGAAAATACCTTGTGGCCGGTGTCGACGATTTCGAGACAGGTCTTGATGGTGTCCGGATCGCACATTTCACCGACCACGATGATATCCGGATCCTGGCGCAGCGCCTGAACCGCACCGTCTTTGAAGGACAACACATCGCGGCCGACTTCACGGTGGCGGATGATGCACTTTTTCGAAGTGTGAATGTATTCGATGGGATCGCCGATAATGACGATATGCCCGTCCACGGTCTGGTTGTTGGCGTCGATGATGCTGTCCAGGGTGGTGCTTTTCCCGGATCCGGTGATGCCGGTCAATAAAATCAAACCCTGCTTTTCATGCGCCAACGATAAGCTTCTCGAGATCGGCGCAGGAATTCCCAACTTGTTATAGGGATAAATCGTGGCGGAGATGGCGCGCATGTTCAAAGCCAAATGCGCCATATCATAGTAAGCGGAGGCTCGCCAGCGCACGCTCCGGCCCTCTAACACTTTTTCATAGGAGAAATCCATCACCCGGTGCTCGACCAGCCGTTCGATCTGATGCTGAGAGAGCAGGGAGAGCACCAGAATATCGGACTGATCGCTGGACCACCGCCCCATCTCCGGCCTGGCCATTTTATGTCCCTGAATGCGCAACCAGATGGATTGCTGACAGTTGCTGCCGCCGATCTCGATATCCGAGGCATCCATTTCACGCATATGAATGAGAAAGCCGTCTATCAGCTTTTGCAGAAACCGCTTTTCCTCCGGCGCCAGCCGCATGACCAATTCAGCCATACGCCGTTGCCGGGTGGCAGGGTCTGATTCCGGTCCAATGCGGCTGAGCAGCTTATCGAACAGATCCACCGCCTCAGGCGCATAGCGCAGGCTGGTATTTCGCTTTTCAACCAGGTCGATCAATTGGTTTCGATCTCCAAACGTATGGGCACCAGTTTTTCCGACAGGCTGCCGGCCGTCGGCCCCTCCGGACGCACGGTCAGGCCGCGCTCCAAATTCTGCACCAGTTGCTCCGAAAGCAGAGTGACCATGTTGGCCACAAACTGCATGCGGATATTTTCATTCTGCGAGGAAAAATAGCGCTTGAGCGCCGTCTTTTCGAATTTGCACAGCCGGCTGGCTGTTTGAGCTTCACAGACAAAGGTGAACGGCTTGCTCTTTGCCAGAAAAAAAGAGTAATTGCCGATGCAATCGCCCGACTGCGCAGAGGCGATCGGCCGGTCATTGAAATAAAGCACAGCCTCGCCGGACAGCCACACGGCCATCTCCTGCTCCTCTCTCACTTCGCACCGCTCGCCGGGCAAGAGCGTCACCGGCCGGGCGATTTTCCACAGTTCGTGCAGAGCTGTTCGCGGCAGACCGGCGAACAGTTTTACGGAAACTGAAAAGGCGGAGAGGGTCTCCGCGGAGACGGGTTCCGGCGCACGGGCCGGACATTTTTTTCTAACCACCGATCCCAGCAGAAGCGATTCGATGGTTTCCACAGGATGCGCCAACAGCTGCGCCTTGGTGGTAAAGGCGTCTGCGCCGGCCTGCAGCGCTTTGTCGTGCAATGGACGGCCTTCGACTGAACTAAAAGCCAGCAGGGGGATGGCAGACCGCTTTAATCGGATCTGTTCGATCAGGCTAAGGCCGTTCATTTCTCCGGGCAACAAAAGATCCACCAGCAACAGGTCAAAATGAGCGGACTCCATCTTGGACAGAGCGTCGTCGGCGTCCACGACAACAAAGCAGGAGTATCCCGCCAAATAGAGCTTAGCGGTAAATTTAGCCCATTGTTCAGGGTTGTTATCGATGATCAATACTTTCTGCATGATCATTCCTCGTGTTATTCAGAAGTGACGGAGGCCACTTCTTCCAGGGTCGTCTGCCCCAGTAAAGCGCGACGGCGCGCCGCGCCGCGCAGGGTGGACATCCCATTGCGGATCGCCTCTTCGCGAATGGCCTCTTCATTGACTTCCCCCTTGGCTTCAAAAATCAAACGACGAATAGGATTGGTGAAAGTCAGCACCTCATGAATGCCGGATCGGCCGGCATAGCCGTTGCGGCATTTATTACAGCCGACATTTTTATAAAAAGTCGCTTTGGCCAGCTCCTTCTCCGTAAATCCCAGCGACCGCGGTATCGCCGGATCCAGATCGGTCAACGGCTTTTTACAATGAGGACAGAGCAACCGTATCAATCGCTGGGCCACCACCAGGTTGATGGCATAGGCGATTAAAAACGGCTCGATGCCCATCTTGTACAAACGGGAGACCACACTGGCTGCATCGTTGGTGTGCACGGTGCTGAAGGTGAGATGACCGGTGTTGGCCAGCTTGATGGCGATCTCTGCGGTTTTAGCGTCGCGGATCTCCCCCACCATGACGATATCCGGGTCATGCCGCAAAATGGAACGGATGGCCTGGTCAAAGTTCATTTTAGGACCGATTTTGAGCTGACGGGCGCCGCGAATGTTGTATTCCACTGGATCTTCCACGGTCAAAATGTTCAGCTCCGGCGTCATCACCTGATTCAAGGCCGCCACCAAAGTGGTGCTCTTGCCCGATCCGGTTGGACCGGTCAGGATCACCATGCCCTGCGGCTTGGTGATCGCCTTGACAAATTCTGCTTTAGCATAGTCGTCAAATCCGAGCCGGGTCAAATCGCTGATCACCTTGCGATCATCCAGGACTCGGATCACCACACTTTCATACTTGCGCGCCAACTGACCGGATACAATGGGTAAAATGGAAACGCGGTAGCGGATGAGGTAATTGTCGATCAACCGTTGAATAAACCCGTCCTGCGCCATCTCCCATTCGAACCGGTCCACATTCTTGGTGCGGTCTTTGACCACGGCTAAAAAGGCCTCCGGCTTGACCGAATCCTGCCGGTGCCACAGCTGCAGCCTGCCGTCGACCCGAAAATAAATATCTGTAACGCTCTCCGCCTTGGGGATGATATGGATGTCGCTGGCGCCCTTGCGCACCGACTCGACCAGCGCCGCCTCAAAGAGATTGACCAGCAGACTTTTGTTGATGGCGGCGTTGAGCTCGTCCTCGTCGATGGCCTTCTCATCCTCGACGGCGTCGATGCGGATCTCGTTGTTGGCCTGTTTGAGGAATTTGAGGTATTCGTTTTCATCCGGCAGAGCCTTAGAGAGCAGCTCGTTGATCTCCTCCAAGCGCACGTAGGCCACTTCATATTTTTTGATGCCGGCCTGACGAATGGTTTCAGCCACTTCCCGGGCGGTGGGATCCGGGGTGATGAAAATCAGCACTTCCTTATTGCGCTCGCTGTAGCCATAGGGCACGATCTTGCGATCGATGAACTGCTGGCGATGTTTGGGATCACAGGCATTGAAAAACTTTTGCACGAATTGGATCAGGCTGTTGGAGAACGAAGCGCCGCTCAACCTGATTTCCCGAAACGCGTAAATACGGCAAAGTTCCTGCAGCACGCGATGGCGGTCATAGCCGAGGTCGTTGATCAGTATATCGCTGAGGGTGCGATTCCCTGCGGAGGTGGTCAGTGTCTTGAACGCCTGCTCCAGATGCGGACGGCTGAAAAAGCCGTTGTTGGAAAATTTTTCCAACATGGCCAGGGGAATTTGTGAACCGACTTGCGCCATTTACATGCCCGGCAGTTTAGGTGAAACCACAGCGGTTTCGGACGATACGATGGTCAAAGCGGTCATCACCACCATGATGAAAAAGGCGATGACCACCTGCACCCAGTCCACAATGGCTTTCATGCGGTAGCTGGTCTCACGCTCATAAAAATTGGCAATCTGCGCAGTGACCTTTTTCAAGGTGCCGGACTCGGCCCCGGCGTTGAGCCGGTTGATGGCGTTCTCGGTAAACACATTGGCCGCTTTCATGGACTCGACCAGCCCCCGGCCGTCGCGCACCATCATCGGAATAGTGACCTCTTTGATCTGCTTTTCCATGTAGCGATTGCGGCAGGCCTCGGCGGAGGTTCGAATGACCTCGATGTTCTCGCCCGAACCGCTGTACAGAGAATGAAAAACCCGGCAAAAAATTTCGATCGAGGACTTGTGCATCAAGGGGCCGATGATCGGCAGTTTAATGAAATAGCGGCCGACGAAAACCCGACCCTTCTCCGTAAGCGCCAGACGCCAGAGGACCAGCGGCGGAAGGAACATGGCCGCCAGGATGCCGACGATATGGTTCTGGACGAAATGGCCCATATCCAGACTGGCCCGGGTCATGGGCGGCAGCGTGGCGCCGACGCTGACAAACAGTTCAGCGGTCTTTGGAAAAATATAACCGATGTAAAAAACCACGGCGCCGATCAGCACCAAAACCGTAATGGCCGGCTGCAGAAGCGCACTGCGAAGGCTCTTGCGGAATTCGTAATCCCGTTCAAGAAACTTGGCGGTGTTCTCGTACACCTCTGCCATATTGCCGCTCTTGGAGGCCACGCCTAGCATGCGGGCGGGAAACTTGCCCAGCGCATGGGCCTGGCGGCCGAACGCCTCCTCCCCATCTTTGCCGCTTTTCAGGTCCAGCAAAATCTCTTTGATGGTCCGCTTGAGCGCCTTGTTGGATACATCGGATTCGAGCAACGAAAGGATTTCATCAAAAGCGATCTTTTCCCTCAGCATGTCGGCGGAAAGACGAATGAAGGTGATGATGTCTCCGTAGGGCGGCTTGAAACGAAGGTCGATCAAAATGCGCGAAACCTGGACCTCGTCAAAACCCATGCGGCGAAGAGCGAAATCCACATCCTCTTTGCAGAACGCCTCCTGCACGCCGCGCAACACCGCGCCGTCCTTGTTGCGCACCCGATAGCTATAGTTGCTCTTGGCTTGAACCGAGGTCAGGCGGAACTTGTGCAGCCGGCCGATGGAGGCGGCCTTTTTTTTTGCCTCCCCTTTGCTCCTGGCTTCAAGAAAACCGGTGACCCTTCTATCATCCTGACTCAGGCCTATGTATCTGAATTCGCGCACGTTTTCCTTTCACCGCTCCCAGGATAAATATGAATCTCTCCCACAGCGCCCCGCTGTGGGAGAGATCAGTAAGCCCGCTCTAACTATGTGTCGTGTATGGGGTGGAGGGGCTTAACGTTCATTGACCACTGTGGCTATAGAGTCGGCCATTACCGTGACGGTAACTTTGCATTTAGCGCCGTCCCCATCGCCATCCTGCGTACCTGTTCCGATAATCTGCACAGAACTGCCCGAGTTGGTTCCGAGAGTATAAGTGCCGTTGTCGTTCGAAGGTTTCGCCGTTAAATCTTCAAGGGTCAAGTCTGTAAAGGAATTGCCGCCGCCACCCATCGAGGTGGGTTTAACGTAGTACTGCTGCGCTCTGGCAGCCAGGTTCAGCAGGTCATTGCTCACCGCTTCCAGATTGGCGGAAGCAGCAGACGCGCCGAACATGTTGATGCCCACGACCACCGCGATACCGACGATGATGACGCTGAGCACGATCAGAAGGAGTTGTTGCTGTCCCATTGTGATCTCCTCACTTTTTGGGGGTTCTTGGTGCTGCGGTTAATTAGTTGGGGTTGGTTCTAAATGCTCCAACGCAATCCGAGACAGAACGGCCAGCAGTGCGCTCATCTCGAAAGGTTTGGATAATTTAATATACTCACTCGTGATTCCGTCCTTCGGAATATATTCTCTAAAATCATAAGCGGATAAAAGTACAACCCGCAGGGTCGGCTGATGCCGGCCGGCCAACCGGGCCAGTTCATAGCCGTTGAGATAGGGCATGCGCAAATCGGTCAACAACACATCAAAGCGGCTTTGCTGTAAACGATCAAAAGCCTCAATGGGATTGCCAAACGCCTCCACCTCATAACCTTCACGCCTTAAACCGATTGCCAGACATGTGCGAAAATTCCTGTTGTCGTCTACTAGCAATATTTTGAACATACACTTCTCAGTGGTTGGGCCTTTTTCCACACCGGTATCCTACGGATAGGCCGTCATCGTACACCCGCACACGCACGTCCATACCTAATCAAACCGCGTGCCAGAAATGGCCCAGGTTTGAAACCAGACACAAAAAATTGATTATTATGTAATTATTTCGATTTAGTTTTTACGGGAATTGGCTGAAGCAAGGTGGGATCCATGCAAAATGAAAAAGGGCATTTCAAAATGAAATGATTGTAACAGGAGCGGCAAACAAAAAACAATTAGCCTGCATTATTCATAAAAATAAAAGAAGTTTTATTGTTAATTTTTTTAGTATGTCAGATCATTCAGACATCAAAACTTTATTCTACCACGAAGAGCACAAAGCGCACGAAGACAAAAAATCATTTTTTATATTTAATAGAATTATCCGCTCATTTTTCTTCGTGTTCTTCGTGAACTTCGTGGTTATGAATTATCCAGGTTAGGTCCTCTCACGTCCCGACGGCCATGGCCCGCGGTTGCAAAGAAAAAACCCCAGGAGCGGGAGGAATGCGCATCGCCTCCCAGTCCTGGGGTTTTGTACAGGAGCATATGCCCCGGCAACGAATCACCCGGAGCATGCTTGGAATGAATCAATCATACGTAAAAATTCATTCAAAGCAAATTTTTAATTATAACCACGAAGCGCTCGAAGGCCACGAAGAAGAATAAACCTAAAATTCCTAGCCTGCATTATTCATAAAAACAAAAGAAGAAGTTTTAATATTGATTTTTATAATATGTCAGATCATTCAGACATTAAAACTTTATTCTACCACGAGAGCACGAAGGTCACGAAGATAAAAGAACGAATCTTCTGATCCCTTCCTATTAAAATTCTCTTGCAAGACATTGCGCGAAGAAAGATTTCTTGAATGCTCATTTTAATATTTGACGAATCAAATCACTTCCTGTGCTTCGTGTCCTTCGTGGTTTTGAGCTTTTTGCGTTATAACCGACAAATTGATAAAACCACGAAGAGCACGAAGCGCACGAAGATAAAACACCAACTTTTTATATTTAATAGAATTATTCGCTCATTTTTCTTCGTGTTCTCGTGAACTTTGCGGTTATGAATTATCCAGGCTAAATAATGTATAATTAAAAATAGAACGAAGGAAAATGCCTAGCAATTAATTAGCCGGCAATGGCGGCGCTTCTTTAAAACCACTCTAGTCCGCTTGGGACTCGATTCCGTATTCTTTGATTTTCCTCCACAGCGTGGTGGTGGAAATTCCCAGTTTCTCCGCCGTCATCCGCTGGTTGTACTGAAAATGGCGCAAGGCTCCGGCGATCGCATCTCTCTCCATCTCCGCCAGAGTACGAATACCGGCCGGCTGTGCAGGAAGCACAGCCCGGCCGGACCGTGACAGGTGCTGAATCACGTCCTGTTCCTGCACGCGCGGGCTGCGATTGAGAGCGGTCATGCGCTCGACAAAATTTTCCAGCTCACGGACGTTGCCCGGCCAGTTGTACTCCAGCAGCCGGTGCATGGCTTCAGCCGTCAGATCCAAACGGGGCTTGCTCATACGCACTGCGTATTTATCGACAAAGTGGCTGATCAGATGGGGAATGTCTTCCTTGCGGCTGCGCAGGGCCGGCATATGAATAGGGATCACGTTCAAACGATAGAACAGATCCTCGCGGAACCGGCCGCACACCACCTCTTGTTCGAGCTCCTTATTGGTCGCCGCGATGATGCGCACATTGGTGTGGATGGGCTGATTGTCGCCGACGCGGCGTATCTCGCCGTCCTGCAACACCCGCAGCAATTTCACCTGCAGCGGCAGGGACAGGTCGGCGATCTCATCCAGGAACAGCGTGCCGCCCTCAGCCTCCTGAAACAAGCCTCGGCGATCCTTGACCGCGCCGGTAAATGCGCCGCGGGCATGTCCGAACAGCTCGCTCTCCAACAAAGTCTCGGGCAGCGCACTGCAGTTGATCGCCACCATGGGGGTCGTACGCCGGCTGCTGCGCTGGTGAATCGCCCGAGCGACCATCTCCTTGCCGGTGCCGCTTTCTCCCTGGATCAACACGGTGCAGTCGGTATCCGCCACTTGGGAGACCAGCCAGAGCACCTCATGGAGCTCTTTTGAATCTCCAATGATTTCGCTGAAGATGCGCTGATGGGCGGCGGCGCCGGAGGGTCCGGCGCTGACCACCTCCAGGGCGTTTTTGACCACCTTGAGCAAATTCTGCGGCTCACAGGGTTTGGTCAGATAATCATAGGCGCCCAGTTTCATCGCCACCACGCTCTGCTGAATGCTGCCGAAGGCAGTGAGCAGAATCACCTTGGTGAGCGGGAAATTGCGTTTGGACTGACGCAGCAATTCAAACCCATCCATGGGCTTCATGCGATAATCGGTGATCATCAGGTCATAAAAATGATCCGATAATTTCTTCAAGGCGACGCTGCCGTTCTCGGCTTCTTCAACCTGGTAGCCCTCCCGTTTCAACAGAAGGGACATTGCCTTACGCGGATTGACCATATCCTCCACAAGCAGGATTTCGGCCATGACGCAGTTACTCCTTCTCCGGCGTTGAATCAACGACGGGCAAACTAATGATAAAAGTGGCGCCGTTTCCCAATCGACTGGAGACGTCGATTTCGCCCCCATGATTTTGAATGATTCGCTGACAGATGGCCAGCCCCATGCCCACCCCTTTTTCCTTGGTGGAATAGAACGGCTTGAAAATATTTTTCAGCTGTGCGGCTTCGATGCCCTGCCCGCTGTCCTGCACCATCAGCTGGAGAAAGGTCCGGCCCTCGGCCGCAACCAAGCGTTTGGTGCGGATCAGCAAACTGCCGCCGTCCGTCATGGCCTCCATGCTGTTAACAATGAGGTTGATCAACACCTGGCGCAGCTGATCGCCGTCTCCCGTGTAAAGGGGCAAGGCGGCGTCCAACTGAGTTTTTACTTTGATCCGGCTGTTGAACGTCCCCTTGAACAGGAACAGCGTGTCGCGGATGATCTGATTGAGATCCACTCTGCTCGACTGAATCCGGTCGAGGCGCGCAAACTGAAGAAAATCTTTGACGATGCGGTCCAGACGCCGGGTCTCTTCCTGAATGATCTGCATCAGATCCCGGTCCTCTCCATCCAGATTCAGACTGTTGCTCAACACCTCCACCGAGGTGTTGATGGCGCCCAAAGGATTGCGGATTTCATGGGCAATGGACGCCGCAAGTTCGCCGATGGCAGCCATTTGTTCCGAACGCGCCAGACGAGACTGCAGCTCTCTGAGCTCGGTGACGTCCGCCAGAGTCATGAGAAAATTAGTTGAACGCGGAATATCGCTGGTGGTCACATAGACATTGCGTACCTTATCGTGCAAACCGAAGAACCGACTTTCGCGTGATTTGATGCCGGGGCCAGTCGGTTTTCTTCGTTTCTGTAAAAACAGGTTGATCCGATCATGATCCTCACGAAAGAAATCATAGACTGTTTTGCGGCTTTCTATCTCATACCGAGACAGTCCGCTGAGCTCCTCGAACTTGCGATTGACCATAAGCAGGCGGCCGTCCTTACGTACCACGGCCGCCGCGGTACCGGAATGATCGAATAGAGTCCGATAAGTCGCTTCAGAGATCTTTTTTGCTTTATGTACGGTTACAGACTGAGGCACCTTAAAATCCAATGAATACACGTCGTCCCCTACCGCTTCCCTAAAAATAGCGAATCCAACCGCTGTCTGTTGTAAAGCAGCTGTCCCGATTTCACAAAGGGATTTGTGGTGCAATGAATATGTCAGCTGTGAATGGCAATGATGCAAACGAAGGGTGCGAAAAGCTACTGCAACAGGCGGGAACAAAGATGCAAACCGGGTGTGCGAAAAAACTACGCAAAAGATTGCAGTATCATGCTATGCATACTGTTTGAATATACATGATCATAATTTAAAAAGCAAGTAAAAATTGTAATAATTACGAATATTCGCAAAAATTCGTGAAACCAGCCCAGTCTATTGAATATCGATTCTGTTCAATAAATTAACAGGCGCATGCTTGGATCAAGCGCCTGCAACCCGCGAACGCGGGCTGCAGGCGGTATGTGATCAGGATCTCAATTCCTTCAATTCTATGACGCTATAGCCCCCATGGGCCTTAAAATAAAGCAGAAGAATAAGATAGCAAATAAGCATGATGGTGGGGAAAATGGCCACCGTGGCCAGGGCGCTCTTTTTCGCCTCTGCGGTGATCTCCTTAATGCGGCCTTTATCCGCTTCCGCCAGCATGGCCACTTTATCCTGATCCAGAGGCCGGTAGGCGCCGAATACGCTGGATTTTTCCACAGCCACTATCCGTGGATGCAGATCCGGATAACGGCCGGCCAGCTGCTGATCGATATGTTTGTCCTGAATGTTGCCGAGAAATGCGGCGCCGATCACGCCCACAGCCAAATTGCCTACTCCGGCGATGGTGTTGATGGTGAGCGCACCGCCCTTGGGAATACGCTCAGAAACCACTCCCAACATAGTCGGCCAGAAAAAGGATTTACCCAGGGCGTAAAAAGTGGCGGCGACAAAGATCATGATCCCGGCTGCCTTGGACAAAAACAAGAGTCCGAGAATAGCCATCGCTGAACAGATAGCCAATGTTCCCAAAGGTTTGAAACGATGCACAATAGGGCCGGCGTTAAAGCGCATGAGCATCATGATAAAAGCGGTGTAGATCAACACCCAGAGCGGTGGAATGCCGATTTTGCTCATCACCGGATTTACCAGATCGGTGATCCAGCTGTCTGTGCCCAATTCCACGATGGCCAGTGGAATCATTATCAGCATCAAAAAGATAAACATGGGCCTGCCCAACGAGCGCACATAGGATCCGTAAACGACGACCAGGACCAACACGATGACGGCTTGGACCGTGGTGGACCAGTCGAATACGCGGCCCACTTCCCGCGTCATCATCAGGATGATAATGGCAGCGCCCAGAATACCGGCTTCCTGCAGCATGGCCTTGTAGGAAACCCCTGCTTTAACCCGCTCATGAACCGGGAACTTGCAGCGCAGCAACATGAGGCCGTAGATCAGAGTGGGGATCAGCAGCAGAGCCACCTTGAAGCGCCAATCCACGGAGGGCCCCATGATCAGCATCATGATGCCGCCGAGAACCATACCACCCGGCCAACCGGCATGCAGAATGTTCAGCCATTTGGTCTTTTCTTTGGAAAAAATTGTCGCCACCACCGGATTGATCACCGCCTCGACCACGCCGTTGCCCAGAGCCACGATGAACTGACCGGTGTACAAGGCCCAGTAATCCTTGGCAAAAATAGTGATAAAAGCGGAGGAGGCGTGGCAGAAAAAAGCAAAGATCATAGAACGACCGTAACCGATTTTATCGATCACCAGGCTGAACAAGACACTGCTGATAGCGAACGGCCACAATCCTACGCCCAATATTTCACCTTTTTGGGTTTCGCTTAAATTGAACTGGTGGGCCCAGGTGTCGATTAAATTGGCGCGAATGATAAATCCGAACGAAGTGGCTACCAGTGCGATAAAACACGCCCAGAACAGAAACTGGGGCGTTGTTTGCTGTTTATCGTGGCTCATTGCTCCTCCTGAATGGGGTCCTGGTTTAACGGCGCAGCCCTACTTTGCGGTGTTAACACACTAAATTAGAATTCTTTGCATGAATGTCAAGCTTTTTATCGCTTGCCTATCCTATTTCAGCTGTCCAGGTGAGAAAATCACTGTCATGACCACAGCAGGCGTTTGCATTCCGATTGGGTTCACGCCGAAAAAAAAATCTATTCAACGGCAGGCGAGCAGTCGAGTTTAGTGATATGCTCATGCCCTAAGCCGATTCTCGTCCATATACCGATGATTTTCATTGCATGGCGGCCTTGCAGGTGTTATATTATCCTGTACTAAAAGGGACTGGAGATCATGAAATCATCAGAAAATGAACGCGTACGCTCCATCGATGCCCTGCGCGGCTTTGACATGTTTTGGATCATGGGAGGAGCGGCCCTTTGCAGCGCGCTGCTCAAACTGGCAGGAACACCTTGGGCGCTCAAAGCGGCGGAGCAGTTCAGCCACTCTGAATGGAATGGCTTTACCTTTTACGATCTGATCTTTCCCCTGTTTCTGTTTATTGTCGGCGCCAGCATACCGTTTGCTCTGGCAAAACGCCTGCAAAGTTCCACCGTGAAAACGATTCATCGTCACATCCTGGTGCGAACCGTCAAGCTGATCTTTTTCGGTTTTCTGGTGAATGGTTTGTTGGATCTGAATTTTTCCACCCAGCGCTGGGCCGGCGTCCTGCAGCGGATCGGCCTGTGCTATGGCGCTGTCTCTTTGATCGTGATGCACAGTGGTTGGAAATTTCAGTCTGTGCTTTTTGCCTCGTTGCTGCTGCTCTACTGGGCTGCCATGATGCTGATCCCAGTGCCCGGTTATGGAGCCGGCATCCTATCTCCAGAGGCAAATCTCGCATCCTACATCGACCGCCTTTTACTCCCGGGCAGCTTTTGCTGCTTTGTTTTCGGCGACAATGAAGGATTGCTGAGCACTTTTCCTGCCATCGCCACCTGCCTGCTTGGGGCGCTGACCGGCCGGTGGCTGGCCAGCGGCCAAACACCGCAAAATAAAACCAAGGGAATGCTTTTAGCCGGTTTGCTGGCCCTGGGCCTTGCCCTGGTCTGGAATTCGGTGTTTCCCATCAACAAACTAATCTGGACCAGCTCCTACGTCCTGTTCAGCGGCGGCTTGAGTCTATTGCTGCTCTGCCTGTTCTATTATATCATGGATGTGAAAAAACAGCAGCAATGGGCCTTCCCCTTTATCGTCATCGGTCTGAACGCCATTACCATCTATCTGGTACAAGCCCTGTTCCGCTTTAGCACCATTACCGATATTTTCGTGCACGGTTTCATCGATTCATTGGGCGATTTCCGCCCGGCTTTTTACATCGCTGCAACGCTGCTCGTCAAATGGCTTTTCCTTTATTTCCTTTATAAACAGAAAATCTTTCTTAAGGCGTAACGAATCGATCCGCTGTCAGGCTGTCCAAAGCCTGGCAGGCCGGGTGGTCAATCAGAACACATGGTAACCTTTTGTCCTAATGCATGAGCGCTTATGTCTTCCAGTTTACGCTCCAGAATCATCGGATTGATCGTGCTGCTGATGGGCCTCAGCCTGCTTGTCCGTAACCTTCACATCGGCCGAATGCTGCTGCTGGCCGGTGCGCTGCTTTTTTTCGCTGTTGCGCTCTTTTTCGGCCGTTCATACCTGCAGCGCGAAAACGACTGGTGGGTGATTCTGCCCGCCGGACTGTCGTTCACCATCGGTGCAACCTGGCTGCTCTCTTTCGCCGCGTTACTGCCCACAGGGCTGGCAAACGTTATTTTTCTACTAGGCGCAGCTCTTTCCTTCTGGGCGATCTGGATGGAAAAGACGCGCCGCCCCTATTCCGGACTGGCTTTGTACCCGGCCCTGCTGCTGACAGCCGGAGCCCTGCTGGCGTTTCTCACTTATCTGCATATCCTGCAAAGCGAATGGTTGGTGCCGTCCCTGTTGTTGCTCACCGGTCTTTTACTGGTTTTTCGCAACTGGAGTAGACGCGACCGGTGAACGAACAGCGTCTGGAGACCGACTCCCGTCCGGCTAACGCCCTAAGCGCCATCGGCTTGCTCTCCCTTGGTCATTTTACCAATGACACCTATACGGGCTATCTGGCGCCGCTGTTGCCGCTGCTGGTGGAAAAAATCGGGTTTTCTCTTACTCTTGCCGGTGTGCTGGTATCGATTCAGGCCATAGCCTCATCGCTGATGCAACCGGTCTTCGGCATGCTCAGTGATCGTCTGCGCCGGCCATTGCTGGTGGTGATCGGTCCATTGCTCACCGCCCTTTTGCTCAGTTCCGTAGGCCTGGCGCGTTCATGGACACAACTGGCGTGTCTGATCGTATTAGGCGGCCTGGGTACAGCCGCTTTTCATCCCCAGGCAGCAAGCCTCACCAGTCGTTACAGCAGCGTCCGCAAAGGCCTGGCTATGTCCGTCTTTGTCACAGCGGGCAGCGCCGGCCACGCCATGGGACCGATCTTTATCCTATCTGTCGTCACGCTGTTCGGATTGCACTACTCGTGGATCACGGCTTTCTGGGGAGCGGCGGTCGCTTTTACGCTCTGGAGGTTTCTGCCCGCCGCTCTGCCGGCCGCTGCAAATGCCGGCTCATCGCCGCATAGCCCCAGCCGCAACAGGGGGAAAGGCCTGTTGATCGTGATCTGGTTCATCGTTTTTTTACGCGCGTTTGTGATCGACAGTTTCTTGGCCTTCAATCCCCTTTTCCTGCACCAGAAGCAGTATTCGGTCATGTTGGCAGGCGCAGCCAACACCATCTTTGAGATCAGCGGGTCCGCCGGTACATTGTTGGGCGGACCGATCTCTGATCGGTTCGGACGCAAGAGCATCATCCTTTTTTCTCTGCTGGGCTCGATTCCACTGTTCTGGCTTTTTTTGCATGCCCATGGTGTCCCGGCCCTGATCTACCTCGGACTTGCCGGTGCGATCCTTTTTTCCTCTGTGCCGGTCACGATCATCATGGCGCAGGAGCTGTTCCCCCATCGATCCGGAGCGGTCTCTTCCCTGACCATGGGATTTGCCTGGGGTATGGCTGGTCTGTTGCTGACGCCCTTTGGCGCGATTGCGGAAAAAATCGGCCTTGGACCTGCGCTGCAGGGAATGATCATTATCCTGCCGTTAGCCTTTCTTTTAGCGGTATGGCTGCCGAATCAAAAGAGAAGAAGAGTATGAAAGACAAATCGTTAGCTCTGCTCCCCTCTGTCGATCAGTTGCTGATGCAGCCTCAAAGCAAGGCGTGGATTCGACGTTTTTCGCAGCCCTTGATCAAAGAGATGCTTCAAGAGGCGTTGCAGACCTATCGTGCCCGGCTATCGACCGGCCGATCACCTGCACTTGCCTCGCGACAGGCGATCATCGAGTGGGTCCTTGAGAAAACGGCGGAAGCAATAGACCGCTTTGCACAACCGAATCTCAAACCGGTCATCAATGCAACAGGCGTCATCCTGCACACCGGCCTGGGCCGTGCGCCCTATGCCCGGGCGGCGCGCGACAACGTGACGCGAATCATGGCCGGCTATTGCAATTTGGAGTTGGATTTATCCAGCGGAGAACGGGGAGAAAGAAACGACGCCATCTCCGGGCTTTTATGCCGGCTCACCGGCGCAGAAGCCGCGGTCATGGTCAATAACAACGCAGCGGCGGTGCTGCTCGCACTGAATGCACTCTGTTTCGGCAAAGAGGTGATCGTGTCCCGAGGCCAATTGATCGAGATCGGCGGGTCGTTCAGGTTGCCGGATGTAATGAAAAAAAGCGGCGCGATCATGAAAGAGGTGGGCACGACCAATAAAACCCGCTTGAAAGATTACCAGCAGGCGATCACGAAAAACACCGGCGCGCTCTTTGTCGCCCATACCTCGAATTATCGGGTGCTGGGATTCACGGAGGAGGCTGGACTGGCGGAGCTGGCATCGATGGCGCACGACCAGGGCATTCCGCTCATCCACGACCTTGGCGGAGGGGTGCTGCTCGATCTACGGCGTTACCATCTGCCCTATGAGCCCCTGGTCCAGGACAGCCTGGCTGCAGGAGCAGACGTGGTCACTTTCAGCGGCGATAAGGTTCTGGGCGGGCCTCAGGCAGGGCTGCTCGTGGGCAAACGCGCCTACATCGAACAAATTCATCAAGACCCGATGATGCGCGCCGTTCGCTGCGACAAACTGGTCTTTGCCGCCATGGAAGCCACTCTACGTCTCTATTTCACTCCGGACACATTGACTGAAGAGAACCGCACTCTGCATATGATCAGCGAATCCGCGGAGCAGGTGCAAAAACGGGCGCAGACGCTGCTCAACGCTCTGGCTGCAGCTGCACGAAGGCGATGGTCCATGGATTTGAAGGAGACCTTCGCACAGATCGGCAGCGGCGCGCTTCCTCTGGAAAAAATCCCCAGTTGGGCTGTCGTATTAACCCCTCCAGCGCGCAAGGCCGGCAGACTGGCGCAGCTGTTGCGCGAGTCTTCGCCGGCGATCGTCGGCTATGTTCAGGATGATCGGGTGTTTCTCGATATGCGCACGGTCAGCGATGAAGAGGGGCAGAGAATAGCGGTTGTTTTAAACCAGCTGGCCGACAGTGTTGCCCGGCAATGAACCGCTGTTTTTAGCTCAGATATTTTTTTCGCAACGCCACTTTGTCGACTTTGCCGACACTGGTTTTATCCAGCGCAGGCACGGCTTTGCTTTTAATCAGCAGCGCCTCGCGCACCAAAATCCCCTGATCCACATACTTTTTGACGTGCAGAGCCAGCTCCCGGTCCGTAGCTTGCGCCTCAGGCTTGAGCACGATCAGCGCCAAAGGAATTTCTCCCCAATTCGCATCGGCCTGGCCGATAACCGCTGCCTCAGTCACGGCCGGATGGGCGCAAAGAATGTCCTCCAGTTCCAGAGAGGAAAGCCACTCGCCGCCGACTTTGATGACATCCTTGATGCGGTCGGTGATGCGGATGGAACCGATGGCATTCCACGAAGCCACATCTTGCGTATGCAGCCATCCGTTTGCCCAGAGCTTCTCGGAACTTTTACTGTCCTTCAAATATCCTGGCGTCAGCCAGGGCGTGCGCACGACGATCTCACCGCAGGTCTTGTCGTCTTTGGCGACTGGTTCGCCCTTTTCATTGACCACCTGCAGGCGAACCAAGGCGGCGGGAGAGCCGGTGCGACAACGCAGTTCCGCCTGAATCTCCAAATCCAATTGCGCTTGAGCGGAAGTGATCTGGGCCAAACTCAGCACCGGACAGGTTTCCGACAGTCCGTATCCGGCGAACACATCGATGCCTCGTTGCAATGCGGCCAAGGCCAGGGATTTCTGCAGCGCTGCGCCGCCGATAACCACCTTCCATCTGCTTAAATCCACGCCCTTGGCCGCTGGATCCTTGAGCAGCATGTTCAGAATGGTCGGCACACAATGGCTGAAGGTGACCTTTTCCTCTGCCAGCAGTCTAAGCAGCATGTCCGGCGCGTATCGGCCGGGATAAACCTGTTTAACGCCCAGCAGCGTGGCGATATAGGGCAGGCCCCACGCGTGTACATGGAACATGGGCGTGAGCGGCATATAAACATCTTCGCGATGAAACCGGCAGGTGGAGGCGGTCGAACTTAAAGAGGCCGTGGTGGCCAGGGTATGCAAAACCAGCTGACGGTGGCTGAAAAAGACCCCCTTCGGCAACCCGGTGGTGCCTGTGGTGTAAAAAGTGGTAGCCCGAGTATTTTCATCAAAATCCGGAAACTCCTCCAGGGGTTCAGAATTTGCCAGCAGATGCTCATATTCATCCGCAAACGGAATGGAGCAGGCCGGAGTGGTTTCTGTGTCGTTGATCAGAATAAATTGTTTGACGTTATCGATCCTGCCTTTGATCTGCTCCAACACCGGTAAAAATTCGGCATTTACTAGGATGATGTCATCCTCAGCATGATCAATGGTGTAGATCAGCTGCTCCAGGCTCAGCCGCACATTGATGGTGTGCAGCACCGCGCCGATCATGGGAACAGCATAATAGGATTCCAGATAGCGATGACTGTCCCATTCCATCATCGCCACGGTGTCGCCGGGTTTGATGCCCAGGGATTTCAGGCCGGAGGCCAGGCGTCGCACCCGGTCTTGGAACTGCCGGTAGGTGAACCGCTGCCTGTCGCGATAGACAATCTCCTGGTCCGGCTGTTCAATGACCGGCGCGAGAAAAAGCTGCTTGATCAGCAGCGGATATTCGTAGGCGATCGCGCTCGTTCGAACAGGTTGACTCATAGATGCTCCTTCTGCTTGAACACTTTCATGAAATGAATCAATTTCAGATAATATAGGATATTCTAATCGATTAACAAGCTTTTTTTTCACACAGATCGGTAACCGTTTAATTCTTTCCAGTTAAATCGTTGGCAAACGCCATGGATTTTCACTTTTCTGTTTTACTATTGGTTAAATTGTAGTAAATTGTTCAAGTTGTCAGTCTGTTTGAAGCGGCGAAAAATAAGTTAAGACAATGGCTTTGATTCGCTATGAAATTCATCCGGATCATCCGCAGGAACGCCTGCTGCAAAAAGCGGTGGATGTTCTCAGGGAAGGCGGATTGATCATCTACCCCACCGATACGGTGTATGGATTGGGCTGTGATCTGCTCAATAAAAAAGGGTTGGAACGGATCTATCAGATCAAAGGCAAAAACAAGCGAAAATTGCTCAGCTTTATCTGTCCGGATCTGAAGGAGATCGCCCGTTATGCGCATGTCTCCACACCGGCCTATAAAGTGATGAAGCATCTGCTGCCTGGACCCTATACCTTTATCCTGGAGGCCTCCCGCCTGGTGCCCAAACTCCTTTTGGAGAAACGCAAGACCGTGGGCATTCGCGTCCCCGATCACCCGGTGTGCCGACGTTTGCTTGAGCTGTTTTCCAATCCCATCATCAGCACCAGCGCCAGCCTGGCGGATCAGCCCTATCTCAATGATCCGGATGAGATCATGGATACGTTTTATCACTTAGCCGACCTGTTTCTGGCTGCCGGACCAGGCGGATTGACCCCGTCCAGCATCATCGACCTCAGTCGAGAACCCTTTGCGGTGCTGCGGACCGGCAAAGGAGATGTTTCTCAATTTTAACGGCGTTGCCGGCATCAGGACCAAGCCGGCGACGAATGTCTTTGAAGACCTGTTTCTTATTCTTTGGAGAAGCCTGTGCGTTGGAATGGTTTACTGCCGCTGATTTTCGCATCCCTTGGTCTGGCCCAAGTGAAGGACACCAGCCCGCGTGAATTGGACCTGCTCATCAGCCAAACCCGCGAGGAAATCTGTCCGGAAAAAAGACTGGATTATGTGGCGGTTTACGGCGAAACCGTGGACAGCGTCTTGGTGCTCAAGGGGGAAACCTCGCATGCAGTTTTCCGCGATTCTCTGGTGGTCCGCAGCCGCCGGGTGTTTCCGCGAGTCCAGGATGCCATTACCTTGCTTCCCGCGCCTTCGCTCGGCAAGAAAACGCGCGGAATTCTGCGCGTCAGCACCGGCTTTTTGCGGCGGCAGCCGGACCATGACATGGAGATGATCAGCCAGGGTCTGCTGGGCGAGCCGGTCACTTTGCTCAAACGCCGCGGCGCTTTTTATTTTATCAAGCTGGAGGACGGTTACCTGGGTTGGATGGAGAGCGCGTCGGTGCAGGAGATGGATCAAGAAGAATTCTCCCGCTGGCAAGCCATGGACCAGGTCATCTACCTGGGACGCGTGGCTACGATCTACAGCGAAAAAAATGAACGATCCGATCCCATCAGCGACATCGTCGGCGGCTGCCGCGTGGCGAGATTAAAAAAACAGGGCAAATGGATGCTGGTGCAATTGCCCGACGGCCGCACCGGCTACCTGCGAACCGAGCAGGTGAGCGATTACCGGACTTTTCGCCTTCAGCCACAGCCAAGCGCGGAACGTCTGGTGCAGACCGCCCGTCAGTTCATCGGTATCCCTTATCTTTGGGGCGGCAACTCGGCCAAGGGATTTGATTGTTCGGGTTTGACCCGCATCGTATACCAGCTGCACCACATCGCCCTGCCGCGGGATGCCAACATGCAGGTTCATGCCGGTTCCCCCGTGGCCTTTGATTCCACCTACCAGCAGCTCAAGCCGGCGGATCTATTGTTCTTCGGCGCCAATCCGCAGCGCATCACCCATGTAGCCCTCTATATCGGCAATCGACAATTTATTCACAGCGACGGGCTGGTGCGCATCAACAGCTTTAATCCAGCGGATAAAAATTACAGCAATCATCGGGTTAAAGGCCTGCAGGCCGTTCGCCGCATTCTCAGCCAATGAACGGCTGCGCCGAACCGACCGCAATCTTTTTAAAAATCGGCTGAAAAAAATACTTGACAATGGCCGCTGAACTGATAAATTTAATAGTGTTAAGCAGGTTGTGCAGCGACCTGCCCCCCTTTCCTAGCCTTGTTGGCCCTGATTCGCATCCTCTGATCGGCGTGTTGAAAAACAACACATCCCTTACAATGTATTAGTGCAAGGCAGCATACAGACCAGCAAAAGAAATACCTGTATCCACTACGGAACTCGTACACAGTAAATGCGTTTTTCCTATCAGCAGTGTGAAATGGCCGCATGCTTTTATTCGCCGCCATGGCCCGTGGTCAAGTGACCAGAATGATTCATAGCCTAATCTTTTTGACTCTGTGATTACCGAGGCAAGGCTGCCTGGTTGTCAATCGGTCCGTCGAAGCGTGCAGTGAGTGAATACACTCTCCACCAGCGCAGCAGGCGCGCTCATTCAAATTAAAAACAGGAGGAGTCCAAACTGAACGATATTGGTTGCACCCTGATGCGAAAAGTCTTTACCCACCTTCCCTGTAACCAATTTTCAGAAAAACTTTTTGCTACAAAGGAGATGTTATGAAAAAGTTGTTGCTCATTTTATTGGCCGTGCCCGCGCTGGCGTTTGCGCTGGGACACGCCGGCAGTCAATTGACCTTTGACGGCCTGGACGATGCCGTACAGGTAACGTTCGCGCCGGTTCTAAATACCCTCTCGGGCGACTATACTATGGAGGCCTGGATCAATCGCAGCGCCTACAGCAACTATGATCGGTTAGCGGATCGGGAAAACGTCTTTGCCTTCTACTTGGGCTCGAACAACACCTTCGGCTTTCGCGGACCCCTGGGAAGCCCGGAATTGAACTCCCCCAACAACACTGTGACTGTTGGATGGCATCATGTGGCAGTCCGATGCAGCACTAGCGCCTCCATCGTCACTGCCACGCTGTTCTATGACGGCAATCCAGTAGCATCGCTCGCGCACCCAAGTTTGTCATTGCCCACTGATCAAAGCACTGATTTGATCATCGGCAACCGCAGCGCGCTGGACCGGCCGCTGAACGGCGGCGTCGATGAGGTGCGGCTGTGGAATATCGCACGCACGAATGAGCAGATCAAAAAGGACCGCGGTGCGACCCTGACCGGTGCAGAGCCCGGGTTGATCGCCTACTACCGGTTGGATGAAGGGAGCGGACAACTCGTCGCTGACGCCTCGGTGCACAGCGTCAACGGCCGGCTGGGCACGACGGACGCAGTCGATGGAAATGATCCGCTCTGGCAGCCCTCCGCTGCAGCGATCGGCTTCAACCTGTTGACGCCCAACGCCGCCACCGTCCTTCCCATCGCTTCAGCGCTCACCATCACCTGGGCGGTGAATCCTGAGCTCACGCAGGTGAATGTGCTCTACTCATCCGATGGCGGCGCAGGCTGGAGCATACTGGGATATCGCGTGGCCAATACCGGCAGCCTGGCCACCTATGTGCCCGGTGTGGCGACCACGCATGGCCTGTTCCGTGTCGCTCATCCGGACAGCGCGGCCATGATGGACGACAGCGACAATGAGATGACTTTTTTAGATCCTGGCAATTGGATACAAACCATTATCAAGGAAGCTGAAGAGGGCGTGCTCGCTGACCGAATGCAAACCAGTGTGGACGGCCGAGCGTTTGAATGTGGTTTTGTCTTTAGCAAAAAAGAAAACGTCGGCGCCGTCTCGATCCCCTTCACGATCGACCAGGCCGGGCTCTATGTCATTTGGGGCCGCACCCGCGCCGTGGGTGGATCGGCCAACTCCATTTATTGGAGCCTGGACGGCGGTGCGGAGAAAATTTGGGACACGCAAAAAAGAGACCGCTGGATCTGGGAGACCCTGGCTGATCGCGGCAGTTCATCCGGTTATCCCAATGCAGAAGTGAAACCAGTGTTGTTGAATCTGTCCGCCGGCCAGCATACGCTCAAGTTCCGCGCCCGCGAGCCGCATTGCCGCTTGGACCAGATTCGGATCACCAACGACCTCGCCGCCCGCATCTCAGCCTCTCCCTCCAAGTGGATCGAATTGACCAGCCCACACGGCTGGGAGCAGATTCCTCATGGCAGCACCTTTGAGATCAAATGGTCCTCCTCGGGCATCGGCGATAAAGTCTGCATCGAATACTCGACTGAACGGACCTTTAAACAGCCCGTTCTCATCACTGATCAGACCGCCAACGATGGATCGTATCTCTGGCAGGTTCCAAACGAAAACTGCGAATCGGCGCATATTCGAGTGACCGCGGGAAATCCGGGCGATTGTCCTGCAGATCAAAACCATAATGAATTTGCGATTGTCGATCCGCCGCCGCAGATCATTGTGCGAATCCCCAACGGCGGAGAAAAGTGGCAAGCAGCCAGTTCCCAAGCGGTCGGCTGGATCAGCAAGCAGTTTACCGGTCTGGTCAATGTCTTTTACAGTGTTGATAATGGCAAAATTTGGAACACCCTGGCGGAGAATCAAGCAGCCTCCGACACCATCCAGTGGACCTTGCCGACCGGCCTCTCCGATTCATGTCTGGTTCGAGTAGCAGCCGCCAGCAGCGAAACGCCGAGCGATCAGAGCGATTCGGTTTTCGCCATCGTTGCCAAACCGTCCGTTCCGAGCGAGAATGAATATGCGCTGTACTTTGACGGCGTCAATGATTTCGTGGAGATCCCCCATGCCGCCAGCCTGAACGTGTCCACGCGGTTCACCATCGAGTTCTGGATGAAGACGAGCACGCCGGCGCAGAAGTGGACCCGGATTATGGAAAAGGGCTCCTGGGACGAATACTATATGGGCTTTTACGGCGCCAGCGGAAAAATGAGCGGCGCGTTGCGCACCGCCATTCCGGGCGGTTCTGCGATGACCACTCCCGTGGGTCCGTCCACCACCGTTCTGGCCAAGGATACCTGGTACCACGTTGCTGCGACTTTTGACGGCGCTACTGCCAAAATCTACATCAACGGCAAGGAAGAAAGCAGCAAGGCCGCAACTGTGGCGCCCCGTTCACTGGTGAACAGCTTGATTCTCGGCGCCAAAAAGAGCGCAGCCGGCACGGAATATCATTATCAGGGTTGGCTCGATGAAGTGCGGATCTGGAACGCTGTGCGCAGCCAGTCGGAGATCGCCGCCACCATGTATCAAACCCTGACCGGCGCTGAGGCCAATCTGGTCGCCTGTTTCTCATTCAACGAGGGGGCAGGTCAGGCGGCCGCCGACCGATCTGCGAACGCCCATAGCGGCAGATTAGGCGAACTGTCTGTGAGCGATGATGCGGATCCCCAGTGGGTGGTGAGCGACCGGCCGATCGCTGCGGCGCCGAAAAAGAGCGAACCGCCCGCGCCAACGGCGGCAGCTCAGCTGATTCAGCCGGAGCGGTTTGCCCTGAACCAGAATTATCCCAACCCCTTTAACGCCGGCACGCTGATCACCTTTGAGATCCCGGCGCAAAAAGAGGCGGTGGATGCCTCCCTGGAGATCTATGATCTGAGCGGCCGAAGGATCGCTGAGATCTGGCATGGAGCCGCTCAGCCGGGTCGGCATCAGGCCTATTGGAACGGCATGGATTCAAACGGACAGGCGGCGGCGTCGGGCGTTTATTTCTATCGTCTGCGCGCCGGCCAGTTCAGCGCGACCAAACGAATGTTGATGCTCAAATAAACCGAGCTGAAATCTTCGCTACGGCACGAGGTATGAACACTGGTTTATCCTCGTGCCGTTTTTTTTTGCCTGCTTGCGGCGCTAAGGATGATCCGTCGTCATAGCGGAAAATTCAACAGTCAGCTGCTGATAGGCGGCCTCATCCACCAGTCCGCGTTTGAACAAAATTTCAGCCAGCCGCAACCGCTGCCGGCGCATGCGCCGGTTCGTATCACGGACTGGAGAGTAGCGCGAAGGATTGGGCAGCACAGAAGCGAGCCGGATCGCCTCGCCGGCCTGCAGGTCAGCGGGCGGTTTGTGAAAATAATGACGGCTTGCAGACCCGATGCCATAAATGCCCGGCCCCCACTCGATGACATTGAGATAAAGCTCCAGAATCCGTTTTTTACTGCACATTTTTTCCATCTGCACCGCCAGCACCGCCTCGCGCAGTTTGCGCAGAGGATTTTTTGACGGACTTAGATAAAGATTTTTCACCAGTTGTTGCGTGATGGTGGAGCCGCCTGCGGAAAAGCGTTTTCGATCCAAATCCTTCTCCATGGCGACCTTGATGCCCTCCCAGTCAAAGCCGTCATGCTGAAAGAACTTGTCGTCTTCTGCTATCAGCACCGCCTGAATCAACAGCGGCGAGATAGAAGACAGCGGCGACCAACTGGAGAGATGCACAGGTTTGCGCTCCTTTCGGCCAGCCTGCTGCTGCCGATAGCGCATCATCGCCGTCTCGGTCGGATTTTTCGTCCTCAGAGAGCTGATCTCCCTGCAGCCGGACACGGCGGTGACAATGATCACGCTTAAAAAGACCAACAGCAGGATGCCCAGCGATATCAGGATCCATCTCCCCAGAGGAGTCCGGCGCGGCGCCGTCGGACGGTCGATTATGGGGTCCATGAGGATTCCTCTGTTTAATTGACTCAGCTGAAAATATATTAAAAACCGGCTGGAGTGCAAGCTTTTTCTATTGAATAGCACAATGGAGATACTTATTTTAAGCTCTCGCAGGGCTATGAGATGAGGGCTTGTTATGCGCATCATCGATATCATCGGTAAAAAGCGTGATGGCCTTTGCCTGAACGATGAGGAGATTCATTTCGCCGTCAATGGATACACGGCCGGCGACATAGCGGACTATCAGATGTCCGCCCTGCTGATGGCCATCTATTTGCAGGGCATGAGCCTGAACGAAACCCTTGCGCTGCTGGACGCCATGATTCAGTCCGGAGATCGTATCGATCTCTCACAGGTGCCCGGCCCCAAGATCGATAAACACAGCACCGGTGGCGTGGGCGACAAAGTATCCCTGGTTCTGGCGCCGCTGATCGCCGCCGCGGGCATAACCGTACCCATGATCTCAGGCCGTGGCCTGGGCCACACCGGCGGAACGCTGGATAAATTGGAATCCATCCCCGGATTTCGCTGTTCGCTGAGCATGGCGGAATTCAAAGCGCAATTGCGCCGGCTTGGCGTGGCCATGATCGGCCAAACCAGCCGCATTGTGCCGGCGGATAAAAAAATCTATGCGCTCAGAGATGCCACGGCCACCATCGCCTCTGTTCCGTTGATCACAGCCAGCATCCTGAGCAAAAAACTTGCAGAAGGCGCCGCCGGACTGGTCCTGGATGTGAAATTCGGCTCCGGCGCCTTCATGAAAGACCTGCAGACGGCTCAAACACTGGCGGAAAATCTCGTGCGTACAGCCAATGGGTATGGACTGCCTGCCTGCGCCGTGCTCTCCTCCATGGAACAGCCGCTCGGCAAGGCCATCGGCAACTGGCTGGAAGTGCAGGAGGCTGTGCAGGCGCTTCAGGGTCAAGGTCCCTGCGATCTCATGGAGATCACCTTTGAATTGGGCGCGGAGATGTTGCGTTTGGCCGGTTCGAAAAAAACCAGAAAGGATCTCGAGCGAATCATCGACAGCGGCGCTGCTTTGGAAAAATTTCTCTCTCTGGTCGCCGCCCAGGGCGGCGACCGGTCCTTTTTGCTCAAGCCGGAGCGGTACCCGGCGCCCAAGTATCAGCAGGCGATTTGCAGCCAAGGCGAAGGATACCTCCTCTCCATCGACGCCTTGGCCGTAGGTCAAGTCTGCGTTACCCTGGGCGGTGGACGTAATCAAATGCATGATACGATCGATCACAAAGCCGGCATACTTTTGGGGAAAAAATGCGGTGATCCAGTCCACCGCGGAGATCTTTTGGCCACGCTGTACTCTGATCGGAAGGACGTTCTTGCCGATGCGGTCCAGCAAATAAAGAACGCCCTTCGCCTAAGCGACACCCCGCTGCACCCTCCTTCGCTCATTCAGCAGATTATCCGCAGCTGATGCAGACCGGCAGGCGACAGTTTTGACTATTCAGCTGACCAAGCTATCCTCCTGGTGAAGCCCTTCTCGCCTGTGCTGTCATTTCAACATGCCAGCTGTCGTAAAAATATGTTGACAATAAAGGGACAAAGAGGTATATTTCACATAGAAAGGCGCAGCAAGATGCAGTCTTTCTGATGCGTCATATTTTTCTTTTATCAGCCAATTTTGTTGCATTCAGACTCATTGTAATGAAAGGCGGGTGATGCAAGAGGCGAAATCCAATCAACAGGATTTGCCAGGAGCAGTATGATGCACCAAAGAAGCATTCCGCCAGGAGTGTTTCTGATCTGTTCTACCTTCCCTCAATTGTGTGGAGATATAAAACAGCAACCGTTGCAGTTTAACATCGGCAGATTGTGTCATTTCAGCTGATTCAGCCTTCGAGGTTGTTTCGCAACGAAATGAAAACAGTCGTTGAACGTGCAGCTCCAGGAATATGCATTAAAGGTCCTCAGACCTTTAATCTCTACCGACAGGCTAGTCAGGGTGGTATCCGTGCCGGGGTGGGTCAAGCCCGTCCGGTTCCGGCCGACTTTTGGTTGGCGCTTATACGCCGGCATGATCTTATCTGCGTGTAGTCTTAACGCACCGGCATTCCTCAGGGGTTCTACACAACTGCACAGAGTATCCTTCTTTTTCGCTTAAATCTCCATGCATAATTAGGATCAGCGCCATCCGGCTACAACACGCTGGTGCTGTTGACATTGGGTTGTAAGCTCATGACAGCGAACGGGCACGCCTCCCTCTTCGCGTTCCCCTGCTGCAGCATTTTGCTCCGCAGGTGAATGACTCTGATGATTTGCATTTCAAACACGGCTTCAAGGAGGATTAGATGAAATCATGGCTTTCTACGTCTCTGGTTCCTATGCTTCTGCTGATCATTCTTATCAGCGCAGGACATGCGGACGCGCAAACTCTTTGGGCAACCAAAGGAGCCTGCGGCGATGCGTCGCATTCCGCCTATGGCTTTTATGAAGGCGAACAGCTGTACATCAACGGCAGCGGTTTCGCGCCTAACACCGCACTGGCCTGGACCATAACCGGCAGTGATGCCTATGGCTGCGATGGGAATGCAGTGATCGCCAGCGGATCGATCACCACCGATCAGAACGGGGCAGTGTGCTTTTTCGCATATACCATTCAGAAAGATGATTGCGGCGAGTATCTGGTTCAACTGGGATCGGCCAGCAAGGTGTTCAAAGTCTATCGGGTTCCCGCCATCGATCTGATCAAGTACACCAACAACCAGGATGCCAACGGCGAAGATTGCGTCGAGGTGTTAGTGGGCTCTATCGTCACCTGGAAATACGTCATCACCAATACCGGCAGTGCGCCTTTGAAAAATCTTACCCTCGTAGATGATCAGCTCGGCGCCATTACCCTTCCTCAGAACACACTGGACCTGGAAGAGTCTCTCACCGTAGAGGTGAGCGGTGTCGCCGTGGAGGGAAATTATCGCAACATCGCCACAGTGACCGGAAGATATGAACCACACACCGGACCTGCGGATTATCAAACCGTGACCGACACGGATCCCAGCTGCTATGTCGGAGTGATCCAACAGCGGCCGCAAATCGACATCGAAAAAGCCACCAACGGCCAGGACGCCGACACCCCCACCGGTCCCTCCATTCCAGTCGGCGGAGCGGTCACCTGGACCTATGTCATCACCAACACCGGCAACGTACCCCTCACCGCCATCGCAGTGGTGGACGACAAGATCGGCGCCATTACGTTGCCCAAGACCACCCTGGCAGTCGGCGAATCCATGACCGCTACGGCCAACGGCATTGCCCTGGCCGGACAGTATGCAAACGTGGCCAGCGTGCAAGGCGTGTATGAAGACACTACGGTCACTGATTCGGATCCCAGCCACTATTTCGGCACAACGACCAACGAGCCAAAAATCGACATTGAAAAGTATGTCAATGATCAGGACGCGGACACTCCAACCGGCCCGGTGGTGTTCGAAGGCGATGACGTGGTATGGAAATATGTGGTGACCAATACCGGCCCGGTCGCCCTGATCAACATCTCAGTGATCGATGATAAAATCGGACCCGTTGTCATGCCCAAGACAACCTTGACGCCGGGAGAATCCATGCAGGCGTTGGTCCATGGTACAGCAGAGATTGGCCAGTATGTCAACCTGGGCACAGTGGTCGGATTCTATAATCAAACTCAGGTCATTGACCAGGATCCGGCTCATTATCTGGGCCAGTGCAAAAACTCCATCCAGGTGCTGGTATTCACGGACACCAACGGAAACGGCAGCCGGGATGCAGGCGAACCCGCCATTCCAGGCGTCAACATTCGTCTGGACGGGCCCGAAGGATCTGACAGTGAAAAAATGACCGATGGCAATGGATTCGCCGCCTTTAACAATTTGCCCATCGGGCACTTTGAGATCCATGCAGAAATTGAAGGCGCCAGTCCGAATCCACAGTCCGTCGATCTGGAATGCAGCTCTGCCCGCATTCTTGTTCCCGTGCGCCCTGGCGGCGGGGGATGCTGTGAAATCCATTTTTACGGCTATGATCCCGAACCGCATTTTAACTTTGATGCGCCGCTGCTGCAGCGCTACGCGCTGCCGGCTCCATCGTTGCAGGAACAACAGACTTTGCAGGCCGCCATTCTGGAATCAGATGCGTTCGTGGTGATTTTGCGCACTGCGCAAGACACGCTGGCAGCTCAGGAACATTTGCAGCAATCTCTGCACCTGCTTCACCTGGGCGTCGATCACCAAGTGATCATCCAATTGGATGTCTCCACCGACCTGACGGATCCGGATCTGTTGCTGCGGCTCGGCTTTCTGAAGCGTGCACTGGCGCATGTCCGTTATTATGACTATGAGGCGCATCGTCTCCGCGTGCACGTCTTCAGCCATGAGGATGTCCAGCTGTTCCGCCGTTTTCTCGATGAACTGGCGCCCCTCTATCTGCCGGCCGGGCTGGTCTACAGCTACAACTGGAGTGAAGCGGCCATGGCCGTTGATCTTTCGGGTTACACGGATGCCTACGCCTACCCCTGGGCGAAATGCACCGGCATTCCATTCACCGGCGATCCTGATCAGGATGCGGAACTGCTCATGCAGCATCTGCAAAAATTTGTCGATTCCGGCGTGGCGCGGATCAACACTGTATTCACCCTGGGTCAAAATGCCAGCCCGGAGCAGCGATTGGCGTTCTTTTTGCGCACCTGGGAATTCGCCCGCCAGCATCCCACCTGCATCAAGCTGTTCTGGGGATATAACTTTTATTCGTTTGCGGAAAACGACGGACCGACCGTGGTGGCGGAATCCAGCGATGATCTGCGTGATCAGATGCCGGATACAACGCTGTATATGCTGAAACAGGAGAACCTGTGCGAAAATGCCGAGCATCTGCCCATTGCCATCGATCTGACCCGGCTGGTGCTCAAAGCGCGGCAGGCCATGGCCGATTCGAATAAAGTCGAATTCGCCATCACCCAGTTGTTGGCTAAGGATTATGAGGGCGCTGAGGCGACATTAAAAGAAGCCATCGCCCAGGCTCAGCAGGAAAGGGAATTCACCCTGACCTTCACCGGCCAGGGAAGCAACTGTTGGAATGACCAGGATTGGACCAATGCGGTAGATGGGGATCTGGATGGATGGGACGGAACGGTGACCGCACGCGGCAATGATGCCGGCAACAACTACCGGGATCCTGCCTGGGCTGTGTTCTCCCTGCAGAACACAGCCACGCTGAATGCGGTTGCCATTCAAACGGACAACGGCGTCGGCGATGTGTACACGCCCAATCGTTGGGCGACGCATATAGAAATCCTGGCCTCTATGGACGGCGTCCGCTACACCACGGTTGCCAAGATTCAGCGGGAAAGACGCGTGCAGGGTGAGCTCAAGTACTACCGGCTAGCCGGCGACATTCAAGCCAACTATTTAAAGCTGGTGATCCACGCGCCGAACAGCACCAATCAGGCGTGGCGGCAATTGGTTGAATTCAAGGCCCTATACACTCAATCCGTGCGTCTGGAAAAGACCGTCGACGCATTTGCAGCGGAGCCGGAGACCGTTGCGCCGACGGCCTTCACCCTGGAGCAAAATTATCCGAATCCGTTCAATCCCTCCACCACCATTGGATTCGTACTGCCGGAACAGGAAACCGTCCAGATGGTGATCTATGATCTGGCCGGTCGTACGGTCAACGTGCTGGTCGATGGGACCATGCCGGCCGGCCGCCATCAGGTGATCTGGGAAGGTACGGATGCTTCCGGTTCGCAGATGCCCAGCGGCATTTACCTCTGCCGGCTTGCAGGTAGAACGCAGATTCGCACCATCAAGCTGATGATGGTGAAGTAGTATCCGATCCCTGAGTTGCCGCGGTTTTTGCGGCAACTCAGGGTATCATTTCCCTGCGGGACACGTTGAAAAGGAAACTTTTTCTCCTGTTCCAAGGAGAGGGATCAGAGGATCATCAGTAGGATTAGAAATAATTTTTCACAAGAGCAAATTTGAAGCAGTGAATCGAATGGATCTCAGAATGTTCTGCAACCGCCATCAATGAGCATACGACAGCTGCTCTTCCTTCAGCCCCATGAAAACCGGTGAAACACATTCCGTACGTCCACAAACAAAGAGGCTGCCAATAACCAGCCGGCAGCCTCTCTTGATTTCACCGTAAAATAGGGCCGACCGCCGTTAATACTCCGCAGGCATCTCTTTCAGTTGTGCATAGGTGAAAACCGGACCGTCTTTGCAGACGTATAGCTTGCCCACATTGCAGCGTCCGCATTTGCCGACGCCGCATTTCATACGATTTTCCAGGGTGGTATAAATCTTGTCCGGTTCAAATCCCAGTTGGGTCAGAACCGGAAAGGTGAATTTGATCATCACCGGCGGACCGCAGACGATGGCAATGGTGTTGTCGGCGCTGGGCGCCATCTTTTCCAGGACCGTAGGGACAAATCCGACTTTTCCCTTCCAGTCCGGCGTCTCGCCGCCGGGATCCACCGTGGTCACCACGTTGACATCCGGCCGCGTCTGCCACTCCTGCAGTTCATGCTTGTAGACGAGATCCGACACCGTTCGTGCGCCGTAGAGGATGGTGATATTCTTGAACCGGTCACGCCAATCCAGGGCATTCCAAATGACGCAGCGCATGGGCGGCAGCGCAATGCCGCCGGCGATGAACAGCAGGCTTTTGCCCTGCCAGGCTTCAAGAGGAAACACATTTCCATAAGGCCCGCGAAAACCGATGGTGTCCCCCTCTTCGAGATTCATCAACGCGGAGGTCACCCGCCCCATCTGCCTAAAGGTGCATTCGATATAATCCGATCGCGTCGGCGAGGAGGCGATGCAGAAAGTACACTCCCCTTCGCCAAAAACCGAGTATTCGCCGAATTGTCCGGCCTTGAAATGGAAGCGTTCCTTTTCCTGTTGATCGGTGAACGCGAGCCGAAAGGTCCTGACGCCCGGCGCCTCTTCAGTGATCCGTTCAATACGCAAGAGATAGGGTTTATAAAGGTTGCTGAACGACGTCATCCGCTGATTCCTCCAAACGGGTCGTGGGCGCCTTGATGAATAAACTGTTCACAGAGCGACCCTCTTTACGCGAATAAAAAATTCTCTACTTGTTCAATCAGGTTCATATCAGCCGGACACGCTCTGGAACAGCGGCCGCAGCCGACGCAACCCAGCTGTTGCAGTTGGTCGGGCATGTAGGAAAATTTATGCATCATGCGCTGGCGCCAGCGCTGGCTCTGAATAGAGCGGGGATTATGGCCAGAGGCGTGCAGCGTGAACAACGCCAGCCCGCAAGAGTCCCAGCTGCGCAGCCGTCGTCCCTTTTTCTGCGACCCTTCATCCTGAATGTCAAAACATGAGCAGACGGGACAGACGTAGGCGCAGGCGCCGCATCCCAGACAGGCCAGGGCGGTTCGCAGCCAAAAGGGGTGGTCAAAAGCGCCGGCCAATTTGTCATGTAAGGCCTCCCAGTCAAACCGCTTTTGCACCTTTGCCAAATGCGCCTCTTTGCTTTCAGCCGGTTCCGGGCCAAAGAGTTCCGGAGCCAATTGCAGCAACGCCTCGCCTTTAGCCGTTAAAATTTCGGCAAGATATTCATCGTCCTGCAGCCGGGTCAATAAAAGATCGCTTCCGCGTGAATCTCCCGGACCGACGCCGACGGAGGTGCAAAAGCAGTCGCCGTCGGATCGTTCGCAGCTCACGCTGATGACCGTGGTCCGCTCCAGCCGCCTGGCAAAGATCGCATCCTGGTCATCTGTGGTGAAAACCGCGCTCAAGGGAGCGATCGCCGCAGCATCACAAGGACGCGTTCCGAACAGCACTTGCTCCGCTAGGTTGGTCAGGTCGCGGTCCTGCAGTTCGGTTTCAACACCCGCCCGTTGATAGCGCAGCAGCTCTTCCACCGGCGGAAACAGAGCGGCCTTGGCAGAGCGCACCGTTTGAATGTGGTCCAGCGTCAGGTCCTGCAGATCGCGCAAAGGGGCAAAATCAACCTGGTTTCCCAGTTTTTGCGGTGCGTAAATGACCTGGTGCAAAGAGAGTAGTTTTTCCAGCAGGACATTGATCTGCGCTCGGCGGATGGATCGTTTCTGCATGATCTTTTCCTAGATGATAAAATTTTCTTTATCCTGAACTTTAAAAGAGGACAGGGCATGCTCACTTTGGACTTTCATCCCGGCCTGACTGCCGAACTCACGATGGATATCCGCTTCGACTTTCATGGTCAGCAGATGAATGGGGATGTCCAACGGACAGGCATCTCCGCAAGCGCCGCAAGAGACGCAGCGGCCGGCCAGATGCATGGCCCGCATCAAATGCCATTCCCAATTTCCCAGCGGATGCGCCGGGACCGGTATCCACTGCGGCTGATTGCACTCCACCGTGCAGCGCGAGCAATAGCACATCGGACAGGCGGCCCGACAGGCATAACATTTAAAACAACGCGTCAGTTCGCTCTGCCAATATTGCCAACGTTCCTGCGGCGTCATTTTTTCCAGCCGCTCGATGGCCTCCTGGTCTTTAGAGGCAAGGTGCGTAGGCGTCTTTGCAACAAACTCTTCCATTTCGCTGAATTGCGAGAGTTCAGTCACTCGCCCGTCCGATAAGGCTAACACCAACAGATCGCCCTCTTTGATCTGATTCTCAGACGCCAATTGCAGCACTGCGCGCAGAACCGGCAGCGGCGCCACCAACGCAGGCTTGCCCAGCTTCTGCACTTCCGGTTTGGCGATATAGACGGCCAGGTTCTGGGTGCATCGATCATTCCAGGTCAATTTCTCCGCCTCTGCGGGACTTTGCACAAAGATTGGACGCATTCGTCCGCCGGAGCCTTCGCTATAACCGATAATCACCTTCGCCTTGTGGTTCTCCAAGGCCTCTCTGGCGCTTTTCTGCAACGCTTCCATGTGATCCTTTACCATTTTCATAGACTGAATCGCCGCTGGCCGGCGATGATAGGTTATTGCCAGCTCGACGCCGCCATCTGACGATACGCGTCATACGGGCCCAACTCCCGGACTCTGTTCACCGTGCTGTTGACCAGGTCCGCCCACTTGGCCCCTTCAGCCGCAGACACCCACGAGAACTGGATGCGCTCCACTTCAATGCCCATGAACTCGGCCAGATTTCTAAAAGCCATCCAGCGACGGCGTGCATGAAAATTGCCCGAAGTGTAATGACAATCGTTGGGATGACATCCGGAAACGATAATGCCGTCCGCGCCCTGGCTGAAGGCTTTGAGCAACAACATGAAATCAATCCGGCCGGTGCAGGGAAAACGAACGATGCGCACGTTGGGTGCATATTTGATGCGGCTGGTGCCGGTCAAATCAGCGCCGGCGTAGGTGCACCAGTTGCAAACAAAGGCAACGATCTTGGGTTCAAACTCGGACATGCTGCCTCCACAGGGCATAATAACAAATTCTTTTTTTCAACAATGGACGGATGGACCATGGCTGATCTTTTTTCCGCCACCCGCGATCAGGCGGCTTTCATCGCTTCAGACCAGCTCTTTCGGATGAAGCGGCTACAGCGGACCGGCTCAGGAGAGCAACTCCATCACCTCTGCGTAAACCTGCTCATGGGTGTACCCTTGCAGGTCAATGGATTTGCTTCGGCAGAAAGCCACGCAGGTGCCGCAGCCCTGACATAAACCAGGATTGACCTTGGCGATGGTTTTAACGACCTGACCGTTGCGGTTCTTGATCTCCTCCCTTTCAATGGCCTGATATGGACAGGCGGACTGACAGAGAAAACAGCCGACACAGGTTGAGTAAAGCGGCGGCGCGGTGCGGTTGACCACCGCCACCACCGGCTCCCGAGTCAACTCATCCATGGAAAAAAGCGCAGCGACCTTGGCGGCGGTTCCTGACGCCTGGCCGACCGATTCAGGGATATCCTTGGGCGATTGACAGGCGCCGGCGAGAAAGACGCCGGCGGTGTTGGTTTCCACCGGCCGAAGCTTGGGATGCGCTTCGACAAAAAATTTATGGCTGTCATAGCTGACATGCAGCTTTTGCGCCAGCGCTTCGGCGCCCTCATTGGCCACTCCGGCGGTGGCCAGCACCACCAGGTCGGCTTCGATCTCCACCGGCATGGCGTTGAGCAGCGTGTCTGCGCCCTGGACGATCAATTTTCCGTTGCGCTCATAGATGCGCGATACCCTTCCCCGGATGTATTGAACATGGTCCTCTTCAATGGCGCGCCGGGTGAACTCATCATACATCTTGCCCGCCGCGCGAATGTCCATGTAAAACACGTAGGCCTGGCCGTGATGCACTTTGTGCTTATACAGCATCGCATGCTTGGCGGTGTACATGCAGCAGATCTTGGAGCAGTACTCGATGCCTTTGGCCGGATCCCGTGAACCGGCACAGGCGATGAACACCACTGTTTCCGGCACTCGGCCGTCGGACGGCCGCTTGACTTCGCCCAGGGTGGGTCCAGAAGCGGACAATATTCTTTCGAACTGCAGTCCGTTGATCACATCTTTGTACTTGCCATAGCCGTATTCCGGAAAGAAATCAGTTTCTTTCACCGTAAAACCCGTCGCAACCACCACGGCGCCCACCTCGTGCTCCACGATCTGATCCTCCTGATCAAAGCGAATGGCCTGAGTGGGGCACACTTTTTCACAAACCCGACAGCGGCCTTTGGTATAATAAGTGCAATGCTCGCGGTCGATGACCGGCTTGTTGGGCACCGCCTGCGGAAACGGCACATAGATAGCGGTGCGCATGCCAAGCCCGGTGTTGAATTCGCTGGGGATCTTTTTGTTGGGGCATTTGGTAGTGCACAATCCGCAGCCGGTGCATAATTTTTCGTCCAGGCTGCGTGCTTTCTTGCGAATGCGCGTTTTGAAATTACCGATAAAACCGTCCAGACTCTCGAGTTCAGAATAGGTGTACAGAGTGATGTTGGGGTGTTGCGCCACCTCCACCATGCGCGGGGTCAGAATGCACTGGGAGCAGTCCAACGTCGGAAACGTTTCAGACAGTTGGGACATATGACCGCCGATGGAAGGATCGCGTTCAACCAGTATGACCTTGTGTCCGGCGTTGGCGATGTCCAGCGCCGCCTGAATGCCGCTGATGCCGCCGCCGAGCACCAGCGCGGTCTTGGTCACCGGCACTTTGATCGGATGCAGCGGCTTGTTGCGCTTGACCTTTTCCACCAGCATGGCGACCAAGTCGATGGCTTTGTCCGTGGTGACGTCCGATTTCTCGTGCACCCAGGAACAGTGTTCGCGCAGATTGGCCATCTCGCAGAGGTACGGGTTCAATCCCGATTCGCTGCACACCCGGCGAAAAGTCGGCTCGTGCATGCGCGGAGAACAGGCGGCGACCACGACGCCGGTCAGCTTGTTTTGAGCGATGGCCTCGCGGATAAGCGTTTGCCCGGGATCCGAACACATATACTTGTAATCCACGCTATGAGCCACGCCGGGGATTTTACGGCAGGCTTCCGCCACACGGGCGCAATCCACCGTAGCGCCGATATTTTCACCGCAATGACAGACAAATACGCCGATACGCGCCATGAAAGACCACTCCAATTATGCGGGTGCGTTTTCCAAAATCTGTGAGGATTTACCGGCCGACAGACGGACCGGCACAATATGCCGCTGCAAGCCCAGTTGTTTGGCATCCAGTCCGAGCGCCAAACCGATGGCCTGGGTGACGTACAGAATGGGAATCGTATACTTTTTACCACTGTGGGATTCGCTCGCCTGGCGCCGCATATCCAGATTGGAATGACACATCGGACAGGCGACGATGACGGCCTCGGCGCCGCGCGAGACAGCATCATCGAGAATGCGGGCGCACAGCCGGCCCACCACATCGGTGCGCGGCACGGAAAAACCGGCGCCGCAGCACTCGGTTTTGAAAGCCCAGTCCAGCGGCGCGGCGCCGATTTTTTCCATGATGCGATCCATCTCTTCAGGATCCTCCTCACGGTCGAACTCGACCACCTCGGCCGGCCGCACCAGCAGGCATCCGTAATAACAGGCCACTTTGTAATCAAAAGGGGCGCGCAGTTTTTCTTTCAAGTTTTCGGGAAGCACGCGTTGCAAAAGCTGAAGCAGGTTGATCGACACAGGGATATTTTTCATCGGCAGTTCCACGAGGTCAGCGATCTGCCGCCGTTTGGCGTCGTCGGCCATCAACGCTTTGCGCGTTGCCGCCAGCCTGGAAAAACAAGCGGCACAGGGGACCAACAGTTCTTGAAAACCCTGTTGCTCCGCCAGAGCGAGACTTCTCGCCGGCAGGGCCAAGGACAAGGTATGATTCAGATTGTGCGCAGCGGAAGCGCCGCAGCAATTCCAGTCCTCCACCTCTGCCAGCTCGACATCGAGCGCCCGCAACACCGCCAGCAGGGATTCCCCATACTCCCTCGAGGAGCCGCTGATGGAACACCCAGGGTAATAGCCCATTTTCATATGCGTGCCTCCTTATCCTCCGCAGCCCATTTGAACAGCTTGCGCATGGCCTTTGGATGCTTGACGCGGTGGGGCAGCAGGTTTAATTTACCGCGAAGAAACAGCCCGGGGGCGGTCAACAGATCCTGCCACCATTTTCGCGAGCGAACCTTATAATCCACGACCATGCCCATCTCGTAGAGCCGGCCGGTATAACGAATAGAATCCAGAAACGCGGTGTGAAAACGAAGAATGTTGCGGGCGCGGGGATGTACGAGGCCGCGGCGCTTGGAAGCGGCCCGTAAAAAATCAGCCACACGGGGAATGTCGATCTCCATGGGACAACGCACATAGCAGGATTCACAGGAAAGGCACAGCCAGATGCTCTGGGATTTCAGCACTGCCTTCTCCAAATCAGGACGGCCGGTCTGCAGCATGCGCATCCAGACGCTGGAGGGATAGTCCATCTCTGCAGCCATGGGGCAGCCGGCTGAACATTTGCCGCACTGGTAGCAGCGCCGGATATCAACTCCGGTCTCCTGCAACAAACAATCCGCCAGCGTCAAATTTTGCGCTGAATGGGTTTGAGCTGTGGACATAGAAATCTCCTGTCAGAATGACTGATGCACTGCAGCCGCAACACCGTAAAGACACATTCATCCTAAAGTCTGTTTTTGTGCTGAACGCGGAAACGGATGGATGAAAAAGCAGACGATTGTCTGAGAAAGGACCGGCGGAAAACGATCCTGTCCTGTGCCGGTTTATGGCCTGATATCCAAATTACACCACGCTGCGAAAAAAATCAATGTTTTTTTTCCTGGCGGACCGATTTATCCCCAGCGGCTCCATCCGGCGTAACCAGGGCCCACGGCGTTCATCGGCCGGGCGCAAGCGGCCGATCAAACGCCAAGGCCGTTCATGCACCGGTACCATTTCTTGTTGCTGCGATAAAGCCTTTTGAACTGACGGAACATCCGCTCGTAGAGCGGTCTGTTGTCTGGATTTGGTTGAAACACCTCTTTGACGCGAATGTGTTTTTTAATGTCTGAAAAACGCTCGAGATAGCCCAACGCCAGACTGGCTAACAGCGCCACCCCCTTGGCGTTGGCCAGCTGTGGATCTTCCACCTGATGAACCGGCCGGCCAATGATGTCCGCAAAGATCTGGCACCAGATGCGACTCTTGGCGCCGCCGCCGATGATGCGCACATGATCGACCCGCTGGTACAGGCGTTCCATGGTTTCCAGCGCCCAGCGCATATTAAAAGCCACCCCTTCGAGAAACGCCCGGACGATGTCCTCTCGGCTGTGATTCAATCCAAGATTATGCAGACCGGCGCGCACATAACGGTCGTTCAACGGCGAGCGTTCTCCGTACATCCAGGGCGTGAACAATAGGTTGTTGCTGCCGGCCGGGGCCTGCATGGCCAGTTGATCCAGCAGTTGAAAAATCTCATCCACATGCATTTCCTGTTTGAGCCACTGTTTGTGATAGACGATGTTGTTGCGCAGCCATTCGAGGCAGATGCCGACGGTCTCCTGGTGGGCCAGGCCCAAATAATACTCCTGTGGCCAAGTGCTGCCGATACAGCCGGTGTAATGCGCGATGTCGATTTTACGTTTGCGGAAATGGCCGGACACGCCGCCGCTGGTGCCCAAACGGATGTTCAACTCCCCTTCATCGATGGCGCCGGAACCCAGCGCCGCGGAACTGATGTCCCCTGCGCCGTTGACCACCCGGCTTTCGACGGACAATCCCATCTCTTCGCTCGCCTGCGGCGTCAGAGTGCCGATGATCGCGGAGCTTTCGCGCACCTCCGGCAGCTGCTGCAGACGGAGCCCGGCCAGCTTGCACAGCCCTTCGTGCCACTGATTGCGGTTTTTGCGCGTATCCATCAGCCACCAGACCACCGCCATATCAGCGGATTTGACATAGCGGCCGGTGGTCCTGAATACCAGATAATCCTTGGCGTCGAGGAACTTGTGAATCCGTTCAAACAGCTCGGGATGATATTCTCGTATCCAGAGAATTTTGCCGATCGGATCTTTGCCGGCATGCCCCGGACAGCCTCCGGTGATGCGTAAAAACTTGAGCAGTTTGAAAACATTGTACCCTTGCACGCGCGGCGGCGTCCAGAACTTTTTCCGCATGATCTCTGCGGCACGGGTGTCCAACCAGGAGATCGCCGGCATGACGGGTTCGCCGTATTGATCCACCGCCACCAGCGTCTGCATCTGACTGGCGAAGGTGATGCCGGCGATGTCGCGCGGATCCACCCCGCTCTTTCGCACCACCTCCCTGCTGGTAAGGCAGACGGCATCCCACCATTGCCGCGGATCCTGTTCCGCATAGCCCGGCTGCGGATAAGAGACGCTGTAATCGACGCGGCTGTCAGCGACAACCTGACCGTGTACGGTAAAAAGAACCGCTTTACTGGAACTGGTGCCCAGGTCAAACGTGAGGACGTATTTCTGTCCCATAAACAAGCCCATCCGGGTTAATAAAAAAATCAACTGCACACGCAGGTTGAATCTCCATTCACAGAGGCGGTGGAAGAAACGCACCGGCGGTGCAAAGGATTGGCAGTGCGAGGCGAGTGAAAATCACGATCGGCATTCGTTCAAAGCATGCCCAATCCTCTCAGCCACTCCAGGCAGAGTTTGGGCCATGACTGCAAGTGAGCATGATGGTGAGCCAGGCCGACGCCATGGGGTCCATCACGGAAGATGTGCATCTCTGCACTGACGCCGGCGCGAACGAGGTTGCGGTAAAACAGCAGACTGTTTTCCACGGCAACCGTCTGATCATTGCTGGTGTGAAATAAAAAAGTGGGAGGCGTCCGCTCAGTGATCTGCTCTTCATTGGACATCAGCATCACCAACGTGGTGTCCGGCCGGCTGCCGAGCAGATTGCGGCGGGAGCCTTGATGCGTCACCGCCATCTTCATGCTGATGACCGGATAACCAAGGATCATAAAATCGGGTCGGCAGCTCACCCGGTCAATCGCGTCCGGCGCATCCGCGACGCCGGGAGTAAAGTGGGTGCCGGCGCTGGACGCCAGATGTCCTCCGGCGGAAAAGCCGATGATGCCGATCCGGTTCGGATTGATCCCCCATTCCTCAGCGCGAAAGCGGATGATGCGCAGCGCCCGTTGAACGTCCAGCAGCGGCGCCGGATGATGATAATGAGGAGCAATGCGGTACTTGAGGACGAACGCGGCCATGCCGTTCGCATTCAACCACTCAGCCACCTGCTTGCCTTCATGATCCATAGCCAGATGGCCGTAACCGCCTCCAGGGCAGACCAACACAGCCGTGCCGCCGGCGGTCTCCGCCGCCGGCAGATAGACCGTCAGCGAGGGGATATCCTGCGGAGAACTGCCCAAGGCGCCCGGCGCGGCTATGGGCCAAAGCGACAGGGTGTCCGGTCTGATCTGGCCAAAGGCGAACGAAGTCAACAGCAGGCACCATATAGATAAAAGAAGCGAACGATACATCAGCTTTTCCTTTCGAAAAAATCCGGCCGCCAAACCCCTCAGCTCAAGGACGGCCGTTCTCCAGCAGACTAGAAGAGACCATCAAGGCATAGACGGTGCGGCGCTTCAACCGACCGCCGTTCCCGCCTTTAATTTCATTCAGCCGTCATTCCCTGGATACGATAGTTGAATTCATAAGACAGACTGCGGCTCCAAGTCTCATCGAACATGGTTTTATAGCGCGTCCCGTCCTCCGGCCCCACTGTTTTGCCATAGGTGAAAAACCAGTTGATAATCGGGCTGCCGGTGAACCCCAGAGCGATCCAATAGCGGCCCGGAGCCAGCGTCAAAGAAGCCCGGCGAAGATCAAAATCAACCCAGTCATAGCCGGTGGTGAAGATGATCTGGTTCAGGTCGAGCAGCTCACTGGCAGCCAACTGGGTCTCCGGCTTGCCTTTGCCGTCATCGCGGAAAATTTCCACCCAGACCTGGCCGTTGCCGCCGAACTTGTGCAAGGCCAAGCCCACTTTATCCACTTTCACGGATTTATCCAGGATAAAGCTCTGCGCATACTGCTGCCCCTGCGTGGTGACGTATTCGGCGGTCTCGACGATAAAATTTTTTCGCATCTCCATCTCTCCATCCTCCCGCTGCTGCGCAGGTCCCCTGGCGGCGAGAAAATCGACCTCCCGCGGAAACTCTAGGTTGCCGAAAACAAAAGGCTTGATGTACTCGGCTTCTGAATAGCGTCGCGGTGACACCGACGGCGCCCGCTCCTGACGATATCCGTAAAAACGAGGGAGTCGCGGCGTCTGGTCCGCGGCTGGCTTTTGGGGAACCGTCGCCGAGGCAAAGGCAGAGACGGTTTCCACCGCCGGCGAGAACAACAGCTTGAGAGGACCATAGTCCTGACGCTGTGCGTTCAACTGCACGCGATCACCAGTGAATTCCGCCTCAATAGTCTCTTCAAATTGCGGCGCACCGCCGGCAGAGCTGGATTGGGTCCAGCGGATCAATCCGTCGTTGCTGGTCTCCTCGTTATCCAATCCCACCTCAACGCGAATGAATCGATTGCTGACAAAGAGCTGGGTCTGTTGCGGATCAAACGGCACCCAGCCCAAATCCGGGAACCATATCTCAATCCATGAATGGCGGCCTTGGGCCATGCGCAAAGTCAATATGCCGTCGCCGACATCTACATCATAGGGCTGTTTGAGCGTAATCCCGTTGACAATACGCACCGGAATGCCTACGGCACGCGCCAGAGCAGCGGTTAAATGAGAATAGTTCTGGCAGTTACCTCGTCCACTGCGGAAGGAATACAGGGCATCATAGCTCTCCGGCACCAGAACATACTGCATACGGTCTACAACCCAAGCGACGATTCGGCGGACCGCCTCCACCTCGGTTTTGGCGTCAGCCGTCAGCTCTCTCGCCTTCTCGACAATGTTATAATTTCCTGCAGCCACTTGAGCGCTCGCCGCCAGATAAGGCGCCACCTCGTCTGGGACCTTGGTCAGCGGAAAAGGCGCCGCGGTTTTCAACGGCCTTAAACCCGTGCTGTTGCGCGTGCTCAGTGAAATCTTGCAATCAATCAATCCAGCAGGACGGTGCCAGATCATACGGATGATCTTGTTGCCGCGCTTATCGAACTCTTCCTCCCGCTCGCTGGGATTCTGGGAGAAATCGATACGAAACTGAACGATCTTTTGATTGAACGTTGGAGAAGAAAAAGCCGTCGGCACTACGTAGCTTAGGATCAGCTTTTGCGTGCCAGGTGCGGGCGCCACCTGCTGTTGCATTCGATAATCGATCTGCGATTCCTGGCCGCCATTGATCAGATACTGCTCAGCTTCAGCGGACCCCAGGCCGGCCAGAAGAACGACAACGACGGATAACTTTTTCATCTTCATACCTTTAAGGTTAAAAAAAGCTGCACCCATCGAGCCTGTTTGAAACAGAATTGAATGAATATAAAGAGAAATGGCCCTTTTGTCAACAGCAATCATGCGGCCGCTCCACAGACACTGTTCCAGCGCGGTCAGCTTGCCTGTCATTGAAAATTTTTCCATAAAGTGTTTGTCTCTCGTTCTTTTTTTATTAACTTTTCGTCGCACCATGTGTGAGCCGGAAACGCAGCGGAAAGGCTGCAGAGATGACGTGCGAAAGACGTTCGTCTTGCTTTTCCTTTGTATTTAAGCTGCGCACAAAGCCGACTGTTTTGTAAACACGACAACGACAGGGCTGAATTGAAATCCCCAAAAATTAAAAAATGAAGACGGCGGCTGCCAGTCCCACCCATAGGAAAACATCATGAAATCAGCCATTCTCACAGATCTGACCCGTTGCACCGGCTGCGAGGCCTGCGTCATGGCGTGTCGCGAAATCAACGGATTGCCCAGAACCTCAGAGAACCATCGCTTGAATGCACACACCTGGACCGCCATCGAACATCACCAGGGGATCCCGATACGACGGCATTGCATGCAGTGTGAACAGCCGAGCTGCGTCGCTGCCTGTCCGGTCGGCGCATTGACCAAGACGTCGGAGGGCGCTGTGATCTATGATGCCGGCAGATGCATGGGATGCCGGTATTGTATGATCGCCTGTCCATTCAGCATTCCCAAGTACGAATGGCAGGCGAGGATCCCACGCGTACAAAAGTGTAGTTTTTGTTATGACTCAGCGCTCAAAAAGGGCCACGAGCCGGCATGCACAGCCGCCTGCCCCAGCGGCGCAACGATTTATGGAGAAAGGGAAGCGCTCATCAAGGAGGCGCAGCAGCGTATCGCAACGCATCCGCAGCGTTATATTCCCACGCTCTATGGCCTCACTGAGGCCGGCGGCGCCTCCGTGCTCTATCTTTCCGCCATGCCGTTCGAGAAATTGGGTTTTCCCGCAACAATTCAGCATAAACCGTATCCCGACCTGACCTGGCAGGAGTTGAGCAGGATCCCAACGATGGTCTCAGCCGGCGCTGCTTTTCTGTTCAGCGCCTGGTGGATCATCAACCGCAGGATCAAAATGGCCAATGAAAGCGAACGTTCATCCGATCAGACTGCCTGAAAAGACACGACGGATATAAATGAGGCGTTAATGAAAATAGGTTTTTCCCGCATCTCCTTTTGGGGATGTGTTGCCGCCATTATCTGGACTCTCGGGATTTATGCGACAGTGGTCCGCTTTTTTTACGGACTGGGAGCAGCCACCCATCTTTCTGATTCAGTACCCTGGGGATTGTGGATTGGATTGGACATTCTGGTTGGCGTGGGCCTGGCGGCCGGGGGTTTTTTCATCACCGCCATGGTCTATCTCTTTAATCTCAAGGAGTATCAACCCATTGTGCGGCCGGCGATTTTGACTTCGTTTCTCGGCTATGGGCTGGTGATCATCACGCTGCTTTTTGACCTGGGCAAGCCTTATCACATCTGGCGCCCCATAGTCATGTGGAACCATCACTCGGTCATGTTTGAGGTGGGATGGTGCGTCCTTTTATATACACTCGTTCTGTTCTTCGAGTTTTCACCTATGGCGCTGGAACGGCTGGGCCTGAAAAAGCCTTTGTCCCTTATGACCCGGTCGATCCCTTTTTTAGTCATGAGCGGAGTCCTGCTCAGCACCCTGCACCAATCCTCGCTGGGTTCGCTCTATTTACTTGTGCCGGACAAAATGCACCCGCTGTGGTATTCACCCCTTCTGCCGTTCTTGTTTTTTAGCTCTGCGGTCGCCGCCGGACTGGCGATGGTCATTTTTGAATCCTATCTGAGCAGCCGGGCCTTTGGTCGAGCACTGGAATTTTCTCTGCTGGTGCGGCTGAGCCGGATCCTCGTGCCGGTGGTGTTGCTGTATGGCATCATCCGTTTTAAGGACCTGGCCGGCCGCGGAGTCCTGGGCGCTGCTTTCAGCGGTTCGCAAGAAAGCCTTCTTTTTATGGCGGAGGTGCTTTTCGGCCTCGTTCTTCCGATCATCGTTTTCAGCATCCCGGCATGGCGCAACCAGCGCGCCGGCCTGTTTCTCGGCGCTGTGCTAGTGCTCCTGGGCTTTATACTCAACCGGTTGAATGTCTCCATCACCGCACTGGTCGGTTCCGCCGACGTAGAATACACTCCAAGCTGGATGGAGTGGGCGATCACCGCATCCATGGCGGCTGCCGGCGTGGCAGTGTTTCGGCTGGCGGTCAAGCATTTGCCGGTTTTCACCCATCAGGATACTCAGGCAAAACAGGTCAATCCGCCGTTGCTGGAACCGGGCCAAGCCGGCGCCGGCGTTATGGCCGGACTGGGCGGCCTGCTGTTTCTGCTGCTGATGGCCTTGCTCTTTGGCCTGAACCGCAAGCAGGCAGCCGCAAAGTCTCTGGATGGAGAAGCAAAACCTCTGTCAGCGTCTGCAGTACTACGCCTGCCTGCAGCCATTGTTTTTGAACCCGACGAAGCAAGTCCGGGAAGGGTTACGTTTCATCACCAAACCCATGTCGATCCAACGCGACCCGGTTGCGTCAGTTGTCATGCAACAACCTTTCGCATTCGCCCGATTAAGAGCGGCCAAGCAGGAACGGTGAAAATGGATTCATTGTATGCGGGCAAACAGTGCGGCATCTGCCATAATGGAGAGCAGGCTTTTCGTGCGGATGAAGAGTGCGAGAACTGCCACAGCGGTCGCTGAGAGGATGAGTAAAAGCAGAAGCGGGCGAAGCGTTTGACAGCGCTGCACCCGCTCTTTTCCAACCTAAAAAAATCAACGGGGCTGACGATCTGCGTCCGAGGAGCCGATGATCTCCAGAACCCGGGGCAGCAGCTTTTGGCTGGTGCTCAACGCCTCATTGCCGTAGATGGTCTCATGCCCCGACCAGTCGCCGAAATAACCTCCGGCCTCTCGTAAAATCACTGGAAACGGACCGCAATCCCAGGCGTTCATGATCGGATCCAGCATCAGATCCACCCGGCCGGTGGCGACCAAAATATGACCATAGCCATCGGACCATCCGGCTCGATACCAGAACGCCGACTGCAGTCGGCGCCACGCCTCTGCCCGGTGAAATTGCTCAAAAGTGACCGGATCGGTGAAAGCGATCACGCCGCGGCTGGGGTCATCGAGCTCGCGCACATGAACCGGCCGGCCGTTGCAATAGCAGCCCATGCCTTCGGCGGCGTACACCATTTCATTCAGAGCCGGCAGATAGGCCGCTCCCACGCGAATGCGGTGATCCACTTCCAATCCGAGCAGCACTGTATAAAGGGGAACGCCGCACATGAACGATTTGGTTCCGTCGATCGGATCGACGAACCAGCGGTAGCTGGAATCGCGGCTGGAGTCGCCGAACTCTTCGCCCATGATCGCATGATCCGGAAACCGGGTCTCGATGCGTTGACGGATGAAAAGCTCCGCCTCTCGGTCCGCGATGGTGACCGGCGTGTCATCCTGCTTGAAATCCGGCGCAATGCCGCGGTTGAAATAGCCCAGCGTCAGCCGGCCGGCTTCATAGGCGGTCTGCACCGCGAAATGCAAATAGGGCGTCCATCGTCTTTCAGCGGAAATCGTATCAGCGGGACGCTTCATTTCGTTTTTTTGCTAAAGTGTTTATAACATCCCCAAGCAACCGCAAACGATACCAAAAAAATGGCCGCCGGAAGAAAATAGCCCAAAATGGGGTGCCCGATATATAGAAACATGGTTAGCCCTCTTTGCTCATTTTTTTATTTTTTTTGTAATAAATGTAGGCAAAAATCAGACCTGACAAAGAGAAAAAATAGATGACGGTCATGCCGATGACGACGATCAGATTTTGGTTCATTTCTGTTCCTCCCAGCGCTGGATTTGTTCCAGGTCATCCAGGTACTTATGCTGTTTCCGCTCGTACTCTTTGGAAATAGAGCTTAATTTCGGGTCGATAACCCAGAACATAAAAACGGTGATCACCAGTCCGATGGCGAGCATGATAAAACCGGACGGCAGCAAAAAGAGGCTCAACGCCAAGCCAAAAGTGATAAAAATATAGCTCAGCGGCGACAGGACGATGGCGATCCAATCCTCCTTGGTCCATTCGTCGGCCTCGTGCGGCAACCATTTTCGTTTCACCCAGGCCATGTCAGCCCTCCTTTCTTGCTTCTTGTTCCGCCCGCAGATCGATCTCTTCCTTTTTTTGCAGCAAACCGCGGCGTTCCGCCTCGCGCCGCACCGGGCCCCAAAAGCCGATGGGGCGGGTTTGCACGTAGACTTTGACCAATCGGTCCATGTCATCCGGCTTGGTCAAAAAGGTTACCGGAAGATATACCAGGGCGACCAAAACCATAAGCAACCAGAACTGCTGAAAATCTTTCAAATCGGGCAGAATCCCAAAGGCGGGCAGAATCCATACCACCAACCAGCAGATGCCCAGATTGGCGACCCAGGCGGATAGATAGCCCCAGCCGTTAAAGCGCCACCAGATGACCTGGAGAATATTGGGCAACCAAGTGCCGGCGGTCATCAGCCATAAAGCAAAGAACAACCACTTGGTCACATCCTTGCCGATCATCATACCGAAGAAAAAGGACCCCAGCAGCACGAGCAAGGTCCACAGGCGCCCCATACGCACAATTTGCTTATCCGTGGCTTTGGGATTGATGTAATGGTTGTAGAGATCGCGGGTGGCATACATGGCGCCGAGATTTAAAATCCCCGATACGGTGGAAAAGTGTATGGCCAAGATGGCGGCGAAAAAGAAACCCACCAGACCGGGAGGGAAATACTCAAAACCCATACGGAACCAGGCCAGCTGATATTGTGATTCGTCAGTCATGTAGGGATTGAGAACGAAGAAGGCAAGCACCGCAATAACCCAGATCGAGTTGCGGACGATCACCGCCGCTGCGCCCGACCAGATGCTGTAGGACGCGGATTTAATGGTGTCCGCTGATTGGATGCGCTGCGCTTCCACGAACCAGTCGCTGTGAGTAGCCATGCCGAAACCGCCGAAAAAGGGTACGATGATCATGGTGATAAGCCACAGCAGCGGATAATCTCCGGTCACAAACCCGGTGAAATGAAATGGATTGAGCATCTCCGGCCGGTTGAGCGCCTGAATTTTTTCCACAATAGCAGTGGGACCGCCGGCAGCCATGGCCGCCCAGATGCTCACCAGAATGATGATGAACAGCATGGTGATGCCCTGTTGCACATCCGCGATGATCACTCCCCAAAAGCCCGAGGTCATCGCATAGATGGCGCACAGAGTAGAAAAGATGACCAATCCGTACCAGATGGGCCAGTTGAACGCCCAGGCGCAGACATTGCCCATGGCGATGCCGACCCAGCCGGCGATGAACATATTCAGCGCCACCTGCCAGCCGGCCATCCAGCCGCGCATCAGCTCGGCCGGCAGGCCGCTGAAGCGCAGGGTCTGCCATTCGGCCTGAGTGCTGGCGAGGGAGCGGCGGAAAATACGGGTGGAAACGAACGCGCTGATGGCGCACCAACCGGCAAACAGAGAGCCCCAGATGCCGTACATGCCGGATCGGTACACCCAGCCGGAAAACCACATGGGCGTATCCGTGGCGGTATGGGTAGCGAAATTGGACGTGGCCGGCAACCACCAGGGCAAACCGCGGCCGGCGAGAAAAAAGTCCGCTCCGGATCGTTTTCCCAGCCGGTAGAACAGCACGCCGGAAAAAACGGTCAGGAGAATGTAGGCGATGGACCAAAAGTAATCCAGCCCGGAAAAATGAACCATAGGTCTACCTCCTCTCTCAACCGGAGCAGTCCGGCCGAGAATCTAGTTGTATCTTTCAAGGATTGTAGTAAATTAAGCCATGACACAACGCATTCGGAAAAGCCACTGGCTTCTCCTGGGACTCTTGCTGCCGACCTTTCTCAATGGAAGGGATCACCTGGTGGGCGTCGGAGTCACTTTACATAAAAAAATTTTGATCAACTTTGCCTTTCAGCGCACCCTGAGTTCCTCATCCTGGCTGCGTCTGCGCGTCTATCTGGGGACCGACGGCAAGCCGGCAGCATTCGGCCTGCACGCCTTTCAGGCTGACAAAACCGGGACCTGCTGGCAGCCCTTACTGGGCGCTGGTGTGGAGGTTCTGCCGCACCGGTTTCACCACCGAATACGCTGGACGCCTTACGGCGTCGCGACGCTCGGGGTCGCGTATCGTCCGCATGCCCATCTGATGGATGAAGCGCAGTTCACGGTCGGCTATTTCCCGCGGTTGGGCGAGCTCTTCCCCCTGGGTCTGTCCGTCTGGCATCTGAACTCGCTGCGATAAATCTGCGTGAGCCTTTCGGATCGAGCGCATCCACAGATCACATCGGGCCGCAATCTATTCGATATTCTCCGTACTTTTTTTCAGCTCGCGCGACGTCTGGAAAAACTCGTTCACCGTCATCTTTTTCAAATATACCATGCCATGAGAGGCACGCAGGCGAAGCTGCTTACTGTCGTTGAAAAACTCGCGTCCCAGACAATATTTGATGTCCTGATATTGCTCCACCAAAATCTTTCGCGAGAGTCTGGAAAAAGGGCCGTCCAATTCATAGCTGGGAAAAGAGGCCTCCCGCTGTGAGCCGAAACAGGTCTCAAACGCGGCCTCCATCACCGCCATGGAATTCAACGACACCGGGACCAGCGTTGTGACCTCCGAGGGATGAAATCGGTACCACACGTTGCGGTAGCCCCACACCTCCAGCTTGTCCGGTTTTTCTTCCGCCTGATAGACGCGCAGCGCCTGCGAGACCGTCTGCAGCACCTTGTAATGCGTGTCCGGACCGCTGCCTTCAGGATCCAGAGCGACGGTGACGATCGTCGGTTTGACCTGCTTCATCAAGGCGAGGAGCGGAGCGACATCCCGGTCCATCTGCGGCGATTCGGTAAAGATCTCCCCTTTGTAAAAGCCCAGACGCAGGTGGTGCACGTGAGAGGCGTTAAATCCCAGGTGTCCCCATTTCAAATCCGATTCCCATTCACGCAACATGCCTTTCAACTGCTGAATGTAGGGAAGATCTTTCTTGCCCGGATACTGGCTTTTAAAATAGAGAATCAGCTCGGAGATGCGATTGCGCAGCTGCGACAAATCATTTTCTTCGAAAATAAAGATCAGATTCCGCAGCAGTCGCCGCGCTTCGCCCTCCTGCTGCATATGTTTGCTGTGCGCAGCCACTCCGTCGAGAAACTGATAGACATCCCGATTGCGTCCGCTCTCATTGTTCGCCTCGAAATACCCTTCCTCCATCAAACTTTTAAAGGACGGTGCAGTGATGAAGCGTTGCAGATTCTCCAGTTGCTGCTGCACATAAAAATTAGTGACCGCGTTGAATCCGCTGGTCATATATGCGACATGATGCGAGTTGAGCGGCGATCGCACCAGGTGCAGCACATAGGCCCAATAGCCCAGAATGATGTCGTCATGATGGGGCGCGGTGTGCAAAAAGGATTCCCCCTCGATGGCTTTGAGGCCGTCCTCGATCTTTTGCGTCAGCCGCTCCACCACCTGAGCGGTCAACTTGGCTACGGTCTTGCCGCTTTTGGTCCATATCCAGTCGGAGGAACGGATCGCGGCGAAATCTTTTTGATCCAGCGACGACAGACGCTTGTGCTGATGCCGGGCCAGATCGATGACGATATGATCGATCTCAGCCTCTGGCACCGGGTCCATGCGGGTGACGTCCTCATACCGCCGCTCGATCAACAATTTGCCCGCGCCTTTGGTGATGTAGAAACGGGCGTTTTTCAGTTTGTGCAGCACAGTCGCCGGATACAGGTTGGAGGCAGGCGCCTCCACCGCATTCTGAATCACCTTGGCCTTCGCCTCACCGGCCGCGATGATGATCGCCACTCCATCGGGATTGTAGGTGATAGTGCTGAGCCCGATGGTGATCACCAGCCGGCGGCGGGCGACCTCGATGCCGCCCAGATCTCCGGCCGCGGCAGCCTGGGTCTCATAGTTGGTGGCGGTCAAGCGGGTGGTGGAAAAGTGATCACTGCCGCTGACGTTGAATCCGATGTGGCCGTCCGGACCGATGCCGCCGAGAAAAAAGCCGATGCCTCCCGAATCACGGATCTGTCTTTCATAGTCCGTACAATATTCATCCACCCGCTCGATGACTTCACGCTGCAATATTTCCAGATGGTTTTTACCATGGCGGATGCGCAAGCTCAGATCCACCGTTTCGTTGGGGAACACCTGATCAGGCGTCATCCCCGGTGGCATGCCGGTGGACCAGGCATTCAGCAGCAACGCCTTCTGGCTGCTCAGGCCGAATCCCCGAATGTAAAACGTCTGAATATAGTGGGCAAAGCTGTTGGTCTGCGCAGGATTGATCGGATAGAATTCGTCGATCTGAACAAACCGCAAGTGATCCATCCGCGGCCGGTGCGCCGGATCAACGCCGTTTGTTTCCAGATCCTTCTGCACCTCCTTATCATTCCATTTTTGCAGATAGTGCATCACCCACTTGATAAAATGCTCAGGCGTTTTGCCGGTCGGCAGGGAAACGATTCCTTCGGGATTGCTCTGGACCCACTCGAGAAAGCGCAAAGCGGTCAATTTGCCCAGAGCGGGAAAATTGTCCACTTCAATGACAGGTATCTTTTCGATAGGGGGATAGATAAACTGTCGTCCAGACCGTTGCAGAGCGACCTGCTCCACTCTGGATTCAGGGATCAACGGCCGTTTTGTCATATAGGCTCCAACCGATAAGGTCATGATGGTTCGAATAAGAAAGAATAGTATACTAAAACAAATAAAGATAATCAAGCATTAAGATGACGGCGCGGATATAAAAAAGCGCCTGGAGGACCAGCCCACCAGGCGCGAAAGATGAAAGCGCCGTTTTCACCCCGAGGCGCAGACGGCTTGACGCACCGCGCAATCTCAGGCAGTGTATTTCCCGACCAATTTACCCAGCGCCACTGAGAGCAATTTGCTGTCTGCATTATCCGCCCGCGACGGAATCAAAACCGGTGCAGCGGCGCCGACTATTACATGGCCCAACCTAAAGCCGGCAAAGTAGCAGGTGCTCTTGGCCAGCATATTGGCGGATTCGATATCCGGACAGACCAGAATATCCGCCTGTCCGGCGATGGGCGTATGAAGCTCCTTGGTTCTGGCCGCTGATGGAGAAACAGCGTTGTCCAACGCCAACGGTCCGTCGATAATGCATCCCTTGATCTGACCGCGATGATTCATCTTGGTAAGGACCGCAGCGTCTAACGTGCTGGGCAGGCTGGGATTTACAGTTTCAACCGCGGACAGCAGCGCCACTTTAGGCAAAGCGATGCCCAGCGTATGCATGACAAAAACCGCGTTTTCGATGATTTCGATCTTTTGCTTCAGATCCGGCTTCAAGGTCACTCCCCCATCGGTGATGATCATCAACCGCCGGCCGGTTCGGTGCACATTTTCAAAAAGAAAAACATCGCTGAGCAGACGGTTCAGGCGCAATCCATTTTCAGAATCCAGGACCGCTTTGAGCAAATGCGCGGTTTTCATTTTGCCCTTCAGCAGGATCTGCGCCTCGCCTTTGCGGATAGCGGTCACCGCCTGGACCGCGGCTGCAGATTCATCAGACACATGGCGGATCTCAAAAGAGGTTTCGGCGCCGCCCTCCAGCTTTGCCAACAGCGTGGTGATTTTCTTTTCATCACCGAAAAGCAGGGGCGTGCTGATCCGCAGCGAAGCGGCGGCGATCATGGCGCTGAGCGCGGCTTCGTCATCCGCCGCAGCCACCGCCACTCGCACCGATTCGCCCTTGCGACTTGCCTGCAACAGATCGTCCATACAGGTGATCATATCGTTCCCCTTGATAGAATGCACCGCATCAGTAGGATAGCGCCTGCTCCTGCCCTGTCAACACGCGCCAGGCGCCCTCGGCCATCGCCTCCATCTCTAGTTCGCCGGGCAACAGGATCACTTGGGCGATAAAGCGAACCCTCCGGCTGATCTCTTGGATGAGAAAAGACGAATGAACCAGACCGCCGGTCAGCACCACCGCCGCCACGTCGCCGCACAGCACCGTGGCCATGGCGCCGATCTCCTTAGCGATCTGATAGGCCATCGCCTGGTACACCTCTTTCGCCTTGGCATCGCCCCGCTGAATCCGCTCTTCGATTTCCACTGCATCCGTCGTGCCAAGGTAGGCCGCCAGCCCCCCTTCGCCCATCACCATCTTCTTCACAGCCGCTTTATCATAGCTGCCGGAAAAAACCAGATCGATAAAAGGCTGCAGCGGCAGGCTGCCGGTGCGGTCCGGAGAAAATGGACCACCGCTGGAGGCGTCGTTGACATCGATGATGCGTCCTCTGCGGATCGGCGCGATGGAAAATCCGCCTCCCAGATGGGCGACCACAAAATTGCACGTCTGCGGATCCAGTTCCAGTTTTTCAGCAGCCCAGAGGGAAGCGGCGCGCAGATTCAACGTATGCGCGAGCGATCGGCGAGGCAGAAGAGGATGACCGGAATAGCGCGCCAGAGCATCAAACTCATCCACCGACACCGGATCCACAACCAACGGCCGGCCTCCGTACAGCTTGCTGATCTCCAGAGCAAGGGCACAACCGAGATTGGCGACATGCTCCCCCTGTACGCCTTGGCGCGCATCAGCGATCATGGCAGGATTTACCTCATAGGTGCCGCGGCTGACCGGTTTGAGCAAGCCGCCACGACCCACCACCGCCTGCAGCGAGAACGCGGGAAGATTCTGCCTGGAGAGAAACGCCTGCACAGCGCTTAAACGAAAATCGAACTGATCCCAAAGACCTGAAAAACGGGCCAGTTGATCCCGCGTATGCCGGAGCGTTTCTTCGGTGAGTTTATGGCGGCCGCGGAATAGAGCGACTTTGGTGGAGGTGGAACCGGGATTGATGACGAGGATGAGTGGTTCAGCGGAGAGGTTCATGTCTGTTCTCGTAAAAGGCGACGACATTCCTGGCGCCGGCCCGTCCGACTGGGCGCTTGCCGATCAACGCCTGTAACCACAGAATAGAATCTTTCGACGACAAAGCTGGTTTGCGCAGTTAATAATATTAAAAAAAGGCAATTATTGCAAGCAGAATCGGCATAAAAAAGAAGCGCCGCCAGCTACGGCAGGTTTAAAAAGCCGGCCCGGGACAGCTTTGTCCCGGGCCGTACGCAAAGAAAAAGGTTCTTAATGGCTGACGGCGACGGGCGATCACTTGGCCGTGTAATGGGTGTGCAGCAGCTCATGCGCCCGGTGGCTGTTGGGCTCGCCCAGGTACTCTTTGTACAGCTGCTGGATCGCCGGGTTCTCATGAGATTTACGAATCTTGAGACCGCGATCGGCCTTGTAAATCGCCTCAGCTCTCTTTTTCCTGATCTCTGCAGAGGTGGGAATCGGTTGACCGCCGCCGCCTATGCATCCGCCCGGACAGGCCATGATCTCGATAAAATGATAATCAGCCTCTCCGGCGACGATCTTGTCCATCAGCTTGCGGGCATTGGCCAAGCCATTGGCCACTGCCGCCCTAACTTTAACGCCGTCAAGATCGACTTCAGCCTCCCTTACACCCTCCAGGCCGCGCACTGCCGTAATATCGACATTTTCCAGCGGCTTTTTCGTCACCACCTCATACACGGTACGCAGGGCGGCCTCCATCACGCCGCCTGTGGCGCCAAAGATCACTGCCGCACCGGTAGAGATGCCGAGAGGCGCATCGTACTCTTCCTCCGGCAGGTTGGGCAGATCGATGCCCACCTGTTTCATCATGGTCGCCAGTTCGCGGGTGGTCAGCACCGCATCGACATCCTGGAAACCGCTGGAGGTCATTTCCGGCCGTCCGCTCTCCCACTTTTTCGCGGTGCAGGGCATGACCGAAACCACATAAAGGGCTTTGGGGTCAATGCCGTGCTTTTCCGCGTAATAGGTCTTGGCCAGAGCGCCGAACATCTGCTGAGGAGACTTGCAGCTGGAGACATGCGGCAGCAGCGTTGGGAAAAAGTGTTCGATAAAATTGATCCAACCAGGGCTGCAGGAGGTCAACATCGGCAGTTTGCCGCCATTCTTGATCCTGCTCAAAAGCTCATGGCCCTCTTCCATGATGGTAAGGTCGGCGGTAAAGTCGGTATCGAACACTTTATCAAATCCCAGGCGACGCAGTCCGGCCACCAGTTTGTCGGTTACCAGGGCGCCGGCCGGAAGGCCGAATTCTTCGCCCACGGCCACGCGCACCGCCGGCGCGGTCTGAACCACTACATGCAGGTTGGGATCATCCAACGCACGCCAGACGCGGTCAATGTGGCTGTTCTCATACAGTGCAGCTACGGGACAGCGGTCAATGCACTGGCCGCAGGCCACGCACGGCACATCCGCCATGCCTTGGGCGAACGGCGTGTCCACCCACACCTCGTAACCACGGCCTTCCATGCCGAGAGCGCTGACGCTCTGCACCATGGCGCAGGTCTGCACACAACGGCGGCAGAGAATGCATTTGGAAGGATCGCGGACGATGGATGGGCTTGAGGTATCCAGGCCGCCCTGACGTTGATGATATTCAAAGCTGATTTCGCGGATGCCCAGCTGATCGGCACAGGCGCGCAGCTCGCAGCTTCCGTTACGCACACATTCGGTGCAGCGCATCGGATGGCGGGACAACAACAGCTCCATGGCCATCTTACGCGAATCGCGCACCACTTTGGAATTGGTGCTCACCTCCATGCCCTCCTGCACTTTCCAGGAACAGGCGGTGCGCAGCAGCCGGTCGCCCTTTACCTCCACCACGCAAATGCGGCAGGCGGACACCGGGTTTAAATCCGGATGATGACACAATCGCGGAATCGTGATGTTGATTCTCTCCGCTGCATCCAGGACGGTCGTTCCCTCCGGCACCGTCACGCTTCGTCCGTCTATAGTCAAAGTTACTTTGTTCAAAGCAAGGTCCTCCCTTTTCAGTTACCGAACGGTTGATTAGGCTGCCTGGGTCGTTGCAGCGGTTTGGATAGCGCATTTGCCGGAGCGGCAGAATTTGTCGCTCACATGCTGGATGAACTCTTGACGAAAATACTTGAGACAGCCCAGGATGGGCACCGGCGCCGCTTGACCAAGGCCGCAAAAAGCGCCGCGCATCATGGCGTTGGCCAGGTTTTCCATCAGCTCGATATCCTGCGGGCGGCCTTTTCCATCGGTTATTTTTTCCAACAACTCCAGCAAGCGGCCGTTGCCCTCGCGGCACATGGTGCAGATGCCGCAGGACTCATGATTAAAGAACTCGACAAAGGTTTTGACTAAATCAACCACGCACTGACTGTCATCCACCACCAGCAAAGCGCCGGAACCCATGCCGGAACCGATCGTACGCAAAGTTTCGGTGGCCAGCGGCAGATCCAGATGCTCCGCCGTGAGAATGCCGCCCGTAGTGCCGCCCAGCTGGGCAAAGAGAAAGCCCTTGCCGTTGGGAATCCCATGCCCGATGTCATAGATGATCTCGCGCAGAGTAATGCCCATGGGCACTTCGATCAAACCCGGGTTGTTGATGTTGCCCACCAAGGTGAAGACTTTGGTGCCCGGACTCGCGGACGTACCCAATGTTTTATACCAAGTTGCGCCGTTAAGAATGATCTGCGGGATATTTGCCAGCGTCTCTACGTTGTTCACGATCGTGGGCTTGCCCCATAGTCCCACAGACGGCGGAAAGGGCGGTTTGTTGCGCGGCTCACCGCGCTTGCCCTCGATGGACTCGATCAAGGCCGTTTCCTCACCGCAGATATAGGCGCCAGCGCCTTCGCGGATTTCCAGATCAAAATTGAAGGAAGAACCAAAGATCTTTTTACCCAACAGCCCCTGACTGCGAGCCTGCTCGATGGCCCGCTGCATACGGGCGATGGACATATGATATTCGCCGCGAATGTACACATATCCCTTGGATGCGCCCACCGCATAGCCGGCCAGGGCCATACCCTCGATCACCGCATGGGGATCGCCTTCCAGAATCAGACGATCTTTAAAAGTGCCGGGTTCGCCCTCATCCGCGTTGCAGATAATGTATTTTACATCCGATTTTTCTTTGGCGGCAAAGCTCCATTTGAGCCCTGTGGGGAAAAAGGCGCCGCCGCGGCCTTGTAGGCTGCTGGCCTTGACCTCTTCCATGACCTGGGCGGGTTTCATCGATGTAACCGCCCGCCCCAAAGCCTCATAACCGTTTTGTGCAATGTATTCTTCTATGGATTCCGGATCGATGACGCCGGCGTTCTTCAGCACAACGCGGACCTGTTTGCCGAATCTCGGCGCTTTCTCATCCACATGGGTGTCTTCAGCCGGCATATCCAGGTATTGCAGCCGCTCGACGATGCGGCCTTTGAGCAGATGTTCAGAGATAATTTCCGAGACATCCTCGATCTTGACGCCTGCATAATACACCGCATCCGGGAACAGCACCAGAACGACGCCTTTGTTATAAATGCCGAGACTGCCGGTCTCGACCACTTTGACCTCATTGGACAGGCCGGCCAACGCCAGCTCCCGCACCAACGCATCTTTGACCGAACGTGCGCCCTGCGAAATGGTATGCGGGTCCATGGCGATAATGATGTGCATTCTATGCATTGGAGGACCCTTTCAATTTATAGTCTTTAAGGATAGCTACCGCTTTTTCCGGCGTCAGATTGCCGTAGACCTCGTTGTCCACCATCATCACCGGCGCCACAGCGCACAGGCCCAGACAGCTGGTGAATTCGAGGGTAAAGAGGCCGTCTGCGGTGGTGCCGCCTATTTCCAATTGCAGGTATTCTTTAATCTTCTGCAGCACCTCCTTGGAATTCCGCACATGGCAGGGTGCGTTGTTGCAGCAGCGGACAACGTGTTTGCCTTTCGGCTGAGTCGTGAATAGGCTGTAAAAGGTCGCCACCCCATAGATCTCGCTGAGCGGCATTTGAGTGATCCGCGCCACTTCGGACAGGACCGGTTCGGTCAAAGCGCCGAATTCTTTCTGCACATCCTTGAGGATATAGATCAGCGGCGTTGGAGTCTTTTCATAGACTTTCACGATATCGTGAATTTTGGCCAGATCAGGCATTCGTTACCTCCTATGGATTGAAAGGAACCTTATGTTTGCATGATGAATTATTTTTGCAGGAACACATGGTTGGTGATGATTTTATGGTTGACGATATGTTCCGAGACGACCGCCCGGGCTACTTCCGGCGTAACCTTGCCGTAGGTGATGGTTGTCTGATCGGGCTGCATCACCTGAACGAGAGGTTCTTGATCGCAATATCCCAGACAGCCGGTCTGCGTGACCACCGTATCTGTAATATGACGCTTGTTCAGCTCATCCAGAATCGCCGACATCACGCTGCGCGCTCCTGCGGCGATCCCACAGGTTCCCATGGCCACAACGATCCGGTAACGCGCCGTCTGTTCGCGCTGCGCCATCTCCCGTTTGGCTTTCTCCCTGATTTCCCGCAGATCTGCTAATGTTTTCACAAATGGTTCCTCCTGCTGAATGTGATTATTGAAACAGTTAAGCAAACGTTCATCTAAACAATCAATCTTACAAGCAGCCGCCGGCCAAGCGACCCTTTGGTCAAGCTACGGAAGAGATCGCTAAAACGCCTTCCCGAATCCGTTGTTCGGATTCGCCGGCCAGGGTGTAGAGCATGCAATTCCGCGCAGCCATCTGCGCCAGCAACCAGAAGGAATCGAACACAAAGCGGCCGCTGTCGGTACTATGCCGGTAATAAAAGTGAATGTCCGGCGAAGCGATGCACAAGTTCGATAAAGTGGCGCCGATCTCGCCCAGGGGCATGCGATTGAGGCTGTTCAGCTTAAAGTGGACATCCACCAGGGTGCCTCTGCCCAAGGCGGACGATATCTTTAACCCGCCCTCGCAGTCTGTGGCAGCCTGCAAGAGCAACGACAGCCCCATGCCCACCGGTCGGGTAGTGCGCGTGGTGACGAAGGGATCGAGCACCCGGTCGATCAGCTCCTGACTCATGCCGCGGCCGTTGTCCTTGATGCGTATGCGCAATCGATTGTCACGGACGGATTCATCCACTGCAATGATGATCCGGCTGGCCTGCGCCTCAATCGAGTTGGTGACAATATCAAGAATGTGCAGGGCCAGTTCTCGCATAATGCCTCGAACCCTCTCTCCTCTGTTCAATACGGTATGTTCTGAATGGCCACGTCCGGCCGCGACACCGTCAGCTTGCGATTCTTCTCCCCGCGGAAGGCCATGGCCAACTCGGCGAAGGAGGGTTCTTCCAGATAAAAAAAAGTGATGGCCTTGCCGATATCCTTCAGATCATGTGCATCCGACGCCGTTAGAATCTGATAACGCGCCAACTGGGGAAATCGGCGGCGCGCCTCGTCCACGTAAAGCCGGTGTGAGATCTCGACCGCGGGGAATGGAATCTCATCCGGTATTCGACCCAGGATATGCAACGCACTGTAAGCGCGGCGATCTACATGGGCCGGGTAGGCGATGCCTTGGTGCAGAACCACCTGTTCGTACACTTGAGCCATCGGCGCTGTGGTAGAAAAAGCCAGCAGCTTTCTCTCCTGATGGAGAATGTTTTCCTCTTCATCGCAGATGATCTGCGGACCATAGAGTGAGTCGTCGTAATCCCCTTCCAGCAGATGTCGGTAGATGAATTCCTGGAACGACTGCGCCTGAGGCTGGTCCGGAAAAAGACAGACCATGTGCACATCCTCGGCGGTGGCCACCTCGACGCCCGGGATGACCAGGAGGTCATGGCCAATGGCCGCACGGATGACCGCTGGAGTGTTGGCCACTGAGTTGTGATCGGTGATCGCGATGATGTCGAGCTGTTTTTCTTCGGCAGCCGCCACTATGTCGCGCGGGCCCATGGTCAGCTCTGCGCAAGCGGAAAGAACCGTGTGAATGTGCAGATCCGCGCGATACCATTCGGACATCAGTGCGGCTCCGAAAGTCCGAGGGCGTACAGACGTCCGGCCAGTTTGAACGCCGAATCGACGGAACTGAGCACCGCTATTTTTTTCGCTTTGGCCTTTTCCAACACCTCTTCTTCCATCCGGCCGCGGCGGGGCAGCACAATAGCGGCCAGTTCCTTGAAATAGCCGATGGCGACCACGTTCTCATTGTTCTGATGCGTGATCCAAAGACACCCGCGAGGCGCATGAGCCATTACTTCACTGAGCATATCCGAGACATAGACCGATTGCACCTCCACGTCTGCGGCCTGCTCAACGCCGCAGAGCGCATCGAGCTGCAAGGTACGGATGATCTCGCTTAAGCGCATTCCCTGGTCTCAACAAAAGGATTAAACGGTTTGCGGAGCTTTTTCAAAAGCGCGGCGCAGTGCTCGGACCACTGCGGATAGATCCTGATCCGCGCCGCCTTCCACCATCACCGCATCGCCTGGCCGGATCTCGTTCAACAGATACTCTATCGCCTGCGACACCAGCGGGAATTCCATGATGGCGGCAGCCTGCTGTCTGCCGCTGCGCATGGCCTCAGCGGTCGAATGGGCATGCCGGCCGCAGAGCACCACCAGGTCGATAGGCATTCCGGCCAGATAATGACCGATCATCTTCTGATAATAGTCGGTCTGAACGCCCAGTTCGGTCATATCGCCCAGCACCAGAATCAGCCGCCGTGCCACCTCCTTGCACTGCATCAGGCAGACCGTGGATTTTATCAGCGATTGGGGAGTGGCGTCGTAGGTGTCATCGAAGAGCATCAGGTCGTGCATACGGTACAAACGTCCCCGCCCTTCCGGAAGTAGAAAGTCGTGTTCCAGGCTGTCGGCGATGATCTCATCCGGCACTCCCAGACCGTCCGCCACAGCAATGGCGGCGAGGGCGTTGTAAACATCTCCCAAGCTGTAGATGGGCATATGCAAGCGTAGACTCACGTTGTTTTTGCGATGAACAGTAAAGGCGGTGCCTTCCGGCCCTAGCGGGGTGATATTGGCGGCAAAATAGTCGGCTAGTTCAGACAAACCAAAAAAGCGCGTGGCGGTTAAGTTTCCCTCGCCCAGCGCTTTGACATATTCGTTATCTCGATTCAACACAGCCCAACCGCCCGGTTCCAGTCCTTTGAGCAACTGCGCTTTGTTGTGCATTATTTTTTCGATCGTTCCATGGACGGCCAGATGGGCTTCTCCAATGTTGGTGATGACTCCGATCTTTGGCCGGATCAATTCCGTGGATCTTTTGACCTCGTCGGCAGCGGAGGCGCCGATTTTCACCAGCGCCCAGTCCCAGGAGCCTCTCAGAGTCAATAATTCCTGGGCGATCTTTTCCGCTGTATCGGAATCATAGGCAAAATCATAGACCCGGCCGTGCCTGCTCAGGATAGACCGCAGCATACGCTTGACAGTGGTCTTGCCATTGCTTCCAGTGATACCGATAAATGGAAAATCCAGCTTCCTACGCCTTTCAACTGCTTGATTGAAAGGCGGATGTGTCGTTATGGCCGTCACAAATGGAAAACTCGAGTGATATGAACTTTCTCCTGGCGATATCTATATATAGAATGTTATTTTATTGTTTTTTTCTGATAAAGTCAACCTCATTTTTCCTTTTCGTCCTTGCGTCGCGCATTGGCGAGCGGCAGCGAAACCGTAAAGGTGGTGCCCACTTGGAACGTGCTTTGAACCTCGATCTTGCCCGCATAAGCGTTGACGATGGATTTAACGATCGTCAGACCCAGCCCGGTTCCGGTAATATGACGGGTCAACGCATTTTTCGCGCGGAAGAACTCTTCGAACAGCCGTTCCTGCTCCTCCTGGGTCATGCCGATGCCGGAATCCTGAACGCTGATTTTCGCATAATGGCCTTCGCGATACCCGTGAATACGGATTTCGCCGTTGGGCCGATTGTATTTAACGGCATTGGAGATCAAATTTTGAAAAACCCTCTGAATCTCCTCCCGATCCGCCGCGATCCACAAAGGCTGATCCAGCGTAAGCGTCAGGGTCAGCTGCGCTTTGTCGATCTCATGCTGATAGAATTCAGTGAGCGGCCGCAGAATCCCGCCGATCTCCAGGTTTTCGATCTCCCGTTTGACGGTTCCGGCCTGCATGCGCGATATATTGAGCAGATCGTTGATCAGGCCGATAAGCGCCAAGCAGCGCTCATTGGATCGCCGTAAATAGCCGTCATAGATCTCCGGCGCATCGCCCAAGGTTTTCTCGATCACCACCTCGAGATACCCCTGCACAGCGCTCAACGGCGCTTTGAGCTCATGCGCCGCCATATTGACAAACTGGGATTTTAGCAGTTCTATATTTTTCAGCTCAGAGATATCCCGCAGAACGGAGACCACACCGAGAAACCGTCCCTGCTCATCCTGAATGGATGCGGTGTTGGCCATGACCACCAGTTTGGCCGGCGGCTGAATGACGATCTCCTGTTCGATGCCCTGCAATCTCTCTTTTTTCGTCAGGATCTCGGTGATCTGTTCGCGAAGCGCCTCGGGCAACAGATCCAGCACCGGCTGGCCGGTGACCAGCGTCTGATTGATGCGCAGCAGGGTTAAGAACCGTGGGTTGAAAAGCACCAGCTCGCCGTCCTGGTTGATGACCAGCAGGCCGTCGCCGATGGCGTTCATGATCGTGCGAATGCGCGACTTTTCCTGCGCCACCTCCAACAGCCGCCGTTCGCGTTCTTCGCGCAGACGGCGTGCTTCAAGAATATAAGCGCGCCGTTCCAGGGCACGATCAAAGACAAACTGGATGTCGTCCGGAGCGAACGGCTTGGCCACATACTGATAAGCGCCCAGCCGCGTGGTCTCCACCGCGGTGTCGATGGAAGCGTACGCGGTTACGATGATGCAGATGGCCTCTGGGTAGACCTTTTTGATGCTGTCGAGCACCGCGACCCCGTCCATGTCCGGCATCTTGAGGTCGAGAAAATAGACATCATATTCCCGCTGCGTACCCAGGGCGATTCCGTCGGCGCCGCAGGCGGCGGTGTCCACATGATGGCCTTGGACTTCAAACAAGCGTTTGATGCCTTCACGCATCCCCAGTTCGTCGTCAACGACCAGGATGTCGGCGGGTTCAGTGTGCATCGGACTGGTGAAAGACCTTTTCGCGCAGATAGGCAAGCAGATCCCTGGGACGGATGGGTTTGTCCAGGTAATCGTCGGCGCGGATCCATCGCCGCTCCTCCGCCGTTTGCGTGGAAAAACGAATGCCGGTTTCATGGCCGGCAGCGGTCATCATGATAATGGGCGTGTTCTTGCCTTGATCGCTGTTTTTAATTTTATGGCAGAGCACAAAGCCCGAATCAAAGTGCTCCATGGCCAAATCCATCAAAATCACATCCGGAGCAAAGCTCTGAAACAGGTCCCAGCCCTCGCGGCTGTCAAAGGCGGCGGCCACTTGGTAGCCCTCTTTCTCCAGCACCGGCTTGATGAGCTGGACCAGATCCACATCGTCGTCGATCATGAGAATTTTTTTATTCATAACGCCACTTTCTGTTAGTTATTTGGCCAGTAGATTGCGTACGGTTTTGATCAATTGCTCCTTGCGCACCGGTTTGTCGATAAAGGCATCCACAGGATTCCACGATTTGTCAGGCCCCACCCGCAGGGAGAAACCTGACTCGTTATTGACTGCGGAGAGCATGATGATCGGAATGTGGCGGGTGTCTTTGTTTTCTTTGATCGCCCGCGCCACCTCGAATCCCTCGCCCGGAGAGTTCATCATCACATCCAGGATGATCAGATCCGGGGCGCACTGAGCGACCAGGTCCAATCCCTCCCGGCCGTTGTAGGCGAAAAGCACCTCATAGCCCATCACCGTCAACAGCGCTTTGTTGAGTTCGATGAGATCGACATCGTCATCGATCAGCAAAATCTTTTTTTTCATAGCAACCGCCGCAGGGTTCTTGATCCGTTCAATGGATATGGTCGGGCAACTCGACCGTAAAAACAGCCCCGTGCCCGGGTTCACTCTTGAAGTAGATATTGCCCTTGTGCATCTTGATGATGCCGTAGGCGATGGCCAGGCCCAATCCCGTGCCCTTGCCGATCTGTTTGGTGGTGAAAAACGGCACGAACAGCTTGTTGCTGTTCTCCGGTGGAATGCCGCAGCCGGTGTCCTGAAACTCGATGGTTACCACATGCCGTTCCACCAGGTGGCGGCAGCGAATGGTCAGGGTACCGCCCTGCGGCATGGCTTCAGCAGCATTCACCGCCAGGTTAAGAAACACCTGATAGATTTGATCGTCGTCGAGCTCGATGGCGGGAAGATCCGGTAAATCCATGGTTATGGTGATGTTCTCGAACAACGCCTGGTGGGAAACCACGCTCACCAGCTTTTGCAGAATGTCCTGCAGCTTGTGCGGCCGCAGAGATAAATTGCCCTGGCGGGCGAAGTTGAGCAGACCGGCCACGATCTTTTGACAGCGTTTAGCCTCTTCCATGATGAACACCAGATCGCGCGATTTTTGATCATCGCTCTTCAACTGCTGCAGCAGCAGGTGGGCATACAACATGATCGATCCCAGCGGATTGTTGACCTCGTGGGCCACGCCGGCCGCCAGTTGACCTATGGAGGCGAGCTTTTCCCGCTGAATCAATTGCTCCTGCGCGTCTGCCAACTCGGAAAGGGACTGTTGCAAATCCTGCTGGGTGCGCTGCAGTTCTTCGATCAGGTAGGGCAGGCACATCTCCTCTTCGGCAATGCCTTGAAAAACCGCTGCAGCATAGTCCCGGCAGGTCTCATAGCCGCAGGACCCGCAGTTGAGTTCATCCTCCGGATTGATTTTATTGATGGAGGCGAGAATTTTCTGAATGTCCTCAGGCGTCGGCTGTTTGGACAGGATCGGCGCGATCTTGAACTCCCGACGCACGTTCACATCCTGGTTCTGCAAAATGGTCTTCTTCCACTCCACATAGCTGATGCGGGTGCGCAGTGAATCGGTATAGCTGACGATCTTTTCTTTACGCATGAACGAGTTCAGCGTGGAATCGGCAAAAGGACCATTGATGCAGCCTTCGCAGAAAAGAATGTCCACCACCTTGGCCTTGATCTCGCCTTTTTGCAGGCTGTCCAGCAATCGCAGCGTGCGCCCTTTGCCCTCGGTGACGATCACTTCGTTGTTCATGATGTCATAGGGCAAGCCGGCGCTGCGCAGAAGGCCGCCGGAAACCGGATAGAGACGGCCCAGATACGCATAGGGCGGATCAAACGTCGAGGGCTCGGCCGCGGAGGGATCGATGTTAAGCAGCTCCCAGATTTGATGCAGCTCTTTAAAGGTCAGCACCTCATCGACCGCGTCCGCCACCTGCGGTTTGCGCGATTCCACTTTTTTGGCCACGCAAGGACCGATAAAGACCGTTTTGATTTCCGGTCCGAGAAGCTTGCGCATGACCCGCCCCATGGCGACCATGGGCGAGACTACAGGCGCCAAGTGAGGCAAAAGATCCGGCACATATTTTTCCACCAGATCACAGATGACCGGACAGGAGCTGGTGATCAGCGGCAGAGCCTGGAATCCAGACCGTTTGTCCTGAACGTTGATCAGCCGGTAATACTCCCGGTTGATCAGGTCAGCGCCATAGGCCACCTCGACCACGCTGCGGAAGCCGATCCGGCGCAGCGCGCCGACAAACACCTCCGGCGGAAAATCGATAAAGGAAGCTGGAAAGGTCGGCGCCACCATGGCGACTACATGATGGCCCTGATGCAAAAATTCCAAGGTCTGTTCCACCCCGCTGAGCACCGCTTTGGCCTGCTGCGAACAAACCCGCACGCAGTGGCCGCAGGCCAGACACCGTTCGTCGATGACCTTGGCCTGGCCTTTTTCCACCTTGATGGCTTTGGCCGGGCATTCGCGGATGCAGCTGTAACAGCGCTTGCAGCGCTCTGGTATGGTCCAGACCACTCCCATTATTCGACGCCCCGTTCGGTGAATTCAGTGTGCAACAGTTCATGCGCTTTATGGCCGTTGGGCTCGCCGAGAAACTCTTTGTACAATTTGATGATCGACTCGTTGTGATGCGAAGCCCGTTTAGGCAATGAGCGATCGATGGCATACAGCGACTCGATCCGTTTGCGCACTTTTTCCGGATCCGAGGGGATCGGTTGACCGCCGCCGTTGATGCAGCCGTTGGGGCAGGCCATCACCTCGATAAAATGATAGGGCGAGTCGCCGGTGCGGATGCCTTCGAGAAATTTATCGACATTTTTCAGACCGCTGACCGCAGCCACGCGAAGGGTCAGACCGTTGATGGTCACTGTGGCTTCACGCACCCCGGCCAAACCGCGCACAGAGCTGAACTCGATCTGATCCATATCCTTGCCGGTGAGGTAATAGTGGGCGGAACGCAATGCCGCCTCCAGCACGCCGCCCGAGGTGCCGAAAATGGCGGCGGCGCCGGTGGATTCGCCCATGGGATCATCGAAATTTTCTTCCGACAACTTGGCAAAGTCGATGCCGGCGGCTTTGATCATGCGCGCCAGCTCCCGGGTGGTGAGCACTGCGTCCACATCCTGGTATTCATCGGCCAGCTCCGGCCGCTGCGATTCGAATTTTTTGGCGATGCAGGGCATGATCGATACGACGAACACATCCTTGGGATCGATTCCGACTTTTTGGGCATAATAACTCTTGATCATGGCGCCTTCCATCTCGTGCGGCGACTTGCAGGTGGAGACATGGGGCAGCAGATCAGGATAAAAATGCTCGACATATTTCACCCATCCCGGGCTGCAGGAGGAGAGCAGCGGCAACACGCCTTTATGGTTCACTCGGTGCAGCAGCTCATGCGCCTCTTCGATGATGGTCAAATCAGCGCCGAAATTGGTATCGAACACCCGGTCCACGCCGAGACGGCGCAGAGCGGCAGTGATCTTGCCGGTGACGATGCTGCCCGGCTCCATGCCGAACTCTTCGCCCAGCGCCACGCGCACCGCAGGGGCGATCTGGGCCACTACGTGCTTCTGGGGATTGTTGATCGCCTCCCACACCCCTTTTTGGCTGCCTTTTTCACGCAGCGCGCCCACTGGGCAGACCACCACGCACTGCCCGCAAAACACGCAGGCGATGGTGTTTAGGCTGCCGTCCATGGCAGGCGCCACGGTGGAGTGAAAGCCGCGGCGCACGAAATCGATGGCGCCCACGTTTTGCACCTCATGGCAGACGCGCACGCAGCGGCCGCAGAGGATGCATTTTTCCGGATCGCGCTCGATGGAAGGGCTGGCAAGATCGATTTTAGCTTTGCGCCGTTCACCCTGATACCGGTGATCGCGCACCTCGTACTGCTCCGCCAGTTTCTGCAATTCGCAGTTGCCATTGCGCACGCACACTAGACAATCCTGCGGATGATTGGCGATCAGCAGCTCGACGATGGTCTTGCGCGCCCGCCGCACCTGCGGCGAGTTGGTCTGAATCTTCATCCCTTCGGCCACCGGGAAAGCGCAGGAAGGAACCAGGCTGCGTTGTCCCTCCACTTCCACCACGCAGATGCGGCAGGAACCGGTGGGAGTAAGATTCTTCAAATAACATAACGTGGGAATGTGCACGCCTTCGCGTTGCGCCACGGTCAGAATGGTCTCGCCCGGATTGGCCCAAACTTCTTTGTTGTTTATTGTAATCGTCATACTTTCCTCATTGGCGTTCTAACGTTCACTCATGCGTTTGATTATTGCGCCTGGGCGCCGGCCCGAAGGCCGGAGCAGACCACAGGCGCCTGTGGTCCTGTCAGCCGGTTTCACGCGCCGGGTTATTCGACGATAATGGCGTTGAATTTGCAGTTGGCGCGACACTGATCGCAACGGATGCACTTTTCTTCGATAATATAGTGCGCTTTTTTCTTTTCACCCACAATGGCGTTCTCCGGGCACTTTTTCGCGCACACCGTACAACCGGTGCAGGCCTCGGTGTCGATGCGATAGGTCAACAGCTCGCGGCAATGGCCGGCCGGACAGCGCCGGTCGTAAAGGTGCGCCTCATATTCATCGCGAAAATAGCGCAATGTGCTCAGCACCGGATTGGCCGCAGTCTGCCCCAATCCGCACAGCGAGGTGTTCTTGATCACATCGGCCAAACGCTCCAAATACACCATGCCCTGGAAGCGCAGCAGCGCCTCTTCCGGCGACTTTTCGCTGCGGTAGCTCTGCGTCAACCGTTCAAGGATCTCCAGCAACCGTTTGGTGCCTTCGCGGCAGGGGATGCACTTGCCGCAGGATTCCGATTGAATAAAAGTCATAAAGAATTTAGCCACATCCACCATACAGGTGGACTCATCCATAACCACCAGTCCGCCGGATCCCATCATGGCGCCGATGGATTTGAGCGACTCATAGTCCACCGGCGTGTCCAGAACAGACTCGGGCAGCGCGCCGCCGGAGGGGCCGCCGATCTGCACCGCTTTAAACTTTTTATTGTTTGAACAACCGCCGCCGATGTCGAAAATCACCTCGCGCAGCGTCGTGCCCATGGGCACCTCCACCAGTCCGGTGTTGACGATCTTGCCGGACAGGGCGAAAATTTTTGTGCCCTTGGAGCCGGCGGTGCCGATGGCGCTGAAAGCCTCTGCACCGTATTTGAAAATGGTCGGCACATTGGCAAAGGTTTCCACATTATTGATCACCGTCGGTTTGCCGAACAAGCCCTCATCCGACGGATAAGGCGGACGCGGACGGGGCATGCCCCGCTTGCCTTCGATGGAATGGATCAACGCGGTCTCTTCACCGCAGACGAAAGCGCCGGCGCCTTTTTTGATTTTAAGGTCAAAATCAAAGCCGCTGCCGAGGATGTTGTTGCCCAACAGGCCGTAGCGCCTGGCGTCGTCGATGGTTTTAAGCAAGCGTTTGATGGCCAACGGATATTCCGCGCGACAGTAAATATAGCCTTCTGAAGCGCCGATGGCGTAGGCGGCGATCACCATGCCCTCTATGATGCGGTGGGGATCGCCCTCCAGAACCGCGCGATCCATAAAAGCGCCAGGATCGCCCTCATCCGCATTGCAGATCAGATATTTTTTATCGCCCTTGCTTTTGGCAGCCAGGTCCCACTTTTTGCCCGTCGGAAAACCGCCGCCGCCGCGGCCGCGCAAACCGGCCTTGAGCACATTCTGAATCACCTCCTGCGGCTTCATGGTGTTGATAACCTGGCTCAAACCCTGATAGCCCCCGCGAGCCAGATACTGATCGATGCTTTCAGGATCGATGACGCCGCAATTTTCCAACACCAGCTTTTTCTGCTTGGCGAAAAACGGAACCTGCTGCATCGACGGCACATCCTTCCAGCCGTTGTGCGGCCCATCCGTGTACACGCCGAGCACCTTGTCCGGCAGAATATTTTTCTGCATCACGGTTGCATCGATGATCCTCTCCACATCCTCCGGCTTGACCTCCGCATAACTGATGCGGCCCGATCCCGGCAGCTTGACGTCGACAATGACTTCGCGGGAGCAGTAACCGACACAGCCGGTGGCCACCAGTTTGGCGTTGATGTTCTTTTTCTTCAGCTCAGCCGCCAACGCATCATAGACTTTCTGCGCGCCGTTGGCCAGACCGCAGGTGCCCATGCCGACCAGAATGACCGGCTGGCGATGCTCCTCCAGCAGCAGCTCTTTTTTAAACGCGTCCAATCGCTTTTTGCTCTCAGCCGATTGGTTGCACTGAGGAGCGGTTTGGACGCAGGTCACGAAATATTTGCACGGGGTTTCCTGAGTGTGCCAGCAATTGGTAAACAATGGGGTATAGGAATTCATAAGCTCCTCATTCACTTTTTTCCGCCCGGCGAGAGGCGATTAACTTTTGCACTTCCTTGACCGTCAAGCCGCCGAAAAATTCGTCGTTGATCGAAATGACCGGCGCAATGCTGCAGGCGCCCATGCAGGCCACTGTCTCGATGGTGAATTGCCCGTCCCGGGTGGTGCCGCCCGCTTTTATCCCCAGCTCGGTTTCCAACGTGGTGAGAATATCCAAAGAGCCTTTGACATGACACGCCGTGCCGCGGCATACGCGGATCACATTTTTGCCCAGCGGCGTAAGGCGGAATTGATTATAAAACGTGGCAACGCCAAAAACCCGGCTGACCGGCAGGCGCGTATGTTTGGCAATATTATGCAGCTCCTCCTCGGGCACATAACCGTACACTTCCTGCACATCCTGAAGAATGGGAATCAGAACCGATGGATCGTTCCCAGGATACTTGCTGTACACATCGCTCGCTTGCATTGTTTCCTCGCTGTTTATTCAATGATTGATAATTGGCCGAAATAACGGATCACAACTCCCTGACCGGCGAATGACCGATAACGCCGAGCGCGGCGGAAATCGCCAACAACAGCTCCTGATCACCGAAAGAATCGACATGGTAATAATAGACCCGCTCGTTGCGCACCTGCGCCTCCAGATGACGAGAGTTCTCATCCGTGCGCACAATGATGCGCGCCTGCGGATCACACCCCTTCAACAGCCGGATTGTACTGTCGATGCGCATTCCCGGAGTCTGTGCATCGAGAAGAATCAGGTCAAAATGCTGCTCTTGAGCTTTTTGCACAGCCATCCACGGATCACAGAATCGAACCGTGTCCACCCCTTTCTCCTGTAAAAAGCGATCAAGAGCGCCCGGCAACTCGTGGTGTGGATTGTCAATGATCAGACAGTTCATTATATTTCTTCATATTATGGTCTTTTCCAAATCTCCAGTTTCAAAGACCATGCCATATTTACTATTTAACCTCAAAAATATAAAATATTGTAAATAATATGTTTAAAAAAAAAGACGCCGTTCTGATTACAATTAATATATTAAAAATGAGAGAATTTAGTGTGGAATTATGCTACATGAGGACAACTAAAGAGGAAAATGAAGCCTTAAATCTGTTTCAGATCAAATTTCTTGATCTTTTGATATAGCGTTTTACGGTCCACCCCAAGAATCCGCGCAGCCTGACTTATGTTATAGTTTTGACTAGTTAATACTTGCGAGATGTAACGCTTTTCCATCTCTTGCAGAGAAACCAGCTCTTCCTGAACACTGGGCCGGGCACTTTTTCCTGGTTGCTGCAGATGCAGGGGCAGGCTGTGCAACTCGATCCGGTCCGAATCCTCCACCACAGCCGCACGCTCCAGTACATTTTCCAGTTCCCGTATGTTGCCAGGCCAGTGGTATTGTAGAAGCGCCTGTTCAGCCTCAGGCGTGAGACTGAGCAAGGGCGTTTTACGGCGCCGCAAATTGTACTTTTGCAAAAAGGCCGTGATCAGCAGAGGCAGGTCCTCTTTGCGTTCCCGCAGCGCTGGAAGGTGAATGGGAATAACGCTGAGACGATAAAACAGATCCTCGCGAAAACTCCCTTGGCTCACAGCGGTCTGCAGATCCAGATTGGTGGCTGCGATCAACCGGACGTCGATTTTAATGCTCTGCGAAGCGCCCACACGGCGGATCTCTTTTTCTTGAATGGCCCGCAGGATTTTGGCCTGAACGTTGAGCGAAATGTTGCCGATCTCGTCAAAGAAAAAAGTGCCGCCTTCGGCCAATTCAAAGGCGCCGTGTTTGGTGGCCGTGGCGCCGGTAAAGGAGCCTTTGATGTGGCCGAACAGCTCGCTCTCAAACAGCGACTCCACCAGCGAACCGCAATCCATAGCGATAAAGGGAAAGGCCGCCCGATGGCTGAAGGCGTGAATGGCGCGGGCGATCAGCTCCTTGCCGGTGCCGCTCTCCCCCTGCACCAGCACCGTGGAATCAGTGGAGGCCACTTTGGTCACCAGGCCAAAGACCTTTTGCATGGCCGGGCTCTTGCCTATGATGTGCACCGGTTTGCCGTTGAATTCAAACGAGAGCTTCTCCTCCCCTGCTGCAGATGGGATTGGCAACTCGCCGGCGATCCGGCGGATGATCTCCATCAGCGCATGCGGTTCGAACGGTTTAGCGATGTAATCGCGTGCCCCCATTTTGATCGCCTCCACCGCCATCTCGATGGTGGCGTATCCGGTCATCAAAATCACGGCAGTGTGCGGGCTGACTAGGCTGATGCGTTGTATGAATTCAATGCCGGTCATGCCGGGCATGCGGAAATCAACCAGAGCGATAGGAAACGGCTGCTGCGCTGCCAGCTCGAGCCCATGGAGCGGGTCCGCTGTTGCCGTCACCTGCAGCTGCTCGCTTTCCAGCAGCCGGCGGCAGGCCTCGCGCAGGACATCGTCATCGTCTACCAGTAAAAGGTGAAGGGGGGTGTCTGAACGTTCAGTCATGGTCCTGGATTCGTGAAAAAGGACTGTTAGGCCATATGTTTTTTTCGGCCGGGCATCAATATACTGATTTTTAAGTCAAAAAGCATCATTTATCGATCGCTTCCCGACTTGAATGCGATAATTTCTATTGACATTATGAATATTTTTCACAACTTTATAAACCGGTTGCATTGTCGAGAAAAAGGAGTGAACGATGAATCCGTATGCCAGTCGCAGACAGTTTTTTCGAACAAGCGGTGCGGCGGTTCTAACCGGCTGTCTCACCTCCGTGAGCGCCGGGCAGGCAAAGCCGCAAAAAGGTTCCTTTTCCTTAGGCATGGCATCCTACACCTTTCGCAAGTTCACATTGGAACAGGCCGTGGCGATGACCCAGACCGTCGGCGTTCAAAAGATCTGTCTGAAGAGCATGCACCTGCCCCTGGAGGCCACAGCCACAGAGGTCAAAACTGCAGCCGAAAGCGTGCGACGCGCCGGACTCGATCTCTACGGCGCCGGCGTGATCTACATGGCCAACGAGGAGCAGGTTCATCAAGCCTTTGCCTATGCTCAGGCCGCTGCGCTGAAAATAATCGTCGGTGTGCCTGATTATGGGCTTTTGGCGCTCTGCGATCACAAAGTCAGGGAGACGGGCATTATACTCGCCATTCACAATCATGGCCCCGGCGATCAACGCTATCCAAGCCCTGCGGACGTATACGAGCGGGTGAAAAAGCTGGACAGGCGCATCGGATTGTGCATGGACATCGGTCATACCATGCGCATCGGCCAGGATCCAGCGGAAGCGGCAAAAAAGTATTTTGACCGGCTGTACGATATTCACATCAAGGATGTCTCTGCGCCCAGCAAAGAGGGCAGAACCGTGGAGATAGGCCGGGGAGTGATCGACATCCCCCGGTTGATCAAGATCCTGACCAAAATGAACTACCAAGGCGTTCTGGCCTTGGAGTATGAAAAAAGCGAAAACGATCCACTGCCGGGCGCAGCGGAATCCATTGGCTATGTCCGCGGCGTCATCGACGCCCTGTGAGGCCCCTGTATCATCGAATTAAAACGGAGTTGTTATGTCGAACGAATCCCTGTTGTCTGCGCTGTACGTGCTGCTCCCCGTGCTGCTGGCCTCCTGCAGCGCGGATAAAAGCGTGAGACCTTTCACCGGCGCCAAAGGCGAAGTCCGGTTGATGACGCTGGATCCCGGCCACTTTCATGCCGGCCTGGTGCAAAAGACCATGTATGATCAGGTGTCGCCGGTGGTCTATGTCTATGCGCCGCAGGGGGCGGAGGTCGAAGACCATCTAAAGCGCATCGACCAGTACAACCAGCGCGCCGATCAGCCGACCCGCTGGGAAGAGAAACTCTATATCGGTCCCGACTATCTGCAAAAGATGGTCGAGCAGAAACCCGGCAATGTCATGATCACCGCCGGCAACAATGCAAAAAAGACCCAATACATTCGGGCGGCGGTGGAGGCCGGCATCCATGTGCTGGCCGACAAGCCGTTGTGCATCGATGCGCAGGGATTTGAAGAGCTGAAAGCCTGTTTCGCGACTGCGCAGAAAAACAACGTATTGCTGTACGATATCATGACCGAGAGAAGCGAGATCACCTCCATTCTGCAGAAAGAGCTTTCGCAAATTCCCGAGGTCTTTGGCGCTTTGATGACGGGAACGGCGGAGGATCCCGCCATCACCAAAGAGAGCGTGCATCACTTTTTCAAGGAGGTCTCCGGCAGCCCGCTGAAGCGGCCGGCCTGGTTCTACGATGTTCGGCAGCAGGGCGAGGGCATTGCGGATGTGACCACTCATCTGCTTGACCTGGTGATGTGGGAAGCGTATCCGGACCAGGCGATCGATTACCGGACCGACATCACCCTCGCCGCGGCCAAACGGTGGCCGACGCTGATCAGCAAGGAACAATTCATTCGCTCCACGCAGCTGCCCGAATGGCCGGATTACCTCACCCCTTATCTCGATGAAAAAGGCCTACTCAACGTCTATGCCAACGGCGAGATTCGCTACCGCCTCAAGGATGTGTATGCCAAAGTGTCGGTGATCTGGAATTTTGAGGCGCCGGCCGGCGCCGGCGACACCCACTATTCCGTGATGAAAGGGAGCAAAGCCCATGTGATCATCCAGCAGGGAGCGGAAGAAAAATTCAAGCCCGAGCTGTATGTAATCCCGGCAGGAGATCAGAATATGGAAGGGTTGACTCACGAGCTGAAAAAAGCGCTGGCCGCTCTGGAGAAAAAATATCCCGGCATCGCACTGGAAAAACAGCCCCATCGCTGCAAGATCACGATTCCGCAGAGCCATCGCGTCGGTCACGAAGCCCATTTCGGTCAGGTGACGGAAAGATTTCTCCGCTATTTGATCGACGGCCGGTTGCCGGCCTGGGAAGGGCCCAACATGCTGGCCAAGTACTGGACCACCACGCAGGCGCTGGAGATGGCTAAAAGCCGATAAAGCGCGGCCTACGAGGGCGCAGCATTTTCAGCCGGGATCGTGGGTTCGATTCCGGCTTTTTTTATCCGAGTCTCTTGCCCGCTGAAAAAGAAGGCGGAGTCCGCAGGTCACAGTTTGTCCAACAGATCGCGCACCGTAATTTTTTTAAGACGATAAACTAACCTTTTATTGAATCGAATGCATAGGCCATCGACGAGACGGTCGATGTTGCAATGCGGCCGGTCGCGGCCGCAGCCGGCGACGCGCAGGTTGAACAGCACCTCTGAGATAAAGACCTTGTCGCTGGGACCGGCTGGCCTATAGCAGCGATCATGCCCGTCAAGCAGAAGCAGGTACTTTAAATTCACCAGCTGCTGGGCCGTGCGGTTGATGACGTCCTCTGGTATGTGAAGATAGTCGGAGAGGTTTTCTTCCGAACTGCTGATCTTGTATAATTCGTGTTGCTGATGAACGCGCAGCAGAATTTTCAGGCCGATCATTTCTTGAAACATGGTGCCGATGTAGGGATGCTTTTGCTGCCAGATGAGCTTATAAAGATTTTGATGCGCGTACGAGACCTGAGCGGCGAAAAGCAGCACGGTCCAGCCATAGAACATCCACAGCAAAAAGAGCGGCAGGACCGCCAGGCGGGCGTAGATCTGCGCTTGCGGTCCAGAGCTGTAGTATTCGACGATAAACGTCGCAAACACCCAATTGCCAAAATTCCATAAAAACGTACCCACCAGCGCCGATTTCCAGCGCACTCGAGTATTGGGGATAAAAGCCAGCATATAGGTGAAGGCAGTCAGCGACACAAAAGTGGGTAAAAGCAACGCCGGCAAGCGATTGAGAAATGCGAACTGCGGCAGATGGCTGAGCATGGACTGCCCCTTGGCGGAGAACAGCGTGCCCAGAACCGCCAGGACCAGCAGCGGCCCGATCAAAAAAATAACGCTGTAATCGATCAGGCTGCGATACCACGCCCGGCCCTTTTTGGCCTTCCAGATTTGATTGAACGCGGTTTCAATGGAGGAGATGATGAAAAGCAGCGAGATGATCAGAAACAGAGAACCGACGCCGCCCAATACGCTGAGATCCGAATTTTCCACATAGATGATGATTTCAGAGATCAGCTCCGCAGAGCCCCGTTGGCCCAGGGGACTAAGCAAAAAAGTCAAAACAGGAGCCAGAAGATGCTGCCAGTTCAGCAATTTCATGAAATAAAAAATAACCGCGAGAAACGGAACAATGGCGAACAGGCTGGTAAAGACCAGCGCAGAAGCGCTGTCGATGAACCGGTCGGCCCAAAAGGCGCGAAAGACCAGGGTGGCCAGCATGAATTGATGATGCAGATATTTGCGGATTTTTGGATAACGGTAGAAATCGGCGTGCCAAATGTCGTGGGTAAAAAATGTGCGCCAGCGTTTGGCTTGGCGCTTGACAAAGTCGATCATGCGACGAGCTCCGCTCGCAAACCATGAATCCGCTGCTCCAGCTCCGCCGCATAGGCAAAAAGTGCGGCGCTGCCGCCGGTATGCCAGAACAGAATGGTCTGGGAAGAGGTAAAGACTTTCTTTCTGATTAGATCCAGCAGGCCTCCGAAGGCGCGCCCGGTGTACACCGGATCGAGCAGCAGGCCCTCGGTGCAGCCAACCAGAGCGATGGCCTTCGCCTCCAGGGCTCCGACCACGCCGTAGCCCTGTCCGAGATAGTCATACTGCACGTGAAATTCATCGGGCTCAAAGTGGATGGAAAGGCCCAGACGCCGGCAGGCGTCATCGGCGATTTTGCTCAACTCGGTCTGGAACGGAGCGCCGTCCAACTTGTCGTTGTCGATGGAGATGCCCAGCACTCGGCCGGTGAAACCGCACAAACGGGCGCCCAGCGCCAGGCCGGCCTGGGTTCCGCCGCTGCTGCTGGCCGTTATAATGATATCCACTTTTTCACCCGCCGCCTGCAGCTGCTCGTTCAGCTCTTCCATGGCCAAACAATAGCCCAATGCGCCCAGTCCGGTGGAACCGCCGATGGGGATGATATACGGGCGCTTTCCCTGAGCCAGGCGCTCCTCAACCACTTGCAGCATGCGTTGATTACGCTGCGGCCGATCGGCAAAATGGAGTCGGGCGCCTAAAAAAAGATCCAGCAGATGGTTGCCGTTGGGAATTTCCGGCGGTGTGCCGCTCAGCACCAGCTCACATGGCAATCCGGCGAGCACCGCTGCAGCCGCGGTTTGCCGGCAGTGATTGGATTGTACTGCACCGGCGGTGATCACCATATCCGCCTTTTGTTGCAGCGCATCGGCGATCAAGAATTCCAGTTTGCGGGTCTTGTTGCCGCCGCTGCACAGTCCGGTCTGGTCATCGCGTTTGATCAGAATCCGCGGGCCGCGCAGCGCTGCGCTCAACCGCTTCAGTTCATGAACGGGCGTAGGCAAAAACGCCAGAGGAAATCGCGGTAATCCGCGATAAAATGTGAACGATTCATTCATCTCATGGCTCACTGATGGTTGAATAATTAATTGTACGTAAATCAAGCATCAAAGGCAAGGGTAAAGTGCGGTCCAATCGTCGAGGATCGATGCACAGGTCGAGCTGACGCGCAGGCGCGAGCGGCGTTCGAGGTCGGCGCTTTTAAGAGATGAATCAAGCCAGCGAATGACTTTTTCGTTGAATATAATCTGCGTCTCCTTGTCCAGGACAGCCCAGAGAGAAAAGACGCCGTGAACAATAGGCAGAATTGCCTCCAAGGTCCTGCATCGCCGCATGTCCGCGTACACGACCGATTCATTCTTTCCGCACCAGGGCGAAATGTTTTTTCGCCAAGCGTATGTCGACCTATGAGGTAAACTGTACGGCGCAGACTCTTCCGGCCGGCTCAGAATTCAAATTCCAGCCCAAAGATGGGCAAAAATCGCCATTGGTAGAGCGCGTCCTGCCTGCTCTCCTTTTCATTCCAGAAATAGCCGGCTATGTTTTTACGATCATAGAGATTCCACGCGCTCAAATACATAATCAAATTTGCCTCTGCGAAATGAAACCTTCGATCAAAACGGATGTTGAGCGAATGATACGCGGGATAACGACGGGCGTTGATCGCGTTTGCATCCAGCACCTCGCTGGACGCCTGCGCCGATTTGTTCAGGTCCAACGGCGTATAGGGCGCACCGGCGGCATACACCCAGCGCGCGCTGAACTCCCAGGCTGCCGACGGCTTGTACCCGCCCTCGAAACTGGCCAGAAACCGATTGTCAAACACTCGATCGCGCCAGACGTTGTCCAGCCCTCGATAGCGTGACTTGAAAAAACTGAGGCCGGCCATGCCATATATTCTTTCAGCCAGCTTTTTCTGCACCGTGACCTCAACGCCGCGGGACTTGGCCCTGCCCTGCGACACACTGCCGCTATGGCTGAAAAAAAAGGGATAGCGGTAAAAGATCTCGTCGAGCAGAAACAGACCCGGCTGGCGAGGATCCATGGGAAACTCTTTATACTCCTTATCATAAGCCTCCACCGTCAACCGGACGTTCTCCGACAGCAGATGGGAGACGCCGAGCACGTAATGAATTGATTTTAAATCCCGTAAATATAGGTTGTCGGCATCCTGCGCCAGCAGAATCATGGGCAGGTTCTGATAGTAGAGACCTGCGGAGGCATTGATGGAGGTCGGCTCCGAAATCTGCCAGGTCAGAGACAGCCGGGGCGAAACACGGTTTCTGTCCGTGTGCTGAAACGAGTCATAGCGCAGGCCGGTCCTCATGGTCCACCGCAGCGCGGGTTTAAGGGTATATTGGACAAACAATCCGGCCGCAGCAGAGCGAAATTTTTTATCCAGCGCCATTTCTTCGACTGGGTCGCCCAGAGAATTACAGTGTTCGGCATAAAAATTATGGTAATGGCCGGTGAGCTGTTTCAGGTCACCGCCGAAATCAAGTTGCTGGCGGCGGTTGAGCTGAATCGTGTTGACATTGCGCAACCGGATCACCTTCTCCTGCGAATGATTTCTAGTCAGGTTAAGCCCGGTGCCGGTTTCGTTGAAATCCTCCCGATATTGGTCGCTGGTCAGCGAAAGCGTCAGATGGGAAAAACCCTTTTTACCCCACAACGCCTGCCAGTTTAACCCGGTGGTGCGCTCATAAATATTCTGGCTTCCGTAATAGACCATGTCGTTGGCTTGCGCCGCTTCGCGATCGGGATTATTGTGATCTTCGCCCCAGAGCGCCAGCAGCGTCAGCTTGTGGTTGGGGTGAAGCGAATAGACCAGCTTGCCCTGATAGTCGCCGTACTGCGGCGGCGCTGTGGTGCCGATTTCGAACTTGTTCGCCAGCAGATCGAGATAACTGCGCCGCACAGAGAACATCCAGGAGCCTCTGTGCGCCAACGGACCTTCAACCACGCCGCCGAACCCGGCAAAGTTCAAATCAAGCTGACCGTCAAATGTTTGCCGATTGCCTTCGCGAAAATCAATGCTCATCACCGAGGACAGTTTGTCGCCATAGAGCACGGAAAAACCGCCGGCGTTGAAGGTGACCTCTTTGATAAAATCCACATTGACCAGGGACAGCGGCCCTCCGGAAGCGCCTTGAGTGGGAAAATGGTTGATGTTGGGGATTTCGATGTTGTCGATATAATATCCGTTCTCCAAAGGACTGCCCCCGCGGACGATCAAATTATTGGTCTGGTCGTTGACCTTGGCGATGCAGGGCAGACTGTATAGAATGCGGCTGATATCGCCGCCGGAACCGGGCGCGCGTCTTATCTCCTCGAAAGATCGGCTGACGGCGCTGCCCGGCTGATCGCTCAGCTTGCTGAACAAACCGCTGCGCACGGTGACGCCTTCCATTTGCAGGGTTGCAGGGGCAAGGGTTTCATCGACATAGGTGATGCGGCCGGAACGGACAATCACGTCGCTGACGCGCACGGTCTGGTACCCCATGCTGCTGAACCTGATCACACGGCTGCCCACCGCCACGCCGGTGATTTCGTACCCGCCATCCAGATTGGTCACCGCTCCCAGCACTGAATTTTCCACCACCACATTGACGCCGATCAACGGCTGCTGATTGGCTCTGTCCAACACCCGTCCGCGAATCGTTCCGCTCCTGTCTTTATCCTGCGCCCATAGCCATGAGGCGCTCATCAGAATCACAAAAATAACTGTGTTTATCAATCTCATCCACTCCTCCGCTTGATTAAGCTCTGTTCCGGCGATAATATACGAACAGCTGCGTTTATGATCGCCCCAGCCTATCGGACGGAACCTGCGGATATGAAAAAAGGAGAACGGGCCGATGGGATAGAACTCGAACGTCGATGTATGAAAGGGTCAGGAGCGAGCGGATGAGCCGCAGCGCTCGCGGTATTGGGATGGGGTGAGTCCGGTGTTCTTCTTAAATAAGGCATTAAAGGCGGTTTTGCTGCTGAATCCCGCATCAAAAGCCAGAGCGAGAATTTTCATCGACTGTTTTTGCGGATCCAGGAGGTCCTTTTTGACCTGCTCGATGCGGTAGCGATTGATAAAATCGAAAAAAGTCTGTTGCAGCCGGGTGTTCAACACTTCGGACAGATGATGCGGCGTGACGGATATCAGTTCCGCCAATTGGGGCAGACTCAGCTCACTGTCCAGATAAGGGCGTTGCTCCTCCATGACCGCCAGAAGCGCATCCAGATAGTCCTGACTGCGTTCAGGCGATAAACCGGACTTTTCATACTTGCGAGCCGCCCGCCCTTTGCCGTTCTCCCATCCTGCCTCCTGCCCCACCTGTTCCATGGTACGGGCGGTCTGCGGTTGGAGCAGCCAGTCGGACTTGAGCAACCCCCAGTAACCCAACAGATAGATAAAAACGCCGGAAAAAGCGGAAGAAATGCCAAAACCATAATTCTCCAGCTCGCAAAGTACAAAGATCCCATTTTCGCCGGCGAACAACACCCAGGAGAACAGTGACAGCGACGTAATGGTCTGCAGCCACTGCAGCTGCATCTTTTCCAGGCTGGAGACAACGGCCGACAGCCCGGCGCGGAACTGGTGCAGCCTATAGAGGGTAAAGGCCATATAGACGATGCCTGCCAACGCCAGAGAAAAATTAAGCAGAATAAAACGCCAAGGAATGCCGTGAAAAACCGAGTTGGTCAAGTGCGGACCGACTCGCTCCGGCGGAAGGGTCAGCAGAGGCGTCAGACTGAGCCAGTACAACACCATCGGCAACAGGTGAAGGAGGTCCTTGAAATTCAACCGGTCGGACGGCCGCAAAAGAAATCGAGTGTAAAGATATTGCGTCGGAGTTATAAGAAAGGTCATGCCGATGAAGAACAGGTTGATCAGACCAAAGCGGTAGGAAAAGACAGTTTCAGAATGATACAGATTCAGCAGAATAACGCCGCATAAAAACATCAACAGCGCCAGAAACCGGTTGGCGTATAAAGTGCGAAATTTATGCAGGAGGATGAGGGCGAGAAACAAACCCTGAACGCCGGCCAGCAACAGAATCATGTTGACGAGTTGATCGGGCATCATGCGAAATAAGAAAGAACGCGGACATCGCTGTCCGCGTTACAGGTAAAAGAGGCAAGGGGGACGAATGCGCCCGCCCGGCAAAAAGCGGGCGTTCGCCCACTTTAGGTTTACTTTTTATCCGTCAGAGCCGCCACGCCGGGCAGCACTTTGCCTTCCATCAGTTCCAGGCTGGCGCCGCCGCCGGTGGAGACATGGCTCATCTTTTTCGCCACGCCCGCCTTTTTGACCGCGCTGGCGGAATCGCCGCCGCCGATGACGGTCACCGCGTTGCCCGAGGCCATGGCTTCCGCAATGGCGAAGGTGCCTTTTTCAAATCCCGCTACTTCGAACACGCCCATGGGACCGTTCCAAACGATGGTCTTGGCCCTGGCCACTTCCGCCTTGAACAGCTCGATGCTTTTAGGGCCGATGTCCAAACCCATCATCCCGTTGGGGATCGCCTCCCCTTCGGTCACCTGAGCGCCGTTCTCCTTGCCGGCAGTGGGAAACTCGGCGGCGATCACATGGTCCACGGGCAACAGCAGGGTTACTTTTTTCTCCGCCGCTGTTTTCAGGTAGCCTTTCGCCTTGTCGACAAACTCTTCTTCAACGCGCGAAGTGCCGACAGCCACGCCCTTGGCCTTTAAAAACGTATAGGCCATGGCGCCGCCGATGATCAGGCTGTCCACTTTATTGAGCAGATTCTCGATGACGAGAATTTTATCGCTGACCTTGGCGCCGCCGAGGATCGCCAGCAGCGGCCGTTGCGGATTGTCAAACACTTTGGCGAAATATTCCAGTTCCTTGCTCATCAGATAGCCGGATGCGCCCAGACCGAGCTTTTTCGGCACACCTGCCATGGAGGCGTGATTGCGATGGGCGGTGCCGAACGCATCGTCGATATAGACATCCGCCAGCTTGCACAGTCCGTCGATGAACCATTGGCGCTCCTCAGAGCTCATCTTTACGCCCGCTTTTTTACCCTCTTCTTCGGGATAAAAACGCAGATTTTCCAGCAGCGCCACATCGCCCGGCTTCATGGCGGCCACCACCGCCTCTGCCTGCGGGCCGACGCAATCCGGAGCAAAAGCCACAGGTTTATTGATCAATTTAGCCAGGGCATCGGCCACCGGCTTGAGGGAAAATTCCAGCTTTTTCTCGCCGTCGGGACGGCCGAGATGGGACATCAAAATCGCCTTGCCGCCTGATTCCATCACCTTTTTAATCGTGGGCAGGGCGGCGACGATGCGCTTGTCGTCGGAAACGGTCAGCTCAGCGGTCAGGGGGACGTTGAAATCGACCCGGATCAGCACCCTTTTGCCTTTCAGGTCAAGGTCATCAATGGTCATCTTGTTCATAACATCTCCTAGATTGAATAGAATTTTGCAAAAGAACAGAATATAAAGTTAAATTTAGGGTTTTTAGCGTCAAAATCAAGTAAAATGAACTTTCCCTTGACTTTAACTTGCTTATTGACTATATTTTTAGCCCCAATATCAAGCCGGGGTGGTGAAATAGGTAGACGCACTGGACTCAAAATCCAGCGGTAGCAATACCATGCGAGTTCGATTCTCGCCCCCGGCACATTCTCACTATGCGACGAAACAGGCTGATGGATTTTCCTCAGCCTGTTTCGTTTTAGTCGACCGAGTTTTTCATGCCTTCTGGAGAAAGACCTCATGAAATTACGTGCTAAAATCATCTCCGGCTTTATTATACTCGCATTGATGCTTTCCATCGCGGGTGTTTGGTCAATCTTTGAACTGAAAAGCATGGGCAAGACGGTTTTAGGATTTTTGGACGAAAACTATAAAAGCATCGATGCAACCAAAACCATGATTGAAGCCCTGGAGAGGGAGGATAGCGCCATCCTGCTGCTGTTGCTCGGCGACCGCCAGGAAGGTATCAACATACTTGCCTCTGCAGACAGTCTGTTCAAGAGCGGGTTTGAGACAGCCAGAAATAATGTGACCATCGCTGGAGAGCAGACACTCATCGATTCGATTAAAATCCAATATCAGGCATATACGCATCTATGGGAAAAGCATATGAGGGACAATCGGCGTGAAGAGAACCTTAACAGGTACTTTCAAAACTTTCATACGCCTTTCCTTGATCTCAAAACAACGCTTCGCGCATTAATGACCCTGAACCATCAATTCATGTTCCGCACCGCCTCAGATTTGAACGATAAGGCGAATCGGGCTATCATGCCCGGTGTTGTCGCCGTTCTTGCCGCTCTTATCTTTACCGCGCTTTTCAGCCACTTTGTCCATGTTTATTTCGTCAACCCCATTATAAAAATGAATAAAAGCATTAAAAACGTTTTAGACCACAAGGCGGCGTTCACGGTTGAAATTGAGACCAATGACGAGATCGGTGAATTAGCCAGTTCTCTGAAGAAATTGTCGGATCTGTTTAAAAATTAGGCGGTGAATCATGAACATCAATGCCGTCTTTAGATATGTCGGCATCGTCTTACTGATCAACGCCTTGTTTTTGTTGCTCTCGGCCCTGATCTCGGCGATTTACCTGGATCTGGCCCTGCGTCCGCTGCTTTACAGCGCGCTGGTCACTGCGCTCTTTGGAGTTTTCCCTTTGATTTACGTACCGCCCTCCAAGCGCATCACGGCCAACGAGGCGTTGGTCACTATCATTCTCAGCTGGCTGTTGTCCTGCCTGGTGGGAACGCTGCCCTACATCCTGTGGGGCGGGGAATTCAGCTTTACCAACGCCTGGTTTGAGAGCGTGTCCGGGTACACTACGACCGGTTCCTCTATTCTTCAAGACATTGAAGCCCTGCCGTTCGGATTGCTTTTTTGGCGCAGTGTGACCAATTGGCTGGGGGGAATGGGAATTATGCTTTTTGTACTCGCGGTTTTGCCGTCCATGGGCATGGCCGGTGTGCTCCTGGCGCGTGCCGAGATGTCCTTGATCGCTCAGGAAAATTTCCGCTCTACGGTCAAATCGACATTGAAAATCATCCTGACGGTATACATCGGACTTACCGCGCTGGAGACGGTCTCGTTGATGTTCTGTGGAATGAATTTATTCGACTCAATCACCCACTCTTTTGCCACCATCGCAACAGGCGGCTTTTCGTGTAAAAACGCCAGCATCGCCCACTATAACAGCCTAGCCGTTGAGTTGGTCATCATCCTTTTCATGGTCTTTTCCGGCATTCATTTCGGCTTGATTTATTCCTTCTTTTTTCAAAAAAATAAAAAAGCCTTCAAAGGTCCAGTCGTCAAGTATTACCTCGGCGCCCTGATCATCGGCGTCATCCTCATGTGTTTAAATATCTATCATACTGTCTTTCCAGAGCTGTTTCAATCCCTCAGATATTCAGCCTTTCAGCTCATCTCCATCGGAACCTCCACAGGGTTTGCCAATGCGGACAGCTCTGTCTGGCCGCCCCTGTCGCAACTGCTGCTCTTATTTTTCGCCCTGCAATGCGCCTGCGCCGGGTCGACTTCAGGAGGCATCAAAACGGATCGAATCGTCATGGTGTACAAAGCCATGGGCAAACAGATAAAATTATTGCAGCATCCGCGTGCGATATTCACCGTGAGACTCGGCGATAAAATCATCACTGATGAAGTTTTAATGGCTGCCGTCGTTTTTATCTGTATTTACCTTGGCATCACTTTTCTGGCCACCGCCCTGCTGGCTCTCCTAGGAATGGATCTGCTCTCCGCTTTTTCCGGCGTGGTGGCGGCCATCGGCAATGTAGGTCCGGGGCTGGGATCCGTCGGTTCGACCAGCAATTTCAGCCAGGTCCCCGCGGTGGGCAAATGGATCCTGACTGCGGCGATGCTTCTGGGCAGGTTGGAGATCTATGGTCTCATCATCTTTTTTCAGCCAACTATCTGGGCTGCCAAACAAAAACCAATGTGACATTTTCAAGTCGCATGGTTCATTCCGACTGAATGAGCATTTCTGAATAGAGCAGACATCAGGATTACTCCTAAAGTCCCTCATGCCACCGTAAAAATGGCATCTGACAGCGTTCACCGTGCATTGAAAATAAAGCAGCAAAAGTGATAAAAAAGTTGGTTGAAAGCCCTCCAGCGGCTCGAGAGTGCATTGCCGCGGACAGCCGCTATTTCAACAGTGTGGCTTTTATCGTCCGAAGCTGATTTGCGGATCTACACTGGATAAAATACAGGCCGGAAGGAACCGGCATTCCGTTATCGCTGCGGCCGTCCCACTGCACGCTATGCCATCCAGCTGACTCTGCTCCCTGCTGCAGCAGCCGGACCTGCTTGCCCGTCAAGTCAAGAATCTTCAGAACCACCTTTTCCTCTTGAGGCAGAAAATATTCGATGGCTGTTTCCATGTTGAAGGGATTGGGGTGATTTTGCGTCAGATGGAACTCGTCCGGCAGCCCGGGTTCCGTACCCTCGATCCCCGTAAAAAGAAGGACGCTGTTATTTTGGTATAGCAGTGGGCCTGCTGTCGCCCGGCCGGTCAAACCATCCATAATCCCGGCCGGCTGGATCGCGCGCTCTACATCGTACCGGTATGACCAATGGCGCAGCGAGAGCCTCTCTCCCTCGGCGGCGCCAGCCTTTGCAGTCAGCAAGGGATCATCCCCCCACACGGTCAGCAAAAGCTGACTGTTCTCAACCACACCGCTGCCGACCATTTCGCCGGTAACGGTAAATACGGCGATTTCATCGCCATTCGGAAAGGGCAACCCGCGCCAGAGAAAAACGGCGCTGCATCCGGTTCTCCTCGCGTCCATCGGAAAATGAACACAGGAAGCGGACTGGTTGCAGGCTGGAATGGATGCTCGCGCCAAGGCGCCGGCCGGATAGGTCAGGGTGGCTGCAGACAGCACATAGATAAAATACCCTTGCCCGGGCTTCATATCCCCAATCGTATTGATCTGATAGGCAGGCCAATAGACTTGACCCTGCCCGTTTTTAGCAATCACCAGCTCGCTTTGAACGGAGCTCAAGGCCTGCTCCGCACTCTGGGCGACGGCTGGAAGATAAGCCGCCAGATTCCATCCGGCTTGCAGATCGATCGGATTTTCCTGCGGATTCAGCGTCGTTCCAGTGATCTCCACAGATGCAGAATCGGACACATAGACCAGGTATCCTTGCGAGGTATTCCAGGACACGATTTGATCGATGCTGAGCGTTGGATAGTACACGGCGCCGGCGCCGTTTTTCATGATGATCAGATTCCCGCCCAAGGGGGAGACGATGGCGCTGATATGATGGTCCTGCGGCAGCTGATGGGAAGAAATCAGATTCCATCCCGCTTTGAGCTTGATCTGTTGGGTCGTGACAGCCTCCCACGGATCGAGCTGCACAACGATCACGCCCCAATGCACCATGCTGGTATCATGATAACTGGAGCCCCATTTCATGGTATGATCGTTGTAATCCCAGGTATCATGAATGTAAATCGTGCTGTCCAGATCGTCATAACCGAATCCAAGCATCGTATGACCGACAAGCTGGATCAGCACCAGCCTCCCCGCATCTATTTCGTCCATATATTCGCTGAAAGTAAAACCATCCGAGTTGCCGTTGTAGCCCATGATAAGTTGCGTGTAACGGTCCACTACGGTATAACCCCGAGATTCAAAGAACAACTGTATGCCATAACCGCCGTCGCTGGCGCTGGCGCCTCTGTAGGGAGCCCCACTTGAATAGTAGGTAAAGCGCGTCCCCCCATCCGAATTATTATAGCTCGACTGGCTGGTCTTCATAAAATCGCCCAAACACTCGCCGCTGGTGTGTTCCATCCAGCCGTTGGTGATAAAGGGATCGGGTTCAGTGCTGCCGATGGCAACCCAGTAATCGTCGACATGGCCGCGTATCGTTCGGCCATCCAATCCGTTGCGGGTGGCGCTGAGCGGGCATAATTTAATGGTTTCATCGTTGATCACAGCAGATCCCCATATACTGTTATTCAGGGGCATGATGCCCCCATTAACCGGTCCTGTGTAAATGTTGGGATAGCCGTGTGCGTCGTAGTAGGCGGCCATCATGGCTGCAGAGGTCGGAGAGCATCCGAAAGACCAGTCATAGGCGGGAACCTCGGATAAATTGGTCGATGAAGCGGCAAGAGGCGACGGAAAATTCCGCAGGTTCTGCGGCGGTCTGCCATCGACTAGGATGACCAGGAGTTCCTTTCCGGATGTGTCGTATAATTTTTCGACAACGAGATTTTCAGGAAGGGGGCGGATAAAGTGCGCCTGTCCGCTTGCCGCAAAGAAGATAGGTGAAAACAGGAGGATTCGATAAACTTTTCTATATCGAAACAGATTCATACAACCCCCTTTGCGGAAAATAGGCTGGTGCGTGCGAATAAAAATATTCTCTATTTCATCGAATAGACTCTACATATAATGACAACGAAAATCAAAGCTGGAACATTTAAACAACTGCATTTCCAAGCAGAGCTTGAAAACAGGGGTAAAAACAACGCGTTAAAAATAAAAATTGGTATCCGCAAACCCGACCAGCGAAATAGAAATCGCTCTCATTTTCAACTCAAACTGTCTATTTGAAAAGCAAGATAAGAAAAACAGAGGCCGGAGTAGCCGGCCTCTATAAGATACTTTGGTTGGTTCGATATTAATATCGATCCGAATTGGGATGAAAAGCATTGACCAAGCATGTGGGACGGTCTACTTGTCCTTCTTTTGCGGCTTGTAATCAGCAGGAACTTCAAACTGGCCGGCGGTAATATCGCCGGTGCTGATGCTTTTCACCTCAAGAGTGGATTGAAACAGTTCCTTGGCGCTGGACGCGCTTTTGGCTTTTGGTTTGGCCTTGGCTTTGGCCATGTCCTTGATCTTTTTGCCGAACATGCCGCCCAGCTTGCCCTTGACATCCCTCACATCGGCCTGCGGTTCCTCCTCCGGCTCCTGCGCCTCCGCCTCTTCAGAGGGCTGCATCGCCTTGGCATGGGTGGTTATGGTGAAAACCATCGTCGTGTGAATCGGATATCCCTCCAGTTTGCTCATCTCTGCCGTCAGCTTTTTAATCTGCTCCCCGTACTGCGCGGCCACCTGCGCAAGCGCCTGATGATCCAGTTTGTCGAGTCCCAGCGCCTTGGCCAAGCGGAGCTCAAAATCAGAGACCGCTTTCATGGTCTCGTCGACATCGCGGCTGTTGTACATATCGGCGGAAAAGAGCAGCGTATCGAGCTTGCCGGTGGGCTTGTGTTTGCCGATGGTGGTCACAGTCACCAGATAACGCTCACAGGAAAATGAATTGATCTGCTGCGCTTCGCCGAGGCGCTTAACCGCGACTGCCGGCTCCTGCCACTCATACTCGGATTCACCCTTCTCATCCTCTTTTGCTTGGGTGGGCATGGCCGGCGACAGTTTTCCCTCTTCAAAAAGTCTTTTATACTCGGCAAACGAGATCTCGGTGTATTTTTTATCCTTGTCGTTGAATTTCCAGAAAACTTGCTTGTCGAGGCGGGTGATTTCGACTGTGGTCCCTTTGGGGCTCAGATGCTTCATCACCGATCCGGTGAACTGCAGATTGCTCTCCTGCCGCCGGGCATCGCCGCTGATCATCGTCTTGTCGGTTGAGGTGAACGCGCCCATACCCATAAAACCGTTGCTCGTCATGGTCGTTTCATAGATGATCTGAGCGCTCAACGCGGACACGGCGACCAACAGAGCGACAAAAACAACGATTGTTCTTGACAGTGTTTTTTTCATGACTGCTCCTTCTGACTTTTGATCAACACCGGCCGCTTCAACCTTGCCGGTTCTGATTGTAATTACGGAAAAAATCGCTCACTGCGGAGACCCGCCTGCACTCTCATGCAATTCTCTCTTAGAGGCGTTGCCTTTATGGACGAAGGCGGTTGTAAATCACGCGCAAAATATGCTTTTTCGACTATGCCCATCAAGCAAAAAGCTCTCGGTCACGAATCTTGTGCGCGACCGTGAAATCCTCCTGCCACCACGGTTTTCCCCCTTTCTCTCGCGGCGGTTTGGCCAACTGCAGCTTCTTTTTCGCTTTTTTGGCCTCCTGCTGAGAAACGCGAAAATGGTAGTGATCAAAAATCCGCAACGCCTCGATCATGTACGAGGTGGCTATACGGCGGTCACGGATGAGAAGCAGATGTTCTCCGTTTTTCGTGTCTGCGGCGGAGGAAAAGTTATAGGAGCCAAGATAAACGCGCGCCTTGCTGGTGTTGAAATCTACGACCAGAAACTTGTGGTGCATACGGACGCCGCCGCCGCCGGTCGGCTCTGACTTGAAGGGCTCCGGGACGTTTTTCGCCAATGCGGAGGCGTAGACCGGCGACACGTTGGTGTTGGGCTTTTGCAGGTCAAGTCCGCCGACTTTGCGATCGGATATTCCATAGACAAAAATCTTGTCGTCCATCGACACCTTTTTAATCGCCTCCTGCAGCACTCCGGGCGTCTGATAAAGAAAGGCCAGAGAAAAGAGGAGAGAGGATCGGGTGCGGTCGTGAAGGTCTTCTGCAATCGCCGGAAGCAGAGCGTTGGACTCTGCATGCGGTGAAAAAGCGACCTGGGCACTGATCTTGTCGAGTCCCAAAGAGGTCCATCCCATGGCGGAGGTCGTCTGGCAAAAGCCAGCCGGTGCATCATACGTCCAGTAATGCTCAAAGGCCTTGAGAAAAGGCGCGACCGCGCCGGCGCCATTCACAATCACCGCGTTATTGGATTGCACGTACAATCCGCGCCAGGAAAAATTGGTAGAGCCGCAGACCGCCTTTTTCACCTTTACTCCATCCACCACAATGATCTTGTTGTGCTGCAATTTTCCCATATGCTGTCGCTTTACGTTGCACCCCCGGGCCGACAGCCGTTTCTCCGCCTCGCTCTCTGCGCTTGTGGCCAGGCCATGACCAGCGTCGTCGTCGATGATGATCCGCAACCTCTCCCCCAGCCTCTCCAGACAAGCGACGATGCGCGGCTCGTTCAAATCATAGGCGATCATGCGCACTTGAGCCGATTCATCTAAAACCGCTTCTTCCAGCAGCGCCAAAATGGCCTGACGCGCTTCAAAGCCCATCCAGTTCAACGCCTCTTCCGTTAAAGGATGATCCGGCGTAAATTTCAAACCCTGCGCCGCTTTTGCCGGCAGCAAGCGGGAGAGGGCGCCCTTGGACTGGTAAAAATCGACAAACGATTGCGAGCTCACATACCCCCGGGTAAAGGCAACGTCCAATCGGCCGGGATAGGTCTCATGGGCAAGTTCTATGGAAGCCTGTTGCGGCTCGCCGTAGCTCAGCTCAGCCTTGCTGTTCATAAAAACCGGCGTGACTCGATAAACGAACCGGCCGGGCAGCCCGGCGTTGCGTGGAAAATGGACCCAGCGGAACTTTTGGATGGGCGAAAGCAAGGTCGAGAGACGGTTCGGATTGGTATCGCCGTCGCTGTCCGCAAAGGCCAGACGGTTTTTCAACGGGTAAAATTTATCCCCTGCAGGCTCTCGGTACTCGATGGCAAAGCCGACGAAATCCTCAGACGGCGTGCCTTGTCTCCAATTCATGGCGATGAGCGTCATGCCATCACCGCGGTGCAGTTTGAGAGTGAAAAGAGCTGCTTTGTTTTTGCCTGTTGAATAATACCTGCTCGCCATCGTATCGTCGCCTTCGCTAAAGATATCGTCCCTTTCCTATTAACAATAGAAAACACCCAGCGCGGCGTTTTTATTCTCCAGACAAAACTGCCGCAATGATCAATGTGCTCCCTTTCTCAAAAGGAATGCATGGCGTCTGGTGTCCTTGCGAGGGCCGCGGTCTTGGCAGCCTGAAGCAATTCAACCAACGCTCCTATTTTCCGGTCATCTCCAGCACACAGGCCTCCCTTGGCTGCAGGAGATAATCGAGCTGGATCTGTCCCTCAGAGTACCGGCCCAACAGCCGTCTGCCATGCGGATTTATAAGGTACACTCGGCCTTCGGTCGGCAGCGCATAACGGTCAGCCGGAAAAGTGCAGTGCCAGCGAAAGGCCGTATCGCCGATGTTGGTCAACGCGATGCCGAGATCCTGATCCTTCGACTGCCAGGCGGCGGCGTAGACGACCGGGTACCTGCCGGAGAAGCGGGTGACGGTTTCGCCTTTCTTGCCTGCATAGATGGACAGCCTCGACAATGCAAGCTCCTCCTCCGGACACGCAACCTCCGGCGCTCGGACGAACCTGCCGTGCAGCAGGTACTTCAATCCCCGACTTCTTGTCCTCGCCAGGTTGAGAAGATAACCGATCTCCTGCTTTCTTTCCAAAGCAAGAAAGGGTTGATAATTGGCAATGGTGGGCTGCAGACCCCAGACAAACGATCGGGCTTGTTCCATGAGAAATTGTTTGTTGAAATCTTTATCCAGCATTTGCAGCGGCTCTTTGGGCGCATACTCCTTCGGCCACAGTTCATCGTAGGGCGGCGTTAACAAAGAAGAATAGTTGCCATAAGTGATCGCATACGGATGGTACACAGCCTGAAAAAAGGGAATCGTCTCCCAAAGACCGGGACCGGCATAGCGTTCCTTGCTGACCGCCAAAGTCAAAAAGGCGTCGAGATAGGGCAGCCAGGCTTCTCCACACCCTTCGCCGGCGAGCATCACCGGCCGGTCCTCAGGCGCTCTGGCGCGGATTTGTGCGACCAGTTTGTGGAAATTTTCCACCCAGTACTTGCCACCCCCGATCGGATGACCGTGCGTTGGATCATAACATTTCAGGCTCAAGCAAGCCATATCCATATAGACGCCGTCCACCTGATAGCGGTTAAACACGCTGTCGCAGAGCGATGCATATTTGTTACGCCAAAAGGGCGTTGCCATGCACATATAGGCCAGCGGCTGGTTGGTAAAAATGTTAAAAATGTGGGAAAGGATTTCTCCCTGCTGATTTTTCGCAGAATAAAGCGCTGCGTTTTCGAGCTGCCAGCTTAAAGTGCCCATGCCCCATAGAACCTGATTCATGTAAACCATGGCATGCAGCCCCTGTCGCTGAGCCCGGTCCAGTGCGGCCTTGAAAGATGCGACGCCCTCCCGCGGCGGAATATATTCCGGGAATCCATCGTCGTACAAACAGTTGTGCCACCAATGCCAGAACACGTTAACCGGTTTTCCCAGCCTTTGCTGTAGATCAACGGCAGGGATGAGCACATTGTTCGACCGGCTGCGGTTCCATATCCACAACGCTGTATTATCCAGCCAATCCGGAGTCCTTCCGGTCGCAAATCGGCTCTCCCTGCACCAATGCTGTTCGCCGCCCCAATCCCGATACCACTCCGCGGCGGTCAGCCAGTCGCCCTGAAACACGCCGATCTGGGCCGCATAGGCTGGGGCATAATCTGTCAAGGTCGAATCATAAGCGGGAAAGTGGTGAAGTCCATACACCAGCGTATGCAGCGTATCGAGGCGAATGGAAAAGTTTTTAATAAAAGCCGAGGTGTCGTTGCAGGCGGCGTAAAGGCCGCAGCTCTGTGGATGGTACAAGGCCAGGCACTGCAGGGAGAAAATTCCGGGATAGGTCCACTCGAACTTTTTCACTTCGCTTTTACTTTTCGCCAACTCGATTCGGGGATTTTTCATCAGCTGTCCCATCCATTGCGGAACCGCCAATCTTTCTTCGCCGCTCTCTTTCAGCCTGGCGATGCGGGGAAAAACCACCTGTTCGATCCGCTTGTTCTCAGCGCCGAGCAGGGCGATTCGCCATGATGACAGGGGCCGTTTTTCCTCCAGACTCACCGTAGCACGCACTCGCAGAGTGCGATTCTCAGCAGCGGTAAAATCCCGCCACTCCATCACCAGGGTTCGGGGATCGGGCCGGGTGAATGAAAAGCTCTGGGCGAAACGGATATCCAGCGATGCCCGGCCGGACGCGGAGGTATATTCAATGAGCCAAGGCGATGCAGTGGATAGCCGGTCGTCCAGCCATTCGTAGCCGCTCTCGCGATCGAACAGCGTGCACAAGGCGCCGGTTTGGCTGTCAAAACCCAGCGTCAGCCCATCGTTTGCTATAGTCAGCACGGAGGCGGCGACGCCTGGCCGGGACGGCGCTGCGCCGTAAGCGGCGGCGCACACGATCAACATCATGCCGACCAGTTCATGTACTGCGTTTCTTTTCACGGACCACTCCTTTCCTTGCGGCAAAGTATAGCCAACACGACTGCCAAATGCAAGCAAAAAACCGCTCATCGACCTGGCCCCCTTCGGCTGCAAGTTGAGCAGACCAGCCATGCGCTTTACGCACAATCTCCCCTTTTCAGGTATATATAAACGGTATTCACGTCTGGTATTCCGGCAACATGTCACACTCTACCATGGGGTGCACTATGAGCAAATTACGTTCGCTGATGCTCCTGCTGCCTTTCGTCTTCTCCGCCTCGCAAGCGCAGGTCTGGGAGAACGGCAAAGGCGTTATGCTCAACACCAGCGGAGTCAAATTTCTCGGCGACGAAGCGGACCGTGCGGCCGTCGGCAGCATCTCGGGCATCGGCTTGAAATATGCTCCGGGCAGTCTGGTACTGCTCGATCTGCAGGCTGGATACGGCAGTTTCAAGCCCAGCCTGCCGGGATCGCACTTTGAAAAAAACGCCTACAGTCCATATCGGACCTTTCTCTTTCCCTTTACCCTGGGCGCCAGAGTCGCTGCGAGCAAATCCAACCCGATCAAACCTTACCTGACCTTGGGCGCCGGGGTTCTTTTTTGGGATCTTCGTTACCTGTCTGGTGAAAAACAGACTTTTTGGCAGGATCACCAGTGGCGCTGGGGCGAACGGATCAGCGGCTGGCGCAAGAACGGCCTGCTCTACCAGGGTCTGGGGCTTGAACTTTTCTTCACTCCTGCCATCTCGTTGGATCTGCAGGCACGCTTCAGCAGTCTCATCCATCTGCGCCGGGACAACACCGGCGAAGACGACATCAATTCGCAGGCTCTGCAGATGATGGCAGGCTTGACGTGGTACTGGGGCTATCAACGCGACCGCGACCATGACGGCATTCTTGACAAGTACGATCTCGACCCGCTCAAACCGGAAGATTTTGACGGATTCCAAGACCAGGACGGCGCACCGGATCTCGACAACGATCAAGATAACATACCCGATGCCTGCGACCTCCTGCCCATGGAGCCGGAAGATAAAGATAATTTCGAAGACCACGACGGAGCTCCGGATCTTGATAACGATCAGGACGGCATACCGGATGAAAAGGATTTATGCCCCTCTGCGCCGGAGGACCTGGACGGTTACGAAGATCAGGACGGCTGCCCGGACCTGGATAACGACCGCGACGGAATCCCCGATGGGGACGATCAATGTCCGAACCAAAAAGAGGACCTGGATGGGTTTGAGGACAAAGATGGATGTCCAGACCCGGACAACGACGGCGATGGCATTCCAGATACGATCGATAAATGCCCCAACCAGGCAGAGACGGTAAACGGTTATCTGGACGGCGATGGGTGTCCGGAGGCGATCGACACGGATGGCGATGGAATTTCCGACGATCGCGATCGGTGCCCGGATCAGGCGGAAAACAAAAACGGCTTTCAGGATGAGGATGGCTGTCCGGATGAGATGCAGATTTCCAAAACCGAATTGAGCAGCACAGCGGTCATCCTGACCGGGGTAAATTTTGCCTCGGGAAAAGCAACATTGACCGAGGAATCACTGCCGGTGCTCGACGAGACCGCCAACAGCCTGCTCCTCGACCGGTCGGCCATCGTGGAAATCCGCGGCTATACAGACAATGTGGGTAAAGCGGAGGACAACCAACTGCTCTCCGAGCGGCGTGCGGAAGCGGTGCGCCGCTACCTGATCGGTAAAGGCGTCTCCGCAGACCGCATCACTGCCATTGGATTCGGCGAACGATATCCCATAGCCGACAACAGCACACCGCAAGGCCGGGCAAAAAACAGGCGGATCGAATTCATCCGAATCAAATAACAGCGGAAACAAACCTCAAGCCTATTTCTCCGAGGGAAACAGGCTTTTTTATATTCTACTTTAATACGTGATAGCAGTAGACCGATCGTCCCTCGCCGGCAAGCCATGCGGTCCACGAACCAGCCGGTTAGACAATTATTTGCTTTACATCAGAGAAATGGTTATATTGCTGCACAAAGACAACCGCTCCTTCGGCCATTTTCATCAATCAGGCGACTGAGAGGCCTTTTATGAAACTGCCTTCCATTCAGGAGATAGGGCGAGAATTTTTCCGCCTGTGCTTCCGATTTCCATTGGTCGTGATCGATGCTTTGGTGGGAACAGCAGCGGCCCTGGTTTTGATCGATTATCAGGGTCCCAGCCAGTCAAGTGTTTTCATCAACATCCTGATGTCGGCGGGTCTCGGATTTCCGCTGCTGCTAGGTTTGGCGCTGATCGCTGAAAAGAGAAAATGGTCGAAAACCGCTTCATTGGCGATTCAGACGGCGGGCATCACTTTGCTCATCCTCTATGGCTGCTCGGTCCCCTCTTTTCTCGAAAACGCCCCTGCCGAACATCTTGTGCGTTTCTTTCTTCTCCTGTTCGGGCTGGCTCTGTTTGTCAGTGTAGCGCCCTTTGCCCGTTCCCATGAACAAAACGGCTTTTGGCATTTCAATAAAAAGCTGATCTACCGCCTCGTCACAGCCGCGTTCTATGCCGGCGTGCTGCAGGCCGGCCTGTCCCTGGCGCTGGCCGCCCTGGACCAACTTTTCGGCATTGACATTCCCGGCAAACGGTACGGCGAGCTTTGGGCCCTTCTGGTGGGTGTGTTCGCCACCTCCTTTTTTCTCGCCGGCATCCCTGAAAATCTATCCGACTGCGAAAAAGAAAGCGACTATCCTAAAAGCCTAAAAATTTTCGCCCAGTACATTCTCTCCAGCGTGGTGCTGATTTATCTGGTCATCCTCTACGCCTATATGGTAAAAATCCTTTTGGCCTGGAGCTGGCCGCAGGGATGGGTCAGCAAACTGATCCTGGGCTTTTCCGCTGTCGGCCTAGTAGCGCTGCTGCTGCTCTACCCCATCCGCGAACAGAAAGAAACCCCTTGGAGTCGGATCCTCTGGCGATGGTTTTTCATTGTGCTGATTCCGCTGATCATCATGCTGCCCCTGGCCGTATGGCGAAGGATCTCCGAATATGGCCTTACGGAGGGCCGTTACCTCGCTCTGGCGCTGGCGGTCTATCTCATCCTTCTGACGCTCTATTTCATTCTGAGCAAACGCAAAGACATCAAGGTCGCTCCTGGGCTGTTGAGCGTCATGACCCTTTTGGTTTGTTATGGCCCCTGGAACGTCTTTACGGTTTCAGCCAACAGTCAAAAAACAAGGCTGCAGCACCTATTGCTTAAAAACAACCTTTTGGTCAATCATTCTATTCAAAAAACAACAACCCCTGTTCCAGCGGAGGATGCGGTGCAGATCAGCTCCATCCTCTCTTATCTGTACGAAATGCATGGATATGAAACCATTCAGCCCTGGTTTGCAGAAGAACTAAGCAAAGACACCAAGGGCCGCTCGGAACGGCTGAAGCCGGCAGAGGTGACGGAAAAAATAGGAATAAAATATTTGCGCGGTGCAAGCCAGACATGGGGCGATGTGCGGTCGCTGGGCGGCGACAAGCAGAATCGACTTGTCGTGAAGGGATACGATTTTTTGCTCACCGGGCAGTTCATCGGTCAGGAGAGCAAAACGTTGGAGCTCGTTGAAAACAGATTATCATGCACAATAGAGGCTGAGCTGAAAGCCGCGGTCTTTACGCTGAAGAGAAAGGACGATTCCGCGGATACCGTGCGCATCGATCTAAAGGGGCTGGTACAGCGGCTGCACGAGGAATACAGCAGAACCGAACCGGATCGGATCCCTTTGGAAAAAATGTCCGCCTCCGCAGTGAAAGGAGCTCTGCACGTAAAAATATATCTTTCGCACATCCGCTACCAATACCGGGAAAATCAGATCACGCCGATGAATGGCAGGATGGATATTTTATTCTCCCTAGGAGAATGATTCTTGATAAATCGGGAAGAAACCGACCGCTCATTGAAAAAATCGTTGTTGCTGAAATCCACAGGGCGGCAATTTCAAGCTGTTCAATCGCTGTTGCACTCTGGCCCGCCATTTTTTCATTTTTGATTATACTTTACATACCGAGGAAAAGGAATGTCCGAATCTCCAAGCAAATACGTGCTCGGCGTCGACATCGGCAACAGCAAGACCTCTTATGCGCTCGCCGGGATGGACGGCGCCGTCCATCGCATCCTGCGCAGCAGCGGCGCCAATTATCAGGAGATCGGCCGCGATGAGATGGTGACGCGCCTGACCCAATCCATCACGCAAATCATTCGGCAACAGGCGATCACGCTGGAACACCTTGGTTACATTTATTATGGAGCCGCTGGAGCAGACACAGCGGAGGATTTTTCACTGCTGCGCCGGGCTTTTAGCGAGACCACGCCGAATACCCCCTTTGATTTTGACAACGACGGCTGGATCGCTCTGCACAGCGGCACGGCCGGCAAGCCCGGCATGGTGGTAACCTGCGGTACCGGCAATACCAATTTCGCCGTCAACCGCGCAGGCGTCCGCATGCGCATCGGCGGGTTGGAGGAGATGCTCGGCGATCGGTTGGGTGCGCCGGCCATTTGCGGCTATGCGCTGGCCGCCGCCAGACGGTCAGAGGACGGCCGAGACGAACCGACGATATTGACCCGTATGTTGCCGGCTGCCTTTGGACTGCGCGACACCAGCGAGTTCATCAATCTGGAAAAGAGTCCATCGTTTGTCGAAAAAGTGATCTCTGTGCTTTTTGAAGCAGCCCAACAGGGCGACGGAAAAAGTCTGCAGATCTGCTGGGAGCTGGCCCGGGAGGTAATGAAAATCGTCTGCCGGTTTTACGATGCCTTGTTTCAGGAAGAAAAACAGTTCACCCTGGTGCTGGAGGGCTCTTTTTTTAAAGCCAGGTATCAGCCGCTGATGACCATGCTCGAGCTGGCGCTGCATCAGCGCTACTCCATGGAACTGGTGATTCCAAATCACGAACCGGTGGTCGGCGCCGTGCTGCTGGCCCTTCGCGGTTGCGGAACAGACCTCACACCCCAGGTGACGGACCGGGTGATCCGCACCTATCACCAGGCGGAGAAAAGTCTATGAAAATCGCCGTCGTCGGCGCAGGCAGCACGTACACTCCGGAGCTCATCGAAGGATTGATCGGCATTTCAGCCGACATCCTACTCGATGAAATCTGGCTGCTCGATATCCCGATCAGCGAACGGAAATTTCGCATCGTCGGCAACCTGAGCGAGCGCATGTTGAAGAAAACAGGACAACAGGCTCTGCTGCACAGGACCTATGACGCACGGGCTGCGCTGCAGAATGCGGATTTTATCATTTTTCAGTTTCGCGCCGGGCTGTTGCAGGGCCGCATTCAGGATGAAAAAATACCCTTGGAGTTCGGCCTGATCGGACAGGAGACCACCGGCATGGGCGGGTTGGCCTGCAGCCTGCGCGCTTTTCCCATTATCGAAAAGTATGTGAATCTCATCGAACAAACCGCTCCCAGGGCCTGGATCATCAATTTCTCCAATCCCTCAGGCACGCTGACCGAATTCATGGTCAACCATCTGCGCTATGAGCGCTGCATCGGTCTATGCAACATTCCCATCGAATTCGTGATGGAAGCCGCCAAGGCGTTCGCTTGTGAACCGGAGCAGGTGTTCCTGAAATACTATGGACTCAATCATCTCTCCTGGGTGGAAAAAGTGCACATCCAGGGTCAGGACCGCACCTCCGAGATGTGGGACCGGTTCAACCTGAATATGAAAAACATTCCGCAGAGCGATTATGATCCAAAATTCATCGCCCAGCTCAAGCTTTTGCCCAATCCCTATCTGCGTTATTACTATATGACCGACCGTATGTTGTCGGCGGAAATTCAGGAGCGCGATTCACAGGGAACCCGGGGCGAGGTGATTCAACGGATCGAGGAGCAGCTGCTGCAGCTCTACAGCCGCGAGGACTTGGACGAAAAGCCGGAGCTGCTGAGCCAGCGCGGCGGTTTCATGTATTCCACAGTGGCCACCGGCCTGATGCGCGACCTGGCGTTGAACCGCGATACCATACATATCATCAACACCCGCAACAACGGCGCCATCACCCACCTGCCCGACGATTATATTCTGGAGATACCCGCCCGAATCAGACAGAACGGGCCCGCGCCGGTTCCGCTCGGCGCCTGCCATCCAGCGACCAGCGGATTGATCCATACGGTCAAAAATGTGGAGCGGCTGGTGATCACCGGATATGCCGAAAAGCGGGATGACCTGATCAAAACCGCCATGCTCATCCATCCGCTCGGTCCGAAAGAATCTCACCTGGAAGCACTTTGGCAGCGGCTGCAACAGGCCAACCGTGCGGTCATGGCCGCCGCTGAATGAGACCAACACGCTTCGGCAATCAGGTCTGCACCGTTTGAAATATTCACTCAGACCTTTTCCTCTTCCACTCTGCTCACTTTTTTCCCTTGTTCAGCTCCAGTCACAGCCAACCACAATCCGGCCAAGCACAGACTCATGCCCAGCATAAACAGCAGCCAGGAGTAGCTCACTCCTACATAACCATGCAGTTGGATATGATTGCTGTCCTTGATGAATGACGCCAGCCAGAGCCCACCTCCCAAGACAGTCAGCCAGACGGAAGGAGGAGAAAAACGCAGCGGCGAGCCTAGAGCCTCACGGACCAGGACCAGACCGCCGGCTGAGATAAAATAAGCGCTGATCAGAACCGGCGCCAGCACCGGTCCGTGCCAGGCTGTGGGGATTAAAAACAGGCAGTCCCACTCGAGCCACGAAGAGGGCCATGCAACGAATCCTTTCAAACCAACATAGTAGAGGATATCCCAGATGCCGAACAGATAAAAGAAAACCGCGATCCGGGATCTCAGGTTAAAGCCGGTCAACCAAGCCGCGGCCCACAACATGACCATGGTGCACAGTTCACGCAACATCTCGATGCGCGCTTCGCTGAATGGAACGGGCGCACGGCCGCTCTCCATTCCAGCCGGAAAAATCAATCGCCTTAAATAGACGACGCAGATAGCCTCCAACAGGCCCATAGCCACGGCGAAAAGCCCGCTCCAAAACAATCGCCGCCCAACAGTCCCGGATGAAGCAACGGACGGCCAGGGAGCGGATGTTGACAAATCCGATCGTCCCATTTGCTTGCCCTCCATGATAAGGATTCACCTTTTTAAATGACGTCAATGTATGCGAGTTCCCGACGTGGCCGCAGCCGGTATGACAAAAACCGCGTCGAATTTATGTAAAGCGCATGCTCTCGCAGGCGTGATCGTCGATTGGGCGGTTCAAAGCGGGCGGTAGATAGGAATAGCCGGCAGTAAAATAGAGAACACACGAGATAACCAGGCCGGACGCCGGATGCTCATTGAATAATTTCCAACTGTATATTGTCAAACCAGCATTTTCCCCTGCCGTGAAGATTCAACAGCAGATGAAGGCGATCGGGCGCCGGCGAGATGCACGGCGTCTCCACCTGCAGGCGTCGCCATTCCGCTGTGCCGGCGGCCCCGGTTGTACATGCAAACAACTCATACTCCTGCGTTTTGAACAGATCGCCGTGTCCGGGCCGGTGCAGCCGGACCGCCAACCCAGCGTTTTTTTCCACCGCTTCAGTTCGAACAAACCCGGACAACCGGTATCGTGCCTGATCCGGGAACGGAGGTTCGCCAAAAGCAGGCCCAAGAGTCGTCGCCAGCCAGCGCGAATCGACCGAGCGGCTGTTCTCGATGCACAGAGAGCAGGCATCGTCAAATCCGACGGTGCGATCTCGAAAAAAACGGCTGGCCCCTTCCACCCCTTCATGGGACCATGGCCACAAGCGGGCCAGTTGCTCTGGATAGTCCAGAATGGTCTGAGAAAAAGTGTTTATCCCCGGGACGTAGACCGGATGTGCTTCCAGTGCGTTTACCGGAAGCTCTATGGCTTGGCGGACTGCTGCAGCAGCGACAGCTCGCGGCAGCGCATAGAGAGAGAAATTTGCCTGATAGTCTGCGGGGCCATGCACAGGATGTTCCGCCTCTCCCGGTTGTGTCACTCGATAGCCTAAATGGGCGTCCCACATATAGGCGCACAGGCCGGCCAGCACCGGCGCCGACGACCGCAATTCAACAACCGGATTGACCTCTTCCAGCGACCATATCAAGCGATCATTCCGGCCCAGCAGGATATTATGCTTGTCATCGGTCTCCAAATGATGGTGTGGAATCCGGCGGATGGATTCAGAGCCCAGAACATAACAGGCCTGATAGCGTTTGCCAACGCCCGGTTGAATGCTGAATGATCCCTGAGGCCATAAATTGCAGAACTCGAGCTCGCCATGGTTGGAATTGCGCAGCACGCGCCATTCGCGGCCGTAGGGAATGTGCAAGTGGGCGTTGATTTGATATCGATAACTATGCAGCGTCTCAGACCAGGTCACCGTAATCCGATAGCGGCTGACCAGTCCGGCGGCATGATGACCGAGCGCCAGCAGCGTCACTTTGTCCGGCGCCTGGGCCACGAGGTCCAATCTGGCGTCGTGGCCCACATGATGTTCGGGATTTTCATGGTCCTGGTACTGCCACCAGTAAAGCGGCATGGGCACTTGGTCGCCGATGATCAGAGGGCCTTGCGGCTGAAAGCGCGCTTGGCACAACTGCAGACTTTTTATTTCGGCGATCAGCACCTTGCGATCGAAAACCTGGCCGTCCGCAGGGCCTGTCCGTTTAAAGGCCAGCTTTGCCATTTTTTCCACTTCGCAGATTCTCCTGGCTCAAATACGTCTCGAAATCCCGCACCCATTTTTTCAGCATCTCGAATTGAAAAGAGTCGGCTGCGATCAACGCCAGGGAGCCGCCGGCATTGGGATCCACGGCGAGGGCCAGTTTCGCTTCAGCTTCGCGAAAAGCCAGCCATTTGCGCTGGCTGTCGCGCAACAGCGCCTTCTGCTCTTCGTTCAGTTTCTCCAGAAGCGACCGGTACAGGGCATTGAGCCGTTGATCCATTTTTTCAATGCCCGTGGAGAAACAAAAACGGACGCCGGCGGTGGATCCGTCTGATAGTTCAATCCACCGCGCCAGCGCGGAATCTATCTGAGCCGCGGTCTCCTGGCAAAAGCCGGAATCGGAGCAAGCAAACATCATCAGCAGCAGCACCCCTGCGTAAAAACGGCCCATCATATTGACTCCCCGTAAATAGTTATCCGCGCAGCCCGCCGACATTGATCCCTTTGATAAAATGGCGCTGCGCCAAGAGGAAGATCAGCACATTGGGGACCAGCACCAGCACCGCTGCAGCCATGAGCACCGGCCATTGGGTGACCCCGGACCCGATGATCTGGGTTTTGAGAAAATTCAGCCCAAGGGTTAATGTGGCTTTTTCAAATGAATTGATGTAAATCAACGGATTGAAAAAATCATTCCAAACGCCGATAAAGCTAAACACGGTCACCGTGGCCAGCGCCGGCTTGGCCTGCGGCAAAATGATATGCCAGTAAATTCGCCAAGGACCGGCGCCGTCCAGCCGCGCGGCTTCGTCATAGTCAAAGGGGATGGTGAGAAAAAACTGCCGTAACAAAAAGATGTAGAACGGCGAGCCGAAAAACGCCGGTACGATCAACGGCAGCAGCGTGTCCACCCAGCCCAATCGGGCAAAAAGGATATACAAAGGAATCATGGTCACCTGACCGGGCAGCAGCATGGTAGCGATGCACAGACTGAACATCGTCTGCCTGCCGCGGAATTTCAGACGGCTGAAGCCATAGGCGACCATGGAGCTGGAGAGCCATGTGCCGAACAGAACCAGGCCGGTGATGAGGAGCGTATTGCCGAAATAGCGGACGAACGGCAGCCCGGTCAACACGCTGCGGTAATTCTCCCAATGCAAAGGTTGCGGAATCCATTGATAGGGCACGCTGAAAACTCCGGAGAGGCTCTGCAGCGATGAAGAGAGAAGCCACAGCACCGGCGTCATAAAGACCAGACTCAACATGATCATAGCCAGATAAAAAACGCCGTTTGAAAACCAATGCCACAGCGAAGGCCGGTTGGTCATCATCTCCGATTCCCTCCGGATTCATAATAAACCCAACGGCGGGAAAGTCGAAATTGCAGGATGGTAAAAAACAGAATGATGACGAATAGAATCCAGGCAAGCGTGGAGGCATAGCCCATTTTAAATTGCTGAAACGCTTTTTTATACAGATAGAGAACAAAAAACAAGGTGGCGTTATTGGGACCGCCTTCGCTGCCTTCAGCGGAAGAGGCGGTCATGACGAACGCCTGGGTAAAAACCTGAAAAGAGCCGATGGTATTCATGATCAGATTAAAAAACAGCGCCGGGGAGATCATCGGCAGGGTGATGTGGCAGAATCTTCGCCCTGCGCGTGCGCCATCCAGCTCCGCCGCTTCATACAGTTCCGGCGCGATCCCCTGCAACGCGGCCAGAGTGATGATCATGCCGCCGCCGATCCCCCACAACGACATCAGGATCAACGCCGGTTTGGCCCAGGTCTCACTTTGCAGCCAGAGCGGACCAGCCACGCCCGCCAGCGACAAGGCCCGGTTCAACAGGCCGAACTCCGGATTGAAAATCCACATCCACAGAATGGAAACCGCCACCATGTTGGTCACCGACGGCAGGAAAAAAACCGTGCGGAAGAATTTTTGGCCCTTGAGATTCCGATTCAACAACAGAGCCAGGAGCAGTGAAAAAAGCACGCCGAGGGGCACAGAGAAAACAGTGTAATAGGCGGTGTTCCACAGGCTTTTATACACCAGCGGATCATGGAACAGGGCTTCTCGATAGTTTTCCCATCCCACCCACTGCGGCGGAGACAACAGCGACCAGCGGGTAAAGCTCATGAACAGAGAGAGGAGCATTGGACCCAGACTGAAAAGAATGAATCCGATCAACCACGGCGAAATGAACAGATAACCGGTCAGATGGGTTTTAAGCGTGTGACGATGGTGCATTTTTAATCTTCCGCTTCCAGGTTAATGCATGAGTCTCAGGTCATGACGACCGGTCAGGAGCAGCCGCGCATGCGCAGTCCGGACGTGCGGATCCCAATGAAGGGGCAATCGCGTCTGATCCAGCCAAATCTCCGGGCATTGCGGCGCGGAGAACAGCACGTCGACGGCACCGAGACCATGTACCGTCCATACCAGGCCTGATTCATGGCTTGTGACTTTTATCAGGGTGGCGCCCGCCAGATCCGCCAGAATCGGCCCGGCGGCGGGCTTTAGACCGTACTCGATATCGAGTTGATGATCTGCGCAGGTATAAAAAGAAACGGGGATTTTACAGCTCGCCGGGATGGGGACGCCGTCCACCCGAAGGAATTGAATTTCATTTCCTTCGCCGCAACGCCGGACCGTCCACCGTCCAAAGCGATAGCTCAGCCGTGCGAGCAGCGGCGGTTCGCCGGCAGAATTCACGGCCGCTGTGCAGGTGATGCCGCCCAGATCGAAGCGCAGGCCGAAAAGACCGATCAACAGCGCGTTGTACCATCCGGCCGCACAATTCAGATTCCAAGCCGCTCCATGACCAAGCCACCGCTCCTCCGGCGCAGTTTGCAGGGCGAGGAACTCGGGACAATACCCAAGAGCCTGATAGGTCTGTTCCAGCAGACTGAGCCAGCGCCGGACGGCATCGCCGTTCCGGGCCAGGGTCCACACCGTGACCGCGGGAAAATCCCAGTAGGGATACCATGAGGACATCGCCGGTTCACTCTGATGATGCTTATCCCAGAGCGGAGTCAGCGACAATCCGGTTTCAGTTAAAAGATGGTCGGCGATAAAGCAACTGCACGCATCGACCTTTTCTTTCAGCAGATATCTGCCAAAAGCGGACTCTAAAAAAAGCAAGGAGAACAACGGATAACTGCCCACCCGCTCGCCGGCGGCCGGCGTCAAGGAATCGCAGATAAAACCTTTTTCCTCATCCCAAAACATGGGTAAAAAATGGGATTCCACTTTTTCCACCAGAGCATAGGCGCGGCGGGCGGTGGGCTCATCCTGCAGTATCCCGGCCATCTTTTCCATATTGCGGCACAGCGCATACCAGGCTGCGTTGTCGATGGCCACGTAGCTGGTCTCACGGCGCCCCATCTTTTGTGGAAGGTCCGGATACATGCCGATGCCCGGAACCAGGCCGTTATCGTGCGCTGCAGAGGCCAGCGCATCGAACGAACGCCTCACTGTTGCATAATTGGCGCGAAGGATCTGCTCATCACACGTTTCAGCGTAGAGCATAAGAACCAGTTCGGAGAAGAGAAAATCGAATCCACCGAAACCGCGGCTGTCCATGGGCTGCAGGGAACGGGTCCAGCGCCCCGGTAGGACGCCGTCCTGATCGCGATGTACGCGAAGAAAGTCGACCATTCTTCGCAGATTGTCGATATCCCCCCAATGCCGTTGCGCCAAAGCGGTGACCATGTTGTCCCAGGCCCAGATCCAATAGTAGGTGCCGGGGCAGGCGCGCGTCATTCCATAGTCTTGCACCCTCGCTGATTCGACCACCTGGGGCACTTGAGAAAAAAAACGGCTGAGCGCCTCATGGCCTGGCCAAACCAGGCAGGGCGATTCCGCCTTCACGCGCGCATATCGCCGCTGTTGTTGATCGAACGGCCCAGGCTCTTGCTCCCGCGCCTGGGCAGGCAGAGGCGCGGAGGAATAAAAACGAACGCTAAAGACGGATGAGGTCCAGCCGCCCGGCTGTTGACTAAAAGGCGCAGAGGTAAATCGATAGCGATCTGCGGCGCAGGCCGCCACCTGGAAACCGTTCCCTCCCAGGTCGATCCAGGTTCCGGCATCATACAGTTTAAGTGGAGATCGTTTATAATCGTCGCGCACGTCCTCCCAACGTGCTGTGCCGGAAACACACCGCCGCTGGAAGATGATGCGGCGCCACTCCTCGGGAATAAGAAAGTCACCCTGATAGTCGCCGGTCCTTTGCAGCCATTCGGTCAGCTTGATTTGGTCCCTGGCGTGAAGCCTCAGGCGATCGGCGCCGAGCAACTCGGGTTCGGCCCAAGTCCTCTGGCCGTGCACCGCGGTGGTCTGGGAGAGAGCATTCCAGGTCACTGCAAATCGAAACGGCGGCGATGCACCCTCATCATTTGCAGAGCAGCTCAGACAACGAATCGACAGATATGAACCGCAAACGACCATTTCCAGATCTGTTTGCCAGTCCGTTAAAGTCAGCGATGAACGTATGCCGGCCGGGTAGACTTCAAGCTGCTGCAGGGAAAAGGGCACATTGACGGCTTCAGGGCCCGAAAGCACTTGCAAAGAAAAGCTTAAAACGCCCTCGGAATGCTGCAGCAACTTGGCATTACGGCTCACCGGCTGCAGTCCATGAAAATCGATCTGACTGACAGCGTTGCAAGCGTTCGCAATCTGCAGGGAGATTCGATCGTCCGAAATCCATAAGGACTGATCAGCCAGCTCGAGCAGTGATAGGCGTTGATTCATTGCGGTTGCGTTGGTATAAGGTAAAGGGCAGACGGAAAAAAATCCGGGCCCGCCGCCCGGTCGGCCTTGACATCAATATGGAAGAGCGGTTCCTCCTCCCCGTTCCAGCGCTGCGCCAGGATCTGTTCGTTGAACGGATTGAGCTGGAAATCCAGAGCATCGGCTCCGACCAGGAAGCGGATCGAACGTCGGCCGTTTTCCACCTCCTCTTCCAGGCGAGCTGAATCGAGATACTGTACAAAATCGCATGTGTGGGCAAAACGGCTGCGTGTTTCCATCACGCAGGCGAAACCATTGCGGATCAGGTTCATTTGCTCGCGTTCGAGCGAAATCGCAGGACCCTGATAATTATACAACGAAAGGATGAGATAATCCGCGTCCTGCCGAATTCGCGTCAGACCGCTGAATCCTGCCAGCATGCTGGCTGATAACGGCAACAGGGCCAGGTAGATGTTGAAATCCGCGATCACAATTTTCTCAGCCCGCTGACAGTCAAAGGGAAACCGGTTCACCGGTCGGCCGTCGATGAAGAGCTCATCGATTGGCGCCTGCAAGGAAAAAATAAGATCCAGCCGCAAAGCGGTAAAATTTTTATGACCAGCCCGCTTGGCCGCATAACAGACCACCGCTGTGTTCTCGTGCTGGCAGGTGAAACAACGGCCCTCTTCATACAAATAATCTCGTGCAACCGGCGCTCCGATGGTATGGCACATGTTATCCCGGCCTACTGAGGATTCGTTGAAGACCATGCGCGTATAGAGACTGCGAAAGTCAGCCAGCTTTTTCACCTCCGCCGCCCTGCGCCAACGCAGCGTAAAGCTATCGCTCTGGCCGGCGTTGACATAGGGCCGGCTTGCGGTCGCCAGGCAATATTCTGGTGTCAAGTAGGTGGTCAGATCGCTCCATCCGCCGGGATAGATCTCGTCGTCGAAACAGGCCTCCACGCCCTGTCCCATCGGCCGCACGCCGTTCTCATGATAGGCTTCACAATAGGTGGTCATACGAAATTGATAGGGCAACGGTTTATGAAAAAACAGAGCCTCTGCCTGTGGCGGGACATGAAACTGGAGGATGGCCGGAAAGGCATTCTGGATTAACGCGGAAGGATGGTTGAATCGCCTGGCTAAGCGGGGCTCGAAAAAGAGGGAACGATTGAGGCCGCAGGCCGCAGTGCAATGCAGGGCGGAATAGCCGCCGTAGGAATCCTCCGCATAGGCGCGGGAAAAGGGGCCTGCCCATTGCTGCGAGGGCTCATGCCAGTGCATGCCCAGGTTGAGCCAAAGACCTTGCTCCAAGGCCAGCGCCAATTCCCGGGTTTCTGCGTCCTTTGTCAGCTCCGCGGCCAGGGCCAAGAACCATAGCGTCAGGGCAGTATAAGTCGGGCTGTTGTATTCCGCCATTTCGGCCTGCTGATGACGCTGATGCCGGCGGCTGGTGATCAGCTGATGAAAAGTTTGCAGATTTTGTTTGCCGACAGCGCTGTAGACCGGCTGCTGCAGCAGTTCGCCGCTGCAGATCAGATTGACAAAAGCCGCTAAAGGATGATTGACATTGCCATCCGTGTAGCGCACCGTGGAAGAAATAAGCAGATTGGTCTGCAAATTTTTCAGAATGTTTTCCACGGCAGATCCATCCAACCTCGCCTGATAGCGGTGGTAAATGGCCAATAGGGTGCAGGGCGAATGGGTTCCATCCTCCACGGTCAAACCGGATAGGATAGCGTTGGCCAGACGCAAATCCGAAGCAAGGCCGCTCTCCAGCAGCGTGATCGTATACCATGCGGTCTCCCGCGGGATCAGGCACAGCCGGGTGTGCGGATTAAAATGACGTTCCGCTTCCTGACGGGATAAAAGCAACAAACGACGCCGGATATCGATCACAGTAAAAATCCTCGTTTGGTTCGTAAAGAATCTAGGACAGAACTTGCCGATATAATATTCGCTTCCACCTGCTAACCATCTATGGCGCAATGCGTGGCGCAATCCACCGGATTGCGGTTCAAAGTCATTCAAAAAAATTAGAACAACAGTGTTCCGTCCGTGCCGCCCGAACTAAAATCGAACCGCCATCCGTCCTCTTTTTTTTGCAGATTGTATTTCACCAGGCGATTGTCGAGATCCAGCAACACACAGAATTCCAGGCTGCGCGCCCGCTGATAGAACTGAATAAAATGATCCTGCTCGCCGCTATGGGGATAGGCGGGAACAAACTCGCTGGGCCCGGAACGCCAGGAAACCGCTGCAGGAGACAGAGCGCATGCCCGCAGGCGCTCGCGTCCGTCCGTCAATAGAAAGGTCAACGCCGGTTGATCGGTCAGCAGCTGAGGTACAGCGTAGGTGTGCAGATTCCATTGCACCTCGCGTTCTTTTTCCAGCTTGATTCGGTCGTGCACAAGAAATACATCCGCTTGAGGAGAAAAAATCCGCCGGTTCAATGAACGGACGCCGAGAAAATCCAGATAGGCCGGCGCCAGTTCCACTTCCATCAGCAACGAGGTCGCGGCATTCGAGGTTTCAATCCAGCGGCTGAATCGATCCATGGGAATGAATTCCGGCGCCCAGGGCAGGCGGTCGCCGATCTGGCCGCGGCCGTCAAAAGTCACCGTGTTGTGCAGCGCCGTATCGCGCCGGTACACCGGACCCGGCCCGCAAACCAGAAAAGAACGGTTGCGGCAGATTAAGAAAGCGCCGTTGCAGGGATCGCTATGGCCATAGCCTCCCCATTCTCCGTGCGCATATCGCTCCCGACCTAACGGCGCGCCGCTGCGGCAGGTGATCAGAGTCTCGTTCCCCGCGTTCCGGCTGCGTTGAAAAATCTGGCCGCCATCCTGAAAAAAAACCACGGACTCTTGACCTTCAGCCGCCTTCACCTTTGGGTCATAGAACAGGAACTCCCAGACCCGGCGGCGTGCAGGTGCATTACGAAAATCAACGCCGACGGTCTCACCCTCAGCCAAACGCCGAGCCAAAGCCTGTGCTGTTGTAGAGCCGGTTCGACGGGCGATCAAGTAATGAATCCAGGCGTCGCCGGCGACGCGATACTGCGGATCGCCGAAAGTGATTCCCAAACGGCCGTCGGGACTGAGAGACGCACGACGAAAATCAGAAGCCCGCCGCCAATAGGACGTTGTCTGCCAAAAGTCAACCGCACAGCCCTGCTTCAGCAATTCCAGAAAACGCATCATGAAAGCGTGTTCATAGATCCACAGGTTGATGCCATGCCCGTAAAAACCGTCCTTCGGCAGCTGTTCCGCCACGAGCTGGAACGCACCGGCCAGATAGGCAGCCCACTCTTGGGCGCGGGGATGTTCGCGCCAGAACAGCAGCGAGAAGGCCAGCAACCCATGACTGCAGCCGAGAAAATGGGCCTGGCTGTAATCCTCCCGTTCATACCCGAGATGAAGCCAAACCTTATGCGCCAGCCGAAAAAGCGCTTCCTCCACCCGCGCGATTTCCGCCGCCGGCAGCCAGGGATGCATCCAGTCATAGCCGAGGCACAGAGTGAACAGACATTCACCAGCCTGGGTGTCGATCAACATCGGTTCATAGTCATCCGCTGCAGCAAGGCGTAGAAACGTCATAAAGGCGTCGACCGCCCTGGCCGTGCTCTGCGGATCCGGCTGCAGCAGCGCGGAAAAAGCGAATAATACCACACGATCCATTTCGTTCAGGGCTTCCGATTGATTCGGCAGCTTGGACTGGCTGGTGACGCTGAATGCCAAGTGCTCGTTGTTTAAAAGCGCTTTTATTTCAGCCCAGATCGCCGCATGACTGCCTTCTTTGCGGCGTCGAAGATCAGCCAGATCTGCCTCAGAGAACAGCAATCGAGGGTGAACAGCGGCCAGGTCTGCACGCAGAGCCACCGGCATGGCCGCAGCATGCCGTTTGGCTGAAGGATAGAGCGACAGCGAAACAGGGCGCAGCCGCTCGTCCTCCCATTCAAAAGTAAATTCCTCCCCCGGCCGATTGATCTCGATAATGAAAAACAACCGACAGCAGTCGGTTTCAAATTCATCCCCCCAAAAATTGTAACGTCCGGCATAAACGCGCGAGCCGACCTGCATTCTGACTTTAGGCATTTGCGGAATGCCGCGCCACCCTGGCCACGGCCCCACAGGAATGCCGGGCGGTTCCACTGCAAAGAACATATGATTGAAGCAACGAGCGGCGGTTGACAGGTCAGATCCGCCTTGATCACGCATATAGCAGAGGTGTCTAGCCAAGGGATAGGCGCTGCTATCCATAATCAGTTGACAGCCGTAACGTCCTGGAACCAGATCGGGCAAGCATCCGCGCAGGTCCTTGCTGACGCAAAGCAAACCGGACAGATCGACCAATACCTCGGGGTTAGAAACAGGGCTATCGGCCATCGTGGATTCCCGCCTCGTAAGCTTGAAGCGATGCTTTAATCTTTTCTCGGAACACGCCCTTTAGAGATGGATTGGACAATGCCTTATCCATTTCTCGCCGTGCGTGTGCATTGATGGCCGGCGTCGCAAGGGCCAGCTCTTCCAGCGACATCTGGCCGCTGAAAACCCGATCCATCATGGGCCCGAGCTCTTCGAGAATCGCATTAGAGCTCCAAGAAAAGTAGCGGACAAAATCACGGCTGTCGCCGCCGTCGTAGCGTTCCGACAAACGCCAGACTTGGCCGAAATGGGTTTGAGCCAGCCGGGGGTGCTGCGCCTCCCAGCCGGAAACCACATCCACGCTATTGAGAACCGGGTTAGGCGTATTGTACGGAGAAGAGGTGACCAGCCATTTGATCAATGCCCAGGCTTTTTCAGGATTGCGGCAGGAACTGCTAATGGACAATCCGCCGGAGGCGGATCTGAAATATCTTGGCGTCAGGGGCGTCATTCTGGGAAAAGGCGCCACATCCCAATCCACGGTCAAGGAGGTGATGAAATCCAGGTTGGGGACCGCCTCGGCCACCATGGCCACGCGACCGCTGTTCAGCATCTGGGCGCCTTGCATGCCCTGGGCCTGGGTCATAGCGAGCTCCGGCATGACCTTGTCCCGATACATCAGATCCAAATAGCTCTGCAGCGCTTGCCGGGACTCGGGCGGCAATTCAAAGAACAGGGCGTTGGCCGGGTAGACCGCGCCGTTCATAGTTTCCAGTGCGGAGACAAAGTGTTTGGCGATAAAGACGCCGTACCGATCGATTTTGCCGTCCTGATCCGTGTCCTTTGTCAGCGCACGGCTGTACTGCACAAGATCCTGCCAAGTCCAGGCCGAGTCCGGGTAAGGAACATGCTGACGATCGAACAAGGATTTGTTGAAATAGATTCCGTAGGTGAACGTCCAATCGCAGAACTGATACCATCCGCCGTCGATGCTCGTGCCGCGCTCGATGAAAACCGGACGAATTTCATGGATAAAAGGATCCTGCGCAACAACCGTGTAAAGATCGAGCAATCGGCCTTCGGCCGCCAGTTGATCCCTCACTACGGTGTTGGTGTAAAATACATCCGGCGGCTGTCCGGCCGCCATCATGGCGTATAACTTTTCCTGGCCGGTAAAGGGGATCAGCTTGACTTTTATGTGGTTCTGTTTTTCAAATGTACCGAGCTGGTTGCGCAGGTTCTGCAAAAGCGTCATATTGGCAGGCACGTTGAAAGAGAGTACGCCGGATTTCGATGGATCGGAGGTTCGGCAAGCGTAAAGGAAAAACAGAAGAGACAGAAACCACGTTCTGCAAACGACAATAAGCGGCCTGATCACATGCGCCTCCTGATCACATCCATTTTTTTAAAAACTTGACGCCCGATGAGATATTGATCTCGTGACCGCCGTCATGACGATCCCAAAGAATTTTTTCCTCTATGCCCAATTTTCGGTAGTGAAGCTGCGCCTGGAGAAACTCTTGCTCTACCAGCGGCGGCCAGGAAATGGAATCCTGCTCGCCGGTCTGAATAAGAAGCGGACGCGGGCAAATGAGCGAAACCAGATCGCTGTCGCTGAACCCGGTGAGCAGCGACGGCAAAAAGGCATGTTCCTCTTCGGTGAAAAGAAAACAGGAATAATGCGGATCTTGCACCACCATTTTGGCCGGTCGGTTGTTGAACCAGGCCGAGATGACGCCGGCCTTGCAGCGCGCTTCGAGGGGCAGGGTGTACAAAGCGTAAGCGCCGCCCATGCTGTGCCCCCACACGGCGATCCGTTCGGGATCAACCGGCAGATGGCGCAGCACCTGATCCAGCAGCACTCGAATGGCTTTGATCTCCAGCCCCCAGACCGAGCTGGCCAACAGCAGGGCCATGCGATGGATTCGGTTACGACTGCGGAAGGCATTCAGCAAAGTCGGCGCCAAAACGGCAAAACCTTCTTGAGCCAAATGACGGCCGATCCGATGATAACTGGGCGGAGTGGTGTCCGATCGCCCCATAACCATCTCTGCAGATCCGCCGATGCCATGAAGAAAAACAACCAGCGGAAAGGGCGGCCGAAGCGGCGCAGTCGGCGGCCGAAAGTGCGCCTCTACCATCAGACCGGGACGCATTCGCACTCTGATTTTTTTATCCGGTCCGTCCTGAGAGAAAATCTCCAACTCTCCATCAGCCTGCCAGGATGCAGGAACAGACAGCACCTCGCTCCACCGGGCTCGGTTGTCGCGCACCGACGCCGAATAACTCTCCAGCGAATCATAGGAGCGCTGCCAGTGCATTAGGCTCGTCTGGTCGGTATCCAAAAGGATTTCGCGCAACGCCGATTCATATCCACGGCTGAGCGCATTCTGATCATTCATGGCGGCTGGCCAGACTTTCCACTTGTCGGCTTTGCGCCGAGGCCAGGGCGGCGTCGATCATGAGCTGAGATAAAAATCCCTCATAAAGGGAACTGTCCGGCGCCGCATAGCCTCTCACAAGCTGGATAAAAGCTCTGTTCTCATTGATAAAGCCATCCTCCTCGCCCTGCCTGTACTGGACTTCTTCACGGCCGACCGGATGAAAGGCCAGACGGGTCAACCGATCGCTGAGCACCACCACGCCTTCTCGGCCGAACAGCTGGACTAAAAATTTTCCCAGACCCGGCGGCTGTCCGCTGTCGCCGACGATCAAAGTGCCGGCTGCATCGTTGGCAAAACGATATACGGCGCTCAGATGATCAATCACACCAGTGGGTTGATGATAATTTTTCCCGACTGCGAAAACCGATCGCGGTTCGGATCCGGAGAGAAATCGCAACAGGTCGGCGCCGTGAATGCCCTGCGAGATCACATTGCCGCCGCCCTTGGCAATGTCATTGGCCCAGAAATCAGGCGGCCAGGGATCATCCATGACCTGCACATGGATCGAATAGGGCGCCGACACCAGCGCGCGCGCGCAATGGACCAGTGAATAAAAACGAAATTTGAATCCCACCATGGCTGGTAATTGGGCCTGTTGAAAAGCTCGCATCACCTCCAGCGTGCCGGTGCTGCAAAGGGTGACCGGCTTTTCCACCAGGATGGGCTTGCGCGCTCTCGCTGCTGCCAGACAGAGCTGCAGGTGGCTGTCGGTCTGAGTGGCGATATAGACCGCATGCACGCGAGGATCGGCGAAAACGTCCTCCGCACTGGCCGTCGGCCGGCTCTCAGGATAACGTTGAGCCAATGACGCAGCTTGAGCCAGGTCGGTGTCGCAAAACCAGAGAAGACGGACGGATTCCATCTGCGCCAGGCAATCACTGTGCATTCGGCCCATATCTCCGCAGCCGATGATCGCAATGTTTATTGTTTTATCGTTCTTGCTCATATGCCATGAAAACCGAAATATTGCCGCTAGCAGAAAACTTACAAAACAGAACTCTTATAGTAAATAAAAATTTAATCCCCAACCCATATTCCCGGGAAAATAGTTGCCTTTTCCCAAGAAAACATTATATTTAGACTATAAGCCGACTGGCTGAAATCAAGGCTTAAAATCCTGGCAAAATTCAGGCACGGGGGAAGCGGACTCAATGATCCGCGTATAGGAATAAAAAACCATGAAAAAGAAAATCGATTTGACCAGGATCCGCACCGGGCGAAAAGCGGAGGTACTGGCAAGAGCGTTTCTCGACAAACTGTATTATGTGCAGGGTTGTTCTTTGGAACACGCCAGCAAAAATGATCTATACATGGCTTTGTCCTACACAGTGCGCGACCGGATGTTGGCCTCCTGGATTCAGGGTTTGTACGATTTCGCCGAGCTGAAACCGGATCAGGAGACAAAAACCGTTTCCTATTTATCTGCGGAATTCCTGCCAGGCCCTCACCTGGCCAACAATCTGCTCTGCCTCGGATTATTGCAAGAGGCCAGAAACGCCATGGAGCTTCTGGGCGTGAATCTGGAGGAGCTGCTGGAACAGGAGGAGGAACCGGGGTTGGGCAATGGCGGATTGGGCCGCTTGGCCTCCTGTTTTATGGATTCGCTGGCTACTCTGTCCGTCAATGCCATCGGCTATGGCCTTCGCTACGAGTTCGGTATATTTGATCAGGAGATCAAAGACGGATGGCAGGTGGAGATCGCCGATACCTGGCTGCGCTATGGGAATCCCTGGGAGATCCGGAAAATCGAATTGTCCCAGCAGGTCGGGCTGGGCGGACGCACCGAATCCAATTATGACCCGCACGGCCGGTATATCGTCCGATGGATTCCAGACCGATTCGTCAAAGGGGTTCCCTACGACACGCCCATCATCGGTTATGGGAATGACCACTGCAACACCATGCGCTTGTGGAAAGCGGAGGCGGTCGTCTCCTTTGATTTTCAGGATTTCAATGTCGGCGACTATTATGCCGCGGTGGAAGACAAGATCACCTCTGAAACCATCAGCAAAGTTCTATTTCCGAACGATTACATGGAATCGGGCAAACAACTGCGCTTGATCCAGCAATATTTTTTCACCAGCTGTTCGTTGAAGGACATGATCCGGCTCCACCTATCGCGCAACCAGAGCCTGGATTCTTTTCATAAACACTATGCCATTCAGCTGAACGACACCCATCCCTCCATCGCGGTGGCAGAGCTCATGCGCCTGCTGGTGGACGAGCATCACATGGACTGGGAAAAGGCCTGGCAGATCACCCGAAGCAGCTTTTCCTACACCAACCACACCCTATTGCCCGAAGCTTTGGAGAAATGGTCCCTTCCGCTGTTCCGCAGCGTGCTGCCGCGACACCTGGAGATCGTTTTCGAAATCAACCGAAGGTTCCTGGAGCAGGTGAGTCGCAGTCATCCTGAGGATAAAGATCTGCCGGCCCGGTTGTCGCTCATCGACGAAACCGGCAGCCGGTACTTGCGTATGGCCCATCTCGCCTGCCTCGGCAGTCGACGGGTGAACGGCGTGGCCGCCATGCACAGTGAACTGCTGAAAAAAACGGTGCTGCACGATTTTTACCAACTGGAGCCTGAAAAATTCACCAATGTCACCAATGGCGTCACCCCGCGCCGGTGGCTGGCACTGTGCAATCCCGAACTCGCCGCTCTGATCAGCAGTAAAATCGGCTCAAGCTGGGTCAGGGATCTGAAAAAAGTTCGCCGGCTGGAAACGCAGCTGGACGATGAGGAGTTCCGTAGGCAATGGCGGCGCGTCAAGCTAGAGAACAAGAAAAAACTGGCCCAGCACATCCGCCAGACAACGGGCGTTGTGGTGGAACCGGATACGCTTTTTGACATCCAGGCCAAACGGATTCATGAATACAAACGCCAGCACCTCAACGTGCTGCACATCATCAGCCGCTACCTGCTGCTCAAAAAGAGCTCAACCATCGAAATCGCGCCTCGTACCTTTATTTTCAGCGGAAAAGCGGCGCCAGGGTACTTTATGGCCAAACTGATCATCAAATTGATCAATTCGGTTGCACAGGTGATCAACAACGATCCCGATATCGACGGAAGGCTGCGTGTGGTCTTTTTGCCTGACTTTAATGTGAAAAACGCCCACCGCATTCATCCGGCCGCGGACTTGTCCGAACAGATCTCTACCGCCGGCAAAGAGGCCTCGGGTACCGGCAATATGAAATTCGCCCTCAACAGCGCTCTTACCATCGGAACCCTCGACGGCGCCAATCCGGAAATCAGACAGGAGGTCGGCGCCGATAACTTTTTCCTTTTCGGGCTCACTGCGGAAGAGATACAAGAAAAAAAAGACGCCGGATACAGACCGGCGGAAATTTATGAAGCCAACCCGCAGTTGCGGGAGGTCATCGATCTGATCCGCCACGGCTTCTTTTCCCCCCAGGAACCCGAACTGTTCAAGCCGCTGGTGGACAGCCTTTTGCATCAGGATGAATATATGCTTTTCGCGGATTTCGCCGCTTATATCGACTGCCAGCAGCAGGTGGACCTCGCATACCGCGATCAGGAGCGTTGGAGCAGAATGTCTATTTTGAACACAGCGCACATGGGCAAGTTCTCCTCCGACCGGGCCATCCGCACTTACTGCACGGAAATCTGGCAGGCAAACGGCAACACGTCCGATCGGCAGGCATGAAGCGCACAGTGCATCCCTTCGAATGAGAGCCGATGGTCGCGCCCATCGGCATAATGACTCCGGCCCTCTGCTGGTGGAGTTGAGAAAAAAGGCAGGCACAAGAGGGGAGCTTAAAAAATCGCATGGGAGAGGCTGTCATTGTGCAGCTGTAGTCAAGGCAGGGCTCGCGTTGGCAGGTCGGATCAGCGTCTGGTCTGAGCCTGGCGCCGGCGAGAATGTTTTTGCAGCACGCTGCTGCAAATCTCCTGCCAGGCCTTGGCCTTGTGCTCCCATGTATGCGCCGCCGCGATGGTCGCACGGGCCTGCTGACCCAGCCGCCGCCGCCATTCCGGATTCCGGGCCAGGGCGATCACCGCTTCCGCCAGGTCAGGCCCTTGGCCGGAATCGCACAATAGGCCGTTCTCTCCGGAATGGATCAACTCGGCGATCTGACCGATGCGGGTGGAGACCACTGGTTTGGCGGCTGCCATGTATTCAAAAATCTTGACCGGCGAAAAATAGAAAAAGGGCATTTGAGGATAGGGCGCCAGAACGATGTCCATGACGGCAAGAAGTTCGGGAATCTGTTCGTTTGGCACATAGCCCTGCAGAGTGATCCGGTCAGCCAATGATTTTTCTGCGATATACTTTTCCACTGACCGCCGCGCATCGCCGCCCTGACCGACGAGAAAAAAATGAAGGGAAGGATGTTGCGGGATGACGGCGGAAAAGATGTTCAATAGATTCTCGATCCCGTGCCATGCGCTCATAGAGCCGATGAAGCCGGCCACAATCTTGTCCTGCAGACCGTACTGCTCTCTCACCCGCCTGATCCGTTCCTCCGGCAAATCGGCGACAATGTCGGCGCCGTTGCTGACGACGTCGATCTTGTCGTCGCCTACGCCGTACTGAGAGGCCAGATAGTGTTTCAGCGGCAGACTCTGGGTTACGATGTGATCCGCTGCCTGTACCACCTTGCGCTCGATGCATTCCGCCAGCAGCGGCGGATGCCAATAGTCCGGCTGAAACGTCCGCGCCTCATAGACCGCCGGACAATCCGCCTCGAGCACCAACGGCAGACCGCTGCTGGCCGCGTTCCTCATGGCGGAGAAGAGATATAGATCCAAACGGGAGATCAGCAGGTCCGGATGAAAAGCCGTGATCTGCCGGCGCTCCTCGCCGAGAAAGCGGATGTTCTCATACAGAATTTTAGGGTCGTGAAAAAAGCGGCGCAACAGCGGCGAACGGGAACGACGAGAGGCGGAAGGCGCGTCCGCTTCGGACTCGGTCAGGCGATCCCGCATCCAGCACAGCTTGACCGTATGGCCCAGACGCTCCATTCCGGAGAACAGTTTGAGCGGCTTGATCACCGAGCCGATGGAAGCGCCGCGAAGATCATAGAGATAATTGAAATAGAGCAGACGCATGCGTAATGTCTTTATGAGTAAAACGGATTCGATCTGCAGGAGATCAGGTTCACGCCGATGCGGCCTGCGGTTTCTCAGCCAGGATGATCAGATTGCCGCGATGATTGTCTAAAGGCCGCAGCAGACGGTTGGCGGTTTTAGCCAGCGGCAGAACCAGCCCATAGAGCGCGTTCATACGCCGGCGACGCAGCGTTTCGGTGACATCGAACAGCAGGGAGGCGAGAAAATGGCCGTCCGTACGCTGATGGAGAATAGTAAAGCCGATGTGGCGCAGCGTCTTCAGCATTTGATCCATGCTGTACAGCTCTCCGGTGTGTTCGGACTCCACCCACTCGTTCATGTCAGTGTATTTTTCTAAAAGGGGAAACCGGCCTTCCTGCACATTAGGCATCTGCAAGTGCAGCTGTCCGCCCGGCCGCAGAGCGGCATAGAATTTTTTAAGAACCTCCTGATTGCCCTGGATATGCTCAAGCACGTGGATGGAGATGATCAAGTCGTAGCGGTTCCGGGTGGCCAAGTCGCGCAGATCTTTCTTAAAAAACGCGGTGTTGGAAAGGCCGCTGATCTCTCGGATCTGCTCACAGATCAGGATGTTCTGACCCAGTTCATGCAAATCAGCGTCCGCCTTGTCCCACCCTTCTACCTGCGCCTGCGGGTGTTTCTCAGCCAGATAAAAAGTAAAATCTCCTTTGCCGCAACCGGCGTCCAGGATGACCTGCGGATCCGCCTTGAGAGGCAACGCGTTCATATGGATGAAAAAATTATGCGCGGTGTAGGAGGAACACGAGAACAACCGAATGTACCATCGCGCCAGCCGCCCGGCCCGCTGCACCTCTGGATGATAAATTTGCCATTTGCCGAATCGCGGCATAGCCCACTCCTTCGATCTTTCCACACCCTTCCCCAATCGACCTCCATCCGGGCTTTGCCAGACAGGGGATCGGGGCAATGGCTTACGGCCTTGTCCGGCCCATCCGCGCAATGTGCAGCCGCGGAAAGAGTCCATAAGTCGGCCGGAAAGTTAGCCAAACAAACGGCCAAAAACAAGCAGTTTTTCAAGCCCTTCGTCCCACTCTGGCTTCCGACAAATGGGTTTACTTGCTTGAAAACAAGGACATCAGCGTATGCCGTTCAGGGCGTTTACCGTGCGGAAATGAAATCCATAGATCGCAAAGGTAATAGCCAGGGATAGATACCGGGGACGGCGGAAAAGGGTCCAGAAGAAGAGCTTCCAGTACTCACGCCTCTCGTCGCCAAGGGTTCCCAGCTTCCAAATAGAACGTACGAAGGCGTAAAACTCGGACGCATGCAGCCGCACTCGCACGCGGGGCGGATTGTAATTGCGCAGGCAAACCTTGATCCGTTCATAAAACTTGGCCGGGCTGTAGATCTCGGCCATCAGGCGGTTGTAACCCTGCTTCAAACGGTCCAGACCCATGGCCGGGATGATGTTGGTGGTGCCGTCGGCGTTATCGCCGCTCATATCGTGGGAGATTCGTCCCTCTGCCAGCAGCCGCGCGAACAGCGGCGTGCCGGGAATCGCCTGCAGCATGCCCACCATGGCGGTGACCACGCCGCTTTTCTGAATGAATTCGATCTGGCGGTCAAAAATCGTCTCCGTGTCATGGTCGAACCCAACGATAAAACCGCCCATCACCTGCAGGCCACGGCGCTGCATTGTCTGCACGCTGCGCACCAGATCGCGATCCACGTTCTGGCCTTTTTTACACTCGGCCAGGCTCTCCGCATCCGGCGTTTCGATGCCGACAAAGACCGAGTTGAATCCCGCCGCTGCCATCAAGGACATCAGCTCTTCGTCGTCAGCCAGGTTGATAGAGGCTTCGGTGAGATAGTTGCAGCCCGCCTTGCCTTTGCGCCACTCGATCATGGCGGGTAAAATTTCCTCTTTGAGTTGACGTTTGTTGCAGATGAAATTATCATCGACGAAAAACACATTGCGCCGCCAACCCAGCGCATACAGCCGGTCAAGCTCGGCGATGATCTGCTGGGCCGTTTTCGTGCGCGGTTTGCGGCCGAGCATGGCGGTGATGTTGCAGAAATCGCATTGAAACGGGCAGCCACGCGAATATTGAATGCACAGCGATTCATATTTGCGAAAATCAACCAGCTCCCACAGCGGCGTGGGGGAGATCGTCATATCGGCAAAAGAGTCGGTGCGATAGAGCGGCTGCGGACATCCGCGGGCCAGGTCGCTGAGGAACAGCGGCAGTGTGATCTCCCCCTCATTTAAAATAAAGTGATCCACCTGAGGAAATTTATCATGTTCGCTGAGAAAGAGAGGCCCTCCGGCCACGATGGTTTTGCCGGCCCGTTTGCATCGTTCGATCAATTGGCGAGCGGACTCGCGCTGCACGATCATGGCGGAGATCATCACCATATCCGCCCAGGCGATATCGCGGTCGCGCAGCGTGGTTACATTCACGTCGATCAGCCGTTTTTCCCAGGCGGAGGGTAAAAGCGCCGCCACGGTAACCAGCCCGAGCGGCGGCGAGGAGGCGGACTTGCGCACAAAGCGCAGGGCATGTTTGAAACTCCAAAAAGTATCGGGAAACGCCGGGTACAGCATTAAAACACGCATCAACTGCCTCCTTTTCAATTACAGGTTGCGGCCGGATGATCTGTCGACTGTTTTTCTCGCCTGGTGTTTATTCCAGAAGGGAACGCATGAGCGAAGCGTTTTTCACCGCTTTTCTTTCGCCGAGGTGTAGGCCGTTCTCAGCCGGGCGATCTCTTTGCGTTTTTTCTTTAGTAATTTATTCCACCGCTCCATCCCCTCGGCGAGCTCTTTCATGCGGTTGTAGAGCTCTTGAATGCGTAATTCCATGGTCTCCAGACCGGCCAGAGCAGCTGTGGCGTCGTGGGTTCTCTCGGTGTTAGCCTGCAGCTCAATAAAAAGCCGAAACAGATCAGCCCGCTCCTTGATCTGTTCAAGGGTGTAGCCGAAATTCTGCAGATCGACGATCAAACGGCACAAATGGATATAGTGGGCGCCGTAGAGCCGGAAGCCTCCCTCGGTATAGCGGTCGGGAAGAATGATGCCCCGTTCCTCCCAGTATTTGATGGTGCGATTGTTGACGTGCACCATATCCGCCAGTTCCCCCACGGTGAGAAAATCGTTTTGCGCATGCATGGCAGCCGCTTTTTCATTTTTAGGCAAACCTATTTTTTTAATGATTTTACGGATATCGGGGTAAGAATAGCCCATATGGATAAAATGGGCGATCTGTTCCGCCTCCTTGAGCTGCTCCTCAGAGTACAGCGGGGTACCTTGATGGGAGGAAGGTTCCCGTTTGATCAGACCGATCTGCTCGCACTGGGCCAGCTCCGGCTCGGTCAGGCTGGTTTTCCTAAGAAATGTTTTCCGGTCACACAGGGTGGGGGCCATCATCAACCTATACGTTTAGAGATATTATTACCTATCAGTATACGTATACATTATACAAATCCAATCGATCAAAAGCAAGATAAATATTTTTCTGTTTGAGCCTGCGCGGGATCCACCTCTCCCCCTTTGCCTCACACGATCTGGAGCGCTGCAAACTCGTTACAAAAAAACGGCACAATGCATCGGCGGTAAAAAGTAAATGGCCGGCATCCTCATTTTGTCCTTCCGAGCCCGCCGGGCATCATCCTGACGCGTGCTTTGTATCCGCGCAGGGCGAGGAATCTATCGGCACATAGAACCATCACCTTTCGCAGGTTCTGTTCGGCGCTGGATCCTTCGGCACTCAAAATCCGCGGACAGACGCCGCACCATATTGTTTTGCGCCTCGGGGTGACACCATGGGTGATGTGGCCATAAAATATTTCAATGCCCTATTGCAGCGTTGTTGACAAAGTCTGATAAACGGTGCAACGCCTCGATTGTACAAAACAAATGGCTGATACAAATAAATTACATTATATAGCCCTCACCACTTTTTTACTTCTTGAAATTATCAAAAATAAATGGTATAATACAAATTCATGTGGACTGGAACACTTATGGAAGGATACGAAATGAATCTCATCCAACGCAGTTTAACTGTTTTACTTTGTTCGTTGACTCTCGCCGCAAGCCAAACAACCGAAGTAGAACCCAACAACAGCCGTGAAACCGCGCAACCCTTTTCCACCCATCTGCCGCAGATCATCTCCGCCTCGTTTGCTTCGAGCGGGGATGCAGATTTCTACTCGCTGGCGCTGGACAAAAATAAAATGTATTACCTCACCAGCATCGAAAGCAGCGACGAGGCTTCGCCCGATCTCGAATTGTTTTCAGCCACTTCCGCCGCCAACCTGCTGACCACCAGCGTCGCCGGCCGCAATGGAAATCGAAATTTCAGATTGTCGGGCTATGTCCCCGCCACAACCGGCACCTATTATGCAAAAATCGCCAACAACAACAGCGCCGCCGGAACCTATAAAATCCGCCTGGCCGGGGGCCGATCCACCGCTGAACTGCTCAAACATGAGCCGGACAACACCATCGCCAACAGTCTATGGCAGGCCAAATTGGCCAAGGGCGACACTGTCTACGGCGCCATCTATCCTGACGACGATGTGGACTATTATCGCATCAGTGCGGTTAAAAATGAGCGCTACACCATCCGCACGCTGCCGATCCTGGACCTGCACCCCCGTGATTTCGACTCCTTCCTGACGCTGGCCGATTCCACCGGCCGGGTAATCGCAGAGAACGACGACCAGGGGCCGGTCGACACACCCAGCGGTCCGGTCAACTGCACCTTTTCCAGATTGGACGGCAGCTTTCCCCACTCTGGAACCTATTATGTGATAGTGCGCAGCTTTTACAACACTTTGTACGGCGAATCTGTCAACGAAAGCAATCCAGGGAAGGGGGAATACGGCGTCAGTCTGCTAATCAATGAGTTGCCGGCCGTGGCGCGTTATCCGCACATCGAAATCCCCACCCCCACCTCCGTGCTGGTTCAATGGTGCACCGCGGAACCTCAGAGCACACATCTCGTGTGGGGTGAAACGCCTGCCTGCACCCAGGTCGTTCAGCAGGAAGAATTGAAAACAAACCACCTGGTCACCCTCACGGGACTGCAGCCGCAGACGCAGTATTTCTATCGCGTCATCACCGGCAGCGATACGACGGAGTGCATCGATTTCCACACCGCCAAACCCACCAGCACCAGCACGGTGGATTTTTTCGTCATCAGCGACTCCAGTCCCTACCAGGGATTCGGCTCATCGCCTGAACAGCTGCAGATCGTCGAACAGATTCAAAAAGTGCATTACGACTTTGGTCTGCATGCCGGCGATGTCAATCAAAACCGCGGCCAGGAGTACGAGTTGGTCTATTATCAGCCCTACAAGGACATCCTGAAGCATACGCCCATTTTTACCTGCATCGGCAACCACGACAACTATATCGATTATGCCCAGACCTACCTGGCCTCCTTCAATCTGCCGCATAACAATCCGGACAGCACGGAGCGCTATTACTCATTCAACTATGGGCAGGTCCACTGCATCTCCCTGGACACCAACATCGATTATGCACCAGGCGCGCCGATGTACGAATGGCTGGTCCAGGATCTCGGCTCCGCCATGCGCAAGGAAACCCGGTGGACCTTTGTCTTTTTCCACCAACCCCCCTGGAGCGAAGGTTGGGAGGGCTATCCCGGCGAAATCAATGTGCGGACTCATCTGGTGCCCTTATTCGAAACCTATGGCGTGGATATGGTGTTCAATGGTCACACGCACGACTATGAGCGCGGCTTTCTCAACGGGGTGTACTATATCATCACCGGAGGCGGCGGCGCGCCGCTTGAAAGCGGAGGTCAGGCCTACGATTATCCGCACGTCAACGTGTACATCAAGCAACATCATTTCACCTACATCCAGACTGACGGCAAAACGTTGACGCTGCGCGCCATCAACAAAGAGGGGGAAACCATCGATCTCCATTCTTTCGACAAGAACAGCACCAAGATCGGCGGCCTGCGTGAGATCGCGCCGGAGGCCTATGCGTTGCACGCTAATTACCCGAATCCGTTCAACGGTACAACCGTAATTCCATTCGCGATGCAAAAAGAGGAAGCCGCCTCTCTGGCGATTTATGATTTGCACGGCAGGCTGGTCAAGCAGTTGATCCGAGGAAAGGTGGGCCCCGGCCTTCACACCATCACCTGGGACGGAACCGATGCATCCGGCAGGCAAGCAGCCAGCGGCGTTTACCTGGTCCGACTGCACACTCCAAGTTTCCAGCAAACCCGTCAGGCGGTGTATCTCAAGTAGCGCTGGGAATTCAAACAGAACCAAGCCACGATGTCCAGGGGAAGAAAGAGAAAACCGCACGGGGGTCCTGCGGATAAAGAGCGGACAAATCCAGCGACCGGCCGCCGGCTGATTCGGGGAGGATCGAATTCTCGCGACGCATCCTGAACATGGGTTGAGCGACAGGGCGCGTCACCTTCCGGCCGCGTCCAAACCCCTGTTCACATGCAAACGGTCGTCGGCAACGCCGCTGCGGTCGTTCTTCCGCGGGTTGAAAAAGGACCGGCTGAGCGCTGGTCCAAATGGCGAAATTTATCCTACTGCGCGGTTCCGAAAGATTCGGAACCGCGCAGCTATTTATGGCCGATTCCTGCCGAAAGACAAATCGTTCTCTTCCTGCAGTGACCATTCGGCGACCAGCTGACGTGCAGCCAATTACTTTTTTTCCTGCGCACTTTGCACCATTCTATTAAGCAGGTGCTCAAGCATGAGCTCCGGATCCAAGCACCACCCCGTATGCGCCGCAGAGGTTTGAATGATGGTGCTTTTCGGCGCTATCAGCCAGTTGAACCGCTCCCGCTGAGACAGCTTTCCGATAGGTCCTGCAGCCTCCCCACCGGCGCAGATTAACGGATAACTCGCCAGCTGTGCAGCGATATCCTCTATATCCAACGATGGATCCAACGCCCGCCAGCGTTCGGCATCGATGACAATGCGGGCATCGAGAAACCGTTTTCCCGGACAGGAGAGGATGACCCCCACATTGAGAAACTCTTCCCGTTCCACGCGCGGAACCAGACGCAGGATGGCATAATCATACAAGTAAGGACCGCGCACGAATCGCCTCCTCGACAAAACTCTGTGATTGGTCCAGACGGTTGGTCAGATAGGTCCGGTACGCCTTGCGAAAAGCATCGGCGCAGGCAAATCTTTCATCCGGAATGAGCCATTCGGACGGAATCTTTTCTACCGTTGATGCAATCAGCTCCTCGACGATCACCTTTTTCATTGTTGCATCCGTCTGTTTCAGCCTGCCCGCCCAGCGCAACAGCACATGATCCCTGATCGAAGGAAACGGATCTGCGCAACGATCGAGATAATTGCGCCAGGAGTGATGAAAATAAAGCGCGGCGCCGTGGTCGATGAGATAAAGCGTTTTGTGCCAGAGCAGCAGATTGGTGTTGCGCGGAGTGCGATCGATATTCGTGGCATAAGCATCCATCCACACCACCGCAGAGGCGAGATCTTCATCAACGCGTTGCAGAACCGGATTGAACATCACGGAGCCGGGCAGATAGTCGAGAGCCAAGTTGAGTCCGGCGCTCGCAACAATGAGATCGTGGATCTCTGGATCAGGCTCTGTACGCGCCAGCTCTGCGTCCAGCTGAACGAAAACAATCTCAGGCACCGGCAATCCACAGGCGCGGGCCATTTCTCCCACGACCAGTTCCGCGATCAAAGCCTTGGGGCCCTGGCCGGCGCCGCGAAATTTAAGCACATAAAGGCCGTCATCATCGGCTTCAATGATAGCCGGCAAAGAGCCGCCCTCCTTCAAAGGAGTGACGTAACGGGTTGCTTGAACGGTTCGAATGGTCCATCCCTTTCAGGTCAAAGAAAATCCCATAACTCAAGTATAGCCAATCTTGTCTGAAAATGCAATTCAAAAATCAGCAGGCCGCTGCACGAGGATCCCTTGGTTTGCAACAGGTGTAACGACAAATGACCGCTATGAGAGACACGTCGTATCCCCAATATTAAATTGACTTTGTTCTTTGACTCTGCTATATTTACTTCACCGGCCTGCACACGTCCTCAGTCGCCGGCTAATCAACCGATAAATCCCGTCGCGACCGATCCGTATACCTGGAGCCTCGAGCCATGCGGGCGAAACAGTAAGATGGACCGGCTTCGCCTGAAGCAAATTTGGCATGAAAAATACAACTTTCCCACTTTATATCCTTTCATGGCTGTCCACGGCCTGGATACATGCGACCCTGATTCACGCACACCCAGCCATTCCTGTGCTCACCCTGCCGGATCAGGAAATCGTGCGTGCTTTTGAAAAGGCCGCCGGGCAAAACGTTCTGGCCGCGGTCAACGACAGCGTGTTCTTTGGCTATTTTTCTGTTTGTGCAGACGGCCAGGGATTCGGCTACGCCAACACCTACCCCTCTCTGGATGGACATCAGATGAGCGATGCGCTGCTGTGGTTAGGGGAAAGCGCGATAGTTAAAGCCAATTGGGACTATGTCCTGACGTTCCAAAAGCCGGATGGCAGTCTGCCTCTGGCCATTCTTCCGGCGCAAGCAGGCCGGACCATCGGCCCTCCGGCTGCGCAGGCGGCGGTAGAGGCCAACGGCGGCCTTTATCATCATTGGGTGCCCGGCGATCCCCTGCGGGCATTGGCCGGGCCCACCCTGATTCAGAATGCCGATGTCATCTATCGCTTCACCCAGGATCGCATTTGGCTGATTAAACAATTGCCGGCGGTGAATCGAAGTGCAGAATATCTGGCCGCGCTGACAACCGCCGAGGGCGCTGTGGCCGGCGCCGGCTATTATATCGAACGCCCGTGCCGGCAGGAATACGATGGAGTGGCGCAGTGCCATGCCGTCGACGCCTTTCGCCGTCTGGCGCAGTTGAACCGCGAAATCGGCGCACAAGCGACGGCGCAGAGATTTCAAAACCTGGCCGAACGGAGTAAAATCTATTTCTGCTCCCGGTTCTGGCAGAAGGACCATTTTGCCGAATATATTCATCCGCAGCACGGATTGATCGATCGTCATGGGCTGACTGATGTGAACTGGTGCGCGCTGGCCCTATCTCTGGCGGACCGGCGACAAGCGGCCCTGCTCTGGCCGCTGCTGAAAAATGAATACAGGTTTTACTATGGCGGCATGCCCTCCGGCATCGCCACATTGCCCGGTTCCTATGAAGCGTGGGAATTCACCTTTCCGGATCAAATGGATCTGGCAGCCATGGGACGAGTTTGGTACCTGGAAGCCTGGGCGCGGGCGAACATGCAGGATGGGCCAGGATTGCTCAACTCTATTCTGGCGGTCTGCCGCGAGGGCGAAAAAAACGGTTATTATTGGCGGGAACGGTATCAGGAGCAGGGCGGCTATGGCGCGCAGCAATACTGTGAATACCCGGCGAACCTGATCCGCATCGTCGAACGCTTTTTATTAGGCGTGGACCTGCAATTGGATGGATCACTGCGCCTGGCGCCCACCGTGCCGGATCACTGGTGGATTCAGGGATTCGGACAAACGATCGGTCTGCAGGATTGGCACTTGCAGTACCGCATGCAACAGGATCAGATCAGCGGCAGGTTCAGCGGAGAGTCAGATCGAACCCTGTGGATTCGATTGCCGGAACATCTAACGAATAAAAAATGGTCTGCCCAGCTGCAGGGCAGACCGGTTAAACTGAAACAGGTGGGCAATACGCTTTGCCTTACACTGCCCAAAACAGACCGTCTTGCATCCATTCGCTTTGCCATCACCGCGCATGGATGAGTGCGTACGCCTGGCTTTCTGCCATCGTGAGGCCCTGGATATTTCCGGATCCCATAAGGACACTGTATGAACCTCTCTACCCTGGACGTCGCCATCATCATCATTTACCTGCTTGCCATGATCACAGTGGGTTTTTTCGTCAAGAAAAAAGCCACCACCAATCTGAAAAGCTATTTTCTCGGCGACAACCGGCTGCCATGGTGGTTGCTGGGCGTATCAAACTCAGCCTCCATGTTCGATGTGAGCGGAACCATGTGGCTGGTCTACATGCTCTTTATGTACGGCATGAAGGGCACTTGGATGGAATGGATGTGGCCCACCTTCAATCAGATCTTTTTCATGATCTATCTATCGATCTGGGTCAGACGATCCAATGTGACCACCGGCGCCGAATGGATCGAAACCCGGTTCGGCCATACCCGCGCCGGCAACCTGTCCCGCATCAGTATGGTGATCTTTGCCCTGGTCAGCGTCATCGGCTTTTTGACCTACGGATTCGCCGGCATCGGCAAATTTGCGGCGGTCTTTTTGCCCTGGGGCTGGCCTGCGGAAACCTATGCGGTTCTTTTCATGTTCATCACCGCGCTCTACACCGTTCTGGGCGGCTTTTATTCCGTCGTGCTCACCGATTTCATCCAATATGTCGTCATGAGCATCATCTCGATATGGATCGGCCTGATCGCCATGAGCGCGCTGATGACCCACGATCTGGCCGCCTATACGCCGCAGGGCTGGTCCAACATCTTTTTCGGCTGGAATCTCAATCTGGATTGGTCCGCGATACTGCCGGCCGCCAATCAGCGCCTCGCCAGTGATGGATACGGCCTGTTCGGCTTTTTCTTCATGATGATCGTGTTCAAAGGAATCCTCATCAGTATGGCCGGACCAGGGCCAAACTATGATCTGCAGCGGGTGCTGTCGGCGAAAACGCCCAAGGAAGCCGGATTGATGAGCGGCTTTGTCTCCATTGCCCTGATTCCCCGATGGTTTCTGGTGACCGGCATCACGGTACTGGCGCTGGTGTTCTTTCGCACCGATATCGCCGCCATGGGCGCCACCATCGATTTTGAAACCGTGCTGCCCATCGTGATCAACAGATTCATCCCCGTGGGATTGCTGGGTCTGTTTCTCTCCGGCATGCTCGCCGCCTTTATGTCCACTTTCAGCGCCACCATGAACGCAGCGGCCGCGTACATCGTCAACGACCTCTATCACGGCTATATCAATCCCAAGGCGAGTCAAAGGCAGATCGTGATCTTTAGCTATTTCGCCTCCATCCTGGTGGTGCTGGTGGGCAGCTTCTTCGGTTTTTTCGCCGAGTCCATCAACTCGATCACCGAATGGATCACTTTCGGCCTGTGGGGCGGGTATACGGCGCCCAACATCCTCAAGTGGTACTGGTGGCGGTTTAACGGCTATGGTTATTTTTACGGCATGATCTCCGGCGTATTGATTGCGTTGATCATCCCATGGGTGGCCCCCTCCCTCTCGGCCATCTACTCCTTCCCGATCATTTTGATTCTGGCCGGAGCAGTATCAGTGATCGTCACCCTGAAAACCCCGGCCGAAGAAGAAAGCGTGTTGATGCGGTTTTACCTGCAAGTGCGGCCCTGGGGCGCTTGGCAACCGATTTACGAAAAGTGCGTTGCCGCGAATCCGGACTGCAAACGAAACACCGGGTTCCGTCGAGATATGTTCAACATCTTAATCGGGATCACCTGGCAGACAGCCATCAAACTGCTGCCGATCTATCTGATCCTGATCAAATTTTACGCCTTTGGCATTGCGCTGGCCCTGGTCGTTATCACGACCTGGATTTTAAAAAAGAACTGGTATGACAAAATCGAAGATATTTAGCAAAATCAGGCGCCGGTACAGAGGGTATGGTCAGGATGCTCGCGCTTCCAGGCGGGCTGCTCACGCCGCCGGCGGCCCGATCGTCGCCGGACGCACGCTGACCTGATCGATCCGGCAGACCGCGGGCTTTTATGTAGAACAAGCAGTTTGTCTTTTTTACCTGGAGAGCTTTTATGAACAACAGCCTGAGCAAAAAAATAATTTCCTCCCTCTTTCTGACGGCGGCGCTACTGGCCGGTTCAGCTTGGGGCCAAAGTGATCAAGAGGGGGAAACGCTCTACCGCCGAATTCTTGACGAAATCAAAGACACTCATGACCTGAGCTTTCCTGCCTGGGGTCCCTATACCAAAAAATACATCGGCCTCTCTCATATCCCGGATGTGCAGAAAGGCATTCGCTTCGACCTCAGCGTATTCCCCGGCTTTTACCGTCGCAAGGTCGATGTGCCCAACACCTTTTTTGAGTCCGGCTTTCATCCCTGGGAAGCGTCGCCCGATCTGCGCTATTTTTCCTTTCGTCATGAACTGGAATGGAAAGATCGAGTGTTTGCCGACATCTCTTATTCGTTTCTCGATGAACAGGCCCGGCTGGTCCGCATGCACTGCGTGAATCAGACTGCGGAAGAGCAGAGCATTGTGCTCCATCTGATGGCCTCGCTGCATTTTCCTTCTCTTAAGCCCTATCAACCGGACACACCCATTCATCCCGCGGTTGTTCAGGGTCCCAGCCGCCTTAACTGGATTCGCGCCATCGACTATGACCAGATTCACACGCAAGACCAAGAGCCGCAGAAAACGCTGGTGTACGACGGCGGATGGTACAAAGAGGTCAGGGACCACGGTTTTGTCGGCGGTTCAGGCCTTGGCCAGGGGTTCGGCCGTCATCCAGGGGATCAAGTTCGTTACACCGTAACGGTGGAAGAAAACTGCAACGACGCTGTGTTGATTTTGCGCTATCGCATGAAAAAGGGAGAGTCGCTGACCCTGCAAATGGGCGGCGTTTTTCAGGGCCAGCTGGTCTGCCGGGGCGCCGATTCTCTGACCACCCTTCAGGCGCCGGTGGGAGCGGTGGACGCTGGAAAGCACACGCTCTCCCTCACCTCGCTCGGCGGCCGGCCCATCGAGATGGATGGCTTTTGTCTCACGCCGCGATCAAAGGCCGGCGACGTCCGTTTTGAGACGATTCAGTGGGATCCGGTTCCTGCCCTACAGAAAGGACCGGTGGCCAACAGCCTGGTGCTCAAGTATAAAGACATCGACCACTACTACGGATTGCTCTGGTTCAGCGCAGACGTTCAGGTGCGGGAATTCTACTGCCGCGACCTGGATATTTTTTTCCGCCGCATGGCCAACGATCATGTGCTGACTAAATTTTACGGCGAAGGGAATGGCCACTTCACCAATGTTTTTATTCGTCCTATCCGCCTGTCCCCCCATTCGCAGAAAACTCTTTATAGCGTCGTCTGCACCGGCACGCAAGCCGAGGTTGAAGCGCAGATAACCCGCTACGCGGAAAAGAGCGGATCTTTTGAGAAAACCTATGAGGAAAACCGAATGCGGCTTGCCGATCTTTCCTCACGCAGCGGCGGCGCTCGATATGTCTTTAGTCAGGAGCGCATGGCCGCCACACTGCTGACCAATGTGGTCTATCCGGTCTATACGCAAAAAAGCTATATCAGGCACAGTGCCCCAGGCCGCTGGTGGGATTGTCTCTACACCTGGGATTCCGGGTTTATCGGGCTGGGATTATTGGAGCTGGACACGCGGCGCGCCATCGAAAATCTGAACGCCTATACCACGCCGCCAGGCAGCCAGTCCGCCTTTATCCATCATGGTTCGCCGGTGCCGGTGCAGATGTCCCTGTTTCTGGATTTATGGAATCGCACGCAATCCATCGAGCTATTGCGCTATTTCTACCCCCGCATGAAGCAGTATTATCTTTTTCTGGCCGGGCACAGCGGAAGTTCCACCACGCGGACGCTGAAATCCAACCTGACCAAAACCTGGGACTATTTCTACAATTCCGGCGGCTGGGATGACTATCCACCGCAAAAGTATGTCCACGCCGAGAACCTGGAGGCCACGGTAGCTCCCATGGTCAGCACCTCCCATTGCATCCGCAGCGCTAAAATTCTCAAAATGGCGGCCCAAGCCCTGAACCTTAAAGACGATGTTCGCCGTTATGAGCAGGACATCCGCATGTTCAGCGCAGCGATTCAGAAACACGCCTGGGATGAAAAAACCGGCTATTTTGGCTATGTGGTTCACAACGATGCCGGTCAGCCCATCGGCCTGCTGCGCACCGAATCAGGTGAAAATTTCAACAAAGGATTGGACGGTTGCTACCCGCTGTTCGCCGGCATCTGCACAGACAATCAGAACCAGCGCATCTTGCAGCACCTGCGCAGCGAAGGAGAGATATGGTCCTGGATCGGATTGAGTGCCGTAGACCAGTCCGCCGGCTATTACCGCAAAGATGGATATTGGAACGGCACCATCTGGATGCCGCACCAATGGTTTTTTTGGAAACGGTTGCTCGATCTGGATGAAGCGGAGCTGGCGCATAAAATCGCGCAGACGGCCTTGGAGGTGTGGAAAAAAGAGGTGGAAAACTCTTACCATTGTATGGAGCATTTTATCATCGAGACCGGGCGCGGCGCCGGCTGGCATCAGTTCGGCGCCCTCTCCGCACCGGTGCTCTCCTGGTTTTCCAGCTATTACCGGACAGGCCGGATCACCACGGGGTATGATCTGTGGATCAAAATGCAGACCTTTAACCAGGATAAGAGTGAACTGATCCTTCAATTGATGAATCACAGCGAACGGCCGTCAGGCCGCTCCACGATTTTGGCGTGCATGAATCCCCTTTACGGCTATCAAGCGACTTACAACGGTCGGCCTGCGGAAGTGACCGTCTATGAACCCGGAACCTTGGCGGTGCATATTGCAAACGATAGGCCGACGGGAACCCTGAAAATTTTCAGAATCCAATAGCTCCTTTGAAAGACCGGCCGTGGATCGGCGTTCACGCCCAACGGTCAAGGCTCGGTGGTATGATGAATGAACAAAAAAACAACAGCGCTCTACTGCACGACATAACCGCATGGATGCAGGAAATATCTACAGCCCGTTTGAACGGCTGGGCCTTGGCATTATCAAGGCCGTTGTGCGCTTTACGTCTGCTGTGCCTGCTGGCGGTGGCATTCATATGCACCCCTTCCCTGGGAGCGACGCCATTCACTCCCCGTTATGCCGACCCGCTCACCGAACCCTATCGCTGGCAACTCATTCCCGAACTCAGCGGCAAAGGGTTCCGCTGCATGGTTGAAGATTCTTCAGGCACCGTATGGTTCGGCGTCAACGGCGGCGTTCTCTGCTATGACGGCTTGCAGTGGAAATTTCATGTGCTGAATCCTCTGTGGAAAAACGAACCAATCGTGGCCCTGTGCGCAGCTCACGACGGAACCCTCTATGCGGGTACGCCCAAAGGCGTTTGCAGATATTGCAACGATGCCTGGCAGATCCTGCCCATCACCCTGGACTTGGCCGACACCTCGGATTATCCTAACAACCGCTTTCCCATTCTAGAAGCTTCCGACTATAGCATTTGGATTGGGACCCACCAAGGAGCTCTGCGACTAAAGAAGGATGAAATGATTTTGTATCGCAGTGATGGCGTTTATTTTAGCAAAGGGAAAGCGACCGGTTTTACGAATTCCACTCTGAAAGCTTTGCCGCTGTTCAATGTATACAGCTTGTATGAGGAAGGGCCGAGACGCCTGTGGGTCGGATTGACCGACGGCCGTATCTATCGCTTCGATCCGGATGAGAAAGCAAGTGCCGGGACACCGCAGTGGCATTCCTGGGATGAAGCATCAGGATTTCGTCAAGCCGAATTTCCCTGCCTGATCAAACACCGCGGCGATCTGATCGTCGCCAGCCAGCAGAGCCATCGCGGTCTGTCCCTGTTCGACGGCAAAAGATGGCAGGATTTTGATCTCGGCATTCGGTTCGGCGTAGACAACATCCATACCGATCTTCTCGTAACCCAGGATGGAACCCTGTGGATCGGCGGATTGGAGCACCTGTACGCTCTGAAAAACCGCCGCTGGGCGATCTATGACGCCATCGATTTTCCCATTCCAGCCAACCGGTTATTTCTCTACGAAACTCGAGATCGCCATCTGTGGATCGGCGGATTGGGCGGTGAAGTCTGGCGGGTGGACCTGGCCTCTCCACGTTGGACGACGTTTCAGGGGCTCAACTTTCAGGGAGAAACCGTTCGAGGAGACAAGTGGTTCCTCAGCTATGAGGGGCGTATTGTCGCCTGTGACGAAGCGATGAAACAATGGCGCGCCTTTGACGTCTCAGACGGCCTGATGGATACACCGGTGATCGTTTTAATCACCCGCGCAGGCCAAGTCTGGGCTGCGGGCAGCCATCAATTAACCGCCGCGACCGCTCTGTTCGACGGTCATCGCTGGCAACGGCAACTGCACCCCCAATTGTCCTGGGGCATCGATTACCGGGCGGTGCTCGAGGATCAAGACGGATCGATTTGGTTTGGCTCGTCGGTGGATGCCGATATCTTTAGTCATCGAAATTTTAAGGGCGGATTAATCCACATCATTGACAAAGGCCAAGCCGCGTCTTCCGGTCTTGCTTATGAGTATCACTACTTTGATCCCCCGTTTACCCTGGGCGGCGTGTATGGCATCGGCCAGACCTCCGACAGACGGCTATGGATCGGCCAATTGGGTTTATACACTCTCGATCCGGCCACCGGCCAGCACAACCGGCTCACCGAGCCCAGGCGGCTTGTGGAAAACTTTATCGACTGCATCCACACGACGGCTGAAGGCGATCTCTGGTTCGGAACGAGATCAAATGGATTATTTCGATGGGATGGTAAAAACAAGCAATGGACGAACTTTACCGCGGAAGACGGCCTGTCCAGCAACACCATCATCAGCCTGTTCGCCAAATCAGACAGGGACGTCTGGGTGGCCACCGATCAGGACATCTGTCATTACGACGGCCAGAGCTGGGTGGCCGGCGTATTTCCCGCTCACATTAAAATGACCAGCACGGGCGGCAGCCTGTGCCTGACGCGGGACGGCGCGCTGTGGATCAACCAGCGCTCCAGGTCCTGGAATCGACGTGCGCTCTATGCCAGCTCGACGTCCGCAAAAATTGATGACGGCTATCAGGTCATTCGCTATCAACCGGATCGACAGCCGCCGGAAACCAGACTGACCTTCTCACAGGATAAAATCTCACAACCGGGCAATGTCCTGCTTTCCTGGACCGGCCAGGATCCGTGGAAGTCCACTCCGGATCACAAACTCCAGTACTCTTATCGCATGGACCAGAACGCCTGGTCCGCTTTCACCAATAAAGGCAACGAGGTCTTTTTATCTGTAGCGCACGGCAAACATCGTTTTGAGGTTAGGGCTCGGGATATGGATATGAATGTGGATCCGACTCCCGCCAGCGTTTCTTTTACCGTAATTCCACCGACCTGGAAACAGGCGTGGTTCATCAGCCTCATGGGTCTGTTCTTGGCGATTATTCTCTTTTTCACCCTGAGGCTGCTGCATCGCAACAGAATCATCCGGGAACTTTCAGAGGCCAAGATACGGTTGTTCGCCAATATTTCGCATGAATTCCGAACGCCGCTCACGCTGTTAATCGGCCCGCTGCAGCAAATGCGCTACGCCCTGGGGCCGCAGAGTCCCTGGAGAGATCAGCTGGACATGATGGAACGCAACAGCATGCGGCTGCTGAGATTGGTCAATCAACTTTTAGATTTCCAGAAAATTGAGGCCGGGCACTTGCGTTTGGAGACCATCCAGGATGATGTGATGGGCTTTATCGCCAAAACAGCGGCGATGTTTGAGGCTATCGCCGAAGAAAAACAGATCGCATTCCAGGTTGAAACGCATCCCAAAATTTTCATGGCCTGTTTTGATCCTGACAAACTGGAAAAAATTCTCTACAATCTGCTCTCCAATTCATTTAAATTTACCGCTCCGCATGGCAAGATCGATTTGTCTGCGACCGTGATCGCCGTCGGCCCATCGACAAACCCATCGTCTACGGAAAAGCCGCTTCCGTCGAACGGCGCCTATCGACTGGAACTGACGATCCACGATAACGGCATCGGCATCTCGCCCAAAGAGCTGCCTAGAATCTTTGACCGATTTTATCAATCACAGGACTCCAGCCATATTCACCGCGGAGGTACTGGGATTGGATTGGCTCTGGTGAAAGAGCTGGTTGCGCTGCACCAGGGCCACATCACGATCGAAAGCGAACCAAACCAGGGGACCTGTTTTCAGGTGCTTCTGCCGCTGCAGCCTGCGGCAGCGGTCGCTGCGGAAGCGCAGGCTCCCTCCAGCCCGGAATCCGGCAAGGTCGAAACCTCGGCGCATCCGCTCATCCTTCTGATCGAAGACAATCCGGACATGAGCGAATATATTCGCAACGATCTGATCAAAAGCTATCGCATTGTGGAGGCGCGAAACGGCCGCGAAGGCCTGTCGCTGGCAATCCGCCACCAGCCGGATCTGATCATCAGCGATGTGATGATGCCGGTGATGGATGGGATCGCTTTTTGCCGCGAATGCAAAAACAAAACGGAAACCAGCCATATTCCGATCATTCTTTTGACCGCGCGTTCTTCCACCATGCATAAACTAGAGGGATTGGAGACCGGGGCCGATGACTATATCACCAAACCCTTTCACACCAAAGAATTGGAGATCCGCGTACGAAATCTGATTCAATCCCGCCGGCGTTTGCGTGAACGATTTGCAAAACAGATCCGAATCGAGCCGAAAGAAATTACCATTACCTCTACGGATGAAAAATTCCTTCGCCGCGCCGTCAGCCTTATCGAAAGCAAGCTGGAGGATCCGGAATATGATGTGGAGTCCTTCAGCCGAGACATCGGCATGAGCCGCGTCGGGCTGTATTACAAGCTCAAGGCGCTGACCGATCTTTCAGTACAGGAATTCATCTTTTCCATGCGGCTGAAAAGGGCGGCGCAACTGCTCAAAGAATCAGGATTGACCGTCACCGAAGTGGCCTATCAGGTCGGTTTCAAGGATTCCTCCCACTTTACCAAACTATTTAAAAAACAGTTTGGTATGCCCCCTTCGGTTTTTATGAAACAAAACAAATGATCACAAGGCTTTATGCCTGCGAGCTTTCGTCAACCTTCCCTTTCAGCCCGTCCAACAACCATGCTCGCGGCTGCACTTAACCGACAGACCAGACTTTTTAATCCACAGACCAGCATCCTACAGATCAACGTTGTATATTGGGCCGGGCTTTGTTTGCGCTGCGGCCCATGATGTCGGGAACAGCGGACTGCATGGACCCGTTCATGGATAATATGGAGGAGGTACGCATGAAAAGTGTTCCATTCACCCAGGTTGCGTTTTGCGCCTTTTTCCTCTGGCTAGGCTGGTTGTCGCCCTTTATCGTGCCAGCACTGTTGCACGCCGCAGACACAGGCACCCTGGTCGGAGCGGTTCGTGATCAGAACACCGGTGAACCGCTTCCAGGGGCCAATATTCTCATTAAAGGAACCTCCATCGGCGCTGTCTCGGACCTGACCGGAAAATACCGTATCCTACAAGTGCCGAGCGGAGAAAATGTTCTCCGCGTGACCTACATCGGTTATCAGACCGTTGAACTGCCGATCGCCCTCAAGCCCAATGAATCCCTGCAAAAGGACATCAAACTCCAGTTCGACATCAACAAAATCAAATATAACGTTACCGTCACAGCACAGCAGGAGGGTCAGGCCGCGGCCATCAACCAGCAGATCCGCTCCAATACAATCGTCAATGTGGTTTCGAAAGACAAAATTCAGGAGCTGCCGGATCAGAACGCCTCAGAATCCTTGGGCCGATTGCCGGGCATTGCCATTCAGCGCAATGCCGGTGAAGGCCAGAAAGTGGTCGTTCGCGGTCTGTCGCCGCGATTCAGCGCGGTCTCGGTGAACGGCGAACGGCTTCCGGAGGCCTCGGATGACCGGTCCGTGGATCTGACCATGATCTCTCCGGATGTGCTGGCCGGCATCGAAATTTATAAAGCGCTGCGGCCGGACTTGGATGCCGACGCCATCGGCGGCAGCGTCAATTTCATCACTAAAAAAGCCCCGGAAGGCGCTCAGGCTACCATTCGAATGTTCGGCGGTTACGGCCAATTGGCCGACGACTATGGCAACTATAAAGGAAGCGTTTCCTACAGCAATCGTTTTTTTCGCAACGGCGATGATGTTTCCAAATTGGGCATTGTGGTCACCGGCAGCGTGCAAAGCGCCAACCGCAGCTCTCATCTCCTGTCCGGCTCCTACGGGTGGACTGGAATGGTCAACAACCTGCCTGTCTATGAAACGACGGACGTCATGCTGACAGATCATCTGGAGGATCGGGATCGCTACAGTCTTAACCTGGCGCTCGACTATCGCCTCGGATTGAATCATGACCTCATTCTGAGCAGCCTCTGGGGCAAGACCGACCGGGAATCGCGAAATCGAACCCATGATTACCGAATCTCCACGCGGGCGCATTATCGCACCTATGTCGAGCAAGAGCCGTCATCGGATATTTGGACGAACTCGTTGATGGGCAATCATGTGCTGGGAAAGATGGAAATAAACTGGCGCACCTCCTTCTCCACCACCATGGAAGAAATTCCCTGGCTCGCACGCTTTGAATTTGAAGAAGACGGGGCGTTCTCTTCCACCATGCCGATCAAAAACTTGGATCCGCGACTCGTCTCCTCCTACGCCTCCAACGATGCAACCGCTGCCTGGATGAACTGGTCTGTACTCGAATCGCAGAAAGTACAGGATCGCAACCTTACCGGCCAATTGGATGTAAAGCGTCCCTTTCAATTCGGCAGAAGCTTTTCCGGATACATCAAGGCGGGCGGCAAGCTGCGCAATACCAAACGGGAAAAGGACGTGTCGCAGTGGGGCGGCAACCGCTGGTATGTAGCGGTTCCGGTGAACATACAGAACCCCGGTCTGTTCACAGAGGCCAAAAACCACAAAGGCGACATCGCCCTGGACAATTTCATCCTCAAGGATCAAAATGCCCTGGAAAGCTTTTTACAGGGAGATTACTCCTTTACCGAGCTGCTCGATATGGACCGGCTGAACTGGTTTGCCACCACCTTTGACTCGGTCTACAAAAACACGCCGCATCCCGAATTCGATGCCAACGACTATGATGCGAGCGAAACCATCTCCGCCGCCTATCTCATGGCTGAATTCAACTGGAAAGACAAGATCACTTTTATGCCAGGCGTCCGCTATGAGCAAACTCGAACAGACTATGCCACCAAGATGCTCAGCCCCTTGCAGTCGGAAGGGGGCAAACGGTTGGCGCCGGCCTTCAACGACACCCTGGGCAATCGGCAATACGACAACCTGCTGCCCAATTTTCAGCTTCGCATCAAGCCCCTAAGCTGGTTCGACGTTCGTCTGGCCTCGACCAAATCGTTGACCCGGCCGAATTTCTACAGTTTGATCCCGTTTGAGCTCATCCAATGGGATCTGTTGACTCTACAATACGGCAACTGCCAGCTCAAAGAAGCGACCGCCTCCAATTACGACGTGCATCTGTCGTTTTATTCGCGTTTCGGTCTGCTGACCGGCGGCTATTTTTACAAAACCGTGGAAAACATCGATTATGTACGAACCACTCCCAACCTGCTGCGCGGCTATTATGCGCCCTATTTAACCAACCTGAAAGGTTGGACCGTCATTCGGCCCGAAAATCTGGACGAAGCATCCACGGCCAAAGGCTGGGAGTTCGAACTGCAGACCAACTTAAAGTTTTTACCCAGTCCGTTGGACGGCGTAGTACTTTATGCCAACTATTCCACCATCCAATCAGAAACACGCTATCCCTATACGATCTACCGCACCAAATTCACCACCACGCCTCCGTACGTCATCTCAACCGCCACCGACACTGCACGGGTGGCGCGTATGTTGGGCCAGGCCGACGAAATCGCAAATCTGACGCTGGGTTATGAAAAGAAAGGTTTCTCCGGCCGGTTGTCGATGATCTATCAGGGAAATTCCCTGCAGTCGATCAACAATCAGGCCAAAGAGCTGGACGGCATCGACGACAGCTCCATCCGCTGGGATCTGGTGATGATGCAGCGGATTTACAAAGGTCTTACGGTCATCGCCAATGTCAACAACCTCACCAACCAGGAAGAAAAGTCCTATATACGTTATCTGGAATATCCGACGCGCCGGGAGCTTTACGGCAGAACCATCGACCTGGGTATTCAATATAAACTCTGACGCCTCAGAGGCTTACTCAAACCTATACAAAGGAGGCCCGATTATCGTTCCTACGCCTGTTTCATGATTAAACCCGACTTTTTCCGGCTCTCATTCTGCCGGTTGCTCGAATGGCAAAGGAGGTGGTGCAATTCCTTCAATTTCGTTTCCATATTGAATCGTATCCCACCATGCGATACGTCAACATCCATGACCTTACAGCAGGGAGCACATTATGCAAAATCGCAAATCCATCCTTTATCTTACGATCCTGCTCTGCCTGGCGGTGTTCAGCTCCGCGAGCGTGGCGCAAAAAATGGCGCTGGCGCCTCTCACAGAGATCGTATCGGTCATCAACGGCGACACCACCGCCACCGGCCAACGGCTTCACACCGAATACGGATTGCAGCCGGGCGGGATCTATTTCGCCCTGGGCCAGATCAAGAACAACTTTCCGCTGAAAATCTCGGCCGCCGGCGCCACCGCTCAGAACCGCGCGATCATTAAAATCCTGGTGAACGAAAGCGGCGCCTCGGTCTATCCGTTCAAACCTTTTCATGATTTCACCCTCGAAGGCGTCTTTATCTCCGGCGTCAATGTCGCCGGCGGCAACGTCAACGCCGTCATTCAAACCGGAACCAAAGGCGTCTCCATCACCCTGAAGAACTGCGAGTTTGACAGCGTCAACTCCCGCGTCGTCATCATGGACCAGAACTATTGCAGCCTCTTCGCCTATGACTGCGCCGCCCACAACTCGGGCACCAGCAACAAGACCGGACGCTTCCTCGACGCCCGCTCCACTTTTGCCGATTCCATCGTCATTCAAAACTGCACCTTTTACAATCTCTATCATTGCGTCATGAACCGGTTCGGCGGACAGCAAACCTATTTCAAGGCGGATCATATCACGGTCTATAACGTGATGACCTGTCCGCTGCGAATCTGTGAAGCCCCCTTTATCACTATGACCAACAGCCTGTTCATCCAAACCGGCTTTCTCGGCTATGACGCCTACTGGATCAAAGAGTACACCAATCCGGCCTGGCTCAACATCCTCGAAGACCGCGATGAATGGAGCCGCATCGAAATGTGTCCCCTGGTCCAGGACACCTTTGTGGTTAAAATGGGCCTCACCCAAAAAATCAACGCCAAGTACAACAACTTTTGGCTCGACCCCGCGGTCTATGCTGTCTACGCCGATACGGTGCATAAATACGTCAACATGGATTTTCTCACCGCCAGCCTCGTCGGCGCCGATTCCTTGACCTGGATCAGCGAAGACCCCGGCTTTACCAAAGCCCCGGTGTGCAAATCCATCGAAATGAGCCAAAAAGTCCATTCCGTGCCCGGCTCGGGCGGCAATGCCAAAGAGGTCGGCTTTGATTACACCAATCCGCCCTATGACTTTTCCTATCCGACCACCAAGGCCTCTTACACCGCCGCAGCCGGCGGGTTCCCCCTCGGCGATTTGAACTGGTTCCCGGCGCAAAAAGCAGCTTGGAAGAACTGGATCAACACCGGCGTGCCCAAGAGCACTCGTTCGACTCCAACCGATTTCACGCTGGAACAGAATTATCCTAATCCATTTAATCCAACTACGACCATCCGCTATACGACGCAATCAGAAGGATACGTCACATTGGCGGTTTTCAATGCGATCGGCCAAAAGGTCCGCACGCTGGTGGATCAAAAGCAACCCGCCGGCACCTACTCCTTGCAATGGGACGGCTGCGATGATGCCGGCGTCTCACTGTCCGGCGGCGTCTATTTCTATCAGATCCGGGCCGGCGCCTCGGCCTCGGTGAAAAAAATGATCTACCTCAAATAAACGTCAAGCAGGCGCCGCTGCGTTTATCGGCAGATTTTTTCAAGGCATTATAAAAGAAGCAACGATCGGATGGAGGGCCCTAACGGGCCCTTCGTCCGTTTATAGGCCATCATCCCATGACTCTCGCCATACGGATGGATCATCGGGATTATTGGTTCCGGGCAGGTCCAGGATGCTTTGTGCGATCTTACTCCCAAGGGGGCGCCATGCCTAAACCCGTAATCGAGTGGAAATTCTATTCGAAATTATTTGCTTATTTTGGCAAGATTCTTTATAGGTAGACCATGCGGGGAAAAAACCTTTTCTATCGACGCTATTCACAGGAGAATGCCATTCGACTCCCATGGATGTAGAGTCCTAGTCCACGACCCTGTTGATATCAGCCGTCACTCCAAAATCCCATCACCACCCGTTGATGCGCCGCCATTCAGCGCAGCGCAAACTAGTGCAAGAACAGAGAAGCATCAATCCCTTGACGGGGTTGGCCATTGGGCCGCCATTCCAGCGCCAAACCATCGCTGCCGCCGTTTTGAAAATAGTGCAGGGAAATCTTGTGCAGGCCGGCGGACAAGGCCAGACTCAGCTCTTTTTCCGCCATGCCGTGAAGACCGTCATGATCCAGCGTCTGGACATCATCGATGATCAGTTTGCTGCCATCGTTGGAGGCGAGAAAAAAAGTGTACACATTTGTTTCAGGCACTTTGATATAACCGTCAAAGACAATAGCGTAAAAAGTGGACCGGCGCTTTTCTTTTAGGGAAAAATCCGTCGCCGCACCGGTCTTCACCGGCGTCAATCGACTAAAATCAGGCAGCCTTCTCCACGCGCCTTCGTAATATTTGTAGCGGAGCCCGGCTTTTCCTTCACATAGGCTCGGCAGGGGATCCATATGAAAAAATTCACGCGTCGCCATTCCGCTTACGGCCTTGTTGCGGATAAAAACGCGGGCGCGAAGGAATACATTCTGTTCACTGGCCAGAAGGATTCTGCCATTGGCTTGCGGCGAACTCGCAGTAGGCAAGCTGCCATCGGTTGTATAATGCACAACCCCGTTTTTGATCTCCGTGGTCATTTCAACCGCCAGGGTGTCGATAAAAACAGCGCTCTCCGCCGTAATCTCCGGCCTGTTATACACGGTAAAATTTCCGTCGATCTCGAGCACGATCACCGCAGCGGAGGGATCCGGTTGCATCCGGCTGACATCTAAAATCAGGTCGCCGTCTTTTTTTTCGGCAAAAAGCAAGATTTTTGCCGTTGCCAGCTGATACGCTTGTTTAATTTTGGCCGCCAATCCAGGAACCACCAATTTCCCGTCGCTGGGCCAGTCAAAAACGTGCAGGTACAATTTGGTGAGCTTGCCGGATTTTTTCTGGGTCACTCGTCCCCAGGCGATTTCGCTGAACGGGCTGGCGCCGCTGCCGTAAATGGCTTCGCCGTTGGCGGCAAGCCAGCGACCGATCTCTTGCAGCCGCTCTATGGAAGGCTGGGGGATAAGCCCTTCAGACGTGGGCCCGACGTTGAGCAAATAGTTACCCCCTTTGGAAACGATATCGATCAGGTTTTGGATCAAAGTGGTGCTGCTTTTCCAATCATGGTCATGGCCGCTGAATCCCCAGGTGTGGTTCATGGTCATGCACGCTTCCCAGTTTTTGCCCGCAATGCCGGTGGCGGGAATCTGCTGTTCGGGCGTGTCAAAATCGCCGTCTATGCCGCCGCCGAGCCGGTTATTGGTGATCAGCTTTGGATAGGCGGCGATGATCGAAGTGAATCTGGCAGCCCGTTCCGGGGTCATGTCACAGGGCGTATCCCACCAAAGAATGTCGGGATGATAGGCTGATAGAATCTCTTTCACCTGCGGAACCGCCACGTCATCCAGGTATTCATCAAAACTTCCTTCCTGCGCCGGATGCCAATGGCCGCTGCACGCGCTTCCACCTGGATGATTCCAATCCTGTGCCTGTGAATAATACAAGCCAAAGCGCAGTCCATGCTTTTTGCAGGCATCAGCCAGCGCTTTGACCACGTCCTTTTTATAGGGCGCGGCGTCCACGATATTAAACGGATCAGCTGATTTAAACATGGCAAAGCCTTCATGATGCTTGGAAGTCAGCACAATGTATTTCATGCCGGCCGTCTGAGCCAGGCGCGCTACCTGTTCAGCATCGAACTTGATCGGATTAAAGCGGCCGGCCAGAGGCTTATAGTCAGCGGGCGGAATCTTGAAATAGCTCTGCATCCATTCAGCGGCATCGCCCACTTCGATTCTTTGGTCTTGCCAGCTGCCGGCAGGAATGCAATACAGGCCCCAATGGATAAACAGGCCGAATTTAGCCTCATTCCACCATGTCATCTTGGAATCATCGCTGGTGTGCTTTGGAGCAACAATCGCACTTGCCGATTGCAACAAAATGAGCGAAATAAATGTAAAAAGCCGTTTACAACATTTCATCAAGTCTTTAATTCCTCTGCGTTGCTTAGCGCTTCCTCTGCGGTTCAATAAGACGCGCAGGATTCGGAGGATTCTGAATTATTTTATCAAGGGTCATAACTTTTTGTAGCGCGGTTGAGCCGCCGAGCGCCGACGGGTTTCACTCGATCGCTCCAACCGCCGCAGAGTGATCGCCTCTGATTCAAGCGGCCGACGAAGGCTTGGGCTTTTCCTTCGGCTTTTCCAGCAGCGCCTGCGCCGCAGCGAGAGATTCCCGGTTGCCGAGAATCAGCAGCACATCCCCCTCCTGAAGGACTGTGGCGCCGCTGGGCATGATGTACTTTTCTCCCCGGCTGATCAGCGTGATGAGACTCTCTTTGGGGAAGCTTAGGTTGAGGATAGGTTCACCGGCGACTGCAGACCCATAGGGCACAAAAAGGTCCACCAGCTGCATATCCAACTCTTCGGACTTTTCAAAATCGATCGGATAGCGCCGCTGCTTGACAAAGGGTTCATCCACGCCGGTCAATCGGGCAAAAGGCGGGATCGTCGTGCCCTGGAATAGGACGGAGGTGATGACGGTAAAAAAGATCAGATTGAAAATGGAATGATTGGCGTCCAGACCTGCGAGAAGAGGAAAGGTCGCCAGCACAATGGGCACTGAACCGCGTAGGCCTACCCAGGAGATCAGATGCTTTTCGCGAATGGAGAGATGTGAGAACAGTAAAGAAAGGAACACCGCAGCCGGCCGGGAAACCAGCATCACGACCAGAGAAAGAAAAAAGCCCTGTCCGGCCACAGCAGCCAATTCACTTGGAAAGACCAATAGCCCGAGAGTGAAGAACATAAAGATCTGCATCAACCAGGCCATCCCATCTTGAAAACGAACGAGACTTTTTTTATGAGAAAAACTGCGGGAACTCAACACCAGTCCGGCGATATACACGGCGAGAAAACCACTGCCGCGCAACGCCGCCGTCAGGCCGTAGACCAGCAGCACCCAGGCCACGCACAGCACTGGATACAACCCTTCAAAATCGAGGTTGATCCGATTGACAAGGTATATGAAAACCCTGCCCAAGAGGAAGCCGAGCAATAAACCGATGAGCATCTGCTGAAAAAAAAGCGGAATCAGCGTCCACACCGGCTGACTGGGATTGCGGATCAACTCGATAAATCCAAGGGTGAGAAACACCGCCATGGGATCGTTGCTGCCGGATTCCAATTCAAGCAACGGCCGCAGGGGCTCCTTGAGTCCAACGTTTTTAGAGCGCAGCACAGCGAACACCGCGGCCGCATCGGTTGAGGAGACGATGGAGCCGATGAGAAAACTGGTCAGCCAGGAAAAATCAAGGGTGAATTTGACGCACACCCCGGTGACCACTGCGGTGATCAGCACGCCGGCGGTCGATAAAGAGAGCGCCGGTTTGATCACCCGGGCGATGGATGGCACGTCCGTATCCAGCCCGCCGGCGAATAAGATAAAAGCAAGCGCGATCGTGCCCAACGCTTGCGCCCATTGCGCGTTGTCGAAATAAATGCCGCCCGGACCTTCGGATCCTGCCAGCATGCCGATGCCGAGAAACAACAACAGCACCGGAATGCCGAATCGCTCGGACACCTTGCTCATGCCCACGCCCGCGACCAGAATGAGGGCGGTGAAGAGAATCACCAGTTCGATCGTCATGAACGCAAAATAAATATTCAGCGGGTAAGAATCAAGAAAAATGAAATGCAGCGTCTGAGAATGAAGTCGCTTCTGCCGGGAACCTTTCTCCATTTTTTACCTTGGTTTTTTAACGACAGGTGAGTATAATAAAGTACCTATGATCCAGCGGCAACTCCATGAGCCTGCCGGCTGAATGAAGGCTAAAAACAGAATAAGGGATGCATTTGATTTCATAAAAGGACCGGTAGAATATGAAATGCCATAGAATCGGGATGGTGCTGTCTCTTACCCTGATAGGCATGGGTCTTGGAGTGCAGTCGGGACAGCGTTCAGAATGCATCTCAGCAGATCATCCATTAGCGGTCGATTTCAGTTATGCCTTCTCCACTCCGCATCGGATCACCGTATGCCTGCCGAACAGCATGAACAAAACTCTGCTGGATGCCTCCCCGGACTATTTGCGCATGGCCTGGACCTACGAAAACCTCCTCAACAAGCCGCTGGGAAGCTTTACTACGCCGAGAACAAACTGGGAGGTGCGCATCACCGCAGAAGTGGATGGAAAAAAAATGACCGGGACTTTATGGCGACGCAGCGAGGGCTGGTTGCCGGTGCTCACCTATGTTTTTCAAGACGCTAAAGTCTCCGTCCATCTTGAAATCCTGGGGGGTGAGAGTGCGGCGATCAGCCGGGTTGAGGTGAGAAACAACGACGCCAGGCCGCATGGCGTCCTGGTGCGCTGCGAAAGGCCGGGCGGACTTACCGGATATAATCCCGCTTGGGTACAATCTCAATGGGATGCAAACGTGCTGTTGGCCGGTTGGCAGGACCGCGCTGACCGCATCATTGTCTTTGCCGTCGGCGGAGACGAGCAGCCGGTTTTAGGACCGACCACCATCGCGATGAAATGGAATCTTGCAGCCCATGCGCAGAAAAGCGGCTGGCTCATCCGGCCATATCGAGCCTACCATGCCATGTTGCCGGGACTTTTACAATCGGAATGGCATGCAGAATTTGAGGCAGCTAAAAAAATCTGGCGGGCGCTGATTCAGAGAGCTGCCGCGGTCATCATTCCGGATGCCGCTGTGCAGAACGCTTTCAATGCCGGACTCGCTGATTGCTTTGTCATGCGCGAGCAGGTTTCCGAGGAATACCTCGCCGGCACACCGGGCACCGAAGGGTACCGAGCTCCTGGTTCCGGAGAACCGGCGATCGTCGCCGTGCTCCTGAATCAATTGGGTCTGCACGCAGAGGCGGTAAAAGGATTTCAATTATGCATCGATGAACAAGGACCCGACGGCAACTGGTGCGATCCGTTGGGATGGGGACATTATTGGTGGGCCGCCAGCGGTTTTAAATCTTGGCCGGTCATGGAGCATTATCGCCTTACGGGGGACAAAAACTATTTATCGGCCGTGTATCCCAGAATGTTGGCCAGTTCCCGTTGGCAGGAAACACAACGCCGAAGAACGCGCGTAATGGCAAATGGACATCGGCCGCTGACCTACGGGCTGATGCCGCGGGGCATGGGGGATTGCGGACTGAAAGACGAGGACGATCTATATGGCGTCTTTTTGCCGCACAACCTATGGACGGTTTTTACCGATGCGTCCGCCTTGCAGGCGGCGAAAATTCTCGATCAAAAACAAGATGCAGCGGAACTGGAAAAAATCTACACCGCGGCTCTGGAGGATCTGCTGCAAGCCCTGGAGAACGGCGCCATCGCTGAAAATGGTTATCGTTGGATTCCGGGTGTGCCCGGTAAAACCTCCGGCAGCCGCTGGGGAGCGCTGAATGCGGTATTCCCCCTGGGAATTCTGCCCAGAGATCACGAGCTGATCACCGGGACCATTCGAAAAATTGAATCACGCATCAGTCCGGGCGGCATTCCGATCAACACCGGTTGGATGAAAGACGGCATGTGGGTGGCGATTACGCTGGACAACCTTGCGGAAGTGCTGCTGCTGCGGGGCGAGGCCGACCGAGCGGTAAAGTATCTCTACGCGACGCTTAACCACGGCACCCCGCTCTATTCCTGGTGCGAAGAACGCGGACCGGAACCGGGCAGCAAAGAGATCACCGGTGATCGTCAACACTTGTGGACGCCCCTGGCGGTCTGCCGATTCATCCGCGACGCCCTGGTGCAGGAGGACGGCGACACATTACATTTAGCTCGCGGCGCCGCCCGGCAATGGCTGAACTCAGGCCGGCTGCTTGGTGTGGAAAACATGATGAGCCATTTCGGCGCCGTCTCCTATAAGCTGCGTTACAGCCCGGTCAACAGACGTGTGCAGGGCGAGATCAACTTGGATCGCGATATCGACGCAAAGGTCATCTTGCATTTGCGGTTGCCTGGTGGGAGAAAAATAAAAAGACTCGGTCAGGAGGCCGGTGCGGAAATTGGTCTCGATCGGGAAACGATAGAATGGCAGGGAATGCCCCGATCGGCCAGATTCACCGTCACGTTCGAATAGACGAACGCTCGATCGTACGCCTGCCCGTCCGAAAAAGCCCTTTGGCAATGGCGATAGAAATTCAAGCCGCGCCCATTCGCATACGGTATAAAATCGGGTAATTTAAATCCAATGGATCAGATCTAGGGTTTGGCGGGAAAGCCGCTTTCCACTTTCTTCCTCAGATTCTCCAGAACGAGAGGATCCAATGATTCCGCTAAAACAAATTTTGATTCGGCGATCGCCTGACGGATGCCCGAAACCTCCAGAATCATGAGAAAATTTTTCGGCACCTGCTTGCACGAGGCCGTCAGACGGTCCTCGAGCTGTTTTAACATGTTCGGTTCGGTGAGGTAGCGGCAGGCCTCCTGAACGCCGATGGTGAAAAAGCTGGCGACCAGGAGAATGGAGTTGCTGCGTGGCCCCTGCCATTTGATGATCACCGCATAGTCTTTGTGGAACAGGTCCTCATTGGCCACGGTCGCAAAGCGCAGGGTATCGCCGTGGTTCCAGTGGCGGATGTTCCGTTCGCGAATGTCATAGCTGAGGTTGGCCAATTCCACATAATGATTGAGCAGCCCCAGGGATTCAATGTCGCCGATATAGACCATATTCTGTTCTTCAATGGCGTTTGCGGTCAACTGCGACGAACTGCGCAGGATGATCGAACGCGGCGAAGAGTTCAACACCTTGATGATGCCGGGCAACGCCCACATGCAGGCAGAGGGGAAATAGGTTTGTCCCGAGGCTTTTACGCCCGTTTCATTCCGGGGAAAGATCAGGTGCTGCAGGTCCTCTTCGCAATTGATCCAGGTGTCGCGAATGTGCACCGACCGTTTGTCATAATCGATGGGAAGGGTGTAGAAAAAGTGATCGCCACACACGACGGTCGTAGCGTTGCGATTGTCGACAAAACCGCTCCACACCGGATCATGGGCGTCGATAATCTGATGCTGCCTCAGCTGTCGATGGAGCGACCAGCTGTAAACCGCCAAACAGAACGCCGCCAGAGCGGCCAAAGCGAAAAGAAGAGTAAACCTGTTCAGCCGCCGGCAGCAGTCCCAAAGCAGATCAAGCCGGGTTTTTCTTTTCGCCCGGTCGACGATCTGTACGTTATACTGCCCCTTGGGAATCTGCAGCTGATAGCGATCGGTTTTGCCTTCCCCCTGGTAATATTCATCCAGCTTTTTTCGCAGATTATGCACATGAACCCGCACCAGAGGATCATCGCCGGGATTAAAGTGTTGATCCTTTTTAAACACCTCGCCGGCGATGGTGATCTCTTTGGGATGGATCCCTGCCAGCGAGCATTTCAGCAGATAGGCCAATAAGGCGCGGCTGTTCTTGGAATTCCTGAAAGGCTCGCTTTTCAGCAAACGGGATTCTATTTCCTGGTGTATATTTTGAGCCGACTTTTCCATCTATTAGCAGCTCTATAAAATTTGTAAAGTGGCTGACGGTTGAAGAATATTTCGGCAAACTCGGATATTTTGGACACACGTCCATGGCTGTATGTTCAGCGAAATAAAACGCTTTATACTCATGCCCGGGGAAAGCCCATACAAACTTTATGCCGATGGCTGAACGTCCTTTATCGCTTATTGATTGATTTTATTTTTTCCTCTATTAGTCAGATTCACTGGTGAACTGAGCGGGCTTATTCCCGACTTACAGGCAATAGCCAATGTAGAAAGGCCTCTCGAAAATTCAAAGCGCAGCCGGTTAACCAGTCTACTATAATACAAGAACAGAAATCGCAGCTGCTATGATCACCGTATCTTTATGGTAAATTGATTCGGATCTATCAGCTAGCAAAGCAAAAGCAGTACATAAGCGGCTCTGGGAAGGCCAGAGTCGTCCGCGGTAAAGTCTGATTGAAAGAGCAGCCTACGCATAGATCTCAGAAGCAGAGCATAAATGATGCTATCGACAAAGCGGCAAATAGGGGAAACCGGTCAAATAGTTGAAAAGCAAATTGACGGCAGAATTAACAAAGACCGAAGAGTATCGACTGAAAATGTCAATAACTTGACGCACAGCAAAATAGTAAAAGGAAATTATGGAATTAAAAAATGAGACCTCACAGGTTTGTTATGCCTGTGAGGTCTTGTTATCATCAGGTCGTATGGCCATCAGTCACCATACGAAACGAAAACCGCACATGCTATTTCATCAGCAATAGTTTTTTGCTCATTATTTGAGAGCCCGACTGCAAGGTGTAAATATAAACGCCGGAAGGCAACGTCGAGGCATCCCAGGTCACGCTATAAGCGCCTGCGGATTGCACTTCATCAACCAGGGTCGCCATCTCTTTTCCCAGAACGTTATACATTTTAAGCATCACTCTGCCGGGTTTATCGATGGTGTAATTGATCTTGGTCGCCGGATTGAACGGATTCGGAAAATTCTGCTCCAACTCAAAAGCCGTGGGAGTTACGGTACGACGATGTTCTACCGCGGTCAATTTAGACATCCAGTTAGTATCTCCAACCGGCTTTCGGTCCGATCCGATAAAGGCGATATTATCAGTCGTATAAGCACAATTGAATTCCTGATCCCAATATTGGTTTGTACGCCTATCCAAATCCACATCAGCGGTCGTGACCGCGCCCTGGTACGGTTTAGCGGGATCACCGGTATTATGGTACCACTTGACAATATCCAAACCGTTTTTCGGTATATTGGCCAGTTGCACCGACGCCTCCACATAAGGCGCCCCTAATCCGGCATCGAGTTTGCTCAGTATACGTTCCGTGGCAAACAGCGGCTTTGCTACATTGACTTGCTGCCAGTACTGCGTTACTTCAGGCTCCCAGCAAACGACATTGTGATGAACTTCAAAGACCGGATTG
>JAKQNR010000005.1 GCA_029565685.1 bacterium | reverse complement strand
CATTTTTTTGTCCCAAATCGAAAATGGCTTTGGGGTATGTTATTGGAAGCACATTTATATTTCAAAGAACGAATCGAGCGCATTTTCAGGAACGTTTTGATCAAAAATGCGTTCGCTTGACTTTTTCAGTGAACCCTAATTAGTATTATAGCTATAAATGGCTTTATTGTTGAAATTTTTATTTTTTTGACTTATATTTGTCTGGGCTGGTCACACAACAAAAGGAGAGAACCTATGCGAAGCTATGTTGCTTTTATAATGTTTTTATTGACTTTGTGCTTTTTGCTTTTTCCCGGAGATGAATGCGACAATTCTACGGCTTATGCTGCTGAAGATTTTTTGATATTGGCAGAATCAGATTCATTAAATAATTTGGAAAAAAATGAATTATTTATTATATTTGAAGAAGATGGCTCCAAAAAGATAATTCCATATGATTCGCCGTGGCCGATGCCGGACACCACAAAACACCCGTGATCGTTCGAAAAGTAGTCGGTCGAAAAAATCAGTTGGACCAGCCCAATTATTTGAATGAATCTCAGACGCATAAACGGCCTTATCGGCTCCTGGTTTTTCTTCAATATCCTTTGGTCTCTACTGTCGCTATTGCCGCACGCACAGGTTCACTTCATCAGTTGGATCAATCAATCTTTTTATTCGTTGCTCTTTCTCTTGACTCTCTTTCTCGCTAAGCTGGATGTTTATAATCGTCCTGTTTTTTCCGCTCTCGCTCTGTATTATTTGGCTCACTTGGTATCGATCGTTACGATTTTCATGGGAAAACATTACGCCTTCGGCACCAATATGCAGGCCATTACCACCTGGATCATGGTGCAGATTCCAGTGCGCGCTTTCGGCCTGCTCGGGACTCTGTACCTGGCTGCGCACTATTTTTTCGCTCAGCGACGGATGAAAAAAGTCTATCTTTTCCTGGGTTTGCAGGTACTGGCCGCCATGTGGCTGCTTTTCAAGCCTTTCTTACCGCCTGGCGAGATCATTCGTCAGGCAGGATGGCAGTCCGCCTTTACCTGGCGGCTGTTTGTCCTTTCGGTTCTTCCGGTGCTGATTTTATCGGTCTATGGAGTGAAGATCCATATAACCAGGCGGCCTGACGGACGATACATGGATCTGCTGGCGTTTCTACTGCTTGGCATTCACTTTTTTCATAGCCTTGATATCATCGCCACCAGCCATGGCATTCATGTTTACAGCAGTAATCAGTTTTTTTTATTTATCTATTTAGTGGGAACATTGACGGTCTTAATGATGCGCCTCTGGCATCTACAGACTCAGGAGGGCCAATTTTATGAGCGGTTGCTGTTCGAACCCGGCTATTTCAGCCAGGTCGCTGTGGTTTATCGGGATCACACTCTGTTGCGCTGGTGGCCTTGGTTAAAAAAAGAACTAGGCTTTTCCCTGATTGGGCACCTGACGGCCGGCGCCTTATATGTCGCCTTGGCTCTGTATTTCGATTCAATGTATCAGACAATTAAACTGACTCTGCTAGTCCTCTGGTCCGGTATTTTGCTTTTTTTGATAAATCGAAAATTTAAAAACCACCAGGTGGGCATCCTGATACAATCGAGTTTATCCAATTAATAAAGTCCGGTCCATGCTTCGGCTCGCTGTATTTAAAAGGATTTTACCATGAATTTGCCGCACAACCAAATCGTCATCCTAATCCGATCGATTCGATCTATGACAAGAAACCAAGGAATTTTATTATGCACTCCCAGGGGAATAAATACCTGCCTAATAAACTGATCGGTGTATCGAAAGAAGTAAAGCAAGTACAGGAACAGATCGATAAGCTGATTTCCGTCAACGAGAATGTGTTGATCTATGGAGAGCCCGGCACGGAAACCCTGCTCGTCGCACGGACCATTTTGCAAAAAATCCAGTCGCGGAACCTGCCGTGCCTGGAAATAAAAGGGGATCAACTCGAAGGCGCGCTCGAGACTTGGCTGGCTGCCTGGCCTGTTCCTACGATGACTGCCTCGGCAGCTAATTCCGCTCTACTGCTGATTGATGGACTGGAAGCTTTGAGCCGGGCAGGGCAGCAGCAGCTGTGGATGCTGCTGAACGAAAAACCGCAGAACCGACTCCTCCGCGTTCTATCCACCGCGTGGTACGATATGTCGGGGATGCTCAGCAGAAACGATTTTCGTCAAGATCTGTTTCAAGCGCTGTCGATCCACTCTTTGCGTCTCCCCGCTTTGCGGGAACGCAAAGAGGACGTTCCGATGCTGTTTGAATTTTTTCTGAAAAGGGCGTGTGATCATCTGCGCCTGCCGATTCCTACTGTGCCCTTTGATCTTATCATGTCTCTTTTATCGCATGACTGGCCGGGCAATCTGATCGAGTTGGAAAGCTGTGTCTGTGAATTTCTTTTGCAGGCCAATGTGGTAGCCAGAGACAGAGCGGATGAATGGCAGGCGAAACCAGCAGAAGGAAAAATCCAACCTCTGCCGGCGGCCATGGAGGAGCTCGAACGGACTCTAATCCAACAAGCCCTGGCGCAGTTTAACGGCAGCCAGCGTAAAACAGCGGCGGCTCTCGGCTTGTCGGAACCCAACCTGCGTTATCGGATTAAGAAACTAGGGCTGAATAAAAAGATGGTGTATTCTTACTGATTCATCAGCTATTGCAGGTTGAAAGCACAGATGGAAGAGAATCAGATCTGCAGGGTTAAGCTTGCTGCGGCCTGTTGCCGTCCAGGCTTTGCAGGGAAGGCGCCATTGGCAACGGCCTCGACCGCCGCCGGCAGCGCCGCCGCACGCGCGGAGCATAACCGCGTAAACCCGCTGCAGCATGGAACCGTTTTCCGTTACCCGTCGAACTTTTTCTTAATAAAATGACAGAGAAACGCGCTGGTCTGCTCCACGCCGAGAACCGAGGAGTTGACGCAAAGGTGATAAGAGTCCGCTGCGCCCCACTGCTTGTCGGTGAAATAGTTGTAATACGCAGCCCGCTTTTTATCCGTCTTTTCGATAAGCTCGCGGGCTTTTTTTTCTGACAGTTGCTGGATGCGCATGATGCGCTGGATACGGTCTTCCATGGCGGCACTGATAAAAAAATTCAGGCAGCGCGGAAAATCTTTGAGCACGTAATCCGCGCAGCGTCCGATGAAAACCGCCGATGCTTTCGCTGCCAGATCGCGGATCACGTTGCTTTGCATCTGGAACAGGGCCTCGTTGCTCAAATAGGCTCCTGCGGTTCCATCCTCGCGCAAGGCGCCATAATGGTCCATCAAACCACTTAAAAGGCTGCGTCCTTTCTCCTCGTCCGCTTGTTCGAAAAACTCTTTCCCCAACCCGCTTTTTTGCGCCGCGATTTGAATGAGCTCCCGGTCGTAAAATGGAAGGCCCAGCCGGGCGGCGATCCTTTCTCCGATTTCACGGCCGCCGCTGCCGAACTGACGTCCGAGGGTGATGATGATTTTTTCGTCCACGATCAAGTTCTCCTCAGATGGCGTTTACTGTTTTCTGAGCTTTTTGTACTGATCAAGCAGCAGATACGCGGCCAGCAGGCTCGAGAGCAGGTCAGCGGTCGGCAGGCTGTACCAAACTCCCTTGACCCCCAGAATAGGCGGTAAAAGGAGCAGACAGGGCAATAGGATGAGGACCTGCCGGGACAGGGACATGAGGATGGCCTTACCGGCCATGCCGATGCTCTGAAAAAAATTCGACGTCACTATCTGAAATCCGACGATGGGAAAGAAGATGAAAAGGATGCGCATGCCGGGGACCACCAGTTCGATCAGATTTTGATCCGTGGTGAACGCAGCCGCCACGGCATGTGGAAACAGCTCTCCGATGAGAAAGCCGCTGGTCATCACGCCGGTGGCAAGCAGCAGCGTGTATTTGAGCACTTGGCTGACCCGGTCGATCTGTCCGGCGCCGTAATTATAGCCTGCAATGGGCTGCATTCCTTGATTCAGCCCAAGCACGGTCATGCCGAAGAGAAAAGCCACTCGGTTGACGATCCCGTACGCGCCGACGTGCAGATCGCCGCCATAGTGAATAAGCCCCCGGTTGATGAGAATGACGATGAGGCAGGCGGCGGCGTTCATTAGAAACGGCGCCATGCCGATGGCCAGGGAATCTTTGACGATGCGCGCCTTTAAATGAAAGGTCCCTTTCTGCAGGTGGACGAGGGCCTGTTTATCGCTAAAGAGTCGGACCTGCCAGAGCAGCATAATCGTCTGCGCGGAGATGGTTGCCAGGCCGGCGCCGCGCATGCCCCAGTTGAAGGGAAAAATGAACAGAAAGGCCAGCCCCGCGTTGATCAGCACAGAAGCGATGGTGGCATTCATCGCCCTTCTCGGCTGACCCGTGGCGCGCAACAGGGCGTTGAGCCCCAGGTACATGTGCGTGACGATATTCCCACCGGTGATGATCTGCATATAATCGCGCGCATAGGGCAGAGTGTCGCGGCCGGCGCCGAAAAAGGTGAGGATGGGGTCGAGGAAAATCAGGACCAGTACAGTGTAGACGCTGCCCAAAATCAGGTTGAGCACAAAGACGTTGCCGAGGATGGCGTTGGCGCTGGCATAATCTTTTTGTCCCAGCCGCAATGACATCAAAGTGGCGGCGCCCACGCCCACTAATGCGCCAAAGGCGGCGGCCAAGTTCATCAAGGGAAAGGTGATGGCCAGCCCCGAGATGGCCAGCGCTCCCACGCCGTGGCCGATAAAAATGCCGTCGGTGATGTTGTACAGCGACGAGGCGGTCATGGCGATGACCGAGGGCAGAGCGTATTGCAACAAAAGCCGCCATACGCTTTCTACGCCCAGTGCAACGGCTGATTTTTGTCCGTTCATTTGAAAGTGCCGAACAGCGTACATCCGTTTTGCGCTCTTTCTGAAAATTTTTCTTTATGCCGGATAGTGACCCCGGCTGAATGGTCTAGGATTGCGGGTGCGGCGAACAAGTAGGTGGTGAAAACGGTGACGCACAACTTTGTATTACTGTGAAATCAACCGGATGAATTTCACTTCAAAAGGCGCGAACCGCACCGACTGCACATCATTTTGCAGCACTTCTCCTAATACATTCACTTCGTCCATTTGCTGTATTTTTTTCAAGGACGATAATTCAGTCAACTCAATTTTTGCCGTTATCCCGGCCACTTCCCGCAGGTGACAGACGATGCCTTTGCCATCCGGGGCTGGACGCGCCGCCACCAGAATGAGGTTGGCTGCCGGCCAATTCAGCCACGAAGCCGCCGGCCGTCTTTCAGCCTTGGGTCTTCCGGCTGGGATGACTCGAGCCTGTAAGGCGATGCGCGAACCCCAGCCAAACTGCACCGCGGCTGTTTTTTCGGTTTCCCCGGTCGAAGTCAAATAATACGACCAGCGTAATTCACCTTCCTGGGTGGCGCAGAAATTGGTGAACCAGTAATTGTTCATAACCCACGAGTAAACATGGGGCTGTGAGATTTGCGCATTCTCCTGCCATTTCCCCAGATTCAAACCGCCAAACTGCACCAATGGAATTTCGTTGCTTCCTAGCACGACCTGGGCCGCATTATTGCGCAGCGAAATAAAATTTTGCACGGTTTGCCAGTCCGAGGCCGAGCGCGGCACCTGGTTTTCTCCGGGTGTTACGAATCCTCCCTGGGCTTCGTAGGTAAATATTCCGCCGTCGAGTTGAAACGGAAAGGCCACGTAAATCGCTTCCGGATCAGGGACCGGTTGCTTGCGCAAAGTGAAATGCAGATCGATGCGTTTTGTGGTTTCGAAAAGGCGATACTCCCATTGGACGCCGTTACAGCCGGCCAGATCGCCGGCAAATCGAAGGGACTGCCAAATCGGTCCGCTGATCCTTTCCAGCCGACGGACGTTTTTAACCGGCGTGCGGGTGAACGCCCCGGTCTTGAGCTGCCGCTGGTCGTCGTTGAGCTGTTCGTGGAGGAGCTGGCCGATTTTCCATTGTGCATTCGGATCAACCAGTTCGACATGCAACTCCTTGTCGAAAAGGCGCAGCACATCTCCGGTCGCCGGGTCGATTTCGATCCGGTAAAAGCCGTTTTCCAACTGATGAGCGTCGATCATCCGAGGCGGAACGGTTTTGGGGGTTTCGCCGATGCGTAGAATTTTGTAGCCCAACGCAGGAACTCTGTCGACCCAAAGAAGCCAGAAACTGCCTTCTGTGCGGGTGCTCAGCCGTTGCGTTGGAATTTCGCGGCCGGTGACGGCATCGATAATTCGGCGGGCTGAATTTTGCGGAATGATTTCGTGATCGATAAAAAGTTCAATCAGTCCCGAGCGCTCCCAGTTCAGAGTATTCCAAACAGCGATGGTCGGCTCTTCCGCAGCCGGCAGGTTTTCCCGGAGCGAAGCCGAAGCTTCATCGCGCAGCAGGCCGGCGAGTTTCGCGGCATCCCATACATAGGCCGATTTTTGATTCCATTGCACCCGAGTGTTTTCAGCCTGAGGATCGCCGACGCTTTCGGCGGCGCCAAAGGTGTGTTCATCGTAAAACAGCAATTGTTCCTGCGCATATTGCCAGCGTGCCCGGGCTTGAGCCGTAACCGGTGTGCCCAGCCAGGCTGCCAACGCCAGGGTGGTTTCACTAGTTTGCAGGCTGACGTGAGTCGTTCGCGCCGCCGCGGTTTCACGTGCGGCGGAACCGAATCCATCCGTCCACCAATCGGGCCAGGCCACACGAAAGACCGGCAGTTCCGCGCCTTTTTCCTGCTCGATCCATTGAAAAAATTCGTGCGCTGTGGCTAAACGCAATTTCGGCGAAGCATAGAGTTCGTTCCAACGACGAATAAGACGGCTTGTGATGACCGCCGGCGGCGCATTGTCGGTATGGTAACCCGAAAACTGGGCATAGGCGTGGTCGAACCGGTAGCCATTCTGATCAAGCTGCGCCAGATAGCCCAGAATCCCATCACGCAGCGGCCCAAGTCGGCCTTCATGCATCCGCCAGACATTGCCCATATGATAGTGTTCCGCGCGGTAGGCCAGCATGCGTTTGCCCGACGGCGACTCCCACCAGAAAGGGGTGGGCAGATCGAACGGCAGCAGCGAACGGGTTTTGTTAATCCCCATGGTCAGATATTTTACTCCCATGCCGGAAAAATAATCGACCAGACACCAGGCTGCACCGTTGACGTCGTTTTGCATCGCGGTGCGCACCGGGATGCCGTATTTCTGCTTGAATTCCAGCAACGGCTGCAGCGACGCCGCCATGGAATTTTCCGTGGCGGTTTCAGCCATGTTGAGGAACATACCGGCGACTTCAATGCGACCTTCCTGCACGCGTTGGAGAAAGCGGGCGCCTTGAGCGGGCGGCCGTCGTTTTAGAAATTCCTGCACCGGCCAGGCGACTTCGCAGGTCCAGCGAAATTTAGCGTCGTCGGGAAAATCATCCGTAGCGTCGCAGCAATCCAGCGCGTAATCGATGTAGCGCAGGTGTTCCGCCAGCATTTCGGATTGCGGCCGCGTGTAGCCGATGTCAGTGTGCGTGTGCTGGACCAGGTACACCGTGCGTCGACGGGGCTTTTTAAAAACGATGTCGCTCCAGGTCTGCCGACGGGTTTTGGATTCCAGGTTGATTTTTATCGGGGTGTCCGTTGCCACGACCGGCAATTGAAAATCGAGCATGCGGTTGCCGGCCGCCACACGACCGATGCGGAATATTTTATCTTCCGGCCAGGCCGGCGCGGATATGCGGAATGCCACCTCCTCCAGTCCGTTGGACAGAATTTCAGCCTGCAAAAGCTGGGCTTCGCCCTGCGCCGTTCGCAGAACAAACGGCGACTGCTGCCAGCGGACTGAAAAATGGTCCTGAAGCGAAAATCCTTCGGCTGCCGACACAGCGGCGATTCCCCCGGCCGGTCGTTCGTCTTGATTCATCACCTGAACCGATAACGCCCAGGAACCGCCCAGGTTTTCGACTTTACCCAGCAAACGGTTGCGGCCTTTTTTCAGCGTGACCGGCACAGGATCTTCACCGACGACCAGCCCGCGCGCCACATGGTGGTCATGCACCATCTTTTCGTTCAGCCAGATGCGCACGCCGTCGTTGCTGCCCACTTTCAGCAAAACATCCTGTTCGGTTTCAGAATTCAGCAGGCAGAATGCATAAGCGATGCCGAGACGACCGGGCTCCACTGCGAAAAGACTGATAAAGTCGAGCACACCGGCAGCGTTGGGCGAGGCGTTTTTCCAAACGATGGTTGTTGCGGATTCCAGTTCGATTCGATCGCCGACGGCGGGTATGGTGTAGCGTTCGCCGCCGGCCGCGGCGAGAAAATCGTGATAATAGCCGCCGCGCGATTCACCCCCGGGATCTTGTATTTCGGCGGGAAATGGTCCGGCGACGGTCCAGACTGGAATAAAGCCATCCGGGCTTACCACCCTGGTTTCGCCGGCAGCGAGCGCCATGGATACCAGGAGAACGCTCAGAGAGGTCAGTATTTTATTCATTGTTGCTCCGAAATTAAATGAATGGGAACTCCGGCGTCGTTTGCTCTATCGGCTGTAGTCAAGGCCGCGAGGATTTTGTCCTGCTCCGACTGGAGGTGAATTCATTCTGCATTCAGCCCCAAAATAGCGACGGGCATGTAAAGCGCAGGAAATTGTTTCGTTCCGATATTGATTTGTAACATATTAGTATTCAAAGGTTTCGCTCATAATAGTCGTCTATTTTCGATGACGGGGTGAATAACGCCTAATGGGCCTTTGTCGCTTGGAATGATAAAATTATAATCGCCGGTATTTCATTTTTGGCAATCGAGACGTCGTTGCATTTATTTTCAGAACTTGTCCACAAAACTACAAAATAGCATTAAAAAAATGAATTGCCACATAAATATTAACCTGGCGCTGGCACCGGAACGACATTAGGTAAAAGTCATTTCGCTGTCCTGTTTCCATTCGGCAAAGGAGCACCGGGTCAGTGTACGAACCGCTTGCGGCGCTGCACCGACTCGAGATAAAGATTCCTGGCGATGTTGAGCGGATAGCCCTTGAAAGCGGCCGGCGCCCGCAGCGCTTTGCCGACAACCGCGCGCACGAATGTTTCGGCGATGATGGCTTCCGCCTCTGATGCGTCGCCGCATAGAAATAAGGCAAAGCGATAAATACCAAGCGAATGCCGGGTGTCCAGCTCGTGAAAATCGGTCATACCCAGCCTGTTTTAGTATAATAGGGGATTATTCCGTACAACTTACAACGCATTTTTCACGTTTCATATCAATTTGCGCGTGGCGGCTGAAAGACCCAATGGACGCCGGCAATGTGACAGAGCGCTCGCTTTGCCATGGTCTTTCAGGCTGCTGTGCCTATAACCTGATACGCCATTCATTTTGCCATGCGCTTTCTTATGATTCTGCTTTACACCAATATTTAAATTACCTATTTTACCCTCAAAGGGTGAATGCGCCGATAATACGACATCCGGCATCCGCCGCTCTGAACTGGGATTTTTGAAAGGAAGCGCCGATGAATAGAAGAAAATTTTTACAAAAAAGCGCCGAGGCGGGATTGACTCTGACCGCCTTTACCTGCACTTCATGTCGGGTGCAGGAGCGCGCGGGCAAAGGTTCTGCGGTCAAGGGCGCCTCGGCGCCTGACGAGCACGCACTGAACGAAGCGACCATCGGTTTTCTACAACAAAAGATGAACAGCGGCGAATGGACCTCTTGCTCGATTGTCGAACGGTATCTGCAGCAAATCGAAGCGATCGATCGAAGAGGACCAGCTCTCAACGCCGTGATCGAGCTGAATCCTGACGCGCTGAGCATCGCCGGCCGAATGGATGAGGAGCGCAAGGCCGGACATGTGCGCGGTCCGTTGCATGGCATTCCGCTGCTGATCAAGGACAACATCGATACCGGCGACAGAATGATGACCACCGCCGGCGCGCTGGCTCTGAACGGCCACAAAGCGGAGCGGGACGCTTTTATCGTTGCGCGCTTGCGCGACGCAGGGGCAGTGCTGCTGGGCAAAACCAACTTGAGCGAGTGGGCGAACTTTCGCTCCACGCGATCCACCAGCGGCTGGAGCAGCCGGGGCGGACAGACCAGGAACCCCTATGTGCTGGATCGAAATCCCTGCGGCTCCAGCTCCGGATCCGCTGTAGCGGTATCCGCCAACCTCTGCGCCGTAGCCATCGGCACAGAGACAGACGGCTCCATCATCGCACCGTCGTCTTTTTGCGGCATCGTGGGCATCAAACCGACCGTGGGATTGTGGAGCCGGAGCGGCATCATTCCGATTTCGCACACTCAGGACACCGCGGGGCCGATGGCGCGCACGGTGACCGATGCCGCGATCCTGCTGGGCGCTCTGACCGGCGTGGATGAGAAGGATCGCGTCACCCTGCAAAGCAGCGGCAAGGCGCATGCGGATTACACCCGTTTTCTCACTGCCGACGGATTGCAGGGCAGACGGATCGGCGTCGAACGCTCGTACCTGAAAGGGCATGAGGGGGTGGTGGCGGTTTACCGGCAGGCCATCGAGGTGCTGAAACAGCAGGGGGCGGAGGTGGTCGAAGTCGAGCTGCTGAAAGCGTGCCAGGAAATCGGCGATGCGGAAGGGATTGTACTGCGTTACGAGTTCAAAGAGGGGGTGAACCGTTATCTGGCAAATACAAATGCGCCGGTCCGCACGTTGGCGGAAGTGATCGCATTCAATAAACGCCGCGAGGCGGAGGCCATGCCCTATTTCAAACAAGAGATCCTCGAAAGCTGTGAGGCAAAGGGGGCGCTGGACTGCAAAGAATACACCGATGCGCTCGCCCGGACGCTTCAGGCGCGCAACATCATCGATGATCTCATGCAAGCCCAACGGCTGGATGCCCTGTGCAGCACCAGCTACGGCCTGCCGAATTGCACGGATCTGGTCAACGGGGATTACGATGTGGGTTTTTATTTTCCACCGCCCGCTGCCATGGCCGGTTATCCGCACATCACCGTGCCCATGGGCTTTGTGATGGAATTGCCGCTGGGATTTTCGTTCATCGCCGGCGCCTATCAGGAGCCTCAGCTTTTAGCCATGGCCTATGCCTTTGAACAGGCGGCGCCGCGAAGGAGGGCGCCCAAGTTTATAGCGACGCTTCATCCGCAAACCGCTGGATAACAACCGCTCTTTGCACCTCGCTGGGACGGCGGATTCTTTCGATCTATCCCTCAATCAAACTATGGAGGTGAAATCATGAAGTGCTGTTCACGACGATCCTTTTTGCACAATGCGGCGCTGGGTTCCGCCGCGCTGTTCGAAACCCCGCTGTTGCGCTGCACCTCCAACCGCGTTTCTTCGCCCAATGTGGTCATCATTCTCACCGACGACCAGGGCTATGCGGATGTCGGCTGTTACGGCGCCAAAGACATCGATACGCCGCATTTGGACCGCATGGCCGAAGAGGGCGTCCGGTTCACCGATTTCTATGTGGCCCAGCCGGTGTGCGGCGCCTCCCGGGCCGGCCTGCTGACCGGCTGTTATCCTAATCGAATCGGCCTGCTGGGTGCGCCGTCGCCGCAAGCCACTCACGGTATACACGCGGATGAGATGACCATGGCCGAATTGCTCAAGCAGAAAGCCTATCACACCGCGATCTTTGGCAAATGGCATTTGGGGCATCATATGCCTTTCCTGCCGACGCGGAACGGCTTCGACGAATACCTTGGTCTGCCTTATTCCAATGACATGTGGCCGGGACATCCGGAGGTGGGAGATCGTTTCCCCCCGCTGCCTCTGATCGAGAATGAAAAGACCATTGAGAACAATCCGGATCAGTCGCAGCTCACCACCCGCTATACGGAACGGGCGGTGCGGTTCATCGAGCGCAATAAAGCGCGGCCCTTTTTTCTCTACCTCGCCCATTCAATGCCCCATGTGCCGCTTTTTGTATCGAACAAGTTCAAGGGCCAATCGAAACGGGGGCTCTACGGCGACGTGATTATGGAGATTGACTGGTCGGTGGGCGAAATTCTCCAAGCCCTGGAAAGAAATGGTCTGAGCGAAAAAACTTTGGTGATTTTTACTTCTGACAACGGTCCTTGGCTGAGTTACGGCGATCATGGCGGATCAGCCGGACCCCTGCGCGAGGGCAAGGGAACCGTCTGGGAGGGGGGCGTCCGCGTTCCATGCATCATGCGCTGGCTCGGCATTCTACCCGCGCAGAGCGTGGTCCGGCAGCCGTGCATGACGATCGATCTTTTCCCCAGCATTGCAGAGATCACCGGCGCCCGGCTGCCCGGTCATCCCATCGACGGCCGCAGCATCTGGCCGCTCATGAATGGCGATTCTGCAGCCGCTCCGCCGCATGAAGCCCTGTACTTTTTCTGGGAACGACAGCTGCAGGCTGTGCGCAGCGGCCGCTGGAAGCTTCACCTTCCTCATCTCTATCGTTCCATGCAAGGCCAGACGGCAGGCAGCGGCGGGATTCCGGGCAAATATGTTCAGAAGGAGACCGGTCTGGAGCTTTACGATTTAGAAAACGATCAGGGCGAAACCCGGGATGTGGCGGCGCAGCATCCTGAGGTGGTCGCCCGGCTGATGGCATTTGCCGACAAGATCAACGAAGAGCTGGGCGACAATGAACGGCCGGGCAAAGGTTGCCGTCCGGTAGGACGAATCTGACCGCCGTGGTTTGGCCAGAGCCCTGGCAGAGTCCAACGGCCGCTCCCGCCTGTTTGACTGGTTCTGCCGTTGATTTTTTAGCTTTTGCTGTTTCGTTAATATTTATTATATTACCAGCTTTATAACAAAATAACGACTCATCTATTTTGGAAGCGCCGCATGAAAGAGTATCAATTTCATTTTATTCCCAACACGCACTGGGATCGTGAATGGCTGTATGATTTTCAGGAAACCCGTCTGTTTCTGGTGGAATTTCTCGATAAACTGCTCGACCTTCTGAACAATCATCCGGAGTACAAGAGCTACCTCCTGGATTCCCAGACCATTCCCATCGAGGACTATTTGGCGGTCCGGCCTGAAAAGGCGGAGGCGCTGCGCAAACAGGTAGAGGCCAAGCGACTTTTAATCGGGCCTTGGTACACACTGCCGGAAGAGCATCTGGTAAACGGCGAATCTCTGGTGCGCAATCTGCTGATCGGCCATCAGATCGCCCATGCGTACGGCGGCGTCATGAAGGTCGGCTACAGTCCTTTTTCCTACGGCCAAGCTTCGCAGATGCCGCAGATCTATCAGGGATTCGGCATCGACACGATTCTTTTTTATCACGGCATCACGCCGGATGAATCCCGCTCCGAGTTCATCTTTGAAGGCGCCGACGGCTCGCAGCTCTTTGCCTCGCGCATGGGTTCTTTTGCCCGGTATAATTTCTTTTTCAATGTCTACCGACCGTTGATTTACGGTAAAAAAATTCAGCAGCGGGATTATCAATGGACCGAGGGCGGCCTGCCGTTTCATCTCTGTGGCGAAGCCCATTACCACGATCACCATTTTCTCCTCGACCCGGTCAAACAGTTCCACCAGGACCGGTTGGCTGAGCTGATGGCGCAGTTTAAAAAGATCGAGTCCGAGCACGCCGCCTCTTCGCACATCGCCTGCATGCAGGGCATGGACAGCACGCAGCCGGATACGCTGGAAATCGACACCGTGGCCAAGGCGGACCAGGTACTCAAAGGTGACAGAATCTTTCACAGCAGTCTGCCGGAGTGGATCGCAGCGGCGCGGCAGGCCATTCCGCGGGAAAAGCTGACGGTGTTGAAAGGCGAGCGTCGCACGCCGCGCAACCTGGGCACCCGCGTTCATCTGTACGGCGATGTCACCTCCGCCCGCACCAGTTTGAAGCGCAAAAACGCGCTGGCGGAGATCGAGCTGCAGCGCAAGGCAGAGCCCTTTGCCGTGTTGGCCCATCTGACCGGCGCAGAGTATCCCCTCTCGTCGCTCACCATGGCGTGGAAATATCTGTTGCAGTGCCATCCGCACGACAGCATCGCCGGCACCGGCGTGGACCAGATCGAAAAGGACATGCACTACCGGCTGGATCAAAGCCGCAACATCTCCGCGGCTGTGGCGCGCCGTGCGCTGCAGTCGCTGCAGATGCAGATCGACCATTCGGGCGTTAAGAACGACGAGGTGGTGTTGACCGTATTCAATCCCTCTCCCTTTCCGCGCAGCGAAGTGGTTTCCGCAGTGGTGGATGTGCCGTTAAAGAACCTGCGCGGTCAATACGGCATCTATGACGCGGTCACCGGCGAAACGCTTGCGTTTCAAGAGCAGTGCCGCTATGAACATCCGGCGGTGGTGCGTCATCTCGGCGACGCCACCATGGAAATGCAGGTTCTGCGCTGTCATCTCCATCTGCCTCTTCCGGAGACGCCGGCATTGGGCTATCGGTCGTTCATCGTCCGTCCGCAAAACACCATTGAAAGGAAAGATGGTTCGTTGTGCACTGCGGCCAACGTTATGGAGAACGCTCACCTGGCTGTGCAGATAAACGGAGACGGTTCGCTGAACCTCACTCACAAAGAGAGCGGGCAGGTCTTTAAAGGGCTGCATTATTTCGAGGATGCGGGAGAGGCCGGCCATGCCTGGCGGCATGTGCCGCCTGCCTTTGATCGCGTGCTCACCACCCTGGGCTCCAGCGCCAGAATAGAGCGTCTGCAATCCGGCCCCTATCTCGCTCAGTACGCGGTGACCCATGTGCTGCAGGTGCCGGAGCATCTGGTGGAGGGTAAGGGAGATTATGTCCGCCGTCTGGATGCCGAGGGAGATGATGCCGGCCGGTCGGAGCAGACTGCGGCAGTCGCCATTCGTTCCGTGCTCACGCTGCGGCAGAGCGATCGGGGAGTGGAGGTGCAAACGACGGTTCACAACACCTGTCGCGACCACCGGCTGCGCGTGCTGTTTCCGACGCTGCTCGCCGGCGCCGCCCATTCCTGCGCTGAGGAGCCGTACGATGTGGTGGAACGTCCCATCGATCGTGGGCCGGACAGTCCCTGGCGGGCCACCTGGAATCCCACGCATCCCCATCAACGATTCGTCGATGTCAGCGACGGCCAGGCAGGATTGGCGATTATTAACGACGGCTTGCGTGAATACGAGGTGTCGGATGATGCGGCCAGAACCATCGCTCTGACCCTGCTGAGGGCATTTGAGGTCAGTTTGACTACGGTAGCCTGGCGCTGGGAGCGCCATCCGGAGATGAACCTGTCGCAAATGCCGGGCATCCATACCTTCCGCTATTATATTTATCCGCACACCGGCGATTGGGATCGCGGCCAAGTGATGCCGCAGGCGGAGCGTTTTGTCGTTGGGCTCGAAGTGGCCCAGGCGGGCCCGCATGCAGGCCGGTTGCCGCAAACCATGAGCTTTTTTCATCTGGACCCGGTGGACCTGCAGCTCTCCGCGGTCAAACGGTCGGAAGACGGCCGGGGGGTGCTGGTGCGCATCTATAATCCATCCGGCCGCGACCTGCAGGGCAAGCTGATCTGTCATCAGCCGCCGCTTCGAGTGACGCGGACGACCCTGGAAGAAAAGCCGGCGGACGATCCGGGGCCCAAGTGGGCGGGAAAAGAGATCATATTCGACGCTGGAGCGAAAAAGATCATCAGCCTGAAAATAGAATTTGTAAAATGATTGTTTCTTTAGCCATGCATTCGGGCGGATCGGCGTTCGCGATGGAAGCTGAATAGTGTTTTATTTGTGCGCTTTTTTCGTTATATTTATTTTTGATTTGTTCATTCATCATTCACCCGCTGTTCATGGAGCTCTTTTATGTCTTTTCCCCAAATAGATCCAGCGCGGTTGCGCGTATATCCAGTGGAATCCCGAAAAAGCAAGAGCAGGATCGAAGCCGTTGCTGTGAATGCAGAGGCGCCGCCGCCGGCCATGTCAGCCCCGGTGGCTGCCGCTGTGGCGGAGATCGTGCAGCGCATTCAGCACGCGCGCAAACAGGACGCGCCGGTGATGCTCGCCTTTGGCGCTCATCTGATCAAAAACGGTCTGGCGCCGGTTCTCATCCGGTTGATGGAAAAGGGCTGGATCACCCACCTGGCCACTCAAGGGGCCGGCACCATTCATGATTGGGAATTCGCATATTTGGGCCGGTCTGAGGAGGATGTGCGCGCCAATGTCGAAACCGGCAGCTTTGGCACCTGGGAGGAGACCGGCAAGTATATCAATCTGGCTGTTCAGATCGGTGCGCTGGAGAACATGGGTTATGGCGAGTCGGTCGGCCATCTGATTCAGAACGACGGTTTGGACATTCCCGACGCGGATACGCTGCGCAGGCGCATCGCCGTTGGGCTGGAAGGCGATTTGGCGGGTGTTCCGGCTTTAGCGGAATTGCTGCAGACCGTGGAGAAATTCAACCTGGCGCCGGGGCGGCTTTCCGTCGTGCATCCGTTCAAGCGATTTTCTTATCTGGCTGCTGCTTGTCGGTTGCGCGTTCCGGTCACGGTGCATCCGGGCATCGGCTACGACATCATCTACAACAACCCCTTCGCCAACGGCGCTGCCATCGGCCGCGGCGCGCATACGGATTTTAAAATCTTTGTTCATTCGGTCAGCCGGCTCTCCGAAGGTGTTTTCCTCTCCATCGGTTCGGCCATCATGGCGCCGCAGGTGTTTGAAAAAGCGCTCAGCCAGGCCAACAACCTGGCCCTGCAGCAGGGCGAGAAAATTCACGACCATTACATCCATGTCGTGGATCTGCAGGATTCCGTGTGGGACTGGTCGCAGGGCGAACCGCCCAAATCCTCGCCGGACTATTATCTGCGTTTTCTTAAATCCTTTTATCGCATGGGCGGGACTATCCGCTACACTGCCGTGGACAACCGAGTCCTTTTACACAACCTTTATGCCGCATTGAAATAATCGCGTCCCTGACCTTGAACTGAACCGTAGGAGTGCAAACAGTTATGCTGCAGGATGAAAAGAACAAAAAGTACAAATTACATGTCATCTCGAACACCCATTGGGATCGAGAATGGGTCTATCCCTTTCAGGAGACCAGGCTGCTGCTGCTGGATTTCATGGATGATCTGCTGGATTTGTTGGATCGGGATCCCAAGTTTCACTCTTTTCTGCTGGATTCGCAGACCCTGGCGGTGGAGGATTATCTGGATCTGCGGCCCGAACGTCTGGAACAGGTCAAACGGCACGTGCGATCGGGCCGTTTGATCGTCGGTCCGTGGTATTCGCTTCCCGAAGAGTATATCGTCAACGGTGAATCGCTGGTGCGCAATCTGGTGGTCGGCCACCGGCTGGCGACGGAATGGGGCAAGGTCAGCAAGATCGGCTACACGCCGTTTTCGTACGGACAGACCTCGCAGATGCCGCAGATCTACCGGGGCTTTGACATCGACACCATTATTTTCTACCGCGGCATCAACACGCCGCAATCCGAATTCATCATGGAAGGCCCGGACGGGTCGCGCGTCACCGGCTGCCGGTTCGGCGCCCTGTCCCGCTTCAGCTACTATTTTTACGTCTATCGCATGGTGCGCTACGGCATGAGCCGCGATGAATGGTGGTATGATTGGGACCGCGGCGCTCTGCCCTTCCGCTTGTGCAACGAATACCATCCGGACGCACATTACTATATTCTCGATCCCCGCGACAAGCAGTGGAATGAAGAGGTGCTGCCCAAGCAGCTGGAAAAACTGGTGAAGGATGAGAGTCAGCATTTCTCCACCAGCCACATCGCCTGCATGCAGGGGTTCGATTCCTCCTCTCCGGATCCGGAGGAGCGCCATCTGATCGAATCGAGCAAACCCATTCTTGAGCAAATGGGCCACGAGATCTTTCAGGATTCTCTGGAAAACTTTATGCGGGAGATGATGAAAGAGGTGAAGGATCCTTTTCTCATCAAAGGCGAAAGCCGCAATCCCGGCGCCACGGGCAAATGGACCCATCTGTTCGGCGACGTCATCTCCAGCCGCACCCGGCTTAAACGGCGCAACGCGCAGACTGAAACCGCAATCCAACGCTGGGCTGAGCCGTTCTCGGCGTTGGGATGGCTGTCCGGCGGCCAGTACATGCGTTCCGCCATCGACCGCGCCTGGCGCTACCTGCTGCAGAATCATCCTCATGACACCATCTGCGGCGCCGGCATCGATCAGATGGAAAAAGACATGTACTACCGCTTTGACCAGGCGACCATCATCTCCCAGGGCGTCATGCGGCGCGGCATGTCCGCTATTCAAAAGAACATCGACAACCGTCATCTCGATGTGCACGAGTCAGTGATCACGGTCTTTAACCCCTCGCCGTTCCCGCGCAGCGAAGTGATGACGCTGCTCGTCGATCTGCCGGACAAGTGCGGTTATGAAGGATTCTCCTTGCGCACGGTTCAGGGCGAGATCGTCCCGTTCGTTGAAGTGAAACGGGAGCCGTTCGGCACTCTGGTGCGCAACCTGCAGGATATCTCTTTGCAGCAGCGCTCGCAGCGCATCACCCTGCACGCGCATATTGAGGATGTGCCGGCTTTCGGTTATACCAGCCTGCTGGTCAAGCGGGAGAAAAGCGACCAGGGCAGCCTGGCCGTCTCGCAAGCGCAAAAACCGGCGGCGCATATGGAAAACGAATTTCTCTCGGTTCAGATCCACGGCGATGGCAGCCTGGATCTGGTGGACAAGACCACAGGCCAGACCTTCAGCGGCCAGCACTATTTTGAAGACAGCGGCGAGAGCGGCCATCCCTGGACCCATATCGCCCCTGCCCAGGACACGATCATAACGACGCTGGGAAGCAAAGCGGAAATCATTCATCTGGAGAGCAACGCGTTTCTCGATCGGTACCTGGTCAAACATCAAATGACCATTCCGGACGGTTTGCAAGGAGAACCGGGCAATCAGCGTCGAGCCGAGGTGACCAAGCAGATGCCGGTCGAATCGACTTTCACCTTGCGCAAAGGCACGCGGCGATTGGATGTGACCACGCGCGTGTTCAATGCGGCCAAACACCATCGTCTGCGGGTTTGTTTCCCCACTCGTCTGGCGGCCCAGGTTTCTGCTGCAGAGGCAGCCTTTGACGTCATTGAACGGCCCATCGAGCGCACTCCGGACAGCCTGTACTACGGCAAACCGAACCCGCAGTATCCCATGCACCGTTTCGTGGACTTGAGCGACGGCCGCACCGGTCTGGCCGTTCTCAACGACGGCATTCGCGAGTACGAAGCGGTGGATGACCCAGATCGCACGTTGTGCATTACATTGCTGCGCGCCTTTACCGCCACCCAATCGCCGGTCATCGACCAATGGGATGTCTATCCCTGGATGGAGCTGGCCCAGTCTCCCGGCGAACACGAATGGCGCTATGCGCTGATGCCGCATGCCGGCGACTGGCAGGCCGGCGAAGTGATGCGCGAGGCCGACCGGTTCACCCTGCCGCTGGAGGCTGCTCAGGCGGGCAAAGGCGGCGGCGATCTGCCGCAGAGTGCCGGTTTTGTCGAGATCGTCAACCCGGAGCTGGTGCTGACCGCTTTGAAAAAGTGCGAACACCGGGACAGCCTGGTCCTGCGGTTGTTCAATCCGACTATGAAGCCGGTGACCGCAGAGATCAAGTTGTTTTATTCGATCCAGGAGGCGTGGTTGACCAACCTGAACGAGGAACGCCGGCAAAAGCTGGATCATGATGAACATCGAATCACTTTTCCCTGCGGCCACAAGCAGATCATCACCTGCGAGATCGTAGTGAAATAAACGCTGACTCTCCTCGAAGCCATGGGTCTGGCAGAAGCGGCTATGCTTGAGGTGTAGATCGACTGGTACCCGGTCCTCTCTTCAGCCGCGGAGGATCGGGCCAGGATAGAATAGAAGAACGTTTCTCTGAATGCAAACGATCTCGACGCTCGATCGACATCCGGCGCCCGCTTTCCTATCTTCTTTTTTTCCCCGCTATCCAACGACAGGTCCTGACGCGGAAACCCGACCTACCAAACCGGTGCGATTCCGTCGAAAGCATGGCGATTTTCAGCTTGTCCGCCATCAACGGATTGAAACAAAGTATATTCATGCCCGCATTGCGATTCCGGCAACGCTCGAACTGCCCGACGAACAGGTACAGCGCAGCGATCTGGGATAGGAGGGAATCGTTCAGAAAGAATGGCGTCATGCGCGCCCTGGCAACGTTGTCATTGATGATGCGGGATAGTGATTTTTTTCTATTTTTCTTGACTTTTTCCAAATATTTTCTATTTTGGTAACGTTGCCGGTTTCGTTACCGGTTGCAATCTCCTTCGCTTCTACAATCGCTCGCTAGGAACAGATTCTCAAACGGTATTTTTCACTCACCAAAGAATGTACGGCGTTGCTTGATTGGATTCAGCAGCCGAGGCGCCAATTCCTCACGTACGTACGAAAATACTCGAAAGACGATATAAAATGAAAATTACCATTAAAGACATCGCCAGAAAAGCCCAAGTCTCGCCGATCACGGTTTCCAGAGCGCTGAACGATAAGGAGGACATAAATCCCGATACCAAAAACAGAATTGTCAAAATTGCGAATGATCTGGGCTATTTCCCGAATATGTTGGCCCAAAGTCTGAAATCGAAAAAATCCAAAACGCTGGGCGTGATTCTTCGCGACATCAGTGATCCGTTTTACGCCGAAATATTACAGGGTATTTCATTGACCGCCGCTCGAGAGGGGTATCAGATTATTTTGTCCATCTCTTCGAGATCCGGCGTAAATCTCGATCTAGAGTACAACACCCTGAAATTGGTGCTGCAAAAGCAAGTCGATGGGGTGTTGATCATTCCGGAGCATGAGGATCCCCGTTATTTCGCCTACTTGCAGAAAATTCACACGCCCTTCGTTCTTCTCAATCGCGTTCCCAAAGAGATCCAGTGCGATTATGTCTCTACCGATCAGCAGGAGGGGTCCCGACTGGCAATGAGCCATTTTATAAAAAAAGGCAAGAAGCACATCGCCTATCTGGTTCGTCGACCGTTATCCGGCGTCGCCCTCACTCGCATGGCTGCATGCGAAAAAACGCTTCTGGAACATGGCCTGTCAAAAGATTCTATTCGAGTGGTCGAATGCGATGATACGATTGTGGCGGCTTATGAACAAACAAAAAGGACCCTCAAACAAAATTCCAAAGTGGATGGCGTCTATGCCTGGGATGACGTCATGGCCATGGGCGCCGTCAAAGCGGCCATCGAACTGGGCTGCGGGATACCGGATGATATCGGCATCATCGGTTATGACGATATTGAATTGGCGAAATTCTTTAATCCCGCGTTAACCACAGTCCGGCAGAACATTCAGCTCATAGGACGAACCGCCGCAGAAATCCTGATCGAAAAAATCAATAATGATGTTCTCATTGCAGACAAGACGGTGATCTTGAGGCCCGAACTGATCGTCAGAGAGACCGCTTGAATCAGAGTGCATTCCGGTCTATTTACAAAGAAGGAGAGAGGTGTAACGATGGAAAAGCGCATATCCGCCATGTTCTTGCTGCTTTGTTTTGCCTCGCTCGTTTGGGGTGGGGAAGTAAAAGAGACGTTGCGAACGCCGGGGAGGGGGGATGTTTATTCTTCTGAAAGCGCGTCGAAAGGAAAAAGCAGCGGCACGATTTCAGGGGTGGTGAAGGATAAGGCGACGGGAGAATCCTTGCCGGGCGCCAATGTATTTATAAAGGACATGAGCAGAGGCTCCGCGACCAACGCCCAAGGGGAATTTACCATCGCCCAAGTTCCACCGGGTACCTATACGCTCATCGCCAAATATATCGGCTATAAAGAAGGCAGCCTGTCGGTCGTTGTCGACGCCGGAGCAAAAGTGTTTAAAAATTTCAACCTGGTTTATGCGGGCATCAAAGGCGAAACCGTCGAAATAACCGCTCAAGCGGAAGGACAGATGGAAGCCATCAACCAACAGCTGTCCGCGAGAACGATAAAAAATGTTGTGGCGGCTGACCGGATTCAGGAAATACCCGATGTCAATGCGGCGGAATCGGTGGCGCGATTGCCTGGAATCTCCATTATTCGCAGCGGCGGTGAAGGGCAAAAAGTGGCCATTCGCGGCATGGAGCCGAAATATAACGTGATGATGGTCAACGGCGTTCGCATGCAATCCACCGATCGCGATGATCGAAGCGTCGATTTGAACATGATCTCTCCCAATCTCCTTTCCGGGATCGAAGTGACTAAAGCCGTAACCGCCGATATGGATGCGGATGCGGTCGGCGGCACTGTTAACCTGAAGATCAGCCAAGCCGGCGAAGGATTCCATGTCAATTTCAGCGCACAAGGCGGCTATGGTTCGGTTGCGAACAATTACGGCAATTATAAGACAACCGGTTTGGTGAGCAATCGTTTTTTCAACGACAAACTGGGAGTGCAGGTGGCGGGATCGATCGACCAGTTTGATCGAAGTTCGGATGCTTTAAGTGCAAGCTATACAACCAATGAAGAACAGACGAAGATTAAAGGTCTGACTGTCATCGACCTCAATGGGGTTACCATCAGCGACGTATCAACGACACGCCAGAGAAGCGGCGGGGGCCTGATTCTGGATTACAAGTTGCCCGGCGGCACTTTGCTGTTGAGCAATTTCATCAGCAACCTTTCCTCTGATTATACCACGATGCAAAATACCCTGGGCGTTCAAGGCAGCCAGTTCAATTCCTGGTCGCAAACCGGCGACGACAACAGCAATACGGTTTATAGTAACGCCTTACAAGGCGAATTCAAACTGCTTAATATAAAAATGGATTTTTCATTTTCCAATTCGGTTTCCAAACAAGAGGTTCCCGATAATCTGCAAATGCGAGTGATAGCGGAGCAAGACCAGAAGGGATTTGAGACGCCGTTGAATGAAACCGCCACCCCCAGCGAGTTTCTCAACAGCGTCAAGGTTTATAATAATATCTTTCGAGTAAAACATTTGGAATCTTTGCAGCGGGATGTCGTTGAGAGTGAACGAAACGCCATGATCAATTTCAGCATTCCATACAGCTTTGCCGATTATCTGTCGGGAAATATTCGATTCGGCGGCAAATACCGATACGATAAACGGGAAAATGATGAAACGGTTCGCTGGGTGCACCCGGATCGAGACAAGCCAAGTCAAGTGTTTACCGCCATGATGAAGGATTCTTTGTGGACCGATCTCGGCTTGGTGCTTGATGATACCGGCAATGGCATCCACGCCCATCTCTTCGAGGATGCGGACTATGATGTCGGTAATTTTCTTTCCGGCAGGGAGAACGTCAGCAAGTTCTATTACACCGCTGACGTCGATAAAATGAGACATTATGAGTCTCTCGCACGCGAATGGGGTTATTACTTTCTAGATCCACAGTTGTCCAATCAGTACGATTATACGTACAAGGGATCACTGTATGCCGGTTATTTTATGACTGAATTGAATCTGGGAAGATATATCATGTTCATGCCCGGCATTCGCTACGAAAATTGGAATACGGATTACGATGCCTTTGGAACAACCTATATCGGTCCGCAATGGTATGATTATTACAATGAAAAGGTGACTTCAAAGAGAAAAAGAGAGCATTGGTTCCCGCAAATCCATTTACGTCTCAAACCCACCGATTGGTTTGATCTGCGCCTCGCAAGCACACGGACCATCATTTATCCCGATTACAGAGCCTTTTCACCCTATTATTATCATGACAAAGGCGCTCCGACTCTGGTCCTGGGAAATACAGAACTCGTCCCCGCCATTGCGCAGAATTATGACGTCTATGCCTCCCTGTATAATAATCATATCGGCCTGTTGACTTGCGGCTACTTTTATAAAGAGATGGATGACTTGATAACCCCGTTTGGGTTCCAAACCACCGATGCAAGTAAAATTAACTATAAAGTTCCATTGCATCAGACCAAGAATACCGGTATTAGCACCTGGATCAACCTCAAAGATAAAACGTTCGTCAGGGGATTCGAGGTGGACTGGCAGACCAATTTCTGGTACCTGCCTTCCGTGCTGAGCGGTCTGGTCTTTAATATCAATTATACGCATATGAAATCAGAAACCAGGTATCCCTATCAGACGATGACCAAAAAGGGTACCGGACCTTTTGCCAAAATGGTTTTCACCGATACGACGAGAGCCGGCCGGATGCCGCAACAGGCCAACGATATCCTTAATACCACGGTGGGTTACGATTTCCGCGGCTTTTCCGCACGATTGTCTTTTCTATTCCAGGGCAATGTCGTGGGTGGGATTGCCTACCGAATCGAATTGGATTCCTTTACCGATGATTATTACCGATGGGATCTGATTGTCAATCAAAAGTTGCCGTGGAAAGGATTTCAACTCTACTGCAATGCGAGCAATCTCACCAATCGGCCGGACCGGCATTATACCAGCACGCTGGAGTTGCTTTCCTATGCCGGCTATTACGGGAGAACCATAGATCTGGGCATTCGATACAGGTTTTAATGGAAGGATCGCACGTTTCCATATTGCAGAGCTGCGCAGGCGGCATTCGGCTGCCCGCTGCAAGGATCGCAGTCTTTTTCAGTGTGCATAGCATAATGAAAATTCGCCAAGCGATAAAAACTGAAATGGAGGTGATGCCGAAAATCGTTCTATTACAGGACGCCAGTTCACGTCCGATTCGACGGCCGTTGGATATCCATTGAAAGGAGGTGGATGACTGACAAACGTTGCCATTAGAAACACAAGATGTGCTAAACATCGAACGATGGTTGCACCACAAAACATCATGAGGAGAACTTGAAATGAAAAAAGTGAGCCTGTATCTCGTCGTTTTGTGCTTGGCCGTTGCAGCCCCGATCATCGCCCAGAACGAATTGATTCTGGATCCCAATGACTACATCAACAATCAAATTCTCGGCGACACTCTGGCAGATGGATCGCGCGCCCACAGCGTTTATAAACTCGAACGTTCAAAGTTTTATGCGCTGGACGGCCGGATGGACATCAAATTCAAGTTAGAGATTGTTGGCCCGGATAACGGCGGCATGCTTCATGATACCGCCGAGGGCCACCCGCCCGTCATCGTCAACACCCCCGATGCTGCCACCGGAGCCGCCAGACCCAGCTTTCAACTCTTAGCGGGCGGGGAATTGATCCTGAAGAATTTCATCATGAGCGGCCTGGTCAGCACAGGATTGATGGTAGGAGACATGATGACCAGCAACGGCGGCAAACGCTTTGAAGCCCATAATATGGTTTTCTGCGATTGGGAGGAACGAATTTTCAGAAGCCGCTCAACCGGCATCGACGTCAAAATCACCGACTGCGTCTACCTGAATGGGGGTGGATTGGACTATGGAGTATTTGATGGCATGTCCACCCGGTTTGACGTAACCGGCAACAGCTTTATACTCGAAAATAATACCATGGTGAATGTGGGCAGAGAGATATGCAACGCCGGACCCTTTTTAAAAATGAAAACGACCATCCTCCACAATTCGTTCATCAACATGATCAAGTGTGCGCATGAGATGCGTCATTACGAGTTCATCAGCGCCAACAATTATTGGCTTAATTGGGAGTTCATCGGCTATGGGCCCAATCAGATAAGAACCAATGATATTTATCAAATGCATTTCACCACTTATAATGATTATCTGCCGATCAAAGACAAGCTGGATTCGGTCTCCTGCTATTTTGGCCAGAACGGCTTTATCATCGAAGATAAAATCAATGCTTGGTTTGCAACCAAAACACCGCAGGACAGCATTCACCAATCAGGGTACTGGGAGATTGCGGCTGTCGATTCGTTCGTACTAAACGACACAAATTATAAAATCGGCACGAATTATCTGAATTTCCATCCCCAATTTGTCAAGCCGGCCCACAACACCGACCTGCTCGTTGCATTCACCGAGGCTTATTGGAAGCCGCCGGCTCAACAGCCTCTCCCGCCGCCGGATTATCGCGTTCCCTATATCGTCAACTTTACCGCCGAAGGAGTCCCGGTGTGCAACTGGCCGTTGCCCTTTGACCTGCGCTACAGCAATGAAAAGTGGTTGACCGGCGGTTCAGACGGTCTGCCGCTGGGTGATTTGAACTGGTTCCCGGATAAAAAAGCCATTTACCTGGCGAACAGAGATCAAATAATCGCCGCTCTGAAGGATTCCATGGTCAATGCCAAAGCGATCTATAAACCACCGGCCCGTACCCCTTTTATCACTCCAACGACTTTTGTCGCTGATAAAAAGCGGACCAGCCCAAACGAGTTCAACCTGGCTCAAAATTATCCCAATCCGTTCAATCCTTTGACGAATATCTCTTATCGTCTGTCGAAAGCCGATCATGTATCGCTGGTGATCTATAATCTGTTGGGTCAGGAGATGCGCACCTTGGTCGACGCCAAACAGACGGCGGGGTCCTATTCCGTCAAATGGGATGGTTTGGATAATTCGGGCCGGCCGGTTTCCGGAGGGGTCTACCTTTATCGCTTAAAGATCGCGGATCGCACGATGAGCAAAAAAATGCTATTGATGAAATAAGGCCAAATGACCTCCTCGCCCTTGACAAAGAAGTCAAGAAAAGTTAAACTTGATCAAGAAGCGAGGAGGGAACATGAAAGCGACTGGCGAAAAAGACAGGAGCCAGATAAAGAGC
>JAKQNR010000029.1 GCA_029565685.1 bacterium | reverse complement strand
ACCAGAAAGGCTGGCGAGCGTCGCCGCCTTCTTGACGGCGTTGCCCTGCAGCGTCTCCTGATCCTCGATCACCTCAGGAAGAGGGCCGAGTTCATCAACAGTGAGCAGATCGATCTCCAGCCCGGCCAGGGCTTCGCGAATCTCCTCGACCTTGTCGAGGTTGCGGGTGGCCAGCAGCAGGCGGGGTCGGGCAGAGATCATGGGCGATCAGCCTACAATTTCGTGGGCATTACACTTGCAGACACCGACGAAACGGTCGTTGAAGCGCATGCTCTTTTTCTCTGCATTCGGCACGAGGCTGATGTGCTGATAGGTGACAATCAGTTCACCACACACGGGGCAGGTCTTGGCATGGGTCAAGGCGCCGCCCTTGGCGACCTTGGCGGTTTTTCCTGCAAAACTGCGATCTTTGGCCATGAAAACATCTCCTATAGAAAAAAACTGAATTGTGCATTTGAAAATAGAATATATAATTTAGCAAAATTTCGCTAAAAGTCAATAGGGATTATCGATTTAGCAGGGTAACCCCTGAAATCTGGCTCCCACCTGACACTTTGTGCCGCATACCTCAGTTACTCAGTACCATTTCGAGCATACTCTCGGCCTGTGCCCTCGTCAATGAGGCGACCTTTTCTTACAAAATGTTTCTGGCAGGTATAAAACTAAATTCTAGTTAGTTAACTCCGGGTGGGACCGAGATTTTGAGGGGCAGCAAGGGATTATCGATTTAGAGGGTAAACGGGCGTGAGTGCCGGGGTTCCGCATGTTTCAAAAAGAACGGGGAGGGAAGAGGGAGAGAAATCGGCGCGTATACTGGCCGGCTATTCCTTGACTTTGTTGCGCAGCTCGGTCAGCTCCTTTTCGAGGGCTTCGATGCGCTTGACGAGCTTTTCCTGTTCACGGTCGGTCTCCCTGGCGGAGCGCAGGCCGCGTGCATTCTGCGGCACTGCCTTGGGCTGTCTCACGGCCGTGCGGTACTTCTCCTGCATGCGGTTTTCCGGCCGGATGCTGTTGGAGCCGATCTTGACGTTGAAGGTTTTGGTGCTGTCGCCTCTGATCACGCCAAGGGCCATGACGCGACCGGGATGGTTGCGGCGCACGAACTGCGCCAGCTCGAGGGAGCTGTGAATGGAGCTGCCGTTGAGGCTGACGATGATGTCGCCCATACGCAGTCCGGCGTCATGGGCCGGGCTGCCCGGGCGCACGTTGCTGATGTGGACCCAGCCTCTGCCTCCGGGCCAGTCCTCGGCGGTAACGCCGACCCAGCCCGACTCGGAACGGCCGGTGCCGATGATTTCGCGCGCATTGGCAGCGATTTCGTGCATCGGATAGACCAGCGCGGCGGCGCCCCGGTAATCCGTTTCGGCGGTCTGGTCGTTGGCCACAATCAGACCGGCCAGCATGCCGGCCAGCCGTCCGCTGCTGTCGAATACCGGCCCGCCGACACTGCCCGCGGCGACATTGGCCGCCACCTGGATGAGCCCGTCCTCTCGGATGGCGTTGACGA
>JAKQNR010000022.1 GCA_029565685.1 bacterium | reverse complement strand
CATTTTTTTGTCCCAAATCGAAAATGGCTTTGGGGTATGTTATTGGAAGCACATTTATATTTCAAAGAACGAATCGAGCGCATTTTCAGGAACGTTTTGATCAAAAATGCGTTCGCTTGACTTTTTCAGTGAACCCTAATTCGATCTGAGATCGAAAAAGAACTATACGCGTATATGGTTGCCCTGTGCGCCAACCGTGATTGCCCCGTTCATGAAATCGGCGGGGTGCATGATCATTTACATATTTGTTTCACTCTGCCGCGCACCTTGTCCCTTTCTGATTTGGTGGAAAAATTAAAGCGATCTTTTCCAAATGGATAAAAACCAAAGGGGATGAGTATAGAACCTTCGCGTGGCAAAACGGTTATGGCGCGTTTTCATGAGGCCCATCACAAATTCAGATGGTAAAGAATTATATTAAAAATCAAAAGCAACACCATATCCGGCAGACATTTCAGGATGAATATGTGTCTTTATTGAAAAAATACCAACTCTCCTATGATGAACGCTATTTATGGGATTGAAGGTTCGGCTGCCCTTACAGGCTATCGCCCTGGGCTGGTACCTGCGCCGCTTCGCGGCTGCATCGAGCGTTTGGTTTATTATCATTCATTGTTGCCATAAAAAATCGTCCCCTTATGCATTCAGGTCTGGCGCCGCTTCACCGCTGTTCGCGACGACTGTTTCGTGATCGCTCATTGCCATAAAAAATGGACATTTTTCGCAACCTGTTTGTCCTCCGCGTATCTTGAAAAAAATAACATCATGTCCAGATCCATTATCCATATCGACGTCACCGATTTTCACATCGCGGTGGAACGCGTGCTGGAACCGCGATTGCGGCAACGTCCTGTGGTCGTCGCGGTTGAAGCAGCCGGCCGCTCCCTAATTTACGCGGCTTCTCGCGAGGCGGGCCAGAACGGCGTATATCGCGGCATGCCTCTGAATCAGGCGGTAAAACAGTGCCCGGAGGTGACCGTTCTACCGCCGAACGAGGATCTTTATCAACGCGCCACCCGAGCGCTGCTGTCCATCCTGCAACAATTCACCCCCATCTTGGAACCTTTTCGCTTCGGCCACGCTTATCTGGATATGACCGGATCGGCTAAACTATTCGGCACAGTGACAGACGCCGCCAGCCGTGCGCGACGGGAAATCCATGACCGTCTGCGGCTCGATGCCATCGCCGGAGTGGCGGGCAACAAACTGGTCAGCAAGGTCGCTTCCGATGTCGCCATTCTGCACGACCCATCGGCCGGCCTGTGCGACGTCCGGCCCGGCGAGGAACAAAAGTTTTTGTCCCCTCTGCAGGTGGGGTTTCTTCCCGGCGTGCAGCGACCGGTGGCAGCCAAACTCTATGAATTGAACATTCGGCTGATTAGGGAACTGGCGCTCGTTCGCTCCGAACATCTGCAAATGGTGTTTGGACGCTTGGGTCTGCTGCTCTACGAACGCAGCCGCGGCATCGACAATCGTCCGGTTCAGCCGGTCAAACGCGCGCCGCAGGTTGTCGAAAGCGAGACTTTGACTGAGGACAGCAACGATCGTGATCAACTGCGCGCGCTTTTGTTTCGCCTGCTGGCCGCCGCGACGCGCACCCTACGGCAAAAAAAACTTTTCACCCGACGCCTCATTCTCGAGATCCGCTATTCGGACGCTAAAGGGGACTCTGGTCAAGTGAAATGCGATCCGCTGCAAAACGATTGGCAGCTGCTGCAAACCGCGGAGACGCTGCTTGCGCGCACGTTGACCCGCCGTGTCCGCGTGCGCAAATTGACCCTGCGCCTGGCAGACCTATGCCGCTCCTACCATCAGATGACGCTGTTCGAGGAATCGCCGGATGCGAAATGGGCGGCAGCGGGTAAAGCGATGGATAAAATCCGCGACCGTTTCGGTGAGTCCGCCGTCGCCTTGGGCCGCGCGATGGCTTGAGTGGAAAAAATGAAACGCTTAAAACCGCTCGTGCAAACGGATTTCTTTTATGATTATTTCCGCCAGTCGTAGAACCGACCTTCCCCGCTTCTATGCCCGTTGGCTGCTGCAGCGGTTGGCTTCCGGATTTTGTCTGGTGCCCAATCCCTGCTATCCCTCGCAAGTCCATCGCGTGGACCTGCGCCCTGAGGCGGTGGACGCCATCGTCTTCTGGACCCGTTATCCGCAACCGTTGCTGCGCTATCTGGACGAACTGCAGGACCGTGGCTATCGATTCATCTTTCAGATCACCTTTAACCAATACCCGCCGCGCTATGAAAAAAATGCGCAATCCGCCGCGAACGTCCTCAAGGCGTTCGAACAGCTGGCGGCCAGGATCGGCCGCCAGCGCATCATTTGGCGGTATGATCCTATTTTTTTCGCCGACGGCCTGGAGCCGGACTTTCATTTAAAAAATCTTGACTGGATTGGCCGTCAATTGGATGGCTGTGTCGAACGTCTGGTGATCAGCCTGCTGGATGAATACCGCACCGTGCGCGCACGGCTGCATCAAGCGAACTGCCATTATCAGGGCGATCCGGCGCACCAGCCCGGCGTGCGTTCCTTTCTGACCGATCTGGCATTCATCGCCCGTGATCATCACTTCGTCGTCTCCTCCTGCGCCGAGCCGGAAGACTATACTGATTTGGGAATTCCACCAGGCGCCTGCATCGACCACGAGTTGTTGAACAGGCTGTTCGGCTTGAACCTGAGATACAAAAAAGACCCTTCACAACGCCAACGGTGTCTTTGCACACAAAGTCGGGATATCGGCCTGTATCAGACCTGTCCGGCCGGCTGCGTTTATTGTTATGCCTCCAACCGCACGGAAGCCGTTCTGCGTAATTATAAAAATCACCATGCGGAAAGTGAAACCCTTATATAAAACAGGAGCCGCTGATGCGACTGATCATAGTGTCCCTGTTCGTGTTCATTTCTCATCTAACTGCTGCGGAAAAATTCCTGCCGGCGTTTCCTTTGGAAACCAGTGAAATCGGTTTGCACCGCGTGGCGCAGCCTCATTCGCCCTTTCATAAGGCGGGCCGGCGTTTTGTTATTCTGGGAACCGAAAGCGGCTCGTTCGAGGCCTGGGCTTATCCGCTCAAACTGTTGCGCCATTTCGAGTTTTCCTTTTTGCTCGGCCGTTCGGCGCGGCCCATCCCGGCCGCGGACCTGGTTCAATTCATCGACGTCACTCCGTCCACTACCACGTTGACCTACTCCTGGCAATCGTTTACCGTCAAAGCGACCTATGTTACGGCTATAGACGATCCCTTTGCCATGATCCTGCTGCAGGTGGACAGCGCCGAGCCGCTGACCATCCTGTGCAGCTTTCTGCCGGTTTTGCAGCCCATGTGGCCCGCGGGATTCGGCGGCCAAACCGCCTATTGGAATGAAGAACTCAACGCCTATCAGATTTCTGAATCGACCCGCAGTCATACCGCCTATATCGGTTCGCCGGCTGCAAAGGGTTTGTCCTACACACCCGCTCACATGCTGTCCGATACGCCGAGCGAGTTCAGAATCGACATCGACGATCCGACGCAGGCGAAAAACAGATATATACCGATTTACCTGTATGGCGGCAAAGGCAGGCGTGATTCGCTCAAAGCGGAATACAAGAGGTTGTGCAGCCGGCCTCAGGACGTCTTTCAACAAACAGCGGCCCATTACCAGAGACTTTTGTCGAACACCCTGCAAGTGATCACAGCGGATCAAGAGCTGAATCTGGCGTTCGCCTGGGCGAAAATCTCTCTGGACAACCTGCTGGTGAGCAATCCTGATTTGGGCGAAGGGCTGGTCGCGGGGCTGAACGCCTCAGGCACCAGTGGAAGGCCGGGATTCGGCTGGTTTTTCGGCACCGATGCTTTTCTCAACAGCCTGGCGCTTAACAGCTGCAGCGCGCTGAGAATCACGCGCAGCGCTCTGGCCTTTGTGCAAAAATGGCAGCGCGTGGACGGAAAAATAGCCCACGAGCTCTCCCAGTCCGCTGCCTATATCGACTGGTTCGGCCGCTATCCCTACGGTTATATTCACGGCGATACCACTCCTTTTTTTATTATCGCCCTGCACGACTATTTTGTCTCTTCCGCGGACACGGCGTTTATTCGGCAGAGTTGGCCTGCCACGAAAAAAGCCTTTCAGTGGTGTCTGTCCATGGATGTCAATCAAGATGGACTGATCGACAACAGCCGGGCTGGCCTGGGCTCTGTGGAATATGGTGCGTTGACCGAATTAGCCACGGATATCTACACCGGCACCCTTTCCGTGACCGCTTATCAAAAGATGAACGCCCTGGCGCAAATGATGGGGGATCGATCTCTGCAACGTAAAAGCGAAACCGCCTGGATGCGATCGAAAAAAATCTTTGATGATAAATTCTGGAATGCTGCCGCTCAAACCTATGCCAATGCCTTTGATGAACAGGGGAAACAAATCCAGGAGCTTTCTCCCTGGATCGCTCTGCCCGCTGTCTTCCAGGTGGGTGACTCTGCCTACCGTTATGCTTCCCTGCAGCGGCTGTGCCGGTCGGATGTCAGCACGGATTGGGGCGTTCGCAGCCTCTCTGAACAGAGTCGCTATTTTGACGGGCTCAACTATAACTATGGGGCGGTCTGGCCTTTTCTCACCGGCTATGTATCGTTCGGACAGTTCAACATGGGGTTGAACCGCCAGGCTTTCAGCAACCTGAAAAATCTGGCCGCTCATACCTTCGATAACGCGCTTGGCTGCATCCCCGAGCTGTATTCCGGGCGCTTGCACACCTGGCCGGCGGAAGCGGTGGCCCAGCAGGGATTTTCTTCTTCGGCCGTAGCGCTCGCTATGGTACGTGGTTGGCTCGGATTCTGCCTGGATCTGCCGCACCGCAAGCTCTGTTTCGAACCACGCGTTCTGCCGGGCTACGAGTCGCTCAGCCTGAAACATCCAGCTTTAAAACTGGAGCAAGATTTTCGTCGGCAGGACGGCTATTGCTCAGTAAGCTATGTCATCACGTCGCAGACAGCGGTTCCCTTGCATCTGCGGCTTGCGCCGCATCTTTGGGCCAGAGCAGATGGGGTGGAGGCAAAGGTCAACGGCCTAGCGGCTGCCTGTATAGTGAACCGGCATCCTCAGTCGGTTCAACCGGTTATTGAGGTTGACTTTGTGGACTCTCTCCACGTCACGTTTTGCTTTCACGAGGCCGCCAAGTTGCCGCTGTTTTTCACGCCCAACCGATTGGCGGAATCTAACCAGGGCTTAAAGCTGATCGATGTGCGGTTGAATGACGATGCTGTTTTTTTAACCGCAGAAGGGCTCTCTGGTCACAGCTATGAATGGCTGCAATCCGAGATCGGCGCGATTGTGCAAGTCAAGGGGGCTAGCGTGGCGAAAAAAGACAACAAGGTTTGTTTGATGGTGGACGATGCGGCGCCGGACCGGTTCGTGGAATTCAGCTTGACGGTTCAATAAAAGATCATCTGCTGCGCTGGTTACCTTTTTTGTTTTGCCCCATCTCTGTTTTCCCCAAAAAAAATAGATCATAAATAAAGTCTGACAATAATCCGGCAAGATCTCGGCGGCTTGCGTCTAAGGCCAGAAGTGATTGAATGAGCCGATCAATCGATTAGAGGGATCACCAGCTTAATAAGCATGCCGTCTATTGACCTCGTATTTTTTACACTGAATTCACATCGAAACTCTAAAAGCCTGTTGCTTATGGCGTCATTGCAAAACATCAAGGTCGCGCAAACCTCAGAGTCCTCTTGAAGCGGCCCGGGGACGGCCGCTCGTTGTAGGGCGGGCCGGCGTGCATCCGGCCCTCGATAGGTGGACGACGGGTTCGACGGCAGCTATCGGCCGCAGTAATAATCGATCATCTGTTCGATCGCTTTTTGACAAACCAGGCAGAATTGATTTTGCGGGTGATGGATCATTAAGCAATGGATCATGGGACGATAGAGTCCTTTGGTGGAATATCCTGCGCCTTCGAAAACTCCGACCTTGTCCTCCAGATGGTGATACTGTTTCTTCACCGCGTCCAGCTCTTTGCGGATTTGCTGCTCTTTGCGGTCATACTGCTCCAGCAGTTTCTTGTTCTCCGGTCTGGCTTTCAATGCCTCCCGGCGTTGCGCATTGTTTTTCTGCAACGCAAGGTTTAAACTGTCCCGCTTTTCTTTGCCGTACTCGGTGGGTATAGCGATGCCGGGGGAGAGCAGGCCTTGCCATTTTATTTTGGCGGGATCCAGCAAAGCGGTGATGTTGGGCTCCGGGGGCTCGACGCCGTGGGGATAAAAATCGTTATAAGCGACTTCGGAAGAATAATACTCATCCGCCAAGCCTCCAAACGAGTGACCGAACTCATGGGCAAACACCATTTTGCTGCGTTCATTGTCCACCGTGCTGATGCAGTAATCGTTGAAAATTCCGCCGCCGCCGTAGCGACTATGGTTCACCAGAATGGCAAGGGCGTCGCAGGGCGCCTGGCCGGCAGCCTGCTGAATTCGAAATCCTTCTTCAGTCAAGAGATATCGGTCCACGTCAAAGGCGTTGAAGGAGGCGTTGAAAGCGGTCTTGCGATAATCTTGTTCGCGCGGCTGGTCCACGCCCGTTTCCGGCGACGGCCGTAGAACGGCATGGATATTAAAAGAGGAGCGCTGGCTTTTAAAGGGTTCGATGGCGAACAGCGACTCGCTGATGCTGTTCACGTCCTTGACGAATTTATCCTGATCCGCCAGGCGGTAGCCTTCGGCCAGAAAAACCAGATCCACCTTGCGATGGCAATCCCCGTTGGACACGATCGTGAAAATCTGGTCCTCCCCCGCAGATGCGGTTTCACGTAGGATATGATAATCATTCGGATCGATCCTCTGTTTGAAAATCGGTTTAGGGATATTGTCTTTATCCCGCAGCTCGATCACCAGCAGGATAGGGCGTAAAGGCATGGGGATGCGCAACGAGCGTTGAAACGTCCGCTGGACTCCGTCGAGCGCCGGCGTGGTGGTTTTATACTCGCCGAACATGCAATCAAATCCTTTTGAGTAGATCAGCTGGTTGCTGGATATATTATACACTTTGACGCCATAGCGGCCATAACCGAACGGATAAATGAGATGAACGGTGCTGCCCGGCCATTTCGGCTCAACGTATATCTGGTCGATAGTGATGGTTTCCTCCCGGGCGTCGCCGATATGAAAATAATCAATGCGCAGGGACTGATCTTTGAAATATTCCTCAAAGACGATGGTCGGGCCTGCGGCGAAGGCAACCGTCAAGGTGAGGATGAGGTAAAACAGGGAACGAATCAACATAGCGTCCTCCGGCCATTTTTTAAAAATGAATCAAACCACATTGTCATAAGCTAAAATTTCCCTGACAAAAGATCAAGACAATTATCGCTGGGGTTGCGATCCAGCGGCAATCTCGGCCTGGAAAAATTATCTTGAATTACAATCGTTAAATGATTAAACTATTTAAATAAATTCATCGGAGTAAGCATGCATAATCCTTCCGGTTTTGAGCGCGATTGGAGCAGCTTGGGCCTGTATTTTACCGGTGTAGAGGCGGAACAACTTCGCCAAATTTATCGACATTTTCGCGCCCGCCATTATTGCTACTGTTCCTTTGAAAACCGATTCGCCAAAAGTGGCGGCCTGGCTGCAGTCACGGTCAATATCCTTCCTTACACGCAGGCGCTCGGTCTGTATCAGTCGGTGCAGCTGTTCACGCCGTATTATCCCCATCTGATGGACGCCGATCGTCTGCAAAAGACCGGCCACGAATGGTTGGTGCCATTTGCCGACAGCCTGATTCAAACTGAGCTGTATCAATTTATTCCGCCGAACCAGGCGTCTGCGCAGAACGGCATGAAAGAGTACTATATCAAAGCGGATGGCTACTTCAACGCCCAAAATGCCATCGGCGATCCCTATCTCTATTATCCTGGCCAGCCGGTGGAGAATCAGAAAGCTTTGGTGGAAAATTCGCTTTTCTTCTGCCAGGCGGTTCCTTACGCCTTGCAGGCGCTCGGATTAGAGGAGGGAAGCGTCCTGCATTTGCAGGAGTGGCAAACAGCATTGCTGGCGCTTACCGGCAAACAGGCGATGCTGTCTGGAATAGTCAAATCCTGTCTGTCCATGATCACCCTGCACAATCCCTATGACGCGTTTCTCAGCTGTGCCGCCCTGCAAAAGGTGGTGCCGCGGGAAAAAGCGGATCATGTCAGTCGGTTTCTCTATTCCGGCGCCACTGCCTACCAGATCGGTCTCTCCCTAATCGATGCGCCCATCACCACGGTGAGCGACACCTTCGCCCAAGAGTTCACTCAAGATGCTCTGCAGACCGTCCATTTCACTCCGCATTTGCAGTCTTATTTCCTCAAGAATGGAGTGCGAGGCGTCAATAACGGACCGTTCATTTCCTTTTCCAACCAGTTCCCCAAAAAGGAAAACCATACTCTTCACGAACTACGAGAGATCAAGTTAAAAAACCGTCATCAGCTGTTGCAGATTTTGGACGCCTATCAACCGACTGAGCGTTTCGGCGAACTCAGCTGGCGGAGAGGACCGTTGGCCGATTTGCCCGACGACGTGCCGATTTTGGTGATGAGCGGCCGTCTTGACCTGATGCAAAAAGGATTTGATGTGCTGTTGTCTGCGCTGGAGAAATTCAGCCAAGACGAGATCAAAGCGGTCTTGACGCCTATGCCGGTGCGCGCAGCGGATTTAGATTATTTTTATCAAGTCGCCTGCAAATGCCGTGGCAATCTCACCGTATTTCCCATGCGCATGAAAGAGGGCTATGCGGAATTGCAGGCGGGAAGCACTTTTGGGCTGATGCCGTCGATCTATGAGCCGTTCGGCGCCGCCATCGAGTACATGGCCAACGGCACGGTTACCATTGCCCGCGCGACCGGAGGGCTGATCGATCAAATAGAAGCAAATGTAAGCGGACTGCTTTATCGCGAGCCGGTTGACGCAGCAAGCCCCGAAGGGATCAAAGCTTTTATGTCCACCCCCATCGCAGCACTGCGCAAACAAAATGCCTGGTTCAATGCGATGGCCGACTCTTTGGCCGACTGTCTCATCCAGGCAAGCGCGCTCTACCGGAATCAGCCGGATCGTTACTATGCCATGGTGCAACAGGGTTTTCTCCAGGCAAGCCGATTCAGCTGGAGCAAAACCGCTGAATCGTACGCCTCCCTAGTCCGGCAGGTCGCTCCTTTTTCATCCGATTTCCACTCTGAGAAAGGTGTACAGTGATGGTTGCGAAAAGAAACGGCATCGCCCTTATCGGAAGTTGCGTGGTGGATGAATTAACGCCGGCGATCGCACCGGGCCAGCTCTCCTACGTCGACGCCGGCCGATTCGTCGATGCGCAGGAATTGGCGGGTGAAGAACTTGTTTACAGCACCGGCGGCATGGCCTTGAATGTCGGCTTGGATCTGGCCAAAATCGGCGGCGGATATCCAATCACCGTCATAGGCAAAATCGGGACCGATCATCGGGCGGAGCTTGTCCGCCGGCAGTTGGTGGAAAACGGCATTTCGGATTCACATCTGATAGTGGATATGCAGAACGTGACCTCCTGCACCGAGGTGGTGCACATCAGGATGCCGGATGGATCAATCGAACGCATCTTCCGTCATACTCTCGGCGCAATGGGCTCTTTTTCGGAAAAGGATATCGATTTTAACGTTTTGCAAGGTCACAAGATCGTCCAGTTCGGTTACGGACTTTTAATGCCTCAGTTCGATCTTGCTGATACGGACTATGGCGCCGTGATGGGGCGCAGCCTGGCGAAAGCGCAGGCGATGGGATTGTGGACCGCGCTGGATTTTGTCACGCCCACCGCCGACAACCTTTGGAAATTTTTGCGCTATCGTGATGCACTGCACTTTTTGGATATTTGTTGCATCAACGACGATCAGGCTTGCACCCTCACTGGGCGAACGGATCCAGCCGAGGCCTGCCAAAGCCTGGTGCGTACCTTTCAGGTAGGTTGCGCGGTCGTACACTGCGGCAGCAGGGGACCTAATTATGCTTATAGCCGAGAAACCGGATTGATCGTCCAGCCCAACTTTGTCGTTCCGGAGCAAGAGTACATGGGAAATACCGGTGCAGGGGATGCTTTTTCCGCGGCCATTCTGCATGGTCTTCACCAATCTTGGCCTCTGGCGGACTGCCTGCGCTTCGCGGCCGCCGCCGCCGCTATCAGTTTGGCGGATGTATCTGCCACAGGCGCCATGAAACAGGAGCGGGAGATAGTTCTTTATATGAACAATAGGCCAACTCATTAAAAAACAATTTGATATAAATTCGTCCGTTTTTTCTGCGCACGTGAGCAAATAAAAAAAGTCTTGATTTATTAAAATAAATTACCTAACATTTATCTAATATTCAAGCAAACGTACTTTTCAACAAGGAATCATCCAAGAAGATGAGAAGTACCATGAGACGCTGGCCATACGAAATTTATATTCAAAACGGGCAATTGATCCCAGGCGGATGAGAGCACACTTTTCTCTCATTCGCCTTTTTATTTTTTTAGCCATATATCTGTTAATAGACTCATTTAATCAACTTAATCAGCTAAACCATAAGGAGGAGAAGGAAAAGGAGAGTACAACAGGCAGAAAGAGTGAGCTGGAACTACCGGGACGCACAGCGCCCGGCAACCAGGCGAATCGGTACAGGACGTGACTCTTTCAAACAGAGTACCAACGAGTCAAAAACAAAAAATTTGGAGGACTCAAAGTATGAGGAAAATCTCGAAAAAGCTGCTTGTGACATTCGTTGCAAGTCTGCTGTGCGTCGTTTTATTTGGATCTCCGGCTTTTGCCGCTTTGGGCAAAGTTTCGGGAACGGTGACGGATGCCGCTACCGGCGAACCCCTTCCCGGCGTGAACGTGCAGATTGCCGGAACCCAAATGGGCGCGGTGACTAACATTCAGGGTCAATACTTTATCCTGAACGTTCCTCCGGGCACCTACACGGTCAAGTTTTCCTTCATGGGCTACACTGGTCAGGATGTGCAGGGTGTGGTAGTCAACTTGGACCGCACCACGGAACTATCCGCCAAACTGAAACAGACGGTGATCGCGGGCGAAACCATGACCGTTGTGGCTGTACGCCCCCCCATTGATAAAACCATGACGGCCACCAAAGTGACCTTTTCCGATGAAATCATTGACAACACCCTGCCTGTCGCCAGTCTCAACGAAGTGCTGCAGAGCTCGGTGACCACCCAGGCCATGCGCGGCGCCAATAAAGTCGGCGTCGGCTACCTGGTGGACGGCGTCAACGTCACGGATCCGATGTTCGCGGTTGGTATGAGAAGCACCGCGTACACCAATGTGCGTCACACCGACAACAGCGGTATGAGCACCACCGGCGAATGGGAAACCTCTGAAAACCAGAGCGGCCGTACCGCCAGCATGGTGCAGACTTCGGTGAATGTAGCCCAAAGCCAGGTTCAGGAAGTCAACGTCATCGCCGGCACGCTGAACGCCGAATATTCCGCCTCCGGCGGTATCGTCAACCTGGCCTCCCGCAGCGGCGGCGATAAATATTCAGGCAAAGTGTTCGTCCGTTCCAGCATGGGTGGATTGGATCATGCCGGCCCGAACGTCTATGACGGAGTTCCTCCGGATTCCCGTATGGGCGGTCGTTCCGCCGCGACAGTGTACAACGATTACAAACAAAAGCTGTTGAACTCCACCAGCGCCAAGGATCAGGCCAAGGCCGCGTACTTTGACTGGACTCCGGACAAGTACGAATACGGCGACGATCCGCGCATCAATGCGGAAATGTTCTTCGGCGGTCCGTTGACCTCCAAGGGCAATTTTTTCTTGACCGGCAATCTGCTTAACGATCACGGCCGTTTCCCCGGAGAATTTCAGCGCAATGTCGGCACCTCGCTTAAATTGAACTATGACCTGACCCCGACCAACAAGCTCACCCTGATGGGCAAACTGGATGACGGCGGCAAGCTGTTCGGTTGGAAAAACCGTCAGTACACCTACATGTACCAGTTCTTCCTGGAAGGTCAGCCGGTCAACGATCGCCTAGGCGCCATGGGTTATCTGCGCTGGAATAAATTCTTCAACGCTTCCACCTTTTTGGAGACTACGGTCAGCTACGTCAACAACCATCGCACCTACGGCTATTGCCCGGTGGATGGCAAGCTGCAGTATAACAACTACGGCGACTGGATGATCCTTGACACCAAAGAGCTGGTCGATAAGTACTTTGTCAACACCACCACCCGTATTTTCAACGTAACCCCTGGCAACGATCAGAATTATCAGATCGATGACTGGGGCAACCAGATCCGCGTCGGTCTGCCGGGCTATCTCTATGAAGACGTCAAATCGAACACGGCTACGTTCCAGAGCAACTTCACCAAACAGATCAATTTCAATCACCAGCTTAAAGCCGGCGTGCAGTACGATTACAACACCATTGATTGGTACGAACTGGCCTCGTCGGTGACTGGTTACGACAAATTCTTCCCCTATGAGACGGTTATCTACAAACTCAATCCGTGGAATGCAGGCGGTTACATTCAGGATCGCATCGAATACCAGGGCATCATCGTCAACGCCGGTATGCGTATCGATGCCTACAACATGGACACCCAGATGCCCAAAAATGCACTGGATCCGGTTGTGATTGATACGCTGGCCAACAGCCAGGTGGTGTTGGGCATGAAAAAAGAGGTGGATGCGGAAACCCGCATCTATTTCAGCCCCCGTTTGGGCATCTCTCATCCCATCACCGAAAACGCCGCCATGCACTACAGCTGGGGCATCTACACCACCCGCCCCTACCTTGGCACTACGCTGAAAAATTACGGGTACTTTAGCAACCCGTCGCTTCCGGAATGGTATCTGTATGATCCGGATCCGGAAACCGCGACCGCTTACGAAATCGGCATGAACGTATCTTTTGCCAAAGACTGGAATTTCGACATCACCGCTTACTATCGTGATACGAGGAATTCCGGCACTGCCGGCTATACGCTGAATGTCAACAAGATCGCTTTCAGCAGCTCGACCTATTACAAAGCCTGGGGTTATCGCGACAGCCGCGGCATCGAGTTGAACCTGTGGAAACGTCCGTCCGCCGAAAAGTATTTTGGCTTCCTGGGCGTTTCCGGCAACCTGAGTGTTTCCTATGCCTATGATAAGGGATCCACTGCTGCGCTGAGCCTGGCGCCCGATAATAAAAACGCTCGCAACACCCTGTACTACAACACCCAGGATGATGCCTACGACTGGGACCTCGCTTATATTTGGCCCAGCTACGCCCGCGGCTACAACGACTGGAAGGGCAAATTGACGTTGCTGTTCGATCTGCCGCTGGACCTCAGGCTCTCTTCCATGACCACCTACAAGAGCCCATGGCGCTTCAACAAAACCGTGGGCATCACCAACCAGCGGTACGAAGAGAAACTCAACGGCGATTATTTCCTGCAGGCTGATCTGCGTTTGACCAAGTATTTCAAGATCGGCGGCACCAAGGTCGGTATCTTTGCCGAGGCCTTGAACGTTCTCGATCGCGAAAACATCCTCAATTTCGATGCCACCAACTATGACACCCGGTACGAATTGGGCGGAGATCCTTACGGTCCCTACTATCGTGCTGTGGATCAGTACGGCAACCCGTACCTCGGCATCGCGCGCGAACTGTACGCAGGTTTCGAGTTCCAGTTTTAACCGGCAACAGGCTAATTAAAAAATTGCCAATAAGAGGAGAAATAGGATGAACAAGACAAAACGATTCCTTGGCTTTCTAATCTTTACATGGGTATTAGCCGGGTCGGTTTTTGCCGCAGAGTATCCTGGGGTCGGTGTAATGACCTGTGGCGACCTCTGGGACAGCTTTGCCCCCACCGCGGTCTTTAAATACTCCGGCGAGTCTAATACGGATCCTTCAAAAAACACCAATTTGATGAAATTGGGTTGCTTGGAACGTCAATGGACAACGCCGACCAAAATGTATCCCAGCGGTTCCGAAGTCAACATTCCCTGGGGTCATAATTTCGTCATGACCGAATACAGCAAAATCCCTAATTTCAACAATTTCACCACGGATACCGATCCGCGCGCGAAGCAGTTCATCAACGCTTCGTGGCTCACGGTCCTGGGCGGCGTGTCCACCAACGCCGATGCCAAGGGCGGCGTTCCCTGGAAGAGCGCCACAGATCGCAATCAGATGGTCTACGAGTGCGCTTTCCCGACCAACATCGGCGTGGACGTCAAGATGCGCGTGCGTGCTTTCAACTGCAATGAAGCCAACATGAACGACTGGATTGCCATGGAACTGCAGCTGACCAACACCGGCAACCAGGACACCAACGGCGACGGCGTCTATGAACGCACCAATCATGACATCGAAGCTCTTACGGTGATTGAAAGCAAAGAGATCATCGGCTCCATGTTCAACAACACCGCCGGCAACCGGTGGAATCAATCCTGGGCGACTTCAAGAATGTCCGGCTATGACGCCAGCCCGGATCCGGATGGCAATCCCTGGGATGCCACCTTTGAATTCGATACCAATGTTACTCAGTCGCTCGTCGGCGCTGATCTGTGGGCGCCGGACGGCGAACGCAAAATCGGTTATCGCGACGGACGCGGCGTGAACCGTGATCTGTGGGACGGTTCCAGCTATCTGGCGGTCAAGCAAGGGCCCATGGATCTGGGCATTGCGGCGCCGGATAAAAAGACCATCTTCGACAGCCACCCCATCGGTGAGGGCGCTCAGCGCGGCTGGTACACCTCGGTCACTCGCGAGTTCCCCAGCGGCGGGTGCAGCAAACCCTATCTGGCGTTCCTGTTGGCCTCCGGCACCTGGTATGAAGACGGCGGAAAAAGCTGGCAGGTTTCAGCCTTGAGTGAAGTGAAACCTGATCCCAATTATTTCGACGTTACCAAACCCTACACCCCCGGCGATCCGCTCTCTTTCGTCAGCATTGTGAAACCCGAGGCGGAACGCGGTCAGCCCATGGGCGATATGAAATACACCCGCAAGTGGCTGCAGAACTGGGAGAAGAACTTTCCTGGCAAAACCAACCCGCCAATCCCGGATGCAGACACCTGGACCGACGGCGGTATGCCGCCGACCTATTACAACTTTGACGGCAACTGCAACAACGGCGTCGGCCCCTTTGCGTTGAAGGTCGGCGAAACCATGACCATTGTCTGGGTTGAATACGCCGGTTATCGTCTGGCCGGTATGCGTCAATCGCTGAAAACCGCCCGTTACGCTTATGCAAACGGCTGGAATCTGCCGGTGCCTCCACCGATGCCGGATATGAAGCTGAACGCGGTGGAAGCTCAAGGCGGTTATAAGACTCAGGTCATTTGGAACAAGGTTGCCGAAACGGCGCCGGATTTCGCCGGCTACAAGATCTATCGCACCACGGCTTATCCGAAAGTCAATTACGAAAAGTTCGGCATCCGCTATCTGGATAACTATCATCATCAGACCGCTGCCGACATCGGCGCCACCGATGATCAGTTGGAATCCCGATACAGCAAACCCATTAACCCCAACTACAGCCGCCCGGCCAGCTTCCGCATCGACTGGGATGCCAATCCCTCCGGGCCGTGGAAGATCATCGCCTATATTCCTAAGGCGGATTTGGCCAAGGCGGAATATCAGAATACCGGCAGCGAAAAGGCCACTTATCCTTATCAGTTCGTAGATATGGATGAGCAGGTTAAAACCGGCTATACCTATTGGTACTATGTAGCGGCTTTTGACAATGAATCCGGCACGGTGGCCGGCGTACCCTTCACCAGCCTGGAAACGCACAAAGACAACTGGAACGGCCGTGACGGCCGTTGGTACGGCACCTATCATTTCGCCTCCGGCGCCGCCCAGTATCCCACGACCGATCTGGCTGGCAAGAAATACCTTGGCGCCAACTTTGTGCTGCAGCCGCCCCGCGTCGCTGCTTCCACATTGGTCAAGGGCGAAAAGAAAATCATGGTCAAACCGAATCCTTACAAAGTGCAGGCTCCTCATGATGTCGGCCTTGAGCACAAAATCCAGTTCTACAACCTGACCTCCGACACCCGTATTACCATTCTGGATCTGTCCGGCCAGATTATGCAAGTGCTCGAGTACGAAGGTACAGACCCGACCAACGGCGCTCTGTTCTGGGATATGTTCACCAAAGACGGTCCCGAAGTTGCCAGCGGTTTGTACATTTGGCTAGCGGAGTATCCCGGCGGCCAACAAAAGGGCTATTTGGCCATTCAACGCTAAGTCTAATGAAACAGCCTATTATTTGAAGGAGAAGATGCTCTATGAGACATAAATCAATCTCCACGCTGTTGGTCGTCTTTCTGCTGGTGCTTGCCGTTGCCGCCTTCCCGCAGACTATGAAAAAAACGGGAATCTCGGGCGCGTCGATTCTGAAAGTAGGCGTCGGCGCCAAAGCGGTCGGTATCGGTTCGGCCATCACGACTGTGACCAACGACGTCAATCAGTTATTTTGGAACCCAGCCGGCATCTCTATGCCGGAAGGAGAAACCCAGGTTACTTTTTCCTACAACAAATGGATTGCGGACATCAACCACAACGCGTTTGCGGTGTCGCACTCTTTTGGCAGCTGGGGAACTCTGGCCCTGGGCGGCTTGATGTCCGGCATCAATGATATCGAAGCCAACCGCGACGTTCAGCCTGGTCTGGAAGGAGTGGAATATTCGGACGCAGCCATGTTCGATTACAATTCCGCCGTCATCGGCTTGAGCTATGCCAGACAATTCACCGACAAACTGTCGATGGGCGCCACGGTTAAGTACTACAGCGAGAAAATCGATGTGGAAACCGTTGGAACTTTGGCTTTCGATTTCGGCGCCATCTATATGCTCGGCTACCGCGATCTGGCCATCGGCGCCCGCATCCAGAATCTGGGCGGCGATCTCGAGTACTATTACGTGCCGTTCAGCCTGCCGATGGTGTTCAGCTTTGGTGTTTCCATGAGCATGATCCAATCCGACGATTTCTCGTTCAAAGGTTATGTGGACGCCACCAAACCGTTGGACGCCGATCAGATGATTCTTGGCGGTCTAGAAGCCACCTTGCTGAAAAACATCAGTTTTCGCGCCGGCTACAAATTCAACTATATGGGCATGAAGGACGAGTTTGGTCCCCGCTCCTCTTACCAGATTGTTGAAAAAGTCACTCGCGATCACTGGTACGATCAAAAGACCTATGCTCGCACCGACGAAGGCCTGTCTCTGGGCGCCGGCATCGTGCTGCCTTACAGCGGCCACGATCTGGTCGTCGATTACAGCTGGTCGCAATTCGACCTGATGGATGATGTGAATCGTCTGTCGGTTTCGTTCAAGTTCTAAGGTATAATGGCTTCTGCGAGGATTTCATTGCTCGCAGAAGCCTATATAAACGGCGGGGGATTCGCAACCGATCTTCGCTTGCGAATCTCCCGTTTTTTATACCCGTATTGATGAGATAGGCCTTATGTTGAAAAAAATACCGCTCCTCATCCTCTTCGCGGCTTTATTCGCTTCATGCGGCAAAACGCCGAGCATCCCATTAAATCAAACCGATTTTCATCTGCAAATACCAGCCGCCGCTACGGAGGAATTTTTCAGCAGAGTCAAACACCTGGCCATGGACCGGACCGGAAATTTCTACATTCTCGATGTGGACAAATCCACTGTGAGCAAATTCGACGCCACCGGAGCTTTTATCAAAGAGCTGATCGCCTATGGCTCGGGGGATGGTTATGTCAACCGTCCATCCACTGTGCAAATTATCGACACCACCCTGATCCTGCACAATCTCGGTTCGTTGCAGTTTTACTCGCTGGACGGACAATTCCGCAAAAGCATCCCTATCGGTGGACGCGGCGCTGTCACGGTATCTCCGGATGGGCTGATCCTCGTCAACCGTATGGGCGATAAAGCCCAATTCGGCTATTGCCTGGAAATCTACGATGATTCCGGCGCGCTCCTGAACACCTTTCGTTCGCCGCGCAGCGCTTTTTACCAGTTAGCCGGTGTGGATTTCGCTTTTGCCGCCTTCACGCCCACGGGCGATATCGCCTATGTTCCAACACTTTTAGACTCTGCATTTCTTTATGATCGCTCTGGAAAGCTGCTGTTGAAAAAGAAACTGGAGCCGATACGCAATTCAGAGACCACGACCTTTGTTTTCCATATGGAAGACATGTATGTGAATGAGCAGGGGATCTTTATTCTGCGAGTCAATCCGGAGCTCACCAACGAAACGATTTTTTGCCAAACCATAGACCAGTATGATTTCAAATTCAACCGGATCAAGTCCTTTGTACTTCCTCAGGCCGTCACCATCGGCATCGATGCCGAGCCCTGGGCGCCCTGGTATCATAAATTCGTCGTCGCGGGCGACCGCTTTTACCTGATGGTCTCGCATCCCCTGGAACATTTAAAAGTTTTTGAACCCGTCACCTCATCGTCTGCGGCCAATTCGTGAAGCGATCAAAAAAAATACTCTTTTATTCGATCCTGTTCATTCTACCGTTGGCACTGTGGTTGGGCCTGGAGTCTCTAGCCAACCGGGCAACCCAGCGTTTTGAGCCGTTGAAGCGGGATCGCAATAAGGGCACTTTTTATCTCAATCAATCCTATTTCAACGATTTTTTTCTCTTTGAAAAAAAAGACCTATTCCCGACCTCGGCGAGCAATCGGGCCATTCATGCGGAAAAGGGAGGACGCTTCCGCATTTTTGTCGTCGGCGAATCCACCCCGGCGGGCTATCCCTACAACACCTTTCCCCAATTCGAGTGTCCGACCTCTTTCCCGAATTATCTGCGTGCAGTTTTGCAGTATAACCGGTCGCTGCCTGAAATCGAGTTGCTCAACGCCAGCTGCAACGCCCTCAACAGCCTGAACGTCTTGGACGTGTTTTCTTCATTGATCAAGCATCAGCCGGATCTGGTGATCGTCTATTCCGGTCATAATGAATTTTTCGGCCCCAACGAATTTGTCATTGCCAAGGAAAAAACCGCGCTGTATCAGAATCGGACTTTGTACGCCCTGTTTATGGGCCTGCGCCGGACTTTTCTCTATCAGGGAATGCTGAAAGCGATACGCTGGATCACCCCCCGCAGCAGCATCCGGACGGCGAACGACCTGCAATGGAGCCAGCGCAATACGGTGGCGTTTCAGGATCCTTTGAATCAGGTGGTAGCCGATAATTATCGCCGCAATCTAGAAGACCTGATCCGGCTGGCACGCAAACATGATATTCAGGTCATGCTGTGCACTCCGGTTTCCAATTGGACTTTTCCGCCTTTTATTTCAAAAAATCAGTTTGTTGGCGATAAACGCACCATCGTCAACTGGGACTCGCTCGACGCACAAGCCAAAACCGCGTTTAATTCGGGCGATATGGTAAAGGCCCTGGAAATTTGGCAGCGTCTCTACCAATTGGATTCCACCAACGCCAGCGTCAGTTATCATGCCGGTATGGCGTTCGTGCGGCAGAAAGATTATGAAAGCGCCGGCCTTTCGTTGCTGCAGGCTAAAGATTACGACCTTTTGCCGTTCCGCGCACGCACTTATTTTCCTATGATCTGCCGCGATCTGGCCTCCCGGCATTCTGTAATGCTGGCGGATGTGGAATCCTATTTTGTCCAACATTCGCAGCGAACCTATCCTGAGCCATCCTTGTTCATCGACCATGTTCATCCCAATGATCTGGGAAACTATTATATCGCGTTGCTGCTCGCCAAGACCCTGATCGATAATGGGGTTTTCCCTGGCGTCACCGCCATAACCTATCCTGCTTATGAGGAATGCCAAAAGGCCCTAAGAATCGATCCGGTCAACATCCGCCAGGTGGAGGTCGATTTCGCGGAACAAAGCTACATCAAGATGTTAAGCGATCTCAATCCAGAGATTAAGGGTTTTCTAGGAAGGTTGCGCGCGCGGGCGATCAATGAAGCAAAAAAGCCATAACCTTTTTGATCCTTTTGTGATACCCTTTTTGCATCCTTGGGCTGAAACAATTTTTACTGTTCTGCAAAAGCTCTTGCCCAAAATGGATTGATTCTAAATGGTTGGCCGGCGGCGTCAAATGCATCGCCGATCATCCACGGATCTATCCAACAGCAGAACATGGCGCCGACTTTTTGATTCCGCTGCCTCCACTAATCGAAGCAGCGTCGATGGGATGAGGTGCGGTCGATGCCCACGATGATCTATGCTGCTCACCAACGCCTCGGTGCATTTTTTAATTCCTTCCTCGTATCGTCAAAATAAATTCTTTTCTTTTTCTCTATTTTTTTTGTAAGTTAGAATATGAAATCCAAAGACCGTGTGTTAACCGCATTCGGCCATGCGATTCCGGATCGTGTGCCGATTAATTATCTCTACAATCCGGCTATCGATGCCCGGCTCAAAGATCATTTCGGCCTTAACCAGAACGACGATGAGGCCTTGCGGCAACGATTGGGCGTTGACTTTCGTGCCATCGATGCGCCTTACATCGGGCAAAAACTCTACCAGGATCTGCCGGGCATCACCGTCGATAACTTTGGCCGCCATCGACGCTGGGTTCAACACGACTGGGGCGGCTATTGGGACTATTGCACCTGGCCGCTGCAAAACGCCGACATCGAAACCGTCGCCAATTGGAAGCTGCCGAATCCGGACGATTTCGACTATTCCGCCATCGCCCATTTAAGCCGTCAATACAAAGACTATTGCGTTGTCGTCGGGCACCCTGGTGTCGGCGACATTATCAATTCCATAGGCATGCTGCGCACCATGGAACAGGTGCTGGTCGATCTTATGCTGGATGAACCGGCTGGTTTGCTGCTGATCGATCGCTGCACCAACCTGTGGCTGCAGATCATGGAACGCATCCTGGAGGCCGGCAAGGGCGCCGTCGATCTCTTTTGGATGGGCGAAGACCTGGGCACTCAGCGCGGTCCGACGATCAGCCTCAACCTCTATCGCAAGCATATTCGTCCCAGACATCAGAAATTCATCGATCTGGCCAAGTCTTACAACCTGCCGGTGATGATACATTCATGCGGCTCCAGCAGCTGGGCGTTCAATGACTTTATCGAAATGGGCGTCTCTGTAGTCGACACCCTGCAACCTGAGGCTCAAGACATGGCGCCGGCCTTTCTTAAAAAGAGCTACGGCGCCAAACTGGCTTTCCATGGCATGATTTCCACCGCCGGCGAATTGGCCTTTGGCACTGTGGACCAGGTCCGCAAAATCGTCCAATCCACGCTGGAGATTATGATGCCGGGCGGCGGTTACGCTCTGGCGCCTACGCATGAAATCCAGGACAACTCCCCCACTGAAAATGTGCTGGCCATGTACGAGACGGCGATGCAAGAGGGGTGGTATCGATGACTGCGAAAGAGCGGGTACATGCCGTGCTCTCCGGCCGTCTTCCTGACCGGGTTCCCATCGGCGAATTCGCCGTCGATTTCGATACTGTGGAAAAGATTCTCGGTCATGAAACCTATTTGCGGGCCAAAGCCAAATCGCAGATCGCCTTTTGGGAGGGGCGTCAGGATGAAGTGGTGCAAAGCTACCTGGAAGATCATATCGCCCTGCATCGCAAACTGGATCTCGACATCATTACCTTTCCCATGGCTACTTGGGAGATCCCTCTGCCCATCGAGGATCCGCCGCAGCGATTGGATGAAAACACCTGGCAGGACCGGCAAGGGCGAATCTACAAATATTCTGATTTTACCGCCGATATCACCTGCATTCATGATCCGGTCATGCAGGAAAAGGTTTTTCGCCATGAGGAGTTTGAAGGCGAGCCGCCTTTGCCGCAGCTCGATGAACGTTCCTGGCATATTCTGAACACCGTGATCGAGACCTTTCATGGTGAAAAGTTCATCTGCGGCCCCTCTGGAGGCGAGATCGGCATTGTATTGCCGGGCGGCATGGAAAAGGGCATGATCACTTTAATGGAAGACCCGGAGCTGATCCGCAAGGCGGTTCAATTCTACGCCAACCAGTATAAACGAGCGGATGAACGATGGGTCCACCCCAAGGCCGACGCCGTACTCTGGGGACACGATTTCGCGTACAAGACCGGACCTTTTATCAGTCCTGCCATGTTTCGCGATTTTTATCTTGACGCCAACAAGGAGCGGGTCCGCCATATCAAATCGACCTATGGTCAAAGAATCATGAAACATTGCTGCGGCAATGTCTGGCGTCTGCTGGACTATTTTATCGAGATCGGTTATGACGCCTATCAGTCCATTCAGCCGACCGCTGACATGGATTTGGCTCGAGTGAAACAGCGCTATGGCGACAAGATCACCCTCTGGGGCGGCGTTGCCGTCGAACATTTGATCAGCGGCACGCCGGAGGATGTGCGCCGCGACGTTCGCTCCGCCATGGCCTACGCCAAAGAAGGGGGACGCTTTATCCTTGGCGCCAGCCATTCCATCGCTGTGGGCAGCCAATACGACAATTATATGGCCATGCTCGATGAATATCACAAAACAAGGGACTATTGATGCGAGACCCCGCACTTTTTTTTCAGCCAGCGGTCTATGAACATGCGGCTGCTGTCATTCATCGCACGCCCTGGGAGGTTTCGCGAAACGAGGATCTGCTTTATCAGGCTCATGCCGCGGCCTATGAGCTCTACCATCACACTCCGGTCACGGTGGGCATCGATATCTATAATCCAGAGGCGGAGGCCTATGGCGCCCAGGTGACCCCGACGGAAGGATTCGGCATCCCGACTATCACCGTACCGCTGTTTCACGATCCCACGCAGCTGTTGGAACTCGAACCGTTTGATCCGAACACGGCCGGCCGCATCGGTATGCTGATCCGCGTAGGGCAACGCCTGAAAGCCCGTTTCCCGGAAGCCGATGTGCGCATACCGGTCAGCGGACCGTTTTCCATGGCCTCGGTCCTGCTTGGTTTTGAAACCCTGCTTTATGCCGCGCTGGTAAAGGCGGATCTGTTGGCACAGGGTCTGCAACGATTGGCGGTCTATCAGCGTGGATTCTTGCAGGCCATTCAAGATGCTGGACTCAAAGTCACTCTATTTGAATCAGCGGCCACTCCGCCGCTCATTTCGCCGGATATCTTTACGCAGATAGAGTTGCCTGCGCTTTCTCAACTGGTTGCCTTGGCCGGCCGCATTCAGGGATTCACGCCGGCGTTGATCATCGGCGGCGATACGGCTTTGCTGGTGAATGAACTCTGTTCCACCGGCGCCACCTATCTGATCTGTCCGGCTGAGACCGACCAACAGCAGTTTCTAGATAAAGCCAAGGCGCACCCTGAAGTGATGATTCGAATCAATATGATCTCGCGCATTGTATCCGAGGGCACGCGTGAGGAGATCGCCGGAGAAGTCCGGCGTATGCTTGCATTGGCTGCACAGCGGGAAAAAGTCTGCATCGGCACCGGCGTTCTTCCCTATGAAACGCCCAAGGAGAACGTTTTTTATATCAGCGAGTTGCTGCAGCAAAATGGCTAGGTCCTGGAGAATTGGCTCACACACAAAAGCCGCACTCCGCACTGACTGGACAGGACGAAAAGCATCGCGCCTGGCCCTACTCAAACACCACGGCATCCAGGTGCCTGACTTTGTGGTCTTGCCGACCTATATCTATTCCACCTTAACCTCCCGTACAGCCGCCGCAGAACGCCGCCTCCTGGAGATCATCGCTCAGTTTTGCAGCAAACACCCCTCAGAACCAGGCTATGCCGTACGATCCTCTGCGCTGGCCGAAGATGCGGCCCGTTACTCTTTTGCCGGGCAATTTAAATCAATGCTTCATCTGAAAGAGCATCAGCAGATCCTCGATGCCATTTACATCGTTCTTCAATCCGGATTTGCGTCGGTCAAGAACGCTTATCCAGGCAGGGTCCGGCACGTCGATCCAGCGATGGCGGTGATCCTGCAGCCTATGATCGCCGCGCAGTTTGCAGGCGTTTTATTTACGCAAAATCCCAGTTCCGCCGACGACCAGATGCTGGTTGAATATGTTCATCAGACCGGGGAGCGCTTGATGGAGGGGAAGGAGGAGCCATATCGCGTCGAATTTGATCGATCGTCTGGACATCCTTCGACGCATGAGTTGAAGGGGCGTTTGTCGAATGCGGATTTTACCGGACTGTTGCGCTCTCTTTTTTGCATCGGTATGGAAATTGAAAAACTGCTAGGCGGCCCTCAGGATATCGAGTGGGCCATCGATTCACAAAACCAACTGTGGATTTTGCAGGCAAGACCGATTACGGCATCGTTTACGCATGGACAGCGCTTGTGGGACGAAAACCGAGTAGAGTATGTCAATTATTTCTTTGTCGAACGATTCAGCGGCCCTGTTTCGGTGCTGGGTTGGAGTCTTATCCGCGATATTCTGGAAAAGAATGCGTTCCGCGATCCTCTCTGGTTTCTTGGATTTGATAATCTGGCGAAAACAAAGCACCTTACCAAAATAAGCTCAGGCATTCCTTTCAGTCAATTGCGCGTGCTCCAATCCTTGTATTCCATTATTCCATTGCGTTTTATATCTGAGGACAAAAAGAACAGCCTAGGCCTGATGCATCGGTCTCAGGTATGGTGGGTAGCTCTGGTTAAATCCGCCCCTTATCTCCTCACCAGACTTTTAGGGAAAAATTTAGATTGGCTGCCGTTTTTTCATCTGCACAAATGGGGTACCTTTAACCGTACTTGCCTGCTGACACTTAAAGTAATGCATGAGATGGATTTTAAAAAACTCACATATTCTGGGCTGATAAATTATCTTTATAAAACCATAGATTTAAGTGATCAATTTTTATCGATTCACCGCTGGAGCATTACATTTGCTGATCTCTATTATGAATTGCTTTCCAAGATGATCGGACTGGCGCTGCCCTCTCGTGACCGTTTGGGCTTGACTCAAAAGCTGCTCTCCGGCCTGGAAAACAATCAAACAGTTCTTGCCAACCTTCATCTGATCAGATTGCAGAATAGCCGATACAATAGGCCGGAGAATTGGGATGAATATTTCCGTCTATATGGCCATCGCTCCGAAAGTTTGGACATAAGCTATCCGACCTGGGCTGAAAAGAAAAGCCGAATCGTTGATTTCGGTAAGCGTCTGCGCACTGCGCAGGAAGAATCGAACAACGGCAAATCTCTGCTCAACGCCATTCAGGAGAGAAAAGAAGCTGAGCTGGAGTGCGCCAAGCAAATCGCCGCCTCGCATCATTTCCTTTCCCGATGGATATATTCCAAAGTTTTCTCTTATCTTTTGAGCCGTGCACAAATTTTTACGCTCCTGCGGGAAAATCAACGGGATCTATGGCAGCGTATTTTAGCGCAGAGTAGACGGGTGGTTCTGCACATGGCTGAGCAACTTCAGCAGCAAGGTCTGCTGAAGGCAGCACAAGATGTTTTTTATCTAACTAAAAATGAACTGGCTGACGCAACCATCGCAAACTCTGCACAAATCTATGCTTCCATCATTCAACAAAGGAAGGCTTTTTTAAACCAATGGATCACTGCCGCCAGTAATCATCGCTCTCTTTCATCTCAAAAGATTTTTAAGGGTGTCCCTGTTTCCAGGGGGATCGCTTTGGGGCCTGCCTACATCGCGTTCACCTGTGACCAGGCTTTTGCTGCTCCAAAGGACAGCGTTCTCATCGCCCGCTCTATTGATCCGGCGTGGACACCGGTATTTCACCAGATTTCCGCTCTGGTTCTAGAGGTTGGCGGTGTTCTGTCCCATGCTTCTATTTTGGCTCGGGAATTCGGCGTTCCCAGTGTCACCAGCGTGGCCCAAGCCACCGCTCTGATCAAGCCAGGCGACATGGTCAAAGTGGACGGCGGCTCGGGAACCATTTATCTTTTAAAAGAGACTGTATGACCATCGATCAATTGCTGGATTACCTGAAGCGGGACCAGAGCTTCATGGAAAAGGTCTCGTTGTGGAAAGAGCTCCCGGCAAGGCCGCCGGTATGGGCTGAATATCCAGAAGCACTCGACTGTCGGCTCAAGAACGCTTTGCAGGCTCATGGCATTCGATCGCTCTACTCTCATCAGGCTGCGGCCATCGAGGCAATCCTGCAAGAGCGCAATACGGTGATCGTCACACCCACGGCATCCGGTAAAACCATCTGCTATAACGTGCCGGTTTTGAATGCGGTTTTAAAGCAGCCAGACAGTCGGGCCCTTTATCTGTTTCCCACGAAAGCGCTGTCGCAGGACCAGGTGGCTGAATTGCACAGCGTCGTCGCCCTGTTGTCGCCGCAACTCTCTTTTGACATCAGGAGTTATACTTTTGATGGAGATACCCCGGTCACAGCGCGCAAGGCCATCCGCACTTCCGGCCATATTGTGGTCACCAATCCGGACATGCTGCACACCGGCATACTGCCCCACCATACGCTTTGGGTCAAGCTGTTCGAAAACCTGCGCTATATTGTCATCGATGAAATTCACAACTACCGCGGCGTTTTCGGCAGTCACCTGGCGAACGTGATTCGGCGCCTGAAACGCATTTGCCGATTTTACGGCAGCCGGCCGCTGTTCATCTGCTGTTCAGCGACTATCGCCAATCCGCTGGAATTTGCCGAACATGTTACCGGAGAACCCATGCATCTCATCGATAGCAACGGAGCGCCCAGCGGCGTCAAGCATTTTATTCTGTACAATCCGCCGGTGGTGAACAAGGAGCTGGGCATCCGGCGGTCTTACATCAAGGAGGCGCAGAGCCTCGCCGCCCGTTTTCTCGCCCAGGATATTCCCACCATCGTGTTCGCGAGAAGCCGGTTGCGGGTGGAAATTCTGGTGACCTATTTGAAAGAGATCATGCGCCGTCTCAAAAAGTCTCCCCAGTTGGTGCGCGGCTATCGCGGCGGCTATCTGCCGCTGCAACGCAGGGAGATTGAAAAGGGATTGCGCGAGGGGACCATTCTCGGGGTGGTCGGCACCAATGCGCTGGAGCTCGGCATCGATATCGGCCAATTGCAGACCTGCATTCTGGCTGGATATCCCGGGACGATCGCCAGCACCTGGCAGCAGGCCGGCCGGGCAGGCCGGCGCAACGAGACCTCGGTGGCGATTCTCATCGGCTCATCGGCTCCGCTGGAGCAGTATCTGATGAGCAATCCGGAGTATCTGTTCAGTCAATCGCCGGAGGCTGGTCTGCTGAATCCGGACAATCTGCTGATTCTGCTCAGCCACATCAAGTGCGCTGCATTTGAACTGCCGTTCACTACGGCTGAGCGTTTCGGCGAAAGCTGGAGGCAAACTGGCGGCGTTGACAGCACTCAGGAAATCCTGAGCTTTTTACAGGAGAACCGTGTTCTTCACCTCTCTGAAGATCGTTGGCATTGGATGGCTGAAGTCTATCCGGCTGAAGCCGTGTCGTTGCGCAGCGCTGCTGAAGAAAATGTGGTGATCATCGACAAAACCACGACGGAAGAAAAGGTGATCGGAGAACTGGACCTGTTTGCCGCGCCGCTCATGCTGCATGACGGCGCTATCTATATGCATGAGAGCCGGCAATATCATGTAGACCATTTGGACTGGCCGCGGCGAAAAGCCTACGTACATCAGGTCAGCGTGGATTACTACACCGACGCCCAGCTCAAATCGGATTTGAAGCTTCTTGAGATAAGCGAAGAGCGGCAGATCGGTGCCGGCCGCGCCGGTTGGGGAGAGGTGGCGGTGACCAGCATTGCCACGATGTATAAAAAAATAAAATTTCATACTCACGAGAACGTGGGCTGGGCTAAAATCGCTCTTCCGGAACTGACCATGCACACGCAGGGATTCTGGTTTGGATTTCCGGATCATCTCTACGAAGAGCTGAACATGCCGCAGCAGGAGTTTGGTGATGCGCTCAAAGCCGCGGCCAACGTGCTGGCGAACGTGGCGCCGCTGTATCTGATGACGGATCCCCGCGATCTGTCGGTCATGCCCATGATGCGCGCTGCGCATTCTCAATTGCCCACCATTTTTATCTGGGAGGTGTATCCCGGAGGAGTGGGATATTGCAAAAAGCTGTATCAGATCCATCAAGAGGTCGCAAAGGCGGGTTATGATCTCGTTCAAGCCTGTTCGTGTAAAAACGGCTGTCCATCCTGCGTCGGGCCGGCCCTTGAAGTGGGAGAGACCGGCAAGGCCGGCGGACTTTTATTGTTGTCCTTTATGGCTCAGCTCACCTAAATCCGGACGGATCGGTAAAGCCCCATGACATCTGTTATCGAAAAACTGCGCACGCTGCAGCAAACAGCGCCATCGAATAGAGAGCAACCGGCTGGCAGGGATGGGTTAGTCGGAATCGAGGCGCTGGGGCTGGAACGCAGAAGCACCTGCGCAGGCGATTATTGGCTGCGGGAGAAAACATTCTCTTTTCAAGATTGGCCGGAACTGCGGGCCATTCTGGATCTGCAACCGCATGATTTCGCCTGCATCGGCAAAAACCGGATTTTAAACCAATTCAACCTCTTACATACTGCATGGATCGACACCGAAACCACCGGCTTGGCCGGCGGCGCCGGAACTTGCGCTTTTTTGATCGGCGTGGCCCGCTTGCAGCAGACCTCTGTGCTGGTGCGGCAGTTCTTTATGCACGATTTTTTTCAGGAGCGTGCGATGCTCACCGGCTTGGTTGAATGGCTGGAGGACGTAACCGGCCTGATGACCTACAACGGCAAAACCTTTGATCTTCCACTGTTGCACAATCGATGTATATTAAATCGGGTTTCTTTGGACTGGAACCGGTTTTTGCATCTGGACCTGTTGCACACCAGCAGGCGGTTGTGGCGTCCGTTTGTCCCTGACGGCCGGCTAAGCAGCATGGAGCAGGTGGTGCTCGGCTTTCGACGCACCTCGGATGTGCCCGGTGAGCGGATCCCCTCTCTCTATTTCGACAGCCTGCAGACTCGGGATTTAACCCCGCTCAAGGCGGTGTTTCAGCACAACGCCCTGGATCTGATCTCTCTGCTGCGCCTGCTGGTTCGAGCTGCACAGGTTTTCCGTCGCAGCGGCGGCGCTGTTCCATATCATCGAATGGGCGTCGCTCGAACCTATGAGCATTTGGGCTTGTATGAACAGGCCAGCGAGGCGTGTGAGGCAGAGGACGGCAGTTCAGGGGCTGAACACCGACAAATGCAACTGCGCAAGGCTTGGAATCTGAAACGGCTGAAGCGGTATCAAGAGGCGGAACAGATCTGGCTGTCGCTGCTGAACACAAGCGGCTCTTTCTCGACCGATCCCTGTCTAGAGTTGATCAAATACTATGAGCACCGGTGCAGGGATTATTCGGCAGCGCTTTCGGTTATCCGCAGGGCCAGGACGCATGCAGAGACCCTGATGGAGCTGCAGCCGGAAAAAAACTATCTGTATTTTCTCCATGATCTGCGTAAACGGGAAACCCGCATTCTGCACAAGCAGGCCAAGATCTCATCTGTGGCGAAGGAGTCCTTGTGACGGAACGATTGTATTTTAGAGATGCTTATCAAACCCACTTTTCTGCTCGTGTGATGCAGTCCGGCGTGATAGACGGGCGCCCCGCGGTGGTGCTGGATCAAACCTGTTTTTATCCTACTTCAGGCGGACAAATGCACGACACCGGCTGGCTGAACGGGATCGCTGTGCACAATGTCCAATATCAGGATGGCGAAATCTGGCATCTGTTATCTTCACCTCTGCAGGATGGCGCGGTCGAAGGATGCATCGACTGGCAACGGCGCTTTGATTTTATGCAGCAGCATACGGCCTTTCATATTTTGGCCGGCTGTTTCAGTGCGTTGTTTAAAATCTCCACACTGGCCTCTCATCTAGGCGAAGAGGTTTCTACCATCGAGATCGACGTTCCCGATCTCACCCAGGAGATCATTCGGCAGGTTGAAGAGAAAGCCAACCAGGTGGTCTGGGAGAATCGCGCAGTGGATTCTTTTTTCGTCACCCCGGAGCAGGCGAACGATCGGGCGGTGCGTAAAAAGATCGCGTTGGATGAATCGGTTCGATTGGTGGAAATAGCCGGACTGGACGTGGATCCCTGCGGCGGCACACATGTCCGCAGTACAGCCCAGGTGGGACTGATCAAAATGCTGGCTGCTGAGCGCATTCGCGGTCATTGGCGGGTGAACTTTGTCGCCGGTCGGCGGAGCTGGCAGGAATTCTGCAGAGAGCATCAGATCATCAGAACGTTGAGCGACACATTGACTACCGGAGCGGATCAACTGACGTTCCAGGTCGAAAAAATACTCGCTGAGAACAAAGAGATGCGCAAAGTCTTGCAGCAGCACAGTCGTGCGCAGGCCGATCAGGCGATGGCCGAACTCTGCGAACGGGCTGCTCAGACGGATGTGGTCGTGCAGTTGTTTCCGGAGCTTTCCATGGAAGACCTTCGCCGAATAGCGGTGGCTGCGTGCAAAAAACAGCCCGGAATCTATCTGCTGGCCGCAGCGAGGGAGCAGGGCTATCTGGTCTTTGCCAATTCCAGGGATCAACTCGATCTTCGTCCGGTTTTTAAAGCCGTGCTGCCCATGATCGACGGCAGGGGAGGAGGGGAGGCCACTCTGGTGCAAGGGGGAGGGCCGGGTCGCGAAGCGCTGGAGCTGGCCCTGGAGAGAGCGGCGCAGCTTGTACGTCAGGCACGAGAGCTGTCGGCCGAATGTTAGCGCCGATGCATGATATATTTTTGTTGACATTGATCATAAAAATGGTTAAAATATAATCTATAGGGGCTATAGCTCAGCCTGGGAGAGCGCTTGAATGGCATTCAAGAGGTCAGGGGTTCGAGCCCCCTTAGCTCCACAAGAAAAAGGCTGATGAATATATTTCATCAGCCTTTTTCTGTGTTTACGCCACACGGGGAAAGGCAGGTCGCTGGTTTGAAAGTATAATTTGCCCCACACTGATGTAGCTGCAATATTTTTTGTCGCAATGGTTGGGACAGCTATAGGCCTGAACAAGCCTGGCAATTTCCGACTCATCCTCTGCCTGATACCGATCGACGAGCCCGCATGCCTCACAGGTTATAATCAGTGTCAGCATCGTTTTAGCGGTTGAATAGGACGTAACGCACCTCCACACCACAGAATCTTAACGTTTTTCCCCACTCATGATAGACGCTTGGACATACCCTCAAACGTTCAGGAGTGCGTAAAATAAAAAATGCACAACAGAATGGCAGAAAATCGACGTTTTTTAAAAAAATACTTGCATAAAGATCAAAATATATTTATATTAAACCTTGCAAGCGGGAGTAGTTCAGTGGTAGAACATAACCTTGCCAAGGTTGGGGTCGCGGGTTCAAGTCCCGTCTCCCGCTCAAAGAATCGTGCGGCGGCGTAGCCAAGTGGCTAAGGCGGAGGTCTGCAAAACCTCTATGCATCGGTTCGATTCCGATCGCCGCCTCCATACTTGTGAGGCCGCAGGAGCCGGGGTGGCGGAAATGGTAGACGCAAGGGACTTAAAATCCCTCGGATTGCAAAGTCCGTGCCGGTTCGATTCCGGCCCTCGGCACAAGGGATGGTTGATCAAGAAGAGCGTTACCGCCAGGAACGCTTTTTTTTTAAATGACCATCATGGAGGTGTAAGCAACACTGGGGCGGTTAGCTCAGCTGGTTAGAGTACTTGCTTGACATGCAAGGGGTCACTGGTTCAATTCCAGTACCGCCCACACCGTATCACCCATTGTCACAGCCGCCTTCCGGGGCGGTTTCTTGTTTTATCGATAGAAGGCCGGACCTTCCGGCGAACGGCGCCATAGTCACGGCGCACTCATTCCTTAACTAGTATGAGAGCGGGATGGCTGAGATCACAGTCACTTTTCCGGACGGGAAAACAAAACAGTATCCGGCCGGCGTACGCGTGCGGGATATCTTATCCGAGATCAATGGTCGTATCAGCCGGGAAGCGATCGCGGCCAAATATGATGAGCGCTGGTTGGATCTATCGGCGCCTTTGACCAGCGACGGCAAGCTGGTTTTCATCACCGCGGACTCTGCAGAGGGCATGAATATCTTTTGGCATTCCTCCGCCCATGTGATGGCGCATGCCATTAAATCACTTTTCCCTCAGGCCAAATTCGCTTTCGGCCCGCCGGTGGAGGATGGTTTTTATTATGATGTCGACATCGCCCGGCCGCTGACCCCGGAAGATCTGCAAGCGATTGAAAAAAAGATGGCGGAGATCGTCAAGGCGGATCTCCCCTTTGTTCGGGAGGATCTGGACAAAGCAGAGGCGTTGAAACTTTTTAAAAGTCTGGGCGAGACCTACAAGCTGGAGCAGATTGAACGGCTGAACGAACCGCCGAGCATTTATCGAGAAGGTGATTTTGTCGATCTCTGCCGCGGGCCCCATCTTCCATCCACCGGCGCCGTCAAATACTTCAAGCTGTTGAGCGTGGCGGGCGCCTATTGGCTGGGCGATGAAAAAAATCCCATGCTGCAGCGCGTTTACGGCGTCGCTTTCAGTAAAAAGGCGCAGTTGGATGAGTATCTGCTGCGTTTGGAAGAAGCCAAAAAGCGCGACCATCGTCGCCTGGGCAAAGAGCTTGATCTCTACAGCATCAACGAAGAGATCGGCGCCGGATTGATACTGTGGCACCCCAAGGGCGCCTTTATCCGTTACAAAATCGAAGAGTTCTGGAAACAGGAGCACCTGAAAGCGGGCTATGAGTTTGTCAATACGCCTCATATTGCACGGGCGAATCTATGGAGCACCAGCGGCCATCTGGATTTTTTTCATGAAAACATGTTTTCCCCCATGGTGGTGGATGAGGTCGAATACCTGATCAAGCCGATGAACTGTCCGTTTCATCTGCAGATTTACAAAAACAGCATGCGCAGTTATCGGGATCTGCCGTTGCGCTGGGCCGAGCTCGGCACGGTTTATCGTTACGAGCGATCCGGTGTGTTGCACGGTCTTTTACGCGTGCGCGGCTTTACGCAGGACGATGCGCATTTGATCTGTCGTCCGGATCAACTGGACGCTGAGATCTCCCGCGTGCTGGATTTTTGCCTGTACATGCTGCGCTCCTTTGGATTCGAATCCTACGACGTCTATCTGTCCACCCGTCCCGCCAATGCGGTCGGCACCGTGGAGAACTGGCAGATCGCCACAGAAGCGCTCAAGAACGCCTTGGAACGGGCTCAGGTGGAGTACCAGGTGGATCCGGGAGAGGGTGTGTTCTACGGGCCCAAGATCGACATCAAGATACGGGACCGCCTGGGACGAACCTGGCAGTGTTCAACCATTCAGGTCGATTTCAACGAACCCGAGCGGTTCGACATCACCTATATCGGTCAGGACGGCAACCGCCACCGTCCGATTATGCTCCATCGTGCCCTGCTCGGCTCCCTGGAGCGGTTTTTCGGCGTCTTGATCGAACACTACGCAGGCGCCTTTCCCCTCTGGCTGGCGCCGGTGCAAGCCATCGTGCTGCCGATCACGGAAAAGCAGGCTGAGTATGGACGAACAGTTTTCGAAACGCTGCACCAGCAGGGCCTTCGCGTCCAATTGGATGATCGCAGCGAAAAAGTCGGCTACAAGATTCGTGAAGCGGAAACTCAAAAGATACCCTATATGCTGGTCCTTGGACAAAAAGAGGTTGATACCAACACAGTCTCCCTGCGTAAGCATAAAGAAGGGGATTGCGGCGTTCATTCCGTCCAATCCGTTGTAGACGAGATCAAAGAGAAGGAGAGAACCAAAGGTTAATCTCGGTTCGCTTTGGCGGATTCGAGCCTTTTTAAGGACTAATATAAGGAGATATCCCATCAAGAAAAAAGCCATTCGCATCAATGAACAGATTGATGTTCCGGTGGTGCGCCTGATCGGCGAGGCCGGTGAGCAGCTAGGCCTGATCAAGATCAGTGAGGCGCTCAGAAGAGCGGAATCGGCGGGATTCGACCTGGTTGAAGTTTCGCCCAACTCCGATCCGCCTGTGTGCAAAATCATGGATTTTGGCAAGTACAAGTACGAACTGGCCAAAAAAGAAAAAGAAACCAGAAAAAAACAACACATCATCCTGACCAAGGAGATACGGCTGCGACCCAAGATCGAAGAACATGATTTCGATTTCAAGGTCAAACACGCCCGCAAATTTCTTGAGGAGGGCAACCGCGTCAAGGCCTCGGTGGTGTTCAAAGGACGTGAGATGATTCACCAGGAGTTCGGTAAGCGCGTGATGGAAAATTTCACCAAAGCGCTCGAAGACATCGCCAAATACGACAAGGAACCGGCGATGGAAGGCGGAACTCTGGTGGTCGTCTATACGAAAAAATAATCATCCATTTTTCATGAGAGGGACACAATGCCGAAACAAAAGTCAAACCGGGCGGCTAAAAAACGTTTTCGGTTGACGGGAACGGGTAAAGTGCGCAGCAACCATTCGTGCAAACGCCACATTTTAACCAAGAAAACGCGCAAGCGCAAACGTGCGCTGCGGCGTGCCGACATCATCCATCCGGTCGATGAGGCACGCGTCAAAAAAATGATCTCTGCCTGATCGGGCAGACCTTAATCTTTTGGAGGAGTTATGCCAAGATCCCATTCGCCGGTCGTAACGCGTCACCGTCGAAACAAATATTTAAAAGCCGCTAAAGGCTATTGGGGCGGGAAAAGCCGTCTCTGGCGATCTGCCAAAGAGCAGGTCGACAAGGGGCTTCAGTACGCCTACCGCGATCGCCGAGTCAGAAGACGCGAATTTCGTAGTTTGTGGATTGTGCGCATTAACGCGGCAGCCCGAATGTTTGATTCGAGCTATTCTATGTTGATTGACGGGCTGAAAAAGCACAATATCGAAATCAACCGCAAGGTTCTGGCCGACCTGGCGGTTCATGACCTGCCGGCTTTCGAGGCGCTGGTCAAGACGGCCAAATCCTGAAACGGACGCCATGACGGACGCATTCGCAAAAATACAAGCGCTGATTCACAACACGGAACAGGAGTTTGTCGCTCAACTGCTGACGGTTCAAGACCGCCAGCAGTTGGAGCAACTCCGCATTCTCTATCTCGGTCGCAAGGGCCGAGTGCAGGCGCTGTTCAGCAGCCTGGCTCAGCTGGATCCGGCCGAGCGGCCGATGATCGGGCAGGAACTGAATCGACTGAAAAAGGAATTTGAAGAGAAACTGACCGCCAAGCTTTCAAAAGCCGCCCAATCAGCCAAAACGATCGAGCAATTCGATTATAGCCTGCCCGGACGTTCGCCCGCCTCGGGCGGCCTGCATCCGCTGATGCAGGTGCTGGATGAAATCAAAAGCATTTTCACTTCCATGGGCTTTCGCATCGAAGAGGGACCGGAAATTGAGCTGGACTATTATAATTTTGAAGCGCTCAATATCCCGCCGTATCACCCGTCGCGCGACATGCAGGACACATTTTATCTCGACGGCAAATACGTGCTGCGCACTCACACCTCGCCGGTGCAGATCCGTACCATGGAGCGGCAAAAACCGCCGGTGCGCATGATCGCTCCGGGACGCTGCTTTCGCAAAGACACACCAGACGCCACCCATTCTCCCACATTTCATCAGGTGGAGGGCTTGTGTGTGGATCGTGACATCTCCTTCGCCGACTTGAAAGGTGTGGTGCAGGTGTTTGCACAAAAAATGTTCGGCCAGGATGTCCGCGTTCGTTTCCGGCCCAGCTTTTTCCCCTTCACCGAGCCCAGTGCAGAATATGATTTTTCTTGCTTTGTCTGCCAAGGAAAAGGATGCCGAGTGTGCAAAGGAACTGGCTGGATCGAAATCTCCGGCGCCGGAATGGTGGATCCAGCGGTGTTCGGTTTCGTCGATTATGATCCAAACGTGTATTCCGGCTATGCTTTCGGCATGGGCGTAGAACGCATCGCCATGCTCAAGTATCAAATTAATGATATTCGCTATTTCTTCGATAATGACCTGAGATTCTTGGAACAATTCTAACCGGACTTGAATTTTGAAAGCTACGCTCAGCTGGCTACAAGAATTTGTTGACATCATCATGCCTCCCCAGCAGTTGGCGGACGCCTTGACCATGGCCGGCCTGGAGGTGGAGAGCTGGGAACCTGTGGAACGCCGCTTCAGCCAAGTGGTGGCTGCCAAGGTGCTGTCCTGCGTGCCGTTGGCGAACGCAGAGGGGCGATGGCTGTGCCAGGTGGACGCCGGGGCAGCGCCGGTGCAAGTGATTTGTGCGGCGCCGAACACCGCCGAAGGAATCGTAGTGCCCCTGGCGCAACCGGGCGCCACGCTGGCCGATGGGACCAGCGTAGGAATTCGTCACTTGCATGGATTCGCCAGCGCCGGCATGCTCTGTTCTGAAGCGGAATTGGGACTGACGGAGCGCGGCGAGGAACTAATGGTCTTATCCGCCGACGTGCGGCCAGGCACCGATCTGAAAAAAGTGGTGGGCGATCAGGACTATGTGTTCGATGTCTTTATTACGCCGAACCGGCCGGACTGCCTGAGCATCATCGGCCTGGCGAGAGAGATCAGTGCGATCACCGGAATGCGCCTGCGCCGGCCCAGAGCTGTTTTGCCGAAAGTAAAAGGTCCACATCGATCCGGCATGAAGATCAAGATCCAGAGTCCGGAACACTGTTATAGATACTCGGGCCGCATGTTGGAACACATCGCCATTCAACCGTCGCCCTACTGGATGGCCTCCCGCCTGTATGCCTGCGGCATGCGGGCCATCAACAATGTGGTGGATGTCACCAACTATGTCATGTTGGAAAGTGGACAGCCGTTGCACGCGTTCGATCATCGCATGTTGGAAAAACATGAAATCCGTGTGCGCGCGGCACAGGCGGGCGAGCCTTTCGTCACTTTGGACGGTCAGGAGCGTATGCTCGACGAATCGATGTGCTTGATCTGCGACGGCGTCAAGCCGGTTGCGCTGGCCGGCGTCATGGGGGGAATCAATTCCGAGGTCCTGGCTGATACCCGCACCGTGTACCTGGAGAGCGCGTGCTTTGAGCCCACGGGCATTCGCCGCACTTCAAAAAAACTGGATCTCTCCACCGAATCGTCCCGCCGGTTTGAACGCGGCACGGATCCCAATGGCACGCTGTACGCTTTGAACCGCGCTGCGCAGCTGCTGATGCTGGTGGCGGGTGCGCAGCTGCGCGGCGAAGCCGATGACGTCGTCAGCCACAAGGTCAAACCGGGCAAAGTGACGGTATCGGTAAAAAACATCAACCGGCTTTTAGGCGCGAAAATATCCAAAAACAAGATGGGTGCGATTTTGGCGCCGTTGGAAATTTCGCTTTCCGGATCAGCGGGCGACCGGCTTCAGCTTTCCATTCCCACTTTTCGTCACGATCTTACGCGGGAGATAGACATCGTCGAGGAGGTCGGTCGGCTGTACGGATATGATCGTATTCCCCAATACACCACCGCCCGCATCGATCAGAGGCAGACGAGCAACACACAGGTGGCTTTTCTCGATCGTCTGCGTATTTTGTTGAGCGGATTCGGTCTGCGCGAAACGGTATCCCTGAGCCTGGTCACACCTCAACTCGCTGACAGGTTTTTGCCCACGGGCGGCGAAAGGGTGGAGCTGCTCAATCCCTTGAGCGCCGAACTGTCGACCTTTCGTCCCAGTCTGCTCATCTCGGCGTTGGCTAATGTCGCCTACAACCGCAACCGCCAGATTTCCACGCTGCGCTTTTTTGAAATCGGCAACGCCGCCTGGAAAAAGCAAGGGGAGTATGTGGAAAAAAAGCAGGGCGTGGTGATACTGGCTGGAGACCGGCAAGAGCAGGCCTGGCACAGTCAGGCCCATGCCTTTGACTTTTACGACATCAAGGGCATTGCTCTGTCAATGCTGGAAAAATTGGCCTTGAACGGCTATGCTCTACAACCGGTCGCTTCCTCCATCTGGGATGTGGAGAGCGTCTCCCTGCAGATCGGCGGCCAGGAACTCGGTGTGTTCGGCCAAATTCAGCGTTCGATCTGTGAAGAGTTCAAGATTAAGACTCATGACGTCTTTGCGTTTGTTTTTGACATGGAAAGCCTGGCTCAGGCCGCCTCTCGGCGACGCTTGTTCACGCCGGTGCCGCGCTTTCCGTCTGCGCCGTTCGACTTGGCCATTTTGGCAGATGTGAACACACCGGTGGCGGAGATCGAAGCCGTGATCCGCAGCGCCGGCGGCCCCTACCTCAGCTCAGTGCATCTATTTGATTTTTATAAAGGAGAACAGGTGCCGGTCGGACGCAAAAGTCTCGCTTTTTCCTTGACCTTTACTTCAAAAGAACGTACATTAGGCGAAAGTGAGATAGAAGGGTGGGTCAGAGCGATCCTGGATCGCCTGAAAAGCACTTTGCATGCAGAACTTCGACCACGTTAAGAGGGCCAAGTGGAACGAAATATATTGGATGTTTTGGAAACACGCATCGATGAAGCGCTGGCCGTGATCAGTGAACTGAATCGGCGCAACCGTTCCCTGCAGGAAGAAAATAAAGAGTTAAAGACCAAACTGGCGGAATCGGACTTGAGAGTGGAATCGCTGCAACGCACTCTGGAGGAGCAGAAGATAAAGTCGGATGAAGCCATTCTTCTGAAATACAAAGAAACCGAGGATAAATTACGCGTCCGCATTCAATCCATGCTCGCCAAGTTAGACGAGCTCAAGGTGCTGGAAGGACGCTAATCCATCGCGTCGTACAGACAGAAAGAGTCTGACCGTTAAATGTGTTGCATGACCAACGATGCCGGTTACTATGAGCAGCGAAAATAACATCAAAGTTAATATTTTCGGGACCGAATATCCGTTACGGGTGAACGCCAATGTGGAATATGTCAAACGGATTGCGGAGTATGTTGACAGTAAAATGAGGGAAGTCCAAGCGGCGAAGCCGAATCGTCCGGTGCATCAGATCGCTATCCTGGCCGCACTCAACATTACCGATGAGCTGCTGCACCAGAAAGAGGTGCAGAAGAAACGTCATATTAACTTTGAAGAAAAAGTAAAATTGCTCACTGATAAATTGGAATTTGGCATTAAGGATGATCCGGGGTCGGGAGGGCTTTAATCCGCAATCCTGCCTGAACGAGATCGTGTTATCAGCAACCCAGTCGTCGAGGCCAGACCTCTCTGTCAAGACGCGCAAATACCTCATTGGGTAAAAATGAAAGAGTGTCTTGATATGAAACCATGGACTTGTACGTGCACTGGGTTTTTTAGTTTGGAGGGGAGATGAGCCTAACCATGATGCTGATAGCGCTGGTCGTTGCCGTGGCGGCAGGATTGGCGGGCTGGCTGACCTCAAGGCATCTCGGGCAGAATCGGCTCAAGGACGCCGAAACAACGGCCCAACGGATCCTTGCTGATGCCAAAAAGGATGCGGAGAATCTAAAAAAAGAAAAACAGCTGGAGGCCAAGGACGAGTGGCTGCGGCTGAAACAAAACTTTGAAAATGAGACCAAAGCGCGGCGCAACGAGCTTGCCAAAATTGAAAACAAGCTGAACGCCCGGGAGCTCAACCTCGACCGACGGCACGATCTGTTGACCAAAAAAGAAAAAGATCTCGACGATCGTGAGGGCGAGTTGAAGAAAAAGTCCGAAGAGCTGGACAAACGCGAAGGCGAAGTGGCATTGATCATCGAAGAACAGTCCCGGCGTTTGGAAAAGATCAGCGGCATCTCACAGGAAGAAGCGAAAAAAATATTGATTCAAAACATGAGCGAAAAGGCCAAGCAGGAGGCGGCGCAACTGGTCAAAGAGATCAAGGACCGCGCCCGGCAGACGGCCAATCGCGAGGCTAAAGAGATCATCATTCAAGCGATCCAGCGCACCGCGGCCGACCATTCGACTGAAACCACGGTGTCGGTGGTCAATCTGCCCAGCGATGAAATGAAGGGCAGGATCATCGGCCGTGAAGGCCGCAACATCCGCTCCTTTGAACAGGCGACCGGCGTCGAGGTGATCGTCGACGACACGCCGGAGGCGGTGGTCTTGTCCGGATTCGATCCTTTTCGGCGGGAGATCGCCCGCGTGGCTTTGGAACGGCTGGTGGCGGATGGCCGCATTCACCCCACCCGCATCGAGGAGCTGGTGGAAAAAGTCAAACAGGAGATGGAGGAGAACCTGGTGGCCGACGGCGAGCAGGCCCTGCTTGAATGCGGCATCACCAGCATGCATCCGGAGCTGGTCAAACTGCTGGGCAAGCTGAAATTCCGCACCAGCTACGGACAAAACGTGCTGCAGCACTCTATTGAGGTGTCCTATCTCTGCGGCTTGATGGCAGCCAGTCTCGATCTTGACGGCAATCTGGCGAAACGTGCGGCTTTGCTGCATGATATCGGCAAAGCCATTGATCGTTATACGGACGGCACCCATACGCAAATCGGCGTAGAGATCGCACGCAAGTACGGCGAAGGCCCGGTGGTGCAGAATGCCATTGCATCCCATCACGAGGATGTCGAGATCACCTCACCGATCTCTGTGCTGGTGATGGCAGCCGACGCGATCAGCGGATCGCGTCCTGGCGCACGCCGGGAAACTCTGGAATCCTATATCAAGCGCCTGGATAACCTCGAAGGATTGGCCAAATCCTTCGCCGGCGTCGGCAAGGCCTACGCCATTCAAGCAGGCCGTGAAATCCGCGTCATCGCCGAACATGACAAAATCGATGACGCCCTGTCCGAACAACTGGCGGCGGATATCGCAGAAAAAATCCAGAGTGAAATGGAATACCCCGGCCAAATTAAAGTGACCGTCATCCGTGAATACCGAGCGGTGAACTATGCCAAATAGGCCCAGAGGGACCTGGGCCGGAGCGCAGTGACCTACGCCCGCAAGATTAAAAAAAATCTTTGATCCTTACAACAAAACATTTATATTAAAGGTGCCGATTGGCTGAGCGCAAACCGATCACCGTGTTGTTCATCGCCGACATCGTGGGAAAATCCGGATTGGACCTGGTAGCGGGTCTGCTCCCGGGCCTCAAGAAATCCCATCAGGTGGACGTCTGCATCGCCAATGGCGAAAACATGGATGCAGGGAATGGGCTCACTGAAAGCCTGGCCAAGCAGCTTTTCTCCCTGGGTGTGGACGTCATCACCGGCGGCAATCATACGTGGAGCAACAGTGCTTTTCGCCACTATCTGGACACCAGCCCGCGGGTGCTGCGACCGCTCAATTATCCCTCTGAAGCCCCGGGACGGGGTTCTACGGTGATCCAAACCGATACCCAGGCGCTGGTCGGCATTCTTAACGCGCAAGGCCGGACGTTCATGTTCCCGATCGACTGCCCGTTTAAACGGTGCAGCGAAGAGGTGGCGCGGTTACGGGAAAAAACCAAAGTGCTGATCCTTGACCTGCATGCGGAAGCCACTGCGGAAAAGCAGGCTTTGGCTTGGCATCTCGATGGACAGGTCAGCGCCGTGATCGGCACCCACACCCATGTACAGACCGCGGATGAACGCATTCTGCCCCTGGGCACCGCATACATCACTGATGCCGGAATGACCGGTCCTTTTGATTCAGTCATCGGCATGGACACCCAGGTTGCGCTCAAACGATTCATCCGCCAAATTCCTGAAAAATACCGCCCGGCGACCAGCAACAACCGACTCAACGGTGTGCTGCTGGAGATCGACGCTGCCAGTGGAAGAGCGATCAAGATCAGCAGGGTGAACCTACCCTAGTCCGGCGCGCTGCTTTCATAGGCAGCACGGGACATTCGGAGTTGCAGCAGAGAAGCGAATATGGCGAAGATCATCGACGGCAATCGGATAGCCCAGCAGATTCATCAAGAGATCGAGGAACAGGTTCGTGCCCTGCGGACGCAAGGGGTGCAGCCCTGCTTGGCGGTTATTCTGGTGGGCGAAGATCCTGCGTCGCTGGTTTATGTGGGGCGGAAACAAAAAGCCTGTGAGCAGTTCGGCATCGCTTCGCGTACTTTGCGCTATGGGGCGGATTTTTCCGAGCACGAGCTGCTGCAATTGATTGGTGAATTGAATTCTGATTCATCCGTGCATGGCATCTTGGTGCAGCTTCCTTTGCCCCATTCACTTTCGTCCTCACGGGTGATCCAAGCCATCGCGCCGGAAAAGGACGTAGATGGATTCCATCCTGTGAATCGCGGCAAACTGGCCGCCGGGGAGGAATGTTATGCGCCCTGCACCCCCGCCGGCATACAGGAGATGCTGATCCGCGAAAAAATCGACATCGCGGGCAAGCATGTGGTCATTGTCGGGCGCAGCGGCATTGTTGGCATGCCGCTGGCGGTCATGCTGGCGCAAAAAAAGCCAGGCGCCAACGCTACCGTTACTTTGTGTCATACCGGCACTCGAGATCTCAGCTACCACACGCGACAGGCGGAGATCCTGATCGTCGCATCAGGCAGAGCCGGCACGATCACGGGTGAGATGGTGCAGGAGGGATGCGTGGTCATCGATGTCGGCGTTAACCGGATTGTTGATTCAACTCATCCCAAGGGGTATCGACTCGTCGGCGACGTTGATTTTGCCGCTGTCGAGAAGAAAGCCGCAGCAATTTCACCGGTTCCCGGCGGTGTGGGACCGATGACCATCGCTATGCTGATGAAAAATACGCTGCAGGCGGCACGAAAGCAGTCAGCAGGCGTTTCTTGATTTACACCATGCGCCAGTAGCTCAACTGGACAGAGCGTTGGCCTCCGGAGCCAAAGGTTATGGGTTCGACTCCCGTCTGGCGTACAAGATTCTTTAAAGCCCTGAAATAGTCACCTTTACGCAACTGATGTTGGACAGTATGACAGCTTCAGAGTCATTAAAGACCTACACTGTGACTTTCGATACCGCCGAATTGGCGAAAAGCTATCCCCAACTCAACCTCAAGACCGGCCAAAACCTCACAGATCTGTTTCAACTGCTCAAAGAAAAATATCGTGGACAGGCTTATCGCATCGACATCAAGGAAGCGGAAGGGCAAAAGATCGTATTGACCTGGAGTCAACAGCGCCCCGGCGCCGAGGCTGAAGCCCTTAACAAGGAAGCCTTATCTTTGGCCCGCAGCAGGGCGTATGATAAAGCCATCGTGCTCTGGCGCAAGGCTCTTGAAATGAATCCGAATGAACCGGATTTTTACTATAATCTGGCGTTGGTGAATCTGGAGATGAAGAATTTGAATCAGGGGTTGGAGCTATGTCTTGATACGCTCCGCGTCTGTCCGGTCTATGTCCGCGCTTATTTCGTTCTGGGAAGTATCTATTCAAAAATAAGACAGTTCCAGCAATCCATTCATTTTTTACGTGAAGGATTGCTGTTACAGAACAGCAATATATTAGCTTTGGTCAATTTAGCGGCTGTATACAGTATTGAAAAGAACTATCCTGAGGCCATACGCATTTTTGAACGCGTGATTTCGTTGTCGCCCAAGGAGCCGCGAGCCTATTTGGGGCTGGGCAAAGTGTACCTGGCGCAGAACGATGCGGATAATGCCAGTAGATGCTTCAAAGCGGTGATCAAACTCGACCCCAGCGGCAATTTGGGGGAAATTGCGCGAAAATCTTTACGGGCGTTTACGCCTGCAGAGCAGCACAGCGCTGAAAACCGCAATGTGTCCGCAGCGGCCGAAATGAACGACGAGAACGTAGAAGAATTGTATGCTGAGGGTTTTCAGTCATTTATAAAAGGCGACTACAACGCTGCCATACTTGCTTACAAGAAATATCTTGGGATCAAACCGGCAGAGTACGATGTCTGGGCATCTCTGGCATCGTGTCAGCTGCGCAGCGGCCGCATCAAGGAAGCAGCGGATTCCATTCGCCGTGCCATAGCCATAGCGCCCAATAAGGCGGCGCTGTTCAAGCAAGCGGCGATCATCTATGATGCTTCGCAGATGCCGGCTGAAACAGCAGAAGCGGCGCAAAAGGCCATTGACCTTGGCAAAGATGACAGTGTAACGCTGACCCTATTGGGCAAGAGTCATACGTTGGAGGGAAAACATCAAGAGGCTGTGAAATTCCTTCAAGAGGCCATCAAGCTCAATCCCAGCAACATAAATGCGCGATTTCATTATGCGCTGTCCTTAAAGGCGTTGGGACAAAGCGACACCGCACGGCAACAGCTGGAGGAGATTTTATGGGTCAAGACAGAATCGCCGCTTAAGGAAAAAGCCAAGCAGGAGTTGCAGATACCCTAAGAGCTGCTCTGTAAGCAGAGCCATTTCTGCATAATATTAGTTATGTCAAGTTTACAGCGACGGATCCCCCCTTTAAATATAAAAAAGCCTGAATCATCATTGATCCAGGCTTGGCTTTGAGCTAAAATGGCCCCCGCCTGTCTATTTGACCACTAGACTGACCAGCTTTTTAGGCACCACAAACGATTTGACAATGGTTTTTCCATCCACATAGGTTTTAATCTTTGCGTCTTTCAGCGCCTCGGCAAGAATCTGCTGGTCCGCCATGTCAGCCGACACTTCGACCTGGCCGCGTATTTTACCATTGATCTGCACTCCCAGTTGAATCGTGCGCTGCACCAGCCAGGATTCATCGTGCTCCGGCCATGTGGTGTTGAAAACACTGTACGGCCGGCCGATGACTTCCCAGAGCTCCTCGCTGAAATGCGGTGCGAACGGCGCCAAAAGCTGTATCAAGGTGGGGATGACGGTCTGCAAAAGTTCCCGGTTCTGGTTCAGAACCGGCACGTCCTGCAGATATAATGAAATTTCATTCACTAATTCCATGATGCGGCTTACCGCGGTGTTGAAATGGAAACGTTCCAAATCTTGGGTGACCTGTTTGATGGCATAGTGCATCTGCTGGACAACTTTGATGAATCGTTCATTTTCACTTCCCTGGGGTGGGTTCTCGACACAGGTCCAGACCACGCGCCAGACCCTTTTAAGAAAGCGATGAATGCCGATGATGCCCTCATCAGACCAATCGCCCCCCTCCTCATAGGAGCCCATAAACATCATATACAAACGAAAGGTGTCGCTGCCGAACTCTTGCACGAATTTGTCCGGGTTGACCACATTGCCTTTGGATTTGCTCATCTTGGCGCCCTTGGCGGTGATGATGCCCTGATGAACCAATCGACTGAACGGCTCGTCAAAGTTGATCAACCCCAGATCGTAGAGCGCCTTGGTAAAGAAACGCGCATAGAGCAGATGCATGACGGCATGCTCCGCTCCACCCACATACTGATCCACCGGCAACCAATCAGCAACCCGTTTGGGATCAAAGGGACGGTCCTGCAGGGTTGAATTGGGATAACGGAGAAAATACCAGGAGGAGCAGACAAAGGTATCCATCGTGTCTATCTCCCGTCTGGCAGGGCCGCCGCATTGCGGGCATACAGCCTGCATAAAAGTGGCTGAGGTGGAGAGCGGTGATTCGCCTTTGCCGCTGAACTGCACGTCCTCCGGCAACAGCACCGGCAGGTCGGCTTCAGGCACCGGCACTTCGCCGCACTTTTCGCAGTAAAGGATCGGAATCGGAGCGCCCCAGTAGCGTTGACGGGAAATCAGCCAGTCGCGAAGCTTGTAATTGATCTTTTTCCCGCCCCATTTTTTCTCTTGCAGATAATCGATAACTTGCGCCAAACCCTCGCTGGAGGGCGTGCCGGAAAAGGGACCGGAGTTGATCATGATCCCCGGCGCTTCAAAGGCGTGGTCCAGCGGTTGAGCGGCCGGCGATCCAACAGGCGAAACAACCTCACGGATCGGCAGCTGATATTTGCTGGCAAATTCAAAGTCGCGCTGATCGTGCGCCGGCACAGCCATCACCGCCCCGGTGCCATAAGTCACCAGCACATAATCCGCAATCCATATGGGCACGGCCTCCTGATTGACCGGATTGATGCAATAGCTGCCGAGAAAAACGCCGGTTTTTTCTTTTTCGGTGGACATGCGATCAATCTCTTTTTGCTTGCGCGCCTGCAAGACATACTCTTTCACCGCCTTTTGCTGCTCTGGTTTTGTCAAGCGACCGACCAGAGGATGCTCCGGCGCCAGCACCATATAGGTCACGCCCCAGAGCGTGTCCGGACGAGTGGTGAACACCTCGATGACCTCCTCCCCGCCCTGCACCGGGAAACAGATACGTGCGCCGACGCTTTTGCCGATCCAGTTCTTTTGCATGGCGATGGTCTTTTCCGGCCAATGAATGCGCTGATGTCCTTCCAGCAGCCGTTCCGCATATTCGGTGATCTTGAAAAACCACTGTTCCAGGTCTCTGGTCAACACCTCTGAATCGCACCGTTCGCAGCAACCGTCGATAACCTGCTCATTGGCCAGTACGGTTTTACAGCTCGGGCACCAGTTGGCCGAGGCCTTTTTACGGTAGGCTAACCCTTTTTTATACAATTGCAGAAAAAGCCACTGCGTCCATTTATAATAGCTTGGATCGCTGGTGTTGATCTCACAATCCCAGTCATACATGGCGCCCATGGCTTTGAGCTGTTCACGGATCAGCCGGATATTGTGATTGGTGCTGACCGCTGGATGAACGCCTTTTTTAATCGCATAATTTTCCGCTGGAAGGCCAAAAGCATCATAGCCGATGGGCTCGAAAACCTGATAGCCCTGCATCCGTTTAAAGCGCGCCCAGCTGTCCGTGGGAGCATAATTGTACCAGTGGCCGATGTGCATCCGGTCTCCGGACGGGTAGATGAACATCACCAGACAATAAAGTTTTTTGTCGATTTTATCTAGATCGGTTTTGTACAGCTTGGTCGTTTCCCAACGCTGCTGCCATTTCTTTTCAATCACGCTAGAATCGTATTCAGGGGCCATAAATCCATCCTACTTTAATCGTTCCATAGCTATAAGTTCTAATGTACAAAAGAAATTGCAAAAAAGCAACATCATCGGCTGCGTCGGCAGCGCAGAAGGAGGTTTATCTTTTGCTCGTTCAGCGAGGTAAGTGGATCTGCCGCTCGCCCGCCGGCTGCTCATGCCCCTCGCAGTGTGGAAAATCCCGCTCAGACAGCGGCTCCAAGGAGGCTGAAATGAAAAAAGGCTGACAGAAAATTTCTGTCAACCTTTCTGACTGCATGTCGGGGCGAGTGGATTCGAACCACCGACCTCCTGCTCCCGAAGCAGGCGCGCTAAGCCGGACTGCGCTACGCCCCGTTTGAAACATTAATGTACACAATTCGATGAATGAAAACAAGAAAAAAATTGTAAACCGATCCTACCACAGGCTTCTAAAAACCAGCTTGAGAAAACGCAGAGTATCGGTCAGGGGGTTGATGCTGCTCTTTTCCTGGGCGTAGCGGGTCTGAATGGGGATCTGGCGGATCCGGCGGCCCCTGCGTCCCAGCACCAGCAGCACTTCAGATTCAAACTGAAAGCCTTTTTCACGGAACCAGGCGTTCTGCAGCATGGAGACGCGCAGGGCTCTGAAACCGCACTGGGTGTCGGTGAGGCGCTGACCGTTGTTGATCAACAACGACAGGATCAGAGAGGAGAGCCGGTTGCTCCATTGCCGCTGCAAAGGCATGTGTCCTGCTCTCTGCATACGGTCGCCTAGAAACACGTCGGCTTGATCCCGGGCGATGTGCTGAATAAAAAGCGGTATATCCGCGGGATCGTGCTGACCGTCCCCATCCATGCACAACAGCCAATCGTATTCCCTCTCCTTGGCGTATCGCCAGGCTTGCAAAAGAGAAAAGCCTTTGCCTTCATTCTGCGGATGACGCAGCGTATTCAGTCCCAAATGCTCGATCTCAGCCAGAGTTCCATCCGTGGATCCGTCGTCAATAATCAGGACGTCCTGGGAGTCCATAAGCTGCAGAACGCCTGCCAACACCCGCGGCAGATGACCTGCTTCGTTGTACACGGGTATGGCGAGCAGAATGCGTCCGGCCATGGGAATACGCCTGGGTCAGACGATCACTGGATTCTTTTAAAGATATTGTAGCCGAACGAGGTTTCGATGATGCCGCTGAGCTCGTTGATCTCGAGGCTGGAAATGGCTGCTTCGATCTTGGGATCAAAGTCGCCGGTGTTAAAGTAACCGAGATCCCCCCCTTTGGCGGCATTGGCAAGGATGGATTTTCTTTGCGCCAGCTGGATAAAGTCTCCACCTGCTCTCAGCACTGCCATAATAGAATCAGCCTCAGCTCTGGTCTTAACCGCCAGGTGCAACGCGCGCAACGGACGCAGCGGCGTGATCTCTGATTTGAGCACCCAGGCGGTCACCTGAATTTTGGCCATAGTCGGCGTCTCTTCCAATACCACCAGCTCCGTGCCCTTGCCGAGTACACCAATGGTCTGCCCATCTTTGGATGCATTGGCGATCATAGCCTGATCGTTTTTTATATATTTTTTCGCCTGGTCCGTTTGACCTAGCAGCACGCAGATTGAACCTAAAAGTAAAATGGCCGCCACGGCCATCCGTTTCACCCTCATAGCAGGCTCCTTGTGTGAATCATGATATAAAGTCAGTGTCCGAGTTATGGTCCTGAAGAAATTGCTTGATTTGCTGAAGATCAGGTATGCCGGCCTTGCCCCCCACATGTCCGCATTTTCTCGCAGCAGCCGCAGCAGCAAATCGAGCCATTTGCTCTAATGTAAATCCCTGCAGAAATCCGTACAGCAGAGCGCCATGATAGACATCTCCAGCGCCGGTGCTGTCTATGGTTGTTACTTTGAACGCCGGTTCATAATGTATTTTGTTGTTAAAATAAAGATAACTCCCTATAGTTCCGCAAGTTATGCCTATCAATTTAAAGTGCTGTTTTGCAAGGTGCTCCAGGCTTTTGACCGGATCGCTTTGAATGATTCCTTTCTGTTGATAGGATTCGCTCACCACCAGAATGTCGACTTTTTTCAAAAGAGCCTCCGGCACGAGTCGGTTGCTGCCAATGTCCAGAGACACCAGTCCGCCCTGATGATGCACTCTCTCTGCCGCCTGAATGTCTGCTTCTGGATAATGGCCATCAACGTGAAGCAGGCGGCATTGGTCAAAGGGCTGAACCGGCTCGAGTTGTTTGAGGGTGCAGGCCGAATCCTGCGCCAACAGCACAGTCCGCTCCCCCTTGCTTTGATCGATCAGAATGATCGCTCTGGGCGTGGTAACAGATGGTAAATAATGTACATAACGGGTTTCAACCCCGAATTGTTCCAGTTCCTGGCATAAAAAACGGCCGTGAGAGTCCATGCCAAGAGCCGTTACCAAGGCACAACGTTTGCCCAACCGGGATAGCGTAGCCAGGGCTGTGGGCACCGGCCCTCCGCCCTGCCGAATGATGGTTTTGGCGCGGCCTTTGCTGTTGGGCTGAGGATAAGCGTCCAGCACCACCAGCTCATCTAAAACCGTGATGCCCATCCCCACGCAGTCGTAAGTCATTCGCCGACCTTTTCCGCCTTATCATGCAGATGCAAGGCTTCATTGACCAATTCATCAGCGATTTCGTCCGCTTTGATCTTGCGCAAGATTTTACCATGACGAAATAGAACCGCTGCATTTTTACCGCAGGCTACGCCGATATCGGCGTGGCGGGCCTCTCCAGGTCCATTGACCTCGCAACCCATGACCGCCACCGTGATGGGATGCTTGAGCCCGGCCAGACGCTTCTCTACCTCTTCGGCAATGGGCGCCATGTCAACCTCGGTGCGGCCGCAGGTCGGACAGGCGATGACGGTCACGCCAGGCTGTTGCAGTCCAAGGCATTGCAGTATTTGGCGGGCAACAAAGATCTCTTCAACCGGATCCCCGCTCAGAGAGACGCGCAGCGTGTCGCCAATGCCCTGGTGGAGCAGAATACCCATGGCTACGGCTGATTTGATGCTGCCGCTGCGCGCAGTGCCCGCTTCTGTTACGCCGATATGAAGCGGTACATCGCTCTGTTGGGCAAAGGCTTGATAAGCTTCAATGGTTTGCAAGACGTCCGATGATTTCAGAGATACCACCAACTGCTCGGCGCCGTATTCCCGACAGCGTTCAGTCCAGCGCAAGGCTGAACGGACCAATCCGTTCACGGTTACGCCCTTTTCGGTGCTTAGCAGCTCCTTCTCCAGAGAGCCTGAATTAACGCCGATTCGAACTGGCACATGGTCTCGAGCCGCTCTACGGATGACCTGAGCCAGCTTTTCCTCGCCGCCGATGTTGCCGGGATTGATGCGGATTTTATCTGCGCCGGCATCCATGGAAGCCAGCGCCAGCCGGTAATCGAAATGGATGTCAGCGATAAGCGGGACCCGCGTCTGCTTGCGGATGGCAGCGAACGCGGAAACCGCCTCTTGATTGGGCACAGCCAGCCGTACCAGCTCACAGCCTGCATCAACCAGCTGTTGGATCTGGCTTAATGTCGCGGGGATATCGGTGGTTTTGGTGTTGGTCATGGATTGAACGACCACAGGGGAGCCGCTGCCCAGAGCAACGCCGCCGACCAAAACCTTTCTGGTTTTTCTTCTCATAGGTGGTTCAGGTTTGAACATCATGTTACCCATTTTGCCTCACAAAATCAATACTTTTCTGTGAGGTGTAAAGAGCGGTCTGGTCTAATAGGCGGATAAGAGAGGGGTCGGCAGGACAAAGGAGAGAAGAATCGACGATCTCAATCGGCTTGAAAGAAAGCCCAGGCCATCAACCCGCCAACACCTCCGATCATGGCGGCTATTTTAAATCGGTTTTTCTCCGCCTGTTCGTGCTGTTCCTGTGCAAGGATAGACTCCGATTTGCGCTGTTTGTATTTAACGACATCCTGCGCCGTACGTAGCTTGACCTTGCCGTAGTTGAGCGCCATTTCATCGTATTTATCTCTGGGGTATATCAGCTTGCCTTTACTGCCAACGATATCCAGGATCTCTTTTTTATCCACCTTGATCCACTGTTGCTGTCCGTCCTTTTTATTGATAACGAATTCAATATAGGTGTCGGCGATCAGAGACAATTTTCCGTGCGTCCTACTGCGATCGATTTTGATCAACGTATCTGCTGCACAGAATTGGCTGAAAAGCATTAAGCTGAACCCGATTATCTGGATCCGGCGCATCTTCGCCTCCTTGGTTGGTTTCCTCAACGCTGGGCTGCTTTTTAGGAGCTTTATTCCCGCTGCCTTCCGCCCTGCTTGAAACCATGCAAGAGGCATGCCAGATCTGTTTTATGCTTGGACGCTTTATTTCATATTTTTCAATAGCCATTTTGCATTCGCACAGAGTGCTGCACGAAGGAATCCAACAATGGAAATCCGGATTACAGATTCGTAAGCCCCACTTACCTGATTACGCCTAGCTGCTTGCCCACAGACTGAAATGCGTCCACAGCCGTATCCAGATGCTCTTTGCTGTGCGCTGCAGAGACCTGCACGCGAATGCGCGCCATTCCTTTCGGCACAACCGGATAGCTGAATCCGATCACGTAGACGCCCTTTTTCAGCATCTCGTCCGCCATGGTGTGCGCCAACTTTTCGTCGTACAGCATGATGGGAACAATGGGATGAATCCCGGGCTTGATATCAAATCCCATAGCGGTCATTCGTTGGCGGAAGTAAAGCGTATTGCTCTCCAGACGGTCGCGCAATTCCGTATTGGCGGACAGAAGCTCCAAGACCGCCAGCGTGGCGCCGACCACCATCGGTGAAAGGCTGTTGGAGAACAGATAGGGTCTGCTTTTTTGTCTGAGATATTCGATCATCTCTTTGCGTCCGGACACGCACCCGCCCATGGCGCCTCCCAAGGCTTTGCCAAAGGTGGTGGTGATCAAGTCGACGCGGCCCATCACGCGACAATGCTCGATGCTGCCGCGGCCGGTTCTGCCTAAAAATCCTGTGGCATGGCTGTCGTCCACCATGACCAGTGCATCATAGCGATCAGCCAGATCGCAGATGGCCTGCAAGGGGGCGATGTCTCCATCCATGCTGAAAACACCGTCTGTGGCGATCAGTCGGTAACGCGAGCTCTTGCTTTCCTGTAATTTCTTTTCCAGATCCGCCATATCCGCATGCTGATAGATCAGCCGCTGAGCTTTGGCCAGACGAATGCCGTCTATGATGGAGGCATGGTTGAGTGCATCGGTGAGAATACAGGTGTCGGCGCCCATGAACGGTTCAAACACACCGCCGTTGGCGTCAAAGCAGGCGGCATAAAGAATCGTATCCTCGGTCTGCAGGAATCGGGACATCTTTTCCTCCAATTGTTTGTGTCCTTCCTGCGTGCCGCAGATAAAGCGTACTGATGAAAGTCCATATCCCCATCGCTGCATCGCCTTCTGCGCCGCGTCAATCACCGTGGGATGGCTGGCAAGTCCCAGATAGTTGTTGGCGCAAAAGTTCAGCACCGCTGCGCCGCCCTGCACGCTGATCATTGCGCCCTGGCTGGAAGAGAGAACGCGTTCGTGCTTATACAGGCCTGATTGACGAATCTCGTCCAGCGCGGCGATGAGGTCCTGTTTGATTTGTCCGTACATGATTCACTCCATGGTTAGCACCACTTTGCCACACTTGCCGGAGAGCATGGCGTCAAAGCCCTTTTGAAAATCAGCGAATTTGAGTTGATGGGTCAGCACCGGCGATATGTTCAGCCCGCTTTGCAGCATGGTTTGCATCTTGTACCAGGTTTCAAAAATTTCCCGTCCGTAAATGCCTTTGATGTGCAGCCCTTTGAAAATAACCTGATCCCAGTTGATCTGAGTGCTCGCCGGTAAAATGCCCAGCAGAGCGATGCGGCCGCCATGATACATGTTTTCCAGCATGGATTCAAATGCACGTGGATTGCCGGACATCTCCAGCCCGATATCGAATCCGACCATAGCCAGATCTTTTCGACACTGCTCAATGGATCCTTCAGCCACATTGACCACGCGCGTGGCGCCCATCTTTTTCCCCAGGCTCAACCGGTAGTCGTTGACGTCGGTGAGGACGATATTGCGTGCGCCGACATGACGGCAGATGGCCACGGCCATCAGGCCGATGGGTCCCGCCCCGGTGATGAGAACATCTTCACCCACGATGTCAAAGGAGAGGGCGGAATGCGTGGCATTTCCGAAAGGATCAAAGAAGGCGGCGATTTCTGACGGGATCGCAGGATGTACGTGCCAGGCGTTGGTCGCCGGCAGGGCCAGATACTCGGCAAAACAGCCGTCCCGGTTTACCCCGATGCCTATGGTATTGGTGCACAGATGCCTGCGGCCGGCGCGGCAGCTGCGACAGACTCCGCAGACGATATGTCCCTCGCCGGACACCCGCTCGCCGACCTCATATCCGGAGACATTGATTCCCTTTTCAACCACCACACCGACAAACTCGTGGCCGATCACCAGCGGAGGCTTAATGGTGCGCTGCGACCATTCATCCCATTTATAGATGTGTAGGTCAGTGCCGCAGATGGCGGTGTGGGTGATTTTGATCAATAGATCGTTGTTGCCGCAAATCGGCGCCGGGACTTCTTCCATCCACAATCCAGGCTCCCGGCTCTTTTTGACCAAGGCTTTCATCTTCATACTTTTTTCCTCATCGTATGAGCAACATTTTTACTACGCCCGGGTGGCCTGCGATGCGGACCATGTACACGCCGGAGGCGACGGACCGGCCCGAATCATCGGCGCCATTCCAGGCGACCTCATTTCCCTGAGGCGAAAGCTCCAGGGTGCGAACAAGCCGTCCCGCAACATCGTACAGAAACGCAGTACGGTCAGTGCGATCCTGCTCCGGTCGATGGTAGAGGATCCGGGTGGAACTGTTGAAAGGATTGGGATAATTGCCTATCAACCTCCAGGTTGCCGGCCCAGCGGCGATTTCCTTGGCTGCCACAGGCGTCAGCAACGCCGCCTGCCCCCCTGCTTCCTGATAGCGCATGGAAAATTCTTGGAGGTATTGATTGGCCAACGTACGGCTGTGAAAGATCAGCACATTCTCATCGTTGCCATGCTCCGCGCTATAGCTCCAGTTATGACTGCCGGTGATCACCTTTGGATTTTCTCCGCCTGCATCCACAATCAAATACTTGTGGTGCAAAAGGTAGGGCGACTGTTCCAGCCAGACATCCGCAGGAGGCGACCAAGCCGAGGCGCCGATGCCGGCCATGCGGGAATACACGCTGTATCTATCTTCGTTTGCCTCTGCGTCAAAAACGCCGGCCAGGCCGAAACCTGGAGACCGGCGGAAACGCTCTTCCAAAGCATATAGAATCGGCATGCTGGTAAAGGAGTAAATACAAAAGTAGAGAGACTGCTGAGCGGATCGGATGGATTGGACAATGGCCGCTTCGGTTTGATCCGATGGACTCATATATTGTTCGATCCACACGCCGTTGACGCAGAACCGATGCGGCGTGTTATCGGTCTTACGCTCGCCGAACCGGCTGCGGGTTGCGTCCGCCATTTCATCTCCGTCCCCCCACATCTCGTCAAACTCGGCGGTATAGGCGGCACAAAGCGCCTCATCCTGAATGCATAGGCCGTTTTCAGCGTTGAGAACAGCCCCGTGGAGGGTGCCATTGGCAGAGGCGACCCACAGGTAATCGTCCAAAGCGTTGTCATGATCGCGATGATCGATGATGACAAACTTGTTGTGCATTAAGCCAGTGCCGCTGTTCTGGCCAAACCGGTCGCTGATCACGGGAACATGGTATACCTGTTGCAGCCGGCTGATGGAAGGCTTTTCCTCGTTCGGCTTATCTGGATCGTAATCGTAAATCAGACGAACAGAAACCCCTCTGTTTTTCGCCCGGCCGATGGCCTCGGTGAGCTCCGAATGGCTTAAATTATAGAAACACACATCCAAACTGTGTCGGGCTTGATCGATCCGTTCGATCAATTTAGCCGCCAGATCCACTGACCCGTTCGCCGTGTCCGGATGGGCTAAGGTTGGGTTGACTGATTGATTGAACCAAACCTCAATAGTGCCGCTGGAGCGGGCTGAGGCAGTGCAAAAGGCGAAGCGGCGGCTCGAACTGGATCCCGCAGCATCGCTGCAGACCATGTAGGCGTCATAGATGGTGGCCGGCAGCAGGTTGGACAGCGACAGATGATGCTCCTGCACAGATGAGGAATCACCATAACTTTGCCACTCCCAGGAGGTGCGGTTTTTGTATTTAATCGAGGCGCTGGCCGCATCGGCGGTCTGCCAGTAAAAATCGACGGTTTGCGGCGTGATGGCGACTTCCTCCGGTTCACTTGCAAAAACAGGGCCTGAATGAAGGATCAGATCACCGGCAAAGCGGGGTACGATCTCATAACCATCAGTATAGGGCATTGTTGTGTCGTACTGTTTCAGGATGCCAATGACATCGAACGTACCTTGTGGGACCTGCAGCTTCGTATCCGCATCGAGGTAAAGCAGACACTGACCGGTCTGATCGCTGATGGTCAAGGTGGGAGCCGAACCAGCGGTTACTCGGGCCCGGTTGAGGCGGATCAGCCGGCTTTCATTCGGTTCAGTCGAATCTTGGGAAAAACTATTTGCCGCCTGATCACAAGTCAGCAGCAGTGGCGCTGGAATGATTTTAGCTTTGCCAAGGACATCGATGGTCATCGGCATGCTGATCTCCGTCAGTCCGCGAAAATGGCGGATCACGCCGTCGACGCGAACGCTGTCGCCGATCTGAAGCGCTGTGGACCAAGGCGAGTCTGCGTAGAGATTGATGCCGCCCGTGGCGTCCTGAATGTAAACATCGCAATAGGTGGTGGTGAACAGGTTGGTTCCCGCCGTCACCACACCGGCCACCTCCACCCTCTGGCCGATTCGATAGGGCGCTAGCGGCGCTCCTGACGCGTCGTTATGATGCAGCGAGGCGATGTCGACAAGGGTTAAACCGGCGCGGGGAAAAATGAATACAAGAGAACAGGCAAGGACAAGTCGCAGGGTCGGGTGAAAAAGCATAGGTCTGGAGTAGGGATTCATGCTGTAGTTGACACCATCATAATCATGAACAGTGGTGCGGTTTCGGCCGCAAAGGAGCAGCGAAAACGCAGGCTAATATAGTCAGAAGCGAGGATTTAGTCAAGCAGGTTGTGTGATTGGAAAAATTAGGCTTGTTTTTCTGCCGAAAAGTGATTAAGTTTATATCTCTAACAATGTTTTATGCATCAAACTCGAGGTCGTTCATGAATTTACCTCATGACACCGTCACCCAGGAGTACATCGAGATCATCGCGGCTCTGGAAGATGAAAACAAGGTGGCTCGCGTCAAAGATATCGCTGAACGCCGCGGGGTGACCCGTTCCAGCGTATCCATCGCTCTGAGTCAACTGGCTAAAAAAGATCTCATTGCCCATGAAGCCTATGGACATATCGTACTCACTGTCAAGGGGCGTCGACTGGCGCACCATTTGACGCTCAGGCATCAGGCGGTTGAAGATTTATTGACGGACATTCTTGGACTTGATAAAGCGATCGCAGAACAGGATGCTTGCAAGATCGAACATTTAATCAGCGCTGAGACCTATTCGGCGCTGATGCGCTTTCTCTATTTGGTCAGACAGTGTCCTAAAAAACATGGTCAATTCATCCGTGAGGTTCGTGAATGCGCTAGGGCGTATTCCGACGGCACGCCCTGTGTGGAATGCATGCTAAAATAGTAGAACTCGTCTTATGATGCGTGAAGAAAAGATTCTGCCGACGTTGAACCAATTAAAAGTCGGACAAGCGGCAACGATCGTGGCATTCTCCGGAGGATGGGGGCTTCGCCAGCGGCTGCAACAAGTCGGCCTGCATGTGGGCGACATCGTCCGACTGAAGCGGAATGCGGTTCTGGGCGGCCCCCTGCTGTTGACTGTCAATCAGGCGGACATCGCCCTCAGCCGCTGCATGGCGGCCCACATATTTGTCCGAGTGACGACGCTATCATGAAAAATTCTTCCTCCGCCCCCTGTCTGCGGTTGGTGCTGATCGGGCAACCTAATTGCGGCAAGAGCACGTTATTCAATCAGGTGGCCGGCTATCGCTCGATCTCGACTAATTTTGCCGGCGCCACGGTTTCGTTCACCAGCAGTCTGGTTCAAATAGGCGATCAGACCATTGAACTGATCGACCTTCCGGGCCTGTATTCTCTCACCGCCATCGACCCGGCTACCGAGGCGGCTAAGCAGTTTCTGCTGTTCGAAAAAATCGATCTGGTTGTCAATGTGGTCGATGCATCGCTTCTGTGCCGCAGTCTGGAACTGACCCTGCAAATGGCAGAGTTGGGCCTGCCCATGGTGCTCTGTCTGAACATGATCGATGAAGCCCAACGCAAAGGCGTCGAGATCGACGGAGAACGCCTATCCTCCCTTCTCTGTGCGCCGGTTTTTTCCACCATCGCTTCCAAAGGCATCGGCGTTGAGACCCTGTTCACCCGCTCTGTGAAATATGCCCGCTCCATATCTCCAATGCATCCCATCACCATGAGTAAACACGTAGAAACCGCCATCCGCTCCGTGGTCGATTGGATGAAGCAATGTGGTCTGGATTTTGACAAACCCAGACTTCTGGCCATCAAATTGCTCGAACACGATCCCTACTATCTGGACCTGGCTGAAAAACGACTACCCGGCGCCGTAGAAAAAATCAAGGTTTATCAACAGATGCTGGAAGAGGCCCATGGCCAACCCTCTGATCAGGTGATCTCGGCGGAGCGCCATGCCAAAAGCATGGAGCTGTTCGAAGAAGTGGCTCGCGTGGGCAGTCGCTCCTCCAGCCTTTGGCGTGACCGGATAGACGATCTGTTGATGCATCCGATCGTCGGCTATGTGATCATGCTGGCGGTTCTGTACCTCCTGTTCGTCAGCGTCTTTAAACTCGGCGCGTTTCTCGAAACGCCCATTCTGGCGTTTTTTCAATCGTTGAGTGATCAGATGGCTCTGCACTGGTCGGTTGATTCCTTCACCTATCACTTGCTGAACAGCCTGCTGCAAGGATTTTCCGGCGGCGTTTCGATCGTTCTGCCGTATCTCTTTCCATTTTTGCTCCTGATGGCGCTCATCGAGGACATCGGCTACCTTCCGCGCATGGCATTTTTAACCGATGGAATCATGCACCGTTTGGGATTGCATGGAACCGCGATCATCCCTCTTTTGTTGGGATACGGCTGCACCGTTCCGGCGGTCATGGCCACTCGCATCATTACCCGACCAAGAGACCGCTTCATCGCTTCCACTCTGGCGCTGTTCGTACCCTGCTCAGCGCGCATGACCCTAATCCTTGGATTGGTGGGTTTTTATTTGGGCGGCGCCTACGCCTTCTGGCTGTTGCTTTTAAATATAGTGATCATTCTGGGCATCGGCTTAGTTCTTTCACGCCTTTCCCCGGAAGAAACGCCGGGCATGATCATGGAGATACCGGCCTTTCAAGCGCCCGGCGTAAAAGTTGTTTTGGCTAAAACCTGGCTGCGCATCAAGGATTTTATCGTCATCGCCTGGCCGTTGTTGATTTTGGGCAGCCTCTTTCTCAGCATCACCGAATGGCTGCACTGGCAAGAGGGGATCAACCGAATGTTTTCTCCCCTTACCCGGTTGCTGGATTTGCCGGAAAAGGTCGGATTGACGATTATCTTCGGAGTGCTGCGAAAAGAATTGTCCATGCTCATGCTGTTTCAGTCCCTTGGAACCACTGAGGTGCTGACGGTGATGACGCCGGTGCAGATCATGGTGTTTACAGTTTTCATTCTGTTTTATCTGCCCTGCCTGGCCACCTTTGGCATCATGGTGAGAGAATTGGGAATGCGCAAAACTCTTCTGGCCTCGGCCCTTTCGCTGTTTCTGGCCATCTGGCTGGCGTGGCTCACGCGTTTCATCGCCCCGCTTTTCCTGTAACTTTATAAGGAGTTCTGCTATGCGTCATTGGATATATTTACTTTTTATGATTTGTCTTCCGGCTTATGCTGAAAGCGAACTTTCCGGAAGGGTCTTGGACCAACAGCAAAATCGGCCTTTGGCCGGCGCTAATGTGCATCTGGCAAACAGGTACCGCGGCGTGGTCACCGACCAAGAGGGTCGGTTTTCCTTTGCCCAACTTCAGCCGGGCGAATATACCCTCGTCGTCTCCTTTATCGGCTACGAGCCGGAACGTCGGTCGGTCATGGTTGCCCCTGATTCCATCCAGGAGTTGACTTTCACGCTGTCTCCGGTGCTGTTGAATTATTCCGACGTCATGGTCACCAGCACCAAATCGGACCGGCCACTTCGCGATGTGGCGCTGCCGATCACCGTGGTGCGCGCTGAGCAGATCGATCGTTCGGCGCCCATCTCGATCACCAATGCTCTGCAGAGTGAACCGGGTTTAAGCCTTGGCCGGGATGGAATCTGGGGCACCACCCCCAATGTCCGCGGCCTGTCTCGCAACCATGTGGTGGCACTGGTGGACGGCAATCGCATTGACACCGCCAACGATCTCGCAGCCGGATTGTCTATGATCGACGTGAATGATATCGAACGGATTGAGGTCATCAAAGGCGCCGCCTCTTCGCTGTATGGATCCGGCGCCATGGGCGGCGTGATCAACATCATTACCAAGGACGGCTGGTATCAAGACCAGCCCTATGTGAAATTCGGCGTGGTGGGCGGATTTGCCTCTGTCAACCAGTCGGGATTGGGTAAACTGTCGCTCCATGCCGGTTCACAGCGCTGGCATGTCTATGCCTCGGGTATGCTGCGCAAGGCCGATGACGCCCGTACGCCGGCAGGATACCTGAACAGCCAGTATCAGGACCACAGCGCCATCGCCCGGCTGGGCTGGCGGCCGGGACAGAAGAGTGAACTGTTCTTCAACTATCAGCGCTACCATGCAGTGGATGTCGGTGTGCCGGGTGGATATCCGATTTTTCCGGTCAACGCCGATGTGCGTTATCCTAAAGAGGATCGAACGCTTTACAGTGCGGAATATCAGATCCACGACCTGTCCTCTCACTGCCTGAAGACCATGATTAAATATTTCTATCAGGATATTCTCCGCGATGTTGAGAATATTCCACATCTGGTTAACCAGTTGCCCGCCTCAGGCGGGCAACCGGCCAGACGAGTGTCGGTTCTGAAAATTTCCCCTGGAGCGGTTCATAAAATCCATGGAATGCAGATGCAGAGCAACTGGCACTGGGGTTCTCCTCATCATCTCATCGCGGGTGTGGATGTGTGGCAGAAAAAGTATGAAGGGTATCGCAGTCGGGAGAGCAAAATCGAAGTGCTGAATCCGACCACCGGCGCTGTTCAAAAAACCACCTATAAAACTCTCGGCGACCTGCCGTTGCCGGACGCCTACTATCGCAGCATGGGGTTGTTCGGTCAATATGAATGGTCGCCGCAACAATCGAAATGGCAGGTCACGCTGGGCGGACGTTATGATGTAATTCAAGTGGAAAACGAAGAGGGGTTGAATCCTTTGTACGAGATCACGGACGGCGTTCGCGATGAAACGCCTGCAGGCCAGAGCGTTCTATGGCAAGCGGAAAAAGCCTCGGACCGGTCCTGGAGCGCTAATCTCGGCCTGCTTTATCGTCTGCTGCCGGCCGTGGATCTCACGGTCAACCTCGCACGCTCATTCCGTTCGCCCTATCTGGAAGAACGCTATCAGTACATCGATTCCGGCAACCTGGTCAAAGTCGGCGATCCGGAGCTCGATCCAGAAAACGGCCATTTTTTTGATGCGGGCGTGCGGCTGTTCAGCGGCTCCCTGCAGGCTGGGGCTAATATTTTTTACAATCGTCTATTGAATATGATCGCAGAGATCCCTGGTTCCTATGAGGGCCGCAGCGCGCTGTTGAAAGCCAATATCGGCAAAGCAGCCCTTGCCGGCGGTGAAGTCAGCGCAACAGTGGTTCCCTGGGAAAAAATCTCCGTGCGGCTGCATGCCTCTTATGTGCACGGACAGGATCTGCGCCTGAGTCAACCTTTAAGTCAGATTCCGCCTCTGCACGGCGGCATCACGGCTCAATGGCAGGCGACAGGCGCCGGCACTTTAGAGCTCGCTGCGAGCGCTTACGATCGTCAGACACGCGTGGCTGCGGGTGAATTGACCACGAATGGATATGTATATTATGACCTTTATTTCAACAGCCGGCCCGTATGCATTGGCGGCTTGTCCGGCCGCCTTATGATCGGCATCGAGAATGTCACCGACAAAGCCTTTCGCAACCACCTGGCGACCAACCGGGGCCTGATCGTTGTCGAACCCGGCCGGAATTTCCTCGCTCGCTATCAGATGGAATTTTGATGCGCACCAGCATGAGTTTGTCTGTATAAAGAGAAAACGGACAAATCCATCGACAAACAGCCGACGGAGTGGCATATGGCATTGAGAAAAAAAACGGCCGATAACGAACCGTTGATACAAAGGCCGATGATCAAAAAAAATACGCTTAAACCAAACCATTATCTGCTGATTATTTTAGACAGCTGTCGCTTCGACACTTTTGTCCAAGCCAGGCCGATTTTTATGCAAAAATTGGCTCCGGTTCAGAAACGTTACTCTTACGCTTCGTGGACCGCTCCCTCCCATTACAACCTTCTGTGCGGGCTTATGCCCCATACCAGCCCGAAACAGGTATTCGCTTCGGATTACTATAAAAATGACTTTATTAAATTTAATGAACGCTTCGGGGTGGATTGCTTTGAGTTCAAAAGCCTGGTACCGCAACTCTTTCTTCCGCCCTTTATGCAGACCAACCTGGGCTATCAAACCCACGCCATGGTTTCTTTGCCGGTGTTGAATCCTGCAACTCCCCTTAATGTGGGTTTTAACAGTTTTCGTTTAATGGAAAAGCACAATGATTTTTCCGCAATGCTCGATGCGATAACATTTGAAGGCGGCCAGCCCCACTTTTATCTGTTGAATGTGGGAGAAACCCATTATCCTTATGCGCTGCCTGAGGAAACGGAGAACGAATGGCCGAAACTTCATGGGGTGCACGGTATCTTTAAACATCTGGATGATCATCTGGATGCAGAGACCAGCGGTCAAAAAACGGAGCCGTTTTTTGACCAGGTTAAAATGGCTGAGTTGCGACAGCGGCAGGTTGCGGCTATTTCCTATCTCGATGGACTTTTTGAGCGGCTTTATGATCTGGCGCCGGTCAATACCTATATCACCGTGACTTCAGATCATGGAGAACTATTCGGCGAGGACGGCTATTTCGGGCATGGACCGGTGATGCATGAAAAGGTATTTGAAGTGCCGTTTTTAGAGGGGAAAATCAAGTGACAAAGTGTGATGATACCCCCTGGTGTGAACGACGGCGGTAAAGTCGGCTGCTCATTTGCCAACGGTCATCAGGCCGCCTAACAGCGAGCCATAGGCGGTGCTGATAAGCGGATTGCCGGTGATGGGGCATGCGCCGCTGCGGCAGCCGATAAAATAATAGTAAGCAAAGCCCGCCAGACCGCCCAGAAGCAATCCGAGCGCCGGCTTGATCCAATTTTTCCTGTTCATCTTTTCTCTCTCTTAGATTTCATAGCAGCGTTGCCTGCGATGTGCAGAGGATCCATCATGTGGTTGATGACCGGAGTGTAACCTAGATCCAGGTTCGGCAGATCCTTGATGGTCATTTTTGCCTGCAGGGCGATCGCCAACAGGTTCAGACGAACCCCTGCTCCCAGGCCGCCCAGCAGGGCGCCGCCTAAAAGCTGTTTACTGTATTTATCCCAAATCACCGACAGCGAAATCAGCTGATGATCTGTCATATACTCGGGCTTGTCCGCCTGATGAATGACTGTCTCTGTTGGCGAAAATCCATTGGCGAGGGCTTCAGCCAGGTTGAGTCCCGTTCGCCCCAGCTCCATGCCAAAGCAACGCAGCAGTCGCGTGCCCAGCGCTCCAGGGAATCGAGCGCTATGACCAGTCAAATTGCTTCCAGCCGCCCTCCCCTGCCTCGCAGCAACGCCGGCAAAGGGCAGCCAACTTTTTTTTTCGCTCACGAGATGTACCGTCTCGCAACAATCCCCCACTGCATAAATATCGGCTTTGTTGGTCTGTTGATAGGCGTTCACCTCGATGGCGCCGCTCGCTCCCAGCCGCACCCCTGCTTTGACGGCTAATTCCGTTTCCGGCTGAATGCCGGTGGAGATAAAAACCAGATCCACCGGCTGCACCTCATTAGCGCCGTTTCTTTGATACCCCGTAATCCGGTCGCCCTGTTTATGCCACTTGCCGATCGTTGTGTTCAGATGAAACTGAACGCCGGCTGAGCGGATGTGATCCGACAGAGGCGCTGCCAGCGCTTGCGGCAGACCAGCCAGAACGGGTGAGGCTTCAACCAGCATGATGCTCAGGCCGGCCTTTTGCAAAGCTTCAGCGACTTCCAAGCCGACCAATCCTCCTCCGACCACCAAAGCGTTGCGCGGCCTTTCTCTTTCAATGTAACTTCGCAGCCTGAGTGCGTCGGCAAAGCTGCGCAGCGTAAAGGCGTTGGACGCACTCACGAGCTCGTCGGGCATGATCGCTCGGGCGCCGGTGGCCAAGACCAGTTTATGAAATGGCAGCTCTCTGCCGCTTGCAGAGGATTCGTCGTGCACCCAAATGGTTCTTTCTTTCATTCTGATTTCAACGACCGTATGCGAGGTCAGGGCTTTCAGCGAACGCTTTTTCAGCAGCTCCTCAGCACTCATGCCTTGCACCGCAGACGGAGGAACCTGCGCAGAGATATAATACGGCAATGCACACGAGGCGTACGCGAGATAAGGACCTTTTTCGATAACCATTACATCCATATCGGGCGCCAGCCGCCGAATGCGTCCTGCTGCGGCAAGACCTGCATCGTTGCCGCCGACAACGACAATCGTATTTTTTTTGCCTGGCAAACAGACCTTCCTTTTCAACGACCCCTGGGAGCGCTCAGCGATACGAAGCGCCTACCGCTTCGCCCTGCGCTGCAAGGGCAAAACCTATTTGTAAAATGCCATGCAGACCAACGGATGACCATCCGTTATCAGGATGCTCAAGAAAAGCCGGTGCTTCCGCCGCATCCTGAGAGTGAGGCGCCGCCTGCGTTCAGGCCGCCGGCGGCGGAAGATGCGGCGAAAGAGGAAAAGATTTTTTCCGGTTTGGGCGCCTGGCATTTAGGACAGGTTAAATCCTGACCGTCCGCGCCCATTCTTTGAAACGCCTCGAAAGCATGGCCGCACTGCGTGCAACGGTATTCGTAAATCGGCATATCCGTCCCTCTATTTCTCGCTCTTTACTTTATTTGGATCTTTCTCCGAAAGATCGCAGGCTCCGGACATTCAGGTCGGAACCCCAAGCTTCGGTAAAATATAGCGGTTGAGTACATACCAGACCGCAAGAATCGCAACAATGCCCCATGTATCCATAAACCTCCTTATTGTCTGTAATATATAGATGGCGCAGAGCGGAAAAGGATTCAGGGCTCAGTCAAAAAGTGACAGGGCCGCAGTGGATCCAGACCGGTCGGCGATCTCTTGCAAACCGGGGTAATGGAGGAGCAACGAGTCTGGAACAGCCACCTTTTTTTTCAACACCACGGCAGTCAGCTGCAGGCAGTTTACCACCGCTTGACCGCGGAAATGGTTGTTGAAAATAACAAACGTTTGTTCGCAGCGGCCGGCGATGGAACGGACGCGCTCCGCCCATTCGGTCAACTCGGCCTTCTGATACAGGTAATCATACCGTTGATCTCGTCCAGCCCGTTCGTTGAACCAGTTCTGGTAATTTCGTCCATGAAGCCGGACATAGCCGATCGATGAGGTGACGTGGTCACCGGGAGCTATGGAAGCTCCGATGATCGGTTGATCGACATTCACCCAGCCGATCTGGCGATCCGTGAGCGCTGCCAACACCACAGGATCGTCCCAGCTGTTGTGACGGAATTCCACGCTGGCGCCATAGCCGCTGAGCTGCGCCGCCAACGCTTGAACGCGCTGCCAATTTTCATCCGTACGTTTGAATCGCCAGGGGTACTGAATCAGCACAGCGCCCAACCGGCCTGACGTCTGCAGCGCATCGAGGACGCGTTTGAAGGCATCGAGCCGATCGGCGGCCGGAGCGGCGGGTTCATGGGTAAAACCCTGCCAGGCTTTTACCGTGAATAAAAATTCAGGATGTGCGGCGCTCTGCTGCACCCACGCTTGTGCCTGTTCAGGGCTCGGAATGCGATAGAACGTTACGTTTATCTCCACTGTGTTTACATAGCGGGTGAGAAAAGACAGCTCGGAAAAGTTTTTATTTTTCACCGCCGGATAGACCACACCCTGCCAGTCGTCATAGTGCCAGCCTGCCGGGCCGCAAAAAATTTTGTTGCTGTTCATAAAAAATATTGTAAGTTGGCTAAAAGATGAAAGATCGACTGCCGGATGGAGACAGGTGAACTGCCGATGAAATACCAATCAGATGGAAAAGAGACGCTGTCCCGCGTCAGCGCCAGATCCATGCCCCACGATGCAGCCGAAAATCCTATGCCGCCGGTCAGTCCGGCAGCGCGAATCTGTTTTCCACGTTGGCCGGGATGATCCGCGTCAAATTCATAGAGTTGTCGAGGGATGATCCGATAGCCGCCGCGCAAAGAAACGCGCCCCAGGACGGTCGGCAGCGATCCCTCAACGCCGAAATGATAGGAATGCGCGTTGCTGTAGTCCAACGTCATGTCGTTGCCGCCCCACCGGCCGCTCAGCTGATTCCATGGATTACGGCGATAATCAAAGATGAGCAGCCAGTTCAGAAAAGGACGCCAAACCGCTCCGGTGTTTACGGTGATGGGCATATCGAGATTTATTTTTTCACTGAATTCTCGTCGGCTGGAGGGGCTGACGAACTCGATGTCAGACAGGGACAGACGATAGGGAAAGGTCATCCGCTGTCCGATGCTGCAGCGGGGATGCGGCCGCCACAGATAGCCCCAGGCCACCGTCATTGCGGAAAAGCGGTTCTCCCAGCCAGTGCGCGAGACCCGGCGGGTGGAGGCCAATTGTTCCACATAGGCGGTATCGATCTTTTGTCCCCCCTGCTGCAGGGTGAGGCTGGCGCCGAGATAAAAATCGCGGAACGGAGAAAAACTGAACGCCGTAGCGAGTCCATAGCGCGCACCCTTTCGTTTGATAAAAGTTTCCTGCGTGTACCCCGCTTCCGGCTTTTCGGGCTTCCAGGTATAAGCCGCCTGCAGGTTCGATAGATTGTACAGAGAGAGAGAGACGGCGGAAGGATATTCGCCGATGGCAACCGGCAGTGAAAATGAGGCAAAATTCAAACCGTTCTGTCCGTCATGGTCCAGGGTATAGGAACGAAGCTGGGAACCGGCGGACGGCTCCAGTGTCGATGAAGCGGATTTGTGTTGCATGCACAGCAGGACGCCGAGACGCGCATCCACGGCAAGTGCAGCCGGATTGTAGACGCCGGCGGCGGAGCCGGGCAGAGCGGTCCCGACTCCGCCCATAGCGGCTGCGCGGGCGCTCCAATCAGGCGGCTGCAGTAATTCATCATAAACCAGCCCCATCTGCGCCCCCGCGGATCCGGCAAGGCAGAACAGTGTAAATAGACACATCCTACGATAAAAAACAGTCATAGTCAATTAATCCAGTACGGATAAAAAATGTTCCACCTCCGCTTCGCTGTTATAGAAATGTGGAGAAAGGCGGATATGGTTGTTGCGCTGGGATACGATGACGCGGTTTTCATTCAGACGCGCCTGCCACTTTTCCGTAGGAATATCCGGATGACGGAAGGCGACGATTCCAGACCGGTTTGTCGGAGTCAGGCAGCCGTCGATGAGGAAACCCCGTCTGGCCAGGCCTTCGATAAGCAGATCGGTCAATGCAAGGATGCGTTGCGAGATCGCGGTCACGCCTGTTTGCAAGATCAGCTCGAGCCCGGCGCCTAGGGCGGCGATTCCCATGAGGTTGGAAGTGCCGCCCTCAAAACGAGCGGCAGAGCTCAACATGGGACGTTCATAGTTGCTGAAATCGAACGGCGTTTCAAAACTGAGCCAGCTTAACGGCAGCACCTCCAAACGCTCCATCAGCGATCGCTGGATGTATAAAAAGCCCTGTCCGCTCGGCCCCAGCAGCCATTTATGTCCAGAGGTCGCCAAAAAACTGATCCCGGCCGCCCGTACATCCAGCGGCATGGCGCCGAGACCCTGCACCGCGTCGACAAAGAAGAGGATGTCGCGTTCGCGGCAAAATTCTCCTATGCGCGGCAGATCATAGCGAAAGCCGTTGTCGTATTCGACAAAGCTGAGTGCGATAAGCCGTGTGTGTTGATCGACAGCGGAGAACAGAGTTGAATAGGCCTGCTCCGACCGTGGCAGAATCGGCGTCCGCACATCGATCTGTTTGCGGCGCAGATTCAACCAGGGGAACACATTCGCTGGGAATTGATTGGCATTGGTCACCAGGTTATCCCCGGGTCGCCAAGTCAACCCCTGAGCGACGAGCATGGCGCCGGTGCTGACGTTGTCGATGAAGGCGACCTCATCCGCGTGCGCGCGAATGAGGTCGGCCGCCATGCCGCGAACCTCCTCCTTACGCCTGATCCATCGATCTTCATACAAGTCGCCGAACGACGCATCCGCGAGATAACGATTCACCGCGTCAATAGCAAGCGTGGATTTTGGCGACTCTGCAGCGTGGTTCATAAAAACATGGTCGATCGTGACCGGAAAGAACGCGCGCAGGGCATCAAGGTTCATTTTATTTTCCTGCGGGCAGGGTTCCGACCAACGGCTTTATCAGATCAATGGGCAACGGGAACACGATGGTGGAATTGTTTTCCGTAGCGATTTCCGAGAGCGTCTGCAGATAACGCAGTTGCAGGGCCTGCGGATGGGTGGCGATGATCTCTGCGGCGTTGGCCAGCGTCTGCGAAGCCTGGAACTCTCCTTCCGCATGAATGATTTTGGCGCGACGTTCCCGTTCAGCCTCCGCCTGGCGCGCCATGGCGCGCTGCATCTCCGCCGGCAGGTCCACGTGTTTGACTTCGACCATGCTCACCTTGATGCCCCAGGGATCAGTGTGCGAGTCGATGATGACTTGCAGATCCTGATTGATTTTATCGCGGGCGGAAAGCAGTTCGTCCAACTCCGCCTGACCTAAAACCGACCGCAGAGTAGTCTGCGCCAACTGCGAGGTGGCGTAAAAATAGTCTTCGACCTCTACGACCGCTTTGCTCGGATAGAGTACGCGGAAATAGAGCACAGCATTGACCTTGACAGAGACGTTGTCCCTGGTGATGATGTCCTGGGAGGGCACGTCCATGGTGTGCGTCCGCAAACTTACTTTGACCATGCGGTCGACCAGAGGAATGAGCAAGATGATGCCGGGACCGCGGTCACCGACCAGACGTCCCAAGCGGAAAACGACGCCGCGCTCGTATTCGCGCAGCACTTTGATGGCGCTGGACAGCAGCAGAACCAACAGAATGATCAGAATGACAAACGGCTGGATGACCATAGTTGCCTCCTTATGTTTTATGATTTCAGTTTGCTCACTTTGAGAATCATGCCTTCCACAGCGACCACCTGAATCGGCTCCTCCCGCCGGATCGCCTCTTCGCTGTACGCCGCCCAGATCTCTCCGTGCACTTTGACGTTGCCCCGGCCCTGGATGTCGGAAAGCGCGACACCGATTTCACCGACCAGTCCCTCCTGCCCGGTCGTCGGCTTGCTCAAGCGCGCCTTGAGAGCCATGCCCAGAGCAAAGACAAAAAAAGCGGCTGTCGCCAGGGTGACGGTGATGGCCACCCGCCAGTCCACTTTGACCGGAAAGCCGGGCGCTTCATCAAACAGCATGATGGAACCCAAGAACATGGCGATCACACCTCCGATGGATAGTACGCCGTAGCTGGTCACTTTGACCTCCAGAATAAACAGAATGACGGCAAAAAGTATCAACGCCAGGCCGGCTGCGCGCAAGGGCAATGTTTGCAAAGCAAAGAAGGCCAGGATAATGAAAATGCCGCCCACCACACCAGGCAAAACGGCGCCGGGATTGGAAAGTTCGAAAAAAAGCCCATAAAACCCAAGCATCATCAGGATATAGGCGATGGTGGGATTGGATATCTTGTACAACAGCCGATGGCGCCAATTCATTTCCTCCACCACCACGACGGCGCCGCGGGTGTGCAGCGTCAGGGATTTTTTTTCCAGCGTCAGGGTGCGTCCTTCCAGCCAGAGCAAAAGACTGTCTTGGGTGCTGCAGATTCCATCGATGATGTTCTTCTGCAAAGCCTCCGTCTCAGTAATGGCCACACTTTCACGCACCGCTTTTTCCGCCCAATCGGCGTTGCGGCCGCGCTTTTCCGCGATGCCGCGGATCCAAGCCGAGGCCCAGTTGGTCACCTTGTGGCTCATTACCGCTGAGGTGTCCGCCTGGCCGGATCCGACGCTGACTGGATGGGCGGCGCCGATGTTTGTGCCCGGCGCCATGACAGCGATATGGGCAGCCAGCGTGATGAACACGCCGGCGGACACTGCGCCCGATCCGGCCGGCGCGATGTACACGACCACCGGAACGGGGCTGCTCATCATCTTTTTAACGATGGACTTGGTCGATTCAAGCAGTCCGCCCGGTGTATCCATTTGGATGAGCAGACATTCATACTGCCCGGCCGATGCCTTGTCGATGTTCGTTTCAATGAATGCCGCAGAAATCGGATTGATGTCGCCCTCAATGGTGATTTTGAGCACCTGGTTTTCCGCTGCCGGGGCCGCAGCCGCCCAGAGCGCGCCCAGCAGAAATAGCAGGCGTAATTTGGAAATCATCGGATGGAACACCTCCCTTCAAAAAAATATTAAGACCCTTGCCATTTTTCACTTGACTTTTATTGCAGGAATTGACACATTAAACCAGGCATCAGACAATAAACCCTGTATGTCGACGCACGCGCAAATTTGAACCAACACCTATCACTTGGGAGCGAAGCTCTTTTTACGTATTACAGGCCTCCGTTTTCCTTCGGGAAAAATGCAGTGGAAGTAAAAAATTAAAAGGCAGCACCCATCATATTTGCAGCGGTTCAATAACCGCCTTGCGTCCCATACAGGGTTTTTTATACCCGTCTGAGATCAGCCAGGGCGGTTTCACAATCCGGCTGCAGCATAAAATAACTGTCCAGATGCATACGTGCAAAAATCTCCCGCATCATATTTAACAATCCGCACACCACCAGGATTCCTCCCCGCTTCAGAATTTTATCCCGCGCCAGAATCAATACGCCTAAGCCTGCGCTGTTCATCATATTGACCCGACTTAGGTCAATGATCACTTTAAGCGCAGCGCTGTCGAGGATGTGAATGATCTCTTCACGGAATTGCTCGCTTGTTTTAAGAAAAACCCGTTGGGGCAGCACCCGGATTACGGTGATCCCTTCACAAAGCTCAACCGATACGGTGGCATAGGCCATGATGCACTCCCTCTATTAAAAGATCCCGCTTCGGTCCAGGCTGCGGTATTGAACCGCTTCGCCCACATGCTCGGGCCGGATCACCTCGCTGGCTGCCAGGTCTGCGATGGTGCGCGCTACTTTGAGAATCCGGTCATAGGCACGCGCCGACAGACCCCAGCGGGTGATGGCGGTTTTCAGCAGCTCATCCCCCTGATCATCGATTCGGCAGTATTTGCGAATGTCGCGGGATTCCATTCGTGCGTTGCAAAAAAGGCGCGGATGGCGTCTGAATCGCTCAAGCTGTCTGTGCCGAGCGGCGGATACGCGGCGACGAATGGCCTCTGATGTCTCTTCAGCGCTCTGCTCGCTCAGCTCTTTATATTTCACCGCCGGCACTTCCACATGCAGGTCAATGCGGTCCAGCAGTGGTCCTGATATGCGGGAGAGATACCGTTGGATCAGCAACGGCGTGCAATTGCATTGATTATTGGGATCCGTGTGATAGCCGCACGGACAGGGATTCATGGCCGCCGCCAGCATGAATTCGGCCGGATAGGTCAATGACAGCATCGCCCGGGCGATGGTCACTTTGCCATCCTCCAGCGGCTGGCGCATGACTTCAAGTACATTTTTTTTAAATTCCGGCAGTTCATCCAGAAACAGCACGCCGTGATGTGCAAGGCTCACCTCGCCGGGTTTGGGGATGGTTCCGCCGCCGATCAAACCCGCATCACTGATGGTGTGATGCGGCGATCGAAACGGTCTGGTGGCGATCAATGCTTCGTCCGCAGATAGTAATCCGGCTACAGAATGAATTTTGGTTGTTTCCAGCGCTTCTTCCAAAGTCATGTCAGGCAGAATGGTGGGAATGCGCTTGGCCAGCATGGTCTTACCCGAACCCGGCGGACCGATCATCAGAATGTTATGACCACCGGCGGCGGCCACTTCCAGAGCCCGTTTCACGTGCTGCTGTCCGCGCACATCGGAAAAATCCTCCCGGTAGACGCGTGTGCGGGAAAAGAGCTGATCCATATCCATGGTAAACGGCGCGATGGAGAGCTGACCGTTGAGAAATTGCACAGCCTGATTGAGCGATTGCACCGGGATCACCTGCAGGTCCCGTGCCATGGCCGCCTCTTTGGCGTTTTCAACAGGAAGCAGCACGCCGGAGATCTGACTTTGCGCCACGCACACGGCAATAGGCAGCGCGCCATGGATAGGGCGCAGACTGCCGTCCAGGCTCAGCTCACCGAGCAGGACAAAATTCTGCAACCGATCCGGATGAACTCTTTCCAGCGCCGCCAGAATGCCCACGGCCATGGGCAAATCAAAAGCAGCGCCCTCTTTGCGGATATCCGCGGGCGCCAGATTGACAGTGATCCGTTTAGCTGGCAAATAATAGCCAGAGTTCTTGATCGCTGCTTGCACCCGCTCCTTGGATTCGCGAACCGCACCGTCCGGCAATCCCACGGTGATGAAACGAGGATCGCCGCTATCCAGGTGCGCCTCCACCTTGACGAGATAGGCGTCAATACCGAGCACTGCGCCGCTGAGAACCTGAGCCAGCATCATAGCCGATCACTCCAATGCCTGGAAAAGCCCATACGGAAATGTACTGTTTTTCATGCCAAAAAAAAAGCGATAAAATGGAGCGCCGCTTATGTTGCCTTGAGTTTGGGAGCGGCAGCTGATCATTTAGCGATCAAGGTAATGAACGCTTGAAAGCGTGCGCAAGCGTTCAGCCGCGTATTCCGCTGTCAAGTCCCGCTGAGGTTCGGCCAGCATTTCATAGCCGACCATGAATTTTTTGATCGACGCAGAGCGCAGCAGCGGAGGGTAGAAATGCGCGTGCATCTGCCAGCAGCAGCTATTTTCCTCGCCTGCAGGGGCGCCATGCCAGCCCATAGTATAAGGAAAGGAGGTTTCAAATAGATTGTCGTATTTGGCCAGCAGATTTTTCAGTAGGTCCGCCAGACTGCTTTTCTCTTCTCCTGACAACAGGTCCAGTCGCGTCACAGGCCGTTTGGGCAGGACCAGGCTTTCGTAGGGCCACACGGCCCAGAAAGGGGTCACGGCGACCCAGTCTGCATTTTCCAGGATAACCCGCACTCCGAGACGCAGCTCCTGCTGCAGGTAATCCAACAGCAGAGGAGCACCGTGGGTTCGATAATACTTCATCTGACTGGCCGTCTCAGCGAAAAGCTCGTTGGGGATAAAATCTCCAGCCCAGATCTGTCCGTGGGGGTGCGGATTGGAGCATCCCATCATCTCCCCTTTGTTCTCAAAGATCTGCACCCAGGCATACTCTGCGCTCAATTCGCTCCATTGTCGGCACCAGACCTCGATCACTTGCAGAATTTCCTCGGCGGGCAACATGGCCAACGTCTTGTCATGCTGCGGCGTGTAGCAGATTACGCGACAGGTGCCACGGCATCCTTTATAGCGGATCAGCCCTTCATCAACCGCGCTGGCCGGCGTATCAGGCAGCAACGCGGAAAAATCGTTGGTAAACACAAACGGACCGCTATAGCGAGGATTGATCTGATCGTGCGCCCGTTTGTTTCCCGGACAAAGATAACAGGCTGGGTCATACCCGGGCCGCTGGGCCTGAGCGCCGGTTTCCATTTTTCCCTGCCAAGGCCGCAGGTTGCGATGGGGCGAAACCAGCACCCATTCATCGGTTAAAAAATTATAGCGGCGGTGCGGATGTTCGTTAAAGTTAATCATAGGACCCTCTCTGCAGCTCGTATAGAAGCCGAATCTCTTCCCGCCAGTGTTGCGAGTTGGGCGTTTCCAAAATCATAGGCAGCCCATCCAGCAGTGGATCGTTCATCAACAGGGAAAATGCTTTTATTCCCAGAAAGCCCTGGCCGATGGCGGCGTGGCGGTCCACCCGGCTGTTGAAAGCGGATTTGGCGTCGTTCAAATGCAGAGCGCACAGACGGCCGCGTCCGATGATTCGATCGAATTGCTTCCAAGTAGAATCATAAGAAGCTTGGTCGCGAAAGTCATAGCCGGCGGCAAAGGCGTGACAGGTATCCAGACACACGCCGATGCGCGAAGAGTCCTCCACCTGCGAAATGATCTCCGCCAGCTGTTCGAATTCATAGCCTAGATTGCTGCCTTGTCCAGCGGTGTTTTCCAACAATATTTTGACGGAATGGGTCTTGCCAAGAATGTGATTGAGGGAAGCGGCGATCCTGCGCAGACAGCGGTCAATTTGCATCAAACGCAGGTGGCTGCCGGGATGGATATTGATAAGCTGAATGCCTAACTGCTGGCAGCGCTTCACCTCGTCCAGCAGTGCGTGGCGCGATTTGGCCAGGCCGCTGGACTCCGGATGCCCCAAGTTGATCAGATAGCTGTCATGGGCTACGATATGGGCGGAAGAAAAACCGTATTGAGCGCAGCGCTCAATAAAGACGCGAATGCTTTCGTCCGACAAGAGGCCGGTTTTCCATTGTCGCTGGTTTTTAACAAACATGCCAAAGGCTGAAGCGCCGATGGCTGCGGCGTTCAGCGGCGCCTGCTGCACGCCGCCTGCGATGCTGATATGGGCGCCGAGTTTTTTTTTCGATTTCATGAGATGGGGCGATCCATACTGTTCTGGGCCGGCTGGAAGAACTTGGAAGACAATATAGGAATATTTCGTTAAAAATCCATACATTTGCGGAAAGGAATTGGTTGATTATTGCGCGAAACATTCCTATCATTACCCGGTGCGACCAATCAACCGTCCTGAATCGATAAAAGAATATACAAAATGAGGTGACCTAACATGACAACAAAATGGCTGCCCTTATTGATGGCTCTCTCGGTGTTTGCGTGCGGCAGAAACAACGCTCCCCAGACGATTGACTTGACGGAAAGCTGGCGTTTTTCTTCGGATCCCGACAACATCGGCGTGACTGAAAAATGGCATACCAAGCAATTAGACGATTCCCAATGGGCTGTGTTGAGCGCAGGTCAGCGTTGGGAGGATCAGGGCTATGCTGGGCTGGATGGAACCGCTTGGTACCGAAAATCCGTCGAGATTCCACCCGACTGGCAGGGTAAAGATATCTGGCTGAAATTCGCCGGCGTCAATGACGCTTACGAACTGTTTGTCAATGGCAAAAGTGTGAGCTTTTTTGGTGAAGCAAACATCAGCTTTGCCAGCAAGCCCTCGTTTTCACTTATATCCGACTATTTGGAATATGGCAACACCAACCTTATCGCGGTTAAAGTATCAGACTGGGGCAACAGCGGCGGCCTGTGGCGCTCGCCGGTTCTACTGACTACAGATAAAAGCAAAGTGGACAATATATTGGGGCCTCTGTCCCCGGAACAGTATACCGCCGAGAGTCTGGGATACGAGCTCTATTGGGAGGATCAATTCGACGGCGATCAACTCGATCCTGAAAAATGGGCGGTCCGCGGCATCGGCCCGCGCGCTGCCGGCTATGTATCCCCTGAAGCGGTCAGAGTAAACAACGGCTTTCTCGAGTTATTGGCCCTTCAGCGCGGCGATTCTATCATGGTGGGCGCCGTTGGTACACAAGGCCGTTTCATGACAAAATATGGATACTTTGAGTGCCGGGCTCAGCTGCAGAAATCACAGGGCAATTGGGCGGCCTTTTGGATCCAATCCACCGAGATCGCCAAGGGGGAGGATCCGGCCCGTTATGGTGTGGAGATCGACATCATGGAACATTTTAAAAAAATGGGTCAGGACATCGTTTCGCATAACATCCATTGGGCTTATGGCCCCAATCAAAAAACCGTGGGAGCGCTGGAGAGCAAACGTGAGGGCGTGACAGAGGGATTTCATACTTTTGCCGTGGAATGGACCCCTGAGAAATATGCCTTTTTTATCGACGGCTGCAAGTATCACGAATTGACCCACCCCATCTCGCACATCGAGGAATATCTCATTCTCAGCATGGAGCTTCCTAACAGCCGGGAGGACTTGAAGGACGCTGTGTTTCCGGACTCGTTCATCGTCGATTATGTTAAAGTGTTTAAAAGATCAGCGGAGACTCCATCGGGACGCTGATAATCTCTATATCAATACGTTTTCTTTGCACCGCCCGAAACGATAAAGGGTCGGCTATTATGTTATAGCTGACCCTTTTAGATTGGTCGGGGCGAGTGGATTCGAACCACCGACCCCTTGACCCCCAGTCAAGTGCGCTAACCGGACTGCGCTACGCCCCGATCAAATTTATTCAAGATCTCAAGCATCTCTTGAAGTCCCAGATAAATCTCGTTCAGCAGCTCGTCTTGCTTAACTTCCTTAAAGAATAAATTCAATTGAGGATCGTTTTCGTTCTTAAGCTGTTTGAGGCGCTGACGTGCTCCATCAATGGTATACTTGTCATTGTAGAGCAACCGCTTGATCATAAAGACGGTCTTAATGTCCGCTTTACGATATATACGGTTTCCTGCCGAGTTTTTGGCAGGTTTGAGTTCAGGGAATTCAGTTTCCCAAAACCTCAGGACGTACGGCTTTAAACCGGTAATTTGGCTTACCTCGGCGATGGAGTAGTAAAGGCGCTTGATGGCTTTATCTTCCATCCCTTTTTTTACCTGAGGATCGAACTCTTTTTCTTCCAGAGAAAATAGTGATAATTGCTGCAATAATCAAGCACTATCTTTTAATGGCCCTGATGCCGTGCTTCACTAAAACCGTCCCATCTGAGCATACATCAAGCATTCTCTGCATAAATTTATAAGATTTTTCATATTTAGCAAGAATTTTATGCAAAAAGGTTCTCTGGTTGTCAAAATAATAGATGCCAAGACGCTGCCTGCCAAAAGGTTGATTCACCGGGTCGTTTCCTCTGGACATCACCACCCCTCCCTCATACCCAGCCTGCTGGCAGAGTTGCACGACCTGCTTGTTGCTGTTGCCGAATGGGAACGAGATGTAGCGTACCCGGATTCGCAGCCGTTTTTCAATGATGCGCTTGGAAAGGACTAATTCACGCAGGCAATGAGCGCGATCGATCCGAGTCAGGTCATTGTGATATAGAGAATGGGATTCAATCTGCCACCCAGCTTGATGTAACGCTTCAAGCTGCGGCCAGCTCAGATGGCGAAATCGAATGCTGCCGAAATTGACATCCCAAGCATCGAATTGACCGACATACCCGGCGATGATGAAAACCGTAGCTTGAATATTATGCTTTTGCAGAATGGGAAAGGCGTATTGGTGGATCGAAGCATAGCCATCGTCAAAGGTAAGGGCGATACTGGAAGGAGACGGCCTGTGAATATATTCATCCAAGGTGACGAAAGAAAATCCGCGGTGCAGAGCTAGATCGATCTGTCGGCTGAACTGTTGTGGGGACACGCGGGTGATAGCCAGATCAAAATCCGGTTCCACCATATGATACGCCAATATCGGCAAGGCAACTCCTTTTCTAGGCTGCGCATGGGATCCAGCCGATTGTGCCGCACGTGGACCGTCGACTCAACTTTGCGGTACAATCAAGCAGTGAGCGAATTTCTCCGGATGCAGGTATTTTTCGATAAGATCGCCCATCTGCTGCAGCGTCAACCGATCGATTTTTTGCAGCACTTGTTGAATCGAGAGATGATCAGCCCCATAAATCTCGTTTTCACCGATGCGGCGCATGCGCGAGGCGCTACCCTCCAAACCGAGAATCAAGCTGCCCTTGGCCTGGGATTTGATCATATCGAGCTCCTGCTGACGGATCTTTTTTCGATGCAGCAGAGCGAGTTCATTATTCAACAGGTCCACGGATCGATTCAGCTTAGCCGCTTCACATCCAAGATAGATGCCGAACACGCCGGTGGTGCTGAGCAGATCGACAAAACTGTAGACAGAGTAGGCAAAGCCAAACCGTTCGCGAATGTTCTGGAACAACCGAGAACTCATGCCGCCGCCGAAAATGCTGTCCAGCAGCAACAATCCATACTTGTCCTGATCGGTATAAGCGCACAGGTGAACGCCCATGGCGATATGGGCCTGTTGCAAGGTGGGAAAGGTGTGGATCATCCGGCGTGGATAGGTTGTTGGAACAGCCGCGACCGGCGGCGCCGGCTTTCCGCCATCGAGCACGGAAAAACAGCGTTCCACCATTTTGACGAAAGACGGGTGGCGGACATTGCCGGCCGCAGCAACGACCATGCGTCCAGCGGTGTAGTGTTTTTTAACATGGCGAACAAAATCACTGCGCCGGAACGATTTGACTTGTTTCGGCGAACCGTAGATCATATGACCCAAGGGGTGATCAGGAAATAATTGCAGATAGAGATAATCCAATGCGGTCTCCTCAGGGTCCTCCAAGGCGTGGTTGATCTCGGTTAAAATCACGTTGCGCTCCAGCTCGATGTCCCGCGACGCCAAGCGGGGATACAGCAGCAGATCGGAAAGCACCCGCACGGCGATTTCAACGTGTTCATCCACTACATGAGCGGTAAAGACCGACAGCTCTTTGCCCGTGCTGGCGTTAAGGCTGCCGCCGACAGACTCCAAGCTCTGTGCAATCTCCCGGGCAGTGAAATGTCGGCTGCCTTTGAACAGCATATGCTCGAGAAAATGCGAGAGACCTTTCTCTTGTTCCGTCTCGTCGACAGATCCGGAGCGAACCCAGATGCCGAGGGAAATAGAGCGCATGCGAGGCATGGAATCGGTGATGATGCGTAATCCGTTATCTAAGCGGGTTTTCTGTATCATAAAGGCGTGCGCACTCTCTTTCGGAGGTAAAAACATAAACCTTCCATAGTTCGTGAACTATGGAAGGTTTGAGCGGCATACAAGCAAAGATAGTTGCTATTCTATTCGGCTTTGTCGTTTGCCGGCGCCGGCAGCAGCGCTTTGCGGCTAAGATCCACGCGGCCTTCGTTATCGATTTTGATGACTTTGACCTTGACCTCGTCGCCGATGCGAACGACGTCCTCCACCCTGCCGACCCGTTTGTGATCCAGTTCAGAGATATGAACCAGACCCTCTTTGCCGGGCAACACTTCCACAAAAGCGCCGAACTTCATGATGCGCTTTACGCGTCCGCTGTACACAGCGCCGATCTCGACCTCCGCGGTCATATCGCGGATGATGCCGGCGGCCTTTTCACCAGCCTCTGGATCCACAGAGGCGACGATCACCGTGCCGTCATCGGAGATATCGATGGCCGCTCCGGTTCTCTCGATGATCTCGCGGATGTTCTTGCCGCCGGGACCGATGACCTTGCCGATCGAATCCACCGGGATCTTGATCGACAGGATGCGTGGCGCATAGCGAGACAATTCGGGCCGCGGCTGGGCAAGAACCGTGGCCATCTTGTCCAGCAAGAACTGACGGGCTTTTTTAGCGCGATTCAGCGCTTCGCGCATGATCTCCGTCGAAATGCCGGTGATCTTGATGTCCATCTGAAATGCGGTAATGCCGTTGCGCGTGCCGGCTACCTTGAAATCCATGTCGCCCAGATGATCCTCGTCGCCGAGTATATCTGTGAGGATGGCGATGCGATCGCCCTCTTTGATAAGGCCCATGGCGATGCCTGCCACGGCATCCTTAACCGGAACGCCGGCGTCCATGAGAGAGAGAGAACCGGCGCAGACCGTGGCCATGGAGGAAGAGCCGTTGGATTCGAGCACATCCGAAACGATGCGCAGAGTATAGGGGAAAACTTTATCTCCCGGAATGACGGGTTTAAGCGCCCGTTCCGCCAGATTGCCATGCCCCACCTCCCGCCGGCTGACGCCGCGATTCGGCTTGACTTCGCCGGTGCTGAAGGAGGGAAAATTGTAGTGAAGCATATAGGTCTTGCGGAATTCACCTTCCAGTTCTTCGATGCGTTGTTCATCGATTTTGGTGCCGAGCGTGGTTGCGGCCAGCGCCTGAGTCTGACCGCGAGTGAACAGCGCGGAGCCATGAGCGCGCGGCAGGATGCCGACTTCGATGGAGATATCGCGGATCTGATCCGGATTGCGGCCATCCAAACGCTTGTTTTCGGTCAGCACCATACGGCGCATGGCGTTCTTTTCAGTTTCGTGGATAATTTCCTTGATCGCGTTCTCTTTTTCCGGATATTTTTCAGCCAGAGCGGTTTGGATCTTTTCTGCCAGCGCCTGAATGCCTTCGCGGCGTTCGCTCTTTTCCGGGATGCGGATGAGCGTCTCCAGCTCCTGGCTGCATAGGGCGATTACCTCCTTTTGCAGTTCCTCCTGGCTTTCCGCTTCCGGCATCGCCTTTTTCACCTTGCCGGATTCACCGACAACCTGGTTCTGCAGCGCGATGATCTTGCGGATTTCCTCGTGACCAAAGGACAGCGCACGGACCATCTCTTCTTCCGAAATTTCCTGTGCTTCCCCCTCCACCATGATGATCGATTCATCAGAGGCGGCGATGACGAGGTCGATGTTGCTCTTTTCCAATTCCTCAAAGGTCGGATTGGCGATCAATCGGCCGTCGAGGCAGGCGACGCGGACGCCCGCGATCAGGCTTTTAAACGGAATATCCGAAAGGCCCAAGGCCACCGAGGCTGCGGTGATGCCCAGCACATCGGCGTCGTTGACCTTGTCGGCAGACAGCACCCAGACGTTCATCTGAATTTCATTTCGGAATTTTTTATCAAACAGAGGCCGGATGCTGCGATCGATGAGTCGCGCACTGAGAATTTCATTTTCCGAAGGCTTGCCTTCGCGTTTGAAAAATCCGCCGGGAATTTTTCCTGCGGCGTACGCCTTCTCGCGATAATCCACTGTCAGGGGGAAAAAATCGCGATCCTCTGCCGGCTTGTCGTCCATGACGACGGCGGCGAGCACAACCGTGTTTCCCAACTGCACCCAGGCGGCGCCGTTGGCTTGTTTGGCGAGCTTGCCGGTTTCGATGATAAAAGGTTGACCGTTAAACTCGATCTGTTTTGTAACTACCATGAATCCTCCAAGTAGAATGAAGGCTACGGCGCGCGAGGCGAACGGGATGAGGATTTTTCGATAGGTAGGTCGAAATCATCTCTGCCGTGCAGAAATCATTTCGGCCTACAGGTTTTTCGATGAACCCTCTCCGGCCCAGGCGTCGCAGCGTGATATGAAAAAGCGCCGGCATCCCCAACAGGGGCCTGCCGGCGTAGAATTAAACCATTACTTGACAGTCGCCGCCGTATCCGGCTCGGCTGCAGGTGTTTCCAAAAGCTGCTTCAGGTCGATCTTTATTTTATCCCGTAGATCCTTGGTTACAGAGTAGACCGCGGGATCGGCCCCGCTCTTGACGAACCATCCGTCCTTGCTGTCCCTTCGTCCCATAAAGAATTGATCGAGAAGGCGATCGTCTTGGTAGAGCTCAAAAGCCATCTGCGGGGAGTCCAGACCAAATGGCCGTAAAGCAGTCGGAGAATCGTCGACGAAAGCGACGGCGTTCATCAATTCCAGCTCCGAGACCAGCGAGCTGATCTTCCACCCTTTGATGCCCAACGGCTGCGGAGAGACCATAGTCCATGTTTTGGTGGTGTCTTTAACAAACACAAAAGTGCTGTCATTTTGCCGAACCGTCAGGCGGGTGACATCAGAGGCATTGAAATGGAGGATCTTTTTCGAACGCACATCTGCCAGCGATACTTGCAGACGATGTACAAACGCCGTATCCACTTTAAAAACCGGCCGGCGGGAAAGATCGCGCGCGAAGAATTGATCGCCGCTCTGCTTGCCGATGGTCAGGGTTTTCTGCGCCCGGTTCTCGCCGAGAAAAACCGTGAACGTTAAAGCCGGCGCATCCAGCCCATAGGACTTGAGTTCTATAGGATTTTCCTCCTCATAACTGGAGACGCGCTGGCTGCTGACTTTGGACAGCAGATCCGTTATTTTGGCCGCGTCAGCCCTAAGGGCTTTAGGCCGAGTGATTTTCCATTCCGCGCCCTCTTTGACAAACGCCAGGTGTTCGGCGCCGTGCTGAAGCGTGGCCTCACGGACCTGAGCCTGCTCAAAAGCGAGCACGCTTTTGTCCCTCAGGTCAAAAAGCGATTTTTCAATGTTGGTCTTCAGACTGGTCGTGGTCAAAAAAACATCGTCAGAGCCCGACTTGTGCGCATAAACAAAGGAGCCGGTCGGATTGGTTTCGCCGACGTAAAAAGTGTCGATCTGCGACGAGTGGCGCACGATCAGTCGCTTGTGTTCGGGCTGCAAGCCGAATTCGCCGTACTCTGACGGATCCGAGGAAACGATCCGTTCGGTTTTAGCCCAATCAAATAAGTTGGCAATGGCATCTAGAGCTGATTTATCGCCGAGAGTCTGAATCGGGCTGACAATCCGCCATTCTACGCTGTCTCGAACCGCATGGAAATTCCCTGGTTCCAGCCAGAGTTCCTGGATCTGGCCGGAGGAAAGGTTAAGAAGTTTTTCGTTCGCCTTTTTCGACTCTTCTTTTTTTACATCCCGTTTGTTCAGATAGGTCACACTCCAGATGCCCAGAGCCAGGATCACCAGAAGGATCAGGGTGTTTCTGAACCGCATAAGCTGTTAACTCCTATTTCTATAAAAAAATCGTTGTAGTGAAGCCGCGGTCGCGATGCCGTGGATTTGCGTATTTTGAAGAGTAAGACAGGGCGCGCCCTCCGCCCTGTCTTGTATCTTTATTTTTTCCTGCTTCGGTAGACCCAGACGCCGGCAGAAAGAATGAGAAGCGGCATGACGATCACGCCGAGATAGAGCAGAATGCGTGATTGTTTCTGGGTCAGGTTGAGGCGCCGATCTTCCGGGTCTCGCGCCCGAATGGAAATCAGATCCTCTTCTTCCGCCAGCCAATTCACGGCGTTGAGAAAAAAGTCGCCGTTGCCCTGCACCTTGAAATAGCCGTTGCTGCAGAAATCAGAATCGCCGATAACCGCCAGCCGGGCTTTGCGAGGACCGGATGACAAGTCCAGTGCAGAGGCCTTAGTTGGCGCGCCGGTCAACGTTTTTTCCGCCACGGCGAACACAGTCACCGGTCCTTTTAGATCCACGCCGTCGTCGTAGCTGATTCTGTCGGACGTGAGCGGACTGGTTTCCGCCCAGCTCTGCGGACTGGTCTTGGCAATATCAGTGACGGTCACGCCTGACGCAGTCTCGCTGGAACGGGACACCGAGCGCGCTTCCGGGAAAAATGTCATCACGTTGAAATCTTTGGTGATGGCATGTTTCTCATATTGAGAAACAATGGGAATTGTCGGACCGGCGCCAAAGAGTTGGCCGATGCCGGATGCGTCGATCACAATGTCCTTGCCCAGTTTCACCCCCCAGGCAGAGAGAAAGTTGGCGTATCCATCGCCGGCATCGGGATCGAGAAGCGCCAGTACATTGCCGCCCCGTTCAAGATAGCGGGTGATCAGATTTTCCTCTTTGGGAAATAAATCGGTGGTAGGCCCACTCAGGACCAACACCGCGCAGTCCTCCGGAATGCTGTCGCGTTCCGCCAGGAGGATTTTTTCCACCTGATAGTTCTGCTGGACAATGGCCTCTTTGGCAAACGATAGTCCGGTTTTCTCAGACAGGTCCGGATCCTTTTCGCCATGACCAGTGGTGAAATAGATCTTTTTCTCCCCTTCGCGCGTGACTTTGATCAGAGCGTTAGTCAGGCTTTCTTCCTGGAGTTTTTCCAGCCGTTCCTCTTTGCCCTCGCATTGTAGGATCATGGTGCCGTAGGAGCGTACCTGATGTTTTTTGGCCAGACCGGGTTTTTTGTCCGGATCGGTGATCTCAAAACTGAAGCGCTGCGAATAATTGGCGTACTCGGCCAATAACTCATTGGCCATTTGATCTTCACCGGCTTTGAAAAAGCCGTACACTTTGACGTCTTTATCCAGACTCTTCAGCACTTTGCGGGTTTGGTCCGCCAGGCTGAATTGACGTGCCGCCGTGGTGTCGAGGCGATAATTGAACCGCGACAGCAGGATATTGACGACAATGAGAAGGCCGATGACCACGAGGATCATCAACAACGCATTGGAGCCGAACTTGGCGGAACGGCTGCTCAACCCCGCTTTAATGTCCTTGAAATGAACGACGGCATAAAATATCAGCAGGGCCAGACCGATCAACGCCGGCACGATGCTGGCGGCGGTGAATAGGCCGTTGATGCTGTACAGCGCCAGTCCGATCAAAAGAAGCGCCAACCCCGCTAATCCTGAAATCGATGCGTATTTTTTCATCATCTTCCCCTCCATTTGGCTGACTCGATGGATACATAGGAAAGGAAAAGGCCGGCGGTGATAAAACTGAGATAGAACACCACATGCTTGGTATCCAGCACGCCCTTGGCGAAATCATCAAAATGTTCGATGAGAGAAAAATTCGCCAGGACTTTGCCCACCGCAGGATTGACGGCGCCCGATATCCAGCCGATGGCCCAGAAAAACAGAATAAACATATAGGTGATGGCCGCGGCGATGATCTGATTATCGGTGATGGTGGAAAAAAACACGCCAAAGGCGATATAGCTCAGTCCCAACAGAAAAAGGCCCAGATAGCCTGTAAGGATCGGGCCGATCTCTGGCTTACCGTAAAAGAAAAGCAGCAGCACGTTCAGCGCTGTAAAGAGCAACATGATCAGGCTCAAAAGCGCGGCGGCGGAAAATTTGCCGAGGATGGTCTGGCTGTTGGTGATCGGCGAGGTGAGTAAAAGTTCGATGGTCCCACTTTTCTTCTCTTCCGCAAACAGCCGCATGGTGATCAACGGCAGAAAAAAGATATAAAAGAGGCTCAAGTTGTGCAGGATGGGTCGAATCGCCATCATGTTCACATTCATATTACGCGGCGCCATCCGGTAATATTGCGCCTGCATGTCGGCCTGCATACAATATTGGACAAAATTGGTGACGATCAGATAATAAAAAATGCCCGCGATGATCAGAAACATGGCGATAACCACATAGGCAATCGGCGATGAGAAGTAGGACTTGAGCTCTCTATTCAAAACGGCTAAATAGTTTCTCATGAATTCCCAACCTCCTCTTTAGTCGTTAATTGCAGGAACACGTCCTCCAGACTCATGCCCTCCGGCTTCATCTCAAAGAGCTGCCATCCCCGATCGATGACGGTTTTAGCCAGCAGCGGCCGGATTTCCGAGTCTGATTGACTTTCGACTTGAAAGCCGGCAGTCTTATCGTTGGTCAGGACCGTGGTTTTAACCACGCCCGGCAATTGCGCCAGGGCTCGGCGGACGTCCTCCACCGGGCCTCCCACCTCCAGGTATAGCCGTTGGTTTCCGGCCAATTTGCGCGTGAGGTTGTCCGGCGTATCCTCTGCTACCACTCGGCCTTTGTTGATGATCACGACCCTTTCGCAGGTCATGCTGACCTCAGGCAGGATATGGGTACTGAGGATGATCGTATGGGTGCCGGCCAGGGATTTGATCAACTGACGCACTTCAATGATCTGCTTGGGATCCAATCCGATCGTCGGCTCATCGAGAATAAGCACATCCGGATTGTGCACCAGCGCCTGAGCAAGGCCGACACGCTGTTTATACCCCTTGGACAACGTTTTGATCACCCGCCCGGATACCGTTTGGATGCCAACCTTATCCATCACCTCGGCCACCGCTTTCTTGCGGTCCCGGGGATCTACGCCTTTGATCTTGGCGACAAAATCCAAATAATCGGCTACACGCATCTCCATGTACAGGGGGGGATTCTCCGGCAGGTACCCAATGCGTTTACGCACCTGCATGGACTGATCCTGTACGTCGTAGCCAGCCACCTTTACCGTTCCGGAGGTGGCCGGCATATACGTGGTCAGAATCCGCATGGTGGTTGTTTTGCCGGCCGCATTGGGCCCCAGGAAGCCTAGAATCTCTCCCTTGTCAACCTGAAAAGAGATGTTGTCGACAGCCATCACTCGACCATAGAATCGAGTCACCTGACGAACATCGATCATCGAGCAGTCCTCCTTTCTTCAAGCTAGATTATCAGCCGATGAGGGTTGTGCTGAAAAGGGTTGCCGAGACTTTATCGACGGATGCCCAGTTCCTGGATCAGATCACGGTAAAGGGCGATGTCCTTGGACTTGAGATAATCCAGCAAACGCCGACGACGGCCGACCATGCGTAAAAGGCCGCGACGGGAGTGAAAGTCTTTTCCGTGCACCTGAAAATGTTTGGTCAGCTGGTTGATGCGCTCAGTCAACAGGGCGATTTGCGCTTTGGCGCTGCCGGTGTCCTGCGCCGATTTGCCGTACTTGGCAACAATTTCAGCCTTTTGTTCTTTGGCTAATGGCATTGTAAAAACCTCCTGAATTAACGTGAGTATGTCTTGAAAAGTTCCTGGCTTTTGGCAACATCCCGATGGATTTGTTCGATTAACTGTTGGGTGGTTTCAAATTGAATATCGTCGCGAAGGACTTGAATCAGCTCAATCGTGATCTCCCGGCCCGCCATCTCCTCCTCGAAATCCAGCACATGGGATTCAATGACCAGTTCGTTCAGACCAAAGGTGGGCCGCACGCCGATATAGGTGACAGCAGGCCGATGCACCTCTTGCCAATGAAACCGGCTGAAATAGACGCCGCGCTGCGGCACCAGTTTATATATGGAATAGGGTTTCAAATTGACGGTCGGAAAACCCAGCTGGCGGCCGCGCCCATCGCCCCGGATCACCCTTCCCTGCAGGCTGTACGGTCGGCCGAGAAGCTGCGCCGCCTCTTCGATACGGCGCTCGTTCAACAAAGACCGGATGCGCGTGCTGCTGATCGCCTCGCCGTCGCGATAGACCGGCTCGACGGTGGAAACGGAAAAATGATTCACCGCCGCCATCTTTTTCAGCAAGGCCTCGTTGCCGGTGCGCGCCCGGCCAAAGGTGTGGCTGCTGCCGATAAAGATCTCGGCCATTTTCAGCCGGTCGATCAGCACTTTATCGACAAACTGCTCTGCGCTCATATCGGCAAAGCTGGGCGAAAACGGCATTATCAGCAAGCTGTCGATGCCGAGGCGGCGCAGATAAACGATCTTTTCCTCAATGGTGGTCAACAGCTGAAACGCCGGCTCCTGCATCCGCTGTACAACGATCTGCGGAGGGGGCTCGAATGTCACTACTAGCGAGCGACGGCCCACCGCGCGGGCTTGTTCCGTCATGCGCGCGATAAGCTGCTGATGGCCGAGATGAACGCCGTCAAAAGTTCCCACCGTAACGACAGCCGGTGCATCTGCAATATAGTCGTTTAAATTCCAGACGGTTTCCATGAGTTACTGCTTGCAATCTCCTGCCTGCCAGGTCTCCGGTTGGTCGATCCCGACCGCCTGCTCCAGCCGGTAAACGCCGATGCGGGTTCGAATCAATCTGCGCACAAAGCCGACAGTGCCAAGCGCATGCGCTAGATCTCGTGCCAGAGAACGAATAAAAGTGCCTTTTGAGCAGACAATTCTCAGTTCCACCACGTCACGAGATTTCACCCCAGACAGCTCGAGCTCGTAGATGTTGACGCTTCGCTCCTGAGGTTCCACGGCAGCGCCCCGACGGGCCAGGTCATACATCCGTTGACCCTCCTGTTTGAGCGCAGAATACCTCGGCGGCACCTGCTGAATGCACCCGACAAAGTGCGGCAGCATCGCTTCGATATCCTCTGCAGCGGTGGGCGGAACGTTTCGTTCAGCAACGATCCGGCCGGTGATGTCCAAGGTTTCGGTCTCGATGCCCAGATGCACCGTGGCGCGATACTCCTTTGGCTGGGTCATGAGCGCCGGCACCTGTTTAGTGGCCTTGCCTACACAAACCAGCAGCACGCCTTCGGCAAAGGGATCTAAAGTTCCGGCGTGGCCCACCCGCTCCTGTGGCCAGTGATGCTTCAAGCGACGGACCACGTCAAAAGAGGTCCAGCCGGCCGGTTTGTTGATGTTGATGATTTTTTCCAAATGGCCGTCTCCACCCTCAACCCGGCAGCACGAACTCAGTCCGGATGAGGGTACGAATCCTGCGCAGGCTATTCTGCGACCGGATCCAGGTCAGGCGGCGAATCCGTTTGATGGATTTTATTAAGAATCCGGTTAATATGATCCGCATAAGCGGCTGTATCGTCGTAATAGAAAACAAGCTCGGGCACAAATCGCAGGCTCAGACGATGGCCCAGCTCCGCACGGATGTGGCCCTGGGCTTTATGCAGCGCTTCTGTGGCCTTTTTCTGTTCGGCCTCGTCGCCCAGCACCGAATAGTATATCTTGGCCAGACGAAGATCATCGGTCACTTTGACCCTGGTGATAGTCATGAATCCCATGTCGGGATCGGCCATTTCGCGCAGAATGATCTGACTGACATCAGCCAGGATCTGAGCAGCCACCCGGTCCGCTCGTTTATAGTTCATTTAAAACACTTCCAGCTGCTGATTGGTGATCTCTACGTTATCGTCCTGTTCGACGAGATTGAATATTTGAGTCATCACCTGATCGATGAATTTGCGTTCGTTGCTGACCATGGCGACCCCCAGGACCGCGCGCTGCCACAGCTCATTGTCCTCGACCTCTGCCACGGACACGTTGAACTTGGCCCGTATCTTGTCTTTCAGGCTCTTCAGTACAAACCGTTTGGATTTGAGAGAACCGCTGTCCGGAATGAACAGCTCGATTTGGTACAGACCAACCAGCATGGTTTATTCCAGCGTCCGTTTGGTCTCAACCACGCGATACCCCTCAAAGACATCGTTGACTTTGATATCGTCGTAATTCATCAGGCCGATGCCGCATTCAAAGCCGGCAGCGACTTCACGCACGTCATCCTTGAACCGTCGCAGCGATGAGATGCTTCCGTCATGGATCAGGCGGTCATCGCGATAAACCTTGATTTTATCGCTGCGGGTCAATTTGCCGGTCTGTACATAGCAACCAGCGATAATGCCCGCCTTGGGCACTTTGAAAATCTGCCGCACCTCGACAGTGGCGGTCAGCTCCTCACTGAGACTCGGCGCGAGGAATCCTTCCAGCGCGGCTTTGATGTCGTTGACGATTTCATAAATGATTTCGTATTGACGGATGTCCACATGTTCTTTGGCCGCTAATTCGCGCGCTTTGGTGGTGGGGCGCACGTTGAATCCGATAATGATGGCGCCGGAAGCCGATGCCAGCAATACGTCCGATTCTGAAATGGCGCCTACGCCACGATGGATGATGTCCACCGCCACCTCTTCGGTGCGCAATCCCTGCAGGGTGTCGGTGATGGCCTCGATGGATCCATCCACGTCCGCTTTAAGCACCACGAAGAGTTGGCGCACCTGGCCTTTCTGGATCTCTTTGGAAATCTCGTCCAGGCTGCGTGGACGGTTGCGCAAACGGTCATATTCGCGTTGCAGCTGCTGGCGTTTGGAGCTGATGTCGCGGCTGTCGCGTTCCGACTCTAATCCGATGAGTGAATCCCCAGCCTGCGGCAGACCATCAAAGCCCAGCACCTGCACCGGCGTAGAGGGACCGGCGGCCTTGACCTTGCGTCCGCGCTCGTCGAACATGGAACGAACCTTGCCCGAGTAAGCGCCGGCGACGAACGGGTCGCCGATCTTCAGGGTGCCGTTCTGCACCAGCACCGTGGCCATCACGCCTTTCCCTCGATCCAGCCGGGATTCGATCACCACTCCTTTGGCTTTGCGGTTGGGGTTGGCCCTCAGGTTGAGCATTTCGGCTTCCAACAGAATCAATTCCAGCAATTGTTCGCAGTTCTGGCCGTTCTTGGCGGAGATCTCCACCGACTGATAACGGCCGCCGTAGCGTTCCACCAACACACCATGGTTGGCCAGCTGCATGCGGATGGCTTCCGGGTTGGCGCCCGGCTTGTCTATTTTATTGATAGCCACCACCATGGGGACGTTGGCGGCTTTGGCATGACTGATCGCTTCAATGGTCTGCGGCATAACGCTGTCGTCGGCGGCCACCACCAAGATGACGATATCGGTAACCTGGGCGCCGCGGGCACGCATGGCGGTAAAAGCCTCGTGGCCCGGTGTATCGAGAAAGGTGATCGCTTTGTTGTTGACCACCACTTCATAAGCGCCGATGTGTTGGGTGATGCCTCCAGCTTCCCCGGCGATGATGTTGCTTTTACGGATATAGTCCAACAGAGAGGTCTTGCCGTGGTCTACATGTCCCATGATCGTCACGACCGGTGGACGCGGCAACAGGTCCTCCTCGCGGTCCACCTGCTCGTTGAGTGTATCGAGCAACTCCTGATCCATATCCTGGAGCTTTTCCACCCCATAGCCATACTCTGAGGCCAGCAGGGTGATCGTGTCCATATCCAATCGTTGGTTGATCGAGACCATCATTCCGTATTCGATGCACTTTTTAATCAAGTCAGAGGGTTCCGTCTCCATCAATTTGCCCAATTCGGCCACCGACATAAACTCACTGACGCGGATGACCGAAACCTCTTCGGCCTCGATTTCTCCTTCATCGTGAGTGCGCCGTTTTTTCTTTTTAACCTTGCCCGCATCTTCCAGCGAAGCCATGGTTTGGCGGATGGAGGCCTGGATCTCCTCCTCGTTGAACGTGTGCTTCTTTTTCTTTTTAACGCGTTTATGCTTTTTATCGACAACGGCCGGAACGACCTCTTCCGCTCCAACTTTCTTTTTCTTTTTGCGTTTGCGCTTTTTCCGTTTGTCCGCCTGATCCTCTTCGTCCACCGGGACCGCTTCAGCGCGCTCTATCGTCGGAGGCAGGGAGGGCTTGGGTCTGGCGGTTGGAAGCAGAATCTCTTCTTTAGGCAGCCCAGCTCGTGCTTTGCTCTTCTCGCGCTCTTTTTCCTTTTCTTTTTCGCGCTTTTTTTCCTTTTCCTTTGCCGTGGGTTCCGTGGGTGGAATTTCGACGATTTTAACCCGTTTGCTCGGGCGCTTTACCTGCACCTCCGGTTTTTCAGCCGTCTCCTCCATGCGCGCGGCGGCTTCTTCTTTTCTGGCTGCTGCGAGTTTGGCCTCTTTTTCGTGCTCCGCCTCCTCCATCCGTGTAGCCGCCTCTCGCCGTTTTTTCATGGCGGGTATCTCTTTGGCGTACTCTTGCGCTACGCGCAAACGACGCTCCAGATCGATGGCCGCTTCTTTCTTTTTCGCTTCTTCAGCCACTTTCTTATCGCGCAGCCGTTTACGAAATTCATGTTCCTCGTCCGCAGCGACCGCCTTTTCGCCGTACTTTTCCGCCACCTGCTGCAGCGCCTCGTCGGCGACTGTGCTCATCTGGTTACGGATGTCATAGCCCAGCTTGGTGAGAAAGGCAATAAGCGCTTCGTTCGAAATGTTGTACTCTCTGGCGACTTGAAATACCCTTTTTTTGGGGGACAAAGTCTGTTACTCCCGATTAATCACGACCTGCCAACGTACCGTTGGAGAGTTCTCCAAACACGTTATTGATTATGCAACTGCAAAATATTCCTGATCTTTTCCAGGGTTTTTTCTCCGATGCCCGGGATCTCCAGCAGCGTCTCATCTTCCGCGTCCTGAACATCGCGGATCGAGTGAAGCCCCGCTTCGATGAGCAGCGTCTTTAATTTTTCGCTTAATCCTTCGACATCCTCCAACGATTTATTGGCCTCGCGTTCCTGGGCCATCATCTTCTGATAATCCTCTTCGCGGATCGTTTGAATGTCGTAGGAGGTCAATTTGCTGGCCAGCCGGCGGTTCTGGCCGCCCTTGCCGATGGCCAGCGAAATCTGTTCATCGTCCAGTACCGCGACCACGCGTTTTTCATCCTCGTAGATAAGAATGCGGCTGGGTTTGGCCGGACTGAGCGCACGGGTGATAAAGATCTCGGGCTCGCTGCTGAAATTTATGATGTCGATTTTTTCGTTGTTCAGCTCTTTGACAATAGACTGGATGCGCATGCCCTTCATGCCGACGCAGGCGCCGACGGCATCGATCCGTTTGTCGTGGGAAAAGACGGCGATTTTAGTCCGTTCACCGGGTTCGCGTGCAATGCCTTTGATCTCGATGATGCCCTCATAAATCTCGGGCACCTCTAGTTCAAACAAACGGATGATAAACATGGGATCGCTGCGCGAGACGATGATCTCTGGGCCGCGGGAGGTCCAGCGGACATCCTTGATGACGGCGCGCAGGCTGTCGCCGCGGCGATACTTTTCCTCCTTGATCTGCTCGGACTTGGGCAGGCTCAACTCGGTCCGGTCCACATTGATAAAGATCTCTTCGCGGTTCACCTGACGGATGTCGCCGATGATAATTTCGCCGATGCGATTCTTGAACTCTTCAAAGATAAGTTCCTTTTCAATCTCCTTGATGCGTTGATTGAGATTCTGCTTGGCTGAAATGATCAGCCGGCGGCCGAAGGTGGAAGGATCGATGATCTCTAAAAACTCATCGCCCAGCTCCAGGTCCGGCTCCGCGCGTCGAGCCGTCTCCAGATCAATCTCAGTCACTTCGCTGGTCACCTGTTCGACGATCAGCTTGCTCTGATAGATCTCAATTTCTCCTTTTTCCATGTTGATGAAAATGGAATAGTTGCCGTTTTGGCCGTATTTTTTCCTCAACATGTTGAGGAAAATTTCCTGCAAAATGCGGGAGAGAATCTCCTTATCGATGTTCTTCTCCTTCGCCAACAGGGAGAAGGCTTCGACGATTTCATTTTTCATGGTTTCGTTCCACGATCATTAGAATTCCAAGAGAACCACGGCTGATTGAATTCGGCCGAGCTCAACTATTTTTTCCTGCGTGCCATTTTCCATCGCTAGAAGAACGGTCTCCTCGTCCGCTTTGCGGATGCGGCCGACTAGAGTCTCCGTCGTCTCGCCAACCTGACACTGAACCGATACCAATCGTCCGATGTGACGGATAAAGTCGCGGCTGTTTTTCAACGGACGATCGACGCCGGGCGAAGAGACCTCCAGCGTGTAACGCGTTGGGATCAGATCTTTCTGGTCCAGCAGATCCGAAATTGCACGGCTGGCTTGAGAAACGCGCCGAATGCTGATGCCGCCCGGCTCATCCACCAGGATGCGCAGCAGGGTCCGCCCTCCTCGGCCATGGAGGTATAGATCCACCAGGTCGATGCCCATGTCGCTTAACACCGGTTCTATCACAGCCGTCAATTCTTCAGGTCGCATTTCCCATCCCGCCTAATAATAAAAAAGTGGGCTTTTGGGGCCCACTTTGGGATAATAATATAAAAAAAAATAAACAAGTATGCAAGAAAAAAATAGGCAATCTTCACTGCCCCAGCATGGCTAGCTGCAGAACCGCTTCATCCTTTTCGGCTGATTTGGGAAACTCGTTGACGATCCGCTGGAACAGCACTTTGCTCTGCTCGGGTTTTCCCGCCAACTGATAGCAGCGGCCGGCTTTGAAGAGAAAGAGCGGCGCATGCACTGTGGATGCATACTTTTCCGCCGCTTTGCTGTACAAAGCGGCTGCTTCAGCATATTGTTTTTTTTCTTCTAATGAGGCTGCCTGCCCACCATAGGCCGCAGCGAGGAAATGCTCGTCTCCGCTGAACGAGTCGATGAATTTCTTGTAGTTGATCCCGGCGTTATCGTAATCTTTACTCTGAAAAAAGGCATTGGCGAGATAAAAACGGGCGATTTTGCCGCTGGTCGTGCGGCCATGACTTTTAACCAGGTTGCTCAGCATGGGAATGGCTGATGACAGATTGCCGCTCTCATAGACTCGGGTGGCTTTAGCCAGCTCGACGCTGGCGCTTTTTTCCGCAGATTGGGCAGACTGAAAATAAAAGAAGACTCCCATCGCCAGCACGACCACCGCCGCCGCTCCTGCGATCAGATAGGTCTTGTAATTTTCCAGCCAAGCAGTGGCTTTGGCATAAAAGGTGACCAGCTTGTCTTCCTTGAGTTCTTTTTTCGAAAGATGTTTTCTCGGTCGTAGCATGCGGTTGGTGGTTCCCAGTTTGTGTGTTTTTTGTTATAGCTAATCAATTTAAAAATTTAGTTCGCAAAAATCAAGCAAAAAAACTCCAACCGACTGTCAGTTGGGTCTTGCCTCTTTTGCGGACACGGTGACGATCTCATAAGCGTTGCAGGAAAGCGCAGCAATGTAGAGAATATAAATCGTCATCAGCACGATTTCGCCCCACTGATAGCCGAATAGCCCCACCCAGATTCCGAACTTGATGAACAGAGGCAGAGTGAGCACGCCGATCACCACACTGCTGAGAATGGAAAAAATGAGTTTAGGCCTGTTCTCGCGGCCGCCGCTGAAATAGGCGATGATGATGATGAAAAGCCCGACGACCAGTGCGACATAAGCCACAGTCTTGTCCACTTTGAACCACTCGATGATCATCTGTTCTCGTTCGACTAGAGTGCTTGTCGAATCTGCTGGACCAGGTAGCATACGCTTTCATCCTCTGGTTGAATGACAGACTTATTTTAGCCATTCTTTGTCTGAGAATCAAGCACAATTTGCCAGCGGTTAAGCCGTCAGGAGGATCACTCTAGCATCCAGCTGAAACAGCTGCGCTTGTTGGTATGACAGGTAGGTCCGATGGCCTCGGCCTGGATCAGCAGCGTGTCGCGATCGCAATCCGTATAGATGCTTTTAACCAGCAGCCAGTGACCGGAGGTTTCTCCTTTGGTCCATAACTTTTTCCGCGACCGGCTCCAGAACGTGACCCGGCCGCTGTCAAGGGTTTGCCGCAAACTGGTTTGATTCATGTAACCGAGCATCAGAACAGCTTGATCCCCCGCATCCTGGATCACCGCCGGGATCAGGCCTTGAGAATCAAATTGCAGGGTATGGATGAATTCATCGGCCTTGAGCTTTTCAATCTCTGACATGAATGTGCCGCTCCTTTAGATAGGTTTTTACCTGGCGAATGGAATTTTCCCGATAATGAAATACAGAGGCAGCCAAGGCTGCGTCGGCATTGGCGAAATGAAACACCTGATAAATATGCTCTGGTCCGCCGCATCCACCGGACGCGATCACCGGGACAGGAACAGCACGGGCGACGGCGCCGGTCAATTCCAGGTCATAGCCGTTGCGCGTGCCGTCGCAATCCATGGAGGTGAGTAAAATCTCACCTGCGCCCAGGCGGGTCACGGTGGCCGCCCATTCGAGTGCATCCAGATTTACGGCGGTGCGGCCGCCGTGTGTGTAAACTTGCCACCCTCCCTGCGCACGGCGTTTTGCATCAATGGCCACCACCGTCGCCTGGCTGCCCAACCTTTCAGCGCATTCACGGATCAGATTCGGATTCTGCACAGCGGCGGTGTTCATCGTCACCTTGTCGGCGCCGCTGCGCAACAGCCTCTGTGCATCCGAAAAAGTGCGCACGCCGCCGCCTACGGTCAACGGCATGAACACTTGATCCGCCGTGCGTGCCACCACGTCCAGCAGAATATCGCGCTTTTCCGCCGAGGCGGTGATGTCAAGAAAAACGATTTCGTCCGCACCCTGCTCGTCATAATAACGGGCCTGCTCGACCGGATCCCCGGCATCGCGCAAATGGACAAAGTTGGTGCCCTTGACCACTCGGCCATCCTTGACATCCAAGCAGGGAATGATCCGTTTGGCCAACATTCAGCGCACTCTTTCAAAACGGCCAATCAGCGTGGCCAGATCCAGGAGACCTTCGTAGAGCGCAGTGCCGACGATAACGCCCTCGAGGTTCGCACACTTTAACTTTTCCAGTTGTTCAAAATGCTCCATTTTCGAGAAACCGCCGGATGCGATCAGATTCAGGCTGGATTGCGCGCAGAGCGCTGCAAAACCAGCCAGATCGGGTCCCGTGTCGCCCCCATCCCGGCTAATGTCCGTATAGATGATATGGCGGACTCCCAAAGCCTCCATCTCCGCTACGAAGGGCAGCAATTGTTTCTCCGACTCTTCCACCCATCCCTTGATGGCCACGCGGTTTTCTTTGGCGTCCGCCCCCACAGCCACACGGTCGGCGCCAAAACGCTCTACCGCCTGTCCGACGCCGCCAGGATCGGCAACCGCCAGCGTACCTAGGATGATGCGCGAAACGCCCAGATCCAACCATCGGGCCGCGTCCTCCAAGGACCGGATGCCGCCGCCCAGCTGGACGGGAATGTTCACAGCGGCAAGCAATTCCGTGAGCGCGTGGGCGTTGGCGTCCGCCTGGCCAAAAGCGCCATCCAAATTGACCACATGCAACCAGGAGGCGCCGGCGGATTGCCAGCGCAAGGCGGCGCGCACCGGTTGCGATTCATATTCTTTTTTACTGGAGGCTAGCCCCTGCTTCAAACGGACGCAGCGGCCGTCCATCATGTCGATTGCGGGCAGTATTCGCACAACGCTTCCTACAGGTGAATGAAATTATTCAGCAGCATTAATCCGGCTTTCTGCGATTTTTCGGGATGAAATTGTACAGCGAAAAGCGCCTGCCGGTTGAGCGCAACCGGGATCCAATCGCCATAATCGGTGAATCCTACCGACAGGGTCTCATCCTGCAGACGCACATAATAGGAATGGGCAAAATAAAAAAAACTGTCGTCCGGAATGTTGCGCCAAAGAGCGCAGGACCGATTCTGACGGACAATGTTCCAGCCCAGATGCGGAACCTTGTTTCCGGCAGGAAAGTGAACCACCGTGCCAGGCAGAACGCCCAGCCCCACAGCCCCTGGGCTCTCTTCACTGGCCTGCATCAACAGCTGCAGGCCGAGACAGATGCCGAGAAACGGACGGCCATCGGCGATCACCTGTTGCAGCGATTTGCGCAAACCCAGCCGGTCGATGGCCTCCACTGCTTTGCCAAATGCGCCCACGCCCGGCAGAATCACTTTATCGGCGCACTCGACTTGCTTAGGGGTGCTGATGATGTCGGCCTTCGCGCCCAAGTGCTCCAGCGCCTTGTGTACGCTTTTCAGATTGCCGGCGCCGTAATCGATGATGCCGATCACGCCAGTACCCCCTTGGTGGAGGGTATGCCCGGTTCACGCGGATCGACGGTCAGCGCCATGCGCAGAGCGCGGGCCAGGCTTTTCATCAACGACTCCATCATATGATGCTGATTGGCGCCGTATAAGATACCGACGTGCACAGTCATCTGCGAGTGCACGGCAAAAGCGCGGAGAAATTCAATCAGCAATTCGCCGTCGAACTCCCCCACCCGGTGCAATGGCATGCGGGGCTCGAAGATGAAAAAACCGCGGCCGCTCACATCCACCACTGCCCGGCTCAAGGCTTCGTCCAACGGACAATAGGCAAAACCGAATCGGCTGATGCCCTGTTTGTCCGCGAGCGCCTGACCGCAGGCGGCGCCCAGACAAATGCCCACATCCTCCACTGTGTGATGGCCGTCGACATAGAGATCGCCCTTGGCCTGAATGGAAAGGTCGATGAGGCTGTGCCGCGCCAGACTGTCGAGGAGATGATCAAAAAAGCCGATGCCGGTCCGGATATCGCTTTTACCGCTGCCATCCAGATCTACCGACAGGGTGATATCCGTCTCACGGGTTTTTCGTACAATCCGAGCTGTGCGCTTTTTCATGATAGGCTCGCTTTCAAGGCTTCCAGGAACCATTGGTTTTCCTCATGCCGTCCAATGCTCACCCGCAGGTGGTCTTTAAGCAACGGATATCCGCCGACATTGCGCACGAGAATACCCTGATCTTTTAAGCGGTCGAAAACCAAATCCGCGTATGGACAGTGGAACAAAATAAAATTAGCTGCAGAGGGAAACGGACGAATCGTGGGGATTCGCTGCATCTCGCTCAGCAGCCAGTCGCGTTCTTTAACCAGCTCAGAGACTTGACGCAGCATGGTTTCACGATCCTCAAGCAGCTGCATGGCAATAAGTTCAGTCAACAAATTGACGTTATAAGGCAGATTGGCCTTGCGAAGCTGATAGATGCATTCAGCCGAGGCCAGCAGATAGCCTAGGCGCAATCCGGCCAGTGAAAATGCTTTGGAAAAAGTGCGTGAGATGATCAGCTGCGGATATTTCTTTAGCAGCGGAATGGCAGTCTGACCGGAAAATTCCGCATAAGCCTCATCCAGAAAAACCAGTCCGCAGGCCTGCTCGCACAGGGTTTCCACCTGTGGCAAAGAGAGCAAAGCGCCGGTGGGATTGTTGGGCGAACAGAGGAGAATGATCCGCGGCTGTTCGCTTTGTATTCGGCGCAACGCCTCTGCCATGGGGAAAGGATCAGAAGGCGCCTGCGGCAGCGTCAGAACGTTGCCTCCATATAAAACGCCAAAGATTTCAAACAGTCCAAAAGTCGGCGGAAACAGCAGCACGCGATCGTTCTCCGCCACCGCTGCAGAGAGCACGGTTTGCAGCAGCTGATTGGAGCCATTGCCGAGAAGCACCTGATCTGATTGCAGCCCGTGCCACGAGGCGATCGCCTGTTTAAGATCGCTGGATTCGTTCATGGGATAGCGGTTCCAGGAGAGCGCCGCCGCGGTGGCCAGCACCTGTTTTTTAAACTCCGCCGGAAGGTCGAACGGACTTTCATTCTGATTCAGCTTGGCGCGCATCTGCCTTTGCGGAGGAGCAGAGTAACCCTGCAGATGTAAAACCGTTTTTTTAAAATAATTTTCCATTCTTGCTTACCCGTTTAATCACTGCCTGTGCGTGCGCATCCAATCCCTCGGCTTGGGCGAAATGAACGATCTGTTCGCTGTGACGGTTCAATGCCTCCAAAGTGTACGAGATCACGCTGCTGAATTTGACAAAATCCTCTGCCCGCAGTGGTGAGAAAAATCTGGCCGATCCGTTGGTGGGTAGAATATGATTCGGCCCCGCCCAATAATCGCCTACCGTCTCGGGGGAGTAGCTGCCGAGGAAAATGGCGCCTGCATTTTGGATGCGGCCGAGCAAATGCCAGGCGTCCTGAACATGCAATCCCAGATGCTCAGGAGCCAGTCGGTTGGCCAGATCGATGGCCTGCTGCATGGTCTGGGTCAACAGCACAGCGCCATAGTTCTGCAGCGATTGACTGAGAATTTCCGTGCGTTTTAAATTTTTCATCTGTTCGGACACTGCCTTTTGCACAGCCAACGCCGTTTTCTCTGAACTGGTGAGCAACAAGGAGGAAGCCAGCGGATCATGCTCCGCCTGGGCTAACAGGTCTGCTGCAGCGAATTCGGCATCCGCCGTATCATCGGCGATGATCACCACTTCACTTGGGCCGGCGATCATGTCCATGCCGCATTGTCCGAAGACCAGCTTTTTGGCTGTTGCGACATAAATATTGCCTGGCCCGACGATCTTGTCCACGCGAGGGATGCTGGCTGTGCCATAGGCCAGAGCGGCGATGGCCTGGCTGCCGCCGACCCGAAACACCTTTGTAACCTTGAGCTCATGGGCAATAGCCAGGATGACTGGATTGACTTCACCTTGTGCATTACACGGGGTGACCACATAGACCTCGCTCACTCCGGCTACACGGGCCGGCACTACACCCATAATCAGAGACGAGGGGTAGGCCGCCCTGCCCCCAGGCACATAGATGCCCACACGCTGCATGGGAATGACCCGCTGGCCCAACACCACTCCATCCTCTTGCCAATTGAACCATGATTTAGGAAGGCTGTTGCGGTGGAAGTCCTCAATGTTTTTGATAGATCCCTGGATCGTCTTAAGTAGATCTTTATGCAGTTTTTTATGGGCTTGAGCCATTTCTTCGGCCGAAACCTCTATTTCATCTGTGCTCAGCTCCGCTTTGTCAAACAAGGTGGTATAGCTGATGAGCGCCTCATCACCTTTATCCCGAACATCTTTGATGATCTGAAGGACAGACCGTTCGATCTCTTCGGCCATAAAAGTCCGTCGTGATTCATATTTAATCAGGAAATGGTCGATTTCCTTGTTGCGATAGATCGCAATCATGCGGCAGCTCCGAGTTTTTATAATGTAATGGTTTAATAGATCACTTTATTAAGCGGAAATTCAATAATATCCTCAGCTCCAGCCCGTTTGAGCCTTGGGATCAAATTGCGCACCGACCCCTCTTCGATGATGGTCTCGACCGCCACCCAGTCAGAGCCATGCAACGGCGAGATGGTGGGTCGTTTCATGGCCGGCAGTTCGTTCATTACGCTGTCCAGTCTGTCTCGGTGTACATTCATTTTAAGACCCACTTTGCCCTCTGCGCAGATCGCACCTTGAAGCATCATGTTAATATTTTCGATCTTTTCGCGCTTTTCTGGGTTGTTCCAGCTCTCCTTGTTCGCGATCAGCAAGGTTCTGGACTCTAACAGGGTCTCGACGATGCGAAGATTGTTCGCCCGCAATGAACTGCCGGTCTCCGTGACTTCAACGATGGCATCGACCAGGGTGGGCGCTTTGACCTCTGTGGCGCCCCAGGAGAACTCCACCTCCGCCTGAATGTGATGCTGCGCCAGATAATCGCGGGTTAAATTGACCAGTTCTGTAGCGATCCGCTTGCCCTGGAGATCCTGCACTGATTTGATGTGCGAATCGACGGGCACTGCCAGCACCCACTTGACCGGCCGCATGGTCAACTTGGCATAAGTGAGCTCCGCCACCTCGATCACGTCGGCGCGGCATTCCATGGTCCAATCTCTTCCGGTCAAACCGATATCGAAAATGCCGTCCTCGACATATTTAGCTATTTCCTGCGCCCGAATGAGGATGGCTTGAATCTCTGCATCATCAATGGAAGGAAAATAGGATCGGTCACTGACCGAAAAATGAAAGCCCGCTTTGGCCAGCAGGCGAAAGGTCGCTTCCTGCAAGCTGCCTTTGGGCAGACCGATCTTGAGCACGCGGGGATCCAGACCATTCCAATCAACCATACAATCTCCTTAAAGGGTGAACAAAGAGTGAACCGGCTCAGTAAAAAAAAAGCCCGCTGGTTAGGTTTAGCGGGCTGTTGCAGCAGTCTTGTAAAACCATACCAAATCGTTATCGGGCTCCGGGATGAACACAATGAGGATTAACGGCATGGTTATATTTATCATTCATCATTTTCATAGTCTAGTTTACGAAAATTAATTGTTAATTGCAATAAAAAAAATCAACTCCGTTCCAGCAAAGCTTTGGCTTCCCTGGCTACGATCAACTCTTCATTGGCTGGAATCACCAGAACTTGAATGGATGAAGTCGGTGTGGAAATTTTCACTTCTCCGGTTGCGTGCTGGTTGGCTTTTTGATCCAGTTCCACTCCGAGGAATTCCAGGTGCTGGCATACTCGATGGCGGATTAGAGAGCCGCGCTCGCCGATACCGCCGGTGAATACCAGAGCGTCCAGCCCTTGCAGAACCAGGTAGTAGGCGCCGATATAGTGAAGAACGCCATAGCAAAAGGTATCGATGGCGAGCTGCGCTTTCTCAGAACCCTGATCCGCCGCATCGATGATCTCTTTCATATCGCCGGATGGAATGCCGGAGATGCCGGCCAGTCCGCTCTGCGAATTGAGCACTTTGGAAACCTGTTCGGCAGACCATTGTTCCTCCTTCTGCAGAAAAAGAGGAATGAAGGGGTCCAGGTCGCCGCATCGTTTGGCATTGAGCACGCCACTCTGAGGTGAAAAGCCCATACTGGTGTCCAGCGAACGGCCGTTGCGAATGGCGCAGATGGAAGAACTGCCGCCAAGGTGACAAGAGATGATCCGCAGGGAGTCGGGCGCTGCATTTAACAACTGCGGCGTCCGTTCTGCGATCCAACGATGCGAAGCGCCGTGAAATCCATACTTGCGGATGGCATGTTTTGCCGCCAGTTCAGCCGGCAGGCCATAGGTGTAGGCGTGCGCTGGAATATCCCGGTGAAACGCAGGTTCAAAGAGGCCGATGCGCGGCACCGCAGGGATTAATTTGGCGAAAATGCGGATGGCCTTGATATAAGGCGGATTATGTGCTGGCGCCAGAAACGTGTAGGCCTCCATGGCCTGCAGAGCCGGCTCATCGAGATGTCTGCACTCCTGAATCCCTTTGCCGTGCACGGTTTTAAAGCCGACGGCTGCGATGTCCGAGAGTGCGTTCAGACAGGCATGCTCCCCCTCAGTGAGGAAACCAATGGCCGCGAGTACAGCTTGTTCATAATCAGCGTAGGAGGCTGTTCCTTGTATCTTATGGTCTTTACACTGCATCGAGTAGGAAGAGCGTTCAGACCCGATGTTTTCAATTCTCCCCAGAGCCAGCATCTCTTCGTCCTTCATCTCAAAGAGTTTGAATTTGAAAGAGGTGCTGCCCACATTGGCAATCAGTATTTTCATGGTCTGCTTACCTTGTGATCTTGGCCGCGCGAACGGCGTCCATGGCCAGACAGATCGCCCCAACCACGCCGGCGTCGTTGCCCAGGTGTGCCCGGACCAGCTTGAGGTTGCGCAGCGGCGCATCCATGGCTCGTTTCACTAATGCATTCCAGATGCGGGTCATGAACTCATCGCCGGCATCAGCCACTCCCCCGCCGATGACAAAAATCTCAGGATTAAAAATATTCGTAAAGCTCGCCAGTGCAGCGCCGAGATATTCACAGGTTTCGTCGATGACCTGCATGGCTGCTTGGTCGCCGTTTTGGGCATTGGCAAAAATCAACTCTGTGTTCACCATGGACGGCACCATTGTCCTGCTTTTCTGCAGCTTACCCACATAGTTGCGAACCATGGCCGGCGCGGAAGCATAGGCTTCGATGCAACCGACGCCGCCGCATCCGCAGGGCAACCCATTATAATCGATGGACATATGGCCCAGCTCAGCGCCTGAGAAATGCGATCCGCGAAAAATTTCATCATTGATGATCACACCGCCGCCGATGCCGGTGCCCAGGGTAATGGCGATGACATATTTATAGCCGCGTGCCGCCCCTTGCCGCACCTCGGCCAGCGCCGCCACATTGGCGTCGTTATCCGCCCAGATGGGAAAAGGATAATGTTTACCGATCTCTTTACGGATCTCTGCATCCCCCCAATCGGGCAAATTAGGTGTGTTGCCTAAAAGCCGGCATTGATTGTAATCGATGGCGCCCGGACTGCCCATACCAATGGCCGCGATCTCCAGCTGCCGTGCCTGAGCGGCTTGCGCCATTTCATCGATAGCAAAAAAAATGTTGGAAAAAATAGCCTCTTTTTTTTGGTCGCCCTGGCTGGGCCGCTTGGATTTGATCAAAATGCCGCCTTTTTCGTCAGCCAGAGCATATTTAAGAAAAGTTCCGCCCAAATCCAGACCGATATAAGCTTGATTGCGCGACTCCATACCAACTCCTGTACCTTCGGTCAGTAAATAACCCTTTGAAGAAAATAGGCAAAACTATCAAGAAAATCAATAAGAAAAGCCGAATGTCTCGATCTGCTGACAAATGCGATGATATGAATCGAGATTTCCGACATCATAATAGGGCCGGGTCATCAGAAAAGCGTAGATAGGATGCTGTTGATACAGCCAAGAGATGAAATAGCCGGGCGCATCGGGATTGCCGCCCTGGTTCAGATAAGCAGGGATCAAAGCAAGGGTGCTCTTTTGCAAAAGATAGAGCGCCGGACAGCCCAAGTCCGACTTGGGTTGAGCAGGTTTTTCTTCAAAACCGATTACACGGCTCAATGCATCCACCTGCAGCACTCCGGTGCGGCGCAATTTTTCCAGCGAGGTGATGCGAAAGGACAGTACAATGTCGCTTTTTCTCTCTGAAAAGAAGCGTTGAAAATCGGCCAGGTTAAAGGTGTAGATATTGTCGCCTGCAGAGACCAACAGATCATCGTTGATCCCTTTTGTTTCAATGGCATACCACATATCCGCCACCGCCCCCCGCCTGGTTTCATTGCTATCCGTGCCGTCATCGATTATCTCCACAGGCCAGGGCGGCGGTTCTGCAGCGGAGCGCAGTGTATTTGCCCAGGATTGAAAATGCGGAGTGAACTTGGAATTGGTCACTACATACACGGCTTCAAGGCCGGCCAGATTTTTCATATTATCAAGCAGATAGTCCAGGATCGCCTTTTTGCCGACAGTGAGCAGCGGCTTGGGGAAATCTCTGGTGAGCGGATATAAACGGGTGGCATAGCCAGCGGCGAGCACCAGTGCTTTCATAAGATACGAGCTCCATGATCCATGTTACAGACATGAATTTCAAAAACATCGGCGATGTCCGGATGACGGCGGGGGTATTCTTTCTCAATCCTGCGGCAGATGGCCGGCGCATGTTCGGGATCGATAAAGGCGATGCAACAGCCGCGAAATCCGGCGCCGCTGAATCGCGTGCCATAGACCCCGGACAGACTCCGCAGCAATTCATAGATAGTGATCAGATGTGGACTGCCGCATTCATAATTTTCGATGCTGCTGGCGCCCGAGGCGGTCATCAACCTGCCGAAGGAATCGAGATCGCCTTGACGCCACGCCTCCATACCCTGCTGAACTCGCTGCAATTCGCCGAAAAAATGGCTGCTGCGCTTTTTTGATACAACGTTGAGCTGTCCGCTGAAACGCCGGAATTCTTCCACCGAGATATGCCGAAGCCGCAGCTGATCAGGTGGATCCTGATTTCGCGCCAGACGATAGAGTTCCAGCGCTGCCAGATGACATTCCGCCACTCTGGAATTGTAGCCGGTCTTGCCCAAGAACTTGCTGATGCCTGAATAGACGACCAGAATATTAAAGGAGGGCAAAGAAGGCGCTGGCGGCACCAGCTCATAACGGCTGTCCTGGCAATCCAAACAAAGCAATTTATTCGTCTCGGAAAGCAGGATAGTGGATTGATCGAGAATGCCGTTGTTCAATCCGATATACTCGTTTTCAATCTGGCGGTCCCATTCGATATTGGCGATGGGATCCGGCTTGATGTTGTTGGCCTGCTCCAGCGCCAGCAGATATGCGATGCCCACCGCAGCGGAAGAGCTCAGGCCGCCCACCGGTAGATTCCCTTCGATGACGCCGATGATTCCGTTGGATAACGTGTATTTCTTTTTTAGAGCGTAGGCCGCGCCCCGGGCATAATTGCCCCAATCGAGCTCCTGCTTGGCCGGAATGTCATCTAACGAAAACGAAACCTGGCCGGGAAAATTAACACTGAGCAAGCGCACTTCCGGTTTGGGGTGCACCGCATAAACCAGGAGCACATTCCTGTCGACCGTCATGCCGGTGACCAATCCCAGCTGATGGTCCACATGAGCTCCCAACGGGCAGACACGGTAGGGACTTTTAACCACATGCAGGGATTCAGGCGTCAACTGGGGGAAAGAGGATAGCAGGATCGAGCGGAGCTTTTCAATCCGCAGATCATCACGCGTCATGGGTGGCACTCGCAGGTCCTGTTCGTTGATCGGAATGAAAAACCACTTTATCAAGTTGTTTATGATAACGGGCAGTGAACCTTTTTTGCACTTCTTGTAGTGTAATCGGCTGCCGGACGAGCTCCTCCTCCTCGCGCCCGTCCTCTTTTTTTTCCAGCCAGACCAAAGTGGTCAGATCCGCTCGATCGATGTAGAGAATGCCGTTCAGATGGTCAATCTCGTGCTGCAGCACGCGGGCGAAATAATCCTTGGCTTTGATGTGGATGGGTTGACCGTCTGGATCCACCGCTTGCACCTCTATTTTAAAGGCGCGCGGGACCTCGGCCTGCAGCTGCGGCAGACTGAGACAACCCTCCACCTGCACCACCGTTTTTTCGCTCTGGGCCATGATCCGGGGATTGATCAATACATACAGGCTGCTTTTATCAGGATCCCGGGCCACCAGAACCTGCTTGTCCACATTCACCTGATTGGCGGCCAGCCCAACGCCGTCCTCCGCGTACATCGTCTGGATCAGATCGGCGATAAACGTCGGCGATATCTCGTTGGCCTGGCAGCGCTGCGCTCGTTTGCGTAAAGTGGGATGGCCGTATTTGATAACCGGCAACAAAGCCATTCTGGGATTCCCTTCAGTAGATACCTTTATTTTGTTTAGGCTTGACCGCGACGGCCATAGCGGTAAAATCGTCCTGCAGCCGTGCATCATTGGAAAAAGATTTGATCGTGCGAAAAGCGTTTCGCAATATGCCTTTTACCGGCAATCGGCGCCATTCGCGTAAATTCGTCAAAAGTCGATCCTCACCGTAGAACTCCCCTTTTGGATCCATAGCCTCGGTGATTCCATCGGTATAGAGAAAGATGAGATCGCCGGCTTGAAGCTGAATGCGTCCCAGCTCATAGGGCGCATTATGGACAAAGCCAAGAACAGTTCCGCCTGCCTCCAGCGTTTCCCAGCGGCCGTCCGCATGCAGCAGAATCGGAGGACAGTGCCCGGCGTTGCAGTAAAACAGCTCATCGGTTTCAGTGGACAACACGCCATAGAAGAAGGTGATATAACTTTGATTGGAGATGCGGTCCTTTAGCACGTTGTTCAATTCAAAAATCATTTCATTCACCGGAACCGGCATCCGCACCATGCTGCGATAGGTTGAATACAGTGTGGCCATGAGCAGGGCGCCTGGTATCCCCTTTCCCGCCACATCGCCGATGGTGATGCCGATGCGGTGAGATGAGAGCTGAATGCAGTCATAGAGATCGCCGCCGACTGCCCGACTGGGTATGTTCAAAGCAGCGAAATCATAGCCATCCACCACTGGCCAGCGCCGCGGCAACAACACACGCTGGAGTTGTCTGGCGATGTTCAACTCGCGTTCCATCTCTTTTTTTTCCATGGCCTCTGCATAGAGCCAGGCGTGATCGATGGCCACCGCCGCCTGCCCGGCAACGGCCTGGACGAGTTTTCGTTGGTTTTTTTGAAAGGCCGCCTTTTGATTGCTCTCCAGGTTTAAAACACCCAAAATGCGTTCATGATGAACCAGCGGCACATCTAATTCCGATTGTGTGTCCAGATACATGGGAAAATAACGAGGATCTTTGGACACATCATGAACCACCACTGCTTTGTTGTTCTGCAGCACCCACGCGCACAAGCCTTCTCTCTTCTGGGCAAAGCACCGGTCGTTCAATAACGGCGCGGGACCACGATGAACTGAACGGGCAATGGATTTGCCGCGCGGATCGAGCAGAAAAATCGATCCCTTATCATAGGGCACCACCTGCTGCAGGCTGTCCAAAATCGTTTCGAGCAACTGGTCCAAGTCCAAAGTGGCGTTAATTTTTCGCGACAGAGCGAGCAAAAGATCTTTTTCCAGCGAGGTGCGGCGCAACAGATAGGTCATCCGGGCATGACGCAGTGCCAGCGCCGTCTTCCTGCCGGCCTCTAACAGCAACGGCGCCCTGTACTCGAGACGGGGCTGAAAAGAGGCAGGGGAGTCGCACAACCATGCCCCCCATAGTGTATCGTCGATGTTCAGCGGCAGCAGCAGGCTCGGAATCCACTTGACGCCGAGCTTGCGTATAAAAGCGGATTGTTGTAATGCTTGAGCGGCTGCAGAACCGGCTTGGATAAATTGCGGTGATCCGGTGGAATGAAGCAGCCTATGAAGCGGATCCGTTTTACTCAAGGCAGCAGAAGTCACAGCGGACCTGAATCCCACGGCTTTTTCAAAACTGAGCCATTTGTCCGTTTCTCTGGTGATCAACAAAATCCCTCTGCCAGCATCGCATAGGCCGGACAGAGCGCGCATCACGAACCGCAACGCTCCTTGATACTGGGATTGACTCGCCAGCCCGGCGCTGAACTGCTTGAATCTTCTTTTAAAATTTCCCGGCTCATTCAATGGCATGATTGCATTATTTCCATAAAGACGGCAAAGAACACTCGGCAATTTTGCTGCGGCCTGGTGTCAATTTCTTTATACTTTTTCAAGCCCACTCAGTTCCGCAGCGTGATAAGAACTGCGAACCATAGGACCGGCATGCACATAATCAAAGCCCAAGCGAAGGCATTGCTGGCGCAGTTGCGCAAACTCTACTGGCTGCAGATAACGCATCACAGGCAGATGTTCCAGGGAAGGCGCCAGGTATTGCCCCAGGGTCAAAATCCGGCAGCCTACTGATCGCAACGCTTTTGCAGCATCAAGCACCTCCTCCCTGGTCTCCCCCAATCCCAACATCATCCCTGATTTTGTGATAAAACCTTTTGCACTTGCATAATGTAATACTTTAAGTGATCGATTAAAATCAGCTTGAGGCCTTACAGTAGAATAGAGTCTCTGTACAGTCTCTAGATTATGATTAAACACGTCTGGGCATGCCTCCAGCAACAGATCCAGCGATTGGGCATCGCCCTGCATATCAGGTATCAGCACCTCAACACGACACTGCGGATTGAGCCGACGTATGGCATGGATGGTGGCATTAAAATGGCCTGCACCGCCGTCAGACAAATCATCCCGGGTCACTGAGGTGACCACGGCATAACGCAGCTCGAGCATTTGTACGGCCTGAGCGACGCGCAAAGGTTCCCCTGCGTCAGGCGGATCCGGATGACCATGGTCGATGGCGCAAAAACGGCAATTGCGGCTGCAGCGCGTACCCAGAATCATAAACGTTGCGGTTCGTCTCGACCAGCATTCTCCTATATTCGGACACCTTGCACTGGTACAGACGGTGTTTAGATTTTGTTCTTTGAGCAGCCGTTTAAGTTCAGGATAATGTCCTGTGCCCGGCATCTCCATTTTAAGCCATTTAGGCTTTTGACTTAAAGGCATGGTTAAAAACCTGAATACAATAAAAGTTCGAATACGATGATTGTTTCAGCCGCTGTGCCGCCCTTTCCGCCGGCCGGTACATGACTACGCTTCGTTCCACTTTTCTCCATGAACGACATATTTGACAAAAGCCGCATAGGTCCAAGGCATTTGCTTTTGAAACACGACGGCTATGGCATCGGCATACTGACGGATCTCGAGCTGAGCGTGTTCTTCCATGCGCAGACTGAGAAAATTCTGCAAACTGCGCGCATTGATAGTCCAGTAGAATTGAGTGTAAAGAGAGAGCGGTAGGACCAGCCGTGCGTGTTCTCTGGCCACGCCGCTTTCAAGCAGCTCTTGATAGACTTTGTAGGCAGCATCGAAGGATTCCGCCATTCTGGCTTTCAATCGTTCGTTCAATTCGGGCGGCAGCTGTTCATACTGATAATGCTTAGCCTTTTGCGAACGCAGCGATTGCGGCAGACAAAACTCCTCTTTCATCGTGGTGTAGCGGCCGGAGATCTCGTTGTAACTGGCCATACGGTGGCGGAACCACTGGCGGGCGACGAAAAGCGGGCATTTGATATGAAATTTGAAAACTGAGTGCTCGAACGGGGTCTCATGGTGATTGGCCAGTAAAAAGTCAATCAGCTTCTGATCCCGTTCATCATCGGACGCTCCCTTGCCAAAGGAGACCCGGGCGGCCTGAACCACCGCCTGGTCCCCTCCCATAAAATCGATCAAACGAACGAACCCATGGTCCAATACCGCTGTCTCATGGAGGTTTTCCAATGGCTGTCGCCTCCTAGAATACATAAAGGTCACTCATATTGAAAGTTTTGTAAAAGGGCAACGATGCGCTGCAAAAAACGGCCTGCTAAAAGCCCGTCGATGAGTCGATGGTCATAAGTTAGGCTGAGGTACATCATGCTGCGGATGGCAATACAATCATCCTGAAGCACCGCAACCCGTTTTTTAATGGCGCCGGTGCCGAGGATGGCGACCTGCGGTTGATGAATGATGGGCGTTCCGAACAGATTGCCGAACGTGCCGATGTTGGTGATGGTGAACGTACCGTCCTGAACCTCCTGCGGCGCCAACTGTTTGTTCCGGCTGCGCTGAACCAAACCGTCGATAGCCTTTGCCAAGCCGAGCAGATTCTGCTGATCGGCATGGCGTATCACCGGCACGACAAGCCCTTGCTCCAGTCCTACGGCGATGCCGATGTGAATGGCTTTTTTAAGAATGATTTGATCGCCGTTTACCGATGCGTGCAACAAGGGAAATTCGCGCAACGCTTGCGCAGCCGCGTGCACGAAAAACGCGGTGTAGGTCAGCGACACGCCCTCCCGTTTTTCAAACTGTTCTTTAACACGGTCGCGATAGGCAACGATGGAGGTCACGTCCACTTCCGCCACCGAAGTGACATGGGCCGCGGTCCGTTTGCTGAAAACCATGTGCTCGGCGATGCGGCGACGGACATGATCCATAGCAATGATCTCGTCGTTCTCGTCCGGGCCTGCAACGTCGCTGATCGGCTGCGACGTTTCACCAGGCTGCTGCCTCACCACCGGAGGCGCCACCGCCTGACGGCGTGCATGGAGAAAAGCTAAAAGATCTTTTTTTGATATCCGGCCATGGTGGCCGCTTCCTTGCAGACTCTGCACATCCGTTTCGGTCAGGCTGTGTTCACGCATTATCCTTTTTACCAACGGAGAGAGAAAGCGTCTTTCCCCTTTTGATGGGTGCGGCGAATCGCTGGACGGAAAGGCGGGCAGGGGGCCGGCGGAATCCAGAGGCGGACGGGATGCTGTGTCCTGCTCCTGGATGCGCGCAATAACCGATCCCACCGCTACGGTCCGGCCTTCTACGGCAGTGATTTCAGCCAGAATGCCCGTGGCTGGAGAGGGTATCTCCGAATCGACTTTGTCCGTGCTGATCTCCAGGATCATCTCATCGCGCTGCACCGGTTCGCCGAGCCTTTTACGCCATCTTACGATGGTGCCCTCTACGATGCTCTCCCCCATCTGCGGCATAATCATGTCGATCATCGGCGTTTTCCTTTATTGCGCAGAATGCTGCCTGCAAAGCCGTGATGCGAACCAACCCAGTCAATACACGTCATACGAGAGCGCACGATCGATTTCTATCTGAGCCAGGATCGCTTCGAGCTGGCTGGTTAACTTTTGTTTGTGAGCCAGTTCTTCGTTGGCCAGCGCCTCGAAAAGCGCCGCCTCTGTGGGCGTCCGGCTGCGCGCTTTGGCCTCCAGATAGAAACGGTAAGAGCTCTCCTCCCGCTGGATCGCTCCTTGCAGAATATCCTTCATGGAACCCAGCTCTTGGATGTTTTTTTCCTCAGGCATTGTACGGCCCCTGGTTAATTAATAGTGCATGACCTCTCGGACCGCGGCGATAATTTTAACGGCATCCGGCATAAAAGCCTCTTCCAGTATGGGGCTGTAGGGAGTGGGCGTATCTAGACTGGCGATGCGCTTGATCGGCGCATCCAGCCATTCGAACGCGTGTTCAATCAGCAGCGCGCTGATCTCACCGCCGATGCCGCCGGTCAGGTTGGCTTCGTGAACGATGACAACCCGATTGGTCTTGGCGACCGTAGCGGTCAGCGCTGCTTGATCCAACGGTTTCAGCGTTCGCAGATTGATTATCTCCGCCTCGATGCCATCCTGCGTCGCCAGAATCTCGGCAGCCTGCTGCGCGGCATGCACCATGGCGCCATAGGTGATGAGGCTCACATCGCGGCCGGGCCTGTAGACCGATGCGCGTCCCAGAGGCACCAGCACTTCTTCCTCATCAGCGATCACCTCTTTGATCCGGCGGTAGAGAAACTTATTTTCAAAGTACAGGACCGGATTATCGTCGCGGATGGAGCTCTTGAGCAATCCCTTGGCATCGCGGGCAGTGGCCGGCGCCACGATTTTAAGCCCCGGTTGATGCATAAACCAAGCCTCGGGATTCTTGGAATGAAAGGGGCCGCCGTGAATGCCGCCGCCGGATGGCGCTCGCACTACCAAAGGCACGGCCAGTCCATGGCGATAGTGCAGCGTGGCGGCGTTGGTGACGATTTGGCTGAAACCGACGGTGATGAAATCGGCGAACTGCATCTCTGCCACCGGTCTCATGCCGGTCAACGCAGCGCCCACCGCTACGCCGATGATAGCGGACTCGGAAATCGGGGTATCCATGATGCGCTGCTCGCCGAACTCTTGCAACAGACCCTTGGTCACCTTGAAAGCCCCGCCGTAAACGCCGATGTCCTCTCCTAGCAAAAAGACGCGAGGATCGCGCAACAGCTCTTCGCGCAAAGCGTCGTGAATGGCCTGTAGGTAGGTCGTTTCGCTCATAGTAAAAAGAAAAACCTTGTAAAGAGAAAGAGCCGTGGACGGATAAATCAGGCGTACACGCCGTCGCTCACTCCAGCCGGATCCGGCAGCGGCGCTGCCAAAGCAGCCTCCGCAGCAGCCTCTATTTCCTCTGAAACCTGCTGACGGACGCGGGTGAGGTAAGAGCGGTCAATGATCTTTTCCTCCAACAAACGTCTTTCCAGCAAATGAATGGGATCTCTGCGTGCATACTCTGCCAGCTGCTTTTTGTCCATGTACGCAGCGTCATCATGGGCAGAATGTCCTGCCATGCGCATGGTCAGACATTCGATCAGACTGGGTCCCTGCCCTTCCCGCGCCCGTTGCACAGCGGCTTTGACGATCCGATAGATTTCCAGGGCATCGTTGCCGTCCACCTGAACCCCGGGCATGCCGTAGCCGATGGCGCGATCAGCCAATTTTTCACAGCGCGAGCTTTTATACGCGGGCGTGGAGTATGCGTAACGGTTGTTCTCAATAATCAGCACAAAAGGCGCGTTCTGAACTGCGGCAAAGTTGAGGCCTTCATGAAAATCACCGATGTTGGAGCCCCCCTCGCCGATGTAATTCAGCGCAACAGAGGATTCGCCTTGCATCCGCCCGCCCAGGGCGGCGCCTACGGCCACCGGGATCATGGCGCCCAGATGACTCACATTGCCGATGATGCGTAGACGGGTATCACTGAAATGAATGCCGCTCTCTCTGCCGCGGCTAAGGCCATCGGCGCGACCCAGGTACTGGAGTAAAATATTGAGCACCGACTGGCCCTTGGCTAAATGCGCACCCAAGTCACGATGGATGGGAAAAAGATAATCTTGTTTTTCGAGAGTCAGGGCTGAGGCGACAGTGGTCGCTTCGAGGCCGTATCCGGTGTACACCCCGCCGACGATCTGACCCTGTCGATACAGAGAAACAATCTTTTCTTCAGTGGCGCGAGTTTTAAGCATCACTGTGAGCAGTTTGATTTTTATCTCGTCCGAGATGCTGGACATAGGCCTTGGGGAAGTTATCGCCTGAAAAGCATGCGGCTAGATGTGGATCGCTTTGCCGAAAGCATCCTCAGCCGCCTCCTTGATGGATTCAGAGATGGTTGGGTGCGCGTGAATCGTTTGGATGATCTCTTCGGCGGTGGTCTCCAAAGTTTTAGCCACGCTCAGTTCAGCCAGCAGTTCCGTGGCCTCAGCGCCGACGATGTGCCCGCCCAGCAGTTCTCCGTATTGGGCGTCGAATATCAGTTTGACAAATCCTTCGCTCTCGCCCATGGCCAGCGACTTGCCGTTGGCGCGGAATGGAAACCGGCCGATTTTCACTTCCAGTCTTTTGTCCTTGGCCTTTTGCTCCGTCAGACCAAAGCTGGCCACTTGCGGCTGACAGTAGGTGCATCCCGGGATTTGATCGTAATCGATCGCAACCGGGGTTTTTCCGGCCAGATGCTCCACCGCAGCGATGCCCTCTGCCGAAGCCACATGCGCAAGCCAGGGAGCGCCGATCACATCGCCGATCGCGTGAATATGCGCTATATTCGTTTGATACGTTCGCCGGTCAACCGGAATAAATCCCTTTTCCGTCTTAACTCCCACGGCCTCAAGTCCCAAATTTTCCACATTGCCGGTCACGCCGATGGCCACCAGGGTTTGCGTGGCCTGCAGCGTTTGTTCGCCCTTTTGATTGTTGATCTTGATTTGTACCCCGGTTTTGGTTTTACCAACCTGCTCAACCCGGGTTCCGGTGAGGATCGTGACGCCGAGTTTTTTAAAAGCCCTGGCCACCACTTCAGCCGCTTCGGCGTCTTCGGTCGGCAGGATTTGCGGCAGCATTTCCACCAGCGTGATCCGAACGCCGAGAGAGGCGTAAAAATAGGCGAACTCGACGCCGATGGCGCCGGCGCCGATAATGATCATCGATTCAGGCAAGTGCTCCAGAACCATCGCCTCACGGCTGGTGATGATCTGCTGACCGTCGAACTCTGCTCCCGGAAGCATCCGCGGCCGCGCGCCGGCGGCGATCAGGATGTTCTTGGCCTCGATCCGCTCTTCCTGGCCCTCTGCAGTCGTCACACTGATTCGGTTCGGTCCGGCGAGGGTGGCACGACCACGGATCACGGTCACATTATTTTTTCGAAATAGAAATTCGATGCCTTTGGAAAGACGCTGAGCGGTCGCCCGGCTGTGTTTCACCATTTTGGTCAGGTCCACAGTGGCTTCCTGAACCTGAACTCCAAAGTCGCCGGCACGTTTGATCTGATTATACAATGTGACGGCGTGCAGCAGTGCTTTGGTAGGTATGCATCCCCAGTTAAGGCAAATGCCGCCGAGTTCTGCCTTTTCCACGACGACTGTCTTCAGGCCCAATTGACTGGCGCGGATGGCAGCCACATAGCCGCCGGGACCGGAACCGATGACCGCCAGATCCATTTCGTCTGCCATGTACAACTCCCGTAAGTTGTTCAGTTTGTCATTAAAGGCGTTCGACTGCGCCGATCTGCTGGGCGATGGAGCGGCCGAACGCGATACATTTTTCTAAATCATCGGAGCTGGGCGCCAGGGTGGCGGTGAGCCCGGGAACCGGGACTTTAAATTTAAGGCTGGCCAGCCGGTGGTCCAACATCTCGACAGCCTCTCCGCTCCAGCCCATGGAGCCGAAACTTGCGGCGATCTTGCCCTTAATATCCAAAGTGACGAGGCTGGTCAAAACGTCCCAGATCGGCTTGACCGCATCGTTGTTGAGGGTTGGGCTGCCAAACAGCACTGCATCTGCGGTTTCGATGCTGTCCAGGTGATCCTGCACTTGGAGGTTGGTGGCATCCAGCAACACGGCCTGAACATGGTTCTCTTCCAGACCTTGTGCAATGTATCTGGCCATGAGTTCGGTGTTGCCATAGGCACTGGCGTAAAAGATCAGGGCTCTGGGCGGAACAGGGGCCGGAGCCGGAGCAGACCAGGCCTCATACGCGTCAACATACTTTTTCGCTTCCCGCCGCAGGATAGGTCCATGAGAGGGAGCGATCATGCGGATGGGAAGATCGGCGATCTTTTTCAGGCCGTTGCGAACATATTTTTTAAACGGCCGAAAAATGGTTTGAAAATAGTATTCATAGTCCGGCCAAAAGTCTCGCGTGATCTGATCGTTAAAAAGCCGGCTGTCGCAGTAATGAGCGGCGAAAACATCGCAGCTGAACAGCAATTGCTCCTCGCGCAGATAGGTCATCATCGTGTCCGGCCAGTGCAGGAATGGGGCGGGCAGAAACTGCAGCGTCTTGCCGCCCAGATCGAGAGGCTGGGCCGGATCCGCGATCAGACAGGGGAGTTGCCGGTTGAGGATCTGATGAACGAATTTAACCGCTGGCTTGGCGCAGACGACTTGGGCGGTTGGAGCGATATCCAGCAGAGCACGCAGGCTGCCCGAATGGTCCATCTCATTGTGCTGGACCACGATATAGTCGATGGCGGCCGGATCCGCCAACTCGCCGATTCGTTCAAGAAAGGAAGCGACGAACTTTTCCTTCACCGTGTCGATGACCGCAATTTTTTCGCCTTTGATCAGGTAGCTGTTGTAGGTGGTGCCGTTCTTGGTCGCCATGATGATGTCAAAGACGCGCAAATCCGGGTGCAGCGCGCCGATCCAATAGACCTGAGGCCGGATTTCAATCGGTTTCATCAGTCGCGTTCTCCAGAATCGATAACCTGTTTTTCCATTCTACTATTTCGCTTTACTGGATTTTTTCAATGGAAATGCGGTAGCCTGCCAGCGTCACCTCTTCCGCCCGGCAGCTGCATTCCGCTGCATCCTCCGGCCGCGGCTTGCCAGAATGCTCAAAGCAGTGCATCAACGCCTCCTCGGGCGAGCGCGCCACGCGCAGGTTCCAGCACGGATTGCCGCCCAGATAGTACACCATATATAATTTGAGGTCGTTCATTTTTTATTCTCCTGCTTCTGTTTTTTATAATAGTCGTCAATCGCGGCCTTCAGGGCGTCTTCGGCCAGCACCGAGCAATGCATCTTGACCTTAGGCAGGCCGCCGAGCGACTCGGCCACCGCTTTGTTGGATACCCGTAAGGCTTCCTCCAGAGATTTGCCTTTGATCATCTCGGTCACCATGGAACTGGTGGCAATGGCAGCGCCGCAACCGAACGTTTTAAAGCGGGCATCCACGATAATGCCGTCTTTCACCTCAATGCTCAATTTCATCACATCGCCGCAGGCGGGATTGCCGACGACGCCGATGCCGCTTGGATTTTCCACTATGCCCACATTGCGCGGGTGTTCGTAGTGATCCATTACTTTTTCAGTATATTCATCCCAAGCATCCATACCGGTCGATCCTCATTTTAATGTTCATGATCGTGTTTCGACCAGGAAAAATTTTCAATATCGATTCCTTCCCGGGCCATGTCATAAAGCGGCGACATCTCTCGCAGCCGTCTTACATTGGTTGCGAGCAGATCGACGAGAAAATCGACTTGTTCTTCATTGTTGCTCTTGCCCAGACCGAAGCGAATGGAGCAGTGCGCCAAAGAGTCCGGCACGCCGATGGCGCGCAGAACGTAGGAGGATTGCAGCGAAGAAGAAGTGCAAGCAGACCCGGAGGAGAGGGCCACCTCGCGGCACGCCAGGATCAAGGACTCACCCTCTACATAGGCGAAACTGAAATTCAGGTTGTTCGCCAGCCGTTGCTGCGGGTGGCCGTTGAGCTGCACCTGGTCGATCTTGGCGCGAATGCCATTGGCCAGCCTTTCGCGCAGTTTCAAAAGACGGCGGGTCTCTTGATCGCGCTCGCGATGAGCCATCTCTGCGGCTTTACCCAGTCCGACGATGCCGGCCACATTCAGGGTGCCCGAGCGCATACCCCGTTCATGTCCACCGCCGTGGATCAGCGGCGCCAGCTTGACTCCTTTGCGGACATACAACGCGCCCACTCCTTTGGGACCGTAGATTTTGTGAGCAGAAAGAGACAGCAGATCGATCTGATCGCTGTTCACGTTGATGGGCATTTTACCAATGGCTTGTACCGCATCGGTATGAAACAGAACGCCGTGCGCTTTTGCACAGGCGCCGACCTGGGCGATGGGTTGGATGGTGCCGATTTCACTGTTGGCCGCCTGGATGGTGATCAAAAAAGTCTGCGGTGTGATGTTCCGCTCCAGATCCTCCAGATCGATCAAGCCATAAGAGTCCAGTTTGACGTAATAGATCTCATAACCCACTTTTTCCAGATACCGTACTGTATCCAGGATCGCTTTATGCTCAGTGGCTTGGGTGATGATGCGGCCTTTAGGTCCCGCTGCGGAGAGGGCAACTCCCTTCACCGCCAGATTGTCGGATTCCGTGGCGCCGCTGGTAAAGATGATCTCATCCGGCTCTGCACCGATCGATTCTGCGATCTGCGCCCGCCCAGCTTCCACTGCTTTGCGGGCACGGCGGCCCCATTCATGGGTGCTGCTGGAAGGATTGCCGAATTCTTCGGTTAAATAGGGCATCATGGCTGCGAGCACCTCCGGGTCCAAGGGCGTCGTGGCATGATGGTCCATGTAAATGCTCTTCATGGCGACATTCCTTACACTAACCATTTAAAAGTATACAAAAAAAAGAATTTAATCAATATAAAAAAGGCTCGTTATTCAACATAACGAGCCTGTAATGCAGACCAGGAGCGTTTACCAGGTCCGTACAGATTCCTTTTGGCTTTTAACCATGTCGGAATACACCGCCTCGCTTTTAATTCCACTGGATTCAAAAGAGATCGGTTCGACAAACGAGGACTCTAAAATCGCAAGGTGGTGTTCGGTTTCCAGGGCGAGCTCCTGAAACAGTTTGCGCAGATCGTTTTCGATCAACCGTCGCGACACCATCTGGAAATAATTTCTCACTTCCGTTTCGTTCTTTTTCGCCATCCGAACGGCTTCAACGGGATCGTCGCTGCACTTAACCAGTGTGTTCAGCTTGTGTTTCTTGCCGAGATTGAGATACAAAATCTTTTTGCCGGACAATCGGCTGTAATATCTGATGAGCCGCAGCCGCTGCTTTTCCTCTTTTTCGGCCAAACCCCGCAAAATCGCGATGGCGTCGTCATTGTCGATTAATGAGGCCAGTTTGTTATAATAGCTTTCCATATCCATCTCACATTGAATTGCCATTTTCAATGTATCGACGACATCCAAAGATTTAAAGGTGAGCATATAGGTTACCTCCTTCCTCTTGTTCAAGAGGAGAGCTAAATTATAAATAGCACGAAATGCAAGTATTTAATTTACAAAATCTTCTACAAAAAATCAACGATTTTCGGCGAGATTTCGTGATTTATCTCAAAAATTAATCACATGAGGGAACACAATAATCTAACGCATGAGCAGGTTCATGGTTCCTGATGAGGACAACTCTGTAGTAAATTGATATTATTCAATTTCTGCTAGGATGTAGGGGCCCTTGGGGATGACGGCGATGCGACTGTTTGGACCATGAGTTTCGAGCGCCATGGCCACAGCCTGCTCTACGGTGTTCGCCCATTTGACATGCAGACGATTTTTAATCTCTGGTTTCAAGCCATCAGCCACCAGAATGATGTCCGCCCTGCGCGCTGCCTGAGCGAATTTCTCAAATTGCCATTGATCGACGACAAACTGCTTTTCACTGACGATCTCTTCGATGATCTCGGGCACTGGACGAGGATCGGTCGCCAGGCCGGCAAACTCGTCACTGCCCAATCCGTTTTCGCAACGGGCGGCCAGGATGATGGTTCCCCCTTGCTTGACAATCGGCAGAGCGGCCGTCAAACCTTTGATGCTTTGGTAATAGGTGGTGTCCAAAGGATAGCCGGCAGCGGTGGTGAGCACAATATCCACCGGTTGCGGGACTGTATCACGCACGACGCTGCGGACAAACTCTACGCCCTTTTGATGCGCGGATTCCAGATGGCCGGAAAAAACGCCGATGATCTCCCGGTTCTCATTCAAGGCGACGTTTATAATAAAATCCACGCCAACGCGGTTGGCGATCTCGAGGGCCTCCTCATGAAACGGATTGCCGTCGATCACGCCTTCGCGGGAAAGCGGATGCTCCATGATTTTCGGACCGTGCATGCATTTCATCGTCTCGATGCTAGAAACACCGGGAACCACCAATTTGCGGCCGCCGGAAAATCCGGCCATCAGATGCGGTTCAATAAAACCGGTGGCGATCTTGTACTCCGCCTCAACGAACCGGCTGTCGATCCAGATATCCGTCCCTCTGCTGGTTTTGCCCAAACAGGTATGCGATGCCAAATCGCGCGAAAAGTGATTGTCGATGCGATAGCGTGAAGCGACCTCCGGGCCGACCAGTTCGATCAGCTCATCATCCAGATTGGGACGGTGAATGCCGGTGGCGATAAGAATTCGAGTGGCGTGATGGGGAATCCCCGCCGCGGCCAGGCTTTTCAGGACCGGCGGCAAGATGATCTTGTTGGGCACTGGACGAGTGACGTCGCAGATAAGAATGCAGGCGGAGCCATGATTTTTCGCCATGTCATACAACGAATGGTTAAAGCCTATGGGATTGAGCAGCGACTTGATCACCGCAGTATGAGGATCGAGAATCGGCTCCGCCGGCTTCATGGTAAGGATTTTCGCCACTGAACGGTGCGGCAGCGTTGCACGCAATCCAGTTTTGCCATAGGCGAGGTCTACCTGTATGGTTTTTTCTTCTAGATCCATGTTGCCCTCATCTGATCACCGGTTTTTATACAGAGCCGGATTGAAACGCGGATCATTGTAGAGTTTGAATTGCCGGTACACCTTGTGCCGTTTTGAAGCCTGGCGTAGATCCAGGAACAGGGCATCCAGCGCAGCGGCCAGATCCTTCCGTTGCTCCAAAAGAATTTTGCCGCGCAGCGTGCAATAGTCGATTTCGTCTTTGCTCAAATCCTTTCGTTCCGTCTGCTCCTGCATATGGTAGATTTTCAGACAGAGGATGGAAAGACGGTCAATGATGAGTCCCGGTGGTTCAGAATTGCACGCGATCTCATCCCCCGGCTTGATACCGGCGGTGTTGAGCACGTTATCGATCCAAATGTCGATCTGCTCCACTCCGTCGTTGCGCTGCTGATTATGCTTGTCGATAGATCGCTTGATCTTGGCGATCTCGGCATCTGTCACATCAATGCGCCGTGCTTCATCTTCGAGGTGCCATAAACTATAGTTGTGAAAGTGCAATTTTTGCAGCATCCCTTTCGGAGTATACGGATCCTCGGGAGATAAAGGGCCGGTTTTGTGCCACAATTCGGTAAGATCGGCAAACCATTCGATCAGGGATTCGCCCTTGAACGGGCTGAAAATAAGCGACAGCGAACTCAAGGCGGTTCTCCGGTTTGTTGTTTTCTCGTTAATTATAGCAATTATTGATGAAAAATACAAGTTTTTTAGCCGCCGCCTGCCGGTGCTTCACAGGGCCAAGCTCTGCAGCGCCCCTCACCGTGGTAAAAAATACTTTTGTTTTTAGACGTAGAATGGCTAATTTGTTCTGGAGGCTTGATTAGATAGAAAACTTGCAGTTACCTCATGGACTTTTCCGCCTCTTCGCGCCGAAAGTCTATCCATCATTCCTGTTGTTGCTGCAGCAGCAGGGAACTCGCTTGCCGGCTCAGGCGGCGCCTTATTGATAAAGCTCGAGTACCGGTTGGAAACGATTGCACTGGAAAAGCTGTTTCGTCAGCAGTTTAACGAAACACCGGATCGGATCAATCCCCTCAAGGGAGATGCCTCTGACCGGCGCATCTACCGTATGCAGAATGCGCATCGTTCCGCCATTGGGATCGCCGGCGATCACCGCGCAGAAAATGAAGCTTTTGTCTATTTTTCACAACATTTCGCCAGTTATCATCTGCCGGTGCCGCAAATCTACGCCGTCGATCTGAACAACAATGTGTATCTGGTGCAGGATCTCGGCCTGTTCACGCTGTATGAGCACATGGCGCCTATACGCGACAAACACGGCTTTACCGAGGACATTGTTGCTCTGTATGAAAAGGCGTTGTCCTGGCTGCCCAGATTTCAAATCGAAGCGGGAAAAACGCTGAACTACTCTTATTGCTATCAGCACGCAGTTTTTGGCCGTGAGTCAATGAGCTGGGATCTGCAGTATTTTCAGCATCGTTTTTTATCCTTGTTCTTTCAAAATCCCATTGACCGAGACAAGCTTCAGCGCGAATTTCAAACCCTGGTGGATCATCTGTTGGAAGAACCGACTGCATTTTTTCTCTATCGCGATTTCCAATCGCGGAATATTATGGTGCAGGAAAACGAAACCTATTTTATAGATTATCAGTCCGGTCGCCGCGGGGCGCTGCAGTATGATGTAGCTTCGCTGCTCTACGACGCCAAAGCGGATTTACCCGAATATCTGCGCAACCATTTGATGGACTGCTATCTGCAGGCTGCCCGCTCCCTGCTGCCGATCGATCGTGACCGGTTTATGCACTACTTTTACAGCTTTGTTCTGATCAGAGTGCTTCAGGCGTTCGGCGCCTATGGCTATCTGGCAGGTGTCCGCGGCAAAAAAAGTTTTTTAAAAAGCGTTCCCTATGCTCTGAAAAACGTAACCGTGCTGCTGGAGAAAGCATGGATTTTACAACGGCTGCCGCTGTTGCAGTCGATCCTAACCCAACTAGTCCAGGATGCTTCACTTTACCGATTATAACAACCGCTGATAACAATCCAAGCAGCAGACGAAAGAAAAAAGATAGGATGCAAACGGACGATTCAATCCTCCCTTTGATCACGATCACCAGCTTTGGTTTTCATGTCTCCGGAATCCCGGATGATCCCACCGGCCACGGCGGCGGATTCATCTTCGACTGTCGGGGTTTGCCCAATCCGGGCAGAGACCCGCGCTATGCGAAACAAAGCGGGCTCGACAAGCCGGTCGCTGAATTTTTGCGCGCTGTTCCGGAAGTTGATCAGTTTATCGATCATGCTTTTGCGCTGATCGTACTGACCGCATCGAGCTTTCAGCAGCGCCGGTTCCCACATCTTTCCGTCGGCTTTGGCTGCACCGGCGGTCAACACCGTTCGGTCTATTGCGCCGAACGCACTGCAGAAAAGCTGAGAAACGCCGGGTTCCGCGTCAAACTCATTCACCAGGATAAACCTACTTTCTTATGAGAGCCATGATACTGGCCGCCGGCTATGGAAGCCGCCTGCGGCCGCTCACCGACTCTTGTCCCAAAGCATTGCTGACCGTGTCCGGCCGGCCGCTGCTCTCCATCGTTCTGGACAGACTGGTCGAGGCCGGCTGCACCGAGGTGGCGATTAACGTCCATCATCATGCTCCGCTTATCATGGCTTTTCTCAGCCAACGGAGATGGCCGAATCTAAAGATCATGATTTCTGTGGAAGAGCGGCTGCTGGACACTGGCGGCGCTCTGGTGCGCATGATGGACTTGATGGCTGGGGACGCCCCGGTGCTGGTGCATAATGTCGATGTATTGACCGATCTGGATCTCGTGAAATTACTGAAAGATCATCATCGCCGCTGCGCCGAGGTCACGTTAGCGGTACAGGCCCGGCCCACCAGCCGTCCTCTGGTGTTCGATGATCAACTGCAGCTCCTCGGCAGGCCTAATACTCGGCCCGTAGGGTTGGAATCCACACGGCACCGCGCTTTTGCATTCAATGGAATCCATGTTTTCAATCCTCAGGTGCTGCGCGGCATCGCCCCGCACGCCTTTTCGAGCATTGACCACTACATCCGGCTGGCACAGCAGGGGCGACCGGTGTTGGGATTTGTCATGGAGGGCTGGTATTGGCGGGATCTGGGCAAACCCGAAGACCTGGAACAGGCTGAAACAGACATCCGCTGCGGCAAGATCACATTCCCCACGACTTCCGCAGACGCCTAGTTTTTCTCACAATCAGCTAGCGCGATAGGCTCCATTCGTTGCAGCATATGACCTCTGGCCTCTTCAGGAAGAAAAGAGGCCTTGATGCCGTTGTGCGCAATACGCTGCAGTTCCTGCTCAGAGAAGCCAAAGGCTCGGTAAGCGAGCTCATACTCACCGGTGAGTGAAGTTTGAAAAATCTGCGGATCATCGGTGTTGAGCGTAACCAGCACGCCTGAATGAAAAAAAAGAGCGAACGGGTGGCGTTTTACCGCAGAGACGACATTGAGACGCAGGTTGCTGGTCAGACACTGAGTCAGTGGGATCTGAGCATCAACCAGATGGCGCACCAGACGTTCATCCTCAATGGCGCGGGTGCCGTGATCGATCCGTTGCGCGTGCAGCAGCTCAAGGGCATCCCATACACTCTGACTTCCCAACGCTTCTCCCGCGTGAACCGTGCGGCGCAAGCCAGCCTCTCTGGCAATGGCAAAAGTGTTGATAAACTCTTTTTGCGGATACTGCGTCTCATCCCCTGACAGACCGACGCCGACAATCAGAGGATGATTCAACCGAGCGATCTCTTTCACCAGATTGGCCGTCTTTTCATCGCCGTGCGACCTCTGGAGATTGACCACCATCCTGGCAAGAATGCCGTATCGCACCTCTGCCGCCTGCACAGCCCGATCCAGCACAGCCACCACATCGCTCAGCGGCATGCCGAGATCAATATACTTCTGCAGAGCGCAATCAAACTCGAGGTAACGGGTGTTCTGACGTGCGCATTCTTCAAGCATCTCGCTGCACACCCGATCCAGATCCTCCAGTCGGGTGATATGATTAGAGACGATTTTCATCGCTCTGACAAAATGGCTTAGATCCTGAAAATCGTAAATTTTCAGCAGCTCTTCAACCGTTCGCGGTGCGTTTTTTGCACAGTTGCGCCGCATCAGTTCGATCGCCGTGGTTGGCTGGATGGTCCCTTCGAGATGCAAATGCAATTCAACCTTTGGCATTCGTGCGATAAAATCCAGCGTTTTGTCTTTCAACAAAGGGGACCTCAGCTAAATGTGATCCATCTATCGCGACAACGCCATTTGCTTTTGTGAATCCAATTTCTTTTTTCCGGCCAGCCCCGATCCATCGCCGTTAAAAGGTTGGGCAATGAGTGGGATCCGCTTGTTGTTCACCCATGTCCAGAGTGCGCAGGCATTCTCGGTATTTCAAGCTTTTGCCCTGAGCTGCACTGCAGCTCTGTCATAAAGCAGTATACACCTATAATATATTGCATCAATCGCTTATTCACAATAAATAATTACAAAAAATTGACTTGGTGCACATTCAACACGACAGCTCCGTACTGTTCCTCCACTCTGCCTTTGAGCAGATACGGCCTGGATGCGGTCATCATATGGGCAAACCGCTCATAAATTTTTGGGAAAAAGATCGTTTCATAAATGGCGGTGGTGTCCTCAAAACTGAGGAATTCCATCAGCTGCTTATGTTTGGTGGCGATCAATTTATAAGTGATCAACCAACCGATGGTCTGCACGGTTTCACCAATATGGTGATCCAGGTCACAAGCACGAGTATAAACGAGACGGTCAATCCGCTCCTGATACAACGTCAATGGATGACGTGAAATCAGAAAGCCGAGAGTTTCGACCTCCTGTCTCAGAATCTCTTTTTCGTCGTAGGAGCGCGTATTTGCGGGCATTCGGGAAGCGGCCTCCTCTTGATCAAAAAAATCAAAGGAAGCCTGAGCGGAAGGAGCTGGGCGATGGGATTGCCGGTAATAGGCCTGCCAGAGCAGATCCGGCCTTGTTCGTCCAGCTGCCAGGCTGTCCAGGCATCCGGCCTTGATGAGCAGGAAAAGATCGGCCGGCTGCAGAGCTACGCGTTTGTGCAGATGATCCAGTGATTTAAAGGGACCGTTATTTTTCCGCTCCTTGATAATAGCTTGCCAGGCCTGGGAAGAAAGCCCCTTGATCTGCATGAATCCCACCCTGAGGCACTTGCCAGTGCCGGTATAGACAAAATCGCTCTCATTGATATCCGGGGGCAAAACTTGCAGCCCCAGCCGCCGTGACTCTGAAATGTATGCCAAAGTGGAATAATAGCCGCCTTGATTGGAAATCACAGCAGCCATAAACTCCGCTGGATAGTAAACCTTCAGATATGCACTTTTAAATGAGACCTGGGCATATGAGGCGGAGTGCGCTTTACAAAAGCTGTATTCAGAAAAGCTGAGGATCATTTGCCATATCTTGTCGCAGGTATTTCGGCTGACCTGATTGGCTATTGCTTGAAGATAAAATCTTTTGCGATACTCTTCCAGTTTATCCCTCTTGTGCTTTTTACCCACCACTTTGCGTAAATCATCTGCACTGGAGGCGTCAAAATCAGCCAATGCCATGGCCACTTTGGAAACATCCTCCTGATAAACCATAATACCAAAAGTCTCTCGCAAAACCTCTTCAAGTTTTGGATGCAGGGGTTCGTACCCTCCCCCCTTTAACCTTCTAATATACTCATTGATATAAATGTTGGCTGCAGGTCGAATAATGGAGCTATGAATGATCAGATGCTCGAAATCGCCTTTGCCGGTCTTTTTCTGCAACTGGCGCATGGCCGGAGATTCCACGTAAAAAACTCCGATGGTGTCGCCGCGGGCAAGCAGGGATTGAGTGGCTTTATCCTGCAACGGATCCCAACTGGCATAATCAATGACCACCCCATGGTTGGAGGCCACAGCCCGAATGGTGTCCCGGATGACTGACAGGGAGCGGTTGCCAAGCAGATCCATTTTGACCAGTCCCATATCCTCTGCTTGATCCTTTTCCCATTGTACAACCTGCAATCGGGCCACTCGGCGTGGGACTCCTCCCTCCTTCAGATTGTACGGTTTGAGAAGTTTTTTCGCTGGTTGCACTGGAACGTAACGGTCCAATCCATCCGGAACAATGACCACACCTCCGCAATGAATGGATAGATATCTGGGAAAACCGCGGATCTTTTCCGCCTGGCGGATGATTTCAGGCCACGGCGGCCGGATCTCAATATTACGAAAAACCGGATGTCTGCTCATCATCTGTTCCAAATGAGTCGGCTGCCAATGACTGGACATGCGGCTGGTCATGACGCTGATCTCTGTCTCCGGTAAACCGTACACTTTGGCGATCTCTCGCACCGCAGAACGGGCTTTGAACGTAACATGGTTTGCGATCATGGCCACACAAGAGCCGCCGTATTTTTTAAACACATAATCCAGAACATCATCCCGTTCATCCCAGGGGAAATCAACGTCAATATCAGGGGGATCTTTTCGGCCGGGATTAAGAAAACGGTCAAAGAAAAGATCGTAACGAACCGGATCGACGTTAGTTATGCCTAAGCAGTAACTCACAATACTGGAAGCGGCCGATCCACGACCGCAGGTTCTCGGAGCCTGTCGAACCGCATCGGCCACTACAAGAAAATAAGGGGCAAATCCTTTTTGTTTGATCAAGTCCAGTTCGTACTCTAGCCTGCGGGCAAGGTCGGGCGTCAGCGCACCGTAGCGCCACTGAGCGCCTTGTCGTACCTGTTCGTCGAGATAGGCGAATGCACTTTCGCCCTTGGGTCCATGAAAAGCGGGAAAAATGGACTGGTGAAAATTCAATTCAAAAGTGCACTCTCGGGCGATTTGCAAAGTGTTGGAAAGCGCTTCCGGGCAATCTGGGAACCGTGATTCGAGCGAATCCATAAACGCGTATGGGCTGGCGACCTCTTCTTTTGCCAGAGTGGACAGAGTGGTCTGCAGGTCAATGGCGCGCAACAGCTTGTGGATCGAATGGTCTTCCGGGCTGATAAAGTACGCCGCCTGGGTGGCGGCCACCGGCAGTTGAAATGAACGGGCAAATTGCAGCATGGCCTCCCGGTCCAGATACGGCACCAATTCGGCGTACACATCCGTTCTGTCCGACGTGCTGATGATGGCTTTAAGCAATTCGCGATCGCGGGAAATCAGCACCAGATCTTTATGATCCTGAATCAGAGCCCGGGTCAGATCAAATTCAGCATCGCTCTGCAGCAGCGTGATCAAACGGCACAGCCGCGAATAGCCGGACACGTTCTTGGCCAGAACGACCGCTGAACATCTCCTGTCGATCAGATACGATCCGATCAAAGGCTGCAGTCCGCAGCTGCGTGCCTCCTGTAAGAACCAGGCCAAACCATAAAGGCCGTTGGTATCGGTCAGAGCCAGATGATGATGACCGCGTGACCTGGCATGGCGGCAGAGGTCACGAATGGAATTGGCGCCTTGAAAAAAGCTGTAGTGGGAATGAACATGTAGGGGGACATACTCTGGCATGGTCAGCTGAGACTTGATTCCAACTGCCGCAAAACTCTCATGGATTCTTCGGCAATGGTTTTTGCGCCAGGGGTGAAATCAAAGACTTCCAGTGAAACCCACTGATTATAGCGCAGATCTTTGAGAGTTTGAAAAGCGGCGACAAAGTCCTTGGCCGCGTTGCCTGTGCCGAGATGCTTTCCGTTCATCTCTTGTACATGCACATGATGAATATAGGGGTAATACATTTTTACCAGGACTTCCAGAGGTTCGGTCTCATCCGGTGTGTTGTGAAAATCGAACATGGTCTGTATGGCTGGGTGCTGAATAGCGTTTACCACCTCAAGTGCTTGCGCCAGAGTATTGACTACATCGGTCTGCGAACGATCCAGGGGCTCGAGCAAGATCTTGACCCGATTTTTACCCGCATGCTCTGCACAGCCGGACAATCCCTCAGTGAGCCGCTGGACCGCTTCGGCGACGGAAATGCCCGCATCGCCGGCACTGCGTTGTTTCGGGGAACCGAAGACCATGACCGGGCCGCCTAAATCGCTGCAGAAATCGATCAGGCGATGAACATAGTCCCAGGTTCTACGACGAACGGCCGCGTCGTCAGCCGTGCAGTGCAGGCCGGCAGGGGGCGCCACCAGCAACCAATGCAGTCCGGTGCAGCTCAAACCATGATCGCGCATTGTTCGGACCATGTCACGGCGGAGAACGGGAGTCAATTCCTCCACCCCTTCTTTCACCAGCGTGAAAGGGGCGATCTCGATACCGCTAAAACCCGCTTCAGCGACCAGACGGCACTGTTCTTCCCAGGCCATGCCTTGCATCGATTCATTGCACATGGCGTAGCGAAAGCCGTTCCAAGGGCTTTGGGTTCTGCCGCAGGCCAGGCCTGTTCCAAGGGTGAAAAGAGCGCTGTTTTGCAGAAAGCGCCTTCGACTGCAGTTCATGGTTCCTCGCATGATGTTTTAGAGATCTCTTTGGAAGATGGCATACGTTTTGGATACCTGGGCGCCGCCGATCTGTTCACCAACGCGTATCACCAGTACATTGTCCTCCAGCACCCAGCCAAAATCACAATACTCGTATCCTTTTTCCTGCGAATAGAGTTTCTGCTGCCAGAGCATGACTCCATCCAGCCCCAAGCGCCGAAAACGTCGTTTCACCCCCATGTATCCCAAGCGAAATCCACGGATACGGCCTTTGCTGAGCAGCATACGCAAAGCGCGCAGCAGTTCAAAACGACGGCAACAGGCCAGAGGCGCCATTTTTTCAAAAATATTGGGCACGCCGCCGAAGAAAGCGGCCAGTTCGCCGCGCACATAAAGAAAAATGAACAGCCCCTTATCCATGATCAATTGCAGATCATCCACGTTTTTATACAGCTCCTCTTTGGTAAAAGGAACAAATCCCCAATTGTCATTCCAAGCATCGTTGTAAACATCGAACATTTCTTGTTTACGCACGGAAAGAGGCCGCTCCCCCCATTTCTCGATGGTCACTTCATACCGGTTGATGACTTTATGCGCCACCCGCTCCAGCTGTTCCTCCATGGGACGGTCAACCGGCACTTGCCAGGATTTAACCTTTTTCACGCATTCCATGCCCGCGTTGCGCAACAGCCTTTCATAATAGGGCTTGTTGTAGTGATAATACACCACCGGTTGCGTTTCGAAGCCTTGAATGAGACAGCCCGGCGTCGCTTCGTTCACCGGCAGGTTCTGCGGCCCGCGTATTTGGGTCATGCCTTTGCTCTTCAGCCAACCGGCGGCGGCGTTGATCAGGGCGTCGGCGACCGATTGGTCATCGATGGATTCGAACTGGCCAAAAAAGCCCACTTGATCGTGCCAATGAGCATTATGATGGTGATTGACAAACGCATTGCATCTGCCGACAACGGTATTCCCTTCCAGGGCAAGGAAAAAACGCATATCAGCATGTTTGAAAAATAAATTCTTCTTTTCAAAAAAACCGACGATGCCCAACAGTCTAAAGCCTGTATACTCATAATCGAGCAAGGGCACATAGGCTGGATCCGCAGCATAGTGTCGCCAATGAAAGTCGATGAACTTTTTCAGCCAACGTTTATCTTCCTGGCTCTGGTTGGAGAACTGAATGATCTGCAATGCCATAATGGGATTCCTTTATTAGTGTCAAGGAATGATGAACGGCCGGCTTTGTTTCCGGCGCGGTTTTAGTAGCAGCAGTTTTTTCCTTCGTCCGCAAACGCCTGCAACAGCGGCAGGTCGGCGTCAAAAAAATGGTCCGAGGGGCTGAGAATAAAGCCGCCATCGCCGCCCGCTTCGTTGAAACAGCGACGGACTTCCGCCCGAGTTTGCTGCGGTGTACAGCCTTTAAAATAATGGAATTGATCAAATCCGCCGATCATACAAACCTTATCGCCGATGCGTTTTTTGGCCTCGGCCAGGCGCACGTCGCCCCCCATATCCACCGGTGTAAAAGTCTCCATGGCGTCGGGCTGCATGGCGGCGATCATTTCGAGCAGCGGCATCATGCCGCCGCAGGTGTGATAGACCACCCGCTGTCCGGCCTGGTGAGCCGCAGCGATGATGGGCGCATCGTAGGGCGCCACGAACGTTTCGAACACTTTGGGGGAAATCACTGTGGAAGAGGCGTCGCCTCCGCCCAGCTCCAGCAGATCCAGGTGCGCGCCCTTCAGCGACCGGGCGAAATCCAGCTTGCGTCGCTGAAGGATGGAGAGAAATTGATGCACCCATTGCGGGTCATCATAGGTCTCCATGATCAGTTGATCGATGCCGAACAGGCAGGCGGCATCCTGCCAGGTGCCCGGCTGACCGTACAGATCAAAACAGATAAAATGCGAACGCACCAGGCCGCGGTCGCCGAATCGCGCGGCCTCGGCGTTGACCGTCTCGATATCACAAAGCGGAGAAGGGAGATACTCTTCGATCCATTCGATCTCGTGTTTGTTTTTCACCAACCGTTCCGCCACCCAAGTGGTATAGTCGTTCGACTGCAGCACCGTGGTGAGCGTTCCCTTGGGCGTGATGATCATGTAGCGCTCGGTACGATAGGTGGGATCGTTGATCAGCTCTCTCTCGATGCGCCAGTTGTCGGTAATGATCCGACGGGAATGATAGATTTCCGCCTTTGGCTGCGTCGGATCATAGTACTGTCCCTTGCTGGAGTCCGGTTTGAGCAGTTCCAGCCAGCGGATGGGATCCAGGCCGAAATGATCAAAAAAGGCATCATAGGTGATTCCGCCCATATAGTGATCGAGAAAAAAGGGCATCACATGATGGGTGGTCACCGGCAGACGATCAGGAACCCCTCTTACCAGAGCGGTCAACAGTCTCTCTTTAGCGTTCATGCATTCCACTCCTTCGCCATTGCCATCAGCGCAAGGAGACGACGATGACAAAATTGGGTGGACTCTAACAGCGGCGTGCAATGGGTTTCCAGCGTCACGTGCGCCACCAACGCATCCCGCTGCAGGGCGGCGATCTGGCCGGCCCAGTTCACACCGCCTTCGCCCAGCAGCTTGCAGCCTTGACGCGCATCGATGATCGCATCTTTTACATGCACGTTGCGGATAAAGTGTTTGAGCGCTTCATAGCCAACAGGAAACGGGATTTCTCCGGTTCCGATGGCATTGGCTGGATCCCAGTTGGCGCCCAGATTGGCTCGGTTGGCCACGGCCAGCAGACGGGCGGTCGTCTGCCCCGAGTCGCAAAAAAAGCCGGGTTCGTTTTCGACGGCAACCACCAGTCCCATTGGGTTGACCAGGTCTGCGGTTTTACGCAGCAGATCGACCACCGCCTCTTCCTTGCTGTCATCACGGAGAAAGCCGAAGCTGATGATCACCGGCGCCCGCAATTCTTTTGCCATGATCATGGTCTTGGGGAGCGTCTGCTCAAAGACCGACTGCACCGCAGCCTGATCCGATGGCCTGACCTTAAAGATGCCGGGAGAAAGTGCGGTGATCTCGATCGCTCCCTTTTGCACCAGGTCCAAGACATACCGATAATCCTCCGGATCTACAAACGGCACCCTTTTATCATAGCTGCCGATGCAGCGCAACTCATATTTACGGACGCCCAATTTAAGCCCTTCGGCGATGGCGGTACGGATATCCAGAGCGATCTCGTCCGTTACAATGGCAATATCGAGCATTATTCCTTACCTCCTAAAAAACATGGTGGAAGCCTGAAACAGCATTCTTTGGCGGAAGCCTTTTTAATACACTCGGTTCAAGTCAAATTGGCCCAGCATTCGGGCAGACCTTTTCATGATGTAATCCGATTCGATGGCAGGTTCATCCTCCATGTGCGTTTGCATGAGCTGAATGCGCTTGAGCAGGTTATCGCCGAACCGTTTGCCGTGGATTAACGGCGTTTCGCCCTGTTCCGCCACAGACATAAAGTCCACCTTGGCGGTCCGCCACAGCTCATACAAATCCCGAGAATTTTCGATCTCCCGTTCCATCATACAACGAATCATCTGACGATAGTGTTGTTTCTCCTCCGCCTCTCTGGCACGGAGATAACCGTGCACTCCCGCCACCCAGGCCAGAACGCTGTACTGTGTTCGCAACCAGCAGCGAAGGGCGCGCAATCGGATCCACTGGTCATACACCACATAGCCGGCGTCGATCTCCGTCAGCTGGGTGTTCAATTTTTCGCCCAACAGAACGATGGCTTGATCGAGGGGCTTCCAGGTGTTCGCATCCATCCGCTGCAGGTCCGCTTCGCACCGTTCAGGCGTTACCAGATCGAAAAGCACGTCCTTGGACAGATCGATGTTGTTGGGATTGTGCGGCGTGGTGCAGATATAATCTTCATAGTAGGCGCGGTCTTCATCGCTGATGGCAGCCAAGTTAGGGGTAAACGGCCGTTGCCACAAGCGAAACCAGGTAAAGCCAAAGGTTGCATACAGGCCGATGGACAGCGGAAAGCTGAGCACAGCCTCTTCGGCGAGTTCCCAAGCAGACAGCAGCGTCTGACAATCAGCTTCTCCGGCCCATTGCCTGGCGCACCGGGTCAAGGTTGTTTGGAAATCCATGGAAGGATCGGCTGCAAAACTGCGCAAGATTTCCAGATTGATGTTAAAGGGAACGAGTGTAGGGGGCGCCATGCCGCCCTGATGCGCCAGGCAGTCCAGCCCGGCCTCCTGCATACCTTTGATTTTGTTATAGGTCAGCCGGGGATAGGGGATGCCTAAAAGCGGTTCAAAGAGAACGAATGTGCCACAGGAAAAATTAAAGTGAGCGAGCGCATTTCTCCGCATCAAGTCATTCAACGGCGCATGCTCGCGCGGATCCACCACATGCTGATAGATAGAGCCGCCGCTGACCTCCTTGATCTCAGGGTAGCGGGGATGATTGTAGTGCAACTGCCAGCCCACGGCGAAGAGCGAGTTGGTCTCCACGTCGATGCGATCCCCCAGCCCCTGCCATACGGTTTCATGTTCACCGTAAAATGATTCCATACGGGTGATAACGCGAAAGTCCGGGTTGATCTCTGATGCGGCATCGCGCAGGGTCCTGAAGAATTGAAGGATATTTTCGCCGGCCAACCGTGCGATCTGTTCATCGTCCTTCCATTCGCGTATAAGATAAGCACCGCCGTTGCGGCCCACATAAAGGGATTTCGTGTGCTCAAAGCCGGCGCCGCTGTCGTTGGTCCAGATGTCGATATATCCCAGCTGAGGCACTTCTTGCATCAGTTTGCGCATCATTTCAGCATAGTGCGCGCGCACTTGCGGGTGAACGGTTGTAAGGTTGTAGCGCGGTTTAAAACTGCGAAAGGGGTGATCGACCCGCGCGCCCCGCAGCATGGGATATCGGTCGAACAATTCTTCAGGAACGGACCGGGGCTCGAAACAAAGCAGGCCTGGGACCAGGCCGTATTTGAGAGCCAGACGGGCGTTCTCTTTCAGCCGGCACAAGTTGGCCGATAAATAATAGTAGGGATAGATGCCCTTATTCAGCTCACTGTAGACGAACTGGTCCAGCGCCGGGCAGTAGGTGTAAAACATCGGATAGATTTCGCCGCGGGGACCGGACTCCAGTGCCATGGGAAACGCCAAGCCGTTGACCTCGACATGGGTGAAGCCCAGACGGGCCAGCTCACGCAAATACGGCTCGGCGTCAAAAGATCGAACGAGACGGCCGCCCTGATTGAGAAAATGGTCATAGGTGCTGCGGTGCCAGCGAAAGGCCCGTTGTTTGAGCAGGCCGGAACGATAGATGCCGACCTCTTCCTCTCCATGGTTTTCCAACACGTCCAGCAATAATGCATACAGATGATAAGGTTTGCTGGACCAGAGCCATCCGGAACCGGATTCATTCAATTGGAAGAATGTATTGTCCTTGCCGTGGCTCTGCATCGGCAGGTCCAAGCCCTCACCGGTGGTAATCATAAAATCGCCATCCGGCACTTGCCGGGAAACCTGCCTCTTGCCCTCCAACACCACACCGGGGATTCGCGTGGAGAGCAGTTCTGCGCAAGTAGCGCAAACGGGCGGGCCATCCAGAGGATAAGAGATCGTTCTGATTTTATTCAAAGCCTCGGTTACGGTCATGATGCTATTTCTCCCGTCGCCGGACGTCTGCACGCTGAACCGCATGAGATCGGCAGGTTGCGGCCGAGCGCTGCGCCGTTTTTTTTGATCGGTCACTTAAAAACAATTTTTACGCCTCCAGGGCTTTTCATGTGGCGGGAAAAATCAACATACGGGGTCGATTCCACTTTGCTCAGGCGGAAAGGCAGTTGCCGGTCGCGGCAAAGCACTTGGCGCACCCGTTTTCCTGCAGGCAGTTGAATGTGAAAGTGAATGTCGCTGCTGTGGGCATTGACCTCCAGCAGCAGTTGGGAGTCCGTTAGCTGGTAATCGTAGCCAAAGCTTACGTCTGAAGCGGGATAGTGCAGATGGATGCGCGCCTCCGCCACACCAGCGGAAGGCCAGCGTGGGGACAGAGTGACTTTGCGGAAGGATTTTTGACGGTCAACGACGCCGGCCAGCCCTTCGATCAGCGCATAGGCCATGGCGCCGGAACCCCACCCATCTGTGGGCAGCGCTTCCGGACTGGTGCTGGATTCAGCTGTACTATTGCGGCCATCCGGAAAATACCACAAGTAGGTGGCCTTGTCCCGGGCGATCATCTCTGCATATTGGCGCAGTATCGCAACGCCATAAGATTCGTAACCATGTTCGAATGCAGCGCGCGCCAGTTCGCCTCCGACCAGCGGCATGATGCCGCCGTTGCAATAGGCGCCTTTGACCAGCAGCTCATCGCCAAAGCAGCCGTCTGGAAAAGGAGGATCAATGGAAAACCATTCTGCAAAGGCATGCGTCTTTTGCTTCCGTGATTGATATTCCCGCAAAATGGAAACAGCCTGTGCATGGTCTGCCACACCTCGGTTAATATCCATGGGATTGCTCAGGCTCAGCTGTTCCGCCTCATCGACGTCGGGTATGGTGACTGGCGTCAGTTTGACAAAGTGGGTATAAAAGCGCCCGTTCCAACAGATGCGATTCATCCTTCTGCGCAGTTTTTTTGCGAGGTCGAGCCATTCAGCGGCTTTTTTACGTTTGCCGAAATACGCATAGAGCTGGGACAAGATCATCATGGCTTCATAATACCCGCTGTTATCGCCGTGCATGATGCCCCAGAAAGTGTTTTCATCTATCTGCATCTGCAGCCATTCGTGCCGACCGGCGGAATAAGCGAAATCCCAGGTATCGATGGTATAAGGACGTTTGACCAAATGGCGCCGGTTGTCCCATCGCCAGGGATGGGTCAGAATATACTGCAGCGCCTTTTCCAGGTGAGGCAGAATCCCCGCCAGCCATTGATCATCGCCTGTAGCCTGCCAGGCCAGATACGCGGACTTGACGAAACGGTACTCCACGTCGGCTTCAACAGGCACGCGCACGTACTTGGCCCAATTTTCCCGCTCACTGGGCAGTTTTTCAGGAAATACGGTGTAATAATCAAAAATGCGGCCGTTTTGCGCTTGGGTTTCAGCAAAATGATCGATGCAGCTGGTGAGATCGGTTTCGAAATATTTGGTGCAGCGCATCATGTCGCTGTGGTCTCGTATCCAGATAGAGCGGGCGTCCGGCGAACGATAGCCGCGAATTTTTTTCGCATCCATCACCACATCGAGATAATTATGATGGAAAAATTCGCGAATGGCCGGATAGAGCGCATTCCAGATGGGTTGATCGGTGTGTAACGAAGTCTTTTCCTTCATTTTCGTGCTCCTGATCTTGGCTCTAAGTTAGCCAATAATCTGTTTCCAGTCAACACAAATCCTTTACTTTTATCTTGCTTTATTGCCTTAGGTTGAATAATTTAAGCTTTTGGGCAACTTTTGGAGAAAGGATTAACTGCCAGATGGAAATGGAAGAACACGTCCACCAGGATGACCCCAAAGTCGGACCAGTCGATGTCATCACCAATCCGCCGGGTACCGGCTATTTTTTTATCGGAAACGGACATATCCTGGGGGCTGTGCAGGTATGCACCACAGACGCTTTGACCACTATCGGATTGCTGCTGATGTCCCCGGACCGGTTTGGCCAGAAACGCCATGCCTTGTCCATGGACCCACAAAACGGTCTGAGGGCCACTCAGGTAGAGGTGATCATCGGACCGTACCGATTTCGGCCGGATCCCAAGACGGTGGAAAGCCGCTGGGACCGGCTGGATGGAGCGCCCGTCGCTCAGGTCATCTGGAGCTCTTTAACTTTCACCCTTTGTGAAATTTTTTATTGCCCCGACCGCACTGCACCGCGATTGATTCGCAAACTGCACTTCATCAGCCTCAGTGAGGAGGATCAGACTCTTCAGATCGAGACCGGTCTTTTGCAGACCAGCCTTGCGGAGACAGTGCATCTGCGGGCTCGACAATCGGTTGATCTCTATTTGGCCTACGATCTGATTCATGAACAAGAAACTTGGACCGTTCAGCTCACGATGGTCGACAGCGCGCCGGTGGACTCGTCGGCGACGGCCTTTTGGGCATCCCTCACCGCCGCATCCTTCGATTCCTCTCCTCTCGACCATCTGATGCAGACGGCCAGCATCTGCCTGCAAAATGTCATTTCCAGCAAAGGGTTGGTGGATGCCAGCATCTGGCAGTACAATTTGGAATGGGTTCGCGATCATTCCATGATGGTTTTTGGTCTGCTCATGTCCGGCAATTACCCCTTGGCCAGGACGCTTTTGACCCGTCTGTTGACTGATTTTGTCAGCGAGGACGGCGATACCGTGGATTCAGGACGCAGGCGTTCATATCAGGACATTGAACTGGATCAAAACGGCGTGCTCTTGATGGCGGTCAAAGCCTATGTGGACTATACCGGCGACCTGGATCTGGCACGCACGTTTTGGGATAAAATCGAAAAGACGGCTGATTTTCCTCTGCAACGGGTCTTTCAGCATAAAGAATCCGGACTTTTGCACAATCAGAGGGAATTTTGGGAACGACACAAAGCCTTTGGCATTCGTGAGGGCATGGAGCTGGCCTATCAGCTTTACGTATCCATGGGTTTGGCGAGCGCCGCTGATCTGGCGCGACGGCTGGATAAGAACAAACAGCGCGAAAAGTGGCTGGCCGAGTCGGAACGCATCAAACAGGCGATGCTCAACGACGCCAAATACCGGCTGATCGCGCACGGGCATTTTATCAAACGCCGCCAGATGAACGGCGAGGTGCAGTCGGAAATTCAACTCCATCCATCAGTGACCCTGTCCGCCGGCATGCCGCTGGCGGAGGCGCCGCCGCATTTCCTCAACCCAGACAGTTCCATCTCTCTGCCGATCGCCTGGGAATTCATAGATCCCAAAGGCGAATTGGCGCGCAACTCGCTGTTTCAAACAGAGCGGCTGTGGAACCAGCGATGGTCCATCGGCGGCTATGGCCGCTATCACGTCAGCTCAGAGATCGATTCGCCGGGACCTTGGCCGTTTGCCAGCCTGTTTATCGCGCGGGCGTATTTCGAACACGGCCAGGACGACAAAGTATGGCGTGTGCTGAATTGGTTGAACACCTTGACCGGCGCCGCCTCAGGAAGTTGGTTTGAGTTCTACGGACCCAGGCCCTGGGTTCCCCCCTGTCCGCAGGTCGGGATAACTCCGTGGACCTGGGCGGAAATTTTACTGTTTTTTGTCCATCATCTTTTAGGCGTCCGGCCTGAGGAGAACCAGGTACGGCTTCGGCCGCGTTTGCTGTCCAACACCGAGCGAATGAGCGCTGCTCTGACGCTGCAGGGCTGCCGGATCCAACTTGACGTGCAGCGTGCGCCCGCTGATGAGCCTCCCTCCTGCCGAGTGGACGGCAAGCAGGTCCCCTATCAGTTGGACCAGGGGGTAATTGTCACGCTGAAAAATTACAGTTCCCGTGCAATACAAATCCATCAATAGCGAAAAGGAGTGGTCATGAACATTTTGGGCCTGCATATTGCAGATTTCTCCATCGTGATCGTCTATATATTAGCCATGCTCTACCTCGGTATCCGCGCTCAGCGCAAGACTAAAAACACCACCGATTTTTTTATGGCCGGACGCAGTCTGGGAAAATTCTATCAGTTCTTTCTGAATTTCGGCAATTCCACTCATGCGGATCAAGCGGCCGCCGTATCCCGTGAAATATATCGTCAGGGCATCGGCGGCATGTGGATTCAATATCTGGTGTTGTTCCTCACTCCTTTCTATTGGTTCACCGCTCTGCTGTTCCGTCGTTCCCGCGTTATCACTTTGGGTGATTTCTACTCTGAGCGTTATCAGAGCCGCGGCTTAGGCGCTGCCTTCGCCGCCTTCACTCTGGTGATGGCGGTCATCGGCGGGGCCGCCGCTTATATGGTCGCCGGCAAAACCATGATGGCGCTTACGCCGAAACCTCCTTCCGCTTATACGGTCCAGGAGAAACAGGCAATTGACAACTTTCATGAATACATGGATTTGCGACAAAAAGTGGAAAAATCGCTGCCCATGACTGAGACGGAAAAAACCCGCTATGAAACCCTCAACGACATGAACAAGCGGGATGAGCTCAAATCCATGGTCTCGTACACTGATCCCCTGACTTTTTATTTTATCTTTACCGCTCTGGTGGGCGTTTACACGATGCTGGGAGGATTGATCGCCGCGGCATTCACCGATGCTGTTCAAGGGGTGCTGATTATCGTCTTTTCGGTCATGCTTATTCCACTGGGCTTGTCGCGCATCGGCGGATTCGCCGGCCTGCATGCGTCTGTTCCAGATTACATGTTCAACATCTTTGGTTCCGTCAAAGTGGGTGAATACGCCTGGTATACGATTTTTGCCATGGTGCTGGCCAATTTGGTCTCCATCATCGCCTCTGCACCGCTGCTCGCCACCGCCGGATCAGCCAAGGATGAATGGACCGCCCGGTTCGGCATCCTCAGCGGCATGTTCTTCAAACGGTTTCTCATGCTGTTCTGGGCGCTCACCGGACTGGTGGCCATCGCTCTGTATGCAGGCAAACTGCACGATCCGGATCTAATCTGGGGCGTGATGAGCCGAGATCTATTGGTGCCCGGTGCATTGGGCTTGATGCTGGCCGGCATTCTGGCTGCCAACATGTCGTCGCTTAACTCGGGCTCAGTGACCAACTCGGCGCTGTTCATCCGCAATCTCTACGCGCCCCTGGCGCCCAACAAGAGCGAAAAACATTATCTCAACATGGGACGCATCGCCATTCTCATCACTCTGGTGGGCGGCATCTGGGTGGCCACTTTTGTCGGCAACCTGTTGGATCTGTTCAAGTATTTCATCTCCATGCCGGCGATCTTTGGCGCCTCCATCTGGCTGGGGTTTCTCTGGCGCAGGGTGACCCGCTGGGCGGTGATCCTTCAGGTCATCATCTGCTCGCTGATCTATGCGATCCTCCCCAATGTGTTCCAATCGCTCCAAGTGACCAATACCCATCCGAACCTCATCCGCGAGACCAACGGTAGATATGTCACCATCGAAACCAAGGCCTTGAAAGAGGATGTCGAGTCGGGTGCAGCGAAAACCATAGGCGAAAAAATCCACAAGCAGCAGTATCTTGAGCCCACCGGCATCTTTTTCGAAAAAGTGGCGCGTCAAAACCCCAACGATCCCAACTCACCTCGCATCGGACTAGGCCGGTTTCATGCCGAGATCTGGGTGCTGAGCTGGTTCGGTTTGGATTTCAGCAACTCCACCAAGGCGCAATTGGTCGCTTACCGGTTTCTGTTCGATGCCCTTTTTCCATTCGTGCTGCTGTTTCTGCTCAGTTATGTGACCAAGAAAAACGACAAGGAGGTGTTGGATTATTTCTTCGCCAAGCTGCACACGCCGGTGCAAAAGACGCCCGAGCTGGAAGAAAAACTCATCGCCGAAGGGACACAGCATCCGGAAAAGTTCGAAAAAGACAAGATATGGAAAGGATCCAACTGGGAGATCCTCAAGCCCGGTCTGAACGACTTTTTAGGCTTTACCATCAGCTGTTTATTCGTCCTGGTTATTCTTTTCCTGTTGTGGTTGATGGTCAACATTAAATAAAAAATAAAGGCCTCGAGCTTTGGAGATACTCAAGCTCGGGGCCTGTCCCTTCCGGGCGGCGTTTCGCAGGTGAGTGATTAGTCCGTCGGCTGCTGCCCACTCATAGAGCCCCGGGGGAAATGGGTATAGGCCTGCAGATCGATCTCCAGGCCTTTTTTGCTCCAGGGGATGCATCGTTCCGAGGGCAACAGCGCCTTCTCATAGCAGTTCTGTAGAATCCGGGCCAATCCCTGCACCCAGGTCAGCCTGCTTCCTTCCTCCTCGCTGATGGTCACCAGCATTTTAGGAAATTCGCCGATCGCGGGCATGGACTCTTGCGCTCCGTTGATGCAGCAGGTCTGCGACCGTGCGGCCTCAGGACCGCAGGCCGGTTCGACGCCGGTTGCGGCCATATCCAACGCATCATATAATTTTTGCAGGTAAACGGCATCCGGATCCCCGTACTCTTTCACCGACCCATCCTGAAAACGGGCGCGGATGACAGGATCCTCCAAAGCATAGGTGATCCGTGCTTTCTCAAATTCATAGCTAAAAACCGGACCATAACTTTCTTTCACGGCATGGGTGGCGTAAAAGAGAATCTCGACATGGTTTTCAGTCAGGCAGCGCAGGGCGATGGTGTCGTAATTCTCGATGCGGTTGGCGCGATAGAGCTCCGCCTGCACGCTGATCGGCTGGGCGCTGCTTCTCATGGTAGGTCCAAGCACAAAAAACATGTTGTGCAGATAATGCGCAGCGGCGTTGTTCGCCGGACTGTCCAGAATCCAGCGGCCTGCTTGATCCTTGATCCTGCCCGCCCAATTGTTGCGGTGAAAATACTTTTCGTCGCGAGGCCAAAGCACAATGGTTTTCAATTTCTTCGGCGCACCGAAAAGTCCGGCATGTATGTCTTGCTTCAGCTGCAAAACAGCCTGATTGTAAGACCATTGATATCCCACGGCGACGAGCCTGCCGTGCTGCTGTGAAGCGTCGATCATGGTCTGGGCTTCCTGTACCGTTGCTCCCAACGGCTTTTCGCAGAGCACGTGGCTGCCATGCGCCAGACAGGTCACAGTGTCGGGCGCATGGTTCTGAATCGGAGAAGAGACCAACACCAGATCGGTCTGATGATGGCGGTAAAACTCTTCCAACGAAGGATAGACCGGAATCGAACGGGCCTGCAGTTCCGCCAGACGCGGACAGTTTTCCGGCCAGGGGTCTACGACGCCGTCTATGACAAAACGGCCGGGATCCGTCTTGTCCAGCAATCCATTCAAATAGATCAAACCATAGCCGCCGATAGCTACCAATGCAAGATGAACCGGTTGATCATTCACGCTCGACTCCGTCCTGTTAAATAAAAAACGCCGTGCAGGGCTCCACGGCGTACAAGCTACAAAAAAGCGCTCTTTAATGCAAATGGATTTTGTCAGTGCTGAGACGCTCCGGCAGGACGGCTGGCTTTCTCGAACTCGTTGAGCAATTGCAGGAATTTCGCGTCGTCGACGATCTTTTCATCGAGCGAGATCTGCTTGGTGGTGGATCCGATGATCTCTTTATTTTTATTCAACTGCAGCGTCAAGATGCCTACGTATTTCCCCTGCAGAGGAGTGCTTACAGCCAGTTGGTTTTTTCTCTGTTCGCTGCTGCTGTTGATCAGATAGTATTCTCCACCCAAAACCGCCACGTCGATGCCTGGGACAGCGTTCAGCACTTGGTTCATCTCTGCGTTTTTACCGTAATAGAGCATCACCACCACATCCGCTTTTTTTCGCAAAACGGGCACCAGTTCGGTTGCCGCCTGAAGCGGCTCAACATAGGTCATCTGCGGCTCGCCGGGCCGGGCAATGAAAAGCTGCGCCATTTTATTGTCCGCCAGCCCAAAGACAGCCACCTTGAGCTTTTTAAACGCCAGGGGACGTTCACTCGGCAGGGCTTGCAGTTCTTTGAGCAGATAGGGTTTAACGAACGGTTTGTCCGCGCCTGCGAGCAGTACATTGGCAGAGACAAAGGGCGGATGCAGACTCTGCTCCATTTTGCGCACAAAGCTGGGTTTGAGCTGGAACTCTTTGTAACCCAGGTTGATGGCATCATAGTTCAGCCACGTCATCGCCCTGAGCAAATATTCGTTTTGCAGGGCGCTGTGATCATCCGTGCCGCGGCTGAATCCTCCGGCGTCCACCACTAGATTGAAATCAGCCCGAGACCATTCATTGGTCATTACCGTGGCTCTCCGAGCCACTCCGCCGAGGCGGGCGGAGCGTCACCCACACGGCGTCAAGTAGCCCATCAAGTCATTGGAATGATATATAGAGAGCAGCATCCGGCTGGAATCAGCCGGTGTTTTTCCAAAGGCCAGCCCTCCTGGCATCCACAGCAAACCGATCAAGCACAGTGAATAAAAACGCATAGAGTCAGACATCCTTTTCTTAAGACCGCTTGGCCGTCCCGAATTATTTCGCGGTCACGATGATATAGTTATCCACCGACTGCACGTCAAAGTGGGCGCGTGACTTTAAATCAAACACCACCCGAGAGAATTTCCCGGAAGGATGATAGCCGAGCCGCGCACGCAGGAAGGGTCCGCGGTTGAGCTCATAAGTCGTCACATCGTGCAACAGATAGGTGTTGGGAATATCCACCAGCAGCCGTGGAGGATCAGAGAGTTCGCTGATGCGGCTGGCCACTTTTCCATTGCAGATAATGCGCATGGTTCGATCATCCACCACTTCCACCGCCTTGATCGCCGATCCATCCGGCATCTCGGGCTTGGAATCCAGCGTGTAAAGCAGGAACTCTACCCGTCGGTTGAGGAAACGGCCCCGCTCGGTCTTGTTGTCGGCGATGGGGCGGCTTTCGCCATAGCCCACGGGCATATAGAAACGCGATTTGGCGACTTTTTCCTTTTCCGTAAGATAGACCATCACGCTGTCCACGCGACGATGGGAGAGGCGGATATTATACTCGTCGGTTCCGATGTAATCAGTATGACCATCCACATGGATCATCGCCTCCGGATAGGTGTTGAGGATTTCGCCGGCACGCCGCATGGTCTCAAATTCTTCGCGGCGGATATTAGCCTTATCGAAATCAAAATTGATGCGCATGGTGACACGGATTTTCTCCCGTGACTGCGGCTGCACTTCGATTTTGCCTTCGCTCTCCGAGGCGATCTTTTGGATATAGGACAAGCGCCGGGCGATCTCCTCTTCCAATTGTTTGGCCCTTTCCTCGAGGGCTTTGCGCGCCTTTTCCGCTGCTTCCAGCTCTGCGCGCATTTGCTCGCTCATCTCGCCGGCGCCGCTGCGGTCCGCCGCGCCGAAGGAATAGAGACGTTGTCCCACACCAAAGGCGCAGATGAGTGAGAAACGGTGGGCAGCTTCCTCAAAAGCCGACAGCGGAGCATAGGCATAGTCGAAGCGAAGCCGGGCGTTGGCCAGCCATTCGGCCGGTATATATAGGCCCATGCCGGCGGACCAGCGGGATGCTTCAAAATCGTGAATTTTATATCCGCCGCGCAAGGCGATCAGATCGCTGATCACGGCCTCAGCGCCGACGTAATAGCGCATATTCTCATGTTCGGTTTTTGCAGCATCAAACGCCAGCAGCGTCTGCAGTGAGGGGGAGAACGGAATGGTCACCGCTGCACCGGCGCGCAGCGCCATCGGCAGAGCATTTTCTTGGTCAAGAAAATGGACCTTCTTCAGACCATAATTCTGCACGCCGCCGGCCAGAGTCACTATTTTATAGCGCAATTGAACGCCGGCGTCCAGTCCGTAGATCATGCTCTGCTCGCCGATAAGATTTTGCCGCATGTATTTGCCGCCTACGCCGAATCTCAACTGGAGCGAGCCCAGGCGCAAGGCGTTCGCATAGGCCAGCGCCAGGACGATGTCGTCACTGAAGCTGGTGCCGCCGGTGGGCATAAAGTTCTCATCCAGTTCGGTGAGCTTGCCCTCATTAAAGTAGCCGAAATTTGCACCAAGAACGCCTAACTTGGTCGGCAGGGAAAACGTGATGGCGCCCTGCTGGGTATCATCGATCCAATTATGAAAATGCAGTCCAAGCATCGAATGTGAGACAGCGCTGAGTGAGGCGGGATTGTAGCGGAAGCACGCCACATCGCCGCTGACCGCGGAAAAGGCCTCGCCCATGCCCGCCGGCCGAGCCTCTGGAGCAACCCGTAGGAACGGAGCCGCATGATAGCCGATGCCTTTGTGGTCTTGGGCAAACGCCGTCTGCATCGTCCACAGGATCGCCGCACAAGCCGCCAGCAGGACGCTCGTTGAACACTTGAAAACATTTTTTTTCATTTTATCTCCATGCGCTAAGATCGGATTCACCATAGCCACGCTCAAGAGGCTGTAATGTTTAAAGTAGGATGACGAATTTTCGGAAAAACGCCACCTGCTCAACAGGTCCGCCGCTGGCGGGCTTGAGATCCGCATGCACCTTTGCCCAGTAGGTTCCACTGCTGACCATTTGACCGTTGCTGTTTTTCAAATCCCACCAGGATTCCGCGATGCCGTAGGTATCCTGCGGAACCGGCAGGCCGGAGTCGAAATCAAGGGAGGTGCCCGGGATCTCCTGGACCAACTCTCCGGCTAGGTTGAAGATTTCTATTTTACGCACGTTCAAAGAACCGGTGCTGGAGGCCACCCGCAGACTGAATTTGTAATTCCGATCGCGGTAATAAGGATTGGGCGCCACCTCGACGATATAGGGCTGCGCGCCGAAATAGATATTGATGTCGCCAGTGCCGTTTCCACTGGTGTCTGCCGGAATGGTCACCGAGGCGGTCAGCGGCAGATTATCAGTATACTCAGCGGTGATACGATGACCGGCCAGCGATTCGATCCGATTGTTGCGGCGAGTGCCATTGTTGTCTTTGGTCACCAGCAACCCCGTGGCGCTGATAAACTCTCCGGTGTCATAGCGCTTTGAGGCGTTTTGCAGCTCGCTCAGGGTGACCACCTCTTCGTCTCCGGTCGAATGGTCATACACGGTCACGCTGATCGTCTCCTGCACCGCCGGATTGACGTTGCGGTCGTTTTCGTTCTTGATGTGAAAATAGAGCAGCTGACCAAAATTGGTCGTCTTTTGCACCACTCCTTCAGCGTTTTCGATAACTAATTCGCCCACGGTGTTCTGAATGACCACAATCGAGTCCTGGCTGACATCCGTTGGGTTGATGCCATCCTGATAACGGATGAGCAAAATGTCGCGGTCCCAAACCTCCAAGATTTGGTTTTCGACATCCTTGCTCTCTTTGATAAGCAAGGGGATGGCGGCTTTGCTGAAAAAGCCGCCCAGCGGCTGCAGCGCCAATTTGGTCTCCAGACTGTCCCGGCTCTTCTGAGCGACGATTTTAACTGCATATTCTTTTTGGAAGGATTCCAGATCCGCGTCCTTCAGCAGAACATAACAGCTGTCCACCTTATCCTCTTGAGCCGGCATCACTGTCGTTGCCCGGTAATAGCCCGCTGGAAAGCCCTTCGCATCCGTAAACTGAATGCTGGAGTTGGCGGACGGCACTGTCTGATAGGTCACCTTCCAGCTGTCCAGAATCGGTGATACGCTGGCGTTCAGCGTGGACATGTAGACCAACAGATAGATGGATTGAACGCCGTTCAAAGAGGCAATGTTCTCCAGATTGACCAGGTTGTCGTCCGTGACTTTGTTCCATTCGATCCGTTCCAGCCGTTCAAAGGTTTTTGCATCATGAATGCGGATCTCCATGCTCAACCGGTCGCGTTTGACCGGATCGGCCGGCAGTATGGTTTTGAAGGAAAGCGCTTTCCATTTAGCCAGAATCGAACCTTCAGCGGCTCCGATGACCGGAGTATAAAAGTAACCCGGCTGAGTGGTGTTGTAGTAGTGATGTTTGACCTGCACGTTGGTCAATCTAGGCGTCTGCAGGGGATCGCTGGTGTGCAACAATGCGCGGAATTGATAAAAGCGGTAGCCGTCATGAATCGGATTTGCCGCCATTCCGGATTGGGTGTAAAATGTGCCCGGCCCTGCTGGACCGAACCATTTGGCGCCCGAAAGATCCGCCAAGGAGTTGGCGGCGCGCAACTGCATCTGCACAGAGGTCACGTTCGCAACAGTATCGGCGGACCAGAACAGCTGATCAAACACCGACTCTTTGTTCTCACCGAAATCATAGACGCCAGAAACGATCAGAGAATCATTGTACGCCAACCGCGAGGGATAGTTGTCATAAACCACTAGAGTGCGACCATCCTCAAGGCGATCGACATCACGCAGCGACGTCAGACGACGATGAAACTGCCAGACGATCTGGCCGGCGCCGTTCACTTCAATAATGCGGTTGTTGCCGCCATCGGCGATCATGACATTGCCGTTTGCCAGATAATCGGCGTCGTAAGGCAGTTTAAGACCGCCGGACAGGCTGTCGGCGACGCCTTTCTGGCCGAATTGCCAGATAATATTTTTCGATGCCCGGTCAACCAGGATAACGCGATGATTGCCGCGATCGGTGATCAAGATTTTTCCGCTCGCCACATATTGAATGTCCACCGGCGTATTAAGCTCCTCGGCGCCTAGCTGCCAGAGGATATTGTTGGTGTCCTCATCGACAATGATAACACGGTTGTTGCCCTTGTCCGCGATGATATACTCTTTGCTGTTGGGGATCCGTTCCGCGTCTTCAGGCTGTTTGAGCTGATTATAACCGTTGCCCTCACGATAATTGGGATCACCGTATTGCCATTCGATGGCACTGGTCTCTTTGTTGACCTTGATCACGCGGTTCCGGTCCTGGTCCGTGATCACCACTTTGAACAGAGTGTTCTCAGTGAAAATGAACGCATCCACCGGCTTGTTGAGATATTTGGGGTCCGTGGGATCCGAAGCGCTCTGCTTGGGTGGAAAGGTAAAAGTCTCGCTGCTGGTGCGCGCATTGATCTCCAGCACGCGCCGGCCCAACCCGTCGGTGACCAAGTACATCACCTGATCGCCGACCTGTCGGCTGTCGATGTCTTCAGCCGAAACCACGGATACAGACGATGGCCAGCTCCACTCTAGACCAGAGAGGATGTGGTTGAGCGTTTCATCCGCTCCCGAGACGTCATACTGAGGATTCAGGGTGATGATATCCTTGATCAACACGCCCGATCCGGGTATGGTCTTGGTGAAAAGCGGGGTACCGTCCTCCCAATGATCATTCGGCGATTGCGCGAAAACGCTGAGGGTCAAAAATAAAAGAAAAAAGATTGGCCGTAAACTCAGCAGTCTTCTTTTATTACCTTTTTTCATTTCAAGCCCGCCTATTTTTCTGTGATTCCATTATTAAATAATAAATTATTTACCAAATAAGTCAAAAAAAATGGATGCCGGCAACTTCTAGTAAACATTATAAATAAGATAGACTTCATTAAGAAATCATTTCGTCAGCTAGGACAACTATTCTGAGCGGCCAGGGTGCAGGGGCAAGAGATGCGGCGTATGTGTGAGTCGATTGCGATCGAACCGAATAAGCCTGCGCTTCACTTCTGGCGCACGCTCATCAAGGCTCCAAGGGCAATGGATAAAAATTTGATCTCCTCGTTGTCCGCCCGACTGGTCAAAATCACCGGAACTTTAGCGCCAAGGATGAGCCCGGCGGCTTTGGCGCCTGAGATATAAGCCAAGGTCTTGTAAAATACATTGGCCGCTTCAATGTCGGGCATGAGCAGAATGTCCGCATCCCCTCCCACCGGGCTTTTTAAGCCCTTCACCTCGCAGGATTTGCCGCTTACAGCATTATCCAGAGCCATGGGACCATCGACCAGGCAGCGTTTGATCTGGCCGCGCGCAGCCATCTGAGCGATGATGGCCGCATCCATGGTGCAAGGCATGGATTCTAGATTGACCTTTTCCACAGCAGCGATGACTGCGACCTTGGGGGTGTGCACGCCTAAAAAATGGGCGGCCTGAACCGCATTTTCCAAAATAGCCACTTTTGCGTTTAAATCAGGGGCAATGTTCAAAGCGGCATCAGACATGAGCAACAGCTTATGATAGTTCGGCACTTCAAAAACACCCAGATGAGACAACAGTTTGCCGGATCGGAGCCCCTGCTCTTTGTCAAGAACGCCCTTGAGCAGTGTGTTTGTACTGCATCTTCCCTTCATCAGCGTGTCTGCTAAATGCTCACGCACCAGGTTGATCGCAATGGCCACAGATTGCTGCTCCGACTCTGCAGGCACAATATCAAATGGGCTGATCTTAATCCGATGCTCGCGGCCGCAGGCCAGTATCTTTTCCTTATTGCCCACTAGAATGGCATCCGCGATCCCCTGTTTATAAGCATCAGCCAACGCCCGCAGGACATCATCCTCATCGGCCATGGCTACGGCAATGGATTTTCGCGGCTTTCCCTTGACTCGCGCTACGATTTCTGCAAAATTGGTCGCTCTGTCCAAAAATGCTACCCTCTGGGCTGTAAAAGTTTTATGGGAATATGCTCCGCATAAAGCGCAAAATCTGGATCCAAGGTCAGAATCGGCATATTATTCCGAATAGCTGCGGCGCTGATCAAAAAATCCGCTGTGGAGCCTTCCAGACCGCGGCTTTTGCAAGTCAGAAACAGTTCTGCGGCCAATTCATAATCCACAGTCTTTAACGGCAGATCAGGAAATTCGGACAAAGTTTGTTTGACTATTTCGTACTGGGATTTGTTGCGAATGGTGGAAAGGAGCTCCATGCGGATGATGCCAAGCATTTGGACGCGAACTTCTTTAATCAGTTCGTGCAACTCCCTTACATAAGGAGAATTACGATTGCCCCCCTTCTTGAGAGCCAGCGTCCAAACACTGGTGTCAACACAGACCTTCATTTCTGATTTCGCGCCTTTTTTCGGTCAGGTTCTAAATCTGCATCGATTTCATGGAACAAGGCAGTGATTTCAATCTGCCTGCGACGCTGAATGTACTCCTGCAGCGCCTCGGTGACCGCGGCTTTTTTGGTCTTGTGCTTGCCGAGCTTTTGAGCTGTTTTAATCAGCTCATCGTCAATCGCCAGGTTGGTAGGCATAATCCCTCCAACATTAATTTACACATTTTGATGTGTAAAGTCAACTATTTTTTTGTTTTTCTTGGAGGTTAAAAGAGGTATGGTCTTCAAGGGGCGTAAATGGCGGCAGGTTCCTCCTGGCGCAGGACGCGAAGTGCGCCTTGGCACAACGCAGTCATCTCCTCCTCCCCAGGAATGAGATAGACAGGAGCGATGAATCTGATACGCTCTGCGATAAGCCCAGTAAACTCTTTATCATAGGCGATTCCCCCTGTCATCACCACAGCATCCACGTTGCCGGATAAAACCGCGCTCATGGCGCCGATCTCTTTGGCCACCTGATAGGCCATAGCTTCGTACACTAGGCCGGCCAATTCATCACCCGCCTGCTTGCGCTGGACGATCTCCAGCATGTTGTTGCTGCCGAGATAAGCGATCATGCCGCCTTGACCGACAATCATCTTTTTGATTTGATCGTAATTATATTTTCCGGAAAAACATAACTTGACCAAGGCTCCAACCGGCAGAGAACCGCTGCGCTCCGGAGAAAAGGGTCCGTCGCCGTCCAGTGCGTTATTGACATCGATGACACGGCCCAGTTTATGCGCAGCCACGGAGATGCCTCCGCCCAAGTGCACAACAATGAGATTGAGATCGGTATACGCTTTGCCTATCTGGATCGCGGCCAGACGGGCGACCATTTTTTGATTAAGCGCATGAAAAATGCTTACTCGGGCCAGTTGTGGATGGCCTGACAGCCTTGCCACCGGCTGCAGTTCGTCCACCACCACCGGATCCACAATAAAAGCCGGTTTTTGCCAACGGCCGGCCAGTTCAGCAGCGATAATCCCACCGAGGTTAGAGGCATGTTCCCCCTGAACGCCGGCATATAAATCCTGGACCATTTTATCGTTGACCAGATAAGTGCCGCCAGGCAGCGGCGCTAGCAGCCCCCCTCTGCCGACAAAAGCATCGACCTTTTCCAGCGCGAGATGGTTCATGGCTAAAAAATTTTCAATGGCTTGCAGCCGCAGCGGCAGCTGATCCACGATTCGTGCATAAGGCGCCAGTTCATCGGCAGAGTGATGCAGGTTCTGCGCAAACAGTTCGTCTTCATCTTCAAAGTAGCTGAGCTTGGTAGAGGTGGAACCGGGATTGATGGCGAGAATGTGGTACACAGGACCCCCCTAGGATTCTTCGCTTACATGCACCAGGGATTCGATGCGGTAGGAGCCTAGTTTGTTGCGTCCGTTTAAAAAATCCAATTCGATGAGAAAGCAGGCGCCGCAGACCTGCGCTCCTGCCCGAGCGATCAGCCTTTCCGTTGCCGCTACTGTACCGCCGGTGGCCAGCAGATCGTCGACGATCAGCGCCCGCTGCCCGGGTTTGAGCGCGTCCACGTGCATCTCCAGGCGGTCGGAACCATACTCCAGAGCATAGGTCTCCTGAAAAGTCTGTGCCGGCAGCTTGCCCGGTTTACGCACTGGCACAAAACCGACGCCCCAGGAATGGGCCAGAATGGCGCCAAAGATAAAACCACGCGATTCAATGCCAACGACCATATCGATGGATTCATGGTCAAAGAGCATCTTCATTCGCTGAATAGCGTGCTGCAGCGCCGGCCCATCCTGCAACAGCGTGGTGATATCTTTGAAAACAATTCCTTTTTTAGGAAAATCGGGTACGCTTCTGATCTTGTCCGCCAAATTCATATTCAACCCTTTCTTCACATCCCTTCTTGATGATTACGGATAAATGCGCGACATGGTGCGCGGAAACGGTATAGTTTCACGAATGTGTTTCAATCCGCAGATCCAGGTCACCGTGCGTTCGATGCCCATTCCGAATCCTGCGTGCGGGACTGATCCAAAGCGACGCAGATCCAGGTACCAGGCAAAAGCCTCTTCTGGAAGTTTATGCGCCCGTATCTTGTTCAACAGGACCTCGAGATCGTCCTCGCGCTGTCCGCCGCCGATGATTTCTCCATACCCTTCCGGCGCCAAGACGTCCACGCATAAAGCGCGGTCAGGCTGCTGTGGATCGGCTTTCATATAAAACGCCTTGACGCCCACCGGATAATGGCTGATCATCACCGGGCTGGAGTGCTGTTGCGATAAAATGGTTTCATCCGGTGCGCCGAAATCATCGCCCTCAATGAAATCCGGATTTTCTTTTTTCAAAATAGCCGCCGCTTCATCATATGGCATCCGCGGAAAAGGCGTCCGGATGACCTCAAGAGGGGCAAGGTCGCGCTCGAGTTTTTTCAGCTCTTCCCGGCGGTTTTCCAGCACACGTTCAAGTATTTTCATAATCAGCCCTTCCGCCACCGCCATATCCTGCTGCAGATCACAAAAGGCCATCTCAGGCTCGATCATCCAGAATTCTGTCAAATGACGACGGGTTTTGGATTTTTCCGCTCGAAAGGTGGGACCAAAACAGTACACTTTGCCGAACGCCATGGCAGCTGCTTCCATATAGAGCTGTCCGCTTTGCGTGAGATACGCTTTAGAGTCAAAATAATCGGTCTCGAACAATGTGGTGGTGCCCTCGCAGGCAGCGGGCGTGAAAATGGGGGCGTCGATCAAAGTGAAATCCAATTGATCGAAATAATCGCGACAGGCCTTGATGATTTCATGCCTAACTTTCATGATCGCATGCTGCAGCGACGAGCGCAGCCACAGGTGGCGGTTCTCCATTAAAAAATCGATTCCGTGCTCTTTGGGTGAAATGGGGTACTCTGGCGCGATCTGCAAGATCTCGATCGCTTGGGCTTGCAGTTCAAATCCACCTTTGGCGCGTTTGTCTTCAGTCACTATACCGCTGATCCGCACCGAGCTTTCCAGCGTAAGCTGCAGGCTCTTCTCAAAGGCCGCCTCTCCTACTGTGTCCCGAAAAATCACTGCTTGTATGATGCCGGTTCCATCACGCAGCATGACAAAATGCAGTTTTCCTTTATGGGTGTGATTGTAAACCCACCCCTCCAGGGTAACCTCCTGACCGAGAAAACGGCCAACCTGTGCGATATAGCTCTTTGGCGCCATCCTGCTTCCTTTCCCTTTTATTTCACTAACAAGACCGGACAAGTGGAAAAACGTAAAATATGTTCTGTGGTGCTGCCCAATATGGCCTGGCGAATGCGAGAACGGCCGAACGCCCCGATGACGATCAGATCGAAGTTCTGCGATTGTGCATAAGCAACCAGTTGTTTGGAAGGCTCTCCGGCGATCACTTCGGTGTGCACTTGCCCGCCGTAAGATTCCAGATACTCTCTGGCCTCCTCACCATATTGCGTTCCGGCCTCCCGGTCATCGCTGACACAGACCACGGTAAGCGCGGCTTGGCATCTATCAGCTAAATGCGCGGCATGCTGCAGCGCACGGTTGGCGTGTTCGCTGCCGTCGTACCCCAACAGGATTCGCTGGATGGACCGGGGCTCTTTTTTAACGACCATAAGCGGTTTGACGATATTCCGGCACACGGATTGAACGGTCACGCCAAGATCGTGATTATCCCAACGCTCGAATTCACCTCGTTTGCCCATGATGACCAGATCTGCGATTTGCGATTTGGCCAATATCAGCTCGGCCGGAGATCCTACGGCTTTGTCCAATTTGAAGGGTACCTGCTCTGTTTCCAGCAATTGGCTGCATTTCTGCAGGATTTTTTCCGCCTTTTCCTCCAACAGCTTGATCGATTCCTCCTGAAAAGTGCCTGAGGGCACAATGGTTACGAATCCATCAGCGCCGACCGCAGAGGCCCATTCAAAAATTCGCACATCGACTACGGTAAACACAAAGATGCGGCTATGGTACAGCTTGGCCAGCACCGCAGCGTGGCTGATCACGGATTCGGAGTATGCAGATCCGTCAACGGCGATCATGATGTTTTTAAACACGGAAAGCCTCCTTTCGAATGCGTGAAAGGATATTCACTCGGTGCCTGTAAAGGCATTCCTTCATCCTGCGTTGAACCTCTGGTTCTCTGCGGCGAATCATGACCAGAGTTCGGATTTATATTCCCGCAGCATGAGCGAAGCCAGGGCGGATTTGGGATCCTTATCGCAGTACAACACCTCGTACACTTCACGGCAGATCGGCATTTCGACATTCTGCTTTTCCGCGAGGGCGACGGCCGATAGGCAGGTGCGCACACCCTCTGCCACCATGCTCATTTGGCCAAGAATCTGGTCAAGCTTTTTGCCTTTGCCGATCTGTTCCCCCACGTACCGGTTCCGGCTATGCCGGCTCATGCAGGTTACGATCAAATCTCCCATACCTGAAAGGCCGGCGAAGGTCAGCGGATCAGCGCCTAATTTGCCGCCCAAACGGGTGATTTCCGCCAGGCCGCGGGGTTGCAACGCGGCCTTGGTGTTGTCGCCAAAGCCGGCGCCGTCGCAGATTCCCGCTGCAATGGCGATAACATTTTTCAATGAACCTCCCAGTTCGACACCGGGCAGATCGTTGCTTCGGTAGCAACGCAAATAGTCGCAGGACAAGGCCTTTTGCAGCCATGCGGCGCGAGTATCCAACGGCGAAGCGATCACCACCGCCGTGGGGATCCCTCGGCTGACCTCTTCCGCATGACTGGGGCCGGACAACACGGCAAAAAAATTCAAATCCCTGGCCGAGAACTCCTGTTGATAGATCTCTGATATCCGCATCAACGTTTCCTGCTCCAATCCCTTGGTGCAACTCACCCAGACGGGCGTTTCAGTGAAACGACAGCGTGCAGCGGCTCTCAGCACAGATCGGGTGACATGGGACGGCGTGACCAGGAGAACGATTTGAGCCTTTGCCAATGATTGTTCCAAGTCGCTGGTAATAACGATGCGGTCGTGCAAAATCAGATGAGGGAGCAGATTTTGGCGGCGCCGCTCTGCAGCCAGTTGTTCCGCGGCCTGGGGATCAAATTCCCACAGGGTGACCCGATGGCCAAGATGCTGGCAATGGTTGGCGAGGGTCATGCCCCAGCTGCCTGCTCCCAGGACCGTGATAGGTATGTTGTTTGGCATGGCATTAATCGTTGGGTGGCGGAATATCCATTGTCAGGAAGCCGTTATCACCCGGCCGATGGGAATCGCGGTTTCGCCGATCTGTTTTAACGCGCTGGTTATCGTACGCACATCAGCAGCATGCGCCAACAAAACCAAGCCGATTCCTAGGTTAAAGACTCGGCGCATCTCTTCTGTGTCCACACCGCCCAACTGCTGAATTTTAGTGAAAACCGGCGGCCAGGACCAGCTCTGCCAGTCCACCTCCAGGGCCTGGCCGGGGCGCAGCAGACGCTGGGTGTTGCCTACCAGTCCGCCGCCGGTGATGTGGCTGATGCCGGTTAAACCCGGCAGCCGACGGACCGATTCGATGGCAGTCTTGTAACTTCGATGCACAGCCAGCAGGGCATCACCCCAGCTGGTCTGCAGTTCGGGCACATACTCGGTGAGTGAGACTTGGGCCATGTCCAGGAGCACCTTGCGTGCCAGGGAATAGCCGTTGGTGTGCAGACCGGTCGAAGGCAGCCCCAGTAGAACATCGTCCTTCTCGATCCGCGAACCATCGATCACATGATCGCTGTTCACGGCGCCGATGATGCAACCGGCGAGGTCATATTCTCCAGAGGAATAAAGGCCGGGCATTTCGGCGGTCTCTCCCCCGATCAACGCGCAGCCATTCTCCCGGCAGGCAACGGCCATACCGCCGATCAACTGCTCAGCCGCCGCAGGATCCAATCCAGCAACCGCATAATAGTCGAGAAAGAACAGCGGGTCTGCTCCGCAGGTCATGATGTCGTTAACGCAATGATTAACCAGACATTGCCCAACACTGTCATGCCGGTTGAGCGCGAACGCGATTTTGAGCTTGGTGCCGACGCCATCGATGCTGGAGACCAGGATCGGACTGGTATACTTTTGCAGATCCAATTTGTAAAAACCGGCGAACAACCCGATCTCGCGAAGTACCTGCGAATTAAAGGTTGATTTCGCCAGCCGAGCAATGGCCTTGGTGGATCGCTCAGCGGCTTCCAGATTTACGCCAGATGACTGATAGGTGACGGCCAAGGAGTATCTCCATTATTGGTTAAATAATTTTCACGAACCCGAGTGAAAAAGGCGAGCGTTGCCGCATCCTGATAATCAGGATAGGTCCAGGGATTGCAGTGAAACCGACCGTCCCGCCAATAGAGTTGAACATCGCCATAGATGCCCTGACCCAGGTATATGCGATGGCTGAAATTCTTTGTAGTCGCCAATATCAGCTTGGCGGCTTCCAGATAGCCGGGGTCAAGATTGACTCGGCGACGGCCGTGAAGGCTCAGATGTCCCTCGATCTGGTTGCTGTACAGCTTGAGGCCAATCAGATCCGTTGGGTCGATCCGGTCAGCAAACGCATAAAAAATCTTGGTGAGAGCCGAACCCATCTCCGGCTCGTAGTACTGGGTGTGGGTAAAAGCAAACGGCTCGCTGCTGAGGATCACCTCTCCCGCTTTTTCTCTGAACCGTTCCAGCGCTTGGTCCGCTTGTTCGCGCTGCTGATAGGTAAGCGCAAGAATGGGACAGACAAGAGCCGGCATTCTGATGGCGCCCATGGGGACCCTGCCGTTCTACCGGTTTTCCGGCTTGCTGATGCGGCGCAGAGGCGCACCGCAAATGGGACAATAGTTCCATGGCCGGTTCGGATACAGGTGGGTAAGGTCAGAGGTGCATTGCATGATGAAGACCGGTTCAAATTCCACGCGCACGCTCTTGCCGTTCTCCTGATCAATCTGCAGTTCAAAGTCGCCGAGATCGGTCATTCCGGTTAAAAAGAGGTCAGCCGGGTCCGGGTGATGAATGCGGGAACGGATCACGGTTCCGTCCCAGACGGTGACCGCGGCATCCACCTCGACGGAACTCCATGTGCGATATCCATCTTGATCGATCTCATCCGTCGCACGCCGTTGCGCCGGATCTACATACTTTTTCCAGAACACTCGAACCGGGCGCAAAATCATCCGGGTGATGTTTTCAAATGCAATGCGCTCGCCATTCTCCAACGGAATGCTGCGTAGGCTGGGATAGTCCTCTGCAGCATAGACGCCGATGCCGGCGAAACGAAAATCCAACTGCACCTTCATTACATAAATAAAGAATCCGGATGAATCCGGATAGATCTTGGCGTGAAAAGGGCCAGGCGGAGAGTTCTGGGCTGCGATAGGCTGATTCAAGACCGCGATCCCCCAGCCTATGGCAAAAAAGCGTAAAGCCCGCATGATTCTGCTCTCCTGAGCGAAAAAATGGTTAAACGCAATTCGGTCGCGCCGGCAAAGCCCCCCCGCCGGCGTGCTGATGGCCCACTGCGAAGCATTAGCTGAATTTTACTTATATCCTGTTAAATATATTCTCATTATTCTACAAGATCAAGGGAAAAATAACGCCCTGTCCAGAGTTCAAGAGCGTATTCGAAAAAAAAGCCCTAGAACAAGTCCCAGGGCTTTGCCAGCTGTTCTTGCGAATCACGGAAAGATGCCGCGGATCTCAAGCGCTTTGGCTACGCGCGATACGGCAATCATCATCGCTGCATGGCGCAGATCCTGTTTCTCGCGTTGGGCGGTATCCCAAACAGCATCAAAACTGCTGACGATCACTTTTTTGAGATTGGCGTTTACGCCGTCTTCATCCCAGAAAAAGGATTGGATGCTCTGTACCCATTCAAAATAAGAGACCACAACGCCGCCGGCATTGGCCAGGATGTCCGGAACAACATATTTGCCTTTCTTGATCAACAGCCGCTCTGCTTCTGGCGTGGTCGGACCGTTGGCGCCCTCGACGACGGCCTTGGCCTTGATTTTTTCGGCATTCTCGACATTGATCTGTTTTTCCAGGGCCGCAGGAACGAGAATATCCACATCCAGTTCGAACAATTCCTTGGGATCGATTTTGCTTACGCCAGGGGCGGAAAAGCCCTCCAACGTTTTGCCGCGGCCGGTGCTGCAGTAAGCGATCATATCGCTGATCGGCAGACCCTTTTCGCAGTAATAGGCGCCGCTGATGTCGCTGATCGCCTGAATATTACAGCCCGCTTTTTTCAACAGATCAGCGCTCACAGAGCCGACATTGCCGAATCCCTGGACAGCGATCCGAGTCTTTGCCGGCGTCAGGTTCATCCGGTTGAGCAGCTCCAAAGTTACAAACATAACGCCACGGCCTGTGGCCTCGCGCCGACCCAGAGAGCCGCCTAACTCGATGGATTTGCCGGTCACGATGTCCAACACCGTGCTTCCCTGGTACATGCTGACGGTATCCATGATCCAGCCCATGGTCTCGGCATTGGTGTTCACATCAGGGGCCGGGATATCACGATGCGGACCGATGATCGGCATTATGGCCACTGTATAACGGCGGGTAAGACGACGCACCTCCTCGAAGGAAAGTTTACTGGGATCCACCTTGATGCCGCCTTTGGCGCCGCCATAGGGTATGTTGACCACCGCGCATTTCCACGTCATCCACATGGACAGGGCTTTCACCTCGTCCAATGTGACATCCTGATGATAGCGAATCCCGCCTTTGCAGGGACCGCGCGCACTCGAATGCTGAACCCGGTGTCCCTCAAAAACCTCGATATGACCGTCATCCATCACAACCGGAAGATGGACGGTCAACTCCCTTTCGGTGCAGCCTAAAACACGCAGGGTATTTGGATCCATCTTGAGCAATTTAGCGGTGGAGCCGAGCTGCTCCAACGCCATTTCGAACACACCGCCATGTTCCATAGATCTCTCCCGTTTTTAAGTGTAGGCCCTTTTGGATAAAAACAAAAAAGCCCTATTCCGGTAAAAGGAAATAGGGCTGGTGGTAAAAAAATCGATCCATTCATCAGTGGCCTGCCCGTCCCTAAACAACTGCAGGCCCATCTCCACTGCAAAGGTCAATAGATACCAAATTCGCATACGATTTCTGTTTGTTTCGACTTGAGGCGGCAATTTTGGCAGCCTGCCTTGATGCGGCTGGCTGATTAAAATAGATAGATTACGATTCATTGTCAAGTGAAAAAATCCGTCGGCAGCTTCTTCAAGCAACCGTTCCATTCCGCCGGCTTAGCGCCAAGAGTCCCTGAATTTTTCCAGATCGCGCCGTTGTTTCTTGGTTGGCCGGCCTTTTTGCGTCACGCGGGCCGCTTTCATCGCCTGATCAAACAACGCCATCCATTCTTTGGTCTGCTCGTCGATTTCCGGCGTTTCAATTTTCAGCAGCTTCCTCGCCATCTCCTTGGACAGGTTTTTTTCCGACAGTCCCAGCACGGTGATGTCTACATAGCGACCGTCGGAGCGGCGCAGGGTGAGCACGTCCCCGGGTTTGATGTGTTTGCAAGGTTTGGCGATGTCTCCGTTCACTTTGATCCTGCGGCTTTCGCAGGCCTCAGCCGCCTGGGTCCTCGTTTTAAACAGGCGCGCCACTTTGAGCCATTTGTCGATGCGTTGTCCGGCCTCATCGGTCATAGGGTTCCAGATCCCCTGCTTACGGGTCCCTGTTCCAGAATCAATGGCAGGCGGCACATGACCATCTCAGAGGCTTCCATGTTCGGTCCGCTCGATGATCTCATTTTGCAAAGAGGCGGAAAGATCGCAAAAATAGTCGGAATAGCCGGCCACGCGCACGATCAGATCGCGATGCTGTTCCGGATGTCGCTGCGCGTCCCTCAACCCCTGTGCGCTGACCACATTGAATTGCACATGATGCCCGCCGAGGGTAAAGTAGGAGCGCACCAGATGACCAAGACTGTTCATCCCCTTTTCATCCTGCAGCAGACTGGGAGTGAATTTGAGGTTGAGCAGAGTGCCGCCGGTGCGCACATGATCCATTTTGGCTGCTGATTTCAACACCGCTGTAGGCCCTTTTCGATCAGCGCCCTGAACCGGTGAAATGCCCTCGGAAAGGGGTTTTCCGGCTTTACGGCCATCTGCGGTGGCGCCGGTGAGTGAACCGAAATAGACATGACAGGTGGTCGGCAGTAGATCGATGTGATATTCGCCTCCCTTGGTGTTCTTGCGGCCCTCCACCGCATCATAGAAGAGCTCGAACACCTGTCTCATCAACGCGTCGGCGAAATCGTCGTCGTTGCCGTAGCGGGGAGTTCGGTTGACCAGCAGCTGTCGCATCTCTTCGTCGCCGACAAAATCGTTTTGCAGAGCGGTGAGCAGCTCGGCCAGGGTGATGCGTTTGGTTTCAAACACATGATACTTGATCGCGGACAGGCAATCCGTAATGGTTCCCAGACCGACGCCCTGAATGTAACTGCTGTTGTAGCGTGCTCCACCGTCATGATAATCTTTCCCAGTCAGGATGCAGTCGTCGATGAGGATCGAGAGAAAGGGCGCCGGCATAAAGGCGGCGTACAATCGCTCGATGACCTGATTGCCGGTCACTTTGATATCGACAAAATGGTTGACTTGAGCCCGGTAGGCGTTGACCAGATCCTCAAAGGAGACCTGGCTTTTATCCAGATCAAGCCGCAAACCGATAGTTTCGCCGGTCCGCGGGTCCGTGCCGTTGTTCAGGGTGATCTCGAAAATTTTCGGCAGGTTGAAATAGCCGGTCAGAATATAGCTCTCTTTACCGAACGCGCCGGTCTCCACACAGCCGCTGGTGCCGCCGGTACGCGCGTCGACCAGGCTCTTGCCCTGGCGCAACAGCTCTTCCACCACAACATCGGCGTTGAACAACGAGGGCTGTCCCCATCCTTTGGCTACGATCTCCAGGGCGCGGCGCAGAAAAGCATTCGGGTTTTTATGGCTGAGCTGAATATTTGAACTGGGCTGCAGCAGTCGCATTTCATCGATCACGTCCAGGATCAGATAGGTGACCTCATTGACGCCGTCCGAACCATCGGCCCGAAGTCCGCCGCTGTTGATATTGGCGAAATCAGTATAGGTCGCACTTTCAGCCGCAGTGACGCCGACCTTGGGAGGCGCGGGCTGGTTGTTGAACTTGATCCAAAAGCATTGCAGCAGTTCCTGCGCCGCCTGTCGATCCAGCGCACCCGCCGCTCGATCCGACTGATAAAAAGGATAAAGATGCTGGTCCAGCCGGCCGGGATTAAAGGAATCCCAGGGATTGAGCTCTGTAATGACGCCGAGATGGACAAACCAATAGGATTGCAGCGCTTCATGAAACGACCGCGGCGGCCGTGCAGGCACCCTTCGACAGACCTCGGCGATGCGCTTCAGCTCCCGTCGACGTTGGATCGATCGCTCTTGCTGCGCCAGGCGTTCCGCCTCTTGGGCATAGCGGTTGGCCAAGGTGATGATGGCCTGCGCGCAGATCCGCATGGCCTGCAGTTCTTCAGACCGCTGCCAGGCAGCCGGATCGTGCAGATAATCCAATTCCTGCAGCGCGCGATCGATTCGCTTGATGAAATCCAGCATTCCCGAACAGTAAATTTTGTCGTCCAACACCGTATGACCCGGGGCGCGTTGCTCCATAAACTCGGTAAAGATGCCGGATCGATAGCAGCTATGCCAAGCCGGCGTCATTCGCGAAAAAATCTTTTCCCGCATGGTGCGTCCGCGCCAGAAGGGGATGATGCGCTCGCGATATGCATCGCGCATGGCGTCGCTGACCTGGAAGGGTGTTTTTTCCCGGTGATGCAGCACTTCCAGATCCTCGAGAGAATGGCAGGTCAGTTCTGGATAGGTATACGTCGCTTTCGGCGCAGGACCTCTTTCACCGACGATCCATTCGTCGTCCTGAATGCAGACAGCCTTGTTCTCCATCAGATAGCGAAAGACCTGCGCGCGTAGCATGGGAGCGGATGCGTCGCCCGCTTGAGCATACGCGTCGGTGACCAAAATCGCCCTTTCGGGCGACAGAAAGGGCACAGCGTTTAGACTATTTTCGCGCAATCGGCGAACACGTTCGTTCATAGCTGGTTTTTCAAATAGCGGCTTTGCGTAAATCTGCAGCTCGTTCTCAGCGTCGCGCCGGTGTAAGACCGTTGCATCGACATTCAGGCGGTCTGGGAATGACAGGCGGCTGCCGTGTCAAGTCTGCGCGGCATCAGCCGAGGATCTCTTTTTTGAATTTTTCAAAGTCCAGGATGACCACCCGGTGGCCTTCCCGTTCGATCAGGCCTTTGTCCTCGTACTCAGCCATCACGCGGGAGATCGTTTCACGAGCAGTGCCTGCCATATTAGCCAAATCCTGTTGTACTGGAATTTTTGGAATGATCATGCTGGGTCCGCGCAGATAGCCGGTCTGCTCTGCAACGTGGATCAGCGTGGAACCCACGCGGCCAAAGGCGTCCTGTAAGGTAAGATTTTCGATCTGCGCGTCGGCGCGCCGGATGCGGTCGGCCATCACCCGCATCATTTCCACCGCGATAACCGGGTATCGTTCCAGCATGGAGAGAAATTCACCGCGGCGTAGAGTTAAAAACTCGGATTCCTCCATGGCCACCACCGTAGCGGAACGCCCCTTGCCGTCGATCAATGAAAGTTCGCCGAAAAATTCACCGGATTTCAGAATGGTGATGATGACTTCCCGGCCTTCGTCGCTCGTGCGAGTTACTTTGACCATCCCCTTGAGCAAAATAAATAGTGTTTGGCCGACCTCTTCCTCGACCAGCAGGACCTGATCCCGCTGGCATTCACGGCGGAGGCACTGGTCCGCGATCTGAGAAACGTCGGCATCGTTCAATTTAGCAAAAAGGGGAACTTTTTTCAGCAACCGGATAATACGCTCTTCGGCCATAATGTTCATCCCTCTCGTAAAGTAAAACGGCTCATCGTAAGGGTGGACCAACAGCCATGCGGCCCCTCGACATTAATATACTCAAAAAAAACATGCCAGGAAACAGAAATTAACCCTGTGCCAGACATTTGTCGTAAAGATCTATGATCCGCGAGAGAAATCTTTCACGGCTGAAACGCTCCACAACGGTCTGCAACGCCTGCCGCGCCAGTCGCTCACGCAGGCTGGGCTGCTCCAACATTCGTTGCACAGACTGAATGAAAGCTTCCACCCTGTTTGCATCGAAAAGCAGACCGTTCTCCTCATGGCGGACGATGTCCAGCACGCCATCACAGCGCGTAGAGATCACCGGTTTGCCGGCAGCCATGGCTTCGATGAGAACCAGCCCAAAAGCTTCGGCGCGGGATGGAAAAGCAAACAAATCGAGGGCGGCTAGCACCGCCGGAATATCGGCACGAAAGCCAGGCAAAAGGACTTTATCCTGCAAATGCAATGATTTAATTTTATCGTAAATAGACTGGGCGCGGTACTCTTCGCCGCGGGTGGGCTCCCCCACGATCACAAAACGGGTGAAGGGAAAGCGTCGCCCGATCTCCGCAGCCATATCGAGGAATTCCAGGTGACCCTTGCCGTCCTGCAGCCGGCCGATGGTGCCGATCAAAAAATGATCGTCATGGATCCCCCACTCCCGGCGTATGGAATCGCGCCAGGTTCCAGGATCCTGAAAATGCGCGACATCGACGCCGTGATGAATGATCTCGATCTGTCCTGCTTGGACCGGATGAGTATCCAGTAAATTTTTGCCGATCACCTGCGAGACGGCGATCAAGCGGCAGACATGCCGGTACAGGTAGCGGTGCAGAGGATCGCGTTTCGACTTTTGCGTGCCGATGTGTTTGGTGAAAACAATGGGAATTCGGCAGCCCCCATGCAGAGCCGGCACCAGCGTCCAAAGATCTTTGCCGAAATGCACATGAAGCAGATCAGGCGGTTTTTTTCTCAGTTGCCGGCAGGATTTGTACAATACGTATGGATTGAAATAACCCCTAGGCTCGAAATTAAAAACAGCCAGGTCGCTGCGCGCGGCATGGCGAGAGAGCTCGCTGTCCGGTGCGCACCAGACCGTGGCATTCAAACCGGCTTGCCGAAGCTGCTCAGACAAGAAGAGAACATGCATTTCCATGCCGCCCCAGGAACGTGAGGAACAAATCTGAGCGATCGACAGCCTGTGCGTCACGGCATCAATCCCTGTAGAGCCGGTGATCCATGATATACTTTTCCACTGCCCCGGGCGTCCAATAGCGGATGCTCTGACCGTCTGCCACGCGCCTGCGGATTTCAGAGGCGGAGAGGGCCATCATCGGCATGGTGACCGAAAGAAACGGCCCATAGCGCGCGGCAGGGGGTTCCATGCCCTCGTACTGGGGCCGGTTCACCACCACCACCTGTGCAAGCGCGACAATACGCCGAGGATTTTTCCAGGTATGAAATCCCTGCAGATTGTCGGCGCCGATGATCAGATACATTTGCTTGCGGTCAAACCGGCCGTTCTGGTGCAGATACTCCAGCGTGTCGACCGTGTAAGAGAGATCGGGTTTGCACAATTCATAGTCGCTGACGACGAAATGGGGGTTATCCTGGATAGCCAGCCGGATCATTTGCAGTCGGTGCCATCCATCCGTGGCGGTCCGGGTCTGCTTGTGCGGCGCTACGGATGCAGGCATGAACACAATGCGGTCGAGATTTAATGCGTTTCGTACCGTTTCAGCCAAAAGGAGATGAGCCAAATGAATGGGATCAAACGAGCCGCCAAAAAGGCCGAAGCGCGAACCTTTTGCGCCGCTGGTGAAAGGAAATGTCGACTGTTCTTCGTTCATCCGCTGCTAGCGGTCTTCAGCCGGGTTTTCTGCAACAGGCGTGGCGCGGGATCGTAGGGCCTTGACGTTTTTCGATTGCTCCTTGGCCTTGCCGGTCCATTCATGTTTGGGAAATTTTTCGACAAACCGGTCGTATTCAACAGCCGCTTCCTCATACTTTCGCAGGTTGCGATAGCACTCAGCCAGATAAAACTGGGCCTTGGGGGCATACTGGGAATCGAAATACTGGTCCAACACCAGGTTAAAATAGATGATCGCGGCGTCCCAGTATTTCATCTTGTAATAGATCTCGGCGGAGCTGTACTGCTTTTGCGCCAACTTGTTGCGGCACTCGGCAAGTTGCTTTTCCACCACCGGGGCTAGATCGCTGGTGCGATATTCTTCAAGAAATTCCTGAAATTCGCGAATGGCTTTGAGGGTGTACTCTTGATCCAGAGAATATTTGGGGGACAATTTGTAATAAGAATAGCCCAGCTTATATTTGGCGTCATCCACGTATTCGGAATTAGGATACATCTTGATCAAACGCTCATATTCGCTGGCTGAGAGGATGTACTCCTTGGTAAAAAAATGGCATTCGGCAAGATAGAACTGAGCTTTATCCGCCAGCCGGCTTCCACTGTAGCTCAACGTCAAAATACGATATTGATCACGGGCATCGAGATATCTTTTTTTAGCAAAATATTCGTCCGCCAGCTGCATACGTTCGGTCATCGAAAGATTTGCTCTGATCTTTTTCGAGCTGCAGGACTGAACCAGGAGCAGAGCCGGCAGGATCGCCGTACATGCAAAAACAAGAAACCACTTTCTCATAAAATCCCTGTTCTCATTTGCTTCTGAATGAGTAAAAGCTGTAGACAATGCCGCCGGTGACGACTGCCACCAGCAACGGCTCCAACCAGGACAACGCGCCAGCCTGTTTGGGCTTTTCCCCTTGGGTGAAAGAGAGCTCCGGCGTTTCCAACTGCGCGACGTTTTGCGCCGCGATCAGGTCTTGAAAGAACGCTCGTTTGCTCTCAGACAGGATGACTTTGCGAGAGGGGCGCAGGATCGTGATCAGCAGCTCAGTGGCGATCAGGCGCTGTAAAACCGCGCGATCTTCAGCAGACCTTTGGTAACGGACTTGCGCCCGGATCGGCATAAAAGTCAAGGTGAAATTATTCAACGAATCGGCCGACAGCGGCACTCCTTCGTAAACCGCTGCAAATCCGGCAGTCTTGGCCCACAGGTACACCTGTTTTTTCACCAGGGCGTTTAAAGGATGTGCAGGAGCTGCAGCGTCAACGATCAATGCACAGCCGCTGTCAACAACCACCGCTGAGGCGGTCTGTACAATCAGTTCAGCCACCTGAGATTCAATGATCTGCAGGTTGGTCGGCGCCGAGTTCTCTGCTGCCGATGCTGCATAAAATACGAAGAAAAAGGCATACACTTCAAGTTTAAAAACGATCATCCGTCGCACAAGTTCCCTTTTTATTGTTTTTTTTACTGATAGCAGAAATAATCAGGATTATGGCGGTGACAAGCACACAGAGCCAGGCGAACAGATCGCCGTAGTGCGTGTACCAGGTGGTTCGATGGCGCAGAACCACGCCGCCTGTCAGAACGGCCTGCTGATCAAGGACAGTGGTTCTGGTGACCCTGCCGCAAGGGTCGATAAAGCAGCTGATCCCGGTGTTGGCGCATCGGGCGATGCCGATCCGATTTTCGATGGCGCGAAAAACCGCAATGCGCGCATGTTGATAAGGCCCGGAGGTTCTGCCGAACCAGGCATCGTTGGTGATAATCACGAGAAAATCGGCGCCCTTGCGGCAAAAAGTGCGGACGACGTCTGGAAAAGCGGATTCGTAGCAGATCGGCACGGCAAATCGGCAAACGCCGGCAGGCCTGGCAAAGTAGAACAGCGTGTACTCTTCGCCGGGAGCGTAATCGCCGATCCCCCAGATCAGATCATAGAGAAGCGCTCTGATATGCTTAAACGGGAAATAATCACGGTAGGGCACTCTTTCAGAGAAGGGGACCAGCTTGATCTTGGCATAGCGCTGAATAAGACTGTCCCGGCCGGTGAAAAAAAGCGCGGCGTTGAAATATTTGTAACTGCCGTCGGTATGGTGTTCCACATCCACAGATCCGGTCAGGATCGGAGCATGGCTGGAATCGACCAATCGATACATCCGCTCGAGATAAACCGGCTCGTACTGCAGATAAAAGGGCGTGGCGGTCTCCGGCCAGATATAAATCTCCGGCTGATCCTGTCGTGCTTTCTCCATCAGCCCTTCATACAGAAGCATATTTTTTTCTTCATCGTCCGCCCATTTCTCAAACGGATCCATATTGCCCTGCAGTAGAGATGCGGTGACCTGCTCTCCGGCCGGTTCATAGTGCAAAGTCCACAGACCATGCGCCAGGGGTAAGATAAAAAGCAGGAGCAACGTCAACAGGCATCTCCGTCGGCGCGCTTTATGGCTGAGCGCCAGAAATCCGAGACCGTTGATGAGCAGAATCCAAAAGCTGACCCCAAGGATCGAAGTGTATTCCACATACTGGATGAGCGGCAGGAAATAGGATTGGGTGTAGCCGAGGTAATTCCACGGAAAGGCCAATTCGCTCAACGATTGCAGGTATTCTATGGCAACCCAGACAAAAGGAATGAATAGCCAGGCGGCAGAGGAAAAAATACGCCGCAAGCGGACATGGAGGAGTGCATACAGCACTATATAGAGCGGCCAAACCAGAAGCGTTCCGATCATGCCCGGAAAGGTGACCCAGCCTATCCAGTAGAGCGTGCCAAGGGCATAACAGAAACCGGTAAAATAGCTCCAGCGTATGGTCTCGCTTCGGCCTTCGGACGATTCCAGTAAATAAAAAAAAGGAATCAATCCGCCGTAGGCCAAAAAGCCGGTTCGCAGCGGCGCGTAGGCCAGAGACAACAGAATGGCGGTTGAAAACGCTAACAGCAGCTTTTTCTTCATTGCGCCGTTTCACTTATTGATCATTTGCGGGTGCGCAACAATTGCAGCCGCTGTAAAAAAGCTTCAAGGATGAACGCACCGGCAATGGCATCGACCCGGTCTCGATTCCTGGACGGTGCAAGCCCCTGCTCCATCAGAACACGGTGAGCGCTCACTGTGGTCCATCGTTCATCCCAGAGATAGATGGGGAGATTCAGGAATGGACGGATTTGCTGTACGAATTTTTCCACGGCATTCGCTTTTTCGCCCGCAGCTCCGTTCATGTTGACAGGCCAACCCACCACCACCGCGACCACCTCATGCTCGGCAACCAGACGACGAAGCTGATTCAACAGCTCCCCATCATTGTGGAAAACCAGGGTCGTTAACGGAGAGGCGATGGTCTGTGTGGGATCTGAGAGACCGACGCCGATTCGCCGCGAGCCGTAATCAATACCCATAATGCGCCCCAGAGGCAACTGCTGCAATGGAACATCATTTGCGCCGTCCCCCTGCCCTGGGACTGGTGTTTCATTCATGTTTACTGATTCTGTGGTTCGATAGGTTGCTTGAGCACTTCTTTCAACAGCTTACCGGCTTTGAAATGGGTTTTACGTCGGGCAGGCACATAGATGATTTCGCCGGTTTTCGGATTACGCGCTTTGGGTTTTGGCTTGGTCTTTTTAACTTCAAATACACCAAAATCACGTATTTCAATACGGACTTCCGGATCCGCTTCAGACATGAATTCCCGCAATGCCTGGAAAACGCCATCCACCACCTTTTCAGTCAAATAGATTTTCTCTCCGACTATTTTCGCTGTGCGCTTGGCAACATCCTTTTTGGTGACCGTGGATTTAGAATTTTCGAGGATTTCGCTGTTCATGTCAGGCTCCTTCCGAATAGTTAATATATTGTTTTTTAACAATTTTAAAACATTTTCATAACATCAATATTTATAATAATAAATACAACAAATAATTCTAAAACACAACAAAAATTTTCATTTTTATAAAATTTTAAAATCAATCACTTATTCGTTTAAACGGCTGACAGAAATCACTCCATTCATTTTACGTAGTTTAGCCATGACGCGATTCAAGTGATCAAGGTCATAGACCTCGACGGACAACACACAATTCATCAACGACACTTCTGAATTCATGCTGACGCCGACAATGTTGCAGTCCAGAGCGGCTGCGGCCTCTGTGACATCGGCGATGAATTTATTGCGCCGTTCGCCGAGAATATAGATGCCGGCGAGAAAACGGGAGCCTTTCTCCACATCCCAGGTGACGTCGATGATGCGGTCAGGATCTTGCATCAGCTTGAGCAAGTTTTTACAGTCATTAGTGTGGATGACAATGCCGCGGCCGCGGGATACGATGCCGGTAATGGGTTCGCCGGGAACCGGGCTGCAGCATTTGCCGAAAGTGATCATGATGTTATCCATGCCGGCAACGCGGACGCCTTTGGTTGATTTTCTCGCTTTTTCGATAAAGCGGGTGATAAAACTGGGATCTTGCAATTGCGGCTTGTCCTCAGGCAGGATCTTGCGCAACAGAGACTCTAATTTCAGATCACCGCGACCCAGGGCGACAAAAAGCGATTGACTGTCCTTTTGGTTGAACTTGACGGCCAACTCTTGTAAATCAATGTCTTTGATCTTGATGGAAAATTTCTGCAGGGCTCGCGTGAGCATCTCCTCACCCAGCGATGAGCTGTTCTGATCCTCCTTGTCGCGCAGATATTTTTTAATGCGGGAGCGGGCGCGGCTGGAAACGACAAAGCGAAGCCAATCGTTGTTAGGCTCCTGATTGGCGGAGGTCAGTATTTCCACGGTATCGCCGCTGTGGAGTTCATGGCTGAGCGGGACAATGCGGCCGTTGATTTTCGCCGCCAGACAATGGATGCCGATGCTGGTGTGCACGGAAAAAGCAAAATCCACCGGCGTCGAGTGAGACGGGAGTCGGTGAAGATCTCCTTTTGGGGTAAAGACAAAAACCTCGTCCTGGAACAGACTGATTTTCAGATGCTCCATAAAATTAGGAGAATCCGATTCATTGTCCTCATATTCAAGCAGTTGCCGCAGCCAAACCGAGTGTTTATCAAGATCGTCCTCGCGCAGCCGTCCTTCTTTGTAGCGCCAGTGTGCGGCGATGCCTTCCTCAGCGGTACGATGCATCTGTTCTGTACGGATTTGAATCTCGACCCGTTTACCGCCGGGACCAATCACCGTAGTGTGCAGGGACTGGTAGCCGTTGGACTTGGGCATGGCGATATAATCTTTGAATCGTTCATGGATGGGAGTGTAAAGTGCGTGGATCAGGCCGAGGGTGTGATAGCATTCTTCGATTTTATCCACGATAACGCGTACGGCGAGCAGATCATAGATCTCTTCGAAAGGGATGTTTCGTTTGTTGATCTTGTTGTAAATGCTGTAGAAATGCTTTGGCCGTCCCTCAAACCGCGCCTGAATCTGCGCTTTGACCAGCGCTTCGCGCACAGGCTTGGTGACCTCGAGAATATAGTTTTCCCGGCTGGCGCGGGTATCGGCGATGCGCTGATTAATTTCTGCATAGGCCTCAGGCTCCAGGTACTTGAGCGCCAGATCCTCCAGCTCCCATTTGATCTTAGCCAGCCCAAGCCGGTGCGCCAGCGGCGCATAAACCTCACGAGTTTCCAGCGCAATGCGCCGCCGTTTTTTCTCCGGCAGGAATTCCAAAGTGCGCATGTTGTGCAAACGGTCGGCGAATTTGATCAGGATCACTCGAATATCGCGTACCATGGAGAGCAGCATCTTGCGAAAATTTTCCGCCTGCCGCTCTTCAAATTCCATCAGTTTGATCTCAGAGATCTTGGTGACCCCGTCCACCAGTTGGGCGATATTGTTGCCGAACTCCTTTTGCACCTGTTCGATGGAAATATCTGTATCTTCGGCGACATCGTGAAGCACACCGCCCGCGATGGTCTCATAATCCATACGCAGGCCGATGAGTATTTTGGCCACTTCCAGCGGATGATCGAAATAGGGCTTGCCGGATTTGCGCAGCTGATTCCGATGGGCGTTGTAGCTGAACTCGAACGCCTTGCGCAGCAATTTAACGTCCATGTTCTGATTATACCGCGAGATGCGGTGCATCAGCCCTTCGAAAAGCTGTTCGGATTTCTTATCCATAGCGTATGGCCGTTCGAGTTCGGCGGAACGTCAACGAGGAGGGGTGCAACGCATACGGCTGCAGGGCCCCTTTGCCGGGATGTTAGGTTAAAACGCGTCCATGGACATGGACGTGATTTCTTTACGCGTCGCTTCTTTATTGGCGAACATGACATATTCGCCGAGGAACACCAATTCAATAGTGTCGGTCGGGCCGTTGCGATGTTTGGCCACGATGATCTCGGCGAGGTTCTCCTTGCCGGGCTCCACCGGTTGTCCTTGAGCGCCGGGTCGATGGATAAAAATGACCACGTCAGCGTCCTGCTCAATAGCGCCGGACTCGCGCAGGTCGCTCAATACCGGACGGCTGCCGGTGGTGCGGCTTTCGACCGCTCGCGAGAGCTGCGACAAAGACAGGACGGGGATGTTGAGTTCCTTGGCCAGCGCTTTCAGAGATTGTGAGATGGAGGCGATTTCGATCTGTCGGCTCTCGATGCGTCCCACGCCGTGCACCAGCTGCAGGTAATCGACGACGAGCAGACCGATGTTGTGCTCGACTTTTAGCCTTCGCGCCTTGGTACGTATCTCCATAATATTCATGGCAGGCGAATCATCGATGAAAATGGGCGTCTGGGCGAGGTAGCCGGCCGCTTTGGCAAGGAGCTCCCACTGTCCCGAGTTTAACCGTCCCGTGCGAATGATCTGAGAATCCAACCGCGCCTCAGTGCTCAGCAGGCGCATGGCGATTTGATGCGACGCCATTTCAAGGCTGAAAATGCCCACCGGCACGCCCTTTTTCGCCGCATGATAGGCCATGTTCAGGGCCAGGGCGGTTTTGCCCACAGAAGGTCGAGCTGCCAAAATGATCAGTTCGGATTTCTGCAGGCCGGACAAAATCTTGTCCAACTCGATAAATCCGGTGGTCACACCGGTGATCCCGTCCACCTTGTCATGAAACGATTCGATGGTCTCAAAGGTCTGGTGCAGAATCGGGCTGATGTGGGTGAAATCCCTGCGCAAACGTTTTTCCGCCAGGGCAAAGATCTTTTGCTCAGCGGAATCGATCACCGAATAAGCGTCTTCGTTGGCGGCAAAGCATTCCTGCTGGATCTCAGAGGAAACCGCGATGAGCCGGCGCAGCAGCGACTTGTTGAGAATAATGCGGCAATAGTGTTCGATGTTGGCCGCAGAGGGCGTCCGTTCCACCAGCTCGGTTAGATAATAATGGCCGCCGATCTTTTCCAGATCGCTTGTCCGCGCCAATTCCTCGGAGACCGTCAAAATGTCGATGGGCTCATTGCGTTCGAAGAGGCGTCGGGCGGCAAGAAAGATCTTGCGATGAGCCTCTTTGTAAAAGGCGGATTCATCAAGCGCTTCAAACACCACGTTGCCTGCGTGCGGCTCGATGAGCAGCGCGCCGATGGCCGCCATCTCGGCATCCACCGCTTGCGGAGGCATGGGAAGAATGTTGTCGTTATTTTCCGCCATCAGCTCTTTTCCGTTGAACGGGCGATATAGTCATCATAGGCGCGGCGCAACAGCTGGACATCAGCCCAGGTCTCCCGTTTGAAATGGGGATAGCGCAGCAGGGTCTCCGGAGAATAAGTTACGATCATCTGCGCGTTACCGTAAGAATGCAGACGGCCGCGCAACCGGGACAGAGGTTCTTTGCTCCGCAGCAGAAAACCGGCGGCAGTGCGTCCCATGGCGAGAATGAATTTAGGCCTAATCAGCGACAGTTGTTTTAAAAGATAGGGCAAACATAGTTCTGCGTCCTGCTCTTTCAAATCCGCATTTCCGGCCGCAGCGCACTTGAGAAGAGCAGCCAGATAAACGTTTTCGCGTTTGAGCGAAATGGCGTTCAAAATACGATCCAGCAGTTCACCCGGCTCCGCGCTGAAGAGTTTGCCGAGCTGGCCGTCCTGCGGAGAGGGTTGATCGCCGACCAGAACGATGTCCGCATGCGGATCGCCTGCGCCAAACACCATGGTGGCTCCGTACGCTCCCAGTGAGCATTGCCGGCATCCCATTAGGATTCGTTTCAATTCCTCCAGGGATTGAGCCGGCTCCACGGTCAGCGACATAGGCGGATCTGATTCCCGGGTGTTCGCGGCCAATGAGCCCGGCGCTAAAAAGGCAGCCGAGGTGATGAGAACCGAACGACGTTGTCTGGCTGCGAAGGCCGGTTCATCGCCGTAGAGTTCGATCTCCTGCTGAAGAAACAATCGGACTTGATCGATCCAATTCATGGCCGCATTCGCCTATGATTTGCCGAGTTGTGCAATTTTTTCTATTATCTGAGCAGCCACCTGCCGTTTGCTTAGCAGCGGCCATGATTCCACCTCGCCCTGAGCGTCCAACAGAGTGACGAGGTTGGTGTCGACGTCAAAGCCTGCACCCGGTTGCTGGGGATTATTGATCACCACCAGATCGAGCTTTTTGGCCTGGAGTTTTTTCCTCGAGCGTTCGATTTCCTGATCGGTTTCAAGCGAAAAGCCCACATGGATGCGTGAACCTTTGACCTCGGCCGCTGCGGCGAGGATATCCGGATTGACCACCAACGGGAGCGTCAATGCGTGATCCGCTTTTTTGATTTTCTGCGCCTGAACCCGTTCAGGCCGAAAATCGCTGACCGCGGCGGCGGCAATAAGAACATCGTGGTCCGCCAGCCGGGCAAGCGTCGCTTCCGCCATCTCTTGTGCAGTGGTAACCCGAATCAGGTTTACAGCGGAAAAAGGCCTAAGCTGGGTAGGGCCGGAGACCAAGGTAACCTGGGCGCCCTGCAGCGCAGCCGCCTCTGCCAAGGCGTAGCCCATTTTACCTGATGATCGATTGCTCAGAAAACGAACCGGGTCCAAGGGCTCACGGGTCGGACCAGCGGTGATCAAAACTCGGCGTCCTTGCAACAGAGGGCCGGCCAAGAGAGTTATCTTGATGGCGTCGATGATGTCGGCCTTGTCGGCCAGGCGCCCCCATCCCACCTCGCCGCAGGCCAGGGCTCCCTGTCCGGGGGTCACCAGCCGATAGCCGCGGTCAATGAGCTTTTGTTGATTTTCCTGATACGCGGGATGAGTGTACATGGCCTTGTTCATGGCCGGGCAAAAAAGGACCGGCGCCGTGGTCGCCAGCAGAGTAGCGAGCAAGGCGTTGTCCGCGATGCCGGCGGCCAGTTTTGCCACCGTGTTGGCGGAGGCAGGACAGAGGCAGATCGCCTGAGGCCAACGCGCCCATTCGATATGGACGGCAGTGCCGCCGGTGGGTGGAAACAGATCCAGCAGAACCGGATGACCGCTGAGGGTCTCAAACGTCAGCGCTGAGACAAAACGCGCAGCCGATTCGGTCATCATCACCCGCACCTGCGCCGAGGCCTTGACCAGATCGCGCACAAGGTCGCAGGTTTTATACGCAGAGATGCCGCCGGTGACGCCCACCAGAATATTTTTACCCGCAAACATCAACGCCTCAGCGGGGGCTAGTCAATGTATTCACAGGTCAATTTGGACTGCAAAAATTCCTGCAGAGCGATAGAAGTGGGCTTGGGCAGTTTGAGATATTGATGATCCACCACCTCGTGGTTGACGCCCTCATCGTCAAAGGTCTCCGAGTTGTTCATGGCTTCCGTCGCTTTGTCCATCACCTGCTTCTGCAGTTCGTTGATCTGACGGGCGCGACGAGAGACCATGATGATCGCTTCATAGACATTGTCGGCGTTTTGTTCAAGCGACTCTAAAGGCAACGTTTGAATCATGGAAAACCAACCTCCGTTCATTCTTGTTCAGCACATGTTTTTTTTATCAGCCGTGTTACCTCGGCAACGGTCTGAGATAACTTTTCGTTAATTACACAGTAATCAAAACGCTCCGCCTCCGCCATCTCCAGCGGCAATCGTTCCAGGCGTCGTTGAATCTGCAGCGGCGATTCGGTTTTGCGCCGTTGCAGGCGTTTCACCAGGGTATCGAGATCAGGGGGTTTTAAAAAAATGGTCAGGCATTTTTCCGCAAAAACCTTTTTCAGAGCCTTCGCGCCGAAGACGTCCAGATCGAGCAGCACCACATAACCCTCCTGCACCCATTGCTGCAGAAGGCGTTTTGGCGTGCCGTACAGATAACCGTGCACCTGTTCGTATTCGACCAGATCACCGGACGCAATCGCCGCGCGAAAGCGTTCTTCATCGACGAAAAAATAATCCTTACCCTCCACATCGCCTCGGCGCATAGGCCGCGTGGTCATGGAAATCGAATAGCGGTAGCGCGGATCCCCTTGTTTGAGAAGGTGTTGAATCACCGTAGTCTTGCCGCCGCCAGAGGGCGCAGAAAGCACCACCACCAACCCGTTCGCTTTTACTTTACTCAATATTCTGAACCTGTTCTCTCAGTTTTTCTATTTCCTCTTTGATCTCCACCACTCGATGAGAGATTTCGGCGCTGACCGCTTTGCTGCCGATGGTATTGATCTCCCGGTGCATCTCCTGCAGAAGGAAATTCAATTTGCGTCCCGGGGCTTCATCGCGCTCTAAAATGGCCAGAAACTCTTTATTGTGGCTGTGAAAGCGCACGCACTCTTCCGTGATATCCAACCGGTCTGCCAGCAGAGCCAGCTCGAGCTCCAGGCGCTGTTCATCCACCCGCTGTTCCTGCACCAACCCGCTGATGCGGCTGCGCAGTTTCTCCAGCTCAGCGCGCGGGCGGGCTGCCGCAATCGTTTCGATCTCCTCGAGCCGCTGGTCCAGCGTGCGAATGCGATTCTGGAAATCGCGCAGCAGGTTTTCACCCTCTTTGCGCCGCATGTCCGCCAGGCCGATCAACGCTTCGGTCAACGCCTTTTCCGTGTACTGCCAGGTGCGATCATCGTTTTTGGCGCCGGCATCCGACAGTATCACATCCGGCAATGCAATCAGCTGATTGACGTTAACCGGGGTGCGCAAGCGGAATTTTTTGTTGATTTCGCGGGCCAAGCGAACATAGGTTTCCACCAACGGCATGTTCAGCGACAGCGTCTCATAAGGATTTTCTCTGCTGGTGATGGTCAATGTAACGCTGATGCGGCCGCGGCTCAGGTGTCGACCGATCAGCTCGCGAATTTTTTGATCATAGTCATTCAACACGCGCGGCAGTTTGAGAACGATATCCAAATAACGGTTGTTGACCGAGCGGATTTCCGCAGACACTTCAACGCCTTTACTGCGAAACTGACCCCGGCCATATCCGGTCATACTGGCGACCATAGAGTTTCCTGAATGATGCAGACATAATTAGAAAATTATCACTATTTTAAACAATTTTCAACATTTAGTCAATTATTTTTTTTCTCATTTTTACCTGTTTGCGCACTTTTCTTTTTTTCTTGATTTAAGATATATTATAAATTATATTTAAATCCATTTTTAAAGGCGCAAATGAAAAAAAAATTGCTGCCAAAACCCCGCGATTGGGATCAGGTGATGATGCGCATGGCTCAGGTGATCGCAACCATGAGCAAAGACCCCTTTACCAAGGTCGGCGCTGTGCTGGTTTCCCCGGATCGGACGCGTATTTCAGTGGGCTACAATGGCTTTCCCCGGCAGATCCCGGATGTTGCGGCGTGGTGGAACAATCGCGCGGACGATAAAGAGTTCAGCAAATACGAGTTGGTTCGGCACGCTGAGATGAACGCGATCACCCAGGCTAAGACCGATCTTGCGGGCTGGACCCTGTATGTGACTCATCATCCTTGTATGGACTGCGCCAAACATATAGTGGCTGAAGGCATCGCTCGGGTTGTTTACCATTTAAACATAGATCAGCTGCACATGTCCATCAATCATTCAAAAGTGAGCAGAGTGTTCAAAATCGCCGGCATTTCCTTTGAACAGCTCGAACTCGACGAAGAGTGCGCTTAGCTTAACGAATCCACAATCTTTCTCTTGCCCCTAGGGTTGTGCGTACCCGGCCGTCTGCATCGGCCAGGGGGCGTCCGCTCCACCCCTCTTTGGCTCCCTGTTTGCTCACCACCGGTGCAGCAAAAGATACATCTACCGGAACATCGTTAAAATTTTGAATAAACCACTGATTTCGCCCCATGCTCTGACAGGTGACCCGTGCCGGCGCTTGCAGTTCTATGGTCAGCGGCTGGACGAAAGTGTCGCGAAGGATTTGCACCACCGGCTGCGGCAGGGCGAGTAGGCCGAGGCGTGAAGGCGCCAACAGCACCTCGCCCACTAGGTCGAAATCCGCTTGAGAAAAGGTGTGGGTGTTGAGGACGAACAGCTGACCCTGTTTGAATCGACGTTCAGTCAACAGCGGGATCGAGGCGCCGACGTGATCGGCCTGCACCAGAACCTGGCTCTTGGTGCAGGTGAGCGGGCCGGCGAGCTTAAGCGGAAGGGTCAACTCGGCCGACTGACCGTTCCACAGTACACGCTGCGACTCGATGGGCCCCTGCGATCCCAGCCTCACGCCGGCCAATTCGGTTAAGGCAGGATTTTTGCATTGGCGGAGAAATCCGGCGGTGACGATGATGCGCCGACCCTGTTTCAATGCGTTTTGTATTTTACGATAAACCGCCGGATCTCCAGCCGCCTGGGTGGGCAGAAAAACCACCGCTTGATCGACAGGCCATTGCGAAACCGGAGCAAAGGGAATGCCGAGCATCCCGATGTAATCAAAGATATAGAGATCGCTGCCGGCATCGTGGTTGGCTGGCTTGTAGCCGTACACCGCCATTTCAGAGGAGGCATCCAGGGCGGCGGACAGATCCGCCAGGCGCTCCCAGTCCCGGCGCAGTTGGTGGTGGCCGCCGTGTCCTTGCATAAACACGCCGTAGCTGAAAACCGTCAACTCTTTGGCGCCGGCCAACACGCTCATATAAGCCTGATCGATGAAATCTATGGCATCGCAATCGCCATGGTCGAACCAGGCCCCCTGGTTTTTTCCGGAAACGCTGTTGATCCAGCGATAGTTGACAAAACCTTCGAAAGGCTGCACAAAACCGTAACGCTGGGTGTTGGCGCCGCGCGTTTCGGTACCCACCCAGACGCTGCTGAACAGAGCTGATTTTTTCGCTATGTCATAACCGAACAGATGAAAGCGGTCGTACCATTGCGGGTATTTAATGATGATTCTAATATCCGGACGCACCTGGCGCGCCGGCTCCAGCATGACCCTGGTGGCCAGATCGCTGAGCAACTCGCGGCGATACTCCGACCAAGAACGGTCGCCTTTGGCTGTTCGCGATTCGGCGCTGGTATCGCCCGTGCAGAAAAAATCATCGATGATGATTTCATCGAAAACCGAAGCGGCCATGCGCATGACATCTGCCACATCCATCTGTGTTTTTGGATTCTGCCAATTGAACCAACCCAGCTGCGCCTCCTGATGAACGCCGAAATTCTTGCCTGGAACCGTGGCAATGCCGCCGACGGCGCGAATGCCGTTGTTTTCAAAAAACGTGCGGTTGGTTTTCAGCAATGAGGCATCCACCACCAAACCGCCGCGATGAAATTCCAGAAACACCTTGCTCATGCCGTGACCGCGGAGGACGGAAAGCGCCTCCCTCCTGCCCGCTTCGTCGCTGAGATAATGGACGATATCATCAGCGGTGACATAAACCGACAGCCGTAAATCACGCTGGCGCGACTGGGACAGGGTGAACAGGTCGTTCGCCTGAGCCCACACCGCAGCGGGCAGCCACAGAATCCAAAGCAGTTTTTTCATTTTCAGTATTCCCATGTAAGGTGAAAGGATTAGGCGTAAAAATCCTGAACCGCCTGAAACATGGCCAGAATGTTTTCCGCCGGAACATCAGAGAGAATATTGTGAACCGGGGTGAAAACAAAACCGCCGCCTTTGTGAAAAATCTCCATCCTCTTTTTTACGTGTTCTTTGACCTGGCGGACGCTGCCGCGATTCAGCACCATACGGGTGTCACAGCCGCCGCCCCAAAAGCAGAGCTCGCTGCCGAACTGTTTTTTGAGCTGCTCGGGCTCCATGTTGCGGCTGGACGTCTGCACCGGATTGATGATCTCGAATCCGGCTTCGATCAAGTCCGGCAGCAAGGAAAAAATGGAGCCGCAGGAATGCAGCAAAGTGTGCATCGTGCTGTTTTTCTTCACGTAATCCGTCAGAATACGGTGCCGAGGTTTAAAATATCGGCGATAGAGCTCCGGCGACATCAAAGGACCGGTGTCGGATCCCAGGTCATCGCCAAAGCGGATGACGTCCGCCACATCGCCGACCGCGGCGCAGACCTGCGCAAGCGTCGCCAGATGGATCTCCATCAGCGCGTCCAGGAGCTTTTCCACATGACCGCTGTCCAGCACCAGATCGGCTAAAAAGTTGTCGATCCTGCGCAGAAACGTGCCCCACTCGAAAAGATTGCATCCGCAGACGATCACCAAGGCGCGATCGGATTGCCGGCGCAAAGCCTGCGCCCGGCTGCGCAGCTGCTTCCAGAAATCCGCCTCTCCGCTGTGGTCCCAGGGGCTATGGGCCAAAGCGGACCAATGAACTTTGGCCATAGCAGCCGGCAGTTTCTTGAAATCAGTCGGATAGCCATTTAAATAGGGAAAACAGGTTTGATCGAAAAAGTTCATACCCGAAGGCATAAGCGCGATGGCCTGACCATCTGCATTTTGAGCGATCCAGCTGCCGTCCGGCTGTTTGACCGGCCGGAACCATATCGGGTACCGCGCTGCGCTGCCGTCGTTCAGAGTGGTCGCATACCAATCTTGTTCCTGAGTGTTGAACGTCCGGCCGATGTCTATGGCGTCGATTTGAAAATGATCGAGGAAAGCTTCATCGGGTTGCGCCAGCTGTTGCACCACATCATAGATAAACGCGGGGTGATGGACAAAACCCATGCGCGCCTTGAGCCGATTGTAGGCCATGGCGGAAATGCCGGAGCTGGGCGTTGCGCCGATATCAATGGGCACGCGATCCGGCTCTTGGTGTCTGATGGCCGACAGAATTCTCTCACGTGAAGTCATCGAATGTATTCCTTTTCGATCACCGACAAACGTCATTAAATTCAGCCAGATCGAATTCGTCTAATCGCAAAGGATAGGCGCCGTACTGACGCACCAATTTGACCACATAATCATAATTTTGCGCCGATATGGTATCCGGGACAGAATGATCGGACTGAAAAATCCAACCTCCCCCTTTGGCGGCATTCAACTTGGTCAGGACATGGCGTTTGAGCTGCTCCGGAGAACCGTTCGCCCATAGATGGACATCCATGTTCCCGCAAAAAGCCATTTGATGGCCATAGGTTCGGCGCAGATCCAGAATGTCCATCTCAGCTTTGTATTCCAACGGATGCAGGGCGTCGACGCCGATCTCGATGAAATCGGCCAAGATGCGATGGACATTGCCGCACCCATGATAGATCACCGGCAGGCCATAACGATGGCAGACTTCCACCATGGCCTTGACCACCGGCTTGAAGACTTTTCTCCAGTACACGGGTGAGAAGAGCATGTCCTTACGATAAGCGACATCGCCCCAGATCACCATGCCATCCAACAAGCCGCCGGCGGCTTTGATCTGGCCCTCCGTGATGCCGACGCAGAACCGGCCGAGCCGCTCGACAAAGCGCGCAATCTCATCGGGATACAGCCCGATCCAGAGCAAGACATTTTCAGAACCAATGATGCGCCATAACATCTCATGCGCTTCACAGACGCTGCCATAGACTGCGAAATCCGGATAAAAGGATTTCACCGTTTTGATCCAGGCTTCGGAATCGCGGCAAAAGCTGTCGCCGATGCCCGCCACTTGATTGTCGCCGCTGGAGAAATAGCGTCGATCGTCATCAGGATCATCGAATCGAAATGCAGCCATTTTTTCCAACGTGTTGGTGTCCAGCGAGAGAAAAGCCGGCATGGGATCGTTGAATTTTTTTTTGATCACCGCCTCGAAGCCTGTTTTCACTAAAACGTATTCATCCGTCTGCTCAAAAACCTCGAAATTTTTTATATGCGGATCCATGTTGGGAATGGTGACGATCCAATCAAGATCGTAATATTTATAGATATCGGTGTCCGGCGACAGGCCCATCTCCCGCCGCCATCGTTCAAGGAAGGATCCCCAGAACAGATCGCTGATAGGCACGCGATCCGGCTCTTGATGTCGCAAAGTTTTGATCATGCGCTCGCATTTGCCAAGACAAGTCTGAGTACGGATCATAGCGAATTCCTCTCAGTCCAGGTGAAAAACCTCTTCCATATCCGCCCACCATGCTCCTTCCTCCCGGTCCGGCAGAGGAGTCTGCATGGGCATCATGATGGACCACCATTCCTGGGTGGTAGGATCGGCAGCCATTTTAGCCATATCGGCCGCGAAATCCGTTCCCTGATACTCAAAATAAGCGAACAGCAGACCGTTGCGGTGAAAAATGGTATAATTGGTTATGTGACATTGCTTGATCATATCCAGAACCTTCGGCCAGACCTCGGCATGATAGGCTTTGTATTCAGCCAGGCGTTCGGACTTGACGCCGATGATTTGTCCAAAACGTTTCATCAGTCGATCTCCGTTTCTGCATTCATTGCCTTGTTGGGTGGCGGTTGTAGACTATGCGATGGAGGCGGGGAGAAAAACAGCCTTGAAGCAGGGCGAGGATAAAAATGTACGCGTAAAACGGTGTTAAACAAGTTCATTTCCCTCGCCCTTTGAATGAAGGTGAAAAGAATATGAGAAAGAGGAAAAAGGCGTGGAGCGAAAAACGCTCTTGCACGCCCGGTGCGATTCGAACGCAAGACCTATCCGCCGTTTGTTGGCGGATTGCCCTGTCGATGGCTTTTGCATTTGCACGCCCAGTGCGATTCGAACGCACGACCTACGGATTAGAAGTCCGTTGCTCTATCCAGCTGAGCTATGGGCGCAAAAATAAATTTATTGAAAATTATTGACGAATTCAAGAAAATTATTGGGTTAGCCCGGTGGATGGTCCGGTTCATGACTGCACGCAGTAAAGAGGCCAGGGGCTCAAACGCAGGCGGTCAAACCGCCATCCACATAGAGAATATGACCATTCACATAATTGGACGCGCTGGAGGCAAGAAAGACCACTGCGCCGCATAGCTCCCCCGGCTCGCCCCAACGATTGGCCGGCGTGCGTGAGCATAACCAGGCATTGAACGTCGGATTCTCATACAAAGCCCGGGTCATGTCTGTTTTAAAATAGCCCGGTGCAATGGCATTGACCTGAATATTGTGCCGGCCCCATTCGGTGGCCATGGCTTTGGTCAGCATCTTCAATCCGCCCTTGGAGGCAGTATACGGCGCAATGGTCGGACGGGCCAGTTCGCTCTGCACAGAACATATATTGATGATCTTTCCTGCCTTTTTTTCTATCATTTTTGGAACCACAATTTTTGAAGCAAGAAAAACGCCCGTCAAATTGACGTCGAGCACGTTTCTCCAGTTCTCTTCAGTGAATTCTTCGAGTGGTCCTCTGATCTGAACACCTGCATTATTAACCAGAATATCAATGGAACGGCCCTGCGCATAGTACGAATCGATCTGCCGTCGGATCTCAGCTTCGTTCCTTACATCGAAGACCATACCGGCTGCGGAGAGCCCTTCCGCATGAAGGTTTGAGACGGATTCATCCAAAATATCCTTGTTTCTGCCGTTAAGAAGGACATGGGCTCCGGCTGTAGCCAGACTTCTGGCAAAAGTCATTCCTAGTCCACGGCTGGATCCGGTGATCAGTGCTGTTTTTCCGGACAAATCGAATAATGTCTTCATACACTCCATTACCTTGCCAAAGAGAACGATTGAGAAACGATCGAGAATCAACGGGAAAATTCCCATTCTTCGAATACGCTGTTTTCACAAGCCTGGGCGGCATTTCGCAGTCATTCGAGCGATATTTAAGTGTTTTTCAACTTTATAAAAATTTTGTTTACTCCTTTGATGAGGTCAAGCCTTAATAATAAAACCGAATTTTCAATCGGCCCGATAAACTTCGCCCCTACAACAGCATCCACTCTAAACCGATTAAAATCATACCATAATGCCGCGGCATACGGCATGTTCCGTTCGGAGATAATCTCCAGTGGAATATCGTTGAATTCCCTTCGTTCCCAGGGGGTGTTAACCTTTATTTCCGGTATTCGGGCCACGGCAAAAAAATCCGGATCGTCCACATGCCGGTTATGGATATAGTCGCGCAACAAGATGGGTTTTATTTGATCCTCGATAAAAACGACTTGACACTCCTTATCATAGTACAAGAGGGTTCTGGGCCAGGGACCTGAGGCGCGGTTGCTTTTTGCAGCATACCAGAAGGGCGGCTTGGCGGCGGGGATATCGTCGAATAACATCGCACATGGTTCAGTCTCAGTGAAATGATCACGGTAAAAATTGACTGCTTGCGGAACGGTCATGAATTCTACCAGATTATCGTAGCGGCGGACATGGGTAAAAAAAAGATCCAGCATTTTTTCGGATTTGGCGACCTCTTCAGGCGAAAACTCCCGGCAGGCATCGCTGTATTCCATCTCATGGGATTCCTGATGTTGGGGAAAAAAGACCACGGGATTATGAGCGATATTGCGGATATAGTTATCGAAAAAGCCCTTCCAGTATTCAATATTTTCGCCCGTACATAGGTCCGTCCGTCCGACATCATCCGGGTCGCTGGAATAAATGGTCGGAGCATGAGAGTGAATCGATTTCAGAAGATCCCGGGCAGTCCACTCTACCGAGACCAGGCCGCTTTTCAGCAAGGACGGAATTTTAAAACAGTCATCTGCCGCATAAAAAAATCCCCATGGAGCGCCTCGATCCGTGATGCGATCGATGCCCACCTGTTCCCAGCAGGAGCCCCACAGAGAGGACATTCCGGCCTGCATTATTTCATGAAGCAGCGCATTAGAACGAGAGCCGGCAGCCGCCAGATCTACTTTTGACCAGGGGAAAAGCAGACGAAGCGAATCCAATGCCTTTTGCGGATTGCGATAGGCCGTAGGCGTGGCATGCGAATGGCCCCAGATCAGTCCGATGTCGTCACCGTACTCTTGATGCCATTCATCGATTCTTTGCTTCATGGCCAAGCCGGAGCCTGGGTCGATCAACCAGGTTATGGGGATTTTGTGCCGATGGGCGATTTTCGCCAATCGTTCCATTCCAACTTTGGGAACACCCTGTCCCCAATCAGAATCCACCGTATAGGCCAATGAGGAAAAAGTAAATATCAACTTTCCTCGATTATCGCATTCCATTAATTTCGTTTTCAACTCTCGGGTAAGTTTTTTTTCTTGCCTCAGAGGCTCATTGCTTTCACTGCAGGACAGCGAAAAAATAAATGCCCATGGCAGCAGAAAAAGTCGTAAGGACACAGAACCTCCCTCAGAAAAGAGAATTCATCATAAAGGGTGATTGGGTTACTGTCGAATGTTTCACACGATCAGCCCAGACTTTCCAGGCAGGCTGCTAGTAAAATAGCCGCTCGGCAGGAATCTCTTGCTTTTCAATGCCCGGTCCTTCAATCGAAACTTTGAGCGCTTGTGATCCGCCGGCGTCAAAGTAGAAAACCTGAATAGGATGCAGACCAGGGCCAATGTCCAATCGGACAAATTTTTCCAGGGAACCGTGCTGACCATTATTATCGATGACTTGTACACCATCGATGAAGAGCAGGCTGCCGTCGTTGGAATCGAGATAAAAAGTATACACCCCGGCGCGTTGGATTTGGAGAAAACCCTGAAATTCAGCAGCAAACAATTCCCGGCGCGGCTTGATGCCCTTCAGACCAATCTGGCGGATTCGTCCACTCGCACTCGGCGTCAACTTGCTGAAATCCGGCATAATCTGCCAGTTGCCGACGTAGGTACGATACCGTATTCCCGAATTTTTCCTTTTTACGATGTCAATCTGTGAAGAAACCATTGCACTGGGCTGACATCCCTCTCTGAAGGCGACGGCATTGATCACTGTCGTACGGCGGATCTTGATCGGATTCCGGTATTGTGTCGACTGCATCGTGGGACGGCTGCTATCAAGAGTGTAATAAATTTCCGCTTCCGGAGTTTCACACTCCATTTTCACCAGTCCCGAATCCGCAAAATAGGCATTTTTCGGAAAGATAACGGGCGGCACGACCGCCAAACGAGGAACATGCAGAATCACCTTCCTGCTCGGCAATCGTTTTTCAGAGAATGCGCGGGCATGAATAATGCCATTTTCAATATGCACAAAGGGGCCGGCGTAGACTGAAGATGATTCGGTAGGTTCAGATCCATCGAGCGTATAGTGAACGGCTACGTCCGCCTGCCCCGAGGTCATGGACACCATGCCATACCTGTCGCGTTGGACCACCGGCTCACTCGTCACTGGAACAGCCGAGCGACAGAAACCTGAAAGAGGGCCCATCCGGGAGGTGTAAGGACGGAAAGTAAAAGAAAATTGGACGGGTTCGGGATCGACTTTGTATTGCGGAAGAATTTCCGGACCGCAACTGGCATTACCCACCCCGCGCTGCCGGATATCCAGCCGTAAATAAATTTCAGCTCGCCGATGCAATTCATTGGTGTGCTTGGCTTGCTCAAGATCCAATGTGCGGTAATGAAGGGCCTGCATGGCAAAGGGTCCGGTGGAACTTGCTATCACCAGCCCGATCTTTTCGCTGTCAAGCAATGCCAGCCAACGGACATCCTGTCTGCTGCCGTTATCCTGCGGTAAGATATATGGTTCGTACAGTTCTGATACCGAGCTTGCGTAACACCCCACCGCCGCACCGGTCTTACGGTCACTATAGTTTTCATGCGGTCCGCGGCCGTACCAAACGATATTCTCAAATGGTGCAGCCAGGACCAGTTTCAGTCCCATGCGCGGCAATGTCGGCAAATCGCCGAAAGGCACGACGTGGTTATCCATAAAAATATCACCGTTACCCAGAACAGTATAGGTGTAAAAATGGTCAAACCCTGCATTATCAGCGGCCCTGTGTTGGACATGGGCGTTAAGTTGAACCGCCCGTTGATCAACTTTCTGTGCTTCAAACGCCAACACTTGACGTTGCATGGTCTTTAAACCTGCCAGCAACCAGGCGTCTTTGATTCTAACGTCATTATCCAGAGGAGCGCGGTACACATCCCATGTCATTCCTTGATCGTCTCCAGAGTTGGAATGGATCAGCTCCCTATTTTGAAATACATAGGAATGGAGGCATCCTGTGCTTTGATTGAACGCGACGGAAAATTTTCCTCCCCTTATGATCACGGTGTCCGCAGACTTGTGAATGGTCAAAGGGGGGATCTTGAACAATTCGATAATGGGTCTGGAACGCGCAGCAATTGGAATTTTAAACTGCTCCCAGGCTATTTCGTGTCCGGCAGGGGCCCACATCGTGCTGTCTCGAGCGGCAAATGCTAATTTGAACCAATATTCAGCTCCAGGCTTTGCATATCTGTTTCGAAACGGAACCCGAAGGCGCTTTTCAGCGCCGGGGGCGATGTCCAACGACGCTATTTTTCCCGCCTGAACTTCCTTCCCATCCTCCTCGATGACCCAGTGGGCATCCACTTCGGATAAATTGGTAAAATGAAAATCGTTGTGAATAAGTAAAGAATCATCCTCGATGAGTTTGACGCGGATAGGCTGATAAACCTTTTTCACTTCCCATAATTTTGCAGATATTCTTCGATCCGGAAAGACCAGTCCATTGCAGCAAAAATTAGAGTCACTGGGAACATCCGGAGGGCCAAAATCACCTCCATAGGCGAAAAACAGAACCCCCTTATCATCCTGGGTGAGCAGTCCCTGGTCGACCCAATCCCAGATGCAGCCGCCGATGAGGGATTTGTTTTGAGCAACCAATTCCCAGTATTCCGCTAGGTTGCCGCAGCCGTTGCCCATGGCGTGGGCATATTCGCACATGAAAAATGGCTTATCATGGGGGTTCCGCGCATATTCAACCATTTCCTCCAGCGAGGGATACATCCGGCTGTACACATCTCCCACAGAGTTGTCCCCCTCATAGTGAACAAGTCGCGTTGGATCCGCTTTGCGGGCGTAGTCGCTCATGCATCTAAATGTATCGCCCGAACCGGATTCATTGCCCAGGGACCAAAAAATCACTGAAGGATGATTTTTATCGCGTTGGATCATGTTTTGCAGACGATCGAGGGCCGCCGCCGCCCATGCTGGGTCGCTTTGAGGCAACAGGTCGCTGGCGCCGTGAGATTCTACGTTTGCCTCATCAATCACATACAGGCCATAACGATCGCAAAGATCGTACCAAGCGGGATCGTTCGGATAATGGGAGGTGCGCACGCAATTGATATTGAATTGCTTCATTAAAATAACGTCTTGAAGCATGGTTTGCAGCGGCACAGAACGTCCATACAAGGGATGATGTTCGTGCCGATTGACGCCCTTTAATTTGACCGGCACGCCGTTGACAAGGAGCTGCAGATCTTTCAGCTCAATTTCCCGAAATCCGATCCGTTGGTGAATGGCTTCAATGATTTCACCTTGATCATTTTCGAGAACGAGCACCAATTGGTACAGATGGGGTTTTTCCGCTGACCATTTCAGGGGATTGACCACACGACCAGCGAGTTCGACGACGGTTTCCTGATCCGGCGACGGAGAGGAGACTGCTGCTTTCAGCTCGACGGAGGCGGCAACAAGCCTCTTCTCAGGATCAAACAGAAGCCCTCTGACGGAAAACCGGTCGGCGCACCGGGCCTGATAATTTATCACCTTTAAAGTGATGCCCAATCGAGCATCCCGGTAGTGGTCATCGAGATCGGTCCGCACAAATACATCGCGCATGTGCACAGGAGGCGTTGAAAAGATAAACACCTCTCTGAAAATGCCGCTCAGTCGCCACATGTCCTGATCTTCCAGATAACTGCCGTCGGACCAACGATACACCTCAACGGCAAGGGTATTGACGCCTTGGCGGAGGGCCTGGGTGATATTAAACTCAGCCGGTGACATGCTGTCTTGACTGTAGCCGATGTTAATTCCGTTGATCCAGAGATAGAAAGCCGATTCCACCCCTGCGAAATGGATAAAAATCTGCCTTCCATTCCAATCGTCTGGAATAGTAAAATTGCAGCGATAGGAACCGACCGGATTGTTATCATGGGGAATGTGAGGAGGATCGACGACAACAAACGGAAATTTTGAGTTAACGTAGATTGGGAGATCATAACCATAAAGTTGCCAGTTGCCGGGGACCGGTATCTGATCCCATGTATCTACCTCATAATCCGTTCTATAAAAATGTTTCGGACGATCCTTTGGCTTGGGGGACCAGAAAAATTTCCATTTGCCGTTAAGCTCACGATAGAACGGCGATGCCCGATCCTCGCCGCTGAGCGCCTCATCTACGGTCGCAAATGGAATTCCCGTACGATGGCAGGGTTCTTTATTGCGGCCAATCATTTCGGGATTCTCCCAATCATTTGCCTTTCGCAGGATCGCTATTTTCAGACTAACCAGAAAAAAAATCAGGATAAAAATCCCAGTGATTAATTTTTTAAATCTCTGATTCAGCGATCTCATCTTGTCGAAGGACATTCGTTACTGCCTTTCTCCCCAGGCATAGGATTGCGCTGAATTTAGCCCGTATATTGCGCCCGCAATCGTTCATTGCCTGCTGATTCCAAGCCTTACACCGAGCTGCCAATTTTTCAGCTTTTAAAGAGGCGTTTAAAAACAGCTATTCAGCCGGCTTGACCTTCCACAGCGTCGTGGCGAGAATGAGGGAAATGATCGAAGAGCCGACCCAAAAATAGATGGCCTGAGTAAAGTCATAATGGCGAACGCCGTTCACCAGAGTGGTGCCGTGATCGATGAGATAACCGCTGATCTGTTCCTGAACAGCGGCGCCGAGATAGCTGAACACGCCGATGAATCCCATGACCGCTCCTGCCACTTTTTTCGGCGCAATGTCTGTGGCGAACAGGCCGCCCAGCGCAGCGAGAATGCCGCTGAGAGTAAAGCCATAAAGAACGAAAGCGGCGGTCAAAATCACCGGTTTTCCAGCCGGAGCGGTGAAAATAATCAGCAGGGACAGCACTTCCAGAACGCCGAAGATCAGAGTCGCCGGAGGCCGGCGGGCGGCAAACAGCTTGTCCGAGATGAATCCATAGGCGATACAGCCGGCAATGCCGGCGATGGTGTTTAAACCGAGAATGCCGCCTGCTTCGACCAGTGAATAACCTTTGATCTCCTGTAGATAGAGGATGCCCCAACTGTTGATGGCATAACGCGTGACATACATGGTTGCACTGGCCAAGCCGAGTATCCAGATGGGAAGCATTTTAAAGATCTTCATTTGCGCTTGTGCAATGGTCGAGGTTGCGCCGTGAGCTTTGTCGCCGGCATCGCCATGGTCTTTGCGCCATTCCGCCACAGAGGGAAGGCCGAGCGTCTGCGGCCTATCCGCCATGGCCAGATACATCGGCACAGAGAGAAACAGACAAAAAAGTCCAGGTCCGTAAAAGCCGGCGCGCCAGCCGAAAGCGCTCACCAGGGCGGCGGTGATCAGAAAGGTCAATCCCTCACCCAGGGAATGGGCGGTGCTCCAGAGGCCGTAGAAACGGCCGCGTTCATTATTGCTGAACCATTGCGACATGGAAACAACGCTGCCCGGCGACCCGAATCCCTGAAACCAACCATTGATTCCCCAAAGCACGATCCAGAACCAAATCAACAGGGTTTGGCCCATTACGAGGTTGATCAGCGCCGAGAGCAGCAAAACAGCGGGCAACACCTTTTTCATATTCAGATAGTCTGATATAAAACCGTTGAAAAACTTGCCGAACGCATAGGTGTAAAGGAAAGCGGAGCCGATATTGCCCAGATCCACGGCGGACAGCAGGCCGGCATCCAGCAACGGTTTTTTTACGATAGAAAGAGGCAAACGACAGGTGTAATAGAGCGCATAGCCCAGAGTAATGGCCAGCATGACGGATATGCGTTTGTTTTTAAAAAGCCTGTTCACCTCGTTCTCATCTTCGATCCTCGGATGATCCTTTCCGGGGAGAAAAAAAGTAAGCGCGTTTTTCATTCTATCTTCCCGTTGCAGAAAAACATGAGCGGTTCGCGAATTCCGGCGGCGTCAGAACGCAGGCCGGAATACATAGATGGTGGTCTGATTATCTTCCGGAGCGAAATAGAATTGCAGGCTTTGGTTTTCACTGGCGACATCCATGGGATTGCGGGTCATTGTGCCTCCATCGAGGGCATGAAGGTTAAGCGGAACTTCATGGATGATTTTTCCGTCGCTGGGACGGATCAACGCCAGTCCACCGATATCGACGGTCCTGGAGTTTTCAGGACCGTCGATCAACCACTTATTTAAACCACTGACCAACACCAGATCCCGGCCGATATATTTAGCATCCTGATAATCAAGGAAATGGCTGGGATTGTTGTAACGGTAGAGCTCGATTCCTGCGGTCGTCCAGCAGTAAACCCGGCGTGATCCCCAGCTGAAACCGTAAACCTGCTGCAGATCCCGATTGCAGGCCAAAGCGCCGATGTGATCACGGACAGTGAACATCTTCTCAGCCCGATCGAGATCCGTGTCTACTTTGAACAGAGTGGAGCGGCTGTTGGGTCTATATTCAGCCAGGCTGACCCAGATGTAGCTGCCGTCGAAATCGATGCCGCTGGGGTGATACTGGTTCCCTTCCACCAGTTGCAGATCTTTGATCAAGCGCCCTTCCGCATCCACTTTAAAGAGATGACCGATACCGCGACCGGGGGAGCGATCATACCCCTGTTCATCAGGCTGGGCATAGGGTTGGGCGCCTTCCAATATCTGCACCGAGCTGAGAATAAAATGATCGCCGATTTTTAACAGACCCTGCGGATGATACGTATTGAATCGACACTCAATTTTGTCCACCAGAGTGAACGGCGTATTTTTAGTCAGGCCGAGGAAGCGATGGATCTTTTCATTCGCCGAAGAATGGGTGAAAAGCATAAGGCAGAAGCATAGGGTGCAGAGCGCGGCATACCAACGTTTCATAAAGTCACCTCTTCAACCCGGAAGCGCCGCGACCAGTGCCCAAACCGATCAAGGCCGCGCTTCGGTTCATTAAAAATCCCCCAAGACAGTGCGGATGGCATGTTCGGAATGGAGGTCCCCTCGAAAAGGACCGGCTTGCTTCAACTTGACGGACACTACAGCGGCGGCGAATCGACAGGCTTGATCCGCCGAATGGGTCAACCGTCTGCCGAGATAAGAGGCCATACAAGTGTCTCCTCTACCGGTTCTGCCGGTCAGTTCGCGGCTGGTGAACGGCGCGGAATAAAAACAGCCGTCCGCAAGCAGCAGAACGCCTTCTTTGTGGGTGAGCAGTACTTCCCGCGGTCCCCAGGAGGCCAGGAGCTCTGCGGCCTGATGCAAATCCTGCAGTCCGGTTAAAATCTCGGCCTCCCGCTGATCCGCTTTGAGATAATGAATAAAAGGCAGGACGTTCTGCTTTTCTTCCCACGCAGAGGAGCGCAGGGTATCCCCATTTCGAACCCGAACAAAACCCTGAACATCGAGCCCTAATTTTGCCCGTTCAGAAAGAAAGCGGACGATCTCGGCGGAGATCTCTCCCTGCATCAGCGGACAGAGATGAATGATGGCGGCCTGAAGGTCGGCGACATCCTCTATCGCGAAAGGATCTGCCACAGCGCCGATAAAAAATTTGCGTCGTTCGCCGTCGCCGGACGGATAGGTGATGGTGATTCGAGTCGTCTCCCGACTCGGCAGGGCGAAAACGGGAATGTCCTGCTGATGAAACTCCTCCAGCAAATCCTGGTCCTGATGCGCGAGTTTGGTCCTCACCGCCACTCGTAGGCCGAGCGCTTTCAGCGGCGCAGCCCCGTAATAGACAGCGCCGCCGGTCTGGTGGGTTTCTGCATCGCCGTTGATCAGAACATCTCTGGTTACATGCCCGATGAGTATAACGTCAAAAGACTCCAATTGATCAATCTCCTCTTTCTATTTCTGTCGGTCCATTCGCAAGAAGAGTTCCATGAAAGGTGATTCAATCCGGATCATTTGAATTCGATCTTGTGAGCAGCAAAGGCGGCATGGAGCCGCAGGATCGCTTCGCTTTTAACGGCATCAGCCTGATGAACCTTGCTCCAGAAGCGAACGGTCAACCAGCAGGAATCCTGGGTAACCTTTGTATACAGAATGACGGGTTTTCGTTTTGCAGCCACCTGCGGAATGGCCGCGAGGGCGGTGTTGATGGTCTCATCGATCAGGTTGGCATCCAATTCTTTGCCGGACAGGGCGAAATGGATCAGCACCCGCTTGTCGTCATTGCTGTAGGTCCAATTGACGATATTTTGCGTAAGAATGCTGCCGTTGGGTATAATCACATCAGCCCCATCGGCGGTGCTCAACGTGCTGGCCCGCAGGCCGATCTCTTTGACTTTGCCCTCTTGCCCGCTGATCTCGATTTGGTCGCCGATTTGAAAAGCGCCCTCAAAGATCAATATGATGCCGGAGACAAAGTTGTTCACCACATTCTGCAAGCCCATGCCGACGCCGATGCCCAAAGCGCCGAGCAGGATCGTCAGCTTATCCAAGGGCAATCCCGATGCAGCGACCGCCAACAGGTAGCCGCCGATCAGCACCAACAGCCGGAGGATCAACAACCTCGATTGCTGTTTCTTGGCGAGCGGACTCAAGTCGTCTCCCTCGTTTCCGGGATCTCCGAAGAAAAAGCTCACCAGCCATTGCAGAATATGAGCCAGCCAGATCACAGCGAACAGCCAAAGGACGCTGACCAGTTGATAAGAAATGCTGCCGATGGTTCTGGAGACGGTGAGAAACCGAACCAGCCGTTGATAGAGCACATGGTACAGATTCAAATTGGACACAAGCATAATCACCCAAAGGAGAGCGGCGATCAGGAGCAACGGAGTTTTAATTTTATCGATCACTGGAGAGAGCTCAAAGGAGCGATGGACGCCTCGTTTCATCCGGCTGCTCTGCACCTGCAGGACGATCAATTCGACCAGGATGGCGATGAACATAGGCAGCACCATCGCCTGAGTGATGGCATAGAGCCCGGCAAAGCCGAGGATGCCCGAGAGGGAGATCCTGCCGAAAACAATGCAACCCATCGCCAAACCGACAAGCCCCATGCCGATGTTGACGGCTATCTTTATCCATTTAGCCCTTGGCCGCCATTGATGGAGCGCCCTGAGAAAGCGGGCGGCCAACCACAGCGTAGCTGCGTACAAAATCATCAGCCAGATTTTAACCGCTAAAGAGGGTTCAAGGGCGAATTGGGTGATGAACAGGGCCAAGAACAGCAAAGTCAGACTGATCCAGCATCTCCAGAACCGGCGCTCCTCCAATTGATAAAAAAAGACCGACGCCAGTACCAGAACCAGCAGATGCTCAATGGCGTTGAACGAGGTGGGCGCATACATGTCAAAAAAGGGCATCAGACAGAGCACAATCAGCAGCAGAGCAAGGATCGGATGCTTGGTCAAATAACGCAAGCGCAGAAAATCGAACTGCTCTCTTTGCCCGGCAATTCTTTTAAGCAGGTTCCGTTTGCCATACAGCCAAAGGAGCAGCAGCCCGGCCAGAATCAGGATCACCACCCGCTCTCCTTTTGTATGCCGGAGGTAATAACCGATGGCCTTTTGCTCGCCGGTGAAAACAGAGACCGGCTTTCTCCCTGATTCCGTGGATGTGGAACGGGAGGCGGCTTTGCGCCATATCACGCTGGTCTCAGGCCCAAACAGCTGTTGTCCGGACCTATCCAGTCGAAACTCCATTATGTTGAGCATGGAGGACAAATTCATCGAATTGTCCGCGATCCTGATTTTGAGGGAATTAAGGCTGTCGATGCTGACTCGCGTCAATGAATCAATGCGCGTCCATTTTCGTTTTAAACGCAAGAGTTTAAAGTCTAACTCGTTCTGAGGTCCGTTGTTGGCGTATGGGCGCTTGAATACCGTATCGGATAAAACAGACTTCAAGTTCACCTTGGCGCGGTAGACGCGATCATACAGTTCCGTGGTACGTATTCGAATACGAGCGTTTTCCTGATCCAGTTCAGAGGCTAGGTTCTGATAGAGAAAGAGATTTTTCATGTTCAGCGAAAGTGTGCGCCCCCTGGTGTTCTGCCGAATCAGGCTGATGTCCTGAGCAATATCATCGATACGCCGGCTCAAGGCCACGACATCGAATCTCAATCTTGTGCTGTCGGCAATGGAATTGATCTGATCGTCTATCCTCTCGACCCTCAGGATAAAGTCGCTCAAGGCCAATTTTTGTCCGATCGGCAGCACCTGTTCATAGATCGAACGCCTGCCCGAGAATCGGTTAAAACGCGCCCTGCCAGAGTCCGCAGCCAGGGTGACGGCCTCAGACCGAACGCCGGCTGATAAGCGTGAACCCGAGTCGGCCTGGGCGAACAGGCCGGTCCACCAGCAGGCCAGCAGGCTTATGACAACCCACTTTTGATTCATAGAGTTCTCGAAATGCATGCAGGTTAAACAAGTTGCAAGTTAGCGATTCGCCGGACAAAAATCAAGCACAAAGCCGTATTTTTTATGCGCAAAAAGTCTGGCTTCCTTTGCTCGTCTTTGTCAATGGACTTTTTTGCATGAAGGCGATCGGAATAAAACAAAAGATGGCAAAAAAGGCAGTATGTTCTTTTCTTCCTTAAAAAACTTGGCTTGCATCAAAATGTCAGGCTGCTTAAATTGACGCACGGAAAAAATAATTCGAAAATTGCCATTCAGTGAAAATCCCATCGGAGTGAAGAATGCGCAAACCGCTGCTTATTATTTCAAGTCTGTTGATGCTGCTATCATGCCACCGGCCTGCCAAACAACCGCATATTGTACTGACGGTGATGACCAGCGCTCATCCCTATTTTCAAGCGGTAATCGCGGAATGGCAACACCTGAGCCAAATCCATGGCTTCACCTTGTCTCTGATGGATCCCAATTTCGACAATGCGCGGCTGATGAAGATCGTCGAGGATCTCATCATTCGTCGTCCCGACGGTATCGCGTTCGCTCCTTTGGACAGTCGCATGGCGGTCAAAATGCTGCGAAAGATCAAAGAGGCCGGCATTCCGGTCATCGCCTACAACATCAATCCCAGCGAGCCGGTTGCGCCGACCGTTGTCGGCGAAGATCTTCAAGGCGGGCAATTGGCCGGTGAAACGGCGGCCGCCGAGTGGAAAAAAATTCATTCCGGCTCATCCCCACGCATAGGGATTGTAGGCCAAGTTGGCATCGCAGAGGTGGACAAGCGGGAGCAGGGATTTCTCGAGGGAGTGCGTAAAGTCTTTCCTCAAGCCGTTCTGCTGCAGGAAGTCAACGGCTATGGCGTTCGCGATAAAGCGCTGCGCGCCGCAGAGGACATGTTGCAAGCGCATCCGGACTTGGACATCGCCTTTGGCATCAATGATGACTCGGCTTTGGCCATTGTGGACGCAGTTCGGGAAATCGGCTTGAAGCAGGTTCTGGTTGCCGGCATTGGAGGATCGGAACCCATCATCAAGGAGCTGCTCAAGCCCGAATCGCCGTTAAAAGTGGCTGTCGCCAATCCGCCCAAAGACATCGCGGACGCCGGCTGGGCGCTGCTGCAGCAGGTGTTGCAGGGCGATTCCAGTTACCGTTTGCAGCATCTTCCTTTTGTCAAAATAGTGCCGGAGCAAGCACTGGAATGGCTGAAGGCTCAGTATCCGTCCAAGGAAGGCGACCAGAGATGAAAAAACGAGGTTCGCAAAATCTGATTCTGTTGCTCATTCTTGTCAGCGTCTCTCTAGTCCTCTCCCTGGGATCGCAGAATTTTTCCAGCGGTTACAATATACTGAACATTCTACGCCAGGTCAGCCTGACGGTCCTCTCCGCTTCCGTAGTCACCCTGGTGATGATCAGCGGCGGGCTTGATCTATCCATAGGCGGTGTGTTGGCTCTGGCGGGCGTGGCGGCCGCCCGGTTGTCTGTTGCCGGTCTTCCCCTTCCACTGGCGTTTGCAGCCGGCATACTCATTGGGATTGTCTCTGGAGCGCTCAACGGCTCGCTGATCATAGCCACCGGTATTCCGCCGGTGATCGCGACGCTGGGCACTATGTACATTTCCCGCGGATTGGCTTATATTCTCAGCGGCGGCAGCGCTGTGGTCAACGGTTTGCCGAATAGTTTCGGCTTTGTGGGAGAAACCCATTTCGGGCCTTTGCCGCTTCTGGTGGTCATCATGATGATGGTGATCGCAATCTGTCATTTCCTCCTGACTAAAACCGTGCTCGGCCGACACATCTATGCCATGGGCGGCAATTTACAGGCTGCTAATCTGGCGGGAATCCCGGTTAAACGGGTAAAACTGCTTCTCTACACCTTATCTGGAACCATGGCCGGCATCAGCGGCGTCCTATTGGCCTCCCGTCTTTCTTCCGGAGATCCCAATGTAGGCATCGGTTTTGAATTCGATGTTATCGTGGCCATCGTTCTTGGCGGCACCAGTCTGGCCGGCGGAGAAGGCACATTATCTGGAACCCTGCTGGGCGCCTTGATTCTGGCGGTATTCGCCAACGGCATGAACCTTCTGGGCATCGGTTCGTTCTACCAGTATGTGGTGCAAGGAGCGATTCTGGTGCTTGCCGTCATTCTTGATCTGACCTTGAGAAAAAAAATATAGGGAGAACGATGACCACACGCCAACGACTCTTGACTCTGTTCCAAGGCGAAAAACCGGATCGCGTCCCGTGGTATGCGGATCTGGATTATTGGGCTACCGGCTTGATAGGCCGCGGAGTAAAACCCGTTGATTTCAAATCCAGTGCAGATTACGTCCAGTGGCATCGTCAGCTCGACGTGGGATTTTATCTGCAAGGATATTACCCCTATCAAACGAATCTGGAAGACTGCTCTCTGGTTGTCGAGCATCACGGCAATAAAAAAGTGACCACTTTGACCACGCCGGTGGGCACGCTGCAGGACTGCTGGGAATTTCTGCCCGATTCCTTTTCCGAAGCTCCCATCGAACATTTCATCAAATCCGCGCATGACCTGAAAACCTGGCGATACTATTATGAACATATGTTTTTCGAAGCGGATTACTCTTTTGCGCTCCGTCGTCAGGAACATATTCAGCAAGCCGGCATTCACCTGGCCTACCTGCCGCATACGCCGTGGATGCAACTGCTGGTGTTGGACTGCGGCATAGCTGCGCTGACCGAACTGGTCTTTGACGCAGCCGATGAATTGGAACATACGCTGCAAGTGATGAAGAAAAAGCTGGATGAGGCGGTTGATTGCACGGTCCGCTGTCCAGCTGAAGCGTTGATGATTCCGGAAAACCTTTCCTCCGAAATGGTGGGTCCTGCCTTTTTTGAAAAATACATAAAGGCGGATCAAACGGATTGGCTCGAAAAAATTCACCTGGCCGGAAAATACAGCTTTATCCATATGGATGGTTCGCTGAAAGGATTGCTGCGTCAAGAGGCTTCGCTGCCGGTAACGGTTTTGGAAGCATTGACGCCGGCCCCGGTGGGCGATCTCGCAGTGGAACAATGGGCGGAATGGGCTGGGAACCGACGCACCATTCTATGGGGCGGCCTGCCGGGAGTTTATTTCACCGCGCTGGTCCCAGAAGCGGAATTCGAACGGCACGTCCGGCAGGTACTCGAGGTCATGACAACAGAACCGAGATATGTGTTGGGCGTGGCGGACCAAGTGCCGCCTGATGCCCTGGAACACCGGGTTCGACGAGTGGCAGAGATGGTGGAAGCGTACGGCGCTTACACCAGCGGATCCACGATTTAAGCGATAATGGGAGTATTGCCTCCCCGCTGCAGGTTGATATCCATGTTCAACGGGTTGCTCTTCCAGGCGCCGGCGGTAAAATCCGGAATATCGATGGAATTGGATCGATTGAGCACCGACCACTGGCTCAGCGGCACGATGCAGCTGTAAGCGGCGGCATCATACACATCCATATCCAACGGCAGACCGTTGTGAAGGCAATCGATCAATCTCCACATCTCCAGCAGATCCGTGCCTGCGTGGCCGGCGCCGATGCGCTGAGCGGACTCGGTCATCTGCCGGGTTATTTTCGCGGTGTAGGTTTCCTCTAGCTCTTTAAACTCTTCCGCAGAGACCCAGGCGTGTTTGCCCACCGCAAGCCGCGGCGGCTGCGGGTCGAAAAGCGCAGAGCCCTTGGTTCCGTAAATGCCGTGGATATAGGCATGCGGAGACGGATCTGTTGCGTCATGTTGCAGCATGATGGTTCGGCCCATCGTCGTCCGAATTGTGGTGACGTTCATATTACCCCGGTAGGTTTTTTCCGCAAATGGTTTAAAGAAATCATCCGTTTCAGCGAGCTCGCGCGCTTTAGCCTGCATCATGAAATCGTTGCTCTCCACAGAAACGAGGAATTCAAATTTATCGCCTCGATTGATATTCATAATCAGACCTACAGGGCCGAGACCATGGGTCGGATAGATATTGCCTCTGCGAGAGGCATATTGCCGCAGCCACCACATGTCCCAATACATGGTCTTGGAGAAATTGTTGGCCATCTTGGAGGTATTGTAAGCGCAATCTCCATGCACCACTGTGCCGAAAACCCCCTGCCGGGCCATATTCAGGGTGAGAAGCTGAAACGGAAGATAGCTCATATTCTCCATCATGATGCAGTGCCGCTTGGTCTTTTCCGCGGTCTCCACCAAATCCCAGCACTCCTCGATCGTCGCTGCCGCCGGCACCTCGGATACCGCATGCTTTCCGCATTTCATCGCATACACCGCCATGGGCGCATGCATGTAAAAGGGCGTGGTCAACACCACCACGTCGATATCGTTCCGTTCACAAACCCGCTTCCAGTCTTCCGCTCCAGTGTAAAGGTCGGGACGGTGTAAAGTGCCGTCGAGCAGGGCTCTGGCGCTTTGCAGTTTTTCCGGTCGAAGATCGCATAAGGCTCTGATCTCCACTCCTTCGATATGTTTCAAGTTTCTCACATACGCCGGCCCCCGTTGCCCGGTTCCTATGATGCCAACACGAACGATCTCCAAGGGCGGCGCGGCAAAGCCGGACATATTGAATCGCTGCACATGCGCTTTCTCCCGTCGCCGGCTGACAACGGCGATGTCCTCCCGATCCTTCTGCTTGGAACAGTGCAGCAGACCGCTGCCGCCGGCCAAGCCCACCCCGCTTAGTCCCGACAGTTTTAAAAAATCTCTTCTGCTGTTCATCATACCGGCCTCCTGTTTGCAAAGTTCAACAACAGTAAATCGATTGTATGGATGTTATTTGCCGCCCTGTCAAATACATGCTTACGGCAACAACATCATCTCGATGGGTTTCACCAAGCCTATAGCCTGCATGCGGTAAAAGCACCTACCGCTGCCATCGTTTCTTCGAATGCGGATCTCTCGTCCCAGCGCAGGGAGTGACAGCCGGTAGATGGTGATCCACGGATAGAGCCTCTTCGTCCGTCGAGACGTTAAGGGCAGACGATGGTCATGATGACCGTTGAAGGAGGAAAAATCACATTCTCCCCTTCATTGAGGATAACCGACGGTCTGTGCCAGTACAATGCGTTGGTTCGCCGGCAGATTGAGCGTATCGGTCAGCGCGGATCGGTTCACCATACCGCGAACCACCGTGGCCAGCCCCTCAGATGTGCAGTAGAGATAGACATTTTCTACAATCAGCCCGCAGTCCGCTCCGATGTATAGAGCCGCCTCGTCGGATGAAGCCCCATTCAATTTGGCCATGTCCGCGACATAGAGCAGGTTGAGCGGCGCCGTGGCGACAAAGTCCTGCGAACCGGTCAATTTGCGCAGATCCTGGGTTGAAATTCGCTCCAGGGCGTTTTCCGCCGCCCGATAGATAAACACGCCATCCTGCTTGAACAGATAAATATTGATCTCCTGGCGATTGCGCGCCGAGGGCGCCGTTCGGCGGCCATCAGGCCGATTCACGCCAAAACCCGCCCAGAGCAGATTGGACAATGTTGTGTCGGACAAAACACGATCACTGTAGGATCGAATGGACCGGCGTTCTTTTAAAACCTGCATCAACGGCCGACCGCCGGTCGTGTCCGGCGCAGGCAACCGGATCAGGTTTGATGAGGGCTGCGCCCATGCATCGGTCCCAATCAGCAGGGCAAAGACGAAAAGAAACAGTACACGCGTTCTCATGACCTCCCTCCTTTTCATAAATCTTCTTATGATTAACAGGATAATGTTTAAAATGGTCGAGGGCCCAATAGTTCTCTTAGGGAATTGCTGTCCGCGCCATGTACTGTAAAAGACGTTGACCCACACCGATCTGGTAGCCTTGATGGATCAGCATGATTCTCTCTTTCCTGTCAATAAACAGCAATACCGGTTCCTCCTGCAGCGCAACAGAGCCAAGGGAGGACTCTATGCTGCGGCGCAAACCGTTTTCCGGATCCGGTAAAACCTGCAGCTGTTTGGGAAGGCGGTACGCTTTCAGACTCTCCCTCTGGGACTTTTGGACGCACGCGATGATGGCGACGCTCCAGTTCTCATACAATGGGCGCAGATCCTGCCATTCTCGCAGTACATGCTGAGATGGCTCACGACCCGGATCCAGCCAGGCGAGGATCAAACCGCGATCACGCGCAAGTTCATTCAAGTCGATCTCTGCGCCGTGGTCGCCGTGCAGCCGGGATGCCGGGGGCAAAACGGCCAGGGAGTCCTTAACCACAGGCGCATGCCGCCAGGACAACGGCAGAGGTTTTTCATTGCCAGGCGCTAAATGGAAAAACATCATGCGGGTGAGCACAGCGCCATCCGGCTGACGGTTGCCCGTGATCGCCAGATACTCCCCCTCAGGCACTCTCAACGGCACCGGAGCGTTCTGCAAAGACAATCCCTCCAACATTAATGTGGTGTAAGCGTTATTTTGATATCGTGCCAGGGTGAAATGGGTTCCATATTGCGGGTTCAGGATTGAAGAATCTCGTGAAGATAAAAGTAGGTTTGCGGTTTCCGCCGGCAAAGCGATCTCCGTATTCCAGCAGACGGTGCGCCACTGGTGCGACCCGGCAGGGCAATACTGCGGCGTTTCGAACAGCGGATCGAGGCGCGCGGGAATGCCAAGGCTGCGACAAAGGGCGATGAAAAACAGATCACGCGATAGCGCATCAGCCACGCGCAGTTCCCAAACGCCTGTGGGCGTCAACGGCACATGATAGTAATTGGCCTGTTCATCCAGGCGAAGGCGCCTTTTCACCCAATCAACGGCCAGCTCCGGATCGCCGACCGCGGAATCCCGCATGGTGGGACTCAGATCATTCACTATCAAGCTTCGCCAGGAGCTCAACCGCTCATTGCGCAGACGCGGATTAAGGACATAGCGAACATAAAACTCCGGATCGCGCTCTACGACTGCCGTTTTTGCAGCAGTCATCAGATGATCGAGCAGAACCTCCGCTCTGGCATCCCGCAAATCTTTTTCTGAGAGAACCCGCAACATGGGCCACAGCAGACGCCGATGATTATGACGCGCGTGGCTAATAAAGCGGAGGATTTCTTGATGATTGCCGCGGCTGGCCGACAAGAAGGTCCAGAGGGTGTCAGCCGGCAGATCCAGATCGTGCGCCAAGCGAATGGCGCTGCAGGAATCCATAAAAGTCGCTTCATAAGCAGCGCGCAGACTGTCCTCATGGCGCAGACGCTTCCGGTGCCGCTCATAGGTTTGCGGCGGGATGGTATCGTCAAGAGCGGGAAGAGAGATGGGCGGCGAAAAATCCAAATCAACGATCCGGCTCTGGCTGGAAAAAGGTGCGAGACGGAGGATCACGGTGTCCTGCGCGGCAACCTGTGCTTTGCAATAACCCACTAGATCTCGGCAATGGGCCCAAATCAGCAAATCGCCGAAACCGGTATGCAGGGAGCAGCAGCCATCGGCATTGGTCGTTCGTTTGGCCAGAGAATAAAATTCGCCGTAATTATACAGCCCGAACGAAACCTGAGCATCCTTGACAATCAGACCGGTATCGGTTATAGTTCGCACTGCCAACGGTTTGACCTGTGCATAGCGGGACAGTACATTGATCTCACGGTGGCGCGGACTTGCAGCCAAAAGCTCTTCCGGCCCCACGTAGGGCCCCATCACCCGCGTGTGCACCTGCATGGCGCGACGCGCCGCCTCTTTGAACCATCCCATGTTCAGGTCCGGATCAGGTTCACAGGCGCCTAAAAAATACCATCGACCATCCAACCAGACTTCCACCCAGGCATGATTGTCATCGGTGTGCGCCCAGCGCGGCACGTACACTTGCCGGGCCGGAATGCCGACAGCTCGCAAGGCTGAAACCGTGAAAACCGATTCCTCGCCGCAGCGGCCCAGAGCATTTTTCATCGTGGCCAACGGGCTGGAGGTGCGGCTATCCGAGCTTCGATAGGTGACGTGCTCGTGACACCAATGGTTGACCTCCAGCGCGGCCTGACGCAGTGTCAGCCCGGCGATACGAGGCTTGAGCATGCGGTAAAAGACTGTTCGTGCGGTATCCAAGTTTTCATTGTTAACCCGCAATGGCAGGACAAAATGAAGGAAAAGATTCTGTGGCAGGGATGCGCCCCAGGGCATCTCTTGACGGGCCAGCAAAGTGGTGCGCACCTGACGAAGGTAGAACAGGCCATCGTAATCCGCCAGATCGCTGAGCGGCATCCAGGCATAAAGCCAGTGCAGGGCATCACGCTCGGCGTCGGTGAGATGGCCTGCCAATACTGCAAAAAGGGCTGCAGACCGGTTCCGGCCCAACTGCTTTTGAACCTCCAACTGACGTGCTACGGCTTGCCGTAGAGCGCCATCATACAGCCGGTTCGGCTGCTTTTCAGCACAGCTTGTCAGGAGAAGTACAAGAATCGCGATCAAGGCTCTTCTCATGTTATGCCTGTAAAAATGGAAGCAGAAACTGCTCTGGTTCGATGCCTGTAAAGACGACTATTCCCCCTGCATCGATAAAGTAATGCATTTGCCGGCCATACTCAATCATTTTTTATCAGACATCCCATGTTGCCGGTTCGGCAATCGCTCTACGAAATTATCATGGAATTCCAAATGGCGAATGACTATATTGAATCCGTTGTCTCTCAGCAAGGTCCATCCCTTATCCCAAAAAGGCTGCAAAACACGATGTCAAGCTAAAAGGATGCTCTATGATTCCAACGATAGAAGCGGCTCTATCCTTCCTGGGAAAAAGCCTGTTCGGGGCTCTAATCGTTATGGCCTTCACGACGATCGCCCTGGCAGAGGAGCCAAAAAGCGCAAACCGCACTTTTCATATAATGCCCCATTCGCATATTGATGTAGAGTGGTACTGGAGCTACGCGACCACGCGTTCCTGGACTCGGGAGATCATGGACAGCGCCATGAAACTGTTCAAGGAGAGTCCCGAGTTCCGCTTTACTCAGGATCAGGTCTATCTCATTCGAGACTACTGGAACAGCTGCTCAGATGAGGAGAAAGCGCTTTTCAGGACCATGCTGGAACAAAACCGGCTGGCCCTGGTCGGCGGTCTGCTCGTCATGCCAGAGGTGGCAGAGCCGTGCGGTGAGGCTTTGATCCGACAGATTCTGGTGGGACAGCAATGGCTGAACGAAACATTCGGCGTGCGCTCACGCTGCGGCTGGTTCATAGACACCTTTGGACAAATCCCGCAAATGCCGCAAATTCTTGCGCGTAGCGGGTATGAATATAACTTTTTTTGGCGGGATATTCCAATCGAAAGGGATTTTGCCGCCATGCCGACCAATTTCTATTGGCGATCGCCAGATGGCTCTGAAATTCTAACTCATTGGCTGGCTGGAGGTTATGATTTCAGTTCCAAGCAGCTGGAAATCAATCTGGCGCATCAGTCTTCCGGTCATGTTCTGGTGCCTTTTGGCAGCGACGTAGCCCGTTTGCCGGAAAAATTCGATACGATTAAAGAGAAAACCAAAGAGCTGCTGACGCCCTACGGCTTGGCGGATGCAGAGATGCATGTAGTGACGGCAACGGAATACATGAACTTGATTGCGGCCTCTGCCCAAGATCTGCCCAGGCTGGATTGGGATTTCAATCCTCCCTATCGCGCCGCCGACCTGCGCGGCACTTTCGACAATCGTATTGAATTGAAAAAGCGCAATCGAGCCGCTGAAGCCTGGATGTTCAATGCAGAGGTCATAGCAACCCTGGCCTCCCTGAATGGATCCACCTATCCCGCTGAGACCATGCAACACCTATGGGAAAGGCTGCTTTTTACTCATTTTCACGATATCATCGGCGGCAGTCATCACGATACGGTTTATGAAAACGCCATGGCGGAACAGCAGGCGGTGTTGAAACAATCAAGAGCGATCGCCTGCAATTTCTGGCAAGCCGATAAAACCGGATATCTCACCATTCTGAACACACTGTCTTTTCCTCGAACCGAGTTGTGCAGCGTGCCTGCCGCGGAACTCGGCCTGCCTGCAAGCTCTTCCTTTGCACTACAGGATGAGCAAGGCGTTCTTCATCCGTTGCGCCTGATGACAGAGACGGACGATGAGGAAGGTCCAGCCTGGGTTTGGCTGGCACAGAATCTGCCGCCTCTTTCCGCTGTCTGCTACCGTATTGTCCCAGCGCCGGAGAGAAAACCCTCTTTGAAAACGAATCGCCTGGAAAATGAATTTTTTTCAATCAAATGGGATCCAGTCACCGGCGATCTGATATCCATCTATGATAAAAAGCTCGACCACGAACTGCTGCGGGGCCCTGGGAACGCGGTCATCGCCATGCAGGAAGAGAATCCTGATCTGGAAGGGCCTCTCTATCTAACCGGCGTAGAAAAATCCACTGCGGAATATGCCGCTGCCTCCATAGTATGCACACAGGATGCTTTGGGCACGGCCCTCTCTGTTATCAGCCCCTTTCAAGACTGCCGGCTGCAGCGCGAGGTCAGACTGTATCATCACCTGCCCCGAATCGATTTCGCGACCTGCCTAGAAGATTTCTCCGGCGGAGACGTCATGATCAAAGTGTCGTTCCCCCTCACCCTGCAAGCGGACAAGATCGAACGGACGTATGAGACGCCGTTCGCGGCAACGCCGAGACCCGAAGGTCATTATGCGGCGCAGACCTGGGTCGATTGCTCAGACGGCCTGCATGGCGTTGCCCTGCTCAATAAAGGCACTCCAGGCTATTGGTTACAGGGCGCCCGGTTGGAAATGGCGCTGCTTCGTGCCTTCCGCAATTATACCTATTATCAAAAAGCCGGTTTACGCAAAAAGGTTCCCGGATATGAATCCAGCACACAGACCCAACTTGCAGCTGAACATGGCACGCACCGATTTTTCTATTCCCTCAAAAGCCACGCCGGCGGCTGGGAAAAAGCTGACCTGTTTTCTTCGGGCCAATCTTTCAATGTGCCTCTAGTGGCGAGACCAGGAAGGAAAACGACCAAGCCCTTTCTTTCTTTTTCGCCGGGCTTTATCATGACAGCCTTGAAACCCGCGCTAACTGGAAAAGGCGTGATTGTCCGGGGATTTGAAACCACCGGCCGCCGCCACTCGGTTGAACTCCATCTGCCGGCGCATGTCCGCAAGGTCCATAAAACGGATCTGCTGGAACGACCGATTGAGCAACTGCATCCACAGAACGGCCGCATCCGTTGCGAATGCGCGCCGCATGAGATCGCGACGTTTCTATTGGAGTAGACTGAAACAAACGTCCAGTTTGATGATGGGGCCAGGCTTGAATGCTCCTGTATTGCAGCTCCAGTTAACCTGGGTGCGACGCTAAATCCATTCAAAGAGGCGTTCTATGCATCGAAATCTTTGTCTTTTTTCTTTGGCCGCAAGTTTGATGGTCGCACCCATGTTGCATGCCGGCGGCGATCCTTTGCCCGAAGCCTGGCTAGCGCGATGGCGGAATCCATTGCCCCAAGACCGTCCGCTCAAAATCATCCATGGCATACCTCCTGACCGTGCCACTCCAGAGGCTATGCGCTCATTTCGTGAACGCGGCCTGGGCGGATTGGTGGTCAATGTGGCATTTGAGGAATATCTGCGCAGCGATGCGCACTGGCAGACGCTGATCCAGGGGCTGCACAACGGCCAAGAGGCTGGGTTGATTTTCTGGATCTATGATGAGCAGGGCTATCCGTCCGGCGCCGCAGGTGGACTGGTGTTGGAAAAAAATCCGCAGTATGAAGCGCAGGAGTTGGCCTATGATGCCAGGCGATCCTCTCCGTTTCTCCTGCGCTCGGCTTTCGAATACACTCACGCAGCGAACAACTTTTATGCGGTGCGCCGGTACATCAACATCATGGACGACCGCGCGGTGCAATCCTTCATCCGGTCGACTCATGATCAATATCTTCTACGCTTGCAGAATCTGCAGCGATACAACATCAGGGCTTTTTTCACTGACGAACCCTCCCTCATCGCCGTCGATCTCGGTCAGATATCTGAACCGTCTCGATCCAAAGTGCCGATCGTAGACAACGTGGATTCGACTTTGCCGGAATTGCCGTCTGTTCCTTGGGTCTACGACCTGGAGGAGCGTTATCAGCAGAAATACGGTCAAAAGTTGCAGAATCAACGGCTCAGCTTGTTCAGCGGCGATGAAGAAAAAGACCGTTCAGTGCGCCGCCGGTTCTGGTCGCTGGTTGCGGACCTGGTCAGTGAACGGTATTTCGGCGCTTTACAGAAATGGTGCGCTCAAAACAGAGTCGCTTCATCCGGCCACACCCTGCGCGAAGAGTCGCTCGTCCACCATGTTCCGCTGGAGGGTAATGCCCTTAAAGTGCTGGGACGCATGGATATACCCGGTCTGGACATGCTCTCCTCTGATCCGCAGGAGGTGGTGCACCAGGGCTGGCTCACAGCGGCATTGCCTTTGTCCGCAGTTATTCTCAACGGCCGGCGGCACGTCATGACCGAGGTCAGCGATTTTGAACAAACCCTGAACGGTCGCGGACCGGCTTCATTGGACAAAATGCGCGCAACCGCAGCCTGGCAGGCGGCGTGGGGAGTTACTGATTTTACTCTGTATTATGACATCGATCAGCGGCCGGCTGAAGAGGTCAAAGCGTATGGGGATTTCGTCGGCAGGTTGAACGCACTGTTGGCCGACAGCCGGCCTAGCGCTTCTGTTCTGCTCTATTATCCGATTCGGGATCTATGGGAAGAATATCGACCCCAAGGAGAATATTTATCGCTGCAAAATCAATCGACGCGAGCGCGCAAGATCGTCGATTCGTTCATGCTCCTTGGACAGACCCTGCAACAGCATCAGATCAACTTTCTTCTGGTGGATCATGAGTGGCTGGCTACAGCGGTGGTGGACGCCAACGGCGTATTGCGCATCGGCGATCTGAGCAGTAACGCGTTATTGATACCGGCCGGTTGCACTCTAGAGCCAGGGACAGAAAAAAAATTAGCCCTGTTTCGCAATCGGGGTGGCGTGCTGATGAGAGACGATGGTCTGGCGCCAGTTTCAGGGGCTGATCTGATCCTGGCCATAAAGCCGGAATTTCTTCCTGAACCGTGGTCGGGAAAGATGGTGGTGAGCCGCTTTCAAAGAGAGGGGCGTCAGATTCTGCAACTGACAAATGTGGACGATCAGGAGTGGCAAGGCGTGGTCACTGCGACGAACATCGGCGACTGGATAAAGTTGGACCCAGTGACGGCGGAAATCACCGCCGCTGCCCGTGATGAATCCGGCCGTGCGGCTCTGCGGCTGTCTCCGTGGCAGACCGTTCTGCTGCTACGCTAAACCGACCGTCCGGCGGGCCCTCATCGCTAACTAGGCTGCAATGGGCTATTTGAGCTTGACAAAGATCATTGCATCAGGCAGCGCCGAAATGGATTTTGCGTAAAGAGACATACAGCAAAAAACAGCCCGTTGTCCTTGTCAATCGTTGGCGGCCCGACCGCTGGGACAATAGAATGCGGGGACCAGTGGCCTTTTATAGCCAACCGGTCATATGGGCAAGTTTGCGCGCATAATGGATAAAATCGGGCCAGGAGACGTCAGGAGGAACGCCGTGATCGCATCCAGGAATGTAGCCGCCGTCCTGCACCACGGGAGCGATCCGTTCCAGTTCCTGTTCAATTGCCTTGCCGCCGGCGGCGATGCATCGTTTATCCACTCCCTGGCGAAAGGCCATCGCTTTGCCGAATCGTTTGCGATACTGGTTGATATCGCAGCCGGCCGCTACTTCGATGGGATCGCACACATTGAAACCTGCTTCAATCCAGATGGGAATCAATTCATCGATGCATCCATCCGAGTCCATATCAAAAATCTTAACGCCCGCCTGTTTGGCTCGATCGATCCAAGCCGACCAGGCGGGCAACAAATACTTTCGCGTCATTGCCGGACTGATCATACTTTTTTCTTTATAGGCCATATCCTCGCTGATGTGAAGGCCATCGACAGTTGCGGTCGCCAGAGCGCGGTCCATCACGGTCAGAACGAACTGCCGCCAAAAATCAGCCATCTCCTGAACAAATTCCGGATCGTCGACCAGCAGGCGGCACAATGGTTCAAATCCGCACCATTCCCGCAGCTGCCAAAAGACACCGGAGAATGGGAGCCAAACGAACCGATCCCGGTCTTGACGAGGAGCGGAGGAAATCTCCGCCGAAGAGGGCCAGCGAAGCGGATCATGCGGATCATACCGTTGTTTCATTGCTTCAAAATCATGACGGTTCTCGACCGGGAACCGGTGCCACTTGCGGGTTACAAAATCCCGCGGATTTCTCAAATAGGTGAAATCATAGGTGTCTGAAATCTCGGTGATGTTGCCCATCCAGTCCTGCACAATATAATGTCCGTCCCGGTGTTCAAGCACCTTTTCTGTAAAGGTCGGAATCATACGAAAATTGACGTCCAAACTTTTAGTGTGAACGATGGGGCGTTCTCCATCAAGACCGGCTGCGCTCCACAGTTGTTCAAACCAGTGCTCAGGGTCTGTCAAACCTTCCTCCTGCCAGCGCAACAAGGTCGTTTCCCGAGGCTGTCCGGGTTCAAACGGAACCTTATCAGGGTGATTGAAAAGCAGTGTTTCCAGATAACGCGCGCGCAGCTTCATGGCCACCTTTTCCTTTCGTTTTCCGCCCTGTGAACGACACACACTGCAACCGAAAGCTTTATCACGTTATACGCTTCGTGTAAAATAATCAATAATATTTTTCTTTTCACTACTTTTTTGTATATTGAGATGTTGTCCTTTAAAGAGAAATTTAAATGATCTCAGGAGAAAGCACATGCGTTGGATAGGCAGAAGAGAAAGCGAAAACGTCGAAGACCGTCGCGACACAACCACGCGACGTGTGGTCGGCGGCGGCGTCGGCACATTGGTCGTGGTGCTGCTGGTTTATCTGCTGGGCGGAGATCCCCAGCAGGTTCTGCAAAACATTCCCGCCGGCGGCATGGAACAGACGTCGCGCACTCCCAGTGCGGAGGAGAACCAATTGGCCAGCTTTACCAAAGTCGTTCTCCGCGATACAGAAGACGTCTGGACCGTCCTGTTTCAAAATGCCGGCTACACCTATCGCAAACCCACCATGGTTTTATACAGCGACATGGTTGAATCAGCCTGTGGCTTCTCCAGCGCCGCCACCGGACCGTTTTACTGTCCAGGGGATGAAAAGGTGTATTTGGATCTCTCTTTTTTCGAAGAGCTGAAAAACCGTCATAACGCTCCCGGCGATTTTGCTGCGGCCTATGTCATTGCTCATGAAGTGGGCCATCATGTACAGCAACAGCTGGGAATCATGGACAAAATAGCCGCTTATCAGAATCGAATGAGCCAGCGGGAATACAACCAGCTGATGGTGCGTCTCGAGCTGCAGGCCGACTTTCTCGCCGGCGTGTGGGCGCATCACGCGCACAAAATGAGCAATATTCTGGAAGAGGGAGATATCGAGGAGGCGTTGGGCGCGGCCAGCGCGGTTGGGGATGACCGTATCCAAAAACAGACTGCAGGGCGCGTGGTGCCGGATGCTTTTACCCACGGCACTTCAGAGCAGCGCATGCGTTGGTTCACCAAAGGATTGAAAACCGGCGATTTGAATCAGGGCGACACGTTTTCGGCTGAAACGCTGTGACCGCATCACCTTGCCAAGGACTTCGCCCTGCGGCTCCTTGGCAAGGCCGTTATTCCAAGGCCTCCTGCCTATCCATTCTGCACGGTTTGCACCATGGCCAGGATGTTTTCTACCGGCGTGCCGGCTTGGACGTTGTGACAGGAACAACAGATATATCCTTTTCCCCCGGCGCCCAGCGTCTGCATACACCAAGCTGTTTCCGCTCTCACTTCCTCAGGCGTTCCAAACGGCAGCACCCGTTGATTGTCGACACCGCCATGAAAAACAACCCGGTCTCCATACTCACGTTTCAGGGCCTCCATCTCCATGCCGGGACAACGATGTTGAATAGGATTGAGCACGTCCACTCCACAGCGCAGCAGTTCGTCCAATACCGGGGCAAATCCTCCGTCGCTGTGATAAAAGGCGCGCACATCATAATCATGCGCCAGGTCGCACCATCTTTTCAGCCGCGGTTTCAAGTGTCTACGCCAGGAAGCGGGTGAAAGCATCAGGCCGTTTTGCCCGCCGATATCATCGCTGATAAAAATCAGATCGATCCAGGTCTGCGCCTGTTTGAAAAACCGGTGCAGCATGCGCGTCTGGATGTCTTCGATGCGATCAAGCACGGCATCGACAAAGTCCGGCCTGATGGCCAGATCCATCATGGCCTGCTCCAGGCCGCGCAATTGGCAGTAAATCTCGAAAAAAGAAACCCACGGTCCGATGACGCAAAAATCCTCAGCCGCTTGTTGCGCCAGCGCCGCCGCGCCTTTATAATCAAATCGATCCGGATCCGGCCAAAAGGGATATTCGTTCACCTGGATAATCTCTTCGAAAGAGCGCATGGGCGGTTCCGCGACCTCATCATAATGGGCGGCGCCCGCCTGTATCGCTCTGAGCGGCGCACCCCATGTGGTTCGAACAGCAACCTTGTCTTCAGCGCCGGCCCCCACCTGCGCGCCGGCGGACTCGCCCTCATCCGCTCGGTATTCGATAAAATCCCAGACGATTTTGTCCAAACCCAGCGATTTCCACATGGCGAAATCGTCCGCAACGCCGAAATAGCGTCTCAACATATCCGCCACCTCAGGCGTATGCCAAAGATCAACCGGAAACCGGTCCACCGGTTGGCGATTTAAAACCGCCCGCACTCTTTCTTTGCAGGTCATCGACTTGTTGTCCCAGTTATTTGGTCTCGGCAAATAAGATGCATACCGGCATGCTCACAAACAGCGGCTGATGCTCCGCTGTGAGTCGGCCGGTCTTCAGGTCAATGCGGAACACGCTGATCGAATCTGAATTCTGATTGGCGGCGATCAACCATTTTCCGCTGGGATCGATGGCAAAGTGACGTGGAGTTTTTCCCCGCGTCGAAACATGTTCGACCAGCGTCAAAACACCTTTGCGGCGATCACGACGAAACACCACAATGCTGTCATGGCCCCGATTGGAGCCATAAACAAAACGCCCATTAGGGTGCACTTGTACCTCCGCCGTACTGTTGCCTTCGATAAGAGATGGCGGCAGGGTTGGAATCGTCTGCACTACAGTCGGCCGACCGTTTTTACGATCCCATTTGACTGCGACGAGGGTAGAATTCAATTCATTGATTAAATAAAGAAAGCGGCTGTCCGAAGAAAAGGCGAAATGTCGTGGCCCGGCTCCGGCTGCGGTCTGGAGGTGGGGTGGATCGTTGGCAGTCAAAGCGCCGGTCTGCCGGTCAAAGCGATAGATCATCAGCTTATCCAAGCCCAAATCAGCAGAGAGGACGAATCGCTGATCCGGCGAAAAGCGGATGGAATGGGCGTGCGGACCTTTCTGCCGGACTGGATCGGTTCCGGTCCCTTGATGTTGCACCCGCGAGCAGGGCTCTCCCAAACGACCATCGGCCAGAATTGGAAAGACTACGACACTGCCGCTGCCATAGTTGGCGGTTAAAAGAAAGCGGCCGCTATGGTCCAAGTGTAGATAACAGGGGCCGTCGCCGGCTGAGGAGACATCGCCAAGCGGCGTGAGCTGATAGGTCTGCGGATCGATCGAGAAAGCAGAGATCAGGCCCACCTGCGGGTCCTGCGAAGAAGGCGCTTCCTGCACCGCATAGAGGTAGCGGCCGTTGGGATGGATGGCTAAAAAGGATGGATGCACGGCCTCCCCGGCCAGCCCCAGCGGATGCAGGCGGCCGGTATCAGGGTCGAAAGAAAAAGCATAAATGCCCTTGCTGTCGGTTTTGGTATAAGTGCCGACGTAGACGATGCAGCTATTTTTAGCGGAAAGGAGCGATGGAAACGAAAATGGAAGAACAGCGGTCATTTTCAACAATGCGCCGAGCAAGGATCGTCTCAGGGGTGTCATAAAGCCTCCTGGATAATCTCGATACCGCACAACAGCGGCGGATGTGAGCTGCCGGTTTCACTAGGAGCGCACTCGATAAACAGCTGTTGATCAACCGCGATGTGCTCGAATGATTTGATCACCGGCAGGTACACGCCGCCTGCAGCGGCCGCGATATCAAAATCGTGCATCACTTTTCGTTTCTGTAAGAAAACATCGAATTTCCGCTCACCGGGCTTGATGGGTTCCAGCTCGGCAAAATGAAGCCGGACGGTATAGCGTGCGTCAGGCATGGGCTCACCGGCGATCGTCACGGCCAGACGCAGAGTGCCGGACAAACCCGAGGCCGCCACCCACTCCCATCCATTCGGCGGCAGCGTCAATGCGTGTCGTCGGATCCGACGGACACCCGTGGTATCCCATTGCACCGGTAAATCCGGCGATTTCCCGCCTACGCTGGGAAAGTCAAGCCAAAGAGTGCCATCCGCCGCCTTGCGGTCACCCGGCGCGTTAAGATTTAATCCCACTCTCTTTACCGGTTTGCCATTCCAGGTGTAATCGTTAAATGTCCAATATTCCAATTCGGGCATGTGGATAAAAGCCAGAGAAGTCTGATTCTGATAAGAACACTGGCAGGTGCGCGTATAGTCCGGCGCGTTCAAGACGCCATTGGCGGCGATGAGGTTGGAGGTGCAGCCGCCGCGGAAGCCGCCCCAATTACCGGTGCCGCCATCGTTGTCCAGAGCATAGAAACCGGCAGCCGCGGAACGGAAAGACAGCAGATGCTCCGAAGCAATGGCGTAATTGCATCCATAATTGCGTGAATAGGACCAAGGGATCGATTCTCCAGTGATGGGATCCAGCCGCTGAATGGGGTCTCCCGTCAACAGCCCATAAGCGGCGTTGTCGGTGATGATCTCATCATGATGCAGAATAGGAGGATTATTGAACAAAATCGGTTTGTCCCATACCAGCTCGCCGCTCGCGGCACGGTAAACCGCCATGCGCTCCCCTTTTTCATCGATCACCATGTCGCGGGAGGGCCGGGTGGCTTGCAACAGCAGATCATATTCTTGAGAATAACTCAACCAGCTGCCAAAGATCCCGGTGTTCTTTTCCCAAAGGACGGCGCCGGTTTCGATATCCAGGCACAAAAGACGATAATCAGACGGCACAGCGGCGCCCCGCCGTTGCAAACGCTTTTCCAAGCCCAGCGGCAGCTTGTCGAGGCAATAGAGTTGACGTCCACCGACGACAATGGCGTTATGGATAAAACCGTGGCGCGAATCGATCTGCCATTTCACTTGTCCAGTCTGGCGATCCATGACTGCCAGCGTTCGACTGGCGGTCAAGTCAAACTGGCCGAAATGTCGCAGCCGGCCCAATTCTTTGGTCGACAGCGCGACTTTTTCCTGATCGGTCATTTGCAGGTCGTTCATAGAGGAAAAGGGAACAAAATCAAGCCCCACGATCAAATGATCGCCGGTTACCCCAATATATCCCCATTCTCGAGCCTCGCCGGTCTTTTGTTCGACCAATGCAAAGTACTTAACGGTACGGCCATCTCGTACGTCTAAAACGTGGCATGAATCACCCTGGATGACGTATAAAAAATCTGCGGCGACGACGAAATTCGAACCACGCGCGTTGGCGCCTGGAATATGCACCTGATTGGTGCTGACCACCAGGTGGGTGAGCTTGTACGAATCATCATAATACTGGTTAAAAGTGCCGAGACTATCCATATCGCGTTTCCACAACAATCTGCCGGTATAGACGTCGCGAGCGCTCAAACTTTGAATGCCCTGTATGAATAATCGGCCGTCAACGATCTGTTCAGGCGGTCCATGGCCATGCCGCGGCAAAACGTCCAGATTGCTGACACCGCCGAACCAGAGCAATCCCAGAGGCAGCTTGACCTGGCGGTCATCTGATTTAACGGTGTTGGCGATATTGCCGTACTGATGCGTCCAGTTGCTGGTTCCCGGCAAGGGCCCTTTTCTTTCCGCCAGCAGGCCGTGTTCCAGAGTCTGTACAGTCAGCTCGGACTCGTGACGCGCTTGCAGCTGGTCCAGTACTTCAGCCGCAGGGTCCCCATTCGACGGCATCCACAACCTTCCGTCATAGGGTCGAAGCAAGGAGAACAATTTGTTCAAAGCAGCGGGCGCTTCGAGCCATTCCGCAGGGTTGTTCACTACGATCAGGGAGGCAAAATAAGGCGTCATATTCATACTTGCAGGCGAGGCCTGAAGAAAATGGATCCGGGAGGAAGGATATCCCCATTCATTGAATAAAGTGCGCAGAGTGGAAATGCGTTTGCCATCCGCGTCGATGGCGATGAACGTGTAATCCGTAGCCTGGACCAGAGCCGCCACCAGTTCTTTATCCTGCAAGCCGGAGATCAACGCATACCCATTCGGACGATCACCGTTCTCCACGAGTGCGGAAACTTGTTCCAGGGCTTTGCGGCCCGGGATCCAGGTTTTACGCTTCTCCTGTACGACCACAGGGGGGCGCGGCTTATCGCCAAAGACGAACAGCTTACCCTCCTGCGTGACAGCCACCAGTTTGCCGGATGCGGAGAGCAGGCGTCCAACTGTACCATCTATCCGCTCAATCCAATCTACCTTCAAACCGCCGTCGGGTTGGATGGAGAGCGCGGTTATTTTTCCAGCGCCGCCTGCATAGAGCCGCGATCCGGATTTAATCAGATCACCGGAAGCGTCTGCGTGCAACGTTCGCTGAATCTGCTTGGGATTTTCCGCATGTCGCACTACGATGGAATCGCCGGACATATAGAAAACATGGCCGCATAATACCGGATATTTGCCGAGATTTCTGGCCACCATATCTCCGTTATGGGCGTCGTAGAGATCTGTACCGCGATCGCGATAATGGTTGAAAAAAAGCTGGTCGGTGGCGCATACAAAAGCACCGCCGGTTTTATTATAGTTGGCCAGCCGGTAATAGAGCAGCTCGCCGCTAGTGCGGTCAAAACAGGCAGGCACTGAGCGTCCGGATGGGACCAAAAGGCGGGCGCCGCTGATCGCCATACTCCCCTGGGGCGCTACGCCGGCAAAAGCGGGCGAATTGTGCGGCTGAACCGTATATTGAGCGCCGCTGCCGTCGTTCCGCCAGATCTCCTTGCCGGTCTCGGGATCCAAGGCATGTATAAAGATGCCCATGAAGGGCCATATGCCTGCGGCGAAGTATAGGACGTTTTCGTGGATCACCAAACCGCCGCGCGCCGGCCAACTGGAAATCATCCGTTTGTTGCCCAGATTCATCCGATTGCAAGGTCCGCCGCGGAATTTCCACAGCAGGTCGCCCTTTGCGGCGGAAAGGCAATAGAGATATCCGTCATCGCTAGTGAAATATAACCGGCCCTGATAACCCGCCAGAGGCAGACGGATGGGACCATCGGCATAGAAAGACCACACTTCAGCGCCGTTGTTCAAGTCCAGAGCTACCACCCTGTCCTGATCGTTAAAGCCGACATACAGGCGTTGGCCGAGCACAATGGGTTCCAACACACGATCCAGCGGCATGAGATCCTGATTGAGGGAATCATCCCAAACAGGCGCTCGGGGTGTATAAGCGCGCATCCATTGAAGATAAAGGCGTGAAGCCAGCTCCTCTGGCGACGATGCGGTGCGACCGGCGTCATAACGCCACATGGGCCAATCCGTGGCGAAAAGACTTGAAAACAGCGAAAGGCTGAGGCAGAAAACCTGTATGAAGAAGCGACGTTTCATTCCGTTCCGATCATATTTTTTTCGATAGATAATGAAAGAGTGCGATGCGCCTGTGCGGCTGCTCCCGCATCATGGGTGGCGAGCACGACAGAGCCGCCCTGGTCGACAAACTCGTGCAAGAAACGAAGGACGATTCCGGCGTTGTGCGGATCCAGATTGCCGGTGATTTCATCGGCCAGAATGATCCTGGGTTTCAGCAAAAGCGCCCGTGCCAAAGCGACCCGCTGTTTTTCACCGGCGCTCAGCTCGAAGGGTAGGTGGAATTGTCGCGACGCCAGGCCGAAATGGTGAATCAGCTCAACCGCACGCTCCTCGAGGCCGCCGATCTCTGCAGCCAGTTGCGGAACCAGGACATTGTCCAACACCGACAGGTAAGGCATCAGATGATATTGCTGAAAGACAAAGCCGATGTTCCGCGACCGCCAATGTGCTCGGTCGCCGCGCTCCATTTGATACAAGTCTTTGCCCTGCACCAGCACGTGTCCGGAATCCGGATGGAGCAATCCACCGGCGATAAGCAGCAGCGTGGTTTTACCGCTTCCGCTCGCACCCCGGACGGCAATAAATTCCCCTTCCCCGACGGTCAAGTCCGCAGGCGGTAAGGCGATAATGCAGTGACCCTGTTTCCAATAGATCTTGCTGATCTTTTGCAGCTGCAGCATAGCGTCACTCCTCCCGTAGAATCAAGGCGGGGTCCTGACGCGCGGCATAAAAAGCCGGGATCCAGCTTGCGATCAGCGACAGAATAATGGCCGTAATCAGGGCAAGACCGAGGAGGGGGATATTGACCACATCGATGAGCCTGCTGTCTGGATTTCGCATCACGGCGATCACTGCGCCCAACAGGTAACCGAGCAACGCTCCGAGGAGGCCCATGATCAGGCCCTTGATTAAAAATAACGACATCACCTTGCGATCAGAGGCGCCGCAAGCGCGCAGTAAACCGACTTCACTGCGGCGATCACGAACGTTGACAAAAAACAGCAGCGCCAGCCAGATCGCGCTGACCAGAAACACCAGCGGTGTGAGCAATGAGGAAAAACGCTCCAATTCTGAACGCAGTCTTTTTTTGTTGGCGATCTCCGCCGCCAGAGCAGCGGCGGCCTCCTCTTTAGCGCGGTCCCTCGCTTCCGCCCGCGTCAGTACTTTGCTGGTCTGTTCGATGACGCGCACGCCCGGTAGAATCGCTGCGATATCCCGGCGCACCTGATCGATGTCATTTCCATGGCAGTGGCATTTCAAAGCCAGAATAGCGTTAATTTGCTCAGGCCTTTTCAGCAGCTGTTGCGCCTGCTGCAAATCGATCCATATGGAAATGTCGTCTTTGCTGCCGCGCTCTTCGTTGCAGTTTTGAACGGTAAAGGTGTGTCCCAGCAGCGTGATCGAATCTTGCGGCTTCAATCGCAGGCTTCGCGCTAGTTCATATCCGATCACTGCGTGATCGCGGGGAACCGCCGCCAACATGGGTTCTCGGAGTCTCGCATCAGCTGCGGCGATTTCGCCGCTGGCGCCGATCAAGATGATCGTTCGATTTTTTTCAGGCCAGTAAATCCTTTCTTGCAGGCTGGGCAGAATATGCTGAATAGTCACCAGCCTGGCATCCGCCAGACGCTCGGCATAGTAGGCCGGCATGTATTCCCGAACCTGTCCTTCCTCAAAATAGTCGGCTAGCTTTTGGTTCTGCGGAATGATGAGAAGATTAAAGCCAAGCAGCTTCATGATCTTCCGATAATCATCCTGCAGCGCCTCCATGCGGGCGACGGTCTCCTTTTCTTTTTCTGCTAAAACCCTTGCTGTCTGCTGATCCAGCATGGCCAAGGTGAACAGGACGCCGATCAACACGGCGATGGAGAGGATGATCGATACCAGGCCGGAAAAAAAATTAATCCTGCGGTGCAGTATCTCTTTGATCACCAGTCTGCCGATGCCCATCAGGATCGCCCTCGCTTTCGCTTCATCAAAAGCATGGAGGCGACCAGCAGCAGAATTAGGGCTGCTATCGCTAGAATCGTCAGATTACGAAACAGCGAGGAGACGGGGACTGAAGCTGGATCGGCGAGCATGTGATCAGCGGAATCAAGTATGGCTGGCGTCAAAGAAACAACCTCTTCACTCTGTCCATCCGCCGCTGTCTCGACGGGCAAAGACCCAGACGTAGTCGATGTTTCGGCGCTGTCGGGGACAAAGGCGGACAATCCGACAATGGCTGAAGGCGCATCGCTTACCAGGCGGCCCAATCTTGGATGCGACCAATCGGCGGCCAACAACAGATCCAGACCGGGATTCAGCTCTTTGACCTCGCAGGAACACCAGCCGACAGCAGAGCGGCAGGATTCGAGGATATTATTCTCATTGATGCCCAGTCCCACCAGAGCGTAGAGCGCACGGCCCTGTCCCAGCACTGGAAAGGCCATCGGTTCATCAAAGAGGGTCAGGTCCGGCTCCACCTGCAACAGACAGCGTTGCAGGAACATCTCGTCGGCGCTCCGCCGGTCCACCTCCAGAAAGCTGAATCTGACCGGCAGATGTTTGAACTCGGCAACCGGAATCGGATTGCCGTGGATGTCGACACCGGTGTCTGGGATGGTCAATTCACGTTGCGCACGTTCCAGCGCTGCCTGCAGCCGGCCGCGGGCCTGCAGATCCATAGAGTCGTCTCCGCTGCGCAGCAGCAGCCACACCAGCGCGTCGCCCTGCAGCAGTCTTTCCGCGAGCAGCGAGCGCAACGGCGAATAGAGTATGCGATGAAAATTTTCTGCAGTAGCCAAGCCGGACCAGATAGGCCGGCTTTCAGCGCTTCGATGGGGGAAATAGACCTCCAGCCAGGGAAAGCCCGTGATCGGCTCAGCTGCGGCCGTCACCCCGACAACGGAATCGACAGCCACAGTCTGCAGTTGGATATTGATGGGCGTGCCGGCGGACAGGTGTTCGCGCAACCACTGCTCGGCCTCGGCGTTTGAATCTGTCCCTGCCTTTTGATAAAGCACCAGGGTGTAAGAATCCGCAGTCCATTTTTCCAGTGCGTAACGAAAGACCGGAACATTGCAGGCCTGTGCAGAGGAAAAACAGCTTAGAATGAATATCAACCATCTGGACCGTTGTATCGCTCTGGCCAAACGAACGAGATTAGAGTGGAATAGAGGCACGATCACGACTCACCAGGTTTTGGCGATGCCCGCATACATACGGCGGCCGAAATCCGGATAACCGATGGAGGTGGCGTACTTTTTATCGAACACATTGCGCAGTTCTACAAAGAGTTGCGTTCTCCTTTGCGGCATCACATTCCAGGTTACAATAACATCGACGTTGAGGAAATCGCCCAGCGGCTGCGGTGGAACGCCGGCGGGCAGAAATTGACTCCCTTTGAAGCCGGAAAGATATTTTCCCAGCAAATTGACCTCCAACAGCCGGCCTTGACGGTAAAGCCCAGCAGCTGTGATCCATTGCGGGTATTCTTCGTTGCGAACCATCGTTCCCTTGGAACTCTCTTTGGCAACGACATAAGTGCAATTGACAAAAGGCCGATACCGATGCCAGAGCCACGTGGATTGCCACTCGGTCTCCAGACCGGTCTGATATTGATCGCGGTTGAGATACAACTCCATGACGCGACCGTTCAGGGTTTTAGTGGCGCCGCTTAGCGCTATGGCGTTGTCCTGTCGGGTCAGAAAATAGACCAAGGAAAATTTGCCCAGCCGTTGAGATGTTTTCTGTACGCCGAGATCCGCTTTGATCTGCTTTTCATCCAGCGGCTCCACCAGTTCGGCGGTCATGGCGCCGGCGCGGGGTTGCACTCGACCAAAAGCGACATGTCCATGCAACGAGACGCTTTCGGTGAAATGATACGCCGTACCGAATGTCCCCATCAGCATAGGCCGCTGCCATTCATCCACCACCGGCGTAACCTTGGTCAATCCTTTGGTGCTTTCATTGATGCTGAAAGCGCCGTATTGATTCCAATGGGTTTTTTCCCAGCGCAGGCCGGCATCCAAATAGAGTTTTCCCAGGCGCTGTTCATCCATCAGCACGCCGGCGAACGTTTCTGTATCGCAGGCTTTTCCATAATAGAACCGTTTTCCATTAGGCGCCGCCCAGTGATTGTAAAAGAATCCAGCCCGAACGGTGTTATCGCGAAAAAGCGAGATCGCCTGAATCACGGTAAGATTCAATTCATGATCCGGTTCGCTGTAACGATTCGTCTGGTCGGTCAGCGTGTTGTAACTTTTATAGTTCGGCTTCCGGTCAGCATAGGAGGCCTTCAACTCCAGACTTGCCCTCTCCCCCATGCGATAACGGCTGGACAGCGTCAGCAGCAGCGCCTTGACGGGGTCATAGGCGTCGACCTTTTGCCAATAGGCGGGATCGGCCGGGGGCTGCGCCAAAAGCAGCTCGCGGTCAGCGGTGAGATAAAAAGCGCTGGTCTGCAGATAGAAAGCCCGATTGGGTTCCCATTTGATTTTGCCAAAAGCATTGACCACCTGTTCAGCGGCATTTTTATTCTCAGGTCCTTCTGTTTTGGAAAAGCCCAAACCGCCGGCATAAGAAAGGGCGTTTAGTCTGCCGCCGTGAGAAAGATGACCGCGCATCGACTGATAAGAGCCGTACTCGAGACGCGCCGTCGTTTCGGTTTCCTCATATTCCCGAGTTCGAATGTTTACAACACCAGCCATGGTCGATAGACCGGTGAGCAAAACCGCGCTGGAGCGCATGATCTCCAGAGACTCGATATCCTGGCTGGAAAAAAAATAGGGCAGTTCCAAAAATTCTTTCTGCCAAACCCCGTCCACCGCGTAATCCGGATAGGGATAGCGTTGGCCGCGGAACGAGAGGAACTGCTTGACCTTGCGTCCCCGATTTTCGATCATGGCGCCGGGCATGTAGCTCATCGCATCGACCAGCGTCTTTGAGTGCTGCTGGTCCATCGTGACGCGTGGAATCTCGGTGACCGATAGATCCAGCGCTTCAGACTTGAGGTCTGGAGCGCTGAGCACATCCCGGTAACTGGCGCCGGTCACCCATACAGGATCCATGGACAGCAACACGGGCGGCAGCTTGATGCTCACTGAAACCGCGTTTTCAGCGCCAACCGTCAGCTTAACTGATCGGCTCTGATAGCCGAGCAATGAGACCAGTAATTCGTACCGTCCTTCAGCCACGCCGCTGATCACAAACCGGCCGTTCTGGTCCGTTGAGTTGCCCAGCGTAGTATTTTTTAACACAACATCCGCCCCTTTGAGCGGACTTGAAGTCTTGGCATCCTCTACCGTTCCTCTAATCTCGGCGGCCAAAGCGCTGCCGTAAACGGTCAGGATTATGAATAACAGCAATCCCCCTGTCCGTTGACAGATTTTTATTAAAGCAACCATTTCCTTTACGTACCTTTTTACTGATGTTGTTTAACTGGCACACGGCTGAATCCGTCGTAACCTTAATAAACGCGTTAAAGGCCGACGGAAAAATCAATAACCATGGGCATGCCTACGGAAGTGCAATCGTCGAGCCAGACTTTGCAGAAATGGTCTGGCCGACGAACGAAAGAAGTGTAGGTAATTTAATATTTTGCATCATAAATACAACACTATTCTGCCTTGAAACAGCGGAGTGAAGGATTATACGCTGTGTCACTATGCAAATCCTACAACCGCAGACAAGCAGAATAAGGTCGCTGTCCTATGCGCGTGCATCTTTCGCCGGCATACCCAGGTACTGCTCGTGGGTGGGCATGGCAGGATAATCCGGATAGGCCAAATTTTTAACCAGCGACGGAATGGCGACGGATTTTCCGCTGCGAAAACATTTGTTGGCTGCAATGCCGGTCAAACAAGAGTAAGCGCCGCTGCGATGATCGGCTGATCGTTGGTATTTATCCGCCGGCGCGTTGGAACCGAATATCTCTGCCAGCATCACATCGTCTCCGCCGCCGTGGCCGCCCTCGCCCTCCCACACTTTCACTTCATAGGCAGGTTGCCGCAGCGGATAAATGCGCGTGTAAACCCCATCGCCTTTCAGTGCGCCCTGAACCGTGCCATCGCCGCTGATGTAGACCGATTCTTCGGCTTTGTGTTCAAGGCGGCCTTTGGCGCCGTTGAAGATCACGTACATGCCCTCCCAGGCGTTGAAGGCATTAAGCGAATAGCACAAAGTGGCGTTATTGTCATAGGTGACCAAGACGTTCATCGTGTCCTCGATATCGATGTCCGGCCGGAACACACAGCGGTCGCGATAATAGCCATCATAGCTCTCATTATCCAGATATAGACGTTTGAGATTGCTGTTCCTTTCCAGGTCCAATTCAAACGCACACAGCGCTTTCTCCGGGCAGGTGCGGCAGCGCTCATGACTGCCGGACAAACCCATCCGCTTGGCCATGGCCGGCGTATAGAACTCGCGTTTGCCGACCGCCTGAACGCGAACAGGAATGGCAGACATCCACCAGTTAACCAAATCAAAATGATGGGTGGCCTTGTGCACCATCAGACCGCCGGAAAATTTTTTCTGGCTGTGCCAGCGGCGAAAGTAATCGGCGCCGTGATGGGTGTTGAGCATCCAGTGAAAATCCACAGACAGAATGTCCCCGATGACGCCGCTCATCAACAGGTCTTTAACCTGTGTGCGCGCCGGCGAATAGCGGTAATTGAAGGTCACCCGTACGCGCTTTCCGCTCTTTCTCTGGGCATCGATGATTTTTTGCACTTTTCCAGCTTCTGTCGTCATGGGCTTTTCGGTGATTACATCCTTGCCCAGCTCTAAAGCTCGAACGATATACTGATGATGGAAGCCGTCCACCGTGGTCACAATGACGGTATCCGGCCGCGTTTCCTTGATCATGCGGTCGAATTCATCCGCGCGGAAAACCGGCGGTTGCGGCGCCTGCATGGATTCGGCATAGAGCTGCGCCGTCTTGAGACGCCCCGCATTGACATCACACAACCCGACCAGTTCACTGGTGTCCTTGAATTTGTCATAGATGGCCTTTTGATACATATAGGAACGGCCACCAGTTCCCACAATGGCATATCTTTTCCGAGCCGTCGAACCTGCGGCTGCGCGCCAGGGGTGAGTCATCAACAACCCGGCAGAGCCGGCGGCGACGGTTTGTACAAAGGTACGTCGAGTCATTTCATTCATCTGGTTCTCCTTAAGATGGCAGTAACAGGGTGCAGGCAAAGGCGTGTTCAGCGTTCGGCGGGCGGCTGCATCGCGCCGGCGCTCAGAGACGAATCTCTGGCAAAAGCCTTTGCGCATTTTGATAATACACTTTTTGCAGGACTTTGTCCGGAAGATGCAATCCGTAGATCCGCCAACGGCAACGCCCCCAACGGCCGATGTAATCCGGATAGGCAAAATACTCATCGCGGGTTTCCAGAAAACGGAAATAGCTGCGATAGACATCCACCGATACGGGCATGTCGGTGCCGAAGAGAATGCGATCCTGGTAGGCGATAAAAAAATCGCGGCTGCGGAAAGGCTGACGACCCAGTTCATCGATGCGGGCGGAGAAATCAATGTAGACGTTAGGGAACGCATCGAGCAGCCGGGCTACAGCGCCTAAATCCTCCGGAAGATTCGCAACATGGGGCAGGATGAACGTGGTCTGCGGAAACCGGGCCATCACCGTATTTCGCTGCTCGAGCAGTTCAACTTTGGAAAATCGCGAACCGTAAAAACTCCAAGATGGAAACTCTTGCAGCGTTTGATAGTGCTCGTTGTTCTGGTCCACAGGCAGAAAAAAACCAACAGGATCAGACACATGGATCAAAATGGGCAGACCGCGCTCCGCCGCGTGCCGCCAGATCGGATCCAGTCTGCGGTCATCGATCCGCAGCAGAGAGCCGGTCGCATCTACAAAGCGCAATCCCAGTTCTTTGGTGATTTTAAGCCCGCGGGCGCCCAAAGCGACATCCGCATCCAGGCGTTGGATGCATGCTTCGGCAAAATCCCCCGATTTAATCAATACAAAATCTTGCCACTGAGCAAAATCAGCCATGGTAAAGGCGGTAAAACGACCGGGAAACCGTGCCATATGGTTTTGGGCGAAATCCGCAAAAGCGACCCGTTGGATGGTGTAGGCGTTGTCCACATAGGGTAAAATCGCATTGCCGCTTACGTTATTGAAAACGGCCACTCCGACCTCGTCCATTACCTGTACCAGGGTGCTGCCGTCCACGGCGGCAAACAGATGATTATGGAAATCCACCACAGGATATCTAGCTTTTGCCAGATGATGCGATTCAGTTTGCAGCAAAGAAGGCGCATTGGCAACAGAAAAATTGATCAACTCCTTATGGGGCATCAGTGTCCTTCGATCGTATCATCGCTCCAACAAATTCACGGCACGAATGGGCTCTTCGGGCGTCAGAGGAACCCGTATGGTTTTTATCTCCGCTGGCTTCAGGTCCACGGCATAACCGGTTGATGCCGGCGGCAAGGACAAGGGAACGACACAGCTTGATCCATTCAATTCCACGCATCGGAAAATGAGCGCCTTTTCATCTTCCGCCATTTTGATGCTGGTGATCGCCGCCGCCTCTGCCGGAAAAGAGACCAGCGACTGCGAGAGCGGCCAATCGCCCTCGTGCTGAGTGGTGAGCAGAACCTGCGGATTTTGCAGATAGCTGATGGCCCGTTGGCTGACACGAGCGCTGCGCCAGTCTCCGTCGTGCGGCATGAGCAGATAGGTGAATTCGTGCAGCCCCTGTTCCATCCAGCGCACGTGATCGGCAACATCCACAATTTCCGGGTTGTGGTGCGACCAAGCCGTACTGTGCAGCGCCGTGATCCGCATGTCGCCCTGTTTGACCTGATAACCGCAGGCAAAATTATTGATCAACGCCAGACCATATTCTCCTTTGCCATCCTTGCCGCTGAGATCCAGCCAGTTTCCCCCTGGTTCCTCCTCGCCGTTCATCGGCCGCTGAATAAATCCATAAGGGATCGAATAGGTCAGCTGTCCGTCTTTAAGAGCCGTAGGAAACGACAACTGGAACACGCGCGCTTTTTCTTTCCAATCCAGGGTCACGCGACAGTTCAACTCGGACGAATGGGCGCCGAGAGAAAACTCTTGAGTCAGGGTGGATGAGCCGAATTGACTGTTTATAATAATACGCCCGCGTTCTGGTCCGGGTTCCACCAGGCGCACGTCCGCATGGCCGAACCGGCCGATCTCCTGATCATAGCGGACGATACGATGCCCCCAGGTATCATCCCAGTCGTTTAAAACAATACCGCAACCGGCTGGAGCCGCCAGCAGTTCGCGTCCGGATTTTTTATCAACATAAGAAGAAAGCATGCCGTTCAAAGTATCAACAGAGATTTTCACCCAGTCATTTTCCAGACAGGAGGTAGAGGCGATGACTCGTTTCCGCGAAGAAACATCGGCCGGTTTGGCGAAATCTAAGCGAAAGACCTGATAACCCAACGGAGGCAGATCAGCCTGAAACACCAGCCGGATCCGGCTTTTCACTTTGACCGCGGCAGTGGGCAACGGTTGATAAGGAATCGGTTCTCCCTTGGCATCGCGCAGTGTCGGCAGGATCCGGCGATCCAGCCGTTGCATTTCGATCTCGATGGGCGCCTGCACGGGCCAGGAACAGGGATTGAACACCATGAATGGCGTGCTCGCAGGATAGCGCTCGTCCAAGGTAGCGATTCGAGAGACCAGAGCGCTTAGGGCATAAGTCAGCACCTCCCGGGCCACCGAGCTGCTGTAGCCGTAATCGTTCCGGCTATCCACGTACGCTTGTTCAATGGAGCTGCCGGCCAGGATGTCGTGAAATTGATTGAATAGAACTTTTTTCCACGCTGTACGCAGCTCTTCGGCCGGATAGGGCGCTTGGCCGTACATAGAAGCCAGACTGGCTGCTTTTTCCGCAACCATCAGATTTGTTTCCGCAGACCGGTTCCACAATTTAACATCCGAACAAGCCGAATAACAGCCACGGGCGTGGTGCTGCAGTTCGCCGTTCAGCCGAGGAACAGCGACTTGTTGCTTGCGAAAATCGTTCACATAGGCTTCCAGGCTGCTGAACCGTATGGTGGGATAAGCATCGCGCCGCAGGGATTGAATCTCTTCGATCGTTGCAATGGTGGGACCGCCGCCATGGTTGCCCACTCCATAAAAAACGGCATGCTGATGAACCTGCGGCAGAGAAGCCTGAAACCGTTGGCTTGTACTTATCAATCGATTCTCGATATCCCCTTCTTTGGCGGTATACGCGTCGATGATGGAAAAGGTTAGAATTTGGCTTCCATCCTGACCCTGCCACTGAAAGATCGGCGCAGGGAGATCCGGCTTTTCATGCAGCTCGGGACGCAGATAAAAATAGCAGTCCAAGCCCTGTTTGCGCAGGATCTGCGGCAACGACCAGGGGTGGCCGAAGGTATCCGGCGCAAACCCGATCGTGGCAGTGCGGCCGAAATGTTTAAGGAAAAAAGACTGTCCGTACAAACCCTGGCGCACATGGGACTCTCCGCTGGGACAGTTGGCGTCCGATTCCACCCACCACCCGCTCACCAGATCCCAACGTCCCTCCTGCACGCGTTGTTGAATCTCTGAGAACATTTGCGGATCAGCTTGCAGAACCCATTCGTAAAATTGAGCGGAACTGGCGACCATGGCCACTTCAGGATAGGTCTTCATCCTGTCCAGCACGGATCGAAATGTGGCCAGCACTTCGGCAAATCCTTCGTCTTTGGTCCAACGCCACACGGGATCGATGTGGGCGTGGCCGATCATGTAATAATGATGGGGCGTATCGGCCGGTTTGGGGCCGGAAAAAGGCACTGCCAATCCCGCCGTTAGATCGGCAAACAGTGCGCAGGTTGACAGAGTTCTCCATACGCGCGACATGTTACCTACTTTCTGAATAAATCATTTTCCTCTGCGCGGATCCCAATGGGTGCGAAGCGCCTCGTTGTAAAAATCAATCCTGGCCCCAACGGGGATTGGGGGTTGAACCCATGTCATACACCAGTTCGCCGCCGGCGGAAATCTCCTGATAGGTCAGCTGGCACCGGTTCAGCGGACAACCGTTCAACCACGCAGATTGTATATATTTGTTCTGATCTGACAAATGGCGGGCACGGATAGTAAAGGGCTTGCTGGACCGCATGGACGAATTTGCGTCGATCACGATCTGGTCGAACAGAGGTGAAGTCAACTGGAACACAGGTTCGCCGACGCAGACCTGGTACAAGCCCATAGAGGCCAGCGCATACCAAGCGGACATGGCGCCGCAGTCGTCATCCATTTCATAAAGAAAGCCGGCCGGCTCCGCCTTGTAAATGCGGCCTTGATAGGGTTCTTTATAAAATCCATGGCTGCCGTAGATCTGACGCATGCTTCCGGTCAGAATACGCTGAACAAGCTCCTGCGTGCGCCAGGGAGTTCCCGCAAGATTATAGAGAAAAGAGACATGCAGATCTTGTTCGTTGTTGTGGTTGTAGAGATCATTGGCAAAGAAAAAATCAAGGTCTGCGATAAAACGCTCCCGGCCGCCGCACAACTCAATCAATCCAGGGACGTCGTGCATTACAAACCAACGCCACTGCCACATCGTCGCTTCGTACACATAGGTTTCATCGATCACCCGGGGATCAGGGAACGCCAACCAGGCCCCGTCCGCAGCCCGGGCGCGAAAAAATCGAATCTGCGGATCCCACACATTGCGATAGAAAAGCGCCCTTTCGGCGAACAAGTGGCAGTCTTCGGTTTTGCCCAAAGATCGCGCCATTTGCGCGACACACCAGCTGTCGTAACAATTTTCCAAAGTTCGATCAGGCCGCTGCGGCATATAGCCGAGGCGATGGTACGTTTCATAGATCGCCCTCATAACGGAATCGCTCTTCATGGTTTTATCGCCTGTAGCGGCATTGTTAAACTCGGCACGAAATTCGTAGGCGTCGCGCCGCATGCCCTGATACGCTTTTTCCAAATCAAATTGCCGCAATCCTTTAAAATAAGCGTCGGCGATGACAGCCGCCGTATGCTCGCGGCGCGTCGTCGGATACGGCCAATAGCGGCCGCCCTGTTCATAGATCAAAACAAACGACCGAACGATGTCCTGCAGCACCTGGGGCTGAATTAGGGACAACAACGGATATTTGGTGCGAAACGTATCCCACAGCGAGTAAGCATCATAATAGGGAAAGGAGGCTCGATGAACCGCGTTGTCCGTACCCCGATACTCGCCGTCGACATCAGACGCACGAACCGGCATGTGACAGGAATGGTACAACGCGGTGTAAAAGAGCTGTTTCCTCTCCTCTGTGCCAGAAACCTGGACTGTTTTCAACAGATCGTTCCACGAGTTCCGCGCCGCTTTGCGCACTCGCTGAAAATTCCACTCCGGCATCTCGGCGCGGTAATTGGCGCACGCTTTGGCGCTGCTGACTGTGGAAAGACCGGATTTGATCATCAACGTCAATGGACGGTGGGAGGGAAAATCGAGGACTACCGCCAGACCGGGGCCGCGGGGGTTCTGCGGAACGTTCTGCAAAAGGCCATCCTGGTAGATGTGATAGGCATTGCACGGCCGGTTCCACTCGGCGTAAAAATAAAGGGTGTAGCTGTCCAGGCTGCCGCAGATGTGTTGACCGGTTACATACCCTTCGATATGAGAGTGGTCCAGTCCGGTGATCGCCGCATCGCGGATCTGGGTAAAGCCGCGACGGAGGTCCACCAGCACATGGGCGCTGTCGCTCGCCGGAAACCGATAACGCTGCAGACCGCCGTGAGGGGTGACTGTAAGCTCGCACGGAATGCGCGGATCGGTCAGGTCGACTCGATAATAGCCGGGCGCCGCCTCTTCACTTTTTTTGTCATAGACTGCTGCATAGTCGGCGGGATTCAATTGCGGCGTGCCGACAAATGGAAGAAACAGAATATTGCCGCCGGAGCCCGAGCAGCCGGTTCCGCCTAGCCTGACCTGACTGAATCCCATCAGGCGGCTATCCTCATAATTATACCCGGAATGTGCGCTATGGTTGAGACCGCTGGGATAACTGTCAGGGCTCAGTTGAATCATGCCGAACGGCGCCACCGGCCCGGGAAACAATTGACCATGATCCCCTGAAGTGTTGAAGAAAGGCCGAACAGAGTCCACCGGCTGCTTCCCCACAGCTAAAACAGGGGACAGCCAGCCGGTCAGCAGCGCCAGCACCGAGAAAATGACAAGCATAGCTACTGACGATTCGCGGTTTTCACCGGCCGCTGGGCGCGACCGCCGATCGCCGTTGACGATATTCACGGTATTTTTCCTCGCGCTCATGGCGCAACAGGGATGGATTATCCAAAGACTCGGATTCATTAATTGCTTTCCAATTAAACTCTTTGTCAAAAGGATCCAGCGCTTTTTGCGGATCGAACAACCGCACATCCACCGGCAGAGCTTTGTACGGCGCTGGATTCACGATGGTGTCGGCAAAGCAATCGGAGAGATCCGTAGCGCAGGCGTCGTATAGGTTCAGAGGCGGCAGATTCAATATCAAAAAGATGGTCTTAATAATGCTGGGCATACTCGTATGCTTGGAGGAGATATAACCCGGTTTGGCATAGGGGCTGATCACCAACAGAATGCTGCGATGGGCGTCGATGTGATCCAAACCGCCCTGAGCATCGTCCTCGGTAATAAAAATGGCCATCTCATGCCAATAGGGGCTGTGCGATAACAACTCGATGACGCGGCCAAGCGCCAGATCGTTGTCGCTCATAAAAGAGGCGCGGAACGGATAGCCGTCCTTGGGGCGGGGATCACTGGCATGATCATTGGGCAGCATCATGGTGATCACCTGTGGAAACGGCTCCTGGCCGCTGGCCCAGCGTTTTTGATATTCCTCCTCAAACATATCTACGCGGAACTGATCAGGAATATTCATATTGAATGTCGCAAACAGGCGCGAGGTGTTGTCGTACAAAGGCTTGGGCATCGGATAGTTGGCCGCCAGACGAATGCCGGTGTATTTATCGCGCTGCTCTTCATAGCTGGCGGCAAATTCAAATCCTAGGCCATAGTTGGCAAAGCGGATGCCATGCCGGTCAAAATGCTCCCAGATGGCGCCGCCCTCGTTATAGTCCTCCGGATAAATAGCGCCGGAAGCGCCGGTAAAACCCAAACGACCTTTGGCATCCAAGGATTGGTGCCGCTTGCCTCTGCCGTAATGGGCAGAGGTGGAAGTCTCGACCCATTGATTCGGATAAGTGTTGACCAGCCAGCGGTGCCCGTCGGCGGAATGGTCCGAATCGCAGTAAAAATTGTCGCTCATGCTGAACCGTTGTGCGAGGGCGATGTGATTCGGCATGGCGAGACAGCTGTCGACGCGTTGACCCGTTTGTTCGTTTACCACATCACGGTACACTCCATACAGGCTGAGCTCTGGATCGCCTTTGCCGTTGGGCATGGCGCCGAACACTTCGTCATAGGTACGGTTTTCTTTGGTGATATAGACGATGTGCTTGATAGGGCTTTTATACAGACCGGTCATGGGCGGAACAGGATTTTTCATTGAACCGCTGAAATGACGCAGCGCGGTGCGGCGGACATTATTGTCCAATACCTGTTGGGTCAAACGTTTCAATTCCCGGTTTGAAGGGGTCGGAAGGATGGTCACCATTCCACGCATCAAATGGCCGATGTTTTGGGAGTCCTCTGGATTATGATTCGCTCCGGCGTTGGGGCCGGCGCCTAATCCCTTGGCACTGGCGACATACAGAGTCTCGCCGTCCCTGGAAATCGCCAGCTTGCTGGGAAACCATCCCGTCGGAATCCGACCGATCACTTCATGGGAGCGCGTATCAATCACGGCAACAGCATTGATGCCGGATTCGGCTGCATACAACCGATCCTCCTTTGGACTCAAACACAGGCCAAAGGGCAAAACGCCTCTCAAATGTTTCAGATCAGGATGCAGCGTGAGATCGATGTCTTTGACAATCTCTCCGTTATTCGCATTCAACACGGTGATGCAGTCGTTGTTTCCATTGCTGACATAGACATAGCGGTCTCCCACGGCAATGGAGTTGGGTCCGCTGCCGCCGATGGTGGTATACTCCTCCAGCTTTTTTCCGACCAGATGGCCGGTCTTGACCCGTGCGATCACCTGGGCTTGTGCAGGAACCGTCACATCCACGATCCAGACTGAAAAAGACTCCGCCGCATTGGGATCGCCCAATCCAGGCACGGTTTTTCCCTCCCGGACCGTGCCGTCGACCGCTTCTTGCGATGGAAAACCAAAAGGCGGAAAGGTCAACGTGGTCTCCACCGGTTTTTCTGGGTCATATTCTTTGATGGTTTTGTATTCAAACATGCCGACGTTGGCGACATATAGCTTGGACTCATCCCTGGACAGGGCGATGCCGAACGGGTAGCGGCCCACTTGTACGTTGGCAAGCACCTGACGCTTAACCACGTCGATCACAACAAGACGAAAATTAGCCTGGTCCACGACGTACAAAAGGGTTCCAGCTCGATTTAGGACCAGCTCACCCAGGTAAGCCTCTTTGAATTCCCCATCAGCAAAACGGCCGTTGGTGGAAATGACATCGATCCGCTGGGCGGTATCCAGATCAAAAAGTAAAATTTCGCCGCTCCCTCCCGAAGAGGCATAAACTGTTCGATTGTCCGGAGATACAGCCAACCCCATAAAAACTGTTTCAAGTGATTCTTTAGAATTCTGCTCTTTGCGCAGTATTTGCCGTACATTGGGTTGATTGCTTCGATAGTCGCGAATGATCGAGAGAGAAAAGGGAAAAGTGCCGCTGTTGGAGGTGATGATGGTTTTCTCATCAGGGCTCAAAGTCAATCCATAAGGGTGCGGCGCTACCCGAATGCTTTTACCCAAAGGAGTGACCAGTCTGCCGTTCGGCAGCACTGCGGTGTAATCGACCTGGATATGCGCGTATCTTTCATCAGCCGGGGCTGAGAGGACAAAGCGGGTATCTTGTTCTGTCTGCCGGCAGTGGCACAGGATCAGAGCCATCAAGCAAAGAACAGCATTTTTTAGTCTGGTCATTTTATATTCCTATCGATTAATCCACGGGTTTTACCCGCCAGAGAGAGGCGGAAATGATCAACGAGAGCACAGAGGCGGCGATCCAAAAGTAAATCGCCTGAGTAAAATCATAATGGCGTACGCCTTCGATCATCGTGAGGTTCTTGTTGATCAAATGACCGCTGACTCTTTCCTGCAGGGCGGCGCCAAGGTAGCTGAACACGCCGACAAACCCCATGGCGGCGCCGGCGATGCGTTTGGGGGCGATATCAACAGCAAACAGACCGCCCAGAGAGGCCATCAGGCCGCTCAGGGTAAAGCCGTACAGAGCAAAGGCAGCCGTCAGCAACCAGGTCTGATGCTGTGCGGCGGTAAAAATCACGATCAGGGAGATCACTTCCAATGCCCCATAGAGCACGTTGACCGGAGGACGCCGGGCGTTGAAAAATTTGTCTGAAACAAAACCAAAAACCACGCAGCCGAAAATCCCGGCAACGGTATTGACTCCCATGATGCTGCCTGCCTCCAGCAGAGAGTAGCCTTTGGCCTCCTGCAGATACAATACCCCCCAACTGTTGATGGCATAGCGTGAGACGTACATGCAGGCACTGGCCGCTCCAACCGCCCAGATAGCGGGCATTTTTAAAATGCTCAACTGCAGTTTTCCAATCGAACCGGATCCATGAGCGGTGTTTTGTTCAGGAGGCACGCCGTCTTTGCGCCAAACGGATACCGGCGGCAAGCCCATGGTTTCAGGTCGATCCTGTAGGGTAAAAAAGAGTACTGTGGAAACAGCCAGACAGCATAGACCTGGCGCGATGAATCCAGCGCGCCAGGAAAAAGCGCTGACCAGAGCGGCGACCAGAACAAATGTCAGGGTCTCGCCGATAGAGTGCGAGGCATTCCAGATGCCGTAATAGCGTCCCCGCTCGTTGTTGCTGAACCAATTGGAAAGCCCAACAATGCTGGCGGGCGCCCCGAATCCCTGAAACCAGCCGTTCAAGCCCCACAGAACCACCCACAGCCACAGGTAAGGAGAGAGCCCCATCACGATATTGATGAGCGCAGAAACCAGCAGGCCAAAGGGCAAAAACCGTTTAATATTGGTGTGATCAGTGAGAAATCCGTTGATCAGCTTGCCGGCCGCATAGCCGTAGAACGTCGCTGAACCGATCACGCCGAGATCTATGGGCGTAAAAATGCCGGCGTCGATAAGCGGTTTTTTAACAATGGACAGTCCCAGCCGACAGGTGTAATAAAAAGCATATCCAAAAGTAATCGAGAGCATCAAAGCGAGGCGCTTTTTCCGGTATAACCGATCGACCGTGTTCGGGTCTTGAATCTGCGGCTGATCAAGGCCGCGGGCGAAGAATTTCAGCATGCTGAGAATCCCGTTTCTGTGATACAGCAGGAAAAGCGTTCACCGGCCAGAGAACAACTGTTCGCAGTTCCAGTGAAATGGACAGATTCGAATGTGGCGCCGGCATCGGCGTTGGAGACGGTTCAGCCGCTTAGAAAAATCCAGCGCCAAAATGCAAAAGGCAGAGCGTCCGCCTCACCACTTGAGCTTGGCTAAAACCGGATAATGGTCGCTGGGATAACGTCCGTTCCGCTGATGGTAAAGGATCTCCGACTTTTGGACCTTGAATTCGTCGGTGCACAGAATCCAGTCTATGCGGCTCTGGTCTCGTACGCCCTTAAATCCATGTCCGGTACCCGCGTTGGACTCGGGTTTATTCAAGGCCTGCCAGGTGTCGATGAAATAACGCGATCCCGCTTCTGTGCCGGGGCCGGAGCATAGCCGGCGATGGGTCTCTGATCCAGGCGGCAAATTGAAATCTCCGGTAAACAGAGTCGGCAGATCGGCAGCGATCTCGCGCCATTTATCGATGACCAGCTGCGTCGTCCGGCTGACATAGGGTTCGCCCCCGTGAAAATGAGTGTTCATAAACACGAATGATCGACCGGTACTCCGTGAACGGAACAGGCCCCAAGTGGTGATCCGAGGCAGAGTATTGCCCCAGCTGATGCTGGCAGGCTCGTCCGGGTGTTCGCTGTGCCAATAGGTGCCTTGATCCATGAGCTCGAATTTGCGAGCGGCATAAAAAATTCGGCAGGATTCGCCATCCAGGCTTTCGTGCGGACGATCGGGCATCTCTTTGCCGAAATAGCGTCCTTGGCCGATAGAGGACCATTGCGGAAATTCGTCTTGAATCGCTTGAATCTGAAAGGGCAGCGCTTCCTGGGTGGCGAGAAAGTCGGGATGCTCCTTGCGAAGATACTCCATCAGGATGGGCTGTCTGAGTTCCCAGCGGTTTTCGCCGTCCTTGGCCGTTCCATAGCGCAGATTAAAAGTCATCACCGTCATTTCATCCGAGGCGGCACGCGATTTGATGAGAGAACATTGGCAAAGAAGCAGCACGAGGCTCACAAGCAGAAAACTCTTTTTCATGGCAATTCCAATGATTGTTCCTGCGAGAGGTACAAGAAACCGTTCTGACTTGGAGAAAGCCGTGGGAATGGTCTCAGGATTCGGAGCGCGATTCAGCCAACACCTTGTGCAGCCGATCCGGATAATTGGTGATGATGCCATCCACTTTGAGTGCGATCAGTTCGCGCATTTTCTGTTCGTCGTTTACGGTCCAGACATGTATTTGTTTGCCGGCCTTGCGAGCTTTGGCCACAAACTCTTTATTCACAGCCGAATATCGGACACTGAGGATGGGCCACGGTCCGGCAAAGACATCGGTTTTCACGGTTTCGGAAAAAATCAAACCAGCCGGAAGATCGGGAGCCAACTCGATCACTTTTTCCACCGTCGCCTGGTCAAAGGAGGTGATCATGCACTCTTTATCAAATCCCTCTTGACGAATGACCTCGATCACTTTTTCCGCCACCTGAGGTTCTTCCCGCGTGATTTTCACTTCAATATTCAATTTCATTTTGCCCTTGACCAAACGCATGACCTCCTGCAGGGTGGGAATTTTTTCGCCGGTGAATTCAGGGCCGAACCAAGCGCCGGCGTCAAAGGTCTTGAGTTCTTCGACCGTGTAATCCCACACGGCGCCCGGCTGGCCGGTGGTGCGCCGCAACGAATCGTCATGAGAAAGGACCACCACGCCGTCTCTGCTCAGCCGAACGTCCAGCTCGGAATAATCAGAGCCCAGTTCAATGGCTTTGCTAAATGCGGCCAGTGTATTCTCCGGCGTCCAGCCTGAAGCGCCGCGATGCGCGGTCACATAAAAAGGGGCGGTGGTCGGTTTGGAGGTGCATGCGCAAAACATCAACGTTCCTGTCGTCAGCCATCCAGCGATTCTAAAAAATTTCATGATAAGCGCCCTCCTTGATTGTTGAATAGGAAATATATTGCAAGTTAAGGAAAATTGCAATCGTTAAAAAGGGACACAGCCTCTCAACTGATCCATGTAAGCAGCCGTTCAAGCGTTCGGCGAACAATGACGTCATGCTGACAGGTGCTGGGATAGAATTCACAGCCTAATGTCCCGTTGTATCCCACGCTCTTGAGCAGCCGAATGATTTTTTCATAAGGAATTCGGCCGATCCCCGGTTCAGTGCGGCCGGGTAGGTCCGCAAGGTGAAAATAGCCGATGGCATCCAGATTCTCCTCTATGTCCTTGCACACATTCTCCCCCATCACCGACATATGATAAATATCGTACAACACGCGCAAACGGGGATGATGCAATTGCCGAATGATGCTGAAGGACAGGCGCGAGGAGTTGAGCAGATAATGAGGATGATCCGCGAGATCGTTCAACGGCTCGATGAGCAGATCGACGCCGTAACGATCTGCCAGGATCAGCAGCTGGGAAACGGTTTCCAATAGATGATCCAGCCAATACGAGCCATTCACAGGCGCCTGCACCGCTTTTCCGTCGGTCTGCAGAGGCTGCGACAACAGCATGATGTGCGAGCTCTTGATCTCCTGGGCGAAAAGGAGTGATTGCTCCACCTCTGCCACCAGCGCATCGCGCTCGCTGGGATCCACCATGCCAAAGCGCCGGTTCGCGCTGAGGTTGCTCAGGCTCAGCTCCTGCTGCGCCAGAGCAGTCGGCAGACCTTCAGCTTTTTCTTGCCAATCCCAGATTTCGATGCAGTCGATTCCGTCCTTGCGGGCGGCTTCCAGACGATGCAAAAAAGGCTTAGTGGTATACAGGGTTTCCAGACAAAAAGCCAGATCCATACGTCATCTCTTTACACGATAGAATAATATCTCCGAACCAGGAGCGTCCAAGATCGTCCATTGAATCTCGGGGCCATTGACGGTTATAATGCGGCCCGTGTTTTCAGAAAAGAGATCCAGCCTTTGTTCTACCCTCAGATCCCGCAAGCGCACGATCTGCTTTTGCACCGCCTGGGAGCGGCGAAAGAGAATCACTACGCCATCCCGTTGCCCAGGCCGGTGAAATTGATAACCATACCAAGCAGTATCAGCTGCATCATGCGGAAACAATGGATAAAAGTCGCCCAACAGATAGGGGCGTATCTTTTTGTACAGCGCAATGCTTCTGATCACCTCCTGGTCTGTTTCAGGGAAATCGGTATCCAGCTTGCCTAGTAGGGGATCTGGAGCGAGCAGGGAAAAATAAAAACCAGAGCGGCCGCTATGATTGGTTATTTTCAGCAAAAGTCGGTTTTCACCTGCTTGCAGCGGCAGGTTGGTTGAGTCCAATCCTGCGTTGAGAGGACGGTTGACGCGATGAACAAAGATCAACTGCTCATTGACCCAACAGTGGATGCCGTCGTCGCTGCCCAGATACACTTTGATGGTTTGCGCGAAGGCCGAGCGGATGGTCCGATACAGATAAAACGCTCCTTCGACCGCCTGATCGAAATAGTGCGGCTCAGCGTCTCGCCAGTCAGGGCGATCTGTCCAGGCCAAGTCTTTTTCATAGCGCTGAGCGAGGTCGACTCTTTTTTCTGGAGGAAAGGCGTGGGTGAACACAGATCCGAATGGCCGGCTGAAAGGGCCGATGGCAGACCAAGGGCTGAGCTGCAAACCGGCTTCATCCATGAATTGCTTCTCCCGCTGGCGAAACCGCTGCCCTAAATACTCACGGCTGTGGCCAACCAGGATGTTGCCGCTGGTCATGGCGCTGCGGAAAGCGTAGGAGGGTTCGTAGCCAAAGCTGCCGCATCCATGCAGAGGCAGCCAACGAAAGAGGCCGCCGTTCTGCAGCTGTTCCGCCTCAGGATGGGGGCCGAAGCACTGCAAATCACTGTGCCAGAGCGGCAGGCCGCGACGAAGAACCTCGATGTCGATTCTGCGGCCGCCGGAGGCACAGAGATCAATGATCAGCCCGGGATGCCGGCGCTGAAGCTCGTCCATCATGCTATACAGGCCTTCGATATAGCGTATTTCCGTGATACCCTGTCTTTCGGCCGGATCTTCGAGACGCCAAAAACTTTCGGGCTCGATGTTCATATCCCAGCGCAGCCAATCCAGCTGCGCAGCTGTGATCTGTTGATCGATATGATCGATCAACCAGGCGCGTGCGGCGGGGTCCTGCAGTTTGAACAAACGATTTCGCTCGCCTGGACGAACCATGAGAAACTCGGGATGGGTGCGATCGATAAACGTGTTCAGCGCAACCCGCTCCGGTTCAAACCACAGCAGGTACTCCAATCCGTTTTCATGGGCCGCTCGACCGATGGGCGCCAGGCCGCGTGGGTATTTTATGGGATCCGGCAGCCAGGTGCCGGTGCCATCCGGAAATCCGACTGGATACCAATGCTGCGGGTCCATATCGGACCAGAAAACCTCAAATCCCCTTCTCGCCAGTTCCGGCATGACGCGAAGGTGAGGGCCTTCATAGGAACCATCCGGATCCACCCTGTCGATGCTGGCGCAGACGGGTGCGTACACCTGCTTGCCATCGCGGCGCGGCAAATAGTGCTCGATCAGCAGTTGACGAAACAGATTATTGCCGCGCAAATCATCTTCGCCCTGCCAGAACAGCAGCAAGGTGCGCGGAGTGCGAATCGTTTCACCGGGCAACAGCTTCAGATGGGTCCACTCCATGCCTGCGGTCACCTGCAATCCCTGTCCGCTGGTCTGCAGAAAGCCCGCCTGCCATTGTCCGCTCCAACCTATCGCCAAGACAATGCCCTGAGCGCCATTGGTCATATTGAAGAACGGCATCCAGCCGTCAGAGGATCTGCCGCCTTTGGGGCGGATCAGCAGCAATGAATCCGTCGTAAGGGAGCGCGTCAAAGGCCGGAAACTGTCTGCTGAATTGTATTCCCCCATGGAATGGTGCACCACAAAGCCGGCGCCGTCGCGCGGCTGCCAGCTCATATCCAGGGAACGGATCGAATCCAGAAACGCCGTGGCTTGATGGCCGCGATTGGTGAGCATGACCACCCAATCCACTGCAGGAAAACGGTGATACACGATCGCCTCCACCGTCACCGTCAGCGGCCCATCAGGATCTTCATAACGAAAAGTATACCCATGGCGTTGTGCATCCAGCGGCCGAAAAGTAATCGTTTTTTTCCAATGGGACAGAAAACCCTGGGATGATATGCCGTCATAAGCGAAGGAAAAAGGCGCAACACTGTTCTGTTTGACAAAAGCGTTTTGAAACCAATGTTCAAAGGACTTTTGTTCCTGGGAGGAAGGTTCTGCAGCGCTCAGGCAAGACCAGCCCCAGATGCCGAAAAAGCACAACAGGCAAATTGTTTTTTTCATACCTTCCTGCTCCCCGGATCAAAAAAACCCAGTCGGTTCAGATCATCCTGCAATTGAGCGGCGTTGATAAACAGCAGCGTGCGCATGCCGACCCGGGCTGCCCCTTGCAGATTGGACTCCAGATTGTCGATGAACAGGCTTTGCGCCGGCTGCGCCTGCATCGTCTCCAGCGCATGAAGAAATATCCGCTCATCGGGCTTGGTGATGCCCAGGTCGGACGAGATGATCACCTGTTCAAAAACACCATCATAGCCCCAATGACGCCAGCGATTTTCCGCCATCTCCCTGGAATCGTCCGTAATGATGGCCAGTCGGTGGCCGTGCGCTTTGAGCGCCTGCACTATGGCGCGGACGCCAGGAACCTCCTGATAGCAGGAATCCAGCTGCCAATCGTCAGCCTGAGCGACGACGCCCAGATCCTGGAGACACAGCCGCCAGAATTCCGGATCTGATATTTTTCCCGAATCCGCCAGAACGCGGTATTTTTTCCGGGTTCTCTGCAGATCAGCCAAATCCAGTCCATATTTTGCAGCCAGGAGCGGAAATTTTATCTGCATGCAATCCTTGATCAACACATCACCAACGTCAAAATAGAGCACCATAATGATTCTCGTTCTCCAAGAAATAAAAATATAGGGATTTTCAACCTAAAAACCTATGGCTAAATATCACGTCCGGCCTGTAGAAAAATTATGTTCCGCGGGTCAGCTGAACAGCCAGGTCTTCCTGTCCGGTCTCGAATAAACGCTGGAAGGGCTTCGCTCCTTCGCTTGCGGATAATCCGGCGCCTGCAGATCCGCAACCAGCGACGCGATGTCCACCGGTCTGCCGGAGAGCATGGATCGGTTGGCGGCTACGCCGCAGAGGATCGAGTAGGCGCCGGCCCGTTGATCGGCGGCACGCAGATAGAGGTCGCGCCCGGGATCAGGATTTAGAATGTCTGCAAGCATGATCGGATCTGCCCCGCCATGGCCGCCCTCAGCCACCCACAGTTTCGCCTCATAAGCTGGAGCAAACAGAGGAAACACTTTGATCCAGGTTCCCTCGGTCTTGAGTGCGCCTGGAATCGTACCGTCGCCGCTGACATAAACCTGTTCTTCACATTTATGCTCCAGCCGTCCCAGGGTGCCGTTAAAGACGACTTGGTATCCTTCCCAGGCGGCAAAGGCGTTAAGCGAATAGCTCATCTGAGCGCCGTTCTGATAAGTCACTGTGGCGGCCACGGTATCTTCGATTTCAATATCTGAACGAAAAACACAGCGGTCGCGAATGTAACCATCATATTTTTCATTGGCCAGATAGAGATTTTTCAGCCCCTGCAGTGAACGGAGATCGAGATGAAAGGCGCAGCGTTCACTGTCAGGGCAATCCAGACAGCGTGCGCCGGCGCCGCTCCAGCCGAAAGCCTGGGCCGTGGCCGGCAGATAAAAACAGCGTTGGCCTACGGCGAACACAGTCTGCGGTACGGTGGACAACCACCAGTTGACCAGATCGAAATGATGGGTGGCTTTGTGAACCATGAGCCCCCCGGAGTATTTTTTATAGCTGTGCCAGCGGCGAAAATAGTCCGCGCCGTGAAAGGTGTCCAACATCCAATGAAAATCAACGGACAGCACGCGGCCTATGACGCCGGACAGCAGCAGGTCTTTGACCTGTGTGCGCGGTGGAGAATAGCGGTAATTGAACGCGACACGGCAGGAACGGCCGGTCTTTTTTTGAGTCTCCAGGATGCGCCGGCATTTCATTTCATCTGTGGTCATGGGTTTTTCCGTGATCACATCGCATCCTGCGTCCATCGCTCGGCAGATATAGTCGTCATGATAGCAATCGATCGTGGTGACGATGACTGCATCCGGCCGGGTCTCAACCAGCATGCGGTCGAATTGATCCGCGGAGAAAGCCGGAACCTTACGTCCCCGCTGGGCGGCCCAGGCCTGACGATCCTGCAAACGTCCTGGATTGGAATCGCAAAGACCCACCAGTTCACAGGTATCCGCATACGTTTCGACCAATGCTTGGCTGTACATCTCAGATCGCGCGCCCAATCCCACCTGCACATACCTTTTTTTGCCGCTGTTCATCTATCCTCCAATAGAAACCAGAAAAAACATAATCCCGATCAAGACAAACACCAGGCCGACGGACGCGAGAAAGCCGACGCTGTCGACCTGTTTCCAGCGATAGAACTCCCAATCCGAACCACGAAGCAGTTTCATCGATTCGAATCGCTTTGGATTTTCGTAGGACCGCGCCAATTCCTCGGCGTCCTTTTTCGGATCCACCTGCACCTGGGTTTTCATTTTGACGTAAAACCGATCCAGCGTCTCCTGGGATTCCTGCCGGGTGAAGCGTGCGACCAGCATCAAAATCAAAAAAGGAAAAACAGTGCGAATGAGCACGCGCAGCGTCTCATTCCAAGCATAAGGCTTGAGAGACAAATCGGTCAGGTAGGTATCCACTAGGAGGAGCTCCAGGTTGAGCATACCCGCGCCGTGAACGGTTCCGTCCACCGCCTTTTTGACTCCCTGTGTCCAAAAAATGGAACGCTGGGGCAAAATATCGGTTTTGCTAAAGGACTCGCCGAGCTGCAGCGGCTGCGGTCTGGGGCGTTGTCGCTGTTGCAGGGGACCCAGCTGTTCCCACTCAGCGATCTCCTTTTGCCTGGCGGCCACATCCATTTCATGGGCGGTAAAAGTCCGCACCAGCGGTGCGGGATTGGTCATTTTGAGCAGATGAGGATGGCTGCGCAACCCAGGGAACAGGACCGGGGTGAAGATCGGCATCAAACTAAAGAGCAGCATGGTAGAGAGGATGGAACTCCAGGCAGCCGGTCGGTTGGCTTTGCGCCACTTCATGCCCAACCAAAAGCTGGCGGCCAGGACTACGTTGAACTCCCAGGTGAATTTGAGCATCTGCAGAATATTGTCAAACTGAGTGGCGATCAGTGCGCCGCCGGCGATGACGATGACGCCGGTAATCCGGCCGACGAGGATGTCATGGGACGGTTTATAACCACGAAAAAAAGGTCGATAGAGGTTGTGCAGGATCAAGCTGGAGGCGGTGACCATTAAACAGGTGGCGGTGGACATCAGAGCGGCCATGAGCGAGGCGATCATCAACCCGACCAATCCCAGGTTTACCGGGCCGAGAAGGTCCACGGTGGCGAATCCCCAGAGCAGATCCGAATTGGACAGCGCGTCGCGATAGAGCAGCACCGCTGCGAGGCCGAACATGCCCCAGAAAATCGTGCAAAGGCGCTTCATAAAATTTCCGCTGGTAAAACCGACCCGCGCCGTGTATTCATCTTTGGCCGATCCGGTGGCCACCAGCATATTGGGAGCGACCACGACGTTGATGGTGGACATGAGCGCGAGCGCGGCGATATAGTACCAGGTGAAATCGATGCTGGCCGGAGAGCCAAAGATGTCAAAAAACGATTCCGGTAAATGCCGGTGGATGGTTTGCAGAGCGCCATGAAATCCTGAACTGCCGTAAATCTGATTGATCTTGACATAGGCGAAGGGCAGCAACAGGAAGGAAAGGCCGATGATCAAAATCCCTTGCAAAAGGTCGGTGAGAAAGGCGGCCTGCAGTCCGCCGGACACCGCATACAGCACCACGATCAGACAGACCACCCAGATGATCACGGACTCGCTCAAATGGGAAAAGAACTTTTGCGGCCGTTCGAGGCGCAGCTCGGCCAGCTGGGCCCGCTCCGTCTCGGACAGAGAAGCGTAATCGGACTTTTCCAGACGCTCGAGGATCATCGCTCGATCGTACTCGCTTTGCTCCTGCGGAGAAAACTGTGCGGCTGTTTTCGGCAACGTGGCGACGATGGTCTTGGTCATGGCGCTGAGACCGATGGCGATATTGGCCATCATGCAGATGCAGCCGATGATGGCATACACCGCCGCCATGCGGCGCGAACGGTACCGCTCCTCGAAAAAGTCCCCCATGGTCAACAATCGCAAGCGGCGAAACCAGGGCGAAGTGATCCAGTACATGGGGGTGGAGAACAGCATGACCATGGCGCTCCAGATGCCGCTGGCGCCGTTATGGAACGTGGTGGTAGTGACTCCCACTACATTCTCAGTGGAGGTGGCCTGGCCGAAAGCGGCGAAGGTCTGAATCAGTTTACCAAAGCGACGGCCGCCGAGAAAATAATCCTCTTTGTTCTTAATCCGACGCATGGAAGAAACGCCGATCAAAATAACGGCGGCGAAATAGATCAGGATCATGATCACATCGAGATAGGTCAATCCGAACATGTTGTTTTCCTCAGCCTAAGACGCCGAACGCAACGGACAGGACATTTATTGTTGCAACCACGCGAAGACAGGCGGGTCGTAGCAGGAATCGATCTGTAATCCGTCGACCCCCCACTCCAGCATCTTCTCAATGTCCGCGGAGCCGATCGCCATAGGGTCGCCTGCCTTTTTATAATGGTCCACGTTCACGCTGGCGATCACCTTGAGGCCCATCTTGTGAAAACCGCGAATGTCCTCCTGTGTAAAATCGATGGGAGAATTAAAAATGTAATAATATTTGCTCACATCGGGCATGTGCGGTTTGAGCAACAGCCCTCGCTGCAGATTAACGCGCCATGAGATTTTGGCGCGGCCGAGGAACCACGCCGCCACTTTTTCCTGATTGCGGATGGGAAAACGATTGATGAGGAACAGGGCGTTATCCAACAACTGATACTTGATCAATGACGCTTCGATCTCTTTGGTGAACGGCTCCAGCCACTGGTCGTCGACGCCTTTGACATCCACCATCACCTGAATGCGTCCCTGGCAGCGGCGGCAAAATTCATCAAAGGTGGGGATAGGCTCTCTGCTTTTAGGCAACACGATTTTCTGGATTTCTTCCAGGGTGAGGTCCTCAATGTTGACGTCCAGGCCGGTCTCGCTTTTCATGTTGTTGAGATGAAAGCATACCACGTGACCGTCCCGAGTGCAGCGGGCATCCACCTCGACATGCGTGTAACCGCGGCGGACCGCTTCGTCCAACGCTTTAAGACTGTTCTCCGACCTCTCTTCGTCCACCACCCCCCCACGATGGGCTACTAGAATGAAATTCTTTTTGTTCGGGGTTCTGTCGACGGCACACCCCGTGCCAGCCAAAGAGGAAAGAAGAGCCAAGACGATGACGGCAGACAACCTTTTTTTCATAACCACTCCTGTCATAAAATTTATCATTCGGTAAACAGCTTGATGTCCCATAGAGTCTAGGCACTTATTGGGTTTGCAATGATGGGGGCTTGCGGCTCAGGGCAAGCAGAAATACGGTGATGATCATAGCGGTGAGGCCGCAGGCCAGCCAAAAAATGAACGCGCCCCTCCATCCATAAGAATCGGTGAGAAAACCAGTCAACACAGAGGTGAGCACAGCGCCCAGATAGCTCATGGCGCCGGTAAGGCCCACCGCAGACGCCACAGCCTTGCGCGGCACCATCTCCAGCGGCGCCAGTCCAGTGCTGATCATCTGTACGCCATAGATAAAAAAGCCTGCGGCGCCGAAACACACGATGTCCAGCGCGCCGTAACCGGGCGGAATGAGATAAATGGCGAACAGGCTGAGACACATCAAAAGCAGATAAACGAGACAGACGCGCAGACTTTTCCCGCGATACAGCTTGTCCGATAAAAATCCGGCCAGCAGAGTTCCCGGAATGCCCATAAGCTCGAGAAAACTGGACTTGAGACTCGCCCAGCCGACCGAGGAGCCTTTGACCTCGTTGAGATAGGTGACCGCCCAATCTCCCACTCCATAGCGCACGATATAGACCAGCATGCACAAAACGCTGAGGATCCAGATGCGCGGATTGGTCAGCACATACTTTTTGAAAAGCTGAGCGCCGCTCTCTTCGCTGTCCAGAGTCGACGGCGCCGGCGCTTCACCATGGTACTCCTGGATCGAAGGCAGGCCGACCGATTCCGGTCGATCGAGCATTTTCCAAAGCACCAGCCCAGCGACGCCGGCGGCGATTGCGCCCGGCAACACAAATCCGGTGCGCCATCCCCAGCGATCGACAATGAACCCGCCGATCAACAGAATGAAGAAAGAACCGAAATTATGGCAGGTGTTCCACAGGCTGTAATAGCGGCCGCGCTCGCGGCTGGAAAACCAGTTGGCCATGGTTTTGGGACCGACTGGGCTGCCCATGGATTGAAAATAGCCGTTGAACAGCCAAAAAACAGCAAAGAAAAGAAAGGAAGAACTGAAACCGAATAAAATGTTCATCACCGCAGCGCCGAGCAAGCCAACCGCCATAAAGGTGCGCGGATTGGAACGGTCGCACCAGGGTCCGTTGATCAATTTGGCCACAGCGTACATAGCGTTGAATAGAGAAAGGATCAGCCCCATCTCTGATTTGGAGGTGTTCAGCTGCCTCATCAGGGCAGGAAGCGCAGCCGAGATGTTCTTTCGAACTATATAAAACGCAGCGTAACCGATATAAACCGAGTAGAAGACCTGCAGCCGCTTGGCCCGATAGACGCGGTCGATCTGATCCTCTGGCAATCTCGGCTGTATCGGCGCTTTTTGAAGCCATTGTGCAAAAGACATTGCAAAGTCCATTCCGTAGAGTGTTCGATGGTTCCTGTCGCAGCCGGTGTAGGGTTACCTGACTATTTGAATGTGCCGCACGCCGTCGCGTTTGATGCGCAGAATATGACTGGCGCCGCGATAATCGCCATATCGCCAGCTGGAAGGGTCTAACGGCCGCCCATCGGCAAAAACACGCGGCGCAAAGGTTACATGCAACACCTCCTCCCCATCCGGCTCATAGGTCTCGTAGCGGATTTTTTCCTTCTGATAGCTGATTTTGCGAACAACCGCACTTGAGCTTAACAGCCGGTCTCGCTGGTGCGTCTGGATAGATGGGATCTCAGCCAATCCGTCGAACAGATGCGGCAAATAATCAAAATAGGAATCAGAGAACCAGGGATCCGCATAGCCGATGCCGACATAGTTGATCGCACGACCATCCCGGGAATAGCGGTTGTAGGCCGAATAGGTCGACAAAGCAAAAGCCGCCCTCGCCTCTTCAAAATCCCGTTGCGCTCCACTGTACCCGTACCAACGAGCGACCACAGAGGCGTAGCGGGCGGTATGACTGCTCATCTCCATGAAACAGGAGTCCTGCTCGCGGATACTGGTAGCGCCGTAATGCTTGGTTTTGCCGAAACGGTTTTCCACCCAGGCACACAGGGCCGGCACGTGTTCAGCGAAATCCGGATCGAGTTCAGGGTGTTGCAGCAGATAGCGGGCGGTCTCCATCGGCGTATGTTGATTCAGGTTCTGTTCCTGAGACACCACATCCTCGTAATAACCCGACCAATAATGGTTGGTTATGGGAAATTGCAGGATCCATCGCATCATATGATCCCGAAGCGATAGATAGTTATCAGCCTGCTGCTGCGGGACAAAAGGCCTGATCTCAGCGAAGAGCTTAACCGCTGATATGACGCCGGCATTGTAGTCGTCAAGCACACGGCCGCTCTCCAGATGAACTCGGAAAGGCAGAGGAGACTGGTCGGCGTCGCCGGGTTGGACATGGCGAGCGACCACCTCAGCGATCTCCTGGGCTGCCCGGAGATATTTTTTTTCACCGCTGAATTTAAAAAAATCAAGGCAGGCGATGGCGACCAGGCACATTTTGTCCGGCTCAGACCAATCGTCGGTGTATTCGCCATCCGGGGAATCATCCTGAGTCCTCGGCACGCGGGGCCAAGCCCAGTGTGCAGGAGTCCGGTAAAGCAGAACGCGGTCCATGAGCCGCCGCACCACAACAAAAAGCGAAGGATCGCCGGTGTAGGCATAGTATCGTTTGGCCGTCTCCATGGCCCAATAGACATTGTTGCCCTGATTATTCTGCTTTTTAAGGAACCGGCCGTCTTCATTAAATTTGGCGGTAACCAGATACCAGGGATCCTGGCCGAATGTTGTCTTTTGGGTCGGACAGTGAAGGATAAAATTGACGCTCCATTGAATCACCTGGTCATAGCTGGTCCATGGCTGCAGACGTCCTTGCTCGTCCAGCACGACCTCATGGTCAAGAATGTAATCTGCACCAGGGCCATAGGTTGCCCCGGCTAAAACAATCATCCCGGTTATCCGGAAAATCCATTTCGGCAAAACGCAAAGCATCGAAAACTCCTGCTCAATGGCATGGACGGCTAACGATACAGGCTGATGGTGTGCGGATCAAGTTTTTTGCTCACCCAGCGCCGACTGAAGAAAAACGGTTTATCGATAGTCTGATCCGTGCTGTTGTAGACATACCAGCCGTCAGTCAAGCGGGCGACAAACACGCCGTCCTCAACGCCATCCGGCAACGGCATGTTTTCATTGTTGAAAAATTTCACCAATCGGCGAAACAGATCGGCGCGATGATCCCAAGAACCATTCAGATTGATGGTCCGGCCCTGTCCGATCACGTGCACAGACGCTGAATCAGGAAACCACGATCGATAAAAGTCAGAATCGCCTGACACCGCCCGCAGCCGATGGGAGCGCAACAACAACAGGACGCCGCCCCTGCGCAGCCAGCTGTCCATCGCCTGCAGCGTGGCAGCTTCTACATAGCCGCTGTCGGAAACAAGCAAGTAACGATAGCGATCCAGCGCGCCATCGCAGATCATTCTTTCATCCACATAATCATGATCTGCGACATCGCGCAGCCACGCGGATCTTTCGCGAAAATGGTTGATCTTTCGATCGATCCAGGTCCAATTTAAGCTGAGATCCGCACTGGGATAAAACAAGGCGAACGGCGCCACCGGCGTGGCCGGAAATATCATTCTGGCATTTTTTTCAAACCGGTCGATCCGCTGCTGGGAAGCGGTGAGGTTGCCTGCATACCAATGGAGTTGACGAGCGCCGGATGCTGTGGCATTGTAAATGCGCGCAACGATCCCCTCTTCCGAAACGCTGCCAGCCGGTTCGAATCCAAAAAACGCATCGTAGAAACGTCCTGCGGAAGCCACCCAACGGGTGAGATAGAAATTTTCACCATAGTCTGAGGCTTCATTGGTAATGCGCACGCCTGCACGATGACGGGCCGCCGCCCGACACTGATCGCTGAAATCAGAACCGTGCGCTGGGTGGGCGTTGCCGCCGGTGCAGAGATATATCGGGTGATCTGGGAAATAAGTCCGGGCCAAACCCAGCCACCAATCAGACCAGTCGGTCATGGCCTGGCGATACCAATACAAAAAATCCAGCCAACGCCGGCGCTCCAGCGCATTGGCATGAAAAGGGACGCCGGACCCATTGGACTCGTCGGGCAGTATATACCGGCTCTTCTCCGGCATGGACAGCGGCGGGTAATCGATCTCGCCGGCTCGATTCCAGGCAGTGCCCCAGGCGGCGTTGATCCCAGGCAGGTCTTTGTACCGTTGCAGAGCATACCGCCGAAAGGCCTCACGGGCATACGCTTCTCCACACCAAAAGCCGAGATGCACATGATAGACGCCCGGTATGATAAAGGTCCATCCCCCGCCCCAGACCGGGTAGAGCGCTTCACCGAAATCACCGCTCACCCCCAAAAGCACTGATTCGATCACACCGGAATCGCGGTAACGTTTGCTGAACTCAGCAATGAACCTCTCGATCTGGGGCTTGAGCGCGGGATTCCAGATGGATTGAATGGTGGAAGCCATGTGATGCTCCAGGCAAACCGATGGATAATGCTGATCAGAAGCTCGGAACCAAGCCGGCGTGGCATAAGCGCACCCGGCAATGAGAAACGGCACCCATTTCAAACCATGCTTTTTTAATATCTCCACCTGGCGATCCCACAGGCTGAAATCCCAATCTCCTTTGCCGTTCCGCTCCACGCTCTCCCATGTCACATAGCTTTCCACCGAGGTGACACCGAGCGATCGAAAAAGTATGGCCTGGTTTTCATCCGCATCATTGCCGAACGTGAGTTCAAAGCCTTTTGGAATTTTGAGGGCTCGTGCTGGTTTAGGCGACTGTTTATTGAGAATAGGAACCATCGCCGAAGTCCGGCCCGGTTTCCCTGAAGGCGCAGCGGCGGAGTTCAGATCCTGAACGCAGCGAAAACCGATATTGCTCATCCCAGGCCAGCCCGGCGAATAAAGGCGACGGCTGCAGCGCAAATCCATGAAAGGACTGTACCAGCAGCCTCCGCGCAATACCTTTTCGACGCCGGTATCAGGTCCCCGCGGATTAACCGTCGGCGAGTGGGCGTAATAGTCTTCCTGATACCAATCAGAACACCATTGCCAGACGTTGCCGGCCATATCATGCAAGCCAAAACCGTTGGGCGTATAGTGATCCACCGGCGAAGTAAAACGATAGCCATCCGCGACATGGACCACGCGCCATTCCACATCCGATTCATTTGCCGCGAAATTGGCATGACTTGGGCCTGGCAATCCATCGCCCCAGGGATACTCTTTGCCGACCAGGCCGCCGCGGCAGGCATACTCCCATTCCGCCTCGGTTGGTAACCGTTTGCCGCACCATGCGGCATAGGCCTCAGCATCCCGCCAGGTGACGCCGACCACCGGATGGTTGGGAAAGGCGTGCAGGTAATCCGCCATGCCGGCAAAATTCGGCGGCACTGGCAGCGGATGATTTTCGGCTTTGCAAAAGGCCGCGTATGCCTCATTGGTCACCAGACAGCGATCCATAAAAAAGCTGTCTACGCGGACCCTGTGCACCGGTTTTTCTGCAGGCAATCCATTTTCCGCACCCATATAAAACGAGCCACCCGGAATTAAAACCATGTTGGCTGGCGTATCCGCAGCCCGCATGCAAGCCGGTAGAGCGCAAATACAGAAAAAAACCAACTGTGCTGCAAAGCAGAATGCGCGCATAAGCACTCTCCATTCGAAGAACCCATCGGCCATGGCCGATCCGATTGAGGAATTCAGCAGGCCTAAGACCGTTGCCCCGCCTGAGGCGCCTGTGGCCGGTCAAAGCCCTCTTTGCTCTCTGCCCACGCCGGCCCAAACAGACAGATCGCCGCTCAAGGGTTCACCCGATGACCAGCGCTTTGCGGCCAACACGGCGTTCTCTCAAAGTGCTTTCCCGCTGTCAGGCGATAGAACGGCTTCGTACAGCGCTGGTTTCAGCACGACATGGCTTTCCAGCGAAACCTCATGGAGCAATTTTTGCCAGGCCCATGCTCTTTTTTCCTGCTGCAGATTCTGCTGTATGGTTTTTCTCGCCTGTTCAAACGGAATATACAGATCGCGGCTGTCGGCTACCATTATCAGTGAATAACCATCTTTTGTTTTAACCACTGGACCGCGAACGGCGCCAGGTTTCTGCTGAAAAGCGGCCAGGCTGATCTCTCCGTAATCCGACCTTTTTAAGAGACCGAGATAACCTTCACTTTCGCGCAGACCGGGCCGAAGGGTGTATCGTCTGGCCAGGTCGCGAAACTCTTTTTCATTGTTGATCATCGCCCTAAGGCGATACGCCTCTTTTTCAGACGCCAGCAAAATCTCAAAAACAGACATCTCTCGATCCGCCAGAAACCTGTGCTTATGCTTCTGATAGTATCTCATTTCATCCGTTTCATCCAGCGAGCAGGTGTCCGCATAAGCAGCCAGGTAAGAGGCAGAGAGCAAATGCTGCCGCTTGTCGTCGATCTCTCTGCGGACCATGGGCAGACGATCGATGCCTTTTTCGCTTGCTATTTTGAGCAGGAAATAGTTGCGCAAACTCACCGCCACCGCACGGTACAAACTTCGTTGCAGGATCTCCGGCGAAACGGTGTGAAGGTGACGGCTAAAGTCAGCGACCGTCCATTGGCCGCCGTCATAGACCGCCAGTCTCGCACTCTGGCGCTCCTGCAACAACGTCTGCAAAGGAAGATCCGCCACCTGGGTGATGTCCTGGAACGACAGCAGTCCGTTATTTTTCAACCGTCGTTGCGCTTTTTCCAGCTCGATGATAAGCGGCACGTTCATGCGAACGTTCTTTGACCGCATCAGCGCCTGAATGCGCTCATCGCTTGCCTGGTTGAGGCGGCGTCGCCAAAGCTGGTTGCGGATGGATGGCCTTTTGACCAGGTACTCCTGCTCGGTCAGCAATGGATGATAGGTGAGATTTTGCAGATAGAGGATATGCCAACCATATTTTGATTCAACAGGCTTTGAATAGCTGCCGACGGAAAGATTAAAGACCGCCTCTTCGAGGCGAAGGTCATCCAGATCGCCCCAGGAGAGAACTCCGAGATCTCCGGCGCTCGATTGCAGGGTGGAGTCTTTGATGCCGCTGCGGGCCAATGCATCGAACGAATCCCCGGAACTGAGCCGGGCGTAGAGAGAATCGATCTCGCGCTTGTGATCGGCGAACAGATGGCGAACATGCCATTTCATCGACATTTTGCGAAAGGCGTCCTGCACCTGTTCCTCGGGAATGGTTTCCGGACTTGCAGTACGGCCGATCTCCTCTTGCCAGAGGCCGTGAAGGATCACCACGGTCGATTCGGCAGCCATGGCTTTGCAAAATTCCGCACGACGCTGCAAACCGGCCTGCAGCGCTTTCGCAGCGCAACGGCGGCGACAGGCGATATCGTCAATGACCTGCCTGCGCAGTTCCGGCGTATCCTGAACCTCTACAGGGCTGAACCGCAGACGATCCATCATAGCCCGTGAAAAGGTCGAAGCATAAACGGGCTGATCCTCTATCTGAGCGACAATGGGATCTTGAGCCTGTTCCCGGTTGCTGCAGGCAATAAAGAGCAGACAGAGGCCAAACAGGAATCTTTTCATCACAGGGCCTAGAACACAAGGCCGAGGGAAAACCGCTGGGCGTTTTCCAGCACGCCCCAATCCGCCCAGCAGTAGTCGATGCGAATGCCCATTCTGCCGCGGCGATAGAGATCGATGCCGCCGCCGCAGGTCAAGCCGTTGATATGATCGCGTTCGAAAAGGTTTTCAAAACCGCCGCGCAGATAGAACATATTGGCAAAGCCGTATTCCATGCCGAGGCAGATGCTCTCCGTGGCAAAGCTGGGATGACAGACGTCCATCGCCGCCAGAATTTTGCCCAAAGAGCCCAAGGTGCGTTCATAAGAAATGCCGACGCGGAAAAGCAAAGGCAGAGAATATTCGCCGGTTTTATAATTCACCGGCACGCGATCATAATTTTCCACACTTTCATCAGGATCGACGATGGTGCGAATGTGACGACCGCGCATTTCAATTTTATTGCCAAAGTTGTTTACCGCCGCCCCCAATCGCAGTCCCTTAACAACGGTGTTATAAAAGATGCCGACATCCACGGCCATGGCGCTGCCGGTCTCGCTCCAGATGCGCTGCGCCACGTATTTTCCGCTGACGCCGAATGAAAAGCGATCGGTAAAGGCAATGGCATATGACAGGGCCACGCTGATGTCGCGTCCGGAAAACATTTCTCCTGTGCCTTCCGGCCGATCAACCGTGCGCACCGGCTCATCGCCGTAATCCAGGCTGCTGTAACTGACGCCGAAGGTTGAACGCAAACTTGGCACAGGAATCACTACACCGGCGAAGTCATGATAGGTATCAATCAACCACTCGTTATGAGCCAGTTCACATTGCACGCCGTTCATCCAGGCGATGCCGGCTGGATTCCAATACAAGGCAGTAGCATCATTGGCTATTGAGGTATAGGCCCCGCCCATGGCCATGGCGCGGGCGCCGACGCCGATCTCTAAAAATGCCGCGGCGCCGGTGCCGACGCCGGAGACGTCGGCGACAAACTCGACGCCCCCCTCCTTATCGGTTTGCGTCCAGGCCAGCGTTGTGCATGCCAGCAAAAGACCTGCAATTAGTGTGCAGAAATACATCTTCATCGAACCTGCGTTCATAATCAACCTCAATTATTTTATGATCGCGAATTTGCCTTTTTTTCCGCCGTTGCTGGGCGTGTCCACATAAAAGAAATAATATCCGGAGGCGATTTCCAAACCATCGCTGGTGCGTAAATCCCATGATTCACGTCCTTTATCTACCGCAGCGGAATGCTGAATCTCACGAACAAGCCTTCCGGCAACAGTAAAAATAAAGATAGTGCATTCCGTCGGCAGGTTTACAAAATCGATCCGACGGTTGCCGCGTCCCATGTCGGTGCTGATCATTTTTTGTTCCAGACTGCTGGCAGCGACATACGGATTAGGCACAACATAAATATCATTAAAATCCTGCTGCACCGTCGCTTGTTCTATGGTATTGCCGGTCATAGTAAATTCGAATACATCGTGGCGATCAAATGGTTTGCTGGTGGTCAGGCGCAAGATATCGCCGGCCTGCGGAACTATTTGCTGCATATCCGCCGGCGCGTTTGCCGGCAGGCTTAAAAAAACATGCCAGGCTCTTTGCTGATAGACAATCTGTCCGTTTGCTTGCAGCACCGGTTTGACGTAAATCCAGAAATCATCGCCGTTGCTCAATTTGGTTTTCAACGACTCGGGTTCCGCGCGATTGATGCTGGTACGGTAACGAACGCGAAACGGATTGTCCGGATCGGTCACGTCCCATATCTGAAAATTCGTGACGGCATTGTTGCCCATGGAAGTGTCTGCGCCGACATCCAGAATGCGCACCTCGTAATCCCTTGGCACGGCTTTGCCGCTGATGCTGTTCATGGTCGCCACCAGGTTGGTGTTGCTCTTGATCCACTGCGCGTTTTTAAAAGAGATCGTGGAATCGTTAGTAATGCTGAGCACGAATCCATCGAAAATTTTATCGCCCAGCCCTTTGACAGAATAATCGGCGGTTGGAATCAGCAGCGTGTCGTGGCTGCTCGTATCGATAAACCAAGCGCCGGAGGTCAAACCGGTCAACAATGAATCCCACATGCCGTTCAGATCATGAAGTGAATGATCGTCCACAAAGGACAACCGATATACGTGTCCGCTTTCGACTTCATAGGGCGAGAGGATGTTCAGTTTTACGCTGCCGGTTCCATGACCGGAGACATGTTGAACACCGTTCTTGAGCTGTGGTTTGACATATCCGGCCGCTGATTCCATGGGAATCACTTTGGCGCAATTTTGATCCACATAAATGACGCTGCCCAGTGCATTAATCTGAATGATGGCCGAGCACTCGGTGGGAGAAACCGGTTGCAGATCGAGCCGATCCGATAATTTGCGTTCATAAAAATCCGTATCATATCCCTTGTCATAGGAGACCACAGCATAGTGATACGTGCGACCGTTGGTTACGGCCGTATCCACGTAAAAATGACGAAGACCGGTATCCTGGCCCATGGCAAAACCGATGCCCAGGTCGGATTCCGCTCCGCCTTCGCGGCCAATGGTGATGGGATGCGGACCGACCAGGCCGTCTTTCAAATCGTATTGCGCCAGCGCTTCATACAGCAGGGGATTATCAAAAGCATCGCGTATGGTTTTGATGTCGCTAAAAGTCGGATCTGTGCTTTTATAGATTTTATAGCCCTCAAAGTCATTGCCGTAAACCGGATCTTTGGAAAACTCGGCACGATTGTCCCACGTAAGGACGACACGGTGATCGCCGGCAACCGCGACCAACACCGGTTTGCGCGGCGGTTTGGTGAAGTTATAATCATTGTCGTAAATGGTTTGCATGGTGCGCTTGTTGCGAAAGATATCATCCATATCGTTGCCGAACAGACAGGCGATGGCGTAGCGTTGAGTGCCCTCTTTCCCCGTCTCTAAAGGCACAAAGCCGCAGCCGTAGGTGACGCAGATGTCGGCTTCAAAACCCGATTCGATGAAAAAATTTCCCGGTTGCAGCTCGGTGTACCAAAAGGACTCATCGTCGGCCTGGCGATTGTTGACTGCTTTGAGATACCAGGAGGTCAAACCCACCTGATCCGATTCATCGTTATCCGTGTAATCAAAATTGGGTTCACCCCAGTCAGGCGTGCCGTTCGCCTCGGTGCCGTTGCTGTCCGGACCGGTGTAATCATCATCGTCGGGCCCGATGCCGTCAGAACCCACATCGTCGCGCAGAGGTTCATAATCAAGCAGACCGTTGTTGTTGACATCTTCGCCTGCATCCAAAAGGCCGTTATAATTGAGATCTTCATTATCCGATACGCCGTTGCCGTTTTGGTCCACCCAGGTTTTCCAATCTCCGTCGTTGTCGATCTTGTCATATTGCGATTCGTCAATGATATCGTCCTCGTCATTATCTTTAGCGTCGGCCGACAAACCCGGGCTCTCCAAAAAAGCATAGCCAAAATAGCCGGTAGGCGCCAATTTGGCCGTACGCCAGGTTTCCAGGCCGTCCCATACGTAGGTGATATCGTCCTCCGTATCAAAGGAGGATTTATTGCCTGACTGGTTGCTGCCGACATCCACGTCACAGTACATGCCGATGACAGATTTGTCAATGCGTTTGCCGAAATTGGTCACATCATACAGCGATAGTAAAATATCTTCAGCTAACCGTGCGCTCCATTGGTAGTTGCGCACCTTGACCGTAACGCCTAATCCGCGGCGGGAATCGGGCCAGGCACGCGTGTCCGGTTCCGTAGTGCCCGGCAGGTTTTCCGGATAATATTCGAATTCATCGTTCTCGTGATCATCCATGATGTAATAGGATTCCTGATCAGCGCGCACATAGTACCCATATTCGCCATTCCATTTGCCGGCGCAAGGTCCTGGTTTAAAATCATCGACGCCGGGCACGCGCCAGTCGCCGGCATAGCTTTGCGGCGGCCAATCAGCAGGCCAGGTTTCACGACGGTGACTCATGGCCGACCACTCGGCCTCATTGAGCATGCTTAAATCCAAAATGCCGTTTTTATTGAAATCCTCTGCGCTCTGCAGAACGCCGTCCCCCTCGCCGACGTCGTGCGTATCGGGCAAGCCATCCACCCCCACATCTTCGCTTATGCCGCCCATGTCCCAGTCCGCGGAACTGGGGTGGTGGTTGTTATAGTAACGCGGCAGAGGCATAAAATGGTAATGGTGCGATTGATCCGGAGAGATTTCCAACAAGCCGGTACGATTGAAACGATCAGAGACAATATGGATGGTGCGGCCATATTTGTCCTTAACCTCGCCGGCGACATAATAGACAAAGGCATACCCATAGGGTCGCTGATCCGCTCCCTTAGGCCAATTCATGCCGCAAAAGCCGCCTTGATAGCCGTTGGCGAGCTGGCCTTGGTTGATAAAACCTGCTTCGACCAGATTGCCGTCGTGCTTGGCAAATCGGATATATTTTGACCAACCCACCTTGGCCGAGAGTTTTGATAATGGCGCGTAGGCTCTGCTGTTCGAATATCCCGAAAGGCTTTCCATCGATGAATTGTATTTTTTATCAGCATCCTTTTCCGCAGCGAAGATACGGCTGAGAAGGAGTAAAAGTAAAACGAAGTTGTGCATTGATTTTCGTTGCATGCATCATTCTTTCATCGGGTTCATTTGATGACCGCAAATTTACCTTTTTTGCCGCCGATACCGGGCGCATCGACGTAATAAAAATAGTATCCGGATGCAATTTCGAGTCCATCTTTCGTGCGCAAATCCCAGATTTCGCGCCCTTTATCAATAGCGGAGGAATGATGGATAGTCCGCACCAGACGACCGGATACGGTATAAATGCTGATCGTGCATTCAGCCGGCAGATGGACGAAATCGATGCGCCGGTCCCCTCTGCCGATATCCCGGTTGATAATTTTGCGCTCCAGAGTGCTGGTGGCGATATAGGGATTCGGGACTACGCAGATGTCGTCCAACTCGTTGCGGGCGACCTGAGCGTTTACTTCATTGCCGGCCATGGTGAATTCAAAGACATCCCGGCGATCGAAAGGCTTGTTGGTGGTAAGACGCAACACAGCGCCTTTTTGCGGCACGATCTGCTGCGTGCCGACAGGCGCCTCCGGCGGCATGACCACAAACAGGTGCCACGCGCGCTGGGTGTAACTTACTTCCCCTGTAGCGGAGACGGACTTTTTAATATAAATCCACAGGTCGTCCCCGGCGCTCAATTTGCTTTTAAGCGAATCCGGCTCGTTCCGGTTGAGCGTAGTGCGGTAACGGACGCGAAAAGGATGGGCGGAATCGGTGACATCCCAGATCTGAAAATTGGTGACCGCCATATTGCCCATGGAAGTGTCTGCCCCTACATCCATAATGCGCACCTCATAATCCCGCGGAACCGCTTTGCCTCCTGAGCTGTTCATAGTCGCTTGCAGATTGGTCGAGCTGTTCAGCCATTCAGCCCGGGTCAGCGAGATATCGTTCGAGTTGGCGATCTCTATGGCCAGGCCTGCAAAGAGCCGATCCGCCAATGCAGCAGCGGAAAACTCCATATCAGAGGTCAGCAGCGTATCGGAATCCGTAAGATCGATAAAACGGATGCCCCGAGTCAGGCCGGTGTAATAGTCCTCGTCCGTTCCGTTGAGAGTTTGCAGAGACCCGTCATCGGTAAAAGAGAGTTGATAGGTGTGACCGGTTTGAACTGCGGAAGGAATCACCACTTTGAGATCGATGAGTCCTGAGCCATAACCGCTGATATGTTCGACGCCGGCAACGGGCGTGGGCGCCACGTAACCGGCGGCCGCCTCCTGCGGAATGGCAGCGACGCAATTTGGATCAAACGAAATGGTCCGGCCGATCTCATCGGTCTGAATGGTGAAGGAGCACTCGGTGGGCGAAATGGAGAGCAAATTGGGCCGATCGCTTAGGCCGCGCTCATAAAAATCTTGATCATAGCCGCGATCATAGGCCACCACCGCATAGTAATAAGTGCGACCGTTGGTCACCGTGGTGTCCACCCAAAAATGTTTCAGGCCGGTGTCTGATCCCATATCCATGGCAATGCCCAGATCGCTCTGCGGCCCCCCTTCACGGCCCAGAGTAATCGGATGAGGTCCAACCAATCCGTCTATCACATCGAATTGTGCAACCGGAGCATAGAGCAAAGGATTGTTAAAGGCATCACAGATGGTTTTGATATCGGAAAAGGCGGGATCCGTGCTTTTATAGATCTTGTATCCTGCAAAATCAAGCCCGTAGATCGGATCCTTGGACAGCTCGGCTCGGTCATCCCAGAGCAAAACCACGCGGCGGTCTCCGGGCATTGCGGCGAGGTTGGGCTTGCGCGGCGGTTTAGTGAAATTGTAATCCGAATCATAGATTTTTTGCATCGTCCGCTTATTGCGCAGAATATCGTCGAAATCATTGCCAAAAAGACAGGCGATGGCATAACGTTGCGTTCCCTCTCTGCCGGATTCCAAGGGCACGTAGCCGCAGCCGTAGGTGAAGGCCATATCGCCTTCATAGCCTGGTTGAGTCTCAAAAGTGCCCGGCCTCAGCTCAATATGCCAGAACGCCTCGTCATCGCCCATGCGGCTGTCCACAGACTTGAGATACCAGGAGGTCAGACCCACCTGATCGCTCTCATCATTGTCTGTATAGTCAAAGTTCGGCTCTCCCCAATCCGGAGCAGCGTTGCATTCGCTGCCGTCGCTGTCCGGCCCCGGCCAATCGTCTTGATCCGGCCCGATACCGTCAGAACCGACATCCGAATGCACCGGCTCCCAGTCCAGAATTCCATTGGCGTTTAAATCTTCTCCCGGGTCCAGTACCCCGTTGTAATTGACATCCTCATTATTCCACCGCCCATCCGAATTGGAATCCTGCCAAGGCTTCCAATCCTTATCATTGTCGATTTTGTCATACTGGCTCTCATCCACCATGCCGTCTTCATCGTTATCAAGACCGTCAGCCGGCAGCCCCGGGCTTTCCAGGAAGGCGTAGCCGAAATAGCCGGTGGGCGGCTCATGCGCATAACGCCAGGTCTCCTTGCCGTCCCAGACATAGGTGATGTCATCGACTTTGTCGAATTGAGCGACATCCGCGCCATGACCGCCGATGTCGATGTCGCAATACATGCCGATGACCGACTTGTCTATGCGGCGGCCATAATTGGTCACATCATACAGTGAGAGTAGAATATCCTCTGCTAATCGAGCGTTCCATTGATAGTTGCGAACTTTAACCGAAACCCCCAATCCACGTCGGCCATGAGGCCAGGATCTGGTGTCCGGCTGATCGCTGCCTGGCAGCTGTTCAGGATAATATTCAAACTCGTCGTTTTCGTGATCGTCCATAATATAATACGACTCTTGATCGGCGCGGACATAATAGCCATACTCGCCGTTCCACTTGCCGGCACAGGGTCCCAGATCATGGTCGTTCACGCCGAGTGTCCGCCAATCGCCGGCATAGCTTTGCGGCGGCCAATCGGCCGGCCAGGTCTCCTTTCGATGGCTCATGGCAAACCACTCCACTTCGTTGATCATGCTCAGATCGAGCACTCCGTTGGCGTTAAAATCCTCCACTGGTTGAAGCTTGCCATCCCCTTCGCCTGAATCATGAGTGTTGGGCACGCCATCGAGCCCCACATCCTCGGTGATGCCGCCGATGTCCCAATCCGCCGACTGCGGGTGGTGATTATTATAATAGCGCGGCAGCGGCATAAAATGGTAATTGTGCGATCCGTCCTGAGACATCTCTACCGAATTGCGGTTGAATCGATCGGAAACGATATGAATAAGATTGCCGCGGCTGTCTGTGACTTCCCCGGCCACGTAATAGACGAAAACATATCCATAGCTGCTCTCATTCGCTCCCTTGGGCCATCTCATGCCGGCCAGCCCTCCGCTGGTGTACCCAGAGGCCATCTGTCCTTGATTGACCATGCCGGTGACCACCAGATTGCCGTCGTGTTTGGCGTAGCGAATATATTTTGACCACCCCAGGCCGTCGAGCGCTTTGCGCAGAAATGCGGGCGAATATCCGCGAGTGCTCAAATAGCTCGTCGGCGCTTTGTCGCCCGAATCTTTCTCCCGGCCCTGTTCGGCGAAAAGCAGAACCGGCAGGAGCGGAACCAGATACAACCATTTCATCCTTGACATTGAAACTCTCCTGAAAGCCAAAGATTAAAACTGTACTTCCATGCCAAGCTGAACATGTCGTGGCGGCGAATAATAGTGCGGCCGGTTGTCGATCTCCTGTGGGGTAAAGATCCCCTCCTGAGCCAGACGCTGATCGCGAATCTCACGCAACTCCGGCAGCATGGCATTGACATTGGCCAGGCCGCTGGTGGCATAAACCGACTGCTGATTGAGATGATCGAAAAGATTTTCAATGTTGCAGAACAGGCCCAGGCGATAGTCCCCCAGCTTGAATTGCTTTTTCGCTTTCAAGTCGATGTTCCAGCGCATCGGCTTACGGGCGGCGTTGTTGAATTCGATATCCGGAAAAAGCGCCTGGCCCACGGTGGAGGGCGTATAGGGCAGGCCGCTGCCCAAAGTCCCGATGAGGCTGGCGCTCCAATTACCGGGCCGGCTGAAGATGGCGGTCAGATTCAGAGTATGCCGTTGATCCCAGTCCAGCGGCACAATCTGGCGTTCAACGAATTGCACCGGATCGCCGCCCAGACGGGAGGACACTTGCACCAGTTGAAGAAAAGTGGGATCCGATGCGCTGCCTTCGCCATATTGAAAGGTGTAGTCGACCCCGCCGGAGAACCATCCCCGGCGCAATTTTTCGAGCGCCAGTGTAAAGCCTTTTACGTTGCCATAATCGCGGTTGACGTAGCGGGTGTAGCCGATAGCATCCACGGTGGTGATATATTCGATGCCCAATTGGTTGCGAAAATCCTTGTAAAAGAGGGTGAGATCCGCCGCGACATCGTCGGTGAGCCCCTGCTGCAGCCCCACTTCATAGGCGATGGTGCGTTCGGGCTCGAGCGTGCAATTGCCCAGCAGTCGTCCCTCCAGCTGCAGAGGCGTCATCACCTGCAGCGGCTCGCTGTACATGGTGGCAAAACTCGGCATCTGAAAGAAATGGCCGTAAGCCACATGAAAGGCGCCTCTATCCGAGATGGGGAAAGAAAAACCGAGGCGTGGATTCAGTTGATATTGAATGGGCGCGCGCTTTAAATTTTGCTCACTGCCCAGTAGATACGATTCGATCCTCTCGTTGACGATATACTTTTCATTAGCTTTGAACAGATCGAGGCGGACGCCGGCGTTGAGCACAATCTCGCCCATCTCCAGCTTATCCTGAAGATAAAAAGCCGCCTCCAGCGGTTTGATCGTGTAATCCCGATAGCGGGTGATTTCGTCGGCACGCGGAAAACGGTATTTGCTGGTGCCATAAGTCTGATCCCAGGTCTGCCAGTAATCGACCATCTTTGACCAATACTCTTGCCAGCTCAAATCGGCGCCGCGGATGGCGGGGGTGTATTTATATCGCTGCCACTCTTCTGTTTCGATTAAAGGATAGCTATAGGTGTTGTAGGCATGACGCTTGATTTCAAAGCCCAGCTTGATGAGATTATGACGATCCACCTGCCAATTGATATTCCCATTGGCCGTATAGATCTTTTGATAGTTCTTGCCGTCCTTGCCGTAAAAGCCGCCATCGGTGGCGCCCAGCGAAAAACCATTGGAAGTTGAAGTGATCGGTTGAATGCCCACGTCGCCTGGATAATCCGCCACTTTATTGTCCCGGCGATAATAGCTCCAGCTGTAATTGTGCTGATAAGAGACGTTGATATGATAAAACAGATTCGGATGCAGCATGTGGCGCATATTGATGAAATGATTGTCTGCGCGGCTCCAATAACGGGACAGGCCGTCGGGCGCGTAACGGCGGCTGAGGCTGCCGCTTTCGCCCTGAGAGCCGGACGCGAACAGCGAATAGGTCAGGGAGAGATTCGACGAAGGGGCGTAGATGAGCTTGCCGGAAAAAGTAAGGGATTGTCCGTGGCTCAATGGTCCCATCAAGCCGTCCCCGGTGCGCAACGAGTCGGGAATGCGGATCTCTCCGGTGCGGCCGATCTCGGAGGCATAATGGTCATTATACCATTTCCGATAGGCGTCGATGACCCACCCATCGATCGAACGGAAACGCCGTTCATACCAATACAGGCTCTCGTTGCGGTTGTAGCGCGTGGTCAGCAAGAGGCCCAGCTTGTCGCCCACCAAAGGGCCGGTCAACGTGGCCTGAAAATCACCCTCGGCGATGGGATTGAGACGATCGACGCCGATGAACACGTTGGTTCGGTTGCTGACAAAGTCGCCGGAATAGAACTGCAAAGAGCCGTGCCACTGTCTTTCCGGCGCCTTGGTGACGATGTTGACGATGCCGGATTGTGCGGAACCATATTCGGCATTAAAAGTACCGCTGATGACTTGCAACTCTTTGATGATGGCGTTTTCAACCGCTACGTTATTGCCGCCTGACTGTGCGTAGGCGTTGTTCACCGGCACGCCGTCGATCATGTAGGCGACTTCGCGCTCCCGGCCGCCGCGAAAGTGCAGCTCACCGCCGGCGCCGGCCACCACGCCCGCTTGCAGCTGGATCACCTCAGCCATGCTGGTGACCGGCAGATCCTGGATCGTTTCAGCATCGGTGTAGGAAGCGGTGCTGGTCAGATCCCGCTCCATCACCGGCCGCTCGGCCATGACAGTCACCTCCTGCCCCTGCAGCGTCGTGGAGGTCAATTGGGCATTCTGAGTGGTGGTGCGATCGATATTGACTTTGGCCCCCTGGATCGTGAACCTCGCATATCCCATCAGAGAGATGACGAGGTCATAACTCCCGGGCGGAAGGTTTATGATGGCAAAATAACCTTCTGTATCCGTCACCGCGCCGAGAGAGGTGCCTGACAAGACAACATTTGCGCCAGGCAATCCTTCACCCGTGCTGCGATCGGTCACCCGGCCCGCGAGTTTGCCGGTGGTCCCGGCGAACGATCGAGTGCTTAATCCCAGCAACAGCAGCAGGAATACCCAACTCCGGCTTTTTCGAGATGTCATGAACAGCCTCCAACGATGAACGAGTTGACTAATAATAGATCCCATAGAACGGTTCGAGCCGGTGCGCCGGCTGTTTGCAGCCCGGGTCCAAGACCGGCTTTCGATGGCGCTCACAGGCGCCGTAGGCAGAAAGGCTGGCGTTTTCGCGACGAAAAAAGCGCCCTCATAGCGGGCTTTGCCCACCCTGACCGACAGGGTGGGCATCAACCCGCCACCTACGTGATTCTGAGAGCGATCACGCAGCGGATCATAATCAGAAATCGCCGACTTATTTGACCAACATCATTTTCCGCACCACTCGGGTGGAGGGATCGCTGAGAGCATAGAAATAGACGCCGGAAGCAACCGGAGCGCCATGCTGATCCCTGCCGTTCCAGACCACATGGTGAGAGCCGGCTGTGCGGGGTTCATCGATCAAAGTCTGCACCAGCCGGCCCTGAACGTCAAACACCTTTAACAGGACCGGAGCGGATTTGGTCAAGGTGAAGGTGATGGTTGTGGTCGGATTGAATGGATTCGGATAGTTCTGCATCAATGTGAACGACGCCGGCGTGCTGACGTCCGCCACCGGATGCGTCTCTACCTTGGTAGGCAAAGTGGGGACTTTGAATTCCCACACATAGGCGCCGGGGCGAACCGTGGTGGAACTGCCGCGGCGGTTGTTGTGGAACAGATCCGCCTTGCCGTCCTTATCCCCATCGCCCAACACCAGCTTCGGCCCAAGGATCGCCATCACCGGATCCGCCAATCCCGCATCCACCGGACTCTTGATGATCGTGTAATACTTCCAGTGCGCCGGATTCGTGTAATCCGTACCCACAAACTCCGCATTCACCAACCGGCTCGGATCCGCCGTCTCCCCCAATCCCCAGTACAAGTCCGGCAACCCATCCGCATCCACATCCCCCACCTGAATCTCACTGTTCGACAGGCTCTTCTTCGGCCCCAAACCGATCGTCTCTTCCATCGTATTCAACCGCCAAAAACGATCCTTCGCCAACAAATGCGCCGGATCCATCGGATTCAGCTTCGCCACCCACAACGAACTCTGTCCCTGCGCCCACGGCTCCAATAACCCGGGCGCCTGGTATATGCCCACCATCTCCTTGATCCCATCCTTGTCCAAATCAACAAAATTGATCCCGTCCGTTCCACCTACCCGCACACTGTCCGGCACCACCCGCGCATCATCCGGTCCCCAGTAATACTCCGTCCACGCGTTCGGTCCCGTACAATCCAAATAGTATATCACCTGCTCCACATTGTTCCGCTGCGGCAAAAACAGCTCATCATAGCCGTCATTGTCCAGATCCTTCCCCTGGATCAACGCCACATTGTGCGCCGCCGTCTTCTTCTCAATCATATGCTCAATCCGGAACTGAACCTGACCAGGCACCAACGGCGGGATCACCTCCACAATGCCAAAATAATACTTTGGATCCCCCTTGTAATTCAAACCAAACTCCCCACGCCCATCCTTGTCCCAATCCCCTGCCCCATTGTAGTACTCCATGTGAAACACACTGTCCGCATTCGCAATCGGCACCTCATCCCAATCCACCGTCCACTCCATCGGCATCGGCAAAAATTCCGCCGAACCCGCCTGATGCTTGTAAATCCGGATCGGCGGAATGTGATTCTCCTTACCCTTTCCCGGCGTGCTGCGGATCAAAATCAACTCGTCCGCTCCATCGCCATCCAAATCCGTTCCCACAACCCCTCGGTCACCGCTCGCATCGTACAGGTTCTTTCCCGTCGCATCCACGTAATCCGCAAACCAACGGTACTCCCAAACATTGTCCCCTGCATTCTCGTACACAAACGTCCGCGCCTTGTCGTTGTCGTCAAACATGAACTCCAAATTCCCATCCCCGTCAAAATCATACCACGCCCCCGCACAATGGCCTCGCCGCGGCACCGGTATGTCCTCCTCGACCTCCCCACTGTCCGGACTCATCCACGCCTTCTGCCACTGCATATTGTCATTGTCCACGCCTGTAGGAGCGGCATAGGCGGCTAAAGCCAGTGCCAAAACGGCGGTCAATCCTAATAACAAAGTACGCCAACGCATGGGTCGCCTCCTTGTAGGTGAGGTGAAAAATTTTGTCTTGCGGCACAGTGATCCGCCGATAACTTTTATAAAACAAGAGTCGTGTAGAATGCATCACCTCCTTTTCTTAGGAACAAATCTCCCCGGCAACTATTTCATCACCTCCTTTAGCTACGACTGCTGTGGGTCTCTATGCCAAGTTCACCAATCGCTTTATAAATGGATGCGGATCTTGTAGCGCTTCTTAGCCTGGTTCAACCAGTCGGCGATCGCCTGTTCATGATGGGATTGCACATAATCGGCTCTCAGCTGTTCTCTGGCCTCTGCAAAGGACTTGGTCCTTTCAGGCTCGAGAGCCAACAGCTGAATGATCGAGTAGCCGCCCCGGTAACGAAACGGGGCGCTGATCTCGCCGATGCGCATGCCGGAAAAAGCCATTTCGCCCAACTTGCCGTTCATGCCGACTGGAAAAGGACCGACGATGCCCTGTTTGCGATTTTCCTGGTTCTGGCAGTAGGTTTTCTGCAAAGCGGCGAAATCACGGCCCTTCAGGGCCAGCTGATAAACATGGTCGATATCCGCTTTGTCAATGCGAAAGATCTCCCGCACGGTGGCCTGCTTTTTGACAACCAGCGAGGCTTTGGAACGCTCATACAGGTCCGCCAGCGCAGTCTCCGGTACGGTCATAGCGTCGATCACCTGACGCTGAATCACGTTCTTTTTTAAAAAATATACCAACCAATTCTGATATTCCTGCTTGACCGGCGCGGTCTGGTGAATGCGCATTTGCATCGCTTTATGCTTGACCAGGCGGTTGAGGTTATATTCCTGCAGCAGCATTTCCACCACCTGTGGCTGATGCAGGGAACTCCAATAATGAGAAAACACAAGCGGGAAAAACACGCCGATGGTCGTGGCCTCCACCGCGGAGATGCTGAGGGTTCGTACGTTATCCTCCGGCATAAACAGTCCCGCGGAATCGGCGCGCGTTTTTAAGGCGGCACAACGTCGGCAGAAAAAATCGATCTGTTCAGCGACAGGACGGTAATGATATTCGGCGAGAAGGCTGTCGTTCAAAGCTCGGTTGCGTCCGGCGATCTCATCCGCATAGAGCTGATAGGCCTGTTCCAGAATTTCAGCCCGCACCTGATCGAACGGAGGACGCTCCTTGGGATGGATCTTGACCACCTGGACGAGCCAGACGGATCGATCGTGAAAAAAAGGAGGGGTGGTGCCGCCCTCCTGCAGGGCATAGGCCTTTTCGAAAAATATGCTGGGCGGCGTGGTGTAATCGTAAAGGCCGATCTTGCCGCTGTCCGCTCTTCCCGCCGTGTGTTCAGAATAGCGGAAAGCCAATTCTTTGAACGAAGCGCCCCCCTGTATTCGCTGATAGAGTTCATCGGCTTTGCGCAGCGCGGCTTCCCGGCCGGCCGCGGTCGGACCGGCGAAAAATTTCATGTACAGCAGTTCAAGAGAGCGATCGGAATATTGATAAAGACGCTGCAGGAGCGGCTCCGTGATCACGCGATCATCGACTTTCTGCCGGCGCCAGGCCTTGGCAGCGAGCTCGCGTTCTTTCTCTCGGGCGATCGCGAGTATCTTTTCATCTCGGTCCAGGCCGAGTCGGTAGGCTTCAAACAAAGTGATTTGTTCATCGATCATCTCATTTAGAACTTTGCGCCGGCTGGCCGCATCCGCTTTCTCCAACGCCCCTTCTCCGTGCCGGCGTTTAAACTGCTTGGCGAAATCCTGATAGGTGATTTTGAAATCATCGATCCGGCCGACCACCCGGTCCGGACCATCCGTTTTAGCACAGACCATCAAGCAAAGCGCAGCGGCAATGAACCCAAAAAATAAAAGCCGTTTCCTCGTTTTCATATTCTCCGTCCGTTGCCCGTTACTTACGCGGGGATATCGGTTGATGGGATCTCCTGGTCAAAAGCTGATGGCCAGGGCGAGCTTTTGCGCATTCTGAAAAATGCCGAAATCCTCATAGCTGTAATCGAGGGCCAGCTGCATGGGCGATCGGGGCACCCGCACTTTCAGGCCGCCGCCCAGAGTCAGGCCGCGTTCGGTGTCATCCTCCAGCAGACTGCTGTAGCCGGCACGAAGAAAAAACCGATCCTGCAACGACCATTCTCCGCCGAAATTGAGGCTGCGCACGTTGTCCGAAGGTTCGCAAAATTCCACCGCCAGCAGCAGAGGCAGCGCGCCGTTCGGATGAATCACGGTGGAAAGGCCGGCACGGAAGTAGACCGGCAGATTGAAAGAGCCGGTTTTCAGATCAGCATCGATTTTTTCATTGTTGCCGTATTCGTTTTCCAGCATGTCATAGTAGACGAATGTATCGCGTCCATGGTAATGCATCTTGCCGCCGACGTTGCTGACCGAAGCGCCCAATTGAAACAGATCGAAAATCTGACTGAACAGCACGCCGCAATCAAAGGCGATGGTGGAAGAGGACATGTGCCACAGCCGGCTGGTGACATACTTGAACGTACCGCCCAGACTCAGCCGATCGGTCAATGAACGGGCGAAGGACAGGCCCAGCGCCAGATCGTAGGAGCCGGCGCGTTCGCCGGTCCCTTCCGGCAATTCCGGAGTGCGCACAATCAGGTCATCCATGGTCAGGGCATTCAGGCTCACGCCGATCACGCCGAGATAGCCTAGAGGAAAAGCGGCGGCGATGTAATCATGACTCAGATCGGCGATCCAATTGGAATGGATCAGGGCGATCTGATTGGAGCGCAGGCCGGCCAGGCCGGCGGCATTCCAATACATGGCGGTCACATCGCTGGACACCGAGGTGAACGCCCCGCCCATGGCGTTGGCCCGGGCGCCCACACCGATCGTCAAAAAAGGACAGGCCGTGGTGCCCACTTTGCTGACATCGGTCTTGAAAGCGGTGATAAAGTACTGCGCCGAAGCAGAACCAGCTGCGGCAAAGAAAGCGCCCCAAAAAAACCATTTCATGACTTTCATAGTCACCCTTTGTCGGTTGGACTTATTTGATCACCATGAACCGGCCGACTTTGTTGCCGATGCCCGGCGCTTCCACATGATAAATGTAGTGGCCGGGCGCAATCTGCATGTTGTCTTTAGAGATCACATCCCACTCCGCTGTGCCCTGATAGGCTTCGCTGTGATGCTCGATGGTGTCCACCAGATAGCCCTGTACAGTATAGATTTTGATGGTGCAGTCTTTGGGCAGATGATTGAAATGAATCGACATAGGACCGCGTCCAGCCAGGTAGGGGCTGGAGGGCTCCCACCGTTCGGTGACGACATAGGGGTTGGGAACCACCGTGATCTGGTCCAACTCCTCACGGGCTCGCTCTGGATCGATGGAGACGCGGTCGGTGAAGAACGTATAGCGCTCACCGGGCTGAGGAGGAATATGCATCCGAACCTCAAAGATATCGCCGGGTTGAGGCCGGATCATGCCGGTGGTGTCATCCTCTGGTATGATGAAATGAAATCGCCACGAGTTCACATAATTGCCGCTGCCGCGGGCCGGTTCCCGCCCCCTGCGGGGACCAAAGATGATGCGGATGTCATCCCCCAGGTCCCAGCGCAGATTGCTGTTGTAATCCGCAAGCGTGAATTTCATCCGTTTTTGCAGCGTGGGACAAAAGATATAAAATGGAACCGGTATGCGCTGCGTATAGCGGCTGACGGAGGTGGAGGTGTCGCCGATGCCATCGGTGAATATCAGTTGAAAATCCAGATTCACCGCACTGGCTTTATATTCATCATAGGTAAAAAGCACTTTCATATTAGATTGACTGCTTGGGGTCCAGCCCTGAAAAATAGGCGTGAGGCTGGTGTCCATATCCAGATGAAAAATCAATCCGTCAAAATACGGGGAATCCAAAGCATTGCTCTCTATTTTCGTCCACGGCTGCAGGATCCGGTCTTCACCGGCGCCGGCGCCGCCCGACAGCTGGTAAAACGGTCGGGACCGCCAGCCGGAATCCGGATAGTCAAAGGCCAACTCGTACCGTCCATCGTCCAGCAGCTCATTGGGATTAAAGATATGAAACTGAATGGCGGCGGTCGATTGCGGACCAGAGTGCTGCAACCCTTCTTGCAGCGGCGGAGGCTGATATCCGGCCGCAGGCGCGGTCGGCATCACCACCGCGCAATTGGAGCCCACCGAGTTGACGTTATTCAACACATCGATATTGATGCTGATGGGGCATTCCGAGGGCAAAACGCTGAATTGCTGCAATTCGGCGACGGTTTTGGCATCCGGAGGAATGTAACCGAAATCAAAGGAACAGAGCGCATAATAATAGGTTTGTCCATTGATCACATCAGAGTCGATGTAGCTGTGCACCAACCCCGCATTATTGCCGATCCAAAACTGCACGCCGTTGTAAGCGCCGGGGAAAAACCCTTTATAGTCGTCGATTTTATCGCAGCGGAAAATGGGCTTTTTCATCGATAGAGTGCCAAAGCCGTCGGTGATAATGCGGCAGTCGCGGAATTTCGGATCTGTGGAACGGTACAGCGAATAGCCTTCAAAATCATAGATCTGAAAAAACCGATCAAAGCTCGATTCAGCGCTGTCGTCCCAGTAGAGATAGACTTTGCCGTCTCCCGGTATGGCGGTGAGCTTGGGGGTTTTCGGCGGCTGAGCGAAACGATAATTGGCGTTATAGATCTTTTGCACCGTATCTTTTTTACGCGCCGCATCTTCCACCTGCGCCGTGGTCGTCTGACCATCGGCATAATACATACTGAAGGAAAATCGCTGAAAGGTTTTGGCCGGATGGATGGAGGGACCGGAATGCCACCAGGCGCCCAGATTGGAGGCAAAATAATACTCGTCCGCATGTTTGCCGATGGTCTGATGACACCATTGCAGCACCAGTTCATCATCGTCATGATCGCGCCGATCGCCGTAATTGCCTGACCAGAAACCGGTCAAGCCGATCATATCGCCTTCTTCGATGTCCTTTTCATCAAAGTTGGGTTCGCCGTGCGTCGGCAGGCCGTCTCCCTCTCCCTGATCAGGTACGGAATAGCCCTCGTCATAAGGGCCGATGCCGTCGCTGCCCAGATCGTCGTTCAAGGGTTCGCCGACATCCCATTTTCCGTTTTTGTTTTCATCGGCAAAAATCGCCCAGTCGCCATTGTTGTCCAGCCCGTCATCCCTGCGTTCATCCACCAGACCGTCTTCGTCGTTGTCCCTGCCGTCATAGCCGGCGGTCGGGCTCTCCAGATAAGCCCAGCAAAGAGCTACCACCGGTTTGTAGGCGCCGGGAAATCCGGTGTTGTCAAAATCATAGCAATAGGCGATATCCAGCATGGCGTTATAGCCGGCGACGTCCTCGTCCTCGCCGCCGATCTTAAAGTCCGCGAACAGCGCGAAATACACCGAGTCATAGTCTGTGGTGCCTTCGTTGTCGATTTCATAGATCCAAAAATTATGACTCTCGGTCAACACATTGTTCCATTGTAGACCGCGGATGTACATCTGAGTGCCCAGTCCGCGGCGCAAAGGATCCTCGGCATCGGGTTGATAATCGAATTCTATGTCCGGATTATCGTCGATGACAAAATAGGTCTCCAGATCGGCGTTTTTGACCCCCTTGCCGAAATAGCCGTTCCACCGGCCCGGCCAGCCGGGATCAAAAAGATCGCCCATCTTGTCCGGCCAGTAATCAGGCCAGGTGTAGGGATCATCGCTGACCGCGGCTTCGAGCTGATTCTCGTTGCAAAAACCGGGCAGCGGTTCATATATCCAGGGCGTGCCATCGGGTGATTTGTCGGACGGAACATGGCCATAGGCGGTTTCGCAACAGGCGTGCCGGACGCCCTGGCGGTCGGTGATCCGTGTAACCACCAAAGGAGCGACGGCATCCAACTGCTGGTGCCCGCTGCCGATGGGATATTCAATCGTATAACCTAAAAATCCGCCGATCTTACCCGTGTTGTAAAACGGCGTGCGGCAGAGGTTGGCGTCCAGGACGCCGCCCTTTCGATTGTTGCCATGGCCGTCTTGAGGACGCTGGCCGGAAGAACTGTTCGCCAGCAGTACGAGGCCCACGCAGACAGCTGCGAAGACGGGAAGGGGACGATGCATCAAATCCTCCGAACTCGGGTGGTCACTCTGACTAGAACTCCAGCTTGGCGCCGGCTACTATCCGGCGCGGCGCGCTGAAATAGTGCGGACGAAAATAATAATCCCGCACTGTATTCACACAACGCACCATATCATCGGTGTAGAAATGCTCATCGATCGAATATTCGGGGCTGCCGGTATCGAGGTACACATCCACGGCGTTGCGGATGTCAAATACATTATAGATATTGCTGAACAAGGTGGTCTTAAACCGGCCGAATTTAAGCGTGTAAGCCAGATTAAGGTCAAAGCTGTAAGTGGGCGGCCGGCGTTCATCATTCTCCCGGCTGGGATAATACCCCTCTAAATCCGGCGTGTAGGGGAATCCGGAACCCAACTTGGCGATCAGGCCGATGTTCCAGATATCTTTATTATGCACCGTGGAGGTTAGATTGAGACTGTGGGTTCGATCCCAGTCCAGAAAGATGAGCTGTTTGGTGATTTCGGTGGGCGGCGTCGTCGTGCTCTTGATATAAACATCGTTCGGATCAGACGAATTGCCCTCGGCCAACTGATAGGTGTAATCCAACGTCGTGCTGAGATAAGAGCTGCCGCGTTGTTCCAGCGCGACGGTGAAACCAAAAACCTGTCCATAATCCCGATTCACATAGCGTGCATATTTATCAAAACTCGGCAGAATGGTATAGACTTCCATGCCCAACAGATTGCGGATATCCTTATAGTACCCGGTCAGGGTCACGCCCAGATTCGGCCCGATCGCCTGCTGCAACCCGATCTCATAGGTCGCGGTCTTTTGCGGCTGCAGATCGGTGTTGCCGATGGTGGAAAAGGATCCCACCGGAATTTTAAACAGCGGATTCAGATAAAGATAGGCGAAGGAGGGAATCTGAAAGAACAACCCATAGGACAGATGCAGGACGCTCTGCTCGCTGACCGGAAGAGCGATGCCGAATCGCGGGCTCCACTGGCTCTTGTTCTTCGCCGGCGCCTTTTCGCTGGTCACCGGCTTCATCAGATCGAGCGGATAGACCCCCTCCGGCTTGAACCAGTCATAGCGCAATCCCAGGTTCATGATGAAATAGGACCATTCGATGCGGTCCTGCAGATAGACGCTGACCTCCATCGGGGTCTTGGTGAACTCGTTATACGCCGTGTTGTCCTTTTCCACCGGTTGGGGCTTCCAGTCGGTCTGACGATCGAGACGGATCGCATAGTCCAGGACATAGAGTTCGTGCGACCGCGCCTCCAGGCCCCCCTTGAGTTGATTGTAGCGATCGACCTGATAGGTCAAGTCCGCCTTGACAATGCCGGTGGCGGTGGTACGAAATGCGTGGTTCATGTCCGTGCCGGCCATGTAGAATGACGGCCCGCTGCCGATGGAAAGCCGGCTGATCGGCATATAACGCAGATCATACGGACTCGAGTAGAGATAGGATTCATACCGCTTTTTCAATCGAGCCGCTTTTAAGTTGATGAATCCGTTTTTGTTGATAATATAATCCATATGCAGCATATGCGAATGGCTGGTGCTGTAATTGGTCGGCCGGCCGTCGGGATTATATTTATACTTGTGGTTGTAGCTCTGCCCCTCTCCGTCCTCATGAATGTATTCATAAGTGAGTTTGTGCGCGCCCCAGAGTTTGGCGATCCATTTGGCGTGGGCGGTTAGGTTGCTCCCCCAGCTCATAGGCACGAAAGCGCCGTCTCCGGTCGCTTGCACGCGCCAGTTTTCCCGCAAACTGGGCAGATAGGAAGAATCAGAGGGATTGAAAATCCGGCGACCCCACAAATAGCCGGAGTCATGATTGTAGCGAAAGGAGGAAAAAAAGTTGAGACGATCTTTCCACAGCGGACCGGAGAGCGTGCCCTCCAGATCGTACACATCGGACGGTGCGGCCAAATCGAGGTAGGAGCGCATCTCCTGATAGTACTCTTCCCGCTTGAGGCCGGCGCCGTTTTTCGCGACAAAAGGCAACGTGCGTCCGCTGAGATAAGCGCCCAGATAGCCTGAGATCTGGCCGCTGAAATGGCCTTCCGGATCTTTGGAGACCACATTGACCACGCCGGACATGGCCTGGCCGTACTCGGCGTTAAAGGTGCCGCTGATGACTTCAACCTCAGCCACAGAGTTGGCCTGCAGCGCGATCATCTGGCCGCCGGTGTAGGCGTCGTTCACCGCCAGCCCGTCGATGAGAAAAGCGACCTCACCCAGTCGTCCGCCGCGGAAATGACCGTTGACCACTCCAGCCTGCAGTTCCACCACCTGATTGACGCTCTCCACCGGCAGCATCTCCATTTGATCTCCGGCCACGCGAGCCGAGGTGGAGGTCAGATCCTTTTGCACCATCGGTTTAGAGGCCACCACGGTCACCTCCTCCCCTTCGATCACCGTAGGGGCGAGCGCAGCGGAAAGAGAGGTAGTGGCGTCGACGCTGACACGCACGTTTTCAAAGCGCATCATGCCGTAACCCATGGCGCGTATGATCAGGACATACTTGCCCGGCGGGATGTTGATGATGTGGTAATAGCCGTCCAAAGCGGCCAGTGCGCCCAGAGAGGTCCCCTCCAACAAAATGTTGGTGCCGGGGATGGGTTCGCCGTTCTCTTTGCTGGTGATTCGTCCGGAAATTTTACCCGTAGTGCCGGCGTGGGCCGCCGCAGAGAGGAATAAAAAAATTCCGATGAAAAGAAACCGATTGCTTCTCATCATCACTCCTGCAGTCAAGGTGTGGCTTTTAAGAGGGATTCGTCGATCGGAACATAACGTATGGAGAAACCGGAAGCCTCCCAGGGAGGCTCAAGCGGTCTGGGAGTAACGCCGGTTTCGCCTTAAAACGCCAAGGTCTTGGACCGAATGCCGTTCAACCAGCCAGGATTTCAGAACGATCTGTTTCGGCTTTACTCGCTTGTCGCGCAAGCGGGATAAAATGACATGAATGCTTTTACGGCCGATCTCATAAATGGGCTGGTGGATGGTGGTCAGTCCGAAAGAAAAGGCGCGTATCTGCGGCAGATTGTCGTACCCAACCAGCGACAGATCTTCCGGAATAGAAAGCTTTTTTTCACGAGCGATGGAGTAAAACAGTAAAGCGATTTGATCATGAGCGGCAAAAACAGCCAAATGGTCCTTGCGCTGTTTGAGGATTTTCAGAACCGATTTGGAATAAACCTGCTCGGTAAACAGCGTTTGCGGGTTGGAGATGAGCGATTCGTCGAGGGGGATGCGGTTATCCTGCAGGGCCTTGCAATAGCCCTCAAAGCGGAAACGTTCGGAACTGACCAGGCCGTTATAGATGATGGCGATCCGGCGGTGTCCCTTTTTTAAAAGATGTTTGGTTATGGCATAAGCGCCGTAAAAATTGTCCGTGGTCACATAATCGATCTCCAGGTCGGGAAGGATGCGATCGGCCAGCACCACCGGAATGTCATGCTGCCGGAATCTTTCGATGATCGTGCGGTTTTTTTCTTCGGTATCCGCGATCGGCACATAGATCACGCCGGTCACATGCTCCTTGATCAGTCGATCCGCATAGTATTCCGCCTTGAAAAACAGATCATCGGTGTTGCACAGCACGATGCTGTGCTTGTTGCGCGCGGCCTCATCCTCGGCGCCGCGCGCCAGCTCAGAGGAACAGCCGGAGCGGATGTCCGGCACCATTATGCCGATGATGCTCTTTTTGCGATCATCGGGATTCCGCTCCAGAACAAAAGTGCCGAAGCGTCTTCTCGGTTTCAGATAGGCGAGATTGGCCAGATTGCTGATGGCCTGCCGGACCGTGGCGCGGCACAGGCCGGTGATGCGCACCAGCTCTTCTTCCGTGGGAATGCGCTCACCGGGCTTGAACACGCCGAGATCGATCTGTTCAATGAGCCAGTTTTGCAGTTGATAATATTGTGGAATAGGACTGTTACGGTCAACTATCATCGACGCCTCTGCGAAGAAATATTTGTCTGGACAAATGTACTTAAAGAAATTTTCTATTGCAAGCTTTTTTATCTGAACAGCCCTTTTTTTACCCCGCATTGACCTTTTTGCTTGCGAATCATAGACGAGTTTTCTATATTGCTTAATTCGCAGCTGCCCCTCATCGTCGCAAGAGTCACCGCCGTTGCCGCCATGAACCGCGCGATCAGGCCGGGCGGCTTCCATTCAACGGAGTTATGCTGTGAAAAAAAGCGCTCATCATTTTCAAGCTCTGGGTGTGTTTCTTGCCCTCATCGCCTTATGCCTCCTCTTCTCCATCACCTCCTCCTACTTTCTAACGACAGAAAATATCTTCAGCGTTATCAGAAGCTTTTCCTTTGTGGCCATCATCGCCCTGGGCGAAACCTTTGCCATTCTCACCGGCGGCATCGATCTGTCCGTCGGCTCTTTGCTCGGATTTTGCGGCTGTGTGTCCGCTCTGGCCATGAACAGCCAGTGGGCCTGGCCTGCAGCTGTGCTCGCCGGTCTGTTGGCCGGCGCTTTTCTCGGATTCTGCAACGGCCAATTGATCACTCGGCTGAAACTGCCGCCCTTTATCGTAACCTTGGGCATGTACAGTATGGCCAGAGGCCTGACTTTTGTCATCACCCGCGGCTGGCCGGTTTCCAATCTGCCGCAGGGATTTATGACGCTTGGACAGGGATACTGGTGGATCGTGCCGTTGCCGGTGATTTTTATGATCCTCGCCGGCCTGGCAGCCGGCGTGTTTCTCAATCATACGGCCACCGGCCGCTATCTCTATGCCCTTGGCGGCAACGAAACTGCAGCCTCGCTCTCCGGCATACCGGTGGACCGCATCAAAGTGTTGGTGTACACGCTATCGGGAGTGGCCTCTGCGGTGGCCGGCATCCTGCTGATCTCCCGATTGGGCGTCGCACAGCCCACTTCTGGCGTGGGCTATGAACTGGACGCCATCGCAGCCTCGGTGATCGGCGGCACCAGCCTGATGGGCGGCAAAGGCACGGTGTTGGGCGTGCTCATCGGCGCAGCCATCATGGGCGTGCTAAGAAACGGGCTGATCCTGCTGGGCCTTTCCGCCTTTTGGCAGCAGTTTGCCCTGGGCGCGATCATCATCCTGGCGGTGGCGATGGACCGGTTTCGCAAATAACCCGTACGGCCTGAAGAGAAGTAAAGAAAATCATTTTTCAGGAGTGTGCCATGCACCTGCTACGCCCTCTATCGTTGTTCTTGAGTGGAATGCTGTTAAGCCTCGGATGCTCTAAACCACCCGCTTCGCTCCGCTATGTGGTGGTGCCTAAGGCGCTGACCAATCCCTATTGGTTTCAGGTGGAAGACGGCATGAAAGCAGCCGGTGAGAAACTGGGCGTACGGGTGGAGATGATCGGTCCGGCTCAGGCATCGGATGTCACCGCCCAGGTGCAGATCCTCGAATCCCTCATCGCCTCGCGGGTGAGCGGCCTGGCGGTGTCGCCCAATGATCCGGACGGCGTCACGTCGGTTATCGACCGTGCTGTGGCGGCAGGCATTCCAGTGCTCACCTTTGACTCGGATGCGCCGAAAAGCAAACGGCTGTGTTATGTGGGAACCGATAATTACACCGCCGGCCGTGCGGCCGCGCGGCAACTGCTGCTCTATCTTAAACCAGGAGACGCGTACGCCATTTTGACCGGATCCCTGGGCGCACTCAATTTGAACGAGCGCATTCGCGGCTTTCGCGACGAAATAGCAGAGCAGCAAGCCGATCTACGCGAGATCAATCTGCTCAATTGTGATGAGACGACGGATCGCGCTCTGGATCAAATGGAGGATTTAACCAGAGCCACGCCGCAGCTCAAGGCCTGGTTTATCACCGGTTGCTGGGCCACCGTAACGCCCAAAGGCGCTTTTCTCAACGCTCTGGACCAGCGCAGGGACATCGCGGTCATTGCCTTTGATACGGTGAAAGAGGAGCTCTTGTTGGTCAAAGAAGGGCTGGTGCAGGCGTTGATCGGCCAGCGGCCCTACGAGATGGGCTATCGCTGCGTGGAGATGCTGCACGACATCGTTCACAACCAGAAAACGCCTGCATCGACCACTCTGTCGACCGGCGTCGATGTCATCACCGCCGCCAATGTGGACAGTTTTCTCGTAAAGCCTGATTGACCATGAAGGGATCATTGGAATGAAAAGCGAGAGATGGCGACTGGCGCAAAAGTACGAAAAAGAGTGGTGGGCGTCCAGACAAGATCATATTGACTTTGATTTTTACCGGCACTATGCCGCCGATCTGGTCAATCAGATGGAACCATTCCTAGCGATTGGACCTGGCACCTCGGTGCTGGAGATAGGAAGCGGCGCCGGCGGCATCATCACCTTTCTCAATGCGAGCGAACGCCAAGCCATCGATCCGCTGGAGGATTTCTACGCCTCTGTACCGGCCTTTCAAGCGCAAAGAGATCCTCGAGTCCTTTATCAGAAAGCGAAAGCGGAGCGCCTTCCCTTTGAGGACAATCGATTTGATCTGGTGATCTGCGATAATGTTCTGGACCATTGCGATGATGTGCAAGCAGCGCTCAAAGAGATGCGCAGAGTGTTGACCGAGGATGGGAAAATTTATCTGCGGGTAAATATTTACACGGCTTGGGGAAAAATAATCCGCCTGTTGGCGGAAACTTTGCAGATCGATCCGGGCCATCCCCATACTTTCACCACAACGTCGCTGAATAAATATTTTAACCGCTGCGGCCTGCAGGTGGTAAAATCCGCGGCCAACGGTTTTTTCACATCCTGGATCAAAGAGCTGCGATCAGGGGCGGTCAAAGAATGGTTGAAAGCATTGACTTTCAGCTCGCCCAACAAAACCATGTTCCTCTTAGCCCATGCGGACAAGGGCTGAACCCGGTTGGCCCGCACTTTGGGTGAACCCTGCTCCATTGACCCCAAAACCCCGATGCTGCCGCAGCAACGACGGCGACACCGGGGTTTATGCTTTCAAAATCGTCTGTGTGCCGGACGTTGTCGGCTTAGGGTTTCAGCACGATCTTGAGGGCTTTTTTCGGCACATGCTGCATGGTCTTCAGATCCAGACCCAGCTTGGCGAACGCCTCCACGCCCTGCTGCAGCTTGATGGTTTCGGTGAAAAACGGCTTTAAATTGATCTTGCCGGATTTGAGGATCTTGATGGACGGCAACATGGTGTTCTGTCCAATATACGTACCCAGAATCTTGACCGCGCGGCGAGTGACCTGATAGGGGGTCAGGGCGACCTGCACGCTGTCGTCCATGCCGAAAGCAAGGATCTTGCCGCCGGCGGTGACATATTTCAGCGCCTCGCCGAGCTGCGTGCCCACGGCGTCGATGACGATGTCCACCCCTTTGCCGTTGGTGCGCTCTTTGATCTCCTTGGCCAGATCGGTCTCGTTTGGATTCAGCGCCGGCACATCGAGCTGCTTGGCGATGTTCAATCTAAACGGATCGATCTCAGTGACCATCACTTCGGCTGCGATGTTCTTTGCCAGCGAAGTGAACAGGTAGCCGATGGGGCCGCAGCCCAACACCAGCACCGAATCCCACGGCTGCATCTGCACGGTGTTCATGCCGTTCATCACCGTGCCCAGCGTCTCCACCTGGGTGGCGGTGATGTCGTCCATGCTTTCCGGCAGCTTGTAGCACACGCTCTCCGGCGCCACGGCGTATTCGGCATAGCCGCCGTTTTTAAAAATGCCGATAGTGCGTTCTTTGATCCACTCGCACTGGCTGCTGAAACCCATGCGGCAGTAATCGCATACGCCGCAGCGCGGATTGTTGTCAATGGCAATGCGATCTCCCACTTTGAGAGAGTGCACTGCCGGACCGATCTCGGCGACTGTTCCACAGAATTCGTGGCCCAGCACCGTGTTCTCCTTGTAGGCGTGTTTGCCCTCGAGGATTTTGATATCCGATCCACAGATGCCGCAGGCCGCTACCTTGATGAGCACGTCCGTCGGCTCTTGTAGAGTGGGCACGGGCAGCGTTTCCGGTTCGATTTTTCCTATTTTTTTAAACACCAAAGCCTGCATCGTTTTCATGATCAGCTCCTTGCTGCTTGATTTGAGATCAACAATGAAATGGGAGTCAGCCGTGCCGCGAGGGCAGACGGACAGATTTTGCGCAGCCGCATCTCCCTGCACACGGCCTTTACATCGCCGGCACCAGCCGACGCATATAACGGATGGTGTTTTCAGCGGCCGCATCCGCATTCGGCATGGGCAAAATCTCGGCGGAGAGGAAGTCGGCGTAACCGATTTCCTCCAGCGTTTTCACCACAGCGGGGAAATCGACATGGCCGGCTCCCGGATGCCATCGATTGGAATCCGCCAGATGAAAATGAAAGAGACGATCGCCGGCCATGCGAATGCTCGCCGGCAGCGAAGGCTCTTCGATGTTCATATGAAACGTGTCCAGCAACAGGCCAACCTGCTCCAGTCCAAGCCGGTCGAGAAAGCGCAGGGCGGAAGCGACGGTGTTCAACAACGGCGTCTCGTAGCGATTGATCGGTTCAATGACCACCTGCACCTGCTCAAAACCGCGCAGGGCGACGGTCAAGGAGACGGCCAGCTTTCTCTCCATCGCCTTGAGTCGGGACTGATCCGGACACAGGCCACGCAACAAACCAACGATCACCTTGGCGTTCAGGGTTCGGGCCAACGCCAGCTGTGATCGCAGACGCTGGATCGCTTTGCGGCGCACGGAATCATCCGCATGCGTCAACGACAGACCGTCTTCACCAAATGCCTGGCCGGTGCCGATGGCGGCCACTGGAAGCTGATAGCGGTCGAGCAGCATCCGCAACTCGTCGAGGTTCAGCAGCGCCGGGTCGCGGACCGCCAGCTCCACGCCATCATAGCCCAGGGCGCGGATCTTGGCCAGATTCTTTTCCAATTCCCCTTTGTAGGCAAGGGCGGAAAAAGACGCCGGCTGGGTGGAAAGCACAATGCTCAGTTTCATGGAAATCTGTCTTTGATTCAATCACAATCCCATTTTAGGAATGGCGTAAATGGGCCGCCATCCTTCGCTAAAGGGTTCCTTCAGATAGGGTTCCATCTCCTTCTCGGTTCGCATGGTGGTCTTTTCAATAGGCGGAAGCTTGCCCGCCGGAAAAGCGGTGAGAATTTCATCGTTCACCAGGGCCAGATAGGAACAGATGGCTGCGATCACCCGTTTGGCCTTTTGAGCGCTGCCGTGGGTCGGCCGGCCCACCACGCCTTCCGGCACTGAGGCCAGTTCGATGGGCGAATGGCCCTGGCCTTCGGACCAGCGGCTCGGCCGGGCAAACGGATCCACGGCTTTGTCAAAGTGACCATCGGGCAGAAACCCCTCCACCTTGGTCTCTTCGGCATAGTGCATTTCGACAAACCGCGGTTCCAGCAGCAGCATGACTGAGGTTTCGGCTTCGTCCGCATGGACAAAATCATCGTCCCACTCGCCGCCCCGGCTCTTGGTGCGGAAGAACTCGCGCACTGAACGATGCCAGTCCAGCGTGCGGAAGATGCCCGGCAGATTCCAAGTCTTTTGCAGTTCCTGAATCGCCGCCTCCATCAGCCAGGAGTGGCCGTGGTTGTTGACCAGGATCTGCTTGCGAAATCCGTCGTTCCACAGACCGACCATGACGTCGATCAAAATCTTTTTCACCACCTCATCTTCCAGATGAACGGTGCCCGGCATGCCGATGTGATGATGGGGATGGCCGCCGTAGTTCAACGGCGTAAAGGCCAGGTTGCAAGGCTTGCCGCTCTTGGCGGTGAAACGGCGGACGCCCTCGAGGATCTGCGTCACCATGAATGTGTCGAGGCTGGACACCGTGTGATCGCCGTGCTGCTCCGTGCAGCCGATGGGAATAAAGACGATGTCGTTCTTTTTACGGTTTTCCACCACCTGATGGCGAATGGTGTTCTGAATATAGGAACCGGGCTTGCCCAGTTCGGACGGAGAGGGAATTTCAAAATCCGCCAGTATTTTGTCGATCTCCTGCTCCGACGCCTCCCATATTTTCTTTTTCAGGCGGCCGACACTGGTATCCTCAAAGAAAAGATCCGGTCGATTGGTCGAAAGCCAGTTAGCCATAACAAACTCCTTTCCGATTCAATGATTCAACCCAGAGGTCGATAAAGGGCTGGACGATAAAGACGGCGCCCGTCGGCGGGAGCGCTCAGGGCAGCACGGTGATTTTGACTTCGTTCCGATCGGTCTGCAAGAGCCGAATGTTCGCCGCCGTTTCATCCAATTTGATCTTTTTAGTGATGATCGGCAGCACGTCCATGCCGGCGGCCATGCAGCTGATCACATTGGGAAAAGTGCCGTGACCGGAATGGCCCTGCGCGCCGACGACGCTGGCGCGGCGCACCTGAAACACTTCGCCGTTCATCGGAATGCGATCATCCGCGCGGGCGACGATCACCACCGTGGCGTTCAACTGCCGGCCTTCCCAAATGATCCGTTCGATATCCGGCCAGACCACGCTGGGCAGCCCGGTGGCCTCGAGAATCAACTTGGCGCCCATGCCTTCGGTGAGCTCGAGCACCGCGTCAGCGGCATTGACCTGCGTGGGATCGATGGCATGGGTGGCGCCCATCGCCAGCGCCATCTCACGTCGCGAGGCCGATGGCTCGGATATGATCACCTTGGAGGCGCCGGAGCGCCGCAGCACTGCGCAGGCGGCGATGCCCACAGGCCCGCTGCCCATGATCAACACGTTCTCTCCGGCGCGAATGCCGCCGCCGCGCTCGATGACCGCATTGTAGGCCACGGAGGTCGGCTCCACCAGGCTGCCCAGCAAAAACATCTTTTCCTCGCCGTACCGTTCAGCCAGAGCATCGATGCTCCATAGATAGCGCGAATCCACTTTGATGTATTTGGCATAAGCGCCGTCGATGGAGAAACCGATCTCTTGCAGCTGCTCGCAGTGATTGGGATAGCCGTCGCAGCAGGGCTTGCAATAGGAACACCACATCATCTCCTCGCTGCAAACCGCCTGGCCTTTGTTATATTTTTTCCCCGTGCGCTTGTTTATCGCCTGCGGTCCGGCCTCCACGATGACGCCGGAAAATTCGTGTCCCAGGGTGCAAGGAAAAGCGGTCAGGCCGGGATAAAAGATATAACCCTCCTTGTCTGATTGCAGCATATGCACATCGCTGCCGCAAATGCCGCAGGCCTTCACCTCGAGCAGAACCTCTGTGGGCCCGGGAACCGGAACCGGTTTTTCCGTCATCTCGATGCGCGGATGACGCCAGACTTTGCTGCCCAGATAGGTTAATTTGCCTTCAATGTCTTTGGCGCCGAGCTTGAAGCCTGGTTTGGGGTCCCAGTCAGCATAAAGGGTGACTGTTTTCATGAAATACTCCTTTCAAGTATTTATATAATTGAATATACAATTATAAATACTTTATAAACTTGTAATAAGCGCGCATTAATGCGAATCGAACTTTAAAAATCTGCGACTTGAACGATCGAGTTTGTATTCAGCGAGTGAGTTGCAGCGGCGGCGATCTGTAATGCAGCGATGCCGTCGCTGATCTTGACCAGCGGCTCCTTCTGTTCTCCCAGGTTATCGAGAAAATTGTTAAGTTGACTTACATAGGCTTCGCCAAACCGTTCCGGAAAATAGGGTACCGTATCATGCAAGACCCCCTGTTCGGTCAGCACGAGAATGGGGGTTTCACGCAAATAACCGGCTTGCAGAGCGCCTTTGGTGCCCTGAACCTCTGCCCGTATGTCGTAACCATAGATGCCGTTGCGGCTGATGTCGATTTCACCCAGCGATCCGCTGGCAAAAGTGAACACCATCACCACATTATCGGTGTCGTTCACCTCCTTCACTTGCGGATAGGCCAGCACGCCGCCGACGGCATAGACGGTTTTGAATTCACCCATATACCATCTGGCGACGTCGATGTCGTGAATGGCCATGTCGATGATCTGACCGCCGCTGTTCTCCGGGCGCAGATAATCGATACTGGGCAGGTAGGGATCTCGTGAAGAACCGCGGAAGATCACGGGCACACCGATGACGCCTTCCTCGATTTTTTGTTTGGCGGCGCGAAAGCCTTTATCGAAACGACGCTGAAATCCCTGCTGAAAAAAAACGCCGGACCGGTTGACGGCGGATTCAATGTCCCGGGCGTCCGGCAGCGTCAAGGTCAATGGTTTTTCGGAAAAAGTCGGTTTGCCGCTGGCGATGGCGTCAAGGATGATCTCCTTATGATTCACTGTGGTCGCTGTGCAGACCACCGCATCCACCTGCGGATCCGCGCTGAGGTCGTGATGGTTGTCATACCATTTAGGCACCTTGAATTTTTCCGCAATGTTGCGCGCCCGTTCCGGGATCAGATCCGCTACAGCATACAGGTTCGCGCGCGGTACGCGATAGCTGAGAAACTCTGCGTACATGCTGCCCAATCGACCAACGCCGATCAGGCCGATATTGATTTGCTTTTTCAATGTGCTCCCTCGTTTTTAGAATCCGTAGCGTCATGAAGTTTTTGATTTTGGCTGTCTGTCAAAGGATACGCTTTTTTTATCGCCAAGACCGAGCCGCGATCGACCAGATGGGAACGGAGTTCTATGCGAGTCGGCTCCCCCCTTTCTCCATTCATGCGCAGGATCAACAGCTTCATACTCTCCTGGCCCATCTCATAGATGGGTTGATGAATGGTGGTCAAGGCGATACGATGCATATTGGTGACCGGGAGATCGTCATAGCCCACCAGCGACAGCTGTTCAGGGATCGCAATCCCCAGCTCGCGGCTGATGCGATAGATAATGTGGGCCATGGCATCACTGCCGGCAAAAATCGCGGTATAGTGGTCGCGATGCGCCAGAATCTTGCGCGCGAACTGTTCGAACGGGGATTCAATCAACCGTTCTTGAAAAGTGAAATTGTTCGCCGGATCAAAGGGAATGCCGTGGTCGGCCAGAGCCTGGCGGTAACCCATGAAACGGGCGTTTTCACTGCTAAAGGCGGTGCTGAGCGTGATCGCAATTTTTCGATGACCCTTGGCGATGAGGAAACAGGTCAAATCATAGGCGCCGCGATAGTTGTCGCTGGTGACGAAATCAAGGTTTTGGCCAGGTATCTCACGGTCAAACAGAATAACCGGAATGTCGCGCCGCCGGAACCGCTCCACGATCGCGCTGTTTTTCTCGGCTGAAGCGGCGGTGGGCATATAGATCAGGCCTGAAATGCCATAGTTCAAAATCTGGCTGGCGTGAAAATCCGCATGAACGTACAGGTCATCGGTGTTGCATAATAGAACGCTGTATCCGTTCCGCGCCGCCTCGTCCCCGGCGCCGCGAAGGAATTCAGAGGCATAACCGCTGCGAATGTCGTGAACCATGACCGCTATGATGGTCTTTTTACCCTGATCCTTTTCAGGCCGCAGTACAAAGGTGCCCAAACGACGCTTACGAATGAGATACCCTGAATTTACAAGATTTTGGATTGCCTGTCGGATAGTGGCCCGGGCCAGCCCGGTCTTTTCGACGATCTCTTCTTCTGTAGGTATTTTATCATCAGGCTTGAAAATGCCCTGCTCTATCTGCTCGATTAACCAGGTTTGCAACTGGTAATACTGAGGAATCGGACTATTGCGATCGATCATCATGGCAATGTCGCCTGATTTTGTATATACAATTATACTATTTTATTTCGATTTTGTCAAGAAGAATTGCAATTTGGCGTAACTTTTTAATAACAAGGCACACCAGCGCTGATTCATAAGCGTTTGCTTCAACAGACTCGACAAAAAGAGGCATGCACCAGGCTGGCTAATTTTTCCAGCACTGCCGAATAATGACCAACTCCGATAGCCATGTGATGGCTGGGCCCTTGCTCAGACCAGCGGGTTAAAAAGTCGACGGCCGAAAGATCAAATTTATATCTACTGTTGGTGTTGCCGATCTCCAGTACCGGCCCTGGTAAAGACTGCCCCTGAGCGCACAGCAACTTGATCCCTCCTTCGGCCGGCTGCACTACAGCCAGCAACGTCACCGGCCCATATTGGACGCTCATCTGTACAGATAGACCCTTTCCAGGCTTGCCATGGTAGACCGGCACCGGCATCAATCGGACTTTACCTTGTGCAATGGCGGCATGACCAGGCCCATCATGACCCAAAAGCACGATATCCTCATTCAAATCCAATGCATAGAATTCAGAAAAACTTCCACCTATACCCAATAGATCCAATATTTTCATTGCGATGACATTCTTGATCTCATACTCACCGGCCACCGGCACGCCGTGCATGGTGAGCAGGGTATTGCCGGGTATGACAGAGGTGATCAAATCCTCCACCGCTGGGTCTCCGATGCCCTCATAATAATAGGCCAAGGCGCCAAGTCTCTTTTCTTCCACCACAGCATCCAAGGCCAGGGAAGTCCTGGCTGCACGATCGAGCTCTTGCAGGCTGCAAGCGGCGTCGACTAGAAATTCCTGCTCAAACTCTTTCAGCTTTTCTTGCACCTGGGCAGCGCTGACTTTACTGCGTTGGCGGAGTATTTCGCCGATTTCCACGATTTCGAAATGGCTGCCAAACACAGCCGACAATCCTGTTTTGTCGCTGTACACATCCAACATACCGCCGTAATAATGGCCGAGAATTCCAATGCGGGTTTCAGCCAAACCCACAGCGGCCTGGCCCGCTGCCAGCCAACCGTTGATCTCTTTCCAGGCAGCCTGATCTTCCAAAGTGCCGGCTACCAGATGGTAGTCAATATGGCTGCGGTTAAAAACCGAGGCGATCTCAGGTGCAGAACAGGCTTGACAATAGGCCAGCCATTCGCCGGTCATGACGCCGCGATCAGCCAATGCGTTGAATGCAGCGTAATCAATACGGGCGGTGGGCTGTAGGCTGAGCACAATGACCGGCGCTTTGACCTGCTGCACTACCGGCAGCACCGTGGAGCTGAGCGCATAGGTGGATATATACAGAAGCACCATATCCACCTGTTCTCGTGCCAAACGGGTGCCGATCTGTCGGGCGCGCTCCGGATTATCGACAATGCCGGTGTTGATCAACTTGATCTGCGGATGTTCTCTGCTGATCCGTTCTGCAATGGCCTGCTGATAGCCTTGCAGTCGTTCGTACAGACCGGGAAACTGCGGCCAATAGGTGTCCAAGCCAATCCCATACAAGCCGACTGTAAACGGCCGAGAATGGTTGATTGACATAAGTTTCTCCTCGAAAAAATATATTGGTTCTCAATCCATATGAAACATCTCGACCAGAGGCCATTCCATCGGCCGGCCGTCTTCCTGACACTCCATCAGGTCTTTCATATCATTCCACCATCGGCGCATGATCGGATGATCCGCCAGCGACTGGCTTCGATGGTCGTCGCTTTGTTTTTGCAGAGCAAATAGCGTATCAGTGTCTACGTCGAGGCAGATGGTATAATCGGAGATGCCGGACTGGCGCAGCAGCCAAACCAGCTCGGGCCAGATCTCATCGTGCCGGCGTTTATATTCTTCCGCAACGCCGGGCTTGAGCTTCATCTTAAAGGCGACACGATTCATTTTGACTTCCTTTGCAGAAACAGGGCGCAGCCGACAGTGTGCTCTATCGATGCGGCTTACAGGATCACTCACATCGCCGGCAGAGTGCCGAGATAATTGGCATATCCAATGACGATCGTAGAACCGATGAGGGTCACCAGAGCGAGGCCCAGCATAAATTTGGTCATGCCGCTGGTGTTTTTCCACTCTTTGAGAAAAATGCCCCACAGGGTGCTGAAGATGATAATGCTGGCCATATGAATGGTCCAGCTGGAAAACTTGTAATGCCCCATCTGCGTTTCACCCATGGTGTAAAAGAAAAATTGCATATACCAGGTGCAGCCGGCCAGAGCGCTGAAAAGGAAATTCGCCAGCAACGGCACGCGGATGGCCGAAGCGGTCTTGGCCGGCGCTTCTGTACGTTCATATTGGCTGGTAAATTGATGCAGCGTTTTATTTTTGATCAGCAGGTACAGGCACCAGAGAAAATTGGTGGTAAAGCCTCCAGCGAGAACCACAATCAATTTCGGCAGCCCGGTCCAAATCCCATCGGCCCCATACTTTAGGGCGCTGACCGAGATGGGCTCGCCGGCGGACATGCCATAAGCCATGCAGGAGCTCATGATCCCGGAAAAAGTGGCGACCAGGATGCCCTTCCAGAAACTGAACTCTTTGATGGATTCGCGCTTCTGCTCATCGGTCATCTCCCGTTCCTTGGACATACCGGCCAGCGCCACGATGACGATGCCCTGCAGACAGATGATGATGCCGATGAGAATGATCTGGCCGGGTATGGTGTGCAGTTTGGCGCCGATAGTGCCGTCAAAAATCGGCGGCATGATGGTTCCAAAAACCGCGCAATAGCCCAGGGCCACTGCCATGCCGAGACTCATACCGAGATAGCGCATGGTCAGGCCAAAGGTCAATCCGCCAAAGCCCCACATCATGCCCCAAAAGTAGGTCCAGGCCAGGGTGTTGAGGGATTGCTCCGCCAACACCTGAAAGAGATTGGGAATGATCAAACTCGCCATCAGCCAGGGCATGACGATCCAACTGAACACCCCGCCTGCCAGCCAATAGACCTCCCAAGCCCATTTTTTTACCCCACGATACGGAACATAGAAACTTCCAGAAGCCAGCCCGCCAAGCCAGTGGAAAAAGACACCCAGAATCGGATTCGGATTCATGAACAGCTCCTTTGCATGTGTTAGACAAAATTTTTAAGAAAAAAGACGATGCGCTTTTTGCAAAGCGACGACCGTTACAGCCCTGTCCACGCACCTGTGGTCGTTTATCAAGGCGGCACGGCCATGGCGCCTCGCAGCGCGGTGATCTACCTATCGACTAAAAATTCGATCAATTCAGCCGGATGGTCAGTCTGAATGCCATCGCAGCCCCACTCCAGGGCCTGGCGCCAGCAATCCGGCTGACCCTCATCCATGATAACCTTGGCGCCGGCTTGGTGACAACGCCGGGCAAAAGAGGGCGAAAAGCGCTCCCAGGTCGTCGCCACCAACCGCGGATTAAACCGTTGCAGGAGGGGCAGCAGATTCTTCTCCGGTCCTGGATCGGGCATAACCAAACAATCCGGACACTGTTCCAGCACCTGCTCCAGCTCGTCCTCATCGGCGTACCACCAGACATCGCCGGTCATGTCCCAGTCCTGAATCAGTCGAACCAGCGTATCCACAGGCGCCTGTTTGAGATCCAGATAGATGCCGATTCGTCCTTTGCACAGCTTGCAGATTTCTGAGAGCTCAGGAATCCGGTTGTGAGTCTTGTCGATCCCTGGAGGTCCGCCCAGGTCAAGCGCCTGCAGCTGTTGCAGCGTCAACTCAGAGATTCTGGCCCGTTTAGCGTCCGGCGGAATCGTCAGGAAGGCGTCATGAAAGCTGACAAAGCGTCGGTCCAGTGTGGTGCGCACATCGATTTCGACGAAATCAGCGCCCTCGTCGATCGCCTGTTGATAAGCCGCCAGGGTGTTCTCTGGATAAACCGCATGGCTGCCGCGATGCGCCACAACATAGATGCCGCCCTGTCGCGCGGATTTGAGGGGCCTGCGCTTTGCCGATGGACCGGCGCCGCACGCCAGCAGCATCCCCAGGCAGAGCGTCCAGGCGATGGTTGAATGGTTATTCATCTTGCCCTCTCGAGCTCTTGGTTGATAAAAGAATGAAATCTCCCGACGACCTCCATGCAACCGATCCTGTTGGAGCGCCTACCATGCATTCACGCAGCCGGTCTCTGGATCAGGCCGAAGGATGTCCGGTTGAAGCCCGGACCACCAATTTGGTGGCGAGCCGGACTATCACGGGTTCCGGCGTTGTCTTTGCCGGTTCCAGATAGGGCAACAGCAATTCGACCGATTTTTTGCCGATCTCCACGCGCGGCACATCCACGGTGGTCAGGGGCGGCGTGGTAAAGGCGGAAATTTTGTCGTTATCAAATCCAGCGACCGCGATATCTTGCGGAACCTGCAGCCCCTCCTCTTTCAACCGGATCATAGCGCCGATGGCCACTTCGTCGTTGACTGCAAAGACGGCGTCCGGTCGGTGAGCCAGGGCGAGCAAACGCTCCGCCGCCAACACGCCGTTCTCCGCCAAAAAGCCGCCGGGCACGATCAATCGCTCGTCCAACGGCAGACCGAAACGCCGGCATACATCGAGATAGCCTTGCAGTCTCTCTCGCGCGCCGGCCACGTCGGCGGGGCCGGCGATATGAGCGATGCGACGGAAGCCCAGTTCGATCAGATGCTCCATCATCTGACAGGCGCCCTGATAAAAATCTACAACCACTTTGCTGGTCGCCAGTCCGCGGCAGACGCGATCAAAAAAAACCAAAGGAATGCCCGCGTCCATAATGCTGCGAAACGGCGTCTCGTTGATCGTGAATTGCGAAGTGGATGCCAACACACCGGCCACCCGGTTGCGGATCAGTGCCGATATGTTCTTATTCTCCTGATCCACGCTTTCGTTGGATTGACAGATCATCACCGAATAGCCATGCCGGTCCGCCTCATTGGTCACCTCACTGACAATGGAGGAGAAAAAATCGTGCGACAGCTCCGGGACGATCACGCCGATCACGTTGCTTTTCTGGTTGCGCAGATTGGCCGCAAAGGTATTGGGATGATAGTTCATCTCCTGCGCCGTCGCCAAAATGAGACGGCGCGTTTCTTCTTTCACGTCCGGATGATCGCGCAACGCGCGCGACACCGTCGTATGATGCAATTGCAGCTTGCGGGCGATGTCCTTGATGGTGACGTTGGTCCTGCTTTTCATGGCAGACGGATTCATGCTCATACTTGACTCCAAGACCGGAAAGCCTCACGGACAAACATAAAGCCACTGATCCTGCAACTGCGGCGTCAATGGCAGGAAAATCGAATGACCGTCAAAAGTAAAGGCAACACGAACAGCGTCTTTTTGCGCATCCGAAGAGGTCTGATAGATGCTTTGAGGCGCCGTTGAAAACGGCCATGGAATGGCGATCCGGCCGGAACCCTGACCGCGGATCTGCAGCAAAGGTGTTTCAGGCAGAGCAGGAGGTGAAAAAGCCGGCGCCCAAGCGATCAGGGGCAGCGGCCGATCGCTGAAACGGTAACAGACGCCATCAATCTCAATTTCCTTGCATCCATGGCCTTCAAAGGCGATTAATCGGCCCGAGGGGGCGATATTGAAAGCACAGATCAATCTTCCGCTGAATGTGACCTCATGACCGTTGACCGCAACCTTATCCAAGCGCAGAGTATCGGAAGGCAGGGGATGTTCGTGCATTATCTGTTCGTCGATCGCCCGGTTGCGGCTGAAACCGCCGGGCCAACTTTCACGATAGAGTCGATGGTGCGCGGCGATCACGGTTGTATGGTTAGGAAACCGCGTGGCCAGAAAGGGAGCGGTTCGCGACAGTACTTCGGTGTTGTCATTCACACCGGGAAAACGGCCGCTGGCTGGATAGGCGCCGAGAACGTGCAGAATGTTGAATAAAGTGCTGGTCTCGTAGCCGAGACTGGCGGACTGATCATCGCGCGGTCGAAATCCGCAAAAGGCCGCATCCCCTTTGTCCAATTTTCTATAGACGCCGACAAGACGGTCGTCCACCCAGGCGACCTCCTGTGCATTTTCCCGCTTGTGCACAGGATAGATATAGTCCACCATAAAATCAGTGAGAATCGTCTGTTCGGCTATTGACTGCCAGGATTGGACAAATCGCACCTGCTTGCCGGCGGCGATTTCACCGAAATGCAGAGAGGGCGTATAATCCACGCCGAAGAGATTTTGCCACCCCTCGAGGCAGGAAACGCCCGATTGCGTCATCCGTGGCGGAGAGCCGCACCAGAGCACATGCCCGCCCCGGCGGGCCATGGTCTCCATGAGCGGCAATAAGCCGTCCGGGGGAAGCACTTCACATAATGCAACCAAAGTGGAAAAAGAACGGCCTGCCAGCAGGATGCGTCCATCGTCAGACAGGACGGCTTTTTCGAGCAGTTTTTCCGCCGTGATATAATTGGCATAGGCATATTGCACCATCCAACTGCCGAATCGATCTTCCACAGCCACCAGATTCATGGGATAAAGAATCAGCACATCCACATCGCGATGTTGATTTTCAGTGATCGCCTGTATAGTGGCGGTGGCGCTGCCGCCGAAGGCACTGTTGACCGCCTGTTTGCGCTCCTGCACTTCAACGGGCATGCCCCAGAACGCGGCGTAGGCATTGGGGTAGCGGTTCACGATGCCGATGGAGGCGGCCAAGGCCGCTCCGTAATAATTGCGATCCGACCAGCCCCCTTCGGCAAAATCATTGCCGGTCGGCTGCAAATATTCCCCCCATTTCCAATAGTCATAACAAGCGGCGGCCGCCTGATGGACTGTATTGGACCAGACAAAATTAGGCGTATACTCGTATTGATAGGCGCTCTGGTGGAGCGGGCCGGTGCTCCACAGATCGATGGTTGGACTCTGCGCCCAGGAGGCGTGCGCATGGGTGGGCAATTCACGACCGAACACTTTTTCAGCATAGTCCTTGGCCTGTTTGAACAGATCCACCACATGATGGTTAAGCAGTTTGTAATAGCGGTCGCGGAACAGCCAGGTCCGGGCCATGGCCTCTGGGGTAGCTCCCATCACGTATTGTGTGTTGGAACAGGCGGTCGGCCGGTCGGAAAACAGCTTGGGACCGCAGTAAAAATAGAGCAGGTATTTATCCATGTCACGGTACTCATCCCCGTACCGTCGCGCATACTCTGCGGCCATGCTGTGAGTCAAGTAACGCAGACAGAACTGGCCGTAATCGTGGTGAGAGAAATAACGCCAATCCTGTTGAATGTGCATTTCATCGGAATAGAGAGAGACCAGATTGATTTTTTGATCCGAGTATTTTTTGATCAGATCGGTCAAAAAGGGCAGCGCTTGGTCGCTAAAGTAATCCATCTCCGGCGTTTCGTATTCCAGCAAGATAAAAACACGATCATATCCTTTCAACGCTCCGTCGCCCGAATGCTGAATCTGCACCCGCTGGCTGAAAGCGCCTAATTCATCGTTGGTGTTGCGGACGCGGCCGCTGGACAGCGGCAACGACCATTCAACCAGCTGGATGCCGGAAGAAATCTCGTGAATATCCTCAGGATCCACAACGCTGTAGCGGCCATCGGCAAGGGTTTTTTCCTTAAAAGCAAAGGCCCGCACGGATTTCAACTTGACGGTAAAAGTGCCCTTGTTGTTGGTCCAGTAGCGTTGCCGCCAGAGCTGCGTCGAAAAACGTCCCGTTTCGTCATCCCGGTCAGTGACCGTGTAGTGAAGCCAGCGGCCGGCTTGTCCGGTGCGGTTGATGAACGCCGGTCCCAATTCGAGCGGGCTGAGCAGGCTCAAACCGAGGCCCATATGATAGCCCGCGGCAAAGGATCCGATCCTGGCGATTTTTTGAATATACTCATCCTGGTCCGGAGTAAGGCGCCTCTCTGCACCCGCCTGCAAGCGGTATTGTCGGAAAAATTCATCAAACGCAATGACCAGCGTCCGGTCGTCCTGCCGGGCCGCCTGCTCGCAGACCTCGCGCAGACTGCCGTACTGCTTTTCCAGGCCGGTGGACAGATCGATCCGCTTGTCCGGATCCTGCAGATCGTTCAACTGCTGATCGCTGGTCAAAATGATCGTCGCCGGCCATGCAGGCTCAATGCTGCACAGCCAGAGGCCGGTCATCGCCGTGACCAGCCATCGAGCTGAAAAAGCGCGCCGATTTGTGATCGATGAAAAGGTCATGCTTCTCCTCATCCATTTTGAAATCAAGAAAAACAATAGACCAGGCGCAGCGCATCCAATCGCAGCCGCGCCGTGTCCAAGATGCCAGCCAGGGCTTGCATTCGTTCGTGCAGATCGTCCACTTGCTGCGGCTTGATGTTTGGATTCTTTCGCGCCAGTCCACGCAGCCGGTCTCTCTCGTATCCCAACTGCTGCTCCATGAACCGGCGGCTGTTGGCGCGGATCTCCTGACTGTTGCGCTCGGCGAACTGGGCGGTGGCATCGATCATGGCGTTCAGCTGTTCTGCTGAAAGCGGTTGGCCCGGCCAACGGTGTGGATCCGGCTCCCGCAATCGCCGGATCCATGATTTGACGCTATGCTTTTCCGTGCAATCCTGCAGAGTATGATCCACGACGATTCGCACCGGTCGCGGCGGCAGAAAGCGGTCAATCTCCATGGCTTTCGGTGCAATGCATTCCAACACGTACACAGCCTCCAGCAAAAAGCCCGACTCCTCCGCCTCTGGCATCATGGCCAGGGCGCAGTTGCCCTTCTCCGAACCGAGAAGCAGATCCAGCACTCCGAGAACCATCGGATGGTCCCAAGTCAAAAACTCCCAATCCTCGTGCTGGCAGGCAATGGTACGATCAAAGGTGATGGTGAATTCCTCCTCTTTCATCAAGGGAAGAGGAAATTCAGGATTGGATAAAGACTCTGTGCTGACGCGATAGGTGCGTTCTTCCAAATAATTCACGCGCAGATCATAGAATGTCATGACCTCCAGCATAAATTTTTCCAGACCCGGTTGAGCATCCTGCGCCTGCACCCCCTCCACCAGGTGAGCGGCTATCTCCGGTCGAAAGGAGTATAGTTGCAGCAGCCTGTCCCGGCCCAAGCGCATCTGGGCGGAAACTTCCCGGCGCAATTGAGCGGTTTTTTGGCATAAAGTCTTCATCCCCTTAAGCTGCAGCAAACGGATGCGGCGTTCGAGTTCTTTTTGCACACGGCGATAGATCTGATAGCTGCCAGGCACATTTTGTTCAAAAGCGTTCAATCCTTCATGATACCAGAGAGCTAAAATCTCTTCCGCGCTTCCCACTTGGTACGGCACATGAATGTGAATGCTGTGGGCTTGCCCGATACGATCCAACCGACCGATGCGCTGATCCACCAGCTCGGGATTGGCAGGAAGATCATAGAGCACCAGATGCTGAGCGAATTGAAAATTACGGCCCTCGCTGCCGATCTCTGAGCAAAGACAAATCTGCGCGCCGTCCTTTCTGGCAAACCAGGCCGCATAGCGGTCGCGTTGCAGCAGTGAAATTTTCTCATGAAACAGGGCGACTTGTATCTTCATCCGTTTACGCAACGCCTGTTCAATCTCAAGGACCTGTTCCACACTTTTGCAGATAAGCAGCACTTTGCGCTGACGATCCTGGCGCAGAAACTGAACCAACCAGGAGATGCGCGGATCAGCCGCCGCAGAGAACGCTCTGTCGGCGGCGGCGGATAGTGGTATCAGATGGACCTGTCGGCAGGGAAATCCTGGAATGGCGGAACGGGTGTTGCGAAACACCACTCGGCCGAGCCCATGCTGGTCCAACAAATCCTCAATCACTCGTTCCTGCAGCTTGGGATCATTTTGCAGACGGAGGCGCCACTGTGCAGGAGAGCCATGGGGCTCTTCGGGAAGCAATTCTTCGATCAGCCGGGTTTGAGCGGCTGTCAAGGGACGATGATCGCAAATATGGTCCAATAATGCGGAAACACGGCGATAACGCTTTTCCTCCTGAAGAAAGCGACGGTAATCCGAATATCGGGCTGGATCCAATAATTGCAGGCGGCTGAAATGGCTCTTCCGCCCCAGTTGCTCCGGAGTGGCGGAGAGAAGAATCAACTGACGGCAGACGGCGCTGATTTGGACCGCCAGCGCATAGTTGGCGCTGTTTTCCGTCAGGTGATGCGCTTCGTCGATGACCACGCAGTCCCACCCGGCAGCCACCATCTGTCGCCGGCGCAGAGGATTTCGTTCGAGAAAATCCATGCTGCACAGGGCCAACTGATCGTCCAGAAATGGATTTGCCTTCGCATCGGAACCCTCCAGCGACCGGCAGTACTCGTCATCAAAAATGCGAAAAAACAGATTGAACTTGCGATACAGCTCGATGAACCATTGATGCACCAGGCTTAAAGGCGTCAGCACCAAAACGCGTGCGATGCTTCCACTCACCAGACGACGGTGCAGAATCAGACACGCTTCGATTGTTTTTCCCAGCCCGGTCTCATCGGCCAGCAGCACGCGGTTCAAATCGCGATGGGTGATTTCGCCTGCCACATAAAGCTGGTGGGGGAGCAACGCGATACGGCCGCCGATAAAACCCCGTACCCTGGATTTAGCCCAGTTATGCTGATAGACTAAAGAACGGTAGCGCAGCGAGAAATCACGATTACGATCGACAAAACCGCTGTGCAGCCGGTTGACCGGCGTAGTGAAACTCATCTGGTCCGAAAGCTCGGTTTCCGGCAGCTCTGCGCCGTCGCCTCGATAGATCAGCAATCCGTCCCTCACCTCCATCCCATCGATTCTCAGTGTATTACCGGAACGGGAGCGAACGGTGTTTCCTGGCTGAAACTCGACCCGACGCAGCGGCGCGGAGGCCGCGGCATAGCGACGTTGGCAGCGGCTGGCAGGAAAGCGAATATCGACGAAATCTCTTTCCACCGCCTCAACGATGCCGAGGCCCAGGCCTGGTTCCATCATGCTGATCCAACGCTGTCCGATTTTAAAAACCTGCAACCTTCACTCCTAAACGTGTCCGTAGCTGCACCGGGCCGATCAAGCCGGAAGGCGTCAAGGGTTCTTCAGGACGAAGCCGAAGCGGGTAAGCCAGATAGGGCTCATCGGAAGACAACTGCTTTTGCACATCCCTTTGGGCGCCGATCAGCCTGTTCTTCCACACGTTGGTCACTGTGATGCGTAAATGGTTCGAACCGGGTTGTAGATAGGGCCCAACCTCCGCCATAAAAGGCGGTTTCCACAGCTCCGCGACCGGAATGTGGTTCACAGCAACCTGCGCCATCACGCCGACGTCCCCCAGGTCGAGCAGGAGCGTCTCTCCCTCCTGCTTGCAGCCGGCCGGCAGGTCAAAGATTTTTTCATACACAGCTGTTCCAGAGAAATATTCGATATTTGCATCAGGATGATCGGTCCATGAGAACAGCGAATCAAAGCGAACAGACTGCAGCGAGGCGCCGCCATCGACAAACCGTACCTGCCAAGGCCCGGTCAGCAGCTGCGGGCAAGGAACGCGAACCGAGTCCAAGGTTTGTTTATGTCCATCGGAGAAGAACAGCTGATAGGAACCGGAACCTTGCACCTCGAGTTGCGCTGTGCCGTTTTTTAACAAACGAACCGGCAGATCCGCTTCTTCGCCATTGAACAGTATTTTTGTCACAGTCGGATTTTTAGCGGATTTTTTTTGGAACACGACAAAAAGCGATCCTCTGGGTTCGAGTTGCAGCCGAACGCGGGTGCCCTCCGCCAGATGGACGAAGCGGGCGGTAAGTGTGGTTTCACCAGTCGCCGGATTCCACAGCTCCGGCTGTTTGCCGTGAACGCGAAAGAGGGGATCGATGGAGAGCGATCGCTCGCTTTGATTGGTGAGAAAATAAATATCCACGTCGCCTGATCTTCGGTGCGTATAGAGCACCTCCGGCGCCTCCGGCGCAGAAAAATCCGCAGCAAGGCCGACCTCCCGCAACAGAGCATCCAGTTCAACGTTGCGATACACCCTCCCTTGCTGAAACACGGCCCGACGGCGAGTCACGCCATCGCAGGATTCCCACAATTCGGCGGCAAGTTCTTTGACCGCTCGATCACAGGCAGGATAATCCTTCATACTGGGAGAGCGCGACGGCGGCGCGCCGAGCAGGATTCCTCCTGCTGCGGTCAACTCGACGATTTTTTTCAGCAGTTCGGGCCGCATCGTGTCTCGGTCCGGAAGCACTAACACCGCATAAGATGCACCATTCGGCAAAACATAACGATGGTCCTTGACCTGCAAGCGGTGCAAAATGGTTTCGTTGTTGATGTAATCATAGTCATAGCCTGAAGGCAGAGCAGGACGGCGGACTCCGGTCATCTTGGGCGTATCTTCGCCGATCAGGTAAGCTATATCGGCGACCGGATTTCCCTGCTGCAGCAGAAAGTGACAGCGACGAAGATAATCGATCCACGATTTGCTCTGCGCGAACCAGGTATTATGTCGGTTGAATTCAGTGCCGAACCAGGCGTTCATGCCCGGCTTGCGATCCTCCCACGGTTGATGAATATAGACGTGGAGTACAAAATGGTTGATGCCTTCTGTGTAGGCCCAATCGCCGCGTTTTTTAAGCGCATAGGGATGGCTGACAAAAGCGGGACCGCCGGTAAAGGCCTCAGCAGAAACCACCGGCATGCCATAGATATGAGAGGCGGAGGAAGCGGCGCGCAACTCGATGCTGCCGAGATCGCCTGTGGCCCAGAACTCGCCGCTCAGGTGATCTGCTCCTGCACCGTATTGGAGGAATTCTCCGGGAAAGCCCCAGTGGCCGTAATTCTCCAACCATAATTTCAGCTTATGGGCATGGGCGACCTCGGCGAGTCCAGCCACATACTCTTGCGCCACCAGGTCAGCCACCAGACGGCGTACATCCCAAAGAAAACGATCAGACTGCTCCGCCGAGGCGACGATGCGTCCGCTGAGAACCGGCAGCCACAGGACCGGGTCATAGCCATATTGCTGAACAAATGCCTGGCGAAAACAGTCAGTCCAGTTCTGCGAACCCATTTCATAGCTGTCTGCCACAATATGAGTGAAGGCCTGGCGTCGCTCCGGCGGCACTCTTCTCAGCAGCTCGCCGATATAGGCATTAAAATGATGTTCCGCCGCCTGGCGGTTCATCTTGTCAACCTCCAGGCCGGTGGCCTCTGGAGACGCAGGAGAGTTCTTGACGCCGGTAGGCGCCATGCCGGTGCGTAAAAGAATCCACTCCCCTTCCGGCACTTCCCAGGTGAGGACGCCGTCCGCCTGTAGAAAACGGCTGATATCTTTCACCTGATCGGGCAAAACGATCAGCTTCTCAGATTCCGGCTCTTGCGGGCGAGGCCAGAGATAAGCATCCCATAGCGGTTGCGGAGAAGGAAACATTTTCCCCAACTGCTTTTCAGTGTATCGCTCCACACGCGCGGCCGCGGAGAGATGAATTTCAGCCAAACCCGCCTTTCCCTTGATGTCGCGGAACAGCACTCTGAAGGTACGGCCGGCCTGTGCGGGGAACGTTTCCACTACAGCACCCTGAACCATGGGTCCCACTTGAACGCTGGGATTGGAGCGATCAAAGGTAAATTGTTTGATGCTGCGCCACGAACCGTCCTCGCTTTGCACCTGCAGGTCGCAACCTGCTTTGAATGCAAAAGGCCCGGGAAAAATCGATAGACTCCTGGCCGTCAAGGGACGAGCGAGCGAGATCTCCACTGACAAAGTATCTGCGCGCTGCCCGCCGGCAGCTTGGAATGAGGCGGCGCTGTTCAGGTCTGTGTCAAACCACTTGTCAACAGAGGGAAGGGCCGGCACGGCGCGGATTTTAGGCGCATAATCCATCAACCTGTCGTCGTCAGCCTGAGGGGATGGAAAGGCCAGCACCGCGATATCTTGAAAGAACGCTGCAGGCGCTGGCAGACGCTGCTGAAAGCGCATCGGTCCTTTGATCCGGGTTTCCGAATACGTCACATAGCGCATCGATTTTTCCGGCGGAATCCATGGGCCGCCGGACTGGCTCCATCCCGGACAATTAAACAGGCCGATGTGGACCCCCAGGCGGCCGCCCTCGAGCACCGCATGCTCCACCATTTCCCACCATTCCTGCGTAAGCGCTTTGACCGAACCCGGAGTTGTGTCTGCCTGATAAATATTGCCGATAAAGGCTTCGCCGATGCCGATGGACGCCATGGCCTCCAGATCACGAGTGATGCCCTGACGGGAGATGTTGTCGCTAATCCAATACCAATAAACCCAGGGCTTGGTCGACTCGGGAGGATGACGAAATCCTTGGATCAGCGAAGGCTCGCGGCTGCAGGAAACTAGAGTGAGGAGCATCAGACCGGCGGCCGTATATCGGAGCTTGTTCATGTCTTCATCTCCAGTACCTGTAGATATTCGCACCTGGAATGCGACCAAAACCGCGTACTGAGGAGAAAAGTGATTGATCGTTTAGGACCTGGTCGCAAGGAACCTGATATCGCTGCCGCCTCATCTCAGCGCCCCTCCGGCCGTTTGAACACCTCTCGAATGGCCTGCAGATATTGGTTTCCGTTTTTCACGTCCGGCTCCAGATAACTGCTCTCGGTCCATTCATTCCAGGCGTTGATGGTGATGATGCGCGGCTGCGTGCGGTTGCTGGCAAGCCGGTCCCGCGTGAGGCGCAACGCCTCTTTGAACTGGTCCGGCGTATTTTCGCTGATGATATTGGTGAAGGGATAGCCGAAATTACCATACTCTCCATCGTCAACAGTCCGCGGACTTGGATCCCACCCCATCGTGACATTGGGGAAATAGGGAAGGCGGGTGCGGCTGGTCGTTTTATCCCAGTACGCCAAATAACGATCACGGACAAAGGGATAGGGAGTTTGCAGCTGCGGCAGGGAGACATGGTGTACCCAAACATACGAGGTGATGGAATCAAATCCCAACTCTTTTACCAGCAGCCAGGGATCCACAGGCGCTTTTTCGCCGGGCAAGATGGGTTGTCCCCATACCACAGCGTTCAGGTGCAATCCGGGCAGTCCGGCGGCCTGGGCGTGGAGGCGGAATTTTTCCAGCGCCTTACGTGCAGCTTGGACCGAACCAAAGCTTTCTAAAAGCTTGGAGAGCTCATAGATGGAGAAATAGGGCTTGTCGTCGATGCGCCAGTAGCCGGGTTGTAAAAAGTAATCAGCGATCAGGCGCCGGACCATGGTTTCAAAAGTGGCGGGCGTGACCCTTCCGGGATATAGCAGCGGGGCGGTGGTCCCTTTGCGATGGGGCATAATGTCGATCCAGTCATGATTCGCCCACATCAAGGCAAATTGCATTCGCTGGCGATTGCCGGCCTGCAGAAAACCTTGGTTCAGACAACGGTCAAGAAACGGGCCGTCGTCGTAATAGTACCAGTCAAAAATAAACACATCGATGCTATGATCGGCGGCGGCGTCGATCTTGCGCGCCATGACCTGCGGGTCGGATTCATCCTCATATCCCCACAGCGGCACGTGGGGCTGCTGATGTCCTGGAAATCGCGGTCCAGCCTTGCGAACCAGATCCCATTCACTCCATCCCTCGCCTTTGCGTTTCTCGTTGCGCGGGTCTCCGGGGTGATAATTGGGGAAATAGTAGCAGGCGATGGTGAAGCGGTTTGAATCCGCCGGCCGCAAAGTCTGCCTGTCGCTGCAGCGGAACGCCTGACAAAAAACCAGCGAGGCGAAGAGGCATATAATGAATTTCACAAGACTCCCTATCGTTTTTTGATTTCCTCGGAACGAGCGAATCGCAAGGGGATGAACGTTCAACCATGGAAACGGCGCTGACGTGAGGAAAGATGGCCTGCAACGGGCGGAATGGTCAGGCTAAGAATCTACGTCTCGATCGCCGGCCATTCGGCGATATCGCATCAACGCTTCGATGTAATAGTAATCGGCGTAGGTCAGAGGAACATCCACCTCGCTGTTGTGCGGTTTATGGCCCACGCCGTGCATGAGCAGAAAATGGCCGTTCTCGCCTGGTTGCGCAAAATAGCGTGGTGTGGACAGGCTGCGAATCTGCTTTTCAGCGAAACGGTGATAGCGACGCCGCTGATCCCGGTCGCTGAACGAACCCAGCTCGAGCAAAGCGGACGCCATGATGGCGGCGGCGGACGCATCCCGCTCTGCGTTGGGAATGCCCGGGGCATTGAAATCCCAGTAGGGAACGCCGTCAGCCGGCATCGCAGGATGAGAGATGAGGAAATCAGCGATCTTTTGCGCCTGGTTGAGATAGCGCGACAGACCGGTTTCACGGTACAGCATGGTGAACCCATACAGTCCCCAGGTCTGACCGCGCGCCCAGACCGATTCATCGAAAGCGCCCTGCGCCGTGTTTTTCACCTGCACGCGGCCGGTCAGAGTGTCATATGAGACTACATGATAGGTGCTGTAATCAGGGCGAAAATGTTCGGCTATGGTGCGATCGGCATGACGGATGCAGATCTTGGCGAAAGTGGAATCGCCGGTCTGTTTGAACGCCCACATGAGCAATTCAAGGTTCATCATGTTGTCGATGATCACCGGGTATTGCCATTTTTCATTCTTCGGCCACGACTGGATGCAGCCGATCAGGGGATGGAAGCGGGAGATCAGAGAGCGTGCGCCGGTCAGCAGCACATCCCGGTAATGGGCTTCTCCCGTGATGCGGTAGCCGTTGCCGAAACTGCAGTACAGCATAAAGCCGAGATCATGGGTGGATGTATTGTATTGCTCATTTTCCACTTTAGCGGTGAACCGTCGTGCCATCTCCAGGCGGACGGGATTGCGGTCATATTCATAGAGTTGCCACAGAGAACCGGGGACAAAGCCGCTTGTCCACCAGCGCGGCGGCGCAAAGACCCATTTCCCGTCCGGGGTCGCCGTGCGCGGCAGATTGACGCTGTCGACGGTCGCAGCGGCCAATGCATCGTATTTCCGCGCGCTCAGAGTCAATTGCCGCTCGGCCAGCTGAAGCAACGAGTCCCTGCAGCCGATACAGCTGATCAAGCAAAGGAACAGCAGTCCTCCACAAACCTTGAAATGTTGCATAGGATGCCAGTCTCACTCTAGATCCCACAACCGATTAAAAACGGGTTGTCATCAGCAACGAACGATGGGTTTCATATTTTTCCTGCCAGCGGTCCGTGTCCTGCGGCATAAAAGTTTTTACCTGAAACGACCGTGCGATCAAGTCGCGGCCTTGTTGCAGCGATCCGATCACCTTTTTGGCCATGGCCTGGACGATGACATTGCCCAGCGCCGTCGCTTCCACCGGCCCGGCCACCACCGGCAGCCCGGTGGCGTTGGCGGTGAACTGGTTCAACAGATCATTCTGCGAGCCGCCGCCGACGATGTGCAGGCTGTCCAGCTGAATGCCGCGCATTCTTTCGATCTGCTCAAGGACAAAACGGTATTTCAGCGCCAGGCCTTCAAAAATAGTGCGGACCATTTGACCCTGATCCTGAGGCCCGGGTTGACCGCTGTCGCGGCAGAACGACAGGATGGCTTGCGGCATATCCGATGGATTGAGAAAGCGGGCGTCATCCGGATTGATCACGGCGAGGAACGGTTCAGCCGCCTGGGCCATGGCGATCAGGCGATCATAGCTCAGCTTGTCGCCCTCTCTTTCCCATCGCGCCCGGCATTGTTCGAACAGCCACATGCCCATGACATTGCGCAAAAAACGGATGGTGTTCTGCACTCCCCCTTCATTGGTAAAGCCTGCGGCATAAGAGTGTTCGTCGATGATCGGCTGATCAATTTCCACCCCGATCAGGGACCAGGTGCCGGAGCTGAGATAGCCCCAACGGCCGGCCTTGGCCGGCACCGCAGCGACCGCGCCGGCGGTATCGTGGCCGGCGGTGGCAATGACATCCACAGGCGGCAGATCGGTCTCCGCCTGAACGTCCGCTGTCAACCTGCCGATGGGCGTGCCCGATTCGAGGATGGGTAAAAACAGATGTTCTGGAATGGCCAGCTTTTTCAGCAGCAGAGATTCCCAATTCCGTGTTCGAGCATTAAGCAGCTGCGAGGTTGAGGCGATGGAGTATTCGCAGGTCATTTCACCGGTCATCAGATAATTGAACAGGTCCGGCATGAACAGCAGCCGGTCCGCTACCTCCAGCAGGGGGTGGCGCTCCTGCACCATGCTCAGCAGCTGATAAATGGTGTTGAAGCTCATGAATTGAATGCCGGTCCGGCGATAGATCTCCTCCTGCGGCACCAAGCTGAACGCCGCCTCCATCATGCCTTCCGTGCGACTGTCTCGATAGGTGACCGGGTTGCCCAACAGCGTGTGATTCCTGCCGACCAGTCCGAAATCCACCCCCCAGGTGTCTACGCCGATAGCCTGAAGGTCGCGATGACCAGCCCGACCGGCGGCTGCCAACCCTTTTTTCAATTCATTAAAGAGAAACGCCAGATCCCAATAAGTGTGGTTCAGCATTCTGATCTGCGGATTGCCGAAACGATGCAGTTCTTGCAGGGAGATGGTTTCATTCACCGTAGCCAGAATCGCTCGACCGCTGCTGGCGCCAAAATCCAAGGCTAAAAATTTTGCATCAGCCATGTTCCATCCTTATCTCTTTCAGCAGTGCCCGGAGAGACGGCTGCGCCGTGCAACGGGCTAGATAGCCGTCCCGCGACAATAGGCGCAACAGCGCGGCGTGGCTCTGAGCCGCGCGTCAGCCGGTCACTTTAATTGATTCAATACGGCACGGGTGACCTGAGCGATCATCGCCTCTTTGTCAGGGGACAGGGTCGTGGCGGCCTGCAGCGGCCCGTCGCCGGCGGATGGAATTTGGCAGGTACCTTCGGATTCGCAGGTTTTGCACTCCCCGGCGGTCGTGATGCCAAAGCGTTTTCGCAGCTCGTAGAGCTTTTCCACCTGCTGTGTGTTAAGCACATGCACGCTGCCCACCTGCATGGCGACAAACGCGATATGGGCAAAATGCTCCAACGTCTCCATCTTGTGGTAGGCGTTGAATAGATCTTTGCCGATGGTCAGAGCGCCGTGGTTGGCCAGCAGAAACGCATCGTGATTCTTGACGTACGGCAGGACCGGCTCAAAGAATTCGGCGGTCCCCGGCGTACCATAGGCGATCAAGGGAATGCTGCCCAACGCCACCACCACTTCCGGCAGGACGCATTGGTCCAGGGGGATTCCCGCCACGGCAAAGCCGGTGGCATGAATCGGATGCGCATGACAGACGCTGTTCACGTCCGGCCGCTCTTTATACATCCGCAGATGCATAAAAACCTCGGAGGAAGGCTTTTTGCTGCCGGATAAGACGTTGCCGTCATAATCGACAAGGATGATATCTTCGACTTTCATAAAGCCTTTGCTCACGCCGGTGGGAGTGATCAACACGCGTTTTTCATCCACCCGCACGCTGATGTTCCCATCATTGGAAGCAACATAACCGCGGTTGTATACGCGTCGGCCGACTTCGACGATATCTCTTTTTAAAGCATGGATCGAGTTTTGCACGACGTGGCCTCCACGCTATTTATCGGACTTGCCGGGCAGAAGCATCTCCACATCCTGATGAGGTCTTGGGATAACGTGAACAGAGATCAACTCACCCACTTTTTCCGCCGCCGCTGCGCCTGCATCCGTCGCCGCTTTGACCGCGCCCACATCTCCGCGCACCAGCACGGTGACCAGACCGCCGCCGATCGCCACTTTGCCGATCATCTTGACATTGGCCGCTTTCACCATCGCATCAGCCGCCTCGACGGCGCCGACGAATCCCTTGGTTTCGATCATGCCCAACGCTTCTTGTGCCATGGTACAACTCCTTTCACAGGGTTAATGCTTTACGGTTAAAAATTGAAATCAAACAAATCACAGTTGTCTTCCTAGTGTGGTTTGCAGACAACAGGCCTCTCCTCTCCGTTCCGCTCGGCTGCGGCGCCGGGGATTTGCTCGCTGTCGACAGAGACCACAGGCGCCCACCCCTTTGCCCGCTTTCATCTCACAGCGACTCGAATGGAAAGCCGATAGGATTATCGGCTCCGCTCTTTGATCAATATGCCATAGGAATTTTCTGCGGTCATACCCGCGGCATTGGCCTCATCCGTATCGATATGCATGTACAGATTCAACTTTTCTCCAACGCGGATGGCCACATTGTTAAACGTCACGCTCATCTCACCCACCGTGCGAACGCTCACCAGATCGCCGTGACGGACGCCGAACTTTTGCGCGATCTCTGGATTCATGTGGATATGCCGCATGGCGCGGATGGCGCCTTCTTCCAGATACAGTGCGCCCTTGGGGCCGACGATGGCGAACGACGCAGAGCCCTGCGTATTGCCCGACATGCGATGCGGCAGCTTCATGCCCAGATAGATGCCGTCGGAATACGCCAGCTCCAGCTGCGTCGCTTTGCGGATATCCCCCAGAATGCGCACTTTTTCAAACACCCGCCGGTTGGGCCCGATCACCGTAACCGTCTCATTGGCGGCAAACTCACCTGGCTGGGGCAGATCTTTCAGTTTGGTCAACCGCGCGCCGGCACCGAACAGCTTTTCCAGATGCTCCTGGGTGATGTGCAGATGACGGGCGGAAATGCCGATGGGAATGCGCATTGGATCCTGTTCCTGCAGCACCGAGTCGATCACCTCACGGACGATCTTTTCAACCTGTTTGGCCAGTTCGTCCTGCTGTAAAGCCATATACAAAACCTTCCCGATTGGTTAAATGTAGTTTTGATAAAGTTGCTGAGCCGGAGCAGGAATTACGACCTTGTTCACCAGCAATCCCTTTTCCGCCACCAACGCTGCGCCGGCTTCTACCGCAGCCCGCACCGCAGAAACCTGCCCGGTCAATGTTACAAAAGCTTTGCCGCCCAACGCCATGGCCAGGCGGATCTCCAGCAGAGTCACATCCGCTGCTTTGGCCGCAGCATCAGCCGCCTCCAGCAGGGAGGCCACGGAAAAGGATTCGATCACGCCCAGACTGCCGGTCTGTGCTCCTTCATGGGTGCCGGCCAATGCCGGCAGCACGGAAGGGTGCACGTTGGCGATGACCATGGAATCGATCACCGCCTCAGGCCACTGTTGACGCCCGGCGGCAATGCTCGCCTGCACCGCCGCCACGGAGCCGTTGACAATGATCATGTATTTCCCGGAACAGATGGTCCGGTTGAGCACCAGTTCCACATTCGCGGTTTTTAACAGCGTATCGCAGATGGAAAATCCTGCGGCGATGCTGTTCAGTTCAATCAATCCCAAGCTTGTCATGGTTGCTTATTTTCCAGGTTAAACGACTTGCAACGAACCCGAATCGTCCGTTGTCATTTTGCCCGAATGGTCACCGCTTCGGTGGTCACCTCGGCGATAATCCCGGAGATGCTTGCATGAACGGCCGCTGCCAGTTTGCCCTCTGGAATCCGGCCGATGAGCTGGCCTCTTTCCACTTTTTCACCTGCTTTGACCACTGCCTCTGCAGCTACGCCCACATGCTGTTTCAAGAGAATGCGCACCTGTTCAGGATGAGCGGACGTTTCGACAAATTCTGCATGGGCATCATAGTCCATCACCCCCAGACGACGCATGAGCAGTTTGACCGGAACACGCCGACTGTCTTTGATGCTGTGCACGCTCACCTGCTTGGAGCCCTGCCACTTGCCCTGTCCCTTGCCGCGCAGGTCGGTCATACCGCGCAGGCAGGCTTCACGTGGATATAGTCCTTCCGGGCAAGCGTACAGTGTACAGATGCCGCACTGGCAGCACAGCAGCGCATGGGTATTCCACAATTCTGTCCCCATGGCCGTAAAGCCAAGGCTGCGCATGACCAGATGCGGCTGCACGTCATAGCCCAAGAGATAGCGCGGGCACAGCTCTGTGCAATAACTGCATTGGTCGCAGGCGGAGTGGCCGATGCGATCCATGACTCTGGGCGGCGTGGTATAACGCTGGATCAAGCGATGATCAGCGGGCAGCACGATCAGTCCGCCGGTGGTTTTGGTCACCGGCTGCGAATCATCAGGCAGCAGGCGGCCCATCATCAAACCGCTTTCCATGATGCGGTAGCTGGACAGAGTCGGGCCGCCGGCCAGAGCCAGCACATCACGAACCTGCATGCCAATGGGCGCCCGCGTGGTCATCGACCGCTTTACTGCGCCGGTGATGGTTAAAAAGGTATCAGTGACCGGCCGGCCTTGAGCCGCTTGGTAGATATTGAACAAAGTTTCAACATTGTTCACCACCGCACCGACTTCCAGGGGCAATCCCTGGGGAGGGATCAGCCGGCCGGTGATGCCATAGACCAGTTCATACTCATCGCCGGCCGGATAATAGTCGCCGAATTCGTGAATGGAAACCGAGCTGGTCCCGATGGCGGTTTTGAGCGCCTCGATGGCGCACTGATTCTTGGATTTGATGCCAAAGATCCGTTTGTCGGCGTGAACGCAGTCGGCCGCCCATTGCAGCCCTTGAACGATCTCCCGAGAAAAACGGCACATCAGCTCGCGATCCTTGTGCATCAACGGTTCGCACTCTGCGCCGTTGACCAGGTAATATTCAACCTGAGTCTGCAGTTTTATATGAGTCGGGAAACCGGCGCCGCCGGCGCCGACCACCCCTGCCTGTTTTACTTGATCTAAAAGCACGCGTTTTCCTGCATGTTGAAATCAGTCTTGCCTTCCATTGGCGGGTTACAAAGGAACAGGATCAATCTTGCGGAGAAACCGCCAGCCATGCAGCGATCATATCAGCGAGATATTTTGCGCCCATGGAACGCCGGTTGATTAACAGCACATTGCTTTGCAACGGCGCCGGCCGCATTTTAACGTTCACTGAACTCCAGCCGATCACCGGCTGAATGCGATCCTCATGCTGCAGAATAGGCAAAAAGCGGGACACCGCGTCATCCAGGATGATGCCGGCCTGATAGCGGCCTGACTGCACTCCGGCTGCTATTGCCGCGGCAGCCTCCATCGCCTTGGTCTCACCGGTCTCGATTTTCTCCAAAACGTAGGGAAGCCGGTTGAACGCCTGCTGAACAGTCTGCCATTGAAAGCGGTACAGCACAGGGGCAAGAAGCGCCACCACGCCCGTCTGTGGCGAGGCGTGCACTGCCGTGGCCGCGGGTTGGCGCTGCACAGCGATGCGCCATTCTTTCAATAGATCTCTGGCGGCCGCGGTGATCAGGGCGTTGTCTGTGATAAAAACCGTTCGAACGGCTCGGCCAGCCAACGGCTGCACAACCTGCATTGAGATCAGCCGGTTGGGCAGAAACATGGTTTGGCCGGAGAGAGGGGAATCGGTCGCCTTCGCTTCGGACAGAAGCGGCCCTTGCGCACGCAATTCGGCCAGAACCTCCCGAGTGATCAGCTGCACCAGTCTTTCTTTTTCTTCAGCCGACAGCGCCAGGCTCATGAAGATCCCCCCGCAGGAGAGGTCGGCGCATAATCGATCCGATCGACGATAGCGGTGACGACGCTGCGCAACGGCGGCCGCTTTTTCAGACCAAGAAGCTCCATGGCCGCACGGCCTTCTGAGGCCACCAGCACCGTATCGCCGACGCCGCAACCGACTGTGTCCACAGCCACCATGAGCAGAGATTTCATCTGTCCATCGGGCGAAATCGGTTTGACTAACATGATTTTTCGGTTCTGATAGCTGTCATGCTTGATGGTCGCTACCAGGCTGCCGATGACTCGCGCCAGGATCATAAGGCAGGGGTATCCAATCTGTCAACCAGGCCGACGATGCTTACGTCGCTGGGTATTTGCCGATCCGGCAGTGGAAAAGTGGCTTCAGCGCCGCTGACCCAATAAACCAGATCGTTTTCCTTTGAGTTGAGAATATCCGCGGCGATGAGAGGTGAACCCATCTTTTCCAGCTTTTCGTTGACCGGTTGAATAACCGACAACTGCACGCCGGTCAGTTTAGGTTCTTTGACGGTCGCCCACACGCGGCCGATAACACGCGCCAGTTTCATGAGCGGCCTTGTTTTTCTTTTTTAAATACTGTTCGGCCATTCCATTCAATGGCATCCACCACTGCGATAATGCTTGCGTCCGTAGGCACAGAGGCCAAATCCGACGACTGCCGTGCGGAGGAGCCGCGCACCAATAAAACCATTTCTCCCTCGCCCGCGCCCACGGTATCCACCGCAACGACGAATGTGTTGGTCGGCTTGGCATCAGGACCGGCGATGTTGAGGATCAGCAACTTGCGGCCTTTGAGCTTGTCGGCTTTGACCGTGGCAACCACGGATCCTTGAACAACAGCTAGTTCCATTCTATACGCACCTCGCTATCCAACCTGAGAGCTCAGCGGCATGTGCCGCGGCTAATTACGTTTCGACAAAACCTCACGCTCATACCTTCGCACCTGGTCCATCCATCCCATGCCGACGGCGAGATCCTGTTCAGCTAGATAATAATCCCAGACGCTGCCCATGGGCAGAGTTTTAATCTCTTCCTGTAGGGCCAGACGGCCGGACAGATCGCCCTGGTTTTCCAGCTTACGCAGCAGGGAAATGGGTTCCAACAGCGCCAGAAGCAGCGCTTTGATCATGCTGCGAGTGCCGATGACCCAGGCGCAAACCCGGTTGACGCTGGCATCAAAAAAGTCCAGACCGATATGCACGCGGCGCAGGTATTTGCCGCGCACGATCTCCTGGGCGATAGCCTGCAATTCGTCGCTGACAATGACGATATGGTCGCTGTCCCAGCGTACGCCGCGGCTGACATGGAGCAGCACTTCATCCAAGAAGGTTAATACCGAGGAGAGTTTATCCGAGATGACTTCGGTGGGGTGAAAATGGCCGGCGTCCAGCGTGAGCAACAATCGGTTCTGTATGGCATAGCCCAAATAAAACTCATGAGAGCCGACCACATAACTTTCAGAAGCGATGCCGAACAGCTTGGACTCCACCGCATCCAGGTTGTGACGCGGGTCTATTTTCTCGGCAAAGATTTCATCCAATGATTCTTTGAGAATTTCACGCGGCGTTTTACGGTCTGCCGGTGCGTCTTTAGAGCCATCCGGAATCCACAAATTGGTGACCGCCGGCGAACCCAACGCTTTGCCGAAAAAAGCGCCGATTCTGCGGCTGGCGATGCCATGGCGAATCCAGAACTGCCGGATCGTCTTGTCGCGATGAGCAAGGGTGTAGCCGCTGTCCGCTTTGGGATGAGCGAAAAACGTCGGATTGAAATCCAGCTTTAAATTCTGCGCCTTAGCCCAACTGACCCAGTTTTTAAAATACTCGGGACCGATCTCATCGCGTTCAACCCGTTTGCCGTCGGTCTCGGCATAGATCGCATGTAAACTGAATCGATGATTGCCGGGAATCAGGCTCTTCGCCATCTCGAAATCCTGACGCAGTTCGTCCGCTGTACGCGCTCGGCCGGGATAGTTGCCTGTAGCCTGAATGCCGCCGCCGAATTGTGAATCAGCCTTTTCGAACCCAACGACATCATCGCCCTGCCAACACTGAATCGAGATCGGAATCTGTTTCAACAGTTCGAGAGCCTTATCCGTATCAACCCCTAGTTCAGCATAGCGTTCGTGCGCAAGTTGATAGGATTTCATCACACTGCTGTTCCGGGCCATAGCGTACCCCTTTAAATATTGAATTTAATTAAATTATAAAAATATTCACCTTAAATTGCACACGTGAGTAATTTAATCAAATGCCGGTATTTAAGCAAGATATTTTTCTTGATCGCATCATCTATCCTTCGATTCCGCAACTGCTTGCGTCCGGCGCATGACACGGTATGCACGAGTTTCATGCCAGCTGCTTTTCCAGCTCTTGCAGCGCCGTTCCTTTTGTCTCCAGCAGCAACCGCCGAATTTTAAGAATCGAATCGCCATTCATAGTTCGCTTTGTATTCTGTCCCACTCTGCAAAAATAGCCCGGGCCACAGCGGGGTTGGCCCCGGCGCCGAGCTCGAATTGCACGATGAGGCCGCCGCTGGGATCATAGAGATGCGATGCCAGTCGGCGGACCGCCTCCCGCCCCACTTCTGGATCCGTGGAGGGCAGTACATGCTGGCGGTCGATCTCACCCCAAAACGTGATGCGGCCGGCCGCGGTTCGCTGCAGATAATCTAGGTCCATGCAGAACAATTGAGAATTGATGGCATCCACGCCGGTGCGGATCAGATCAGGGTATATCTCCTGAATATGACCGTCCGAGTGCATAAAAACCTTTTTGCCGTGCGCTTTGGCCAGATCGCAGTAATCCTGATACAGTGGTTGAAACAGTTCACGCCAAAGTCTGGGCGGAATAAGCAGTTGATTCTGACTTCCCCAATCATCCATAAACCGGATGCCGTCCACCCGCGTTTGCATCCAGAATTCGATTTCTCGCAGGTAAAACTCGTGAATGCGGCGTAGAAGATCGAGACAGCCGTTCTCCGGCTCCATGATATCGAGATAGGTGTTTTCGCTGCCGCGGATGAATTGGTAGCGCTCCCATGGCCGGGGACACATGGCGGCAAGGACGAACCGGTCTGTCTGTTCGCAAAAGCGGTCCACGGTTTGCACAGCCCGGGCAGCCGCCTGGCCGACCGGCAGCAGTTCATAGGGCGGTTGAATTGAACGCCAATCCGCGATATCGGCCAGCATCGGAGTGCGCACCTCACCGATCAGGCCGTCCTGAATGTTGGTGAACACGCATCCCCACTCGTCGGTAAAACTTCCCTGACGATATTCATCGCCCTGCATGCGGCTCGACGGCTGGTACACTTTGGGGGCGTCGATGATGTCATTGGGATACTGCTCTTGCAGGTCAGCCACTTCAGCCGGATAGTGCCATTGCGCCCAGGGCAACAGCCACAGGTCTCGCGGCAGGCGTTCCGGGTGATTGAATTCCAAACAGGCTTTAACGATTTCTCGCGGTGAAGCGGGCATAATCAATTTTCCTTATTAAACAAAATGATAGGATAAGCAATTTAACTGCATTTAAGCGAAATATCAATAAGTTTTTCGCCGGCGCAGGGTCCCGATTCCTAAAAAAATCCTTGAATATAACTTCATAATTGATTAAAATTTAACATAAATTTTCCCTTCATCCCAATGTGATCCCTTTATGAGAGCCAGTAGAAGCAGCCTATCACAGCAGAAAACGACGCGACGGTCATGGTGGATACTGTCTGTGCTTTCGTCCTTCAGCGTTTCAGCTGCGGTCATGCGGTTTGTCGATGCGGATGAGGGATACTATTTACTGGCAGCCCGGTTGATCCATAATGGTGAACGGTTATATAGGGATTTTTTTTACACCCAGGCGCCCGGTCTGCCTTATCTATTCAGTGTTCTCTTTAACCTGCCGGGTTCTGCATGGCTCTATGCGCGCATTTTTGCGGCCGGTCTCAATGTAGTATGCGGTTTGGTTATTTATCAGCAGGTAAAAAAAACATCCAGCGCCAAATATGCAGTATGGGCCGCTGCGTTGTTTTTCTTTTCGTCATGGATCCTGGAATGGCATTCTACGATTAAAACGTTTGCTCCGGCGACACTGTTCGCGTTAAGCAGCTTTTATTCCCTGCAGCATTTGCAGCAACATCGATCGGCGATGATCGTCTCTGGTGTCCTTCTCTCTTTTGCAATCTTGATGCGATCCACCTATGGCATTTTAATTCCCTGCGCGCTCTATGCGATACTGCCCGCGGAAAAAAAGATGAATGGCGGGAAATTTGTCCCTTTATGCTATTTCCTATTCGGCTTGGCTATCGGCTTTTCGCCGCTTATCGTTTTTTTCTCTTCGTGGGAAAATTTCATGCTGGGAAATGTAGGTTATCACGCCATGAGAAGTGAAGCGGGATTAATCGGAAATTTTCAGGATAAATGTCTCGTACTTGGCCAACTCCTTGGAATAAAGTCCAGCGGTTACCTGGGGCGTGAAGCAACAATACAGCTGGGTATGCTCATCATCGCCTTACTCTTCTTTATTGGACGCAACTTGCGAAAAAGTAAAATCTTCAACATCAATTTGCTTATCGTCTTGGCGCTCACCTTTATCCATTTTTTGCCAACGCCCTGTCATCCGCAGTATTTTACCAGTGTGATTCCGTTTCTGATTTTATATCTCTTTGATGTTTCATCCGATTTGACTGCAGTGAGAACAAAGGCTCTGTCCAGACCAATCCTTTCGGTCATCAGTATCTTTGCCCTGACCGTTTATTTTTCTGCAGGACTGTACACCTTTTACCGAATCAGCATATCCGGTGAAAAAATGCCAGGCCTATGGCCACCGAAGCATCATCGACAAAACTGGAAAATTTCGTCAATCTCCGAGATCAGCCAGGTGATTGATGCACATACTGGTACGACCGATTTCATGGCTTCCTGGCCGGGCTTTGCGGTTGAAACAAAGGCTCGCATCCTCTCAGGACTGGAAAACCACTTCGGTCTGGAAATCAGTGATAAATTGAATCCGAATATTCGCCGGCAAAGCCATATTAAAAATTATGACGAGTTGATTGCTTTTGCCGCTGACCACCGTCCTGTGATCGTGAGCGGTATCTGGGGCACTACAGGGCGCTGGTTGGACATCGTGAATGCCTCAGGTTGTCAATCGCTTATTTCATTGGATTATGTGCAAATCTACAGATAATGGGTCGGTGGCCCCTGTGAATTCCGCAAGGGATTCCCTGCGGGGCGCAACGATCGAAAATGTTTTTTAAATAGCTTTTTCAAATACTGAGCGAATCTTTATAATTCATCGCTTTCTGCTAACCCATCTTAATGAACGAGGTTTCATGAACGATTCTGTCTCTTCATTGTCTGACACAACTGTAGAACAGCTGGCTCCGGCCCTGCAGGCGGCAGTAGCGCGCGCCGGCTGGAGCGTTTTAATGCCGGTACAGGCGCGGGCAATCCCCTACCTGTTGGCGCGGCGCAACATGATGATTCAGGCCCGCACCGGCAGCGGCAAGACAGGCGCTTTTCTTCTGCCCATGCTGGAGCGGCTGGATCCGGCTAAAAATCAGTGTCAAGCGCTCATTCTGGTTCCCACCCGGGAGCTGGCCCGGCAGGTGGCTCAGGAGGGCGAAAAACTGTTCGCCGGCACCGGTCTACGGGTGGTGGCGGTTTACGGCGGCACAGGGTACGCCGCTCAACGCGATGCCTTTCGCCAAGGCGCACACGTCATCGTCGGCACGCCCGGACGCGTGCTCGATCATCTCATGCACGGCGCTTTGTCTCTGAACCATCTGCAGATGTTGATCTTTGACGAAGCCGACCGCATGCTCTCCATGGGTTTTTATCCGGATATGAAAAAGCTGCAGCGGTATCTGCCGGATCGTCCGCTGCACGGCTGCATGTTTTCCGCCACGTTTCCCTCTCATGTTTTGAACACCGCGCGTGAGTTTCTCCATGAACCGGAATTCCTGTCGCTGAGCCAGGATCACGTCCACGTGACCGATACCGAACATGTTTACTATATCGTCTCCGGCATGGACAAGGACCGCAGCCTGATCCGCATTATCGAGATCGAGAATCCCGCTTCCGCCATCATCTTTTGCAACACCAAAGTGCAGGTGCACTATGTCTCCATCGTGCTGCAGCAATTCGGCTACAACGCCGATGAGTTGACGTCGGACCTGAGCCAGAACGTACGTGAAAAAGTGCTGGATCGCGTGCGCAAAGGTACGCTTCGTTTTCTGGTGGCCACCGATGTCGCGGCCCGGGGCATCGATCTGCCGGCGTTATCCCATGTTATACAGTACGAACCGCCCGAAGATTTTGAAGCCTATATCCACCGCGCCGGACGGACCAGCCGGGCCGGGGCTTCCGGCGTAGCCATCTCCCTGGTCTCTCAGCTGGAATTGTTTATGCTCAACCGCATCGCCAATCGTTATCAGATCGAACTCATCGAACGGCCGCTGCCGACCGACGCGGATGTGGAAGCAGTGGTCTCGGAAAGGGTCCTTGCGCTGCTCGAAGCTCAGCTGCGCGATCGCGACCGGGCGGTGACAGAGCGCAGCCGCCGGTTCATCCCCCTGAGCCGCAGCTTGGCGGAGAACGAAGAGGAATCGGCCATCATCGCCATGCTGCTGGATGATTATTATCAGCAGATGCTGCATGCACCGGTTCCAGTGCCTGATGAGCCCGGTCGCGAGACCCAAGAAAAAAAGCCACCCGCTGAGCGCAAACGCAAAAGCCGGGGCGGTCGCAGAAGATCATAATTAAAAAAATAGAGCCATCCATCCCCTTCACATGCGGCACGTACGCCGGGAAAGAGAGAAGCCATGAACCGGTTCAAAGGATCCATCCTTTTCCTGTTTGCCATGTCCATGCTGTTCAGCTGCCAACGCAAACCCGTCCTCGACCGCTGCGCTCAGGTTTTCGCCGATTTCCAGAATCCTCCGGCTGATATGCGCAGCGCTCCTCTCTGGGTGTGGAACACACGCGTATCGAAAAGCGACATAGACGATCAGCTGATCGATTTTCGCGACCATGGTCTGGGTGGAGTCTTTATCCATCCGCGGCCCGGACTCATCACCCCTTATCTCTCACCGGAATGGCTGGATCTGTGCGCCTACACCGTTGCCAAGGGCAAAGAATTGGGCATGAAGGTGTGGATCTATGATGAAAACTCGTATCCCTCCGGTTTCGCCGGCGGCCATGTGCCGGCGGAGATGCCCGGCTCTCTGGTGAAAAGCCTGCAGATGACCAACGTGAACAAGCTGCCCGACCGCTCGGCGCAAAAACCGGTGCTGGTGCTGGCCGCTGATGCCGATGGCTTTGAGGACATCACCGATCGATGGGAACAGCAGGATTTCGGCAAAGGCGATTTTTATCTCTTCAGCTACAAGGAACGAAATCCCAGCCCCTGGTACGGTGGATTCAACTATGTGGACATTATGCAGCGTGAGGTGACGGAGAAATTCATCGCAACCACCATGGAACCCTATCGGGCTGCGTTCGGCGAAGCCTTTGGCAACACCGTGCCCGGCGTTTTTCAGGATGAAGCGCATATCGCGCCGGCGGGCGATCACACCTGCGTCCAATACACGCCCAAGCTGTTCGAGGCCTTTTCCGCGCGCTGGGGCTACGATCTTCGACTGCATCTGCCCTCGCTCTTTAAAGACATCGGCGATTGGCGCCGGGTGCGGCATAATTATTATGCCACCCTGCTGGAGCTCTTTATCGATAATTGGGCCAAACCTTATGCCGACTATTGCCAAAAATACCATTTGTGCTTCACCGGCCACTACTGGGAACATCGTTGGCCGTCCCCGGATCACGGACCGGACAACATGGCCCTCTCATCCTATTCACATATGCCGGGCATCGATATCCTCATGAACCAGTATCGAACCGATCCGGACGCACAATTCGGCAACCACCGCGCTGTCAAAGAGATCCGCAGCGCAGCGAATCAAATGGGCTTTAAACGCACACTGTCCGAAACCTACGGCGCCGCAGGCTGGGACCTCACTTTCCGCGACCAGAAACGCATCGCTGACTGGGAATATGCCCTTGGCGTCAATTTTCTCAACCAACATCTCTCCTACATGACCATCATGGGAGCGAGAAAAAGGGATCATCCGCAGTCGTTCTCCTACCATGAGCCCTGGTGGCCGGCCTATAAAGAGCTGGCGGATTATATCGCAAGATTGTCTGTCGCCATGAGCAGCGGCAGGCAGGAGAACCGCATCCTGGTGCTGGAACCGACCACCACCGCTTGGATGCACTATGCCCGCACAACCGATCATCCCTGGATGGATTCCCTGGGAGTCTGTTTTCAAAATTTCGTCAATGAACTGGAAAAGCGGCAGATCGAATATGATCTGGGCTGTGAAGAGATCATGCGCCGCCTCGCCGGTACGGAAGGTGAACGTCTGCGCGTGGGCGAATGCATCTATGATCTGGTTATCCTGCCCCCTATGACGGAAAACCTGGACAGTTCCACCGCTGAATTGCTCGTCCATTATGCAAATCAAAAAGGCCGGGTGCTCTCTTTCGGCGATCCGGACTATATCGACGGCCGTGCCAGCGATCGGATTGCACAGTGCAGCAAGGAACACTCGTCCACCTGGAAGCATGTGAATGGCAACAGCGGTTTTGACCTCATATCAGACTTGCAGCCGCCGGTGCTCCGCTTCTTCGACCTCGTCAATCCTGAGATGCTGTTTCATCATCGTCGGGTTTTGAACGATGCCGAGCTCTTGCTCCTGGTCAATATCTCGGATTCAGTCGCCGCCTCTGGAAAAATCACTCTGGCCAAGACCGGCGTCGAACAATGGGATCTTTTTACCGGTACAGCCAAACCGTATCCGGTTGTCCAAGCAGGCAAGGCCCATGAGGTTCACTTTGCCTTGCCTCCAGCCGGAAGTCTGCTGTTGTGTCTACGGTCCGGCGCATCGAACGTAAAAAAAACGCCCGTCGGCCGGCTATCGGTCATCCCTCCAGTGGATGCGCTGACCATTCGCCGCGAAACTCTGAACGCTTTGACCATGGACTATTGCGATCTCGCCATCAAGAGCAAGCGCGAAAAAGATCTCTATTTCTATGATGCGCAACGCAAGACCTTTCAGGCGAACGGCCTCAAAGGCAATCCCTGGGACAGCGCCGTTCAGTATAAAACCAGCCTGCTGGACCTGGATACCTTTGCACCGGGTTCCGGTTTTGAAGCAGACTTTATCTTTATGTTGACGCCCGGTGTGGAAGTGGCCTCTCTCCAGGTGGTGGTTGAACGGCCGCATCTCTGGCAAGTGGCGGTCAACAACCGGCCGGTAGCCAGCAATAAAGACGCATGGTGGCTGGATAAAAACTTTGGCGTCTATTCAATCGGCGATCTGTGCACAGTCGGCAAAAACAAGATCACTCTGCGCAGCGACCGGTTCACCATTCACACAGAGCTGGAACCTGTGTATCTGCGCGGCAATTTCTCTCTTAAAGCAGAGGATAAAGGTTTCGTTGTAATCCCTGATAAAGAGATGACTTTGGGGAGCTGGAAAGACCAGGGCGCGCCATTTTACAGCGACGGCGTAGTCTACAGCCACTCTTATGAGATAACTTTTGCAACGAATGCGCGATACAAAATCTGTCTGGGCGATTGGCAAGGGACCTTCGCCCGGGTGCTGGTCAATGGTGAACAGGCCGGCATTATCGCCTTTGAGCCCGCAGAGTTGGAGATAAATCGTCTGCTGCGATCAGGACGAAATCAGGTCGACGTGATCGTATACGGCAGTTTGAAAAATCTGCTGGGACCGCATCATAATGAGGACAAACCGGGGGCAGCCTGGCCGCCCATGTTTCAACGAGGCGCGGCCAAGGGCTATCCGGCCGGGAGTGCGTATCGTGTGCTGGACTACGGCCTGATGGAGGATTTCCGCCTGGTTCGCAGCGAATAATAGTGGAGCCGGCCGGCGATGGTTAGAACCCACAGCCTTTCACCTCTTTGGTTCGCACTAATCCTGCTTGCCGTTATGCCTCGGCCCGGCAGCTGTGCCGAGGCACACTCGCAGCCGCGGTTCATCCATTTCACCATCGACCAGGGGCTTTCTCACAGCAAAGTCAATTGCATCACTCAGGATTCACATGGTTTTTTATGGATCGGCACCAACGAAGGTCTTTGCCGTTATGACGGCATCAACTTTGTTCCGTTTCGCTGGAAGCCGGTGGATCCGCAGGGGATTTCAGCGCCCTTGGTCCGAGCCCTGCATGCAGATCGCCGGGGGCGGCTGTGGATCGGCACGGAAAGCGGCGGTTTGGATTGTCTGCACACCACCACAATGCGAGTGGAGCATATGGCGACGGATTCCGCAGAATCCGCCGCTCAGCAGACCGGATACGACGTCAATGCCATCATAGAGGATCAGACCGGCGGTCTGTGGTTAGCGACCAACCGCGGCCTGGACCATTTCGATCCGATTGAAAAAAAATTTTCCACCTACCTGCCTGCGGAACGCGCCTCCTCCCCGACGCGGTTGATCACGGTCAATGTACTCGTGCAGGATCATAATGGGATTCTCTGGCTGGGAACCTTGGCCTCAGGTCTGTGGCGTTTTGATCCCGGAGTGAAACGCTTTACCTGCTTCCGCCATGATCCACTACAACCGCGCAGCCTGGGCGACAACGACATCCGCTCTCTATATGAGGATTCCTCAGGCCGCCTTTGGATCGGCACCAACCTTGGCGGACTCAATCTGTTCCATCCGGCGGACAGCTCGTTCGAGCACATCGCCATTAATCCCAACAATCCGGAGAGCACCACCATCCGCTCTCTTTTGGAGGACGGTCCGAACCATCTCCTGCTGGGAAATCGAAGCGGCATCTACCGGCTTCATCTGGGGACCGGCGTCCATGAGCGCTATGAGCATGATCCAAACGATCCCGAGGCGCTGAGCCACAACTCTGTCCAGTGTTTTTACCGTGATTTCGACGGCGATCTGTGGATCGGCACACGCGATGGACTGAATTATCTCAGCCAGCAAAGCGCTGTTTTTGACCACCTTCAAGCCCGGTCGAATGATCATCGTTTTCTCAACAACAAGGTGGTTTACGCTCTGCTGCAAGACCAACAGGGGGACATCTGGTTCGGAACCGAAGAGGGCGGCATCAATCGCCGGCGTCACGACACCGGCCGCTTCATCTATTACAAGCATGAAGCGAACAATCCTTACAGTCTGTCTGTCAATAATATTAAAGCGCTTGTCAGCGATCGCCACGGGGATATCTGGGCAGGCACCTTCCGCGGCGGTCTGAACGTTTTGCATGCGCGCAGTGGAAAATGCAAGATACACCGGCATAAAGCCGGTGTATCCAACAGTCCGGCGAGCGATGATATTCTCACTCTGCTGGCGGATCGAGAAGGCGACATTTGGATCGGCACCACGGACGCCGGGTTGGACGTTTACAACAGCCGCACCGCGCGTTTCGAGCACTGGCCTTCGCGTGAGAATCTATGCAGGTATACGCTGATCTCCGCGCTCATGCAGGATCGCAGCGATGCCATTTGGATTGGATCGGATAACGGCCGATTGGGACGGCTGAACAAAAATGCGCGGACATTTAAAGAGTACCGTCTGGTTGATCAGAACGCCGCGGCGGTTGAAGTGCGCGTCGTGTTTCAGGACCACGCGGGGGAGATTTGGGCCGGTACGCTGGGCGCCGGCCTCTTTCGCCTGAATCCAACGACCGGCCAGTTCCGCCGCTACAGCGATGAAGACGGCTTGCCCGGCAATGTCGTCTATGGCATCCTTGAGGACGAGCAGCGTCATCTATGGTTGAGCACCACCGATGGGTTGGTTTGCTTTCATCCAGCCGACGGCCGATGCATCGTCTTCACCAAAGAGAATGGGCTGCAAAGCAATCAGTTCTGCTACAACGCCTATCTGAAAAGCCGGGATGGAAAAATGTATTTCGGCGGGATCAACGGCGTTACGGTGTTTGATCCGCAAGCGATCAAACAAAAGGAGAAATGCCCGCCCGTGGTCCTGACCGGTCTGCGGGTGAACAACAAGCCGGTGCACGTCGGTGCAAACGATGGATTGCTGCAAAAATCCATCACCGATACAGATCACCTCCTCCTCTCGTACCGCCATTCGGTCTTTTCCATTGAATTTGCCGCGCTCAGCTATGCCGTCAGTTCCAAGAATCGGTATCGATACAAACTGGAGGGATTTGATCCGGATTGGAACGACATCGGGCATCAGCACGTGGCCACCTATACCAACCTCAATCCGGGCAAGTACACCCTGCGCGTCAAAGCGGCGAACAGCGACGGCGTTTGGAACGAAACAGGAACCTCGCTGCGCATTACCATTACGCCGCCGATGTGGAAGACCTGGTGGGCCAAGATCATCGGTCTGCTGCTGCTGGGCTTGACCATCAAGCACTTCATCGACTATCAGAACCAGAAAAAGAATTTTTTCAAAGCCACCTCTCTGGCGAATCTGGCCCAACTGAAGCTGCTGCGCTACCAGATGAACCCGCATTTTCTCTTCAACGCGCATAACTCTATTCGTTCGATGATCCTGATCGACAAAGAGCGGGCGTGGCAGATGATCACCGAGATGTCAGAATTCTTCCGTTACACGCTGCTCAACTTTAACAAACTGGAGGATACTCTCAACGAAGAGATCGGAGCGGTCAACAATTATCTGCACATCGAAAAAATCCGCTACCGCGATTCCCTGGAGGTGTCGTTTCAGATCGATGAGGCGGCGCGTAATTGCCAGGTGCCGTCGTTCCTGTTTCAGCCGCTGATCGAGAATGCGATCAAATACGGCATGCGCACCAGTCCCATGCCCTTAAGGGTCAAAGTGCTGATCACGATCCATGACCGGCTGCTTTCCATAGATGTCTCCAACACCGGACGGCTTTTGGAGAAGGAGTATGACGGCGGAGATCCGGAGGTGCATGGGACGTCGCTGGACAACATCCGCCAACGGTTGGAGATCATGTTCAAGGACCGTTACGAGTTCCGGCTGCATGAGGAATCGGGGTGGGTGCACGCGCAGATCAGGATTCGCTATGATCAGGAGCGCGATTCGGCGGCGACGGACAAAGACCCTGGCCGCCGCCGTTAGCCGCGGCTCGACCGCGCTTTACCAGCTGAGCAGAGCGCGCAGTTTGGCGGCATAGCGACGGCTCATGACAAACGGCTGTTGCACGCCGCGCAGGTGGATCTGATGGGTATAGTTTTCACATTTGACCACGCGATCCACGTACTCAAAGTTGATGATCGCGGAACGATGAATGCGCACGAAATATTTGTCCGGCAGCAAATCTTCCCACTCCTGTAGGGTTTTAGTCACCAGGGTCTTTGGTTTGTCGCCGTACAGAATGTAAGAATAGTTGCCCGCCGCGGTCAACGCTTTGAGCAAAGGCAGCTTGATGAATTTTAAAGAGCCGTCGGCCAGCACATAGATCACATCTTCATAGGCGACTTTTTTCGCCTGCCATTCCGATGTAGGGGTTCCGGTGTGCAGTCGCGCAACCGCCTTTTGCAGCCGCTCCCGGCTGATGGGTTTGAGCAGATAATCCAGCGCATTCACCTCAAAGGCGCGAATGGCATACTGGTCGAACGCGGTGATAAAGATGATTCGGGCCGAGACCGCGGTTCGCTCCAGCAATTCAAAGCCGGAAGCGCCCGGCATTTGAATATCAAGAAAAATGACGTCCGGCTGGGTTTCCTGCACCAGGGACACCGCCTGATCAACGCTTGCGGCCTCTCCGACGAGCGTCAGTTCATCGAACTCGGAAACCATGAGACGCAGCTCTGACCGCACCAGCCATTCATCGTCAACGATGAGCGTCTTGAATTTATTCGGAGTCATGCATCGCGTTCCGCGTTATCTGGACAGAAGGACGGCATCCGCCGGCACATCCCCACACTGTTCCACCACGCGCTTGCCGAGCGTAGGATCGATGCCCGGCAGATGAATCCGCGCGGAGCGGGGCCCACGGACGCGCAACACAGCGCCCTTTTCCAGCGGCAGCGTGTTGCGCAAAGTCACCTCACGGCAATTGGTCAGTGTGCACAACGGCGCTGTCGTATCCAAAGACAGATGATCCACGTCAAGAGATTGCACATCCACAGCGAAGAATCCAGCCTTGCTGCTGATGACGACGTTCTGCAACCCGATCTCTTCGATGGGCATTTCGGGCAGACCTTGTAGAAAAATCGCCCGGCCGGCGCCCCGACAAAGGATGTTCTTGAGATAAATTCTACGGAATTGCGGCGTTTCCTCAGAGACCGGCGCCTTGGCCGCAGAAACGGCCGCGTCCGCTGCATCCACCAGCGGCTCCTGATTGCTGTAGAACAGGTTGAATCCAATGGCATCGGTGGGAATATTCTGCATATAGATATTTTCGATATAGATGTTCTCCACAACACCGCCCCGGCCTCGAGCGCTTTTAAAGCGCACGCCCATGTCTGTGCCGCTAAAAGTGCAATTTTGCACCACCACGTTGCGGACTCCGCCGGACATCTCGCTGCCGATGGTAAAACCGCCGTGTCCGTGATACACCGTGCAATTTCGCACCACCATCCATTCGCAGGGTCGCGCCAGACGCCGCCCCTGCTCCCCTTTTCCGGATTTCACGCAAATCGCGTCATCGCCGACATCGAACGAACACTCCTCCACCAGAACGCGACGGCAGGATTCAAGATCCAATCCGTCGCCGTTCTGCGAATGCCAAGGATTGCGCACAGTGAGATTGCGGATCACTACGTCCTCGCACAAAAAGGGGTGCAGGTTCCAGGCCGGAGAGTTGCAAAAGGTCGGCCCGTCCAACAGCACTTTTTTACAGCGCACCAGCGATACCATGACCGGCCGTAGGTATTCCGCACACGCCGCATAGGCTGCGGGATCGGTAATGTTTTTCTTTCGCAGTTTTTCCACCAAGGCCTCTCCCTCCATCGCCTGTGATGAGGGATGCCAGATGGCGCCATTGGACGACACCACTCCGCCGGAAGCGGTCAGCTCTTTCCACTGACGGCTGGTCATTTTCATCTTTTTCACCGGTCGCCAGGCCTGACCTGAACCATCCACCATGCCAGGACCAGTGATGGCGATGTTCTCCAAATCCCTGCCCGAGATCGGCGACTGCCGGCGAAATGCACTTTCTCCTTCATACTGAGCGTGAACGACCGGATACTGGTCCAATTGCGGAGTGAATAGAAGGCAGGCGTTCTTTTGCAGATGCAGCTCTATGTTGTCTTTGAGCGCAATGGGACCGGTCAACCAGATTCCAGCCGGCACGATCACACGTCCTCCTCCTTCGGCATGACAGGCCTCGATGGCGCGATTAAAAGCTAAAGTGTTCAAAGTGCGGCCATCGCCCTGAGCGCCGAAAGCGATGATGCTCACCTGGCGCTGGGGGATACACGGCAAGGAAATCTCCGGCATGACAAAGGGCAGGTCCGCGATATAAAGAGCGCTGTCCGAGGCAACGACGCTCGATGCCGCCGTTTTTTCTCCGCCTGTGACAGGGCCGAGGAGCAACAATAAAAGTAAAGCACAGCAGCGATGATGAACCATGGTCTTCCTCGCGCAAATAGATACAGTAACCCGCTGAATCAAAGCAGGCATCGGCTTGTTCTCAACACCTCGGTTTAATCCTGTTGCTGAGAAAAGGCTGTGAGTGCGATGTGCAAAATGATAAATCTTCCCGCCGAGGATTATGGCGCCGCCCGCACCCACGCTTCGTTGAAAACCACATGTCGAATGGTTTCCTCAGAGTCGGCGGCATAAGAAAAAGTAACTTGGATCAATCCTTCGGCGCTCTGAATGACCGATGGATAGGCATAGCTTTTACTATTTACTGCCGAACGGGCGATCGACCGGCGCCACTGCCAGCTTTTTCCCTCATCATCCGACAGAGCGGCCGTCAGGCTGTGGCGGCCATCCTCCGTGTCATTGTAGATCATCAGCCAGCCGCCGCTGCTTAATCGCAGGACTTCCAGGCTGGAGCCGGGATTGGGGATATCGGTGTCTCGGGCCGCTGACCAGGTAAGCCCATGGTCCATGGAGGCGCTGAACTGAACCCGCTTGGGCGGATCGCCGTCATCGCGCAGATAGGCGATCAAAGAGCCGTCCCGGCGAAGGACCAGAGTGGGTTGACTGCAGCCAAAGCCGACAATCGGCGCACTGGGACGCCAGTGCTCGCCGTCGTCGTCGCTGATCGCGATCAAGCCGAAATTGAATCCATCCGAGTACAAGGGCAACAGGATGCGGCCGTTCGGCAGCGTCAGCGGATGGGTGCGGGACATCCAGCCGAGCAGACGCTTGAAAGAGTCCCGGCTCGCCTCACGGAGCAGTTTTTCATAAGGCGGTGCATATTCCGCCCACTGGGGCTCCGCATGGTTCAGCGCATCAAACGCACTGTCGGCAACGACCGCAAATTCGTCGCCGGGTTTTATCAGCAGTACATCCTGCCATTGCCAGCGAGGCGGTCCATCGTTGTGAAAGTCGCTGGATAGACGATATTTCAACAGAGAGCGATGCCACTGATTGTCCAACACCGTGACCCATACCAGCCACAGGCGGCGGCGTCCATCGATGAACAGCACCGGATTGCAGTCAGGAAAACCCGGCGTATCCGCCATGAGAAACACCGGGCTCCATACTTTCTGACCACGGCGGAGGCGAGCGCCCTGCACCTGCACATCGTCGGCCGTGCGTTCGCCGGAACCATGAAACCAGCAGGCGAGCAGGTCACCATTCGGGCACTGGACGATACTGCTGGCATGCACGTGCTTGTCCTGCAGGGGAAAGATGTTCTGTTCGAAAAAAAAAGGTTGTTCGGCCTGCAATGCGCAAAACGGCAACAACAGCAGCAAATAGATCTTCATGGACAGCCCTCCTGTCTGACATTATAGAAAGCCATAATACCTTCCCATCCAATAAGGCAGCAACCAAAAGACGCCGTCGCTCTCGGTCGCGCCGTCATCGCCGTCCTCCGGATACCAGGGATTATCATCCCACCTGAAAAAACTGCGTTCGCTGATGGGCGCCAGCCGGTTCAGCTGTACCCGCTCCAGCTCTGGGAAATAGCAGGGCGCGACATCGGCGCGCCAACCGTTATTGATCCGCCAGCGGCGCAAATCCCACGACGTATCGCGCAAAAAGAACAACGAGGATTCGAGGCGTGGGTCGTCGCCGCTCAACGCCGCATAAGTAAAATTAAAAAACGGACTCTGATCCCTTTCAGCTGATTCGTACCACTGTTCAAGGCTTTTGAGATAAATCGATTTAATGCTCGGGTCTTTTTCGTGCAGCAGTAGGCAGGGAAAAGCCAAAGCGAGCAACTCATCGTCGATATGCGTGGTCCAGGCGGGATTTGTCGTTTTAGCAGTAAGCACATTTTGTCCGTAATGATGGGTATGCAGCAGGTCCAGGTAAATCTGCTGATAGCGTGACTTGCCGCTCAGGTGATGAGCCAATTTGAGGTAAGAGAGCATCTCCAGCGAATTGATGCCTCGTTCGGCAGCCCAGTCCGGATCCTCATTCAGCCGCTCCGGCGCCCAGACGCCCCAAGTAGTGTGCTGCCCATCGATGTCCGTGAGCACAAAACCATGTTCGATGATATAATCCACGATGCGGCAGACATGATTACTGATCCGACGTTTTTCCATTGCATCGGCAACCAGGTCATGGTAAAAGAGATATCCGTACATGTGCCCGGTGATCTCATCGCTGCTGGTGTCGCCCTTCCACAGCCAACGTTGATCCTGAGAGAGCCGCCACAAATTTTCCCTGCGCTTTTCCCTGGGATTCCTGACCAATCGCTCCGCCCACTCCTGATCGTCGATGCTGCGGTTGGGATCCGCCATGGTGGTCCAGTCGGATGGAATCACCGTGCGGGCGACAAAACCTTTGCTGCCGGTCACGGTTTGCAAAAAGTGCAGCGCGTTGAAGGCCTTGCTGGCATTTTCTCGCGCCGTCGCCTCTCTGGTCACCGCATAGCGGAACGATTCCATGGCCAGATACATGCCGGTGTATTGACCGTCGTTATCGTTATCCAACGGCTGCCAAGTGAGGGTATCGCCCGGAACCGCAAGCCGGCATTTTTCCACCAGATAGGGCGGCCGCACGTGGCGCGCCTGTAGAACCCGGTGATAGTGATTTGCTTTCGCTGACAGGCTCATGGGTCTGGTCGACAAAACGCTGACGCCGGCATTAGTGGCGATCCAGGCTGAACCGTTTTGATCAAACACAATATCCCTAACATCGTCGCCGCACAACCACCGTTTGGAGTGGCGCAGCGACCACGCACCATGATGATGACGGATGACTCCATGGCGGGTGCCGATCCACATTGCGCCATTCGGCGCCAGCCTCAGGCAGTTTACATAGATGGAAGCCAATCCCTCTGCCGGCGTGAACTGGCCGAAGCGCCGATCCCCTTCATAGAGGGTAATGCCGCCCATACCGCTGATCCACAGCTTGCCGTCCGCAGCGTACTCGACATCGGTGACCCATGCACTCAACAGCTCTGTTTCATTCTGCAGCACTCGTGCGCCGGAATTCTGTTGATGAAACAGTCCCCGGCTGGTAGCGATATAATATCCGCCGCTGTTATCAGGTTTAAGGGAATGAACGTCTCTGCTGAAGGGCAGGTGGATTTTTTCTGCTCTAGTGGAGGAGGCCTGATAAAAACCAGTTGGTCCAAGGGCAAGAACCCGGTCTTTCAGGGCTAAAACCGCGGATACCGTGCTGTGGACAATCGGGTGTTTCTCATACGCCTCTCCGTTCCAGCGATACAAACCATCCCAGGCGCCGGCCCAGAGAACGCCGAGAGAATCGGCGGCCAGAGAAAAAGCCGGTCCCTCGGTTTTACGCAGCCAAACGCGGCTGGAGGGGTCGTAATGATACAGGCCTGCGCCGGTGGCTGCGCAGACGGTGCGGTCGGCAAGAAACGCCAGTGATCGTATATCATTGGCTTTTGCCGAATCTCCGATCAGCAGAGGCGTGTGATGTTCTTGAATGAAGAGAGTGTCCGCCTCCGCCAGGGGGCTGGCTAACAGCCGTAGGGTGAACAAAAGGTGAAGAAAACAAGCTCGTTTCATGGGGGCGCCTTTTATCATTCAATGGGTGGGCGACCACCCAACGAAAGCCTCCTCCCTGGGATCCATGGAGGCGTCAGCGTGCGAAAAATGGAATTCAGCTTCGACCTTTCAACTAAGGGTGAGCAGGACAAAGCGGGGGCAGGATGCAAGACCATGAAAAACCCGCTCAGGCCTAATATACAAAAAACGGCGTATTAATGCAATTATGTTCGAGTTGCGATAAATAATCCTTGACATCTTTTAACAAAATTAGTATAATGACGAACGAATCTCATTCAGTTGCGATAAACAGACAAATTTATTCGGCTTTATAAACGATCTAACGCCTCAGACGATTTCCACGTGTATGCCTGATCCTATGTGAGCAGATAGGAATGCGAAGCGAAACTCAATGCAGGAGGCAGCTTTGTGGAGTTCCACCCTATGCCCTCAATGCCTGGACAGGGCTCTGTTCTCCCTGTTTCTATCAATCAAAGGCATCAACGCATCCATGCTTTCACGGTCGCATTTCAGCTGATCCATTTCCCATGATGTAAACCATGAGCACACCCAATCGAGAGTGAGGGATATGAGCAAAAAGTACAGCGCTCTTTTGACTGCGGTCCTATGGTTCGCTTTCAACAACGCCTCCTGGGCCGGCATCACCGGAAAAATCACCGGCAAGGTGACGGACAATCAGACCGGAGCGCCGCTGTTGGGCGCGAACATCCTGCTGGAGGGAACGAGCCTGGGGGCGGTCTCCGATGTCTCCGGGCTCTATGTCATCACCAATGTAATGCCCGGCACCTACTCGGTTAAATTTCGCATGATGGGCTACTCCCCCACCACGGTGACAAACGTCATCGTGTACTCGGATCGCATCGCCAAAGTGGACTGCGGTTTAAAGAGTACGGTGATCCAGGGTGAGGAGGTGGTGATCACCGCCACCCGCGAACCCATCGAATTTGACCGCACCAGCAGCGCGGCGTATGTTCGGCAAGAGGAGATCGAGGCGTTGCCGGTTCAATCTCTGAGTGAGATCATTCAGCTGCAGGCGGGGGTGGTCACGGATGCCGGCGGCGGCCTGCACTTCCGCGGCGGCCGCAGCCGCGAAGTGGCGTACCTGATCGACGGCGTCACGGTGACCAACACCTTCAGCCAAGGCGGCGGCTCCAACGTTTCGGTGGAAAACAATTTCATCAAAGAGCTGCAGGTCATCACCGGTACCTTTAATGCCGAGTATGGCCAGGCTCAGTCCGGTGTGATCAATGTGGTCACCAAGGTTCCGGAGGACAAATATCAAGGCTCCATCGAAGCGCTGAGCGGAGGCTATTACGCGCCCAATGAGCCGATGTACATCGGTCTGGACAACTATGATCCAATCAGCGAACAGGAGTTGAAATTCTCCATCTCCGGCCCTCTGCCGTTCCCCAAATCTTTAGGCAAATTGGGATTTTTCGTCAACGGTCGGCTGGTCGACAGCGATGGTTATCTCAACGGCCAGCGACGCTACATGCCTGAAGACGGCTGGGAAATCGAGGTGTTTCGAGAATGGTATGAAGCGGCCTACGATCCTCCGGATCCACTGGTGATCCCTTTACCGGATTCTTTGCACACCGGGGATGGAGCGATCGTGCCGATCGATTGGGGTAAAAAATACAACATCAACACCAAACTGGTGTATCAACCCGGTTTCGGACTCACCCTCTCCTACAATCTGTTTTACAGCAAGTCAAAAGGCAAATCCTACTCGCACAGCTGGAGATTCTGTCCGGATGGATTGCCCTATTGGTTCGACGATGCGACCACGCATATGGCGGTTCTCACCCATGCGCCCAGGCCCAATCTGTTTTACAATCTGCGCTACTCTTACCAGGCCAATCACAGCAAAAGCTATACCTTTGAAGACGCCAACGATCCCCGCTATCAGATTGCCGCGGTGAATGCCTGGGATCCTGGCAAAATCACCGGATTTGATTATGGCGGCATTTACAGCTGGGACCGGCGTTTTCAGGACCGCTCCATGCACCTGATCAACGGCGACATCACCTGGCAGATCAACAAAGTCATCGAGGTCAAATCCGGTTTCGAGGCCAAAAAGTACGATCTGCATTATAAAAACGCGCCGTTGCGGGAAGTGACCGGCCATGAAATCGTGCAATATCCTTACACCAGCAACGAGATCCGCGGCTGGGAAATCCCCTACGATATTTTCCTCAAGGCCACCAGGAATTACCCCTTCGGGCACATTCAATTGCGCGAAACCAGTCCGGACAGCATCACCGATCATCTATTCTATGTGGATTATAACCGATATCCCGAAGAGGGGTCCGGTTATGTTCAGACCAAATTAAACCTCAACGAGATCATTCTCAACGCCGGACTGCGGTTGGATATGTTCCGTCCCAAAGACCGCTATTGTCCGGACTATTCCAAAGTATTCCCTGAATTCGTCGGCGCCGACTGGTATTATACACGGGCCAAACTGAAATACCAAGTCAGCCCGCGATTCGGTCTCTCCTTCCCGATCTCGGACAGAGGTGCGATGCGGCTGTCCTATGGACATTTCTTTCAAGCGCCGAGCTTTGAAAAAATGTATCAGAATCCGGTTCTGCCCCATTACAACCAATTCAGCATCATGAACACCAGCATCGGCAATCCGAATCTGAAACCGGAAAAAACAGTGCAATATGAAGTGGGTCTGCAGCAGGAACTCGCGGATGGGTTAGGACTGGAGCTCTCGGTTTTTTACAAGGACATCCGCGACCTGTTGGGGCTGGAGATTCTGACTTTGAGCAATGCCACAACATTTTATCGCTACATCAACAAAGAGTACGGCAATGCCATGGGCGTGACCGTGGCCTTTAACCAGAACAGTTTTCAGGGCAAACTGAACGCCAGCGTCGACTATACCTACATGGTAGCCAAGGGCACAGCTTCCAGCGCCGAAGCGGTCCGCGACGTGGCTATCCTCTCCGGTTCCGGTCGCGGCGCCTACACGCTGGCCACCCGAAGAATCGATTTTCTCGGCTGGGATCAAACGCACTCTTTGAACGCAGCGATAAGCCTGCGGCCGCAGAAAAGTCTCTACGTCAGCCTCATCGGACAAATCGGCGCCGGACTGCCCTACACTCCATCCACGCTGGACCCGAATATCGAGATTCCGGGCGGTTGGTGGGACAATTCAGGCAGAAAGCCTTTGCAATGGAACATCGATATGAAGCTGTTCAAATCTTTCAAGGTGTTGGGCTACAGCCTAGGCGGCTTTGTCAACGTCTACAATGTGTTGAACCATTTGAACGAGAACGGAGTTCGCAGCATCACCGGCCGGGCGGGCCCGGATGCCTATCTGCCGGAGATCGCCAGAAAAAGATATTATCGCCTGGAGCAGGTCGGCGAGTTCACCCGCAATGAAGCGGATTACAATCCGACCGATTATTCCCGGCCGCGCCTAATTCAATTTGGCTTGTCTTTCGAATTCTAATGAGGACCCCGACCTTGAATGACACCAGGAGCAAAACCCGTCGTTCGATTTTAGCCGTGACTGCGGCCATGACGATTCTTGCTGCAACGAGCGGCCACAGCCAGGTCAATCCGGCGGATCTGCAATATGACACCCAGGTAAGCCGCCGCGGCACCTCCGCCGGCGCCGTGCTGGAGATCGGCGTAGGCGCACGCGCCGAAGCCTTGGGCGGCGCGTTCGTCGCCGTGGCAAACGACCCCTCTGCGCTCTATTGGAATCCCGCCGGCATCTCGAGAATCCAATCCTTGTCTCTGCAGGTCTCCAAGACAGAGTGGCTGATCGAAACCCAATTTCATACCGTGGACCTGATAGTGCCGCTGCAGATGATGAACTCATCGTTGGGATTTCATCTGGCGATGATGGACTATGGTTCCAATCCCGTTCGCACCGTTTTTCGTCCCGAGGGCACCGGCGAGACCTACACCGCCTCGGACCTGGTCGCCGGCCTGTACTGGGCGCTCAACATCACCGACCGCGTCTCTGTCGGTCTGGGCGCCAAATACTTTCAGGAAAACATCTGGCATGTGAAAGGATCCACCTTTGCCGCCGATCTGTCGATCCTTTTTGACACACCGCTCAAGGGATTGCGGTTGGGCGGAGCCGTGAGCAACCTGGGTCCTGAATTCGGCTTGAGCGGAAGGGATCTGACGCGTGTGGCGGACATCGATGGCCGGAAAAATGAATACTATAACAACGACAACGTAGCGATCCATCTGGCCACCGAGACGTATCCGCTGCCCCTTCTCTTCCGCTTCGGCCTGGGCTACACCCTCGATCTCGGGCCGCGCAATGCCATGCTGTTCGCCGCCAGCGTCAATCATCCCAGCAATGACGTGGAGACCATGGATGTGGGGATGGAAGCCAAACTGCTCAACCTATTCTATCTCAGGGCCGGTTATCACTCTCTTTTCGCGGACTATAGCGCCGACGGATTGACCTTGGGAGCCGGCCTGTCGTATCGCTTTTTCAACTCCACCACTCTAACCTTGGATTACGCCTGGTCCGACTGGACCGTGCTCGCTTCGGTCAATCGATTTACCCTTGGCATCAGTGCATTCTAGTTATATCATGGTTTCCTCGTAACCGTCGATAAAAGAAAGTTGGAGATCCTCCATGGCATCGTCAGCCAATAAACGCATGAACCGGTTCGTTCTCATATTCCCGACGCTGTTCCTACTGTCGACCGGCACCCTCTTCGCCCAGCAGCAGCTTTCCGGCGTACAGTATGACACCCATCCCATGCATTGGGCGCGATTTTGGGCGCGCGGGCTTTTCGATCGCAACCTGCTCTACTGCCCTATTTGGAATGTCGGCAATATGACCGATGCGGCGCTCTCACCCAACGAAGGGATGCGCTGGCCCGGAAGTCAGGGCAACACCTACGTCGGCAAAGCGAATTTCTATATCGGCAGCTTGGTGACGGACATGACCGCCTACAGAGGAAAGGTCATTCCGGATCGCTGGGACGGCAAGCAACTTCCCATCGTAACTGACTCCTACTTTTATCATGTGAGCGTCTGGACGCCGCCGCAGCTCTCTTCGGACAACAGCCATCAGCAGGTGTGGGCGCCGGTCCCGGGCTTTTACAACGACGGGCAGTATGGCTTTATCTGGGGCATCAATGAGGACATAGACGGTGACGGCGAGTTATCCCCGGCCGAGGACGTCAATTTCAACGGCCAGCTCGACTACAACCTCGATCCACCGGAAAGCATCCTGAAGAGTATGGCCATCAGCACAGACAAACGGACCTGGCCCGAGTACTGGCCCGGCGGCTCGTACATCGGCGACGATCGCCCCTATTTCGGCCGCCCTCCGCGGACCATCAAGCCCGGCCTGCGCCAGGGCAAGTGGAACGGCGAGTACAAGGCAGGACCTATTGCGGATCAGGAGACCTTGTACCGCATGGACGACCATGAGAACGATCGGCTGAACGACTTTTATGACGGTAAATATTGGCCGATGAAAAATCCAGACGGCACGCCGGATACGCGCAATTGGCATGACGATGTGGGCATCGCCGGCCTCGGCATTGAGGTCGAGGGCAGAACCTATGCCTGGTATCATCCTCTGGCCGAGGACATTCTGGTGTCGGTCTATCGCGTGCGCAATTACAGCGATTATGTGCTCAACCAAGTCATCACCGGCATGTGGTGCGACGCCAACGTGGGTCAGAGCACCTACAACACCGCCAATTACATCAAGGCGACCTATGACTATGAGGGTTCAGGCGGCCGGCTGGATTTCGATATCCTCTATCAATGGCATCAGTTTCCCGAACAGCTCTCCACCTATAAAAAGATCGGCACCTTTGCCTTCGCCTTTCTCGAAAGCCCGGGCATCAACTATAACGGCAAGGACGACGATGCGGATTTCATGATCGACGAATCCATGGAAGACGGCATCGACAACGACGGCGACTGGAGAGGATTTCGTGATATCGGTCTGGATAAACTGGCGCCGGGCGATCCGGGCTACAAGGGCCCGGACGAAGACGGCACCCAGGGCAACGGCAAATGGGACACAGAAGACGTGAACCTGAACGGCGCCCTGGATGTCGGCGAAGATAAAAACCGCAATGACAAGCTGGACATGGAACCGGTGAACGACGACCGCGGCACCGACGGCATCGGCCCGGATGAGAACGGCTGGTTCGGTCCGGATCCGGACGGCAGCGAATGCAACGGCCGCATGGATCTGGGGGAGCCGAATTTCGATCTGACCGATATCGACGAGGCCGATCAGGCGGGCCTAAAGATCGCCTATGTCTACGAATTCCAGAAAAACCGCAACCTGGAGGACGACAAGTTCTTCTGGAACCGCTACATGATCAAAGACGACTGGTTCGAAGTCGAGGAGACCGACGAGGATATCGTCTTCACCTTCGGCGCCCGTGCGGTAAAATTGGAAAAGATGAAGTGGGAACGGTTCACCATCGCCATGATCATGGGCGAGGACCAGGACGACGCCATCCGCAACAAAGCCACCATGCAGAGCATCTACGACAACAACTATCAGTTCCTCACCCCGCCGATCCAACCCACCTTGATCTCCGATGTGGGCAACAAAGTGGTGCAGCTTTACTGGGACACAGATGCGGAAAATTCCAAAGATCCGTTCTTCGGCTATGATTTCAACGGCTATCGCGTGTATAAAAGCACAGACCCCAAATTCCTCGACATCAAGACCATCTCCGATGCCTTCGGCAATGTGCTTCTGTTCAAGCCGTTGGCCATTTACGACAAAGTGGACGGCTTGAAAGGGATCCACCCCACCCCGTTCCCCAATCTGGGCGTGCATTACGACATGGGTAAGGACAGCGGCTTGCGGCACTCGTATCGCGACACCACCGTGGACAACGGCCGGACCTATTACTATGCGGTGACCGCCATCGACGCGGGCAACGGCGAGGACTTTTTTGAACGCGGCCTCATCTCCGAGGATTATGACATCGACGCCATGCCCAGTGAATCACCGTTCAATATCACCGTAAACCTGCTGGGCGAGGTCGTCTACCGCGACCGCAACACCGCGGTCTGCATCCCCTGTGAACCCGCCGCCGGCTTTACCAACCCTTACATCGATTCGACTAAAATCAAGCACATCAGCGGCATCGCCCGCGGCGGCACGATGAACATCGACGTTTTCAACAAGAACCATGTCTACCTCGGCCACGAGTACGAACTGACGTTCAACGACGACCACTATCTCGACAAACTGACGCCGGCGTACCAATGGGGCAACACCACCGGCATCACCTGCAAGAATCTCACCACCGGCGACACCCTGTTCAATTTCCAATACAACGGCAACTACGAGTTCACCCAAAAAGTGTTCCCAGAGCTGGAAAGGAACATCTATCAAGGCATTCACTTTGACCTGTCCTGGAACAGCGCCTACGCGTCCGGAAGTACAGAAGCGGATCAGGACCGGGGCATCGAAATCCTCAAGCTGAACGAGTACGGCCGTGAGACCAACGAATGGAAGAAATGGGCCAACGACACCAAATCCAACATCCGCATTCAGAACATCGAATTGACCGGCGCCGCCTATGCAGCGCCCTTTGACATCGAATTTCGCGTCGCTGATCACAAGGGCGTGGATACCTCCTACACCCCCTCGGCGCTGTTGATCCCGGCCTATCCGCTGAACTTCACCACCTGGAATGTGAGCGATCCCAACAACCCCCATCGCATGAAGGTGACCGTGGTCTACGATAAGGATAAACGGACCATCGATCCGGAGCTCAAGCAGGAAATGGAAGGACAAATCTGGGACAGCACGCGCATCACCATCATGTTTCCCAAGCATCAAAAGGGTCAGTATCATGCCTCCTGGCAGGTCCGCTTTATCAAAAACCCGTTTGATTCCCTGAACCCCGTCATTCCCTTAAAAGCGGGCGACATCTATCGTTTTAAAACCACGCGCAACCCGACGCGGCACGACAAATACCGCTTCACCGTCGACGGCGGCCAGTGGATCAAGGAACAGGCCAAGCGGGACATGCACGACATCTATGTGGTTCCGGATCCCTATGTGGTGGCCAGCAGCTACGAATCGATCTATGAATTGGCCGGCTATCAGCAGCGGCGGGTGGATTTCGTCAACCTGCCGCCGGTGTGCACGATCAAAATCTTTTCCGTCAGCGGCAAACTGATCAAGGAGCTGAAGCACAACTCGGCCATGGACTTTGGCCGCGAGTCCTGGGACTTGACCTCCGAAGACGGGCCGGAAGTCGCTTTTGGCATGTATTTCTTTGTCGTAGAGGCGGACGACCTCGGCGTCTCACGGGGCAAATTCGCCATCATCAAATGAAGGAACCTTTGGAAGGCGCCGCCTTCGCAAGGTGGCTGCTCTTTGTATTCGCCGGCTGCATGGTTTTCAGCTGCGCCAGAGAGAAAAAAACCAAACCGCTGAGTGAGCTGGTTCTCGCCAAGGTCGGAGACCGGGTCATAACGGCGGAGGAATTCAAATACAGCTACGAGTTCAGCTTTGCGCCGTTGCGACAGGGCGCCGATCCACGACGCACCTACCTGGACTATATGGTCAAAGAGCTGCTGCTGGCCAACGAAGGCTATCGCCTGGGCCTGCACAAAAGCCGGTACGTCGCGTCCCGCGTCGCCAATCGCCGCCGCAATGACCTTTTGGAGGCTTTTTACCGTAAACACGTTCATGGCCGGGTGAAAATCCCAGAAGACGCACTGCAAGAGGCGATTCAAAAGGGAACCGTCAAGTGGCGCATGCTCATATGGCCGACGCCTTCGTTCGACGACGCTCAGAAAGCGTTGATCCAGGCGCGCAAAACAGACCTCAAGGATTTCATCTCCAAACAAGAGGCCCACAGGGAAACACCGCAAAAGGGAAAACGGCAATATGAGACAGATTGGATCGACTATCTGGATCTGCAGCCGGAGGCGTTCGAACGGATCAAAGACCTGGAGATAGGAAAGGTCTCTGATCCCATCCCTTATGGCCGCGGGTACGCGTTGGTGCAGATAACCGACATCAACCGCCAGGGGATTAAAGAAGAGGAGCTGCATGCCGGAGCGAAAAGAAAACAAATGGCCGGCCGGCTTCACGATATCGAAGCGGATCGTATCGTCCATGCCCTGATGGATTCCCTGATCACGCCGCTCGATGTTCGGGTTAAAGGCGGCGTGGTCGAAGCTTTAGCGCCGGCTTTGTATGCTTGGATCCAAAAGGGATTGCCGGAGACCTCCTTGGTGGAAGCGGTGCAAAACGCAGCGGATACGAGTAGGAGCTATCTCAAGCAGCTGCAGGCTTTGAAGGATCAAACGCTGCTCACCTATCGGGGCGGTTCCAAAGCGGTGCTGGACTATCTGGCTTACATGAATTATTACCGCCGCCCGCTCAAACAGAGCCGCTCGTATGAAGAGTTCAAAGAGAGGCTGATCACCGAGATCGGCGCCATGTTTAAAAATGAACGATTCATGCATATTGCAGAGCAAGAAGGATATGCCGATTCCGCGCACATCGTCGAGGATCTGCAGCGCTGGGAGCGTAAGTGGACCTATGACGTTTATCGCGCCCAATCGGTCCGGGATCTGACGGTTTCGGAAGCGGAGATGCAGGACTTTTTTCACAACCGCTGGCGGGAGCTCCCTATCGCCGATGTGGACACCACCCGCTTTTACAAGTACGAGCATGAGGCGCACAATCTTCTGATGCACGAAAAGCACCTCCAGCGGCTGAAGGAGCGGCTGCAGGAATTGGAGAAACGATACCCCGTATTTATCGATGAAGCCTTGTTAAGGACATTAGATTTATCCGACAGCGTCCGTTCGAACTTGACGTCGTTGTTTGTAAGAAAAAACTTTACCGGCGAAGCGTTGGTACCGACGGTCGACTTGAAATGGCTCCGCTTCTGAACCGAAGGACGCCGCAGACTAGATCGGAGGAGACGTTTTGCCGCTGAAGCGCAGGATTCGGCGGTTCAGCTCAGTCAGAATCAGTAAAAGCAAACATCCTACCGTGAAGCAGCCGAACAGCTACGTAACCCGCATGAAAGGAGGTGAACGCGGACTCGGCTCTATCATCAATCCACTCTGCAGTATTAACCTTTTTAGGAGGAGCGTATGAGAAACGCTTGGTGGCTACTGTTTTGTGTGGCTTTGATCGCAAGTCCCGCCCTGGCGCAGATTTTCCTTGACGGAAGCGATGAAGACTGGCTGGCCGAACCGCTTTTGATCGAATCGGTCGACAACGTCGACGGATTTTTCCCGTCTGAAGTCGGCGCCGCAGTGACGGACAATGTGGATGTCAAAGAGGTCAAAGCTAAAATTGTCGGCAATGTCTGTTACTTTTTCATGAGGTTTTACGGCGGTCCCGCCTGGCCCAACATGGCGGACCAGCGTGAGTTGAACGGCGTGCCGATCAACCGCTCCCGCGGCTATTATGATCTGCTCATGGATCTGGACAACGATGTCACCACAGGCGCCAACAGCCACTATTATGAGGCGCATTTCACGCCGGTCGGTTATCTGGCCAGCCAGGGCATCGCCAACCAGGATAAAATCGGTGCGGATTCGTATCTGGAGTGGGGCTGCGTCGGCTACTTTACTCCTCCTCACACCGACATGGGCGGAGTAAACAATTCGGGCATCAAAGAGATCGGCTATTCCGCTTATGATGTCTCCGAAGTAGTCAGTGAAACCGACGCCGGCGCCGATTATACGATATTTGAATCCGGTATCGCCAAACCTGATTCCGCCAAAGCGTTCGCCTGGTCAGGAACGCTGCCGGTGGAAGGAAGCGACGACGCCAGTTTGATGAACGGCAAATCGTATTGGATGGGCCATGCGTGGGGAAATGATTTTCTCGAAATGGGCATCGAGTTGACGACGGTTCAGCACTATTGGAAGAACAAAGGCAGGCATGTACTGAACCCCGGCGACGTCATCGGCATTGCAGTGCGCACCGAAACCCCCATGGACGATTGGGGCGTCGACCTGACGCCGCGCGGACAAATGCTCTGCCCGGAAATCCCCGTGCGTCCCAGCAGCATCACCTTTGACGGCGATGATTCGGATTGGGCGGCTCTGCCGGTTCTGGTGCAATCGGTGGACAACGTCGACGGATTTTTCCCGTCCGAAGTGGGCGCAGCGGTCACCGACAATGTGGACGTCAAAGAGGTGAAGGCTTTCATCAACCTCTCAGAGGATGCGATCTATTGGTTTATGCGACTCTGGGGCGGCCCGGCCTGGCCCAATGTGGCGGATCAACGCGAACTGAACGGCGTGCCAATCAACCGTTCCCGCGGTTACTATGACCTGCTGCTGGATCTGGACAATGACGTCACCACCGGCGCCAACAGCCATTACTATGAAGCCCACTACACCCCGGTCGGCTATCTGGCCAGCCAGGGCATCGCGGATCAGGGAAAAATCGGCGCGGATTCTTACCTCGAATGGGGCTGCGTGGGTTATTTCACGCCTCCGCACACGGACATGGGCGGGGTCAATAATTCGGGCATCAAAGAGATCGGCTATTCCGCTTATGACGTCTCCGAAGTGGTGAGCGAGACCGACGCCGGCGCTGATTATACCATTTACGAAACAGGGATCACGGATCCCGATTCGGCCAAGGCGTTCAAACACGACGGCCTGCTCCCCTCCATGGGCAGCGACGACGCCACTCTGGTTGACGACCGAGTTTATTTCAACGCGCATGCCTGGGGCCATGATTTTCTGGAAATGGGACAATCCCTCAGCGCCATCAAGGAGTATTGGAGAAATAAAAAGAGCGCCGACTATTTCAAAACCGGCGATGTGATCGGCATCGCGGTGCGGACAGAAACGCCCATGGATGATTGGGGTGTGGATCTGACGCCGCGCGGAGAGCTGATCGTCACTACCGGGACCAACAGGCCCTCCAGCATTCAGTTCGACGGTGATGACAGCGATTGGCAGGCCTATCCTGTGCTGATCGAATCCGTCGACAATGTCGACGGGTATTTTCCCTCAGAGGTCGGCGCCGCGGTGAGCGACCGGGTAGATGTCAAAGAGGTGAAAGCATTCATCAACCACGAGGAGGGAATGCTGTACTGGTTCATGCGTTTGTATGGCGGACCCGCCTGGCCCAACATGGCTGATCAACGCGAATTGAACGGCGTGCCGATCAACCGGTCGCGCGGCTATTATGATCTGCTGCTGGATCTGGATAACAACGTCACCACCGGAGCGAACAGCCATTATTACGAAGCGCACTACACTCCGGTCGGCTATCTGGCCAGCCAAGGACTGCCCAACCAGGACAAGATCGGCGCAGACACCTATGTTGAATGGGGCTGTGTCGGTTATTTTACGCCGCCCCATAATGATATGGGCGGCGTCAACAACTCGGGCATCAAAGAGATGGGCTACTCGTCCTTTGACGTCTCTGAAGTGGTCAGCGAGACCGATGCCGGAGCGGATTACACCATCTATGAATCGGGATTTCTGGGTCCGGACTCGAGCATTGCGCTCAAACATGTGGGATTGCTTCCGATCATAGCCAGCGACGATTCGACGTTGGTTAGCGATCAACTCTACTGGAATGCGCATGCCTGGGGCTATGATTTTCTCGAGATCGCCCATCCCATTGCGCCGATCCAACAATACTGGAAGAATAAAGGTTTGGAGGTGCTGCAGCCCGGCGACGAGATCGGTATTGCCGTGCGAACGGAAACGCCGCTGGATGACTGGGGCGTGGATTTGACGCCGCGTGGAGTGCTCACTTTTACAACAGGAATCGCGGCGGAAAAAACGACCAGCCTGCCCAAAGAGTTCATCCTGGAAAAGAATTACCCGAACCCCTTCAATCCGGAAACCACCATCGAGTTCACCGTCCCTTATGCGGCTGACGTGACTGTCAGCATCTATAATATGCTGGGGCAAAAGGTGCGCACGCTGGTGGATGCCAGAATGTCCTCAGGCCGGCACAGCGTCCGCTGGAACGGCATGAGTGACGCCGGTGTGCCGCTGTCCAGTGGAATTTATTTTTACAGACTGAACTCCGGCTCCACCGTCTTGGTCAAGAGTATGCTCCTGCTTAAATAAGGAAAGGTTTCACACTAAATGGGATTGCCTTTCGGGGCAATCCCATTTTTTTCATCATCGCATTCCAGGGAAGGAATTCATGCGTAAAAATTTGCACCGTCTGTTGCGATCGTACGCCCTCATGCTTTCGGCCGTTGTGCTCTGCCTCGGCTCTTTACTTCACTGTGACCGGCCGTCGCCGCAATCTGTTCTGGCTGCCTTTGACAACGGTTCCGTTGTTGAAGCCGAAGCGATCGATCATTACCTTCTCAGCACCCAATACAAGCCCAAGGCGCTGCCCAGTGAAGAACTTTTTCGCGAGATCGTGCGGCAAAAAGCCTTGGATAAAATACTAGTGATGGAAGCCCAAGCGCGTGGTTTGGCGGAGGATTCCGTTTTTCAGGCCATGATCAGAAACCAGGAACGCAAGGCCGTTTTCTACAAATATATGCGTCAGGAGATCATCAGCCGGGTGGTCACGGACAGCCTGATCAGGTTGTTTTATGCAAACTATTCGCCTCAATACGCCATGCGCTACATCATCCGTCCGGTGGTGAAATCCACCCCACCGGCCTTTGCCCGCTCGCAAAAGGACACCATCGAGGCCGTCTATCGGCTGTTGAATACGGGCGCAAAATTTGAAGATCTGGCGAACCGCTATTCTCAGGACATCACCACCAATCGCAAAGGCGGCGACCTCGGCTTTGTCATCCGGGAATCCCTGGGCGACGCGGCTTTGCGCGCAGTGATGGACACGCTGAAAGAGTTTACCTATTCCAAGCCGTTTCGGGGTTACGAAGGTTGGTACATTCTTTACAAGGGCGAAAAACGGGTGGTGCCGGTGCCCGCCTTTGAGGCGGTCAAAGACCGGATCTGGCAAACACTCTTTCGCACGCGCAAACACCTTATCCGGCAGCAGGTTGAGCGACGCTTTGCAGAGCTGGCGGAAAAATATCATTACCAGTTTTACCCGGCCAGCCAAAAGGTTATATGGGATAAAGTGGGCGTCAAGGACAACGCCTCAGACTATCAGGTGGTGGATTTTTCCGCTCTCAGTGAGCAGGATCTGTCTCAGGTGCTGGCCCGGTACGACGGCGGAGTTATTCGTGCCGAAGAAGTGTTTGAAAACCGCAAGCGCGAACCTCAAACCCTGCTCGATTTCAAGGAGCGGTTCACGGCTCTCAGCGAACAGCACCTGCTGGGGCAGCATGGCCTGGAGTCCGGTATGCAGAACGACCCGGAAATCGTCCAGCAGATCCATTCGTTCAAAGAATCTGTATTGAGAAGCCGTCTTTTGCAGCACGCCGTAAAAGAGCCGGCAGCCGCCCGCACGGACTCGTTGCGGCAGACTCTGGTGCAACAGGAAAAGCCGGAAGAGATAAGAAAGATACTCGGGCAAAAATATTTCGAATTTGAACGGGCAGGTAAAGCACGCTTTGAAGAGCTGCTGATAAAGAAGTATCATTTCCGCTATATGGATAAAAATTTCGGCCGCGCATTAAAAGAAGCAGGCCGCCGCAAGGAGGAACAGAACAAAAAGACAGGGAAATCCGTTCCGATGCAGACCCGTTCAGAGTGATCCGGCGGTCAGGCGCTGTTTTTTCGCAGCCTGGAACGACTAGAGCAAGAATGCATGCGCTCAGGGCGTCTGATCAGCGAAATGATCGCCATAGATGCCTTCAACCGCCAGGTTGGCGAGCACCGGACCCTGCTCGGTCATGGTGACCCAGACGATGTGATCCAGCTCGCCGAAAGCGGCGCCGCGCAGCGCGCTGCTGCCGCCGGTGGTGGCCAGGACATAATGGTCGACTCCCCGGCGCGTTTCTTTCTGGTAGCGATGTTCGTGGGCGGCGATCACCGTGTGCCGCCGGCCGGCGAGCAAGGCCTCGATTTTATCATATCCCGCAGTGTCCTTGTATTTCCACATCGGTTTGTGCAGTAAAACCATGGTCCAGCTTGCCTTTTGGTTGTCCCGCAAAGCTTTTTCCATATATTGGATCTGCGCCTCACTGATATGTGTCGGCGGCGGGTCTTCGGTATTCAGGCAGAGGAACAGGACGTTGCCGTAGACGAAATGATAATAGGTCATGCCCATTCGATCGATATAGGCTTGGCGCATGAATGGGTTGCTGATGTCGTGGTTGCCCGGCAAGCAGAAAAAAGGCATTTGCAGCGGTTCAATGGCTTTGAAAAAATCCTCCCACTCTGCGCGCAGCACTGAATCATCCTCTGTTTTACCCTCGATATAATCGCCGACCGACAGGACAAATTCCGGCTGCAGCCGGTTGATTTTGTGAATGGTTTCTTCAAACACACCAGGCCGGTTGCCGCCGGTCCGGTCTGCGATAATGACGAATTGAAAGGACTTTTTATCATTGGCAAAACGCTCGCCCCGCCAGGGTTTGGCTATGCGGTAAGCCGGCGCCTTAAATTGATGCAGTGAACGGCCGGCGGTGTGACAACCGGCAAGCATCAAAACCATCCCCAAACAGAGAAGACGGATGTTTTTCATGATAGGACCTTTCATACTAATAAAAAATTCAATTGATCTGGCGAACGTCAGAATATAACAAAGAATATCATTATTGCCAAAGAGATAAATCAAATCCCGCATCCGAGAAGAATGGGCAAGGAATCTCAAACTGTTCCGCGTTCTCTCGTACGGCGGCGAAAGGAGACTATTTTGCTGCGTTATCTGATAGGACTGATACTGCCGTTCATGGTTTACAGTCAAACACCCATCGCCATCGACGGACTTTTTGATGATTGGCTAGCGGTGACAACCTATGTGGACGATCCGGCTAACGACGAACATGACACCGATTGGTATGGCCGTCTGCCGGCGCCGGTGTCCCGTCAGTACAGCGACGTGGACATCCTGCAGGTCAAATTCACCCATGATGATACAGCTCTTTATGGATACGTTAAATCGCGCGGCGTCATCGGCCGCACGTCGGTTAAGACCGCCGAGGGCGTCCGCGACGGACGCTTTTATTTTATCATCACCATCGATGTGGACAACGATGACGCCACCGGCTATCCTCTGCAGGAGGGCAACTATTGGCCCAACTCGACCGGATACGACATGAACATGGAGGTGGAGTTTTACAACGGCAGTTTCAATACCGGCCACTATATTCTGCATTCATTCATCGGAGAGCAGGAACTGGCGCAAGGCCGTGCAGAGCTCGCCCAGCATCTCATTCGCCTGGCCCCAGGCAACTATGACGATTACCTGCAGTGGGTGGTGTTTCCGGATTCAACCTTTACCTATGTGTCGGATCGCGGACCGGCATACGAAAACGGCATTATCAAGGCAGCGGTCTCTCCAGACGGCCACGAGGCGGAGATGAAAGCGCCCATGTGGGGATTTTTCAACCGATTCGATGGAGAACCGGTCATCCAACCAGGACGGGTCATCGATATTTCGTTCTCCCTGGAAGGCAGCGGTGAGCTGTCCGAAGGCGCTCTGGCTTTAGGCTACGGCGGAAAAAAATCACTGTGGGGTTCGGACACCGCAGAACCCATTCAGGGCTATATACTGAGCAAACAGACCACAACGGTGGCTGAACAGGCAGGCAGGCCGGACCAATGGCAATTGGAACAGAATTTTCCCAATCCGTTCAACGCCTCCACCCAGCTCGTCTACTATCTGCCGCAGGCCAGCCAGGTGCATTTGGCGGTCTATAATCAGCAGGGCCGACAGGTGGTTCTTCTTAAATCCGGCATGGAATCCGGCGGCAGCCACAGCGTGGTCTGGCACGCTACAGATGAATCAAACGATCCTGTTCCCAGCGGCGTTTATTTCATTCGCATGGTCAGCAACGCGCAGCAGCGTACGATCAAAAGCGTACTGGTTCGATAGACGAGGCGATCTGACGGAATCGACGACAGCAGAGCGCTGCCGGTCGCGGCTGCCTGCGACGTGGTTTGAACGGCTCATTCTTTGATGAATCCATAGTACAGACCCGAATAATACGGCAGCAGGTACACCGCGCCATCGGAAAGCGTGCGGCCGGAACCGCCGGTCTTGAGCTCAAAGGGATTCCGGTTCCAATGATTGAAATGGCATTCATCCACCGGAATGACTTTGCCGTTGACCCGATAGCCGCGACGAGGAAAGTCTTGCGGATTTTCATCAAAACAGGCGCCTAACTCCGACAGACGGATCAGATCGATGCGCCGGCTGTTGTCGTGGCGCCAGTCAAAACGATCGAGCGGAAAACGCTTTAACGTCTCCACCCCATCCTCCAACCAATCGCCGGTGGCGTCCAGCGCATGCGTGCCCCACTGATCGGCGTAACGAACGCCGTTGCAGGAGGCAGCCATCAAGAAATTGAACAGCGGATTCATCTCCGGCGCCTCGAGCCGCCAGGTCAGCCAAAAAGAGGCGGCATATTGCGAACGCCGCAGTGGATCCGGTTCATATTTGATGAGATTGTAGTAGCACATAAAAGCCATTTCATCGTCGGATTGATTGCCGGTACCGATGCCGCGCTGAACTTTCATATTCATCAAATTCTGCAGGTATCCGTGCCGTTTGATCAACGAATCAGCCACGATCCGGTATTTAGCATCGCCGGTGATGTGAGCGGTGGTAGCCAGGTAGGAGAGCATGCTCAGGGAGTTGAGCCCTCGTTCAATGAACCAGCGTGGATCGAAATTAAGTTCCGCCGGATCATAGCGCGCCCATCGCGTGGGCTGGCCGTCATGATCGATCAACTTGCATCCGTGCTTGATCAGATGGTCGGTCAACCCGCGCACCTGTTCCTGCACCTGTCGCTTTTCCGCTTCTGTTTCCGCCACCAGATCGTAATAGAGCCCGTAGAGAAAATAGTGGCCGTCCAGTTCATCGGAACTGGTATCTGTTTTCCAGTACCACTCTCCATCTGCGCTGACGGGCCAGCGTGGTTCGAACACTTTCCACAGCCGGTCCCGACTAGCCTGATTACGACGGTCGTCCTCCAACCGACCGATGTTGGGATCAGGCCCGCTGGTGGGAAGAACAGTGCGACAGACAAAACCGGGAGGCGCGGGATGTGTGCCGCCCTGGGTCACCTGGCCGAGAAAGCGCATGGCCTGAAACGCTTTGTCCGCTCTTCGTTTGGCGAGGGGATCTCGAGTGGCGGCATAGGCGAAACATTCGCCGGCTCCATACATGCTGGTCCACAGACCGTCGTTATCGCTGTCGGACTGGACGAATTCCGTTTTATCTCCCGGATTTTTCACCGCCACCTCCAGGACAAACTCGTAGGGCGTGCGCCGGTGATAACGATCGATCTCTTCTTCGAACCAGGCCGCTTTCTGCGCCAGAGTCATGGGCTCACGGTAAATCCGAGCTATGCCCTGGTTCGTCGCCAGCCAGGCATCGCCTGATTGAGATACCGCGATGTCGTTCACTAGATCATTCGGGAGCCAGCGCAGGCCCTGACGGTATTCCCAATTGCGGCCATCAAACCGGATCGCGCCCATGGTTGTGCCGAACCATATCGAGCTGTCTGGACCAGAAGCCAAAGTGGTAAAATCATCAAAGGGCAAACCTTCGTGGCCTGTGTAAAGCGACCAACCCTTCGCGGTCTTGCAGCCTACTCCCTGGGGAGAGGCGAACCAGAGACGGCCTAATCGGTCCAGGGTCACGCCGCGCACATCCTGGAGCGACCAGCTCTTTTTGCCCTGTCGCGGAGATAACACGGACCAGGCTTTTGCAGTTGCAGAATAGCGGAATAAACCGTTGTCAGCCGCTGCATAAAGGGATCCCGAAGAATCCACTGCAATCTGCCTGACGGCGCCGCCGGGCCGAGGCAAAGGCTGCGGCTTTGTTTTCTCTGAAGCCAGAATAAAAACGGTTTCGCCGGCGGCCAGATAAACCTGTTTATGGCATGCCAGGGCGGAAATCGCAGCATCAGCAGGCAAGCTGTTCAAAACTTTTCGATTCTGCACCTGTCCTCGAGCGATGAACAACAGAGAACGGCCTGGTTCGTCCATAAGGGCTATTACGCGGTCGCCATCACCGGCAAGCCGATGCACGCTCCGGCCGCGCGTCGATTCCACTGTACGCCAAGCCTTTCCATCATACCAGGCCAATCCCTGCCCAGTAGCAGCATAGACCGATCCATCCGTCGCAACCAGAATATCGTTCACCCCTGCAGCTGGCAGTCCATCCGAAACAGTAAAAAACGTTCGCTTTTCCTGCATAAAAACGGCCGCGAACAGGTTGTTGTCCATGGACTGCACGCCGGCGATCAGCATCACCAGCAAGATGGGAAAGCGCGATCTCATCAGAGTACCCTCCGGGATTACATACAGTGATACGGTAAAGCGCCATTGCCTTTCATGGCAGGGAACGGGTTGGCTATTCGTCCGCCGATAGCAGACTGCGCACTTGATCCAATGTTAATGAGGTGCGCGGACGGAACTTGGCACTTTTCACATACTGGATAAGACTTGACAACATCTGCCGGCATACCGGATTCTGCGCCTCCCCGCTCAGCAGATCTGCACTGCACACCAGCAACCGGCCTTTGCCCACCCTGGCTTCGAAAATCAACCCCAGCCTGCGGGCGGTGAACCAGTCATCGATTATGCTGACAATGGGCTGGAGCGATTTCGGCAATCCGTCCAGGATCATCGCGCCGGAGCGACTGACCACATACCACCATTGCCAGTTGCTGTGATACTCGGTTGGAAACCCCGCCAGGGCCGGATGCCCTGGGTCGCAAAGAATGCCGAGAGTATGCGGCGCCTGCCGGTTGGTCCAGGCGGTGTTCCAGAAAATACTGGAAAAGCCCAGCGCAATGGGTCCGGTTTTCTTATCCGGTCGCACTCGCTGCGGTGGAATGAACAGCAGGGCTGTGCCGCCCTGCTGCAATCGAGTGATCAGGGCTTGGTCCACCCGGTCGGTTGCCAGCAGATCATCAGGAATGCGGGTGGAAACGAATGCCGGATAAATCCATACATCCCAGCTGTTTTCGATCGTCTGGTCATGTACGGAGACCTGCAGAGTATACCGCGCCGGCGCCGGCACAAAGTGCAGAGGAATGGCGACGGAACCCAGGGGAATCGGCCCGTCGATGGGAATATCGCAGGCCGGCAATCGGCCCTGGACCACCGGCTGATCCAGGGCATCTCTGAGGGACCAGTTGCAGATCAGTTGCGGCAGCGGACGGCTGCCAAAATGGGATACTTGGATGTCAGCCTTCAGCGTGTCTTGCACAGTGAAAATGCGCTTTGCCAACCGAGCCAGCAGCACGGTGCTGTTGCAGAACCGGCGAAACTCTGCTGCGGCGATATAGCCCTTTTCTTCCCAGAACGGATCAAGCACGCCGACCAGCGCCGAGCCCTGCCCGGGAAAATCATGCAGCTGCAACAGATGAAAACCAGCCATGCCCGGCGTTCGCAGTGAGGACTCGACTTCCTCTTTATACAGCAGAGCCTGCAGCTTTCCAGAAGCTTGTAAAAAGCGGTCGGCTTGTTTCGCCAATCCGTGATCTTTTAAGCGGTCGTAAAAAATGTCGAAATTCTTCGCCTTCAGGTAGCCGCTGTACTTTTTCCGCTCTGCCAGGTTGGGATAGACGCACCACTGGCCGATCTCATGGCTGATCACCGGCTGCGCCACGGTGTCGATGAACGCCCGATAATCTGTGACGGTTTCAGGCGGTTGGGCGTTGACGCGGGATTTCAGCCCATCGCCCCATTTTTGGATGCGTGGTTCCGGAACGACATGAAATTGGTTCTCAGCGAGTCTCGGCCAGCCGGCTGCCGCTGAATACAGCCGGCGATGGTCAAGAGAGCGAAAGTGGGTCACCCATTCGCGTAGATAGTGATCCTTATTCTGTCCAAAGGGTTCATTTCCATAGAGCATAAAGAGAAAACAGGGGTGATTGCCGTAAAAATGAAGAATCCGTTCTGCCTCGGCATAGATCCATTGATCCAGCAGGGTCCCCCTGCCGAGGGAGAGCTGATAGTCGTCCGAAAGACCGGTCGCCCAGGAGGAGCATTCCACTTGAAAATAAAAACCCAATTCGTCCGCAGCGACGAACGCTGCTTCGGGTGGACACCATGAATGAAAACGGAAGGCGTTCAGGCCAAAGCGTTTGGCAGTGCCGATAATGCGTCTCCAGGAATCTACATCGGTCGGAGGATGGCCGGTTTTGGGAAAGATGGCGCATTCGAGCGTGCCACGGATAAAAGTCGGGCGGCCGTTAATGAAGAAACGGGTGCCTGAGGTGGAAATTTCACGCAGGCCAAAGGTGATCTTGGCTGTTTGCCCGCTGCTGGTCAGGGATGCTGAGAGGTGATAAAGAAAAGGGTGAAATTCATCCCACAGCACAGCGGTTTCACCCATGGGGATTTCTGCGCTAAAAGCGCCGCCGGCAGAGTCCCATTGCGCCAGCGCCGTGTGATGCAGATGGCCGGGCTCGATGGTGAGCGCAACAGACGCCCGCCCCCCGATGCCGGAGCGGTTGCCGATCTTGCCTTGCACGTGGACCGATCGGGACGATATCTGTGGAAAGACCTGTAAATCCTTGATCCACACCGCCTCGGTGCGCATCAATTCAATGCGGCCCACCATGCCATTCCAGTTGCCTTGGGTGTGGTCTGAGACACTGTGCGCGTTGACGCCCACCGGGATGACCATTCGGTTATCGATGCGAATGGTCAGCGTGTGTTTGCCTGGCTGCGCAGTCGGCAAGTCGTACACGTGGGGTGTGGACAAGGCATTTTGCACGCCCACCAGCTGCCGGTCAAACCAAACCCGTGTTTCCCAATGAGGCCGTTCGATGAACAGCGCCACACGCCCTGAGCTCCACGACTCTGGTATTTCAACCTCGCGCTGATACCAGGCTGGTCCGCAATAGTATTTTTCCGGCTGCAGCCAGAACGGCACTTTGATGTTTCCGGCCCGGCGGTAGGGCGCGTAATCCGGATGTTGATAAAAAGCGCTGTCGAGAATAGAGCCGGTCCAGGGCGTGTTCAAAGTGATGTCGTCGCCGATGCCCTGGTCAGCCGAATCGACCGGCACTCGCAAGCGACCGGACAGAGTCCGTTCCTGCCAGGCGTCCTGCAGGCCTGCGTCGCGCCGGTCCAATTCATACCGCCATGGGCCGGCAAGAGAAATGGTCTGGGCCGCTGCCAACCGGCCCATCAAAACGATCGCCATCATCCATCGTGCAGGACATCTCATGGCATTCTCCCATCAAAGGCCTCGGTCCCAAATCATGGACCGTCAAGACGGCGCCGAACGCAAGCAGAGACAGACGCTCGTCCACGTCGCTATCCTGGCGGTAAGCCGGCTTATGCTTTGGCGTCGAACAGATATTCGAGCAGCTGCCGTCCCTGGCGGAAATCCGGCATCAGCAGATCGCAGCCGGCTTTAGTGAGCCGTTCGATCTTGCGTTGTTCCCACCCTCTGCCGGTGACTTCGTTGGAAGCGATGCCCACGGCAATGGCGCCGTTCTCCTTGGCGTTGCGGATCTCCACCGGCCCGTCGCCTAGAACGACCAGTTCGGCGCCGTGCAAGTTGTTGTTGCGCAGAATTTCTTTGATCACCTTGTCCTTGGAATATTCTTCCACTGAACCGATGGCGCCGTACACTCCGCCTTTGAACCACTTGTCCACGCCCAGTACGTTCGCCTCGTTGCGAACATCCTCCTGATCCGTGCCGCTGGCGGTGTACATGATCACATTCCGCTGATAGAGTTGTTGACAAAAATCGATAGAGCCCGCAACGGTGCAGTCGGCAAGCGTTTTTCGGCCGCTCTGCAGATCGGCGATGCGCCGGCGCACCGGCACCATCAAACGGTCGTTGTAGATTTTTTTATACCCCCAACTGTCCAATATCTTATCCGCAGGCACCAGGCCGAACTCTTTTACCATTTCCACCAGGCCTTCCATCTGCAAGATGGTTTGAATGCCGGTGGTCTCATCGATAAATTCGCGGACCCGACGAACAACCTCGTCGCTGACCGGATGATCGCCGCAGATGCTTTCGATCATCACAGGCTCCATGATCCGTTCCCATCCTTCACGTAAAATAGAGATGGTGCCGTCGAAATCGAATATAGCGTATTTGATTCTTCCGCGTTCCAGACTTTTATTCAGAATGCGAATGTCGGTTCCAGAGATGACGTCCATTAGGATTTCCGCCTTTCTTGAGTTATCTTTTCCAATTTAAAAATTTTTGTGGCAAAGGGTTCATACAAAACCTGTAAAACGCCCCGCTCGATGGGCAGCTCTTTTTCCTCCATGAGCACCCGGGCGCGGCCATAGCCGTTCAAACCGCCCAATCGAAGGTGCAGGGGATTCTTATCCGCATTGACGGTCAGCAGATAGGCGACCCCATTCACCGATTTGACTATCACTTCCACGCCCCGGTCGACGGAATGGCCGAGCTCCACATACTCCTTGGTCAGTGGCAGCTGCACCGTCCGGCTGGCCAACACCGGCTGCATAGCAGCCAGTTCTGCAGTCACCGCCTGCAGATCAGACCAGAACGGTGAAGGCTGCGGTGTGTAGGCGGTTCCCCAGTGAATGATGCCGTTGGCGCCATGCACGATCGCTTGATAGGCCATAAACCGCGATTCATGGTATGTGGGATAGCGGATCATCTGCGAATCACGGTCCGTCGCCTGACGGAGCATCTCCCAACTGAATCCCTGCAGCACCATGAAAACCGGCCGGCCGCTGCCCGCCACTTTGCGCATTTTATCCGTATAATCACCGACCTGGCTGGGATAGGTGTTCAGCAGATCACCCTGCATGCCGTCGGGAAAAAGGGCGTAGGTGATGCGAATCCCCGCTGGGATGATAGGGTAGATATCGCAGGCGACGATATCCGTAGCTCTGTTGTAGCGCTCGAGCGTGGAGATCAAATTAGTAGGCGCATGGTTGGTATACACCAAATGATGCGGATCGTTCTCCTTGAGAACCGCATAGCTTTTTTGCAGATCCTCGGCCGCGATGCGGGCCTCGGCCGAATTCCACCGCCAGGCTGGCTCGTCCTCCATCTCCCAGAATAAAAGCGCCGGATGGTCTTTCAGGCGATTGATCCGTTCGCCATAGGCAACCCGGCCTGAGTCGAATTGAGCGGGAGGGATGGACCCGATGCTGATCCATGCATCCAATCCGTGCGCCTGGGCCTGATCGAGCTCGCTCCGCTTTTCGCCGACACGGACGAGATTGTAGCCGCAGGCCGCAGCCTGGCGAAAGCCATCGTCGCCTTTGGGAAGATAATAGGAGCCGATGATGAAAATCCGCCGGCCCTTTTTGGTGATCATGCCGTCGTCGTCATAGCCGATGGGCGGCGACGGCACAGAGGTTGGTTCCGGCGAGCAGCTGAAAATCAGCGCCGCGGCAACCAACCACCGCAAAATAAAAAGTCTCATGGATTATTCCACTCCTTTGGGATCTCGGCGATGCAGACGTCGGGATTGCCGAAATATTCCGAACCAAAGATGACATAGCGTCCTTTGGTATCCCAACCGACTTCAGGGTGCGTGCCTCTTCCATAAGTGCGGTGTCCGGTCGTGAGCAGGTGTTTTTCAGTCGTACGGGCGTTAAAAATCGCCACACCGCCATGCCAGTTATCCGCCGCCACCCAGCGTCCATACGGATCGCCGCTGGCATGCCACCAATTCAATTCCGCCACCTCGCTGTCTGTGCCCTGCGGCCAATAGCAGCCGGCGCCGAGAATGCGGACTTGTTGAGTGTTAATATCGACAATTTTTAAATGAGATTCAACCTTAAATCCTTCATGAGCAAAACCGCCGCAAAAGGTAACCAGATCTCCCACCCACCAGCATTCGTGGGTGACCAGCTCACCTGGCTTTTGTTCGTGCAGCTTCCATGCGCCCCGGCCGGAAAAATCCACCAGCCACATGCGCTGGCTTTCGTGATCCGCACCCGCAGTGCCGGCGAACATCAGCAGATCCGGCCGGTTATGGCTGAACTGAACGTGCGAGGTGCTCAGATCGGTTTCGAGGACTGTGCGTACCGCTCCAGTCTGAATATCCATGGCCGCGATGCCGCTCTTCCCTTCGGCCAATTTTGCCGACAAGCTCAGCAAGCTGCCATCCGCGCTCTCGGTCAAGGCCTCTTTGAGGGACCATCCTGGCGGGACCGCACCGATTATGCGCTCGCGGATCTTGACCGAGTGGGTTGCCTCCGAATCGATCAGGATCCGCCACTCGCATACCTCACGATCACGCACGACATAGAGGATGTTGGCGTGTTTAGATACAACGGCCAGACCTGCAGGAACCGCGTTCGCCGGCAGGAACCGCGCCAATTCACCGGTGGCAGTCAGGTAGCCCAAGTATTCACTGCGACCGAAACGGTTGGACGAGACGACGATCATGGAGCCGTCCGGTAAAAAAGCATTATGAGTGAAATAAAAGGCGCGGTCCACCGCCGCATTCGTCGTGAGGAAGCGGATCGGATGGCCGGTCTTTGGATCAGTGATAGTCCGGTGTTCCGCTGGTAAAATGGTACCAGTCCACTCGGACGTTTTTTTCTCCTCTCCGGCGAACAGCGCCCCTATAGCCAGCGCCGTTGTGAGGATGGTTTGAAAACAGCGACAACGAAACATGACGATCCTCCTTTTGTTTACTGCTTTTCGATCGCATTGGCCAGCCTATCCGTCATTTCAGCGATGAAACGGCGATGGTGTTCATAGATCTCTGCATCCACCGATGTATGCCAGAGAAGGCGGTCGCCCTTCTGCAGATAGTCCCGAGTTTCGACAAAAGCAGCGTCCGACAACTCCATGATGTCTACCAAGGCGATGCGCAGAATTTTTTCAGCGCGAGCGATCAATTCACACGGCGCTCCTTTCTGTCGGGCACGCTGAATCTGCCTTTGCAATCCTTTGAACGCAGCGATGTCCTCCAAACCATCCCGGACCGCTTCCCAGCGAATGCTGGGCACAGGTTCTTCGCCGGGATAGACGAGGGCATATTCATCGTCCAGCGTCTCGGGTGTAAGCCACAAATTATAAGGCTGTGTGCTGTGGGTCCAAAATCCAATTGCGTCTAATCCAAAAAACTCCGCCCGCCATGCGTTGGCGCGATGATAGCGCAACGGCGACAGGCTTTTGGTCTGCGCTACGCATTCATAGGACCACACCGGTTTACCGGAAACCTTGATCCGTTGCATGCGTGGATCGGCGACTAATAGGCCGGAGACCAACCGCATGTTGGGGCACCACACATCGATCAAAGGTTCGATGCGCTGGAAATCCTGCCAAGACAATCCAGGGACCGGATCGGTATAGATGCGCAGCCGCGCATCGGCCTCGCGATACAATTGCGCCGCATCCAGTAGAATGGGCACGTTTTTGCCGTATTGAAGTCCGGGTTCATCCAGCGGATAAAACGCGTAATCATCGTACGAGAGATTATGTTGCTTCAACCGATCTCGAAAGGCATGCAGATATTGAATTTCAAATCTTCTTTTTTTCCGTGCATCAACCTGTCGGGCGAAGGTGATGGATGGATGAACGAATTGAAATAGGATCATACCGCGGCCGCGCAGTCGTTCCAGCTCCGAATCCAGTTTGCTCCAATCCATGATCAACTGATCGAGCGAATCCACCATGGCGGTTGGGCAAACGCTTCTCGGAAAAATCCTTACACCGTGGCGATTCATATCCTCTAGAGCAGATTCTGGTTGGGGAAACCATTTATTGGGCACATAATCCCACGTACAAAGAGGAAGAACGTCGCGCGGCGCTATATGCCAACTGAGGATTTCCACATTAAATGGCAGGGTTATCGAGTTTTGCTTTGCGTCCAGTGGCGTCACCGACACTGTTCCCGAATACACGCCTGGCTCCGCGCCACGGCTGTCTACGCTCAGCCAAAGTTTGACCGCTCTGAACGCTGGAATCGTGAGGATCGCACCCTGGGGCAATGCCGGCAATGCGTCAGCAATCATCTCCCCGTTGAAAGAACCGGTGGAAACCACCTGCCTGGCGATGATCTTGCCGGAAAAAAGCGCACCGGCAGCCGTGGTCAACTGGGAGAGGGAAAACAGAGCTTGAACAGGTTCAGAAAAGGATGAAGCGATCACACAGGCAGCCTGATCGACCTCATCACCATAGAGAGGCGGAGGTTTAATGTCATTAAACCGGGTGGAGTCCAGGCGTGGATCAGGGAACAGACAAGTTGGATCAAACGAACTGAATGCAGGCACTGGCCAGAGGCGAAGACGATCAGCGACAGACTGGACCAATAGCTGCGGCTGGGGCTGCGCCTCCCTGCGCATCAGCTGTCGGCCGTTTGCATCAATCAACACCGCTGTCACAAGGCCTTCATGGCCGTCTTTGCGAGGAAAAGAGACCTCGCAACGTGAACGGGCGGTTATGCAGCCGCTCACTTTCGTACAGCCTTCTTGATCCTGATTGAACACATTGACGCGCAACAGCGAGCCATTGGGATTGATTACCGAGATGCTCTCAGGATGAAATTGGATTTGCACAGAGTCAGCCGAGGCGGACGCCCCGTAGGGCGAAACCGGGGGGCCAGGACGCAAACGAAAGGCCATCAGATTGACCCCGATGACCAGCAGATCAGTCTTTCCGGTTGATCGATCTTTCAAGGGCAGCGGTGAATCGACCAGCCCACCGGCCAGACGTACATCATCAACCATTTGTCCATTTTCATCAAACGCATAAAGATGCTGATTATAAGCTGAGAGCACGACCTCGTAATCGCCGTCACCGTCGACGTCGTAGGCAACCGGTCTGGAGCGATTTTTTGAGCGAAAAGAATGGGCCCAGAGGTGACGGCCCTGCAGATTAAAAGCGTTCACGCTGCCCCACAGCCCGGAACACACAATCAGCGGCGTTCGGCTCCGCCTTGGCAACAGGGACAAATAAGTAGTGGCCTCTTGATGAATTCCGGATTGCCAGAGGATCTCGCCGTTGAGAGTCAATGCGGTTATCCGGCCGTCTTTGCCGCCGCAGACGATCAAGCGGCTGTCGCCGGTCGTAATTTCCATCGGCTGGGCAGTGATCTCGCTGCCCAAGGACCGCCGCCAGAGAACGTTGCCGCCGACATCCAGACAGAAAAGCGTTCCACCGCTGGCAGCGAGAAAGGAATTGCGTTGGACTGCAATCAGCGCTTGGCAGGGTCCCTGCCCCAAAGTCTTTTCCCATACCCGTTTGCCGTTGAGATCAAGACAGGTGATCACCCCACCCTGATCAGCGAGCAGCAAGTTTGTCCCCTGGTCGGTGACGAGCACCGCGGGAATCGCTTTGCCCCATGCGGTTTTATTGCCGAGTTCGCACCGCCATTTAACGGCAAAGGACTCATCCAGCAAAACAACCTGTCCTTCGACGCTGCATAGAGCGACAGCAAAAGTTTTTGCCATGGTGATAATCACGGGCGTTGAAGTCCACTGACCTTCGCCAAGTTGGCATACCATGCCATCCTGCCCCGGACCTGCGGGTTTGCCATCCGCATGCCACAGCAGCAACTGTCCGCCTCGATTGACCGCAACGATTTCTGCACCGCCGCCTTGATGACGATGCAATAATGCCGGAGTACATTCCATAGGCCATTGGCCGGTGCCGATGGTAGTTTGCAGATGCATCGCCCCGTTATTTGCTGCAATCCCAATCAGAAATAGCAAGGATCTCAAGCGCGTCATGGATCAACCTTTTCTTTGTCGAGATAATTTCCACTATGACGGCAATCGCCATGATACTGACCGGAAAGGATTGCCCAGGGTTTGCAGGGGATCTCTGTGCGCACCATATTCAACCAAGTCTCATCATCGCCGCCAACGATTTCCACCAGACCATCGCCATTAATGTCCGCCACTAAAAGGGAACCACCGCCTTTGATTTTCACTCCTGGTAATGTATAACTTTTAGGCGTATAAGACCAGAGCGGCGCACCGTCATTGGCAAGGGCCCAGAGCCGGTACGAAAGATCAAACGGCGCCAGCACATCTAAAAGGCCGTCGCCGTCCATCTCCATGGGCACGGGCGTCTGCAGCACCCGGCCGGTAGTGGCCAGGTTGCGCAACAGATGGCCGTGCCTGTCATAGATCTCCAGTTTGCGCGGGTCTCTAGATTGGGCTAGGATGCACGGTTGTCCGTCGCCCTGCATGGCGGCTACGACCGGACTCCAGTCCGGCTCCCGACTGACCACAGCTTGCCAGAGCAATTTCCCTTTGCCGTTATAGGCTTCGAGATACCCCTGCTCATCAGTCCGGCAGAGATGTACGATATCGTCTCGGCCATCGCCGTCAAGATCAGCCACAGCCGGCGCATACATCGGTTGGCCGGGCAAAGGAATTTGCCACAACCGACCGCCCTTACCGGAGAAAGCGGACAGGCCTTGATCACCGGCGACGATGATTTCGAACCGGCCGTCGCCGTCAAGATCAGCCAGAGCGGGGATTTTGCACATTGGGCCGGCCTGAGAACGGAACAGTTCTACACCATTTATGGTAAAGGCAGCCACTAATCCGCCTTCGCCAACCACAACGATCTCGGGCGGACTAGTGCCGGTGATGTCTCCTACAACCGGTGATGAGGTGTTTGGCATAGGCATCTGCCAGCGCACTTGACCATTGCCATGCAACACGGTTAACCTGGGGCCGCCAACAAGGACCTCGTCCAAACCATCTTGATCCAAATCCGCAATCGTTGGGAACGACTGCATGGCGCCGGCCTCATGGATCCAGAGAGTCCGACCTTGTCCATCCAAGGCGTAAAGCGTTCTGTCGGCATCACGAGTATCCAGGATAATGGCTAGGGTGCCCTGCTGATCTAAGCGGGCCACAGCCGGAGAACTGAGCAGAGCGCCGTTAAACGAACGACGCCAACCCATTCTGGAATGTCCGCCGAAAGCAAACAATCCGCCTTTATCGCAGGGTACGGAGATCTGTTTGTTCGTATGGTCGACCTGGGCCTGCGCCACCGGCTGCCAGGATCCAGTCTGCCATTGATAGGCAGAAAGCGTGGCCGGCAGCATGGACTCTAAATCGCGATCGTCATACTGACGTACCAGCGAGAGCCGATTATCACCCCCCTGCCAAGCGTCTGCAGGCTGCACAGAAACCAAACCAGGCAGGAGTATTTCCGGCAGTCCATTGGCTAGGTTGCTGGGAACCACAGGAAGCAAAGAAAGATCCACAGCGCCTGCTGCAGCGGACGGCCCCACTTTTGCATTGAGGCTCAGGTCTTTCAGACTGCTGGGAAGGAGCTGCGTCAATCCGGATTGGACGTTTATAGCGATCACATCCGGTTTGGCCAGCACCACGGTTTGCTGCGATGAACGAGTGGTCATAGGATAAGCCGGATTGCCCACAGCTTCCAGCTGCAGGATCATGCGATCGGATTTCGTTGCCAGGGGCGGCAGAGTAAAAATGAACAGCTCTGCATCCTTGGGATCCTCCATGCCGGTCACCTGGCCAGACAGGCTATCTTCGGCTTGATAATGACAAACGACTTTAACGATTCCGGCGGAATCACTCACTCGCGCTGTGCCGCAAAATCGTCTATTTTGCGGAATCCAGTCGGGAAAGTTTATGAATCGAATCTGCGGACCGGCGCTGTCGACCAGCAGCACTTCACCCTGATCCAAGAGGCGCTTGTCGCTCTCCCTAAAAAACCGCAGGTGGACAGGTCCCTGGCGTGATTTTTTCGAATAGCGCAGGGCGAATGAATAACTGCCGTGGAGTGGTTTTGCGCGGATGCGCACTTTACGCCGGTCCTTAAACGTAGCCTCGAGAGTGATCTCATCCAACTCTCTGCAGGTTCTGGCATTCACCAGTATGGTCCCTCCTTGCCCAGAATGGGCATCGCAGGTGGTCCAATGCAAGGGCTGAACGAGTTCGGTTTCATACAACCTGAGCCAGGCGGACAACAGCACGCCGGGACGGCTATCATTGTGGTAGACACAGCCGGCACTCGACTCGATGATCAGGTCTTTTCGCACTAGGTTGTGCAAGGACCAATCAGCCAGATTTCTGGCGAACTGCAAATAGTCTTTTTCACCGCTGATCCGGTACACATCAACCAATAGATCGATCAATGAGCCTGCGACCTGAGGCGTGACGCCGGTAGGCAAAGGCATACGGCTGATCGACTGCAACCGGACTTGCAGCGCCTGTAAAAAGCGCGTTTCCCCGGTCAAACGGTAAGCGTGCAGCAGTGCCGAGAGTCTATAAGACTCGGCAGGCTCTCCATGACTGAAGGCATTGGCTTTGCCCAGGGCTTGTCCTGTGGATGGAACGATCTGTCCGGCAAAGCTTCCATCCGTCGGATCAAAGCCATATTTCAGTACAGCGTCGATCATTCTAATCGTTTGATCCTTGATCAGTGAATCCGGGTAAAAGGAGAGGCCGCGCAAGAGATAGTGGGCTAAAAGCAGCTGCGATTCTGAATTTCCAGAGGCGCCGGAAGGCGAAACAGTGCCTGGGACCAGATCGGTTTTACGATCACGGTGATTCCAGTACAGCGCAGCGCTTTTTCGCGCCCAGTCCAGATGACGCGGATCGTGGGTTTTACTGTAGAGAAACAAAAAACTGTAAGCAAAGAGCCCAGAGTGTTTGATATAAGAGCCGCGCACCGGAGCAGGATCAAAGGCGCCGGTGTAATAGTTGGCGTGGCGATCATAGTAAAAATTCTCCTTGTCATAGATGCTGAACCGATGAATGGCCTCGATCTCTCGTTTTACCGCGTTTGAGTCGCTGCGCCACAGCATCTCCCACTCTGGGGCGTTATGTTCCAGCTCATGGCGGTTGGCGTAGAGAGTATCGCGTACGGTGTTATAGGACATGTGCTCGCCCCAGGGAAAGAGCCCGGTGGTGGGATGTGGCAAATTTTTTAGGAAAAAGGTGAGATAGTCGGACACTGCCTGTTGATAGCGGTCATCGCCGGTCAACCGGGACAGCTTTTGAAAAGCGGCCAAAGTCGGCATATCGCGGTAGAGATTGCAACCCTGGGCGGTCATCATATAATCTTCTGCGTCCCAATAGGACTGCCAATTGGCAGGTTTTTCCTGAATCAGACCCGGGGCATTAGGGTTTAACACCGCCAGCCAGAGCGGTGTTGATTTTTTACCATAGCGGTCAGGAGCATGAAGGATGATCTGGTTCGCAAAAGAAACGGATTCATCCAGCAGCCGGGAGTAATGCCATCCACCCTGGACTGCAACGGAAGCATTCTTATCGATGGCAACTGCTGAAGACGCTCCATGGGTTATGGAACAGCAAAACAGCAATGCAACGGTTATCCAGCGAAGGGGATTTTCTATTTTCATGCCCTCCTCTATTGGAACATCTGAGGTGATGTGTTTTGATCAAGATCGACTGCGATTATTAAACTGTTTTAGGTTGAACGGTTATCTTTTCCTAATCATACTCAACCTGCGCATCAATGTCAAGCCCTTTTTAAATAACTTGCAGATCTTATTTTTAAATTATGAACAACAGCTGTGTTTTTCCTTTTATAAGTAAACAGCATAAATTTCCGTGACAATAAAAATTGGCTTGACATTTAAATGAATTTTCCTTATCCTTTAGTCGTTATTAAATCGGTTTAGCTGAAACGGATTAAAAAAGGCATTGCTTTAGTCCCTGATCTTGAGCGAGACTGCAGAGATGTCAAACAGAACAGACAGAAAAAACCGATCGGCAGAGCGCCCATGATCTTGGCGAAAGAAAAAGTGAAGCGACGTTGGCCGACCATTACGATCGCCGATGTCGCAGCGAAAGCCGGCGTCAGCAAAGCGACGGTCTCCCTCGTACTCAACGATAAATCAAGCCCGATCAAAATCAGCGAAAACACCCGCCAACGGGTCCTAGCCACCGCTAAAGAATTAAAGTACTCCCCCAATCGACTTGCCAAAGCGTTTTCCACCAGCCGCTCCAACATCCTCGGCATTGTCACTTCTTCTGCCTATGACCTGTTTAAAAGCGAATATTCAGCCAGAGCGCTCAAGGCGATCGCCCAAGCCGCACATGATAAAAAACACAACATCATGATTTTCGACGATGAGATCGTTTCCAAGACCGATCCTCATTCCTGCTATGCCGCGCTGATCGCAACCCATTATATCGACGGTTTGATTTTTCTGGTCCCAGACAAGCCTAATCCGCCCATGGCGTTGCGCACTAAAGAACTCAAAGTTTCAGGCATGCCGCATGTTTTCCTCTGGCGCAGACCGCCGGAAGCGGAAGGAACGACCATTCAAGTCAACAACACGTTGGGCGTTCAGCTGGCGACCAATTACCTTCTCTCGCTCGGTCATCGCCGGATTGCGGTGGTCACTCACGGCAGCGAATCATCAAGCAGCAATGAAAGATTATACGCCTTCCAGCAGGTTCTCAGAGATCATGGCGTGGAGTACCGGCAGGATTTGGTCTGGCATGATGAACTGCATCCGGCGGACGATCACCGCATCGTTGATGAAATTTTAGCGCTGCCACAGCGCCCGACCGCGATCTTTAGTTTTTATGACCCCATTGCACTCAACATTATCAACATCCTGACCAATAAACAGGTCAAGGTTCCGAATGATATCTCGGTGATGGGATTCGGCGACTTGTATTCTGAGGCTCTCACCCGTCCGTCCCTGACCAGCGTACGAGAACCGGTCGAACAGATCGGTAAAAACGCAGTCACCACTCTGCTTCAGCAGTTGAACCGACCCGATACCGTATGCCCTGAAATGGAACTGACCATCGATCCATCTCTGGTAATACGCGGCTCGTGCGGTCCATCTTCAGATTAGAAAACCGCAAGAGCTGGCCGCAGACACCTTCATCGCTCAAAACGCTTTTCCAAGCGGCAGCGTTGCAGGTACGCGTAGGTACCAAAGGCCAATTCGTACAGCCGCGTTTAGCGGTTGCCATCTCATTTACTCAACCAACTGGCGAGACTATGGAAAGAAGAAAAATAAGCAGCAGAGTATTGTTTTGTCTTTGCATGCTATCCTGTCCGTCTCTGATCTGGGCGGCCAACGGCAAACTCTCGGGGACGATCAAAGACGCGCGCACCGGCGAGCCGCTGATCGGCGCCAACGTCATGATCGAGGGCCTTATGCGGGGAAACAAAATCGTGCCGTTTGACGTCCGCCTTGGAGCGGTGGCGGATCTGGAGGGCTATTACTATATCCTGAATATTCCCACAGAAACCTACGCCGTCAAGGCGAGCATGGTGGGCTACGAAGCAAAAACGATCACCAACGTGCGGGTGGAATTGGACCGCACCATCACCCTGAATTTTACTCTTAAAGAGATGGCCATCGAGGGTCAAAGTGTGACCGTCACGGCCCAGAAAGAGGTGGTGCAGCTGGACGTTTCCTCCAGCCAGATCGTCATGAGCAAAGAGGAGACGGCCAATCTGCCGGTGAACACCATCCAAGAGTTGATGAATCTGACGCCTGGTGTCTCGGTCAGCTCCTACGACAACAAGGTGAACATCCGCGGCGGCGGTTCGGACCAGGTCATGGCCTACCTGGACGGCTTTTCTCTCAAGGACAACGTCTTTAATGTGCCGTTCCTCTCTTACAACCGGACCTCCATCGAAGAGATCTCGATTCAAACCGGTGGTTTTCTGGCTGAATACGGCGACCTGCGTTCAGGCATCATCAACGTAACCACCAGCGAGGGCGGCAGCCGGTACAATGTGTTGATTGACGGACGTTATAAACCCGCGGGCTACAAATACGACGGCCCCAAGCAATACATCGAGGATAAATACTATCTGATGTACGGCAGCGACATCTCTTTCGACTCTGCCAAGCTGGCGCAAATGTTCCCGCTGCCGCAGGACAAGTTCGACGGCTGGATCGTCTACTCTGAAAAGAATCTGACCGACAAAGATTCCACCAACGACCGGTCGCCGAACCAGAATCGGGAACTGTGGCGTTGGCAGCATCGCGGCCGTGAAGAGGGCCATCGGCCGGATTATGTGGTAGATGGAACGGTCAGCGGACCCATGCCAGGCGGAACGTTGCCGCTGGTTGGACCGCTGTTGAAGAACACCAGTTTTATGCTATCGAATCGCACTAATTACAACGCCTATGAGCATCCCGGGCTGCGCGATCACTTTGGCGAAGACAACACCACGCTCAAGCTGACCTACCGTCCGGCCAGCAACATGCGGGTAATGGTTATGGGCATGGTGGCCAACGAAAGCGGAACCGGAGTCACCGCCTCTGAACGCGGCAACGACGCCTATGTGATGCGTTCCGGCGGCGGCGGGTCTTACGGCAATTCCAATTATCCGTTGGGCGATATCCGCACTACAAACTGGGGGCTGAATTTTGTGCACACGCTGTCGCCGAAAACTTTTTACGAAGTCCGCGTCTCCCGCATGGAGAGGTTTTATGATTTTCGTCAAGGGCCGGCCCGCGACACGACTAAAATCAAAACCATCGACGCAGAATACTATACCATCACCTCGGATACGCTAAAGGCCCGCGGCTATTGGAACCCGGCCACCGGCCATTACGTCAGCAAGGACACCACCTTCTATGCCGGCGATCAGCTGTGGTTTCCAGCCAGTTCCTACGACGAATCACCGGACGGGTGGGTCACGCCCGGGCGGTCTGTCTACGATCAAACCGGAAAATACAATCTAAATGCCAGCAGCGGTGAATTCGACCGCTCTTACGGCTGGTCTATGACCGCGCGCGCCGATCTGACCAGTCAGGTCAACAAATACCATCAGATAAAAACCGGAATTTATTTCAACCCCAGCCTGATCCGTCGTGATTTTTACCAGATACGGACAGCGGTGGAAGATCGTGCCATCCGTTACACGGAAAAACCCCAGTATGGCGGCATTTATCTTCAGGACCGATTGGAGATTCGCGGTCTGACCGGGAACTTCGGTTTGCGCGGTGAGCTTTTCGACGCCAATGCCAATTCCTATGATCAGGATGATCCGTTCTCAAATTATTGGTACATGGACGACATGTGGACCAATCTGGACAGCATGCAAGCATCGCCGAGCAAAAAGTACTTTCGCATCAGTCCGCGGCTGGGCATCTCACATCCCATGACCGCCAGCAGCAAAATCTATTTCAACTATGGTCATGCTTACAACGCGCCAAGCAACAGCTACCGCTATGGCTTCATCACTCATCCGAGAATGGATTCGCCCATCGAATGGCGCGGCAATCCGGACCTCAAGCCGCAGAAAACCGTTCAGTACGAACTCGGCTATGAACAGGTGCTGTTCGACGAATTTCTGATCCATACCTCGGTGTACTATAAAGATGTCACCGACGAATTGGGGCCGGTGTATTATCAAAACGTCTTTTCGCCCAATCCCACCCGGCGTTATTACACCTGGTCCAATAAAACTTATGAGGACATCATCGGCTGGGAATTTCGTCTTTACAAACGGCTGGGGCGCTTTATCACCGGCTGGATCCAGACCGAGTTCAGCGGCAGTAAGGTCGGTCAGATCGGATATGAAAATTTATTTGTCGATGGCGATCCGCTCAACCTCTCGACCTATTCAAAATTCTCCTATCCCGACGAAGTGTTGTGGGACTGGATCCCCAGCGTGTTGGCCAACGTGGACGTTCACACGCCGTCCGCTTGGGGCCCGCGGGTGTTCGGCAGCCACCTTTTCGGCGGCTGGCGGCTCAACGCCATTCTCTCCTGGGCAGAGGGGGCCAAACACACCTGGAATCCGACTAACAGTCCCTTTGTGCGCAACAACCTGCAGTGGACCAATTCGTTCAGCAACGATTTCTACCTGAGCAAGGAGCTCAACGTTTTCGGCGTCAGCGCCTCGGTGTACAGCGAGGTACACAATCCGTTCAACCGCACGCTGCTCAACATCGGTGCACTGGATGGACTGGCGGAAAATCCGGGAAGTGAAATCTATCAGTACTATGCCTCGCTCAAGCCGGGCGATCGGATCGGCCAATATAAACAATCGCACCTGGTGTATCCGAAACAAAAACCGGGCGTGAACTATTATTATCGCGTCGGCGGTCCGATGCAGGTCTTTTTCGGCATGCGCCTCAACATGGATTTTGGCAAATAAACGGTTCCCGAAAACCCTCATCGTCTTGGAGAATATGTGATGAAATATAAAAGGCTTATCTGTCTCTTCACTGTTCTGTGTCTGGCCGTGACCGCGGAAGCGCAGATGAAAAAAGTGGCGCAGAGTAAAATGCAATTCCTCAAACTCGGGATCGGCGCCCGAGCCGCCGGCATGGGGGATGCCTTCATCGCCATCAGCGGGGATCCCAACGCGATCTTTTACAATCCGGCGGGATGCGCGGGTGTTCAGGGTGTTGCGTTGGCGCTCAATCAAAACAACTGGCTCGTGGATATCGATCATAAATCCGGTGTGCTGACCTACAACACTGGGCGTTACGGCGTCTTCATCGCCGACTATATCGCTGTTGACTATGGCACCATGGAGCGCACCATCGTGGATGCGCACGCCTGGGAGGGATATCAGAGCCAGGGGACGTTTTCCGCTAGCGAGTACGCGATAGGTTTGGGCTACGCGATCGGCATCACTGATCGTTTTTCGCTCGGCGGGCAAATAAAATATGCGTATCAGGATCTGGCCGCCAGCCAGGTGTGGCAATATCTGCGCACCGAGTTCGAGAACACTCGTCAGGTCAAAAATGAAACCGATGTGGTGGCCTATGACTTTGGCACCTACTACAACTCGGGCTATAAAAACATCCGCATCGGCATGTCGGTGCAGAATTTTGCCAACAAACCGATTCCGCTGACCTTCCGCTTTGGCGTGGCCATGGATGTGAATCAGCTGCTGATCCCGGATCATCCTCAGCATGTTCTGACGCTGACCGCCGACGCCTTGCATCCCAAAGATTACTCGGAAAGAATGCATTTCGGACTTGAATACGTCTACAACAACCTGTTCAGCCTGCGCGGCGGCTACAAACTCAATTACGATGAAGAATCCTACTCCGGCGGCGTCGGCATTCGAACCACCGTACAGAGCCTGCATTTTGAGTTCAACTATGCGGCCACCGATTTCGGCGTATTCGGCCTGGTCAACCGGTTTTCATTGAACTTCCAACTGTAATTGCGGATCTGGTTTTTTCGTCAAGCTATCATCCAGGAGGTAGTATCCCTATGCAGAAGGCAAACCGTCAAACGATCATCCTCGCCGTACTGGCGATGGTGTTCGCTTTTTCCATTGAAGCGTTCGCAGACAAAGCGAAGAAGAACCTTCGCGTCGGTGAATTGTGGCACCAGGATCAAGATGTTCCCAGCGGTGGCTGGGAGGAATCCTACGTCTGGCCCGGCAATCACTGGCGTGAAAAGTTGGTGGGCGAAGTGCGCCTGATGAACGGCACCGGCCGTATGGCCGGCTTATGCTACGGCATGACTAATTGGAAAGAATATACCGGCATCACCTACCCGTATGTAGTGGGCACGGTGAGCAACAGCCTGATGGTCCATCCCGGCGGCGCCAAAAGCGCAGGGGAACCGCTGCGGTTCAAGCTCGTCGTTCGGCGTAAACCTCCGCAGACCACGGTCGACGGAGTGGTACAGGCGCCCAGGCAGGATTACGATGAAATCGATCCCACCCTTCCATCTGACGTGATGCTGCTCATCCGTTTTTCCTGGGAGACCGGTATCACGGTGCAACAAAAAATATACGCCTATGCCTGCAAAAACGCCGACAGCTACATGCTGGTTGACTTTACCGCCATCAACAATGGCAACGCCCTGGGTGATGAGAGCAGACTGGAATATCGTAACCAGGTGCTGCACGACGTCTGTTTCGCTTACACCACGCAGCCCTGCGTAAGCTTTGAAGGCGCTACGCAGAACGGCGCCATCTGGGAAGCCAACAATGATGACTGGGTGGAGTACTATGGCGAGAATTATTTGGAGTATCTCGGCGGCGGCACGCCGCTGCGGCCGGCCGGCGATCGCCGCGCAGACTCTTTGCGCATATTCATGGTATGGGATGGAGACAACAATAAAAAATCCGGTGTGGACGATACCGGTGATCCAGATGAGAACAGCGGTTTCAATGAACAGACGCCAGGCCACGGCCGTTTCCTCTCGCCGCAGTACTTTGGCATGGGGTTTCTGCATGTGGATAAAAGCCCCTCGGACGAGAGCAACGATCTCAGCCAGCCTTTCAGCACCGTGTGGCGTCCCGGCGATGTCCGCTTTGTAACTCAAAGCGACGCCTATCAATTTTTCTTTACTGGCAATCACATGGCCAGTCCACAGGAAATGGGTTTCACCGAACCCAATGACCCTATCAATGTCGCGAGACCTAATCCCTACATCTGCGTCGGCCCCTATGAAATGCCCTACAACAGCGACGTTCGTTTTGTCATGCTGGTGGCGGTCAATGGCCTGGGCATTGAAAAATGCATTCAGCACGGACTGCAATGGTGGGAAAAGCGACAGGGCGGCGACGGCATTACCGATGAAGAGAAAAACCTTCTGCTGGCTACGGGCAAGGACTCGCTGCACAAGGTGTTCAGCGCGGCGACCAGGCGCTATTTCCGCAATATCGAGCTGGGACGCGATCCATACGACATTCCGGATCCCCCTCCGGCGCCGGACTTGACGGTCACAGCCGGTGAAAAATCGGTGATTCTGCAATGGTCGGATGTGTCCCAGGAAGCGGATTACGACACCAAGGTCAATGATTTCTCCGGTTATCGCGTCTACCGCGCCATCGGCCGAAACGACACCACCTTTAGCAAAATCTGGGAGTGCGGCGGCAAGAGCGGCCTCCCTGTCACTACCACCTACCGGGACACCTCCGTGCAACGCGGCTTTGCCTATTACTATTATGTTACGGCTTTTGACGACGGCACTCAGAACTGGGAACAGCCCGGCGTAAGTTTGGAATCCGGCAAATATTGGAACATGATGCAACGCAATCAACCGGTGCATCCCTTTTTGACTAAAACGCCAGTGGCGAATCTCGACCAGATCAAGGTAGTGCCCAATCCGTACCATGATCTTTCAGTCAACTACAACTGGCCGGGTGAACCCAACAAACTTCTGTTCATCAACATTCCGCCGGTTTGCACGATTAAAATCTACACCATGAGCGGAGATCTGGTGAAAACCATCCACCACACCGACGGGACGTCGGAAGAGGCGTGGAATCAAGTCACGGAATACAATCAGCTGATCTACACCGGTGTATATCTCTATGCCATCGAGAGCGACATCGGCAATAAAACCGGGAAATTTGTGGTCGTCCGCACCAGCACAGAGGAGAGTGCGCCGCAGTGATTAAAAAAAGTATACGCGTTTACGGCGCAAACGCGATCTATACTTTATTAGCCTTTTCTGCAGTACAGAGCGGGGCTGCGCTCTGCACCGACAACGACATTCAGTATACAAAACTGAACGAGAGTTCTTTTCTGATCGAATACAGGCCGGCAGGCGTGCAAATCCTGCTTGACACCCTGCGCGCCGAACCAGGCCAGCGCATCAAAGTACAGCGGTGCGGCACCGTGTATGAAACCGGCAAACCTAAAGTGCCCTATCGGTCCTTGTATGCCGCTGTGCCGGAGTACGGTCGACTTTCGGCGGTTGTTCAGAGTCTCGAATTCAGCGACCTGGACGGACACGCCCTTACAGATGCAAGGCGAGCGACGCCGCTGCAAAGCTCTGTACCTTTGTCCCAGCCTGATCCGGATAGAACGGGACAGAACGGTTATTTTCCTGCATCCATCTGTCATATCGAGAATTTGGTTCAACTGGGTCGAATGCAAGTGGCGCCGGTCTCTCTTTATCCGGTCCAGTATCATGCGCAGAAGCAGCAATGGCGGATCATAAAAAAAATGGTGATACGATTCGACATTACTCCCAGCGCGCGCCCAGGGTCCACGAGCGCGCCCGGTTCAACTGCCTCGGAGCCGGCATGGACCAACCTGTTGCAGAAACACATTGTCAACTATCAGCAGGCGCGCACGTGGATTCTTTCTTCTGCCAAAAAGCAGCCCACGCCCTCCACGGCGCTCAGCGGCCCTTGGCACTCCTTTGCCGTCACTCAGCAGGGAATCTATCGAATTGAGTATGCACATCTGCAAAAACTCGGCTTTGATTCCACCTCGCTGAATATCGCACAAACAGGAATCTATACCGCTGGCGGACGGGAACTGGAAACGGATCTCTCTGCAGCTGAACCTTCCCTGCGCCAAGTGGCAAGCTATTTTCATGATCACAACAACGACGGCCTATTCGGCCGATTGGATTTTCTGTTGTTTTATGGTCAGTCGGTCTCCGGCTGGGAGCCGGCAGAATCAAACCAGCCGCCGCTTCATTACCTGAATCGCTACACTAAGAAACACATCTACTGGCTGAACACCGGCCATCAGGAACGAAAGGCCATGGAAGTGCACCCCTCCGAACCGCCGGATGCGTTGAATCCGATGCTGGTACAGACAGGCATCGGCCGTATATTCATGGAAGAGGAAATCCTCAATAACGCCAAATCCGGATATCGGTGGTACTGGGACTGGTTCAATGGAAACAGCGCCGGTCACTATGCGCTGTCAGCGCCCAACCTGGCGGTTTTGGACAGCGCCAGACTCCGGCTCCATTTTCAGGGAGCGTCAGAGCACCCCCACACTCTGTCCATCTATCTAAATAAGCAGCTGCTAGGACGTGCGGATGTTTATTATGCGCTGGCGAAAACGTTTGATTGGCGAGGCGTAATGCCCTGGTTGCCAAACAGCAATCAATTACAGATTGTACAACTTTCCGCTTCAGGTCAAAAGGATGAAGTGTATTTCGATTGGCTGGAAATGGAATACCGTCAAGCGCTCACACTGCGGTCCGGCACGCTAGAATTTTGGTCTGAACCCCAAGCCGGCGCCTATCGCTATCAGATAAGCCAAGCTCCCACCGGAGCGGTCGTTTTCGACATCACCGATCCCTATGCTGTGCGATGCCTTCGAGTAGAGGTCGCTGATTCCAATGCGACTTTCATCGATTTCACCGCCGCAGGCGCGGGTGAGAAACACTATCTCGCCATAGCCGCCGAGCGGATCAAACCGGTTGAAGAAATAGGGCTCACTCCGCGCTTTCTTCCCCGTCTGCGGTCGAGCACCCATGCAGCCGATTATCTCATCATCGCATCAACCTCTCTTACCGGACCGACGTTAGAGCGGCTGGCGCAGCATCGCAGAGATAGCCATTTCTGGCCGCATTCCGGCCAACAACCGAGGGTAATGACCGTAACCATGGAAGAGATCTATGACGAATTTTCAGCAGGCATGGTGGACCCGACCGCGCTGCGTAATTTTCTCAGATACGCCTATCGCCATTGGGAGGTGGCGCCCGCCTATGTCCTGCTGGTGGGCGACGCCTGTTTCGACATCAACAACAACGGCGGCGCCTCCCCGCCCACTCTGATCCCCACCTACCAGGATCAGGGCATCGCCACCGACGACTGGTTTGTCTGCCTGGAGAGCGAGCATATTCCCGCCATGTTCATCGGTCGGCTGCCGGCCCAGAACCAGGAAGAACTCGCCACCGTGGTGCAAAAAATTATTAACTATGATACTGCGCTGCAGCCCGGACCTTGGCAAAACAATCTGCTGTTTGTCGCGGATGATGATTTTTCCCCCTCTCATACATATACGGATTATGTCTTCAGCCTCGACAGCGAAAACATGGCGGCTGATTCGATCGCGCATCCTTTTGATGTGCACAAGGTTTATCTTTCTGAATATAAACGGGATGTTTTCGGCGTCAAGCCGGATGCCAGGCGCGACCTGTTCGAAAAGTTCAATCGCGGTTGCCTATACGTCAATTTTCTCGGCCACGGCAATCTGGAGGTGTTGACTCATGAAGGTCTGTTTAACAGCCCAGACGATATCGGCGCAGTGAAAAACCAGGAGCGGCTGCCGCTGTTTTTTGCCGGGACCTGCGCGGCGGGGCAGTTTGATTATGATCGTAAAAAAAGCCTGGCCGAAGAACTGCTGCTGCATCGCGACGGCGGCTGTTTGGCAGTCATCGCCGCCACGCGCTGGAACGCCCATAATATCACCTCCGCCATTAACCAGGATTTTTTCCACACCGTTTTTTCCACTGGTTCGACAGAAGCCCCAAGCATCGGTCAAGCCCTGGCAAGCGCCAAACTGCGTTCACGCTATCCCGATCATCGTGAACTGCTGGTTCTCTTTGGCGATCCAGCCCAGCGATTGGCGCTCCCCAGGCTGTCTGTAGACTGCCGCATAGCGCCGGATACGCTGTCCCTGCGTAAAAACGTTCTTCTTAAAGGCCGGGTATTGGACGCTGGTCAGCCGGCGGATGATTTCTCCGGGTCTATACAGGTCAAAATTTATGAGAACGTGTATCCACGCTATGCCACCGCCCACACCTACAGCTTGGCCGGCCGGGTTCTCTACGAAGACACAGCGCCGGTGGTAAACGGCCTAATCGACCACCGTTTCCAGATGCAAAGCGATTCTACCAGCGGTGGAATGAACGGCCGGATGGTCCTCTTTGCCTGGGAGAAGGGGGAACGACCCCGCACGGCCTCTGGATATCTCCAACCGCTCCTAGTAGCCCCCGACACCCTGGAGCCAAGCTTCCACAAGGATTCGACAGGTCCGGAGATCCGCTTGCTGGTGAACGACGTAGAGGTAACCACGGCTGAGACCATTCAAATTGAACCAACGGTTCAGATGTCCTTTTCGCTGAAAGATGCCGAGAGCGGCGTCCAGCACAAAGCTGCAGCTGATTATAGAATGATTTTGCAACTCGATCGAAGCGCAGACAGTTTATGGGATGTCACCTCACAATTTATCCCGGATGCAGCGGATGCTAAAAGTGGAATGCTATCTTTCTCATTCGACCGACTGACCGCTGGGCCGCACAGCCTGGTTTTCACTGTATGGGATAACGCTCTGAACCTTACCTCGGTAGAGTATCTCCTGCAGGTGGTTCCTGCCGAATTTGCCCTGCGGGAACCGTTGAATTATCCAAATCCGGTCGCACGGAATACTTTTTTTACTTTCACCATGACGCATGATGCGCAGGTAACCATCAAAGTCTACACCATAACGGGACGGCTGGTGCGAACTTTCACCGATGAGGCGGCGGCAGGATTTAACAGAGTCCCGCAGGATGGTTGGGATTGCACAGACCAGGATGGTGATGTCCTGGCCAACGGCGTCTATCTTTTCAAGATCACCGCTCGCGAACGGGAATCCGAATTTTTCCCATCCAGAATGCGGACCAGCCAGGCGCTCGGCCGGTTGGTGATACTGAGATAAGTTCGTAGAGCTCTGCTGAATCTGAGGGGATTTTTTATATGGCGCACTCGTAGTAGATCATTTAGCAATCAGTCGTCCCACTAAAAAAGGAGGTGAAGCCCTAACTTGACTCTTCAATCATCCCATTACACTCAAAAAAAAGGAGGTGCACTGCCCACAGGAATTCGACAGCACTAGGCAAACAACACACAAAAGTCAGTTAAAACCAAGAGGAGTTTATCATGAAGAAAGCGACGTTATCAATGTTACTCTGCCTGGCGTTAGCCCTTTCTGTTTTCGCCGGCGTTACAGAAATCAAGATCTATAGCAATGACAATCCCCCTCGTTTCTACGGCGACAATCCGGTTGGACCCAACGCGGCGGCCAATTATCTCGGACAGAGCAAATCCCGTCCCCATACCAACGGTATTGTTGCCCGGATCGGCATGAACAATGACATCATGACCAGCGTGACGCCTCCTGACAGCGCTCAGATGTGGGCCACGAAAGAAGCGGCTGCTGTCGGTCCCTATGGCATCAAAATACACATGGTCGGTATGCCCAATCCCCGTCTCTGGATCGATATTCAGCGCGATGACACCCCTGGTTACACCAACTACCTCGACGCCTCTGGCACAGAGCGCATTACCTTCTGGATCAAAGGTCCCAAAGGCTGTCAATATCCATTGTGGTTGCGCACCCGCAGCAAAAACAGCCCGGTGGACGGCAAAGATGTTTACGGCGCCTATATCTGCATTCAAGGTGAAACCATAGTGCGTATGGATGCCTTCGGTTATCCATATGCCGCCTCCCTGACCCCCTGGAACGGCGAATGGCAGTTTGTCTCCATTCCCTGGGCGTTTATTAAAACGACCAATCCGGCTGATCTGCAGGCGGTGGTGCCTTATAGCTGGGGTGGCCATGTAGAAGGCGGCCATTATTATGGCGAATGGTTGGATCTCTCCAACATGAGATGGTTGGCTCTGGATTCGGGCGACGGCGGCGGCGCGGACAAAGGCAACTACACCTGGCCGGCCGGCGGCAGCATCGGTGTCGCGGACTATTGCGTTGACGAAATCGTTTTCACCCTGAACGAAGGCAGCGGCGTAACCGATGTCGAGGGCAATGCCAACATCATGCCCCTGGCCTATGAACTTGGCAATGCTTATCCCAATCCGTTCAACCCGACCACCACGATCAGCTACTCCTTGCCGGTTTCCAATCATGTGACCGTCGAGGTGTTTAACGCTCTAGGTGAGCGTGTTCGTTCGCTGGTGAATCAGTTCAAATCTGCCGGCACCTATCAGGTCAGCTGGGACGGCAGAAATGATCACGGCGTTACCATGCCCAGCGGCGTCTATTTCTGCAAAATGCAGGCCAGCCATTTCAGCAATGTGAAAAAAATGCTTCTGGCCAAATAAGGAAAATTTTCCTAATCGAAAATAAGCGGTTGGCGTTACCAAGAGGGCAGCGAATCCCTCGCTGCCCTCTTTCCATTCACGCGTGCCAGATACCACAGGACCTCTTATCCTCAACGAGGTGTCTATGATACACCCAACCTCCAGAAGAAATTTTTTACGCTCCTCCACCCTCTCCGCTTTATTCGCCGCTGTTCCCGGCTGGGCTAAAAACCATGGTTGCGAACGGCGCTTTTTCAATGACGCGGAAACCGGCGTTCGCATCATGCAGGCGACCTCCTTTCCCACGGTACATATGAATCTCTACTTTCATAGCCGCTGCTGGACCCCGGATGCCTCTATGTTTCTGTTTTGGTCCATGACCCAGCCTAAACGGGGCGGCGTGTTCGATCTCTACCGCATGAAGGTGGATGGAACCGACATGGTGCAGATGACCGATGGCAAATCCCTCAGCAACGTCGCCCTCTGTCCGGACGGTGGGCTGGTCTATTTCACCAGCGGCGACACCATCTACACGCTGGACCTGTTATCCTTGAAGGAAAGCCAAATCGCTCAAGTCAAAGAGGGCCAGCCGACAGGCGGCATCGGCAGCTTTACCGACGACGGCCGCCGATACTGCTTTGATCTTCAACGCAAAGACGGAAAACCAGGCATCGGCTGGCTGGATACCCGCACCCGACGCGTTCACCTCGTTCCAAAAGCTTTCAACTATATTTCGCATCTGCAGATCGAACCTGGGCAGGGTCGGCTGTTTCATTATATCGGAGAAAAAAACAGTCAGGGTTACAGCCTGTTCGCTACGGATGAGGAGGGCCGTGAAGAGCTCGCTTTTCCAATTCGCGATGAAAATGGCCATGAGGCCTGGCTCGGACCCAGCGGCAAGCTCTATTCCGCCTTACGCGAAGCAACCCGCGCCATTCTGGTGGCGGCGCCGGGCGACCGCAAACCCACTTTGCTGGCAGCTGGTCCTCCCAATTTCTGGCACCCGGGCTGCGACCCGTCCGGCCAGTGGATTGTCTCCGACTCGAGCAATCCGGATGACGGCCTCTACCTCCTGTGCGTCGCCACCGGTCGATTTTGTCGATTGGCTCGCTCCAACAGCGATAACGGCCACGCACAATGGACGCACCCGCACCCCTCGGTGAGCCCGGACGCCAAATATGTCCTCTTCAACTCTAACCGCACCGGCGTGCCGCATGTATATATCGCCGAAATACCATCGGCCATGAAAGAAAAACTGCAGATCCCCTTTCAGGAGCATGCTTTGTGAGACATTGCCACGCCCTGCTCGCTCTCCTTCTGTTCGGCTTTCTCAGGCTCTGCAGCAGTCAAGCACTGCTGCATGATCAACAGCAAATCATCATGTTGGGCGACAGCATCACTGAAGGAGAAGATCCGGATGGTTACGTGAATCTGACGCGCGTGATGCTCGAGCAGCTTTACCCGGAAAAAAACATCTATGTGGCCAATGCGGGCAAAGGGGGCGATACCTGTATCGACATGCTGGAACGTCTAGAGCGCGATGTATTGCGCTTCAAACCAGACTGGGTGACGGTCAGCGTCGGCGTCAACGATGTCGGCAAAACCCCGGCCGGGCTGCCGTTATTGCCGGGTGAAACGGGCTTGCCGGCTGCAATTTTTCAGACTAAAGTGGAAGAGATCATCCTTCGGTTGAAAGCGCAAGGCAGTCAGGTCGCTTTGTTCACCACCACCGTGGTGAAGGAGGATCTTTCCTCGGCGGAAAATATCAAGTTGGTCTTTTACAACGACGTGCTGCGCGGTCTGGCACAGCGCCACCAGTGCGTATTGGTAGATATGGACCGCGCGTTTCGCCGGGTCTTGTCGCCGATACAAAAACCGGGCATGGCTTTGAGCGGCGTGCTGACCAGTGATGGTGCGCATATGCTGGCCAGGGGAAATTGGCTCATGGCCGAGACTCTATTAAAGGCCTTCGGAGCAACCAGACGCCAACTTGACGCAGTGAAACCGACTGTCCTGAGCCGCATTGCCCGGCAAAAGGCTGCCTTGGCTGAAAACCTTGCACACTATGAATGCGAGAATGGCGCGCTCAGAACAGCAGCGCCGCTGAAAAATCGGTTGGTCTTTATCGGCTCCTCTTTGGTTGCCCGATGGAAGGTGACCGCACTGTTTCCTGATTATCAGGCGATCAACCGTGGGCTGGAGACAGAAACGATACGACAGCTGCGTATGCGCTTTCATCAGGATGCGGTGGCTCTAAAGCCGGACGTGGTGTTTATCTTTGCTGATTATCTCGATGACTTGACAAAAATGTCCGTTACGGACATCCTATCCCACCTGGCGCGCATCGCCCGGCTGGCAAAAGGCAGCGCTATTGCCGTAGCACTAGGCTCAAGCGTTCCGCCACGCCGTGCCGGGGGGGATCAGACAGCCGTCTGCGCTGAAAAGATTGCTGCCTTGAACGGACAAATTAACAAGCTGTGCACGGAAAACGGTTACCTTTACATCGATTGTCTCAGCCCGCTTGCAGATGATCAGGGTTTCAGGAACGAAACCCTCTTTGCCAATGGCAGGCAGTTGAACGCGCGCGGGTATGCCGCGCTGCAGCCGCTGATTGAATCAACGCTGCACCGGCTGCGCTGGCAAACCTGCACCCTTCGCCCGAACGGGACCATTCCGCTCTGGACCGTCGCGGGCAGATTTCCTAATATCGACGTCTACCATCATACGCCCGCTTGCTTCGGCTATTTCACAGATTGGCTTGCGCCCAGCGGCGGTGAAACCAACGTCGTACCCAGGGAAGGAGATAAGGTGAGCTATGAATCGGGCAAGCAGGTGGAATGGAAAACCACCTGCAGTGATTCAACGGGCCTGCTCGATTATCTGCGCATCCTTAGCATCGATCATCAAACTGCCGGAGTTTGTTACGCATATTGCCGTTTAAGATCGGACCTCGAGCAAAAAGCCGTGCTGCACATTCAAAGCAATGATGGAGTTCGTGTTTGGCTGAATGCGGTCAGAGTGCATGATCATCATGTCGGCCGCACCGTCGACTCGGAGGAGGATCGTGTGATCGTCGATCTTCGGCGAGGGGAAAATCCTCTGCTTGTCAAAGTCGATCAGAGTGGCGGTGGTTGGGCTTTGCGGCTAAGAGTGACAGACGAAAAAAACCTTCCGATTCAGCAGGTGACGGAAGCCGTGCGCGGACCGCTGTCCGATCAGCGGGTCGCAGCTGCGAAAAAAGGCGACCTGATGGCCTTTAATCGAAGCGATGAACCGACGCCAAGCACCGGGATCAGTCGCCGTTTCGAATTTTTCATCAATGATCAGCGTTGCACGCAGGAGCAGAAAGACTATGCCGTCACCGCCGGACAGCCGAATATGCTCACAATTAAACCCATCGAAACGAAACAGGGACGCTATCTTGCCGAGTTAACCCGGATCCTTCCCAACGGCCGGTCAGATCGTCAGCGTGCGATGTTGGTTCCCGCAGCGGCCGCTGCCATGGACCTTGGCTTATTTGCTGTTCCGGCCGTTTTTGATTATCGGGCAGGGGTGGTTTATCGCCAAGGCTGTCGATTCAAAATCACCATCCGCGAGCTCGACAGCAACACGTTGGTGGAAGAGCAAAGGTTCCTGCAAACCATCTCGGCCGACAATCTCCACGAGGTCCTTCAGTTCGGCGACGATCATGAAAAAGTTCACCTAGGATGGGAATCCTTTACTGTACATCACCCTATGGATCCGCCGGTGTTGATGTGGCTTGAAAAAAAGATTTTAGAAAATCAAGATTCGGTGGTTATTTGTTACCAACTAGCAGCAGGCCATGCCGCTCAGCTCCCTGGCCTGCTCAAGGTGGAAAATCTAAATGAACCCCAATCGCTATTGAACAAACGCATCACCGCAACCGCTCGTCCTCAGCGTTTAAAGTTAAAAGCAGCCCGCTGGAAGCAAGGAGAATATCGGATAACCTTTGCACCGCAGGTTGTAGGTTGCAACGATCATGAAGGGCCAAGTCTAATCTATCGTCGTCAGAAAAAGGACGGTCAGATTCGAATCTCCCCGTATGCACCGTGGGCCTTGGACAGAGATCGTGCGCGACCCGAGCTGGTGGTAAAGGATTTTGCGAGAGCGGTTCGACAATGGTCAGAGGGGCTGCCGAAAAACAGCCGCTGGCATCTGCAGCCGGACTCGAGCGGAACTTGCCTGATCAATCCCTCCGGGGATTGGCAAGAGCCGCCGGTTGTGCTGCGGCCGGGTCTTCAGGGTTGGTATGCTATGTTTGCCCGGACGGTCCGTGGCTATGCTTATGTTCGCGCCGGCAAAAACGGCGTTCCCAGAGGAATTGGATCCGAAAGCTCGTTTATCACAGCGATGAACCTGACCGATGAAGAGATGGCCATCTATGCTGCCGCTGTCCCTGGTTCCGGGCTCAGGGAATTACGCTTTGTGCCGATCATGAAGGCATCAGCGGAAAAACTGCTGACCACGCTCAGCCAGCCCGCAATACCGCTCATCGGCGTCGTCGATTGGGGAGATTATTTTTGCCCGCCGCCGATCTTTCACAGTGCCGGCGGCAGGCCGGCGCAGGATCAATTTGACGCGTTGCTGCGCGGTCATGCAGAGCTGGGGATTCGATCCATCAATTGGGCGCTGGGGCGAAGCTGCCTTCTCTATCATAGCGAGCTGCCGAATGCCTCGCTCTTCCCCAGCGTGCCGCCGGAGCGAATGGTCGATCAATCCGCTCGTGCCGATCTGGAGGTCCAGGCCTGGATCATCGCCAGACAGGACCAGCTGTCCTATGTACTTGAACAGCGAGAGCGGGCGGGTATAAAGATCATCCCCTGGCTAACCATGAACCGGCACTATGGTGAATTTTATGATGAGGGCATTGGCGCTTCCAAATGGTTCAAAGCACACCCAGAATGGCGCAGATGGCGCAAGAACGCCTACGGACCCTGTCAAGGCGAGGTCAGTTATTTTTTTCCCGAGGTACGAAAAGAGCGAGTGGACATTTTCTGTGAAGTGGCTGCTAAAAATCCGGATGGCCTGCTGATCGGCGCCTGTCGTCAACCGCCGATGCTGGGCTATGAGCCGGATCTGGTCAGCGCGTACGAAAAACTGACCGGCCTCCAGGCGAGGGACATCGACGCGGCCGCGCAAATGGCGGAATACGAAAAATGGATCCGCTGGCGCGCGGATTTTTTCACCCAGACTCTGCGGGAACTGCATGATCGACTCGAGCCGATCCGCCGTAAAAGCGGCAGCCCGATCCCGGTCTCCATTCGCGTTCCGTGCAAAGGATTTTTCGTAAATAGGGCGCAAGGATTGGATGTCGAAACTTGGTGCCGCGAAAAACTGGTCGCGCGGCTGCAGCTTGATCCTCTGGAAGACAGTCAGGGCGCCGGCAGCCATGATATAACGCCGTATGTAGAGCTGGCCGAACGACACGGCATCGAAGTGTATGGGGGCATCAACGGCAACACTTGGTGGAATGTTCAGGTCATTTATCGGCGTGCCCTGGGGCTGTTGCAGGCCGGCGTGGACGGCATCGAGCTGTATGAATCCAACAATTACGCTGTTCTGAGACCGGAGCGGTGGATAGTGCCCATGCTCAATCGAGGCGAAGGGATCAGCCGCTTTCTGCAGACCTCCAATCTCGACGCCTGTTTTCCCATCTGGTCAAGAAACGCAGCCGCCGGACATGATAATCATTCATTTCGTGACAGCTGGTCCGTGTATGATAACCAGGGGTGGGGATTGTAGAGCGCGGGACTGACCGAATCCGCTTTGGCGTGGTCTGCGCGATAGCCGCTGCTCCATTCACAGTCAACAAAATAAGGACCCTATGAAAAAAATACTATTTGCTTCCATCATCGGCATCACAGTGTGGATGAATGGTGCGACGGGCCAGCAGCGCGATGGAAAATTATTGCGCAGTGAGCCTTGGCAGCCGTTCAACGCCGAATCCGTCAAAGCCGATTTTTTCGTCTCCCCCGAGGGCAATGACGAGTGGTCCGGAACTTTGGCCGCCCCCAATGAAACGAAAAACGATGGTCCGTTCGCCACGCTGCAACGAGCTCAACAGGCCGTTCGCAGCCTGAAGGCGAAAGCCTATCTCCCCAAAGAAAAAGCCATCGACGATCGTTATGTCGGAACCGGCTATCCCTTTGGTAAGGGTAAAGACATCGTTGTGTTCATCCGCCAGGGCGTTTATCCGCTGTCCGCGCCGCTGATCTTTACAGCCGAGGATGGCGGGGAACGGGTCGAAACCAACCTACCGTCTGGAGCGTTTGAACACCATCACCTGCGCGACCATTATGTGACCTATGCCGCCTATCCGGGAGAAAAGCCGGTCCTCTCCGGCGCAACACCGGTTAAGACGTTTATACAAAAGGGCCGTGTCTGGATAGCGCCCTTTACGGGCGGAGAACCCTCCGCGTTGATCGCCGACGGCCGGCTGCAGATTCTGGCCAGAACACCTAATCAGGGTTATTACACTCTAGCCGGGACGCCCCGCTCCACCAGCGAAATACCCTTCAAACCGGGTGAGATAAAAGCGTGGCCGAACATGGAGCGTAATCGCATAGTTATTCTTCTCCGCTGGCGCACGGCTTACAATGCGATCCGGCACGTCGACGAAAAAAACCATCTAGCCGCCCTCGCCGCGCCTGAGGAGGGACCCAACGGCTACGAGGGTTTGTTGGTAGTTCCGCCGCGTTATTTTGTGGAAAACATCAAAGAGCTGCTGGATGCGCCCGGCGAGTGGTTTTATGATCCAAACCATAAAACCATCTCCTATATCCCTATGGCTGGAATCGCCGATCCCAACCAGGCGCAGGTCTCGGTTCCGCAGCTTACGCAGTTGCTGCAGGTCAAAGGCGATGAAAACAGACCAGTGCGCAACCTGCGCTTTTACGGTTTAATTTTTGAGGGGGCTAAGGAAACTTTTCGCACTTACCCGCACTATTATGAAGCCACACCCGGTTGCGTAGCAATCACCTTTGAATATTGCCACGGTTGTGAACTGGCGGATTCAGAGCTGCGCGCGTGCGGCGGCGTGGGCATGAACATCGGATGGGGATGCCAGCAGACGCGGGTTTTCGGCAACCGCTTCGACGGATTGGAACAAGGGGCTTTGGCCGTCTTCGGCGTCAGCGATCTCAAAAACAGCCGATTGGTACAGGTGAATCATGAGACGCAGATCACCCATAACATCCTTTCCAATTGCGGCCAGGGCGGAGGCATCACCCTGAGCGCTTTTAACACCCTTCGGACCACCATTGCACATAACTATTTCACTCGATCGGGAAGACCCTACACCCTGGTCTGCGGCGGCGGTGGATTGGAAGGCAATCTGAGCGGTGGATTCCGCATCGAATACAATCATTTTGACGACGTGCAGACCGATGCGGACGACGCCGGCGTCATCGTGGTCAATGGCATGACTTTCAACTCGGTTGTGCGGCATAACCTCATTCATGGCGTAGAGCGCGGATTTTTCAGCGACAACGTCGCCTTTTGGTTCGACAACATGTCCAGCGGCTGGACAGTGGAGAACAACCTGTATTATGATCTCGAACAGGGCGCCATGAAGACCTGCGGCACCTACCTGAGCGACAATGTGTACCAGAATAATTTCACCATCGAAGCGCCTGAAAAGGCGCCGGAACGGTTCATCGAGGGCGCCCCGGATTTTTCCTGCTCAAATCTGCAGCTCACATTGCGGGATCAGCCGGCGCCGCGGGTGATCGAAGCCGGCTCCCTACTCCGAGTGAGCGCAGATGTCTACAACAACGGCAGTTCGGGAGTTGGACCGGTTACGTTGTATGCCAATCGCAAGGCAGCGGCGGTCAAACTGTTTCCGGTCATCCGTCACACTCAGCGAAAGATCACTTTCGATTTTAGGTTGACAGAGCCCGGCCTTCAACAGATTGGCATTGGAGACTGTCCGGTCAGTGCGGTGACGGTTTCTGGAACCAAACCGGATTTTCTCTTTGAAGACCTGCACCTTTCCGATGAACGCGTGCTCGCCGGCCAATTGATGCAAATCAGCGCCAAAGTCACCAACCTTACCGCCGCTGCTCGTCCGATAATGCCCTCCCTCTACGTCAATGGCAACGAAATGGAAAGCAAAACAGTGCATCTGGGCGCCGGTGAATCCCAACCGGTCGTCTTTGCATTTACGCCGAAACCCGGTCAGCACACCCTTCGCATCGGCAACAGCGAAACACGCACCGTGACGGTCTTGAAATGTAAAGAGGTGGATATCACCCGACAAAAACTGCACCGATATATCTCACCCAAGGCCAGACCGGCACAGGTCGTGATCCGCCAGAGAGAAAATCAATATGCGATCACCGCATGCGGGTGGGATTTTTATCATGCAGAGGATGCCTATGCGGCCGCCTATTTAAAAGAAATCAAAGGAGATTTTATCGCAAGCGTTCGGATCACCGCTTTCGGCGATCGCACCAATGAGTGGTTTCGAGCAGGTTTGTTCGTCCGCAACGATCTCAGCCAAAGCTTCGATGTCGAGCGGGGCAGCAAAGGATCGGTTCTTATGTTCGCCACACCCGGCCGAGCCGGCATTCAATACGATGAATTCGGCGACGGCTGCATGCACAAAGCCTCCAGTGAAAATCTGCCGGAAAAAGCCTCTCCCCCGTTTTGGATCAAGTTGGAACGACACGGCGATCGCTTCACCGGCGCTGTGAGTGTGGATGGCAAAAACTGGATCGTTCAGCGCCGAAGCGGCGATATACCGGGCCTGCATCAGGCCCTCGATCTGGGGCTGGCGGCCGGGTCACCCGACCAAAAGCCCTACACGGTCGAGTTCTCGGACTGGAAGATTCTGGTAGAAGAAAAATAAGACATAGATCAGAACTTGGATGTCAAGGAGTGTTATGAACAACATAAAAATACTGTTATCCACTGCCGTGCTGTTTTCGTTGACGCACACCGTGTGGCCGGCCGCCGATGCGGTCACGCCGTTCCGTTCCAATGCTTTCATCACCGACTGGCTGGTCTGCGGCCCGTTTCCAAATGAAAAAGGCGAGACCATCGACAGCGATTTTCTCAGCGAACACGGAGGCGAATCCAGCATCATCCCACAAGCCGGGCTTTCCCATCGCAGCAGCGCAGCGGTCGGCGGAGCCGCCATCTGGCGCCCTGTTCAGGCAGACTCCTCGGGCAAACTGGACCTGGGCCGCTGCCTGTCGCCCAACCAAAAAAATATCGCCTATGCCGCAGCCGTGCTGCAGTGCGCGCAACCCACCTACGCGATCCTCAAGGTCGGCAGCAACGACCGCATTAAAATTTGGCTGAACGGTCGGCCGATTCATTATTATGCTCTGCCGCGCTCCAGCGGTCCGGACGCGGACCATATTCAGGTGTCCTTGAATCAGGGTAAAAACCTTTTGCTGGCCAAGGTGGATCAGGAGGGCGGCGGTTGGTTTCTCTACGCCCGACTGGAGGCTTTGATTAAAATTGATGAGCGGTTGTGGGTGCTCTCCCCCTGTCTGAGTCCTACTCAGAGAAAAACCGAAACAGGACAAGTGGCGGATCTCATCAGCGTTCCAGCTTTTAATATGAGCGATGAGACTATCGGTCCGGTCTCCCTGTTGCTTAAAAGCCCCCAAGGGGCTTTATTCATGCGTGAAACCAAACGCTTTATCGAACCGCGGCGCATGATCTGGCTGGAAATAGAGGCGGTGACCGGCATTGAAGATTTGAAAAAGACCATACAAGCGCAGGTCATCGTACAACATGGGGCGGCGCAAAAGACCTTCAAGATTTTCGAAACACGCCAACCGATCGTCAATGGTCAAGTCTACCTGGTGCCGGGATTTCATGTCGACCCGGTTTGGGTCGACAGCCAAGCCGGTTTCCAAGCAAAAAGCTTTTCCAATGTGGATCAGAATCTGCGCGCCATGGAGGTTGATTCCAGCTATGAGATTTTTTTGCACGAAATCCCCTATCTCAAACCCTATTATGATGCGTTTCCCGGCGATCGAGCCCTGATCCGCCGCATGGTGCAACAAGGGCGCATCGCCACAGGCGGCAGCTACAATCAGCCCAACGAGACCACCATCTCAGGAGAGGCGCTGATCCGCAACATTCTTTACGGCCGGTTGTTCCATGAACGGGTGCTCGGAGATTATCCCCGGGCCTATGCCCCCTGGGATGTTTTCGGCCATATCATTCAACTGCCGCAGATTTTGGCGAAATCAGAATTTATCGGAACAGCCTTTACGCGGTCCAACTATCGCGAACCGGAGGTGCGGGTTCCGGATGTGCCGGATTTATATTGGGCGGTTGCGCCTGACGGCAGTAAGTTGCTCACGCGCAAAGTCAATTATGGATTTGATTGGAGAGGCTCTTCCTATGATCTTTCGCAAAGCGCCAGGAAAAAAGCGGCCTCCATGCTCAAAGCTCAGCAACAGCAGATACCCGGCATCGCCTCAGAGCTGATCCTGGAAGCCAACGATGAAAAACCGCCGACCGCCTGGATGATCGGACGGAGCAAAGAGTTCAAACAATACCTTCCACCAGTGCACTTTTCCGCGAATGGTCAGGCGGAGTATTTTAGCAGCATACTCGAACAAGACAAACAGACAGAACTGGATATCCCTGAACTATCGCGAGACGAATCCCAATACAATGAGGGCTGCGAGCTTTCACGCTTCGATCTGAAAATGGGCAACCGTCTGTGTGAAAACACGCTGGTTTCTGCAGAGAAATTCGCCACCATGGCCGATCTTCTCGGCTCCCCTTATCCAGCGGCCGAAATGGACAAAGCCTGGCGTCAGGTGCTCTTTGGACAGCACCACGACGCCATCACCGGTTGCGGAGCAGATGTCCCCTTTCTCGACCTGATGGCCGGCTATCATGAAGCGCTGGAGTTGTCCGCCCAGGTTCTGAAGGACGCTTTGCATTACATCGCAGCACGGGTGCAGACCGAGACGCCGGATCATCTCTCCAGTCTCGTCGTGTTCAATCCGCTCAACTGGACGCGCAGCGACGTGGTACGCGCCAGGTTGACTTTTAGCCCGGCGGTGGCTGGTTTTGAAATTATCGATGCCAATGGCTGCGCCATGCACTGCGTGGTGGAGAAACTGCAGCAGACCGATGACGGCATTACCTCGGCGCAAGTGTTGTTTATGGCGAAGGAGGTTCCCTCGATCGGGTACCAGACCTTTTGGGTGAAGCCCTCTGCCACTCCACCACCTGTTGTTTGGCAGAGAAAAACCGATGTGCGGTCCATTGAAAACGATTTCTACCGCCTGACTGTGGATGAAAAAATGGGCGGCGGCATCGTCAGTCTGGTGGATAAGCGGACGGGCAACGAGCTCATTAATACTGAGAACGGCCATCCTGGCAACGAAGTCATTTTGCTGAAGGAGGGCAGTGGATTCGAGCCCGCCTGGCGGTTCCTTACCACCGGAGAAAAATATTTCTCCAAGGACACGCAAGCCCAGGTGGAGGTGTTTGAGAACGCCCTGTTCAAACGAATTCGCGTGGAAGGTCCGATGCCACGGCTGCGGAAACGGATTCAAGAAATTACCCTGTACAACGAACTGGAGCGCATTGATTTCCGCACCTGTCTGGTGGACTATGAGGGATTGCAAGGCGGAAACATCCCGGAGAAAGAAAAACACAGCGACCGGGATTTTTACTGTATCGGGTTTCCTACGCTTCTGCAGGGCAATGTCCCGGTACTGGAAGATCGGTTTGCGGTCAAGAGCTATTTCCCGGGCAAGGAATATCTGACCTATCACAGCACTAATCGTGAATGGACGTCCCATCATGCGATGAATTCCTGCTACCAATGGATGGATTTCGGTCATTCGGTGACCGTACGCTGCGGCGATTCGCTGGCCATTGCGCTTGGCCCGGTGGAAATCATCACGCCGCGAAACAAACGGCTGCGTCAGGCCGGCTTTGAACTGCAGAGGATGCTGGCGCAAAAAGGCGTTACGGCGACCCCGGGCTATGACCGCGTACAAAGGGATTATGACATCCAATATCGGCGCTTCAGTTTTTCCATCGGCGCGCTGGGTCAGAATCACTACAGTGAAAAGCTGTTAAAGCGTCTGCCCGCCGTCGACCTTCGGCGCCTGCAGCAAGAGATCCGTCAAAACGGGTACGCCTATGCGCTATGCCACGATACGGCGCTGCCTGAGGCTTGGTTCAAACTCCCCGTGTTGCTGATCGTCGGAGCGGACGAAGCGAACACGGAAAAAGGCGTCACGCAGATCATCCAACAACTGCGGAAAAACCATGATATCCTTTTGCCCGCCGCAGCGGTGATGCTCGCTGAAAAAGCTACCGTGCCCCAACAGGGCCTGGCTCTGCTCAATCGCGGCAACATAGCGGGTTGTGTAGAACCCGAGGGCAGCATGATTCTGGGGCTCTTTCATGCCGTGCCCTGGCAAGGTCCGCTGCTCCATTGGACCCACGATTTTCCGGAACGCAAGACTCATGTGTTCGATTATGCCCTGATGCCGCATCGGGGCGATTGGCGCAGTGCCGGCCTGGTGCGCCATGGTTACGATTTCAACAATCCGTTGATTGCAGTAGAGGAAAAACCGCACAAGGGCCCGCTGCCAAGCTTCAAGTCTTTTTTGAGAGTTACCGGTAAAGAAGCGATTATCACGGCCGTTAAACCGAGGAGCGCAGGCGTAGAAGGGTTTCAGCGCACCCAGGCCACAGAGGCGTCCCAAGGGGTGGTGGTCAGGTTATATGAACCCCATGGGGACAGCGGCCGGGTGAGCCTGGTGACCGATCACCGTCTGCTCAAGGCGCAACGCGTCAATTTGATGGAACGACAGGCTAGCGCGGTTTCGTACACGAACTATGCGGTTGATCTTCCCCTGTCTGCCAACACCATCGAAACCGTGCTGATCGCTCTATCTCCCACCCAGGCCGCAAGTGCGCCGGCTCACCCTGCGGCAGCGGCGCCGGCTTTCGTTCGCTACTGGGAACAAAACGAAGGGGCTGCACCCACTGGCTATCTTCCGGTTTCCGTCCGTCTCATCGGCGCTGCGGATGGAAGCCACAACTCCACCAAACTGATTCGCCGAATTCAGGTGGCGGTGACCAACGACTATATCGACAGCGCGGTGCAGGGAACGATAAAAATCGAAACGCCGCCCGAGTTTAGAGCTTTGCCTGAAGCTATTCCCTACTCGGTACCTGCCAACGGGGAAAGATTCTACCCGGTCACTCTAGTGACGGAAAACGCCGGCCAGACGCCTGGATTCATCAAGGCTTCGATCGAACAAGACGGCCGAGTGATCTATGATGTGCTCGAGCTCGCCATGCCGGCGAAAACATTCGGACATGCGGAGCCCCTCGCCGCTCAAGAGGCTCGACTGGAATGGAATGTCGCACAGGATAAAAACGAGATCGCCGTTCATCTGAAAAATCCCTTTAATCAAACCATAACCGGCCGAATCACCCTGATCGGCCCCTGTGAGACCTGGGGGTTGGAGTTGGTCAATCCTATCAGCCTGGCGGAATTTACGCCCTGGCAGCAGCCTTTCTCTCTTCCGGCAGGGGGCGCTACGGTTCTAACCTTCACAGTGCAGCGCACTCCAAATAGAATGACGGAGGAACAACAGATATGGGCAGCGGCGAAATTGAGCTATATGGGGTTTGTGGAATATAAAGAAGCCATAGGGCATTTGGCGATCAGTCGATAAAAATTTTGCTGGAGGTTGATATGAAAAATCTTCGATGGCTATCTCTTAATTTTCTCTTTCTGTTTCTCTGCGTGGTTGTGGGTGCGACAGCCGGTGAACTGAAAATGATCGGTTATTCCGCGTATCCAAACGGTTATCTGACCGACCATGCAAAAGAGATAGCGAAAATATATGATGGCTTTTTTTTCTCCATCGGTTCTTGGGACAGCGGCACGCTGCGGTGTCTGGGGCTGGAGGGCCAGCCGGCCCAGGATGCGCACTGGTATAAAACGGCGGGGAAAAATATAACGGCCCTGAACCGAGCCGGCGTTAGTGAAAATTTTCTCACCGTCTGTTTCGGCCAGGATGAGGAATGGCCATCTCCCACCACCCTGTTTTCCGACGCATTCATTCAGAAAATGGAAAGCCATTACCGCGCGATCGGTCGCAGCGCCCGTGCGCTGGGATGCCGCGGGGTTTGCATCGATGTCGAGTATCCCTATCAACGCTACAGCGTCAGCCACCCGATCTATCGCTACGACCGGCATACGGTATACGATCTGGAAACCGCTGCGCGCGATCAAGGCCGCTTGTGCGTGCAAGCAATTCTGCAGCAATTTCCTGAGGCGGTGATCATCACCCTGCCGGGTCAACTGCGCAGCCGCCTCATCGATCGAAATTTTCAATACGGTATGCTCGAATACATGGCGGAGGTGAATGCGCCCGGCGGTTTTCATCTCGGCACCGAATATACCTATTCTTTGAACGACCCGGTCTCCACCTTGATCACCCCGCGCTTCGAAGACGCCGGCATCAAGCTGTTCATGAGCGAAGCAATGCAAAATTACTGGAAAGCAAAATGCACCATTGCGCCCGGCGTTTGGCCGCTGCATATGGTGGAAACCGGGGGCAAGGACTATCCGGTGAGACCCTGGAAGGAAGAAGTGGCGGAATTGAAAGAACAGATGTCGATTTTACGTTCGGTGAGCAAACGCTACATCTGGTCCTATTCCGGCGCGCCGGTCTGGTACCTTCCCTCCGCTGCGCTGGAGAAAAAATACGGTTTGGCTAAACAGACTTTTTCCCAACCGGACATCGATCTGGCCGAATGGCACAACATTCTCATGGACAAGTCCTGCCAGCCACCGGCTGCTTTAGCCCCTTTACGCACCAAGATCGCGCAGTATGACGCCGGGAAATTGTCTGCGGAAGAACTTTGCGATGCCTTTGGTGTTGCGGGCCACTGGTGGGTTCTGGGGCTTCTCGCGAATCCACATCAAAAACCTCAATATGCCGCCGCTCAAGCGGCCTGGCAACCGTTCAATCCGCAGGAACTGTTTCACGGCCGCGACCAGGTTGTGCGCTGGTTCGATTACGCGCTGCTGGATCCTCGCGGAATCGTCAACTGCGCTCGAACCTTTGATTGGCGCAATACAGATTCCAGCTCAGCCCATTTCGTCGCTTTTATCCACTCTCCCAAACAACAACAGGCGGTCCTTCAAGTCGGTTGGGACGACGGCCTGCTAATCCGCTTCAACGATCAGGTGGTTTTTGACCGCACCTCTTATCCGCCGCGGGGACGAGGGCAACAGTACCGGGATCGCTATGCATTCGAGGAACAGGTACCCGTCGCTTTGCAGCAGGGAGCAAACAAGCTGGCCGTCACCTCGATCAATTCACATGGGTCCTGGATCTTTGCTCTGCGGTTGACGGACGAACAGGGAATACCCCTGCAAGGCGTCGTTTTTAGACTAAATGAGTGATCTGTCATCCGGGCCTTCATTGCACGGATTCCGCTGCAGTTTCAAAGCCATGTAATCACATCTCTGCTGAGCCGGCTCAGCGTAAACGGCAATCCGGCTGCCGGCTTCCTTTGCGCGTCAGCACCAACTGCCAGACCTGGCAGTGGCGCGCGCGAAAGCCTCCGGCGCTGCTGAGCAGATAAAATCGCCACATACGGTAGAACCGATCGCCGTACTTATCGGCCAGCTGCGGCCAGGCACGTTTGAAATTATCATACCAGGCCATCAACGTCGGATCGTAATGAGGTCCTATATTGTGCAGGTCCTCTACCACGAAATAGCCCTCCATCGCTTTGGTCAACTGGGCTAGAGAGGGAAGCATGCCGTTGGGGAAAATATATTTCTGCGTCCATGGATTAGAGGCGGTTGAACTTTCATCCGTACCGATGGTATGCAGGAGCACGATCCCATTCGTGGCGAGGCAACGGTCGAGCACTTGCATAAAGGTACGGTAATTTCGATAGCCGACATGTTCGAGCATACCGATGGAGACCACCCGGTCAAAGCGGCCGGTGGTCTGCCGATAATCCTGCAGGCGGATCTCGATGGGCAAATCCCGACATAATTCCATGCCCAAGGCGCGCTGCTCGCGGGAAACGGTTGTGCCCACGACGTTCACCTTGTACTTTTCCGCGGCAAATCGTGCAAAGCCTCCCCAACCGCAGCCGATATCCAGGACCGACATGCCATCGTGCAGGTTGAGCTTTCTGCAGATCAGATCCAATTTCGCCTCCTGCGCGGCATCGAGTGAATCCGCATTCTGCCAATACCCGCAGGAATAGTTCATCAACCGGTCGAGCATGGCCATATACAGGTCATTGCCGATATCATAGTGATGTTCGCCTACCTGAAAAGCGCGGCGGGGCGACTGCATATTGAAAAAACGGGCGCGCAGTGCCAGCATCCAGACGCGATGATCGCCGGACACACGTTCGTCCAACTTGGCTAAGAGCACGCGGCAGATGAGCTCATCAAGCGCTTCGCACTCCCACCAGCCATCCATATAGCTTTCGCCGAGACCCAGATGGCCTTGTTTCATGACGCGGGGATAGAAATCCGGATTTAGAATTTGAATATCGTGGCGTGCGGGACCATTGATGGTTATGGCGGCGGTCGAGAGGAGTTCATGGAGCATCAAGGCATATTGATTCACCATAATCCACCTCCTTTTCGAAAAGCTGCTATATATAAATATAACACAAATCCGCTGGAGATGCCAATATTTTTACGAATCGCGGGGAAAATGGATCCCTGCCTTTTCGCCGACTGTACAAGCTGATCTTGTGCGTTCCATCTAAAAGCGAACTCCTATGGGGCGCGGACGTCCTCGTCCGCGTGCACCCATCCGCGCGGAAGCGAAAGCTCCGCGCCCCACATTTGCTATTTGCTTTGAATGGTGATAAAGCAACCTTTCAAAGAACCGGACATCGCCTCAAGCCGGATAACCCCTGGATGGTTGCGCACACTGCGAATGACGATGAGCGCCTGACCATTATATGCGCGGCCGGTCGTCGATTGAAAAGCGGAATGGCTGGTTGCATCTCCATTGTCAATAGCCGCTATCAGCCCCGGACCGCTCAGCTGATAGCTGATGAGCGGTCCAGAGCGAGGGACTGGTAAACCCTGTTCGTCCTGAACAGTCAACGTGGCAAAGGCCAGATCAAGGCCATCAGCTCGAATGATAGACCGATCCACACTCAGCTGCAGCCGTGCAGCCGGTCCGGTGGTGCGCACCCTATCCTGTGCCCATGGTTTTCCTCCTTTAAAGGCTTCCACCCGCAGCTCACCCGGCTCATAGATCACATCATCCCAGCGCAGGCGATATTCGCCGGCGGCTTTACGTTTAATACCGAGTGAATTGCCATTCAAAAACAACTCGGCCTCATCGCCGGAAGTGTAGACATGCACCGGCGTGATCTGACCGGTTCGTTCCGGCCAATTCCAATGGGGCAGGATATGCGCCATGGGCCAATCCGGCCGCCACCGGCTCTGATAAAGGAAGAACCGGTCTTTCTTTAGGCCGGCCAGATCGATGATGCCAAAATAAGAGCTGCGTGATGGAATGCGAATCCTTCCGACGCTTTCACGATCGTTTTTCGCCCTTTGGCGAAGCTCTGGATCAGTAAGAATCATCGCGTCGTCGGCATCGTCTCCATAGGGCGTGGGTTCACCGAGATAATCGAATCCGGTCCAGACAAACTCACCCAGCGCATAGGGCGCGTTGTCCAGACCGCGAAACTCTACATCCGGTGGAAAGGCCCAGGGTGGGGCATAGAGGTCATAGGAACTGACCTGAAAATTCACTCGGCCGAGGGCTTTATCTTCGTCCACCGGGAAAAAATAGTCCCCGCGCGAACTGACGCAGGAAGAAGTCTCGCTGCCCATCACTGGTATCGACGGATCGTGCTGATGAAAGCGGCCGTATTCAAAGGGTTTATAATTAAATCCAACGATATCCACCGCCTTTTGAAAGCCGTTATAACCGGCATCCGTGTTGTTGAAACCGCTGGTGATAAAACGGCTGCGGTCCTCTTCGCGAACGATAGCGGCCAGATGTGCGGCCAGCTTCCACCCTTCCGGTTGCCACTGGTCCGGCACTTCATTGCCGATGCTCCACAACACGACGCAGGGATGGTTGCGGTCGCGGCGAACCAGCGCGCGCAGATCCGCCTCATGCCAGTCGTCAAAGAGCAGGTGATAATCATTTTTCTTCTTGCCCTTTTGCCAGCAGTCAAAGGCTTCGTCCATCACCAGCATGCCCATGCGGTCACACAGCTCCAGCAGTTCCGGCGCCGGCGGATTGTGACTGGTGCGGATGGCATTGCAGCCCATCTCCTGCAGCATCTTGATCTGACGTTGCAATGCGGCCACATAAACGGCAGAGCCCAGGGCGCCGAGGTCGTGATGCATACAAACGCCTTGAAATTGCACTCTTTCGCCGTTCAAATAAAAGCCCTTTTCGCTTTCCACTGTAATGGAGCGAATGCCGAACGGCGTCTCCACTTCATCGCAAAGCGTTCCGGACCGGCTGAGACGGGTTATCGCGACATAACGCTGTGGATCTCGTAAACTCCACAGCCGCGGCGCTGCAACGGGGATGCTGGCGTGAGCAAAGGCCTGCCGTCCAGGGGCAACGCGGACAACCGTAGAAGAAGCAGTGGCGACCGGTGGGCCGGACGGCCTCCCGTCTTTATCCATATCATAAAGCCGAGTAACCACCTCCACCTCACTCTCCTCTGCCAGATCGTTCTGCACAACGACCTGCAGATCCACCAGCGCCAGCTGGGCTGTAACCAACGGCGTAGTGATAAAGACGCCCCAATGGGCGACATGGACCGGATCCGTCTTGACCAGCCAGACATTGCGATAAAGCCCTGCGCCCGGATACCAGCGCGAAGACTCTTGCGGATTATCCAATCTGACCGCCAGCACATTCGTTCGGCCTGCTTGAATCCAGGGCGTCAGATCCAAGCGGAAGGAAGAATAGCCATAAGGCCATCCGCCGACCCAGTGACCGTTCAGCCAGACCATGGAATAGGACATGGCGCCGTCGATATCCAGATAAATGCGCTTGCCTGCATCCGAGGCAGGAATTTGAAATGTTTTTCGGTACCAACCTATGCCCCACCAGGCCAGCTTTCCTGTCTCACCCGGGTGGTCTTGGTGAAAAGCCCCTTCAATGCCCCAATCATGGGGCAGAGTCAGGGCGCGCCAACCGCGGTCGTCAAATTCCGGTTGTGCATAGGGCGCCTGAGGCGTTGGCCCGGCCTGTGCTGGAGAACGGTCGCTGGTCGTGAAATTGCGGAATTCATCGACCGCCGGGAGCAGCCAGGTTTTGACCTTTGTGTAGGACAGTGCATCGTCCAATGCGGACGGATCTTCCCGGGTGAAGCGCCATTCGCTGTTGAAACCTTCGCGGGATCGCAGGGAAACGGTTGTCGTGCTGGATATGGGCATATTCACCACCAGAGGAAAAAGCGACAAGCAAACACCTAGCGACCGGGACAGGCGATGTATCCCGAGACCGATCATGATCATCTCTCAGGCTAAGCTTCTTCAACGACTTTCCATCCCAGCTCGTCGGCCAAAGCGTTGATCGGTTCCTTGAGATCGCCGTAGCAGGTCACGCGATGCCATCCAAACTGGTCCCAGTAAGCGAATAATTTTTCTATATCGCCGATGGGCTCGGCGGCCAGCTTGGTGCGGCAGGCCCGATCATCCGGATCGTTGTCCACTGTTTTTGCCTGATGCATCAGGATTTCGTTTCGATCCGGGTGAATCTCGATGGTGGTGGTGAGATAGCCGACAGGCATGACCGAACGCACAGAGGCGCCCTGCCGGTCTTCGGAGTGAGTCAATATTTGAAAGGGATTGGCAGGACCAGCCGGTCCAAAAACCCGATTCGAGGCCACGCAGTGAGCATAGATGATCTGCCGTTTGGCGGTATCGATCACTGGATCGGAGATGTAGCCGGGACGACCCTTGGTCAAGGCGTTCAGCGTGACCATGGCCGAGGCAGAACGCACATCGCATTCACAACCACCGATCAGGCCCTCGTTGGCCAGTTGATGGAAACCGAGACAAGGATAAGCGTGAATATGGCCTCCGTAAAAGCCGCCGAGACAGTTGATCGTGATGGCATTGGCGTCGTACTTTTTCATCACGGCTTTCTCCGCCAGATACATGGCCGCGGATTGTTCCAGCGTTTCGCGTGAAACGCCCTCCACCAGAGCGGCGCTGCTTTGCCACAAGTCGGCGATGGCGCGGCTTTCGTCTTTGTCCGCAGCGGCCCAGGCCTCATTCACCTCGCTGAAGGACACATAGACCACCGGAACGGTCATCATGGACGGCGCCGATCCTGAATCGGTCCCGCGCACCGCCAAAATTTTTGCTTGTTTTATCTGCTGCGCGCACTCTTGCGCAGAGAGCGTCTGCAGCGGATCAGGCAGACAGGTGAGGTCGCCCGCTCTGGCCGTATGCTTGATGCGCACTTCGGCAACCGCATTGGCAAAGCCGTCCGCAGCGCCTCTCTTTTTCGTTTTTTCAAAGCATTGGACCGCAGCGAACAGATCCTCCAGCCGCGAGGAGGCGATAAATCCGACATTAGCGGTTCTTTCGCGTAAAAATCTGGCGCTGTATACCAAAAAGCCGCCGCTGCCGGCAAATTGAAAGTCCACATAGAGCACCGGCTTGCCGGAGGTGGCTATAGTCTGCACCACTTTATTCCAGCAATTCATCTGAAAGACGATATAACCGTCGACGGCATTGGTTTGATCGTCGTTGAGAATTTTCTTCGCCTGTTCTTCCCCCGTGGCCATGGTGGGCAGGAACGTCATACGGGGAAAGCGGCGCGACAGGGCGTTGTTGAACTTTTCCATGACCGGCACAAAATCAAATCCCTTGTTGGGCCAGTCCGGGATCGTCTGCTGGGGACCGTGCAGGGAGTAAATCACCCGGATGCGCAGTTTTGCTGCGGCCGAGGCCTGCTGAACCAGACTCGGAGCGGCCAACGGCAGCATGGCGCCGGCGCCTAAAAAGTGTCTCCGACTCCACAAACAGCCGTTGCATCCTGCAGAATGTTTGACGGGATTCATAGGATTAGTTCTCCTGAGCAAAGAATGAAATTCTTCTAGATTAGGGGTCTCTGCCGTAAATATGCTAATAACAGAAATGCAAAGCAAGATAAACTTGATTCGCGACGGGTGAAAGGCGCAAGAAACTGGCAGAAAAGGAATGGACGCTTTGAAGCGGTTGATTACCTCAGGCGGTTCATTTTTTACTGTTTCGGTTCTCTGGCCAAATCCAACAGCCATAAAAATAAATTGTTGGCAGCTTTGGTATTCTCATACTGCGGCGGCAGTTTGTAGCCGTCCAGATACTCGTTGTACAACCAGGGATCGCCGACGGCATACACATATCCTTGGCCATACTTAGACAGGGCCATGACGACATCTTGACCATCCTGCAATATCGCCACAGCCGGAAGCTGCAAACGCAAAGTGCAAATTTCCTTGAGAAAGATTTGGTCGACACCGATAAACAGCGGATGGGCCGGGAATACGGTAAAACGGCCGGTAGTATAATTATCCCTGATGACTGTGTTGCGCAGATCTTCGTTGAAATGGATGCCAAAGGTTTCCGCCAAGCGGTTGAGATGTTGCAACTCGCAATGATCCTTGTCGTTGGCCAACAGCATCAGCACGCCGCCGCCGGCGACCCAATCTGCGATGAGCGTGATATCCTGTTCAGCGATAAAATTGGGCGAGTCGGTTTCCTCAGGCGTGTCTGGATCGACAATAATGTAGATGCTCAATTTTTCCAAAGAGGAGGCATCGGGGGCTTGTGTAACTTTGGCGATCTGAGCGCCGAGTCCCTGAATGACGGCCGCCAGTCCGGAAAAACCGCTGTCCCTCGCATCTTCCCAAAGATAATGAAAAGGTTGCGGGGGACAGCCCTCAACTTGATGAAACTCGCGGTTGTAATAATTGTCCAATCCCACCACCTTATGGCGATTGGCCTTTCCGGGAATCACCCTCGCAGCCGCTTGCTCGGACAAAATCGCCAGCGATCCCAGCAGAATCGCGAACCATACTTTTTTCAATGGGCTCATTTTGCGCTCTCTATCGATTCAATTCCAGAGCGGCGAACAAAAACGCAGCCACGCCTTTAAAATCATTAATGCGGCGATCCGTGCTCACATAGTAGTTAAAATCGCCCTGGGAGCTGGCAAAATTGAGCGTACCCACTTTGACCGTGCCGGTCAGATAAAACAGCCCCTGTTCATCGAAATAGACATGATGATCGCATAGACCCTGGAACGCCTTTTCCGCATTTTTGAGATATTTCTTCGGCAGATAGCCCTGATGAACCGATCGTGCCAGGGCGTAGCTGAACATGGCAGAACAGGAGGTCTCATGCCAATTCGCCGAATGATCCCCGCGGTCCACCACCTGGTACCAGAGCCCGGTCTCAGGGTCCTGAAATTTAACCACTGCAGCCGAAAGATCTTTGAGGATCCGCAGCAATCGCTCCCTCTGCGGATGTAGGGCGTCCAACGCATCCAGACCGTCGACCAATGCCATGGCGAACCAGCCGAGCGCACGGCCCCAGAAACATGGCGAGGCGCCGGTGACCGGATCAGCCCAAACCGGATTTTTCCGTTCATCCCAGCCGTGATAGTACAATCCGCTTTTCCTATCCAAAGTGTGTGCGGTGATCAGCTCAATCTGCCGGATCGCTTCGTCAGCCCATTGCGGCTGTTGTACGGCGGCGGCGTACTGTAGCAGAAATGCATCCGCCATATAGACGCCATCCAGCCACATCTGCCAGGGATAAACTAATTTGTGCCAGTATCCGCCCTCTATGGTGCGGGGCTGCTTTTGCAGCTGTTCGATCAGCTGTTCGCAGGCCCGCCGATAACGCGCATCGCCGGTCTTTTGATACATCAACAGGGCGATCTTGCCCGCCTCGACGTCATCGAGTTTGTACTCTTCCATTTTGTATTCTGCAGAGATCAATCGGCCGTCCTGATCGATATAGTGGTCCAGCCATTTCTGAATATAGCGCAGGTATTCCTGGTTCGGTTCTTTTTGCTGCAGCCGGTAAAGGCCGTGGAGAAAAAAACCGTTGGTATAAGTCCACCCTTTTCCGTACACATCCATGTCCGCCGGATCCGCATACGTTTTCATAATGGATCGGGCCACAATACGAGCCCAGGATTCTGCTTTAGGCTTTTGGCGCAAAGAGGCAGAGGTCAAATAGGTGATCTGAACAGGAGTTTGCACAGCCTGAGCGTAGCGGTCGACATAGGCCTCCCACTCTTTTCGATCGTTAAAGTATCCGCTTCTATTCCAGCCCGCGCCGGCATAATAGCGCACAGCTTGACCCGGCTTGGCTTTGCCGATGGCGAGATGGTTTATGTCTTGCTCATAAAAATCAATCAGCGCATTGGGATCCAGAATGACGGCGCATCCGAGAGCCCCATGGTCGTCGCGGCTTTCCCATTGGCTCAACCATCCGTGTTGCCGGTGGAATGCGACCGCGGCTTGCCAGTCCGCATGCTTCGCAACGCCGGCGGCAAAGTGGATTGGGAGCGATCGAGTGGACTGATAGAGACTTTCGATACGGTTAAAATGGTGACCGGCATCGAGACTGATTCGTTTGACCTCAGAAATCGTGTCGCCCGCTATCGTCCATGGGTCGTACCGTAATTCAAACACCAGCCGGATCGGGCCGCTGGCAATGCAACGATAGGAGTTAAAATTTCTTGAAACATGCAGCGACCGGCCGTCCCATACGCCAGAGCCCCCGCAGCCCCGGCTTGGACCCACGCTGTAAAAATCCAGACCCTCGCCGGAATCTCTGTGATAGGATCCATCACCAGCGGCGTACCATTTATCGATGATCGGATAGGGAACCCGCTTGGCCCAAACATCGACGCCACTGCTGATCATCTCGGCTTCAAGCGCCGGGCCGTACATGCGAAAGGCGATGCGATCGTTTTCCCAGGCAAAATCATCCTTGCGTTCCGGCACAAAACGACCATACAATCTGCCGCTGACACGGGCGGAAGGGGTCGTAGTCGTGACCAGACGAAATGTTTTAAGCGGATCATCCTTGCCGAAATCGGTCTGAAAGAGCAGTTGATCCGGGCGGCCGTCTTCATCCGCATCCAAAATCTGCGTTGCCAATTGTTTGCCGGTGTTCAAATCCATCAGGGAAAAACGATCAGGCCGCAGCCCCGGCAATCGCATTGAGAGCTCTTTCCAGCTTAGTTCGATGGTTTCAAAATTCCGTGCGCTCTTGAGCGGATTGGCCGCAACAAACACAACTTCCTTCTCAGCGGGAAAAGCCAAGATTTGTCCAATCAGTCCCAACAATGCAAGCAACGTACACTTCATACACTCCATCCCGTGCGAAGGTTCAAATCTTTAGGTAAAACCGGGCCGGCAGATCGCCCGTGGCCCGGGCCTCCGGCCTGCCATGATAGACGAGCATAAAGTACGGAGTGCATCTTCCTCCTCCGATCGACCGCCTCCCCTCAGCGGTCGATCTCATGAAAATGCACTCCGTATCCCCTCAAGGCGCGAACGGTCTGGGCGAATACATGCCCATCAAACCGTCCGTCCAGGCGACAGGAGAGCAAAAGGGCAGAACGATCTCGTCCTTTTACTCTCCTGAGGCAGAACAACCTTGTTCGGTCTACTTGACCAGCATCATCTTTTTCACGCTGTTAAAGTTTGCGCTCTCCACGCGATAAAAATAAATGCCGGACGGAACCGAGGCGCCGCTAAAGGTGAACTGATGGTGACCGGCTGCCAATTTGCCGTCATGCAGCGTGGCGACCACTTTTCCCAACAGATCGTAGACCTGAATTTTGACCACGCCGTTTTCCGGTGTCGCAAAACGGATGGTGGTGGTTGGGTTAAAGGGATTGGGATAATTCTGCGCCAGAGCGTACTCGATCGGCAGATTTGAATCCTTATTTTCGACTGCGGTGATGATCTGGAAATCATCCAGGCTGCGCGGCCGAATCTCGTATCCCGTGTTAGCGGGCGTCGCGCTGGTGAACTGCTCCATCACCCCTACCAGGTTGAACCAGCCTTCAGGTGCAGGCTGACCCGGCATGTTGGTGGCTGCGCCCACGTACACGTTGATAGTGTCGACGCCGTTGGTGATCAGACAGTTGGCCCATTTGCCGGCCAGCGGCCAGGTGTTTGGATCCACCAGACGATACCGGCTAAGTTGAACCAGGATCGACTCGTTGGCTTCGACAAAGTCCGCCTTGGTGACCGGACGGGGGGTCACAGGAACGTCCGAACGGATGATCTGCATATCGTCGGCGGAGGTGGGAACAATTTCCACCAATCCCCGGTATTGATCGATTTTACCCGTCACCTTGACGACATCGCCGATCTTGAGCTCTTTGACGATATTGGAGGCATAGAGATTAATGCCGCCGGTCTCATCCTGCATCCAGTACTGCGATCCGCTCGGCCGGAAATTGGGCGTGGTGATCACTCCAACGACTGTGACGATTTGCCCCTTCCGGTCCGCATTGAAATCGCCATCGGCATCGATTCTGGCGCTGGCGATCGGCGTGGCGTCCACGATCTCTTCCCACAGGGCTTTCTGATCCGGGAACCATCTCAGATCACCGACAGGAAAGCCTTTTTCGCCGCCGACATAGGCTGGGAGAGTGGTCGGATAGGCGACGTTGAGCGTATCGCGGAAATATTCGACAAAACGGCGGTCATAATCATCGCGGGCGCGCACATAGTTGGTCTTGTCTTTTGTTTTATTGCCGCCGGCTGGATCTTCATACCAGCGCATGAGCCTGGTCATCAGTTTGGGCACGTTGACCGGCGTCAGATCGATTTTGGTAAAAGCGGTTGCAGCCGCAGCGCCCAATTTGCTCTGAATGTGATCGGAAAGCGGATTGGCCGGCCCAAAATGAAAGGCGTCCAGGAAGGCCTGCCCGGAATCGCTGATGGTGAAATAGTTGTTGCTGACTTTCCATTTGGTGGTATCGTTGGGAGATGTAAAGATCCAGGTGATCTTGTTGAGACCATTGGCGTAAATCTCGCCGGTGTTGGCCCATTCGGCGCCGCGGGTGGCGTCGGTGGAATCCTCGCCCAACGCGAACGCATCGATGAAAAGGTTATTGGTGATGATCATCTCGCGGCCGACGCCGCCAAGCGAGAGGAGCCCATGGAAGCCCATGCCGTTGACAAAGGTGTTATGGTCGATCTTGCCGTAGAGGATCGGCTGAGTGGAGGTGGCGTTCCAATGGCGGATGGGGCGATCCTGGCTATTGACAAAGGTACAATTCTGTACGACAAAGGAATCGCACTGCACATCGCGCAGATCAAAGGCTTTGCCGGCGCCGAAATTCGAGGTCACCAGGTTGCCCATGTTGGCAAAGATGCAGTTTTTGGCGATCACTTTGATGGTGCTGTTGTTGGTCCGAACGTGATTGCCGTTGGTGTTCGAGAGGATGACGTTGTCCAGTTCAATACTGCCGCCCACGGCGTTGGTCTGGATCAAACCGCCCTGCATGTTGTCCACGGCGGTCGGTTCGTATTCATAAACGCCCACCATGCAGACATCCTTGATGACGGCATGAGATCCAGCCAGGGTGATGCTCCATCCCGGCGGACGGGTAGGATTGCTGCCGGTGCCGGTCGGCCACAAATAGATGACCGGCAGAGGCCCGTCGCCCTCGCTGGCCTTGAAGCGGATCGTTTGGCCGGCCGGAACGGTCAAGGTGGCATTCTGGAGATAGATCTCGCCCCGTTTGAACTCGTAGACACGGTCCGCTGAAAAACCTCGGCCGACGGTATCCGCTGCGATCTGCACGTTGATCATGAGGGCTGCACTTCCATCGGAGGGGGTTATCGGAACGACCACCTCTTGCCCATAAAGTGCCAGAGCACCACAGAATAGCGTGAGAGCTAAAATTGTAAAAATCCTCATGCGCATTGGCTCCTCCTTTGATTAGTGATGTTACAGGGATTAAAACCTCTTTTCGTTCTAAACGCTCATCACCTCCTGTTGATGTTATTCGTATCAGAACTCTACCGTAAAGCCGAAATCAGCCGTTGTACCGTATTTTTCACTTTCGTTGAACAAAGTGCGGTCAAACACCCGGTTGCGAACCGAGCTGCCCTCTTCGACATCGGTCAAATTATTGATGTTGAGAAACAAGGCGATATGATCTGTAATCCCCTGCTTCAACGCAAGGTCGAAGCGGGTGTAGGCATTGGTGACCACATCGCTCAGGCCGCTGGCGGAATAGCGGACATTGTGCTCGCCCTGATGGTAGAGCGAGACTCGGCCGGAGAAACGGCCGATGTCATAGCCCAGAGCGATGTTGCCGAAAAATTCGGGCATGTTTTCCAGTTTGCGCTTTTCCTCAGCCAGCACATTGAACTTTTTCCAAGAACCCTTGATAGGTCCCGGCGGATCATAAAAGACCGAATCCAGCTTGGCTGTATAGATATATCCTTCGGAGCGCACCAGCGAGGCATTATAAGAAAGAACGATATTTTTAAGCAAGCCGGGTAAAAAATTGAAATTGACCTGATGCTCGAACTCAAAGCCCCACACTTTGGTCGGCTTGGGGGAATTATAGGGCAGGGTCAGGCTGTAGGCGGTGCCCATCATCTGGCTGGGCCAGCCGATACCGAACCGTTGCAGCAGGCTGTCCCCGGTGGTGCCAAAGTCGTTAAGCATGTGATACATATGATCGATCTCTTTGTAATAGGCAGAAAGGGAGATCAACCCGATGCTCTTGCTGAAAAAAGAGGGATTGATCTCATAATTCCAAGCCTCGGCGGTCTTGAGCATGGGATTGCCGACATACACTTCGAAATTGCTGCCGACTTCGGCCCCGCGGCCGGCGATATAGCGATCGAGGCGCATGTTGAAATCCGGCCGGGCGAGCGCCTTGTAGGCGGCCAGGCGCAATTTCATGAAATCCAGCGGCGCCAATGCGATGTTGACATTGGGCAAGACGACGGTCTGTGAAGCGGCCGAGGTGGTATCCTTGACCGCATTCGGTGAGATCGGGAAGCCGGAGCTGGCTTTGGGCATGTAAGCGGCGAGATAATCGTTGTCCTCTTTTTCCACCCGCACGCCGGCGATCACTGTGGCGAACTGCCCCACTGAAAGCGTGTTCATGATGTAACCCGCGGAAACGCGCTCCGTGATAGCGTAATCGTCGTATTCATAGAGAGGATTGTACCATACCTCAAAAACGTTCCGCGTAACGTCGACGCCATAGCGGTTCAACTCATACCACTGCCGCATGCGATCGCGATCGATAACCGGCGTGAGCCGGTAGGCGCCGTAGACATTGCGGGAAACCGGATCGCTGAAGAAACGGTCGATGGCGACGCCGCTGCCGCTGATGGCGGTGGCGGCCCATTCTTCAAAAGCAGTGCCGACGAAATTTTTGTTGCGAAAAGTGCCGTCCGGCAGGAGCTCGTACGGCTGCCATTTGCCGAGATAATAGGGGGTGAAATCCTCGAATCGGGCGTTGCTGCGGTCTTTGACCTTGTATTTACCGCCGATTTTCAACTCGCCGGAAAGCCGCGTGCTGAGCGTGTACGGTTTGGCGGCATCCAGGTACGCCGTGCGCTCCTTATCGAGATTGCGCTGTCCCCGGTTATACGCCCAGCTCAAGCCCGCATCGTCATAATTGGTATTGGCATACCCGATCAGCTGCGCAGGATTTTCACGCAGCATCGGAGAGGGCTTCATGCCGTCGACGCCGACAAAAATAGTCTGATAGTCAAAAGGAAATTGGGATTGGGACTGTCCGAACGACACGCCCCATTTGAGATTCAAACCGATGAGATGGTTATCGCCGCTGAGGGCGCTGGTGAAGGTCTGGATCTCCTGTTCACGATCGCGGTAATTAAAAGTGGGAGCTCCCTGCTGGTCTCCGCCGCCGTTGGAAGGATAGTCGCGGGTGGATAAAAAATAATCGCGTTTGGTCCGGCCAAAGACGTTGTTTAGTTTTATGGCGCCCTGATCCGGCGTGTTCACGTCGAACAACACACTGAATCCATCGCGCTTTCTCACCTCATCCGTATACTCCAGGGTGAAATCATTGATAAAATAGTCTTTGCCGAAATTAAGGCTCTGATTGTAATCGACATCGATTCTCTCATTGCTGCGAATGCGCTTTTCGATATTGCCCGCCAGCTGCACGCCGAGAACCCCGGAGAAAAACCGCTCCCCATAATGAAAGGAAGCGTCGTACTGGTCCGCCGACTCTTCCAGCTGATTGTATCCGCCTCTGATATTGGCTTTCAATAGCCGCTGTTCAGGCGCTTTTTTTGTGACCAGATTGATGCTGCCTGCCAGGCCGTCTCCATCCTTGTCAGGCGTCTGCGCTTTGTACAACTCAATGCCGACCAGTGAGCTTTGGGAAAGGGTGCTGAGGTCGACGCCGCGGCTGGTGGCATCAGTCGGAGGAATCTTGATGCCGTCTACGGTGATGACGGTAAACTTGTCCTCCAGGCCGCGCAGTATAACTTTGTTTGCTTCGCCACCGGATCGAAGGATCGAGACGCCGGGCAACCGTCCGATCGACTCGGCGGCATTGGCATCAGGAAGTTCCTGTATTTTTTCCTCTGAAACCACATTGACAATGGTCTTGGCGCTGATCTGCTGGTTGATGGCCGCCATCTGTCCGATGGCCTGCGCCTTGACCGTCACCGTGCCGCCGCTGATGACCGTGGTGGAGAGCGGAATGTTCAGGACCAGGGTCTGATCTTTTTCCAGCCGCACCGACAGCGTGCGCGGCGTGTAGCCGATGTAGGAGACCCGGACCTGATAGGAACCTTCTGGAATGCGTTGGACTTCATAAACACCCTCGAAATTGGTCACCCCGCCCAGAGCCGTGCCGAGCACCGTCACGTTGGCGCCGATCAATGCTTTGTGCGTGGCCGAGTCGGATACGACGCCGCGCAGTCCGGCCTGGCCGAAAACAACGGCCGCCCAAAACAAAAGAACCGTCAGGGATTTGCTGAAAAAGGTGGGTTTCATGAAAATACATCCTTTTGCGAATAGTAGAATTCCCAAAAAACTGATTTTCATAAAAATAGCAGATAGGACGCTGTTCGAACGCCACGCCGCCTCAGAGTGCGAACATACCATTTTAAATAACTTGCCGACGAAATACAACAGAACATATTTAAGCGGCAAAATAGCCATTTGAGCGGCAAAACGCAAAAACCAACACGCTCTCAACGCGTTCAATGTCATCCAGCGCTCAGTGCGGAGGGTAGCGGCGGAAAACCTGCTGCAGTACGCTCTCCAGTTTTTGCGGCGATATGGGTTTGAGTAGAAAACCGACAGGCTGATACCGTATACTGAGCGGCACCAAATGGTCATAGGCGGAAATGAAGATAACCGGTATGGAAATTTCCAGAGTATCCAACAGCTGAAAACCGGTCTCTCCGGGCATCTGGATATCCAGAAGGATGAGATCCGGTTTGCTCTGATGAATGAGAAGGCGCGCAGCCGACGCATCCGCCGCCTGACCGATCAATTCGATCTCTGGATGCTTTTTCAGCATGCCCGCCAGTTCACTGCGGATCAGCCACTCATCATCAACAATTATGGTTCGAATAAAACGCATGCCCTGCTCGAAATTCCACGCTTACGGAGCCCGACGGCGTTCCGAAGAGATTTCCCGACGCGCCACGGCGCACCGCATTAAGTAAACAATTAAAGGTGGATTTCCAAGCTCAAACATGCAAACGGTCAATACATCATTCGAACGGCAGGATCAGGCGCAACCAGCGGAGCTTCCAGCAGGCCCGGTCCGTCATTGATCACCGGACCTTCGTTCATTGGCATAGCGTTGACTCGCGGACAGAACCGCTTTTCGCAGGCGGATGGAGAGCGGTGTCACCTCCACCATCTCATCCTCCTTGATAAACTCGATGGCGCGTTCCAGCGTCATCGGCGAAGGCGGCGATAATACCACAGCGTCATCCTTGGTCGAGCTGCGCATGTTGGTCAGCTTTTTGGTTTTACAGGGATTCACATTGATGTCGTTGTCGCGGTTGTGTTCGCCGATGATCATTCCCTCATAGGTCTCTACGCCCGCGCCGACGAACAGAATGCCGCGGGGTTCCAGATTATACAAGGCATAGGGCACTGTGATCCCGCCGCGATCGGAGACGATAGAGCCGGTCAGACGGCTGCTGAATTCTCCGCGAAACTCATCGTACCCCTGCAGATAGCTGTTCATGATTCCAGTGCCCTTGGTGTCGGTAAGAAATTCGTTGCGGTAGCCGATCAGCGATCGCGATGGAATGGTGAACTCGACCCGCAGACGACCGGTGCCGTGGTTGACCAGATTGACCATGCGCCCCTTGCGCTGCGACAATTTTTCGGTGACAATGCCCAGATAGTTTTCGCCGCAATCGATGAACAGATGCTCCACCGGTTCCAGCTTTTTTCCGTCTTTATACTTGAAAATGACCTGAGGGCGGCCCACCGTCAACTCATAGCCCTCCCGCCGCATGGTCTCGATCAAAATGGCCATCTGCAGCTCTCCCCGGCCCTTGACGATGAAGCGATCCGGGCTGTCGGTCTCTTCCACTCGGATGGCCACATTGCGCAAGGTTTCGCGGAACAACCGCTCGCGCAGTTTGCCGGATTGCACCAGTTTGCCTTCCCGGCCGGACAGCGGCGAGGTGTTGATAGAAAACAACATGGCGATGGTGGGTTCATCCACGGTGATGCGCTTTAACGCTTTTTGAGCGGTTTGCGTGCAGATGGTGTCGCCGATCTGGACCTGCTCGATGCCGGCCAGTATGATGATATCGCCGGGATCCACGTGCTCCACCTCTTTGATCTTGACGCCGTCGTAAACCTGAAGACGAGTCACCCGGAGCGGCAAGGCCTGATTCTCCTCATTGATGCAGACCAGCGACTCGTTGTGATTGATCCCGCCATGGAAAATACGGCCGATGGCCAAACGGCCGAGGTAATCCGAATAATCCAGATCAGAGACCAGCATCTGAAAGGGCTCTGCCGGATCATAGGCGGGTGCAGGAATCTCGCGCAGGATGGTCTCGAACAACGGCTGCAGATCCGCTCCTGTCTCTGCAAGAGTTCTCTGACACCGTCCCTCACGTCCGACCGCATACAAGACGGGAAATTCGATCTGTTCTTCTGATGCATCGAGGTCGAAAAACAGATCATACACCTCATTCAGCACCTGCTGCGGCCGGGCGTCCTTGCGGTCGATCTTGTTGATGACCACAATGATCTTGAGCGCCGCCTCCAGAGCTTTTTTCAGCACAAAACGGGTTTGCGGCAGCGGCCCTTCTGAAGCGTCCACCAGCAGGATGGCGCCGTCGACCATTTTGAGCGCCCGCTCCACTTCCCCGCCGAAATCCGCATGTCCCGGTGTATCCAGAATATTGATTTTTGTATCATGCCAATGCACCGAGCAGTTTTTAGCCGCTATGGTGATCCCGCGCTCCCGTTCGAGGTCCAGTTGATCCATGACGCGCTCTTCCACTTGTTGGTTGGCGCGAAAAACGCCGCTCTGCTGAAACATATGATCCACCAGCGTGGTTTTGCCGTGATCGACATGGGCGATGATGGCGATGTTGCGCAAAGCGTGGTTGCGTTGCAGATTTTTCATTCCTTTTGTTTTCCTTGTTCTGCGGCCATAAATAAAAGCCCTCGGCAGCCATCTGCTGCAGAGGGCGAACATCCAATAAAACTCTACCCGCATTAATGTACAAATTATTTTTATTTAAAAAAAGAATTAATAACCATGGTCGGCTTGTAGAGGCGGCAAAAATCGTGTCCCGACTCGAATCCTAAACCGCTCACACCTCCACCCATGCCTTAGCTCCTCCGCTCTGTTTGACGGCGTCGAGCACACGCATGTTTTTCCAGGCATCGATTGCTGTCCACGGCAGCGGGGCGTTTTCTTTAATAGCCCGGTTAAAGACATCAGCCTGCAGCGTGAAATGATCGGCCTGCGGAACCAGAATCTCCTCGGCCGCCTTTTCCCTTTTCAACACCATTCGCGCCGGCCGCTCAGCCGGTGGAATAAACGGCGTTTCCACCAAAAGGGCAGCCTGGTCCCCATGGATCAGAACCTGCTGTCCAAACGCCATGTGCGTAGCACAGGTGAAGGAAGCCATCCCGTTCGGAAATTCAAGAAGGGCGGAAACATATCGATCCACCTGAGTTCTGGGATCCAGTTCCATCATCGCAGAAAGCCGCACCGGTTCCTTCTGAAAGAGCAGCCGTGACACCGAAACGCAGTAACAGCCCACATCCAGCAATCCCCCTCCCCCCATCTCCGGGTGATGACGGTAATCGTTAGAGTTGGAGTTAAAATAAGAAAACCAGCTGTGCACGGAACGCAGAGCGCCGATGGCTCCTTGGGAGATGAGTTTTCGCGCCTGGTCCCATTGAGGGTGAAACCGGTACATAAAAGCTTCCATAATCTTGAGATTTGGCCAGCGCTCACAAGCCTGCACCAGCTGCAGCGCCTCCGCAGCGGTGCAGGTCATGGGCTTTTCGATGAGGACATGTTTGCCCTGCTCCATGGCAGCCAATGTCCACGGAAGATGAAGATGGTTGGGCAGTGGATTGTAAACCGCATCTATCTGAGGATCCTGGAGCAGTTCCTCATAAGCGCCGTATGCTTTGGCAATGGCCAATTTCTCAGCCGCCCGCTTCGCTCGATGCCGATCGCGGGAGGCGATGGCGACGACCTCGCCGTATTGGCTTTTTTGTATAGCGGCGATCACACGATGCACCGCGATATGGGCGGTGCTTAGAATGCCCCAACGAATGCGCATGGAATCTCCTTAAAGAAAACAGGGGACAGAGGCCAACCGCTGCATAGTCAGCCTTTTTTCCGCGTCATGGCCAGGACGATGAGAGCGGAAGCCAACGAGCAGAGGGCCAAGCCGTAAAACCCGGCCGACATCGTATGGGTGAGATCGCGCAACAGACCGATGGCAAACGGCCCCACATAGCCGGCCAAGTTGCCCACGGAATTAATCCAGGCGATGCCGGCAGCGGCCGCGGCGCCGGACAGCAGCGCGGTGGGCACCGCCCAAAATGTCGCCAAACTGCACATGACGCCGATGGTGGCAATGCTGATAAAGAACAATCCCGTCAAATGGCTGGCGCCGAAAGCTCCGCAGCCGAAAAAACCGGCGAAGGCCAACAGACAGGAAAGAGACAGATGCCAGCGACGTTCTCCGGTAACATCAGAATGCTGAGCGGCGGCAACCATGCTCACGGCAGCCAATCCCCAAGGCAGCATGGTGAGCAAACCGATTTTCCACGGTTCCTGGGTAAAGCTGTCTTTCAGGACCTGGGGCAGCCAGAAACCAAAGCCGTACAATCCCATAATGATGCCGAAATAGAGGGCGCACAGCAGCCAGACTTTGCTGCTGGCAAAAGCATCGCGAAGGGTGTTGCTGTGCACCCCCTCGGCCTTTTTCAGTGCCTCCTCTTCTTGCAGGCGCTGTACCAGGAGGTCTTTCTCTTTCGCATCGAGCCAGCGCGCCTGGGCCGGACCATCGTCCAACCAACGCAGGGTCAGCGCGCCTACTAAAACGGAAGGAAGCCCTTCCAGCAAAAACAGCCATTGCCATCCGCGCAGTCCGTGAAAATCGGACATAAATGACAAAATCCAGCCGGACAAAGGGCCGCCGATGACGTTGGAGAGGGCGATGGCCGTCATAAATAACGCGACCATCCTGCTGCGATAGCGTCGGGGATACCAAAGCGTCAGATAAAAGATGATGCCTGGAAAAAAACCGGCTTCGGCCATGCCGAGCAGAAAACGCAAAAGGAAAAAAGTCATTCGGTCATGGATCAGCATCATGGCGGAAGAGATGACTCCCCAGGTGATCATGATGCGTGCGATCCAAATCCTGGCGCCGAATCTCTGCAGCAACAGGTTGCTCGGCACCTCAAAGAAAAAATAGCCGATGAAAAAGATGCCGGCGCCGGCGCCATAGACCACATCGCTGAAACCAAGATCGGTCTGCATCTGCAGTTTTGCAAAGCCGACGTTGACCCGGTCCAGATAACTGAGGATATAGCAGCAAAACAGAAAAGGCAGCAGACGCCAGGTCGCCTTGCGATACGTCCGTGTTTCAAAATCCATTCTCAGACCTCACTCGAAGGATACGCAGATCATAAAAGCCGCCGGCCAGATTTTTCGCTCGCGCCTGAAACCGGACGGTGATCGCTGATTGATCGATCAGCCACGCTTTATTCAGAGGATACAAGACGCTGTAGAACCGGTTCGGTTTTTCTCGGTTCAGTTTTTGCGTGGCAAGAATCCGGCCGTCGACCAAAAGGTCAAAAGTGCGTGCGCCGGCATCGCTGCCCCAATACTGAACATACAGCGCCTGATCTTCGCCCGGGGCAACCTTGAGTCGATAGCTGCACCAGCCGCCGTCATACGCTTCGCGGTAAGCCCGGCCGCCGAAATCGCCTGCTTCACATTTTTCGCCTGCAAAAGCATGCTCCCGCTCGCTGGATGCCTGCCCAGGCGTCACTCGATCGACGGTCTGTCGGTCCAGTTTGAGAGCATAGATTCTTTCCGCCTCATACTCACGCTGGTCTTGGCGAAATTGCGCCGGCGTGCGCACGTCCCAATACACGGCATACCGGCTATCGCCCGGTAGAGTGAAAAACGGCTCCAGGGTCAGGGCCGGACGGCTGCGGTCGCCGGCTCGGCGGAACCAGCCGCTTCGACTGACAAAACGAAGCAGATGGTGCGGATCCGCTTCCAGCGCTTGCAGCAGATCCGCCGAGCCTTGTTTCGCTGTGATGACCGGGATCGGCCTGTTCGCATCGACTTGAGCGCTCAACACCAACGGGCCGTAGAGGAAGGCCAGGCGGTGAGGGTTATCGCGAAAGGCTTCTGTGTACAATGATAACGGCAACTCCCATTCGATGACATCTCTATCATGCCACTCGCGGTCAATTACGATCCAGGAGCCAGGCTGTCGGATGCTCTTCTGCAACTGTCCATTGATGCGCAGCAGCGCCTCATGGCGCGCCCAGGAAGGACAGCGAAGCTGCACCGTCAATCGTCGAGGTTGATCACAGAAAAACTGGAGACGCATAGAAGGTTGTTCAGGAAAACGCGTTTCCTGGAGAAGGTGCAGACCGAGTTGCGGCCAATCCAATCGGCTGGCAAGGAACAGGTTGACGTAGAGCGTCGAATCGCCTCCATGCGCGTAGATCATCTCACCATATTTAGCATGATTTTCGATCCCAGTTCCAGTGCAGCACCAAAACGAGGAATCAAAATCGTTAAAGGTCCTGCGCGATCCGGAACACAGGGGCACATAATAACACATCATGCCGGAGTTTGGATTCTGCGAAGCCAGAATATGGTTAAAGAGCGCCCTTTCATAATAATCGAGATATTCGATGCGAGGCTCTAAGGCGAAAAGATGACGCGTCAGTTTGAGCATGTTATAAGTGTTGCAGGTCTCGGCGGTGTTGGGACTCAGCGCTTCCGAGAGCGTGTGTTTATCCGTAAAGCGTTCACCGTCGGAATGACCGCCGATGACATAGGATCGTTCTGTTACCACGGTCTTCCAAAAGTACAGAGCGGCTTCTTTCAAATCCGTATCGCCGAGAAGTTCGTGCTGTCGAGCGATGCCGATGAATTTCGGAATCTGGGTGTTGGCGTGCAGACCGGTTAGATGGTCCCGGTGCTGCCGCATCGAATCGATGACAGCCCGGTGGTTGAATCGTAGGCTGACATCCAGATATTTTCTCTCTCCGGTTATCGCATAAAGATCAGCCAGGGCTTCGTTCATGCCGCCATGTTCGACCTCCAGCATCCGCTGCATCCGGTCGTTTGACAAACACCCGTTTCTCAGCACGACCCAATCGGCGAATTTCCGCGCCATGGCCAGGGCCTCACTGTTGCCGGCGTGGAGATACATGGTCAAAAGGCCGGCGAATATTTTGTGCAGTGTGTAATAGGGCGCCCAGACCCTTTGTCCTGATTCCACCCGGTCGATCAGGGTGATAGGAAAAGCGGAAAGATAGCCGCCGCCAAGCCTCTCTTGGCATAGCCGCAAACCTGCCACCACGCTGTCCCCCTTGGCTTTGAATCGCGCATCGCCTGTGGCAGCGTACATCAGGCCGCAGGCGGAAAGATAATGGCCGGTAAAATGGCCGCGCAGTTCACAAGAGGGCTCTTCCCAACCGCCCAACGGTTTGGCGGTGGAAGGCAGGCCGGCGTTGATATAAAAATTATGCAGCAGCCGGTCCACCGGCAGAGCCAGCAGATAGCGTTGATCCAACTCCATGGCCCGTTTGAACGGACCGTCCAGCAATCTTACCTGTTCCAGCGCAAAGTACTGGGCCTGGAGAGGGACCACCGCCTGACCTTTGTCGGCGGCGGGCAGGTCAGCCGAGCCGGCCGCCCGGATCAGCTGCAGAATGCAGAGCAGAAGAACAGCAGGACAATATTTCATTGCGATCCCTGCCGGGTTAGAGTGATCTTGTAGACGCCGGCCGAAAATTTACGTCGGAACGTTCCAGCGTTCAGGCGACGAGAGGCGACCTCTCCCTCGCCCTGCCTTTCAATCCGGATGATGGCAGCGCGTGCCACCGGAATTTGAAATCGGGCGGTGGTGGTCCGAGGCACCTCGAACTCATAGATCACCCCGTCGGGCGTCTTTTTCCAATGCGACCTGATCACCCCAAACGGCGAACGGTAGGAGCAAGCGACCGAATTTAGTCCCTGCGGTGTGTGCGGGCAGAGAATAAATTCCTTAAAGCCGAAAAAAGTCTCGGCCGGCTGAATGCCGGCCAACCAGCGATAGAACCATTCTGAGACCGAGCCAAACATAGGATGACAATTCGAATAAACATTGTCGCTCTCCTTCCAGGTCTCCCACAGGGTGGTGGCGCCGCGATCGATCATATAACCCCATCCGGGAAAGGCCTCACTCTGCACGATAGAAAAAACCTCGTCCACCAGACCGTGTTTGGAGGCAGCCTCGAGAATGTATTTAGTGGTGAAAATACCCGTGGTGAAATGGCCTTCAGGGCCTTGGGCCATGGCCTTGCGAAGCGCATTCACCGCCGCCCGCTGCTTCGGACCGGGAATGACCTGATGATAGAGAAGCGAGGCGTAGAGCGCCTGTTGATTTACGCTGGAATCAATCGGTTGAATGCAGAATTTCTGCTGAACGACGGTTTGCAGACGTTCCGCCAGCTTTTGGAATTTGTCCGTGTTTGCGCGGTCGTTCATGAGTTGAGCAAAGACGGTCATGATCCGGGCGCATTGCAGATAGTGCAAAGTGCCGATCAGTTGCACCGGAGAAGGCTGCAGCGCCTCATGATCAGCCAACCCGGATTCAACCATGCCGTAGGGATGGATTTTCGCAACCTTGTTCATCCATTTCAGATCCAGGGGGTATAGCGCTTCGATGAGGGCGACGTCGTTATAATAGCGCAATAAAAGATGTTGGGTGATGAGAAAAGCGGACTCCCAACTGATGCCGCAGTATTCGATGCCCACGAATGGAGCGGTGTCTACGAAAGAGGTGTCCTTCATGGCATCCACCCAATCATAGATGGTTTTTCGGTAAAAGCTGTGCATGTCGAAATTATACAGATAGGCTTCCGCCACCGCGTTGAGATCGCCGCCGTAGCCGAATCGCTCCCGCGCCGGACAATCGGATTGTACGCTCTGCAGGTTGGAACGGAATGTCCGCGTGGCCATGGCCTGGATTCGATTCAACAACGCGGAAGAACAGGTGAAAGCGTTGTCTCCTTCCACCGCGGTGTTCAAAGCCAAGCCAACAAAATCAGAAAGAGCCGGCCGATAGGACAAGCCGCTGACCTCCATATAGCGGAAGGCATGAAAAGTAAAGTCGGGAGTAAAGCAAACCGGGGAACAACGGCCGAATCGGTAGGTATCGGTCTGCCAGGCGACATCCGGCGCACCGGGTCCTCCCTGTCCCTTGCGTTTGATCTGGCCGCACACCGCGGTCATTGGATTCAACCGTCCGTCTTCATAAACGCGTTCGCCGTAGCGCAGGACCACAGTGTCGCCGGGCCGCCCCCTCAGCCTCATGGAACAGACGCCGGTGAAATTAGTGCCCATATCCACGAGATACACGCCCATTTGCGGCTCAGTCACAGCAAGAGGCGAAATCCGATCGGTGATTTTTATAGGTGGAAAAAATGCTTTTTGCAGCCGGCCGGCCGGCCCTGGAACGGTAAAAGCCGGTTGCCAGTCCGAGTCTTCGAACCCGAACTGATCCCATGGTCCAAGCTCTCGGCGCGCATCGTAAACAATGCCCAGATAGACATTGTTGCGCAGAATCGGACCATACGCATATTTCCAGGTCGTATCGGTTTTGATGATCTGCTGCCGGCCATCACGGTAGCTGATGGTAAGTTGGGCGATAAAAGCAGGTCTGCCGACGGGCAGAACCTCGCGCAGATTGCGGTTGCCCCACATGCGCAACGGCAGAGGGTTATAAAATCCATTTCCCACTACCACACCCAGGCAGTTCTTCTCCACAGTGAGCAAAGAGGTGATTTCGTGCTCTGAATAATAAACTCGCTTGTCATAATTGGTCCAGGCCGGATCCAGAAAAGAGTCGCCGATTCGGGCGCCGTTCAGCGTGACGGTATAATACCCTGCAGCGGTGATGCAGAGCCGGGCGCTTTGAATGTCGCCCTTGAGCAAAATTATTTCTTTCCTGAAATGCGGAGCCGGATCATCCAGGTAATACAGGCTGTCGGTGGCGCAGGGAGGCTTTGCATCGGAAATCCAGGAGGCCAGGCTCAAATCATCCGGAACATGTGGATTCGAGAGCAGAGTCTGCAAAACGCCGGACATCAGTAGAAAACAGAGCCGTAGAAGAAAAGCGGTTTTGACCATTTCGGCAGCATCCAATAGGAAACAACCATTTCGAAAATCTAAATAATTTGGTCGCGATTCGCAACAATAATATTGTTTAAAAACCGTTTCAGCCGGCTACATGGCGCCTTTCGCATACATATCTCTTGTTTTGCAGCGTCATTCTTTGTATAATAGAGAAAAATTAATTGTAAGGAACCATCAAATGAAATCCTCTTTTCAGCCTCGATGCTTCACGGCAGGGATGCTGCTCTGTCTCTCGCTTTTCTCCATTCCGTTTCTCCACGCCGCCTCTTTGCCGGTTGCCCAACCCGCTCAAGTGGGCTTTTCCGCAGAACGGCTGGACCGTCTGAGCCGCGCCATGCAGGGGTACGTGGACCAGGGCCGTGTGGCCGGGTTAGTGACGCTTGTTTTGCGCGACGGCCAAATGGTCTATGAGAAGGCGTTCGGCAAAATCGACATTCAGCGCAACCAGCCCATGCCCGTCAACGCCATCTTTCGCATCGCCTCGCAGACCAAAGCGATCACCAGCACGGCCATCATGATGTTGCAGGAGGAGGGCAAGCTGTTGTTGGATGATCCGGTGGCCAAATACATTCCCGAGTTTGCTGCCGCCCGGGTGGCGATGCCGCTGGAAACAAAAAACTCGCCTAACTATTATACGATTCCGCTGAAACGCGCCATCACACTGCGGGATCTACTCACCCATACAGCCGGCATCTCTTATGGAACCGGTCCAGCCAAAGCAGAGTGGCAGGCGGCGGGCCTGAACACCTGGTTTCTGGCTGATAAAGACATGACCATCGGCCAGGTGATTAAAAAACTGGCGACCCTGCCTTTGGACGCGCAACCGGGTGAAAAATTCATCTACGGCTACAACACCGATATTCTGGGATATGTGGTCGAATGCGCCTCAGGGATGAGCCTGGCGGACTATATCCAGCGAAATATCACCAGTCCATTGGGCATGAACGATACCGCTTTTTTCCTGCCCAAAGATAAACTTGACCGTTTTACCTCGGTGTATGGGATCGATGACAAAGGCGTTCTCACGCTTCAGGAGGATCGCAGCAACAATTTTTACATGCAAGGGCCGCAAAAATGCTACGCCGGCGGCGCCGGACTCTTGTCCACGGCTCGTGATTATGCCACTTTCCTGCTGATGCTGCAGCAGGGTGGACAGCTGAACGGCGTCCGCTTGCTTTCACCCAAGTCCGTACAGCTGATGACCGCGGACCATGTCGGCGACCTGTACGGCGCACAGGGCTTTGGTCTGGGATTCTGGATCACAGATCGTCTGGGGCGCAACGGCCAGTTGGGGACAGCAGGCGCCTACGGCTGGGGCGGCGCTTATCATACCGTTTATTGGGTCGACCCGCAGGAAAAACTGGTGGTCGTATTAATGACCCAGTTGTTGCCCGCCACTAACAGCGATCTGCATAGCAAGTTCCGGGCTCTAGTCTATCAGGCGATGGTGGATTCCTATTCAGCAGCCGCTTATTGAATATTTCACCGCAGCTCGATAGAGCCCGCAGGGCGGCAGCGCCGGTCTGTTGTTTAAAGCCGCAACGCCGGCGGCCTGCGTAAAACAAATTTATGCAAAGCCTCGGGAGGGGAATACCATGTCTTTTATGCTGAGAATGTCATGGCTTTTGGCGTCCTTGTTCTTCGCCTCACTATCTGCCCAGAACCAAACGACTCTGCTGACTCCCAAGCCCGGTCCTGCACCGCGCCTCAACGGCCCTCTGGTCTATGGTTGCCGGCCGGGTCATCCGTTTCTCTATCGCGTTCCCACACAAGGTCAACGACCGATTCAATTCAGCGCCGACAAATTGCCGGCCACGCTGCATCTGGATCCCCACACCGGATTTATCACCGGCACGGCGCCTGACCGCGGCAGCTACCAGATCACTCTGATGGCTAAAAACCGATACGGAAAAACAAAGCGGCCGTTTAAAATCGTCAGCGGCGATACTCTTGCGCTCACGCCCCCCATGGGCTGGAATCATTGGTACGCCCACTATGACCGGATCACCGATAAACTGATACGCGAAGCGGCGGACAGCATGATCCAAAACGGCATGGCGGATGTGGGCTATCAGTTTGTCAACATCGACGATTGTTGGATGAATGCCGAAAAGAACCGCGATCCGCTGCGCGTGGGACCCTTGCGCGACGCGGACGGACGCATGATGTCCAACCAACACTTTCCCGATATGAAAGCCCTGACCGATTACATTCACCACAAAGGGCTCAAGGCCGGCATCTACAGCTCACCGGGGCCAACAACCTGTGCGGGATTCTGCGGCAGCTATGAGCATGAAGCGCAGGACGCCAAACAGTTCGCTGACTGGGGATTTGACTTTTTAAAATATGACTGGTGCTCTTATGATCAAGTGGTCAAGCAAGTCCGAACCATCGAAAATCTGCAAAAGCCCTATCGTCAAATGGGCGATTTGCTGCGGCAACAGGAGCGGGACATAGTGCTCAACCTCTGCCAGTACGGCATGGGAAATGTGTGGGAATGGGGGGCTCAAGTGGGCGGACATAGCTGGCGCACTGCCGGGGACCTGGGTTATGAATTAAATCGAATTTTTCAAGTGGCGCTCAAGAACGCCAAGCATCGCGTCTGGAGCAAACCGGGAAGCTGGAATGATCCTGATTACATCCAGATCGGATACATCGGCAACGCCCGCACCGCCGGTGAACCCGAGCCCTGTCCGTTCACCGCAGAAGAACAATACGCCTTTATGTCGCTGTGGTCCCTCATGGCCTCTCCCCTGTTCTACAGCGGAGACTTGAACAGAATGGATGCGCTCACCCTCAATGTGCTGTGCAATCCGGAGGTGATCGAGATCAATCAGGATCCGCTCGGCGTGTGCGCAAGGGTGGATTCTCTCAGCCCGGAGACCTTTCTGATGGTCAAAGAGATGGCGGACGGTTCCACGGCCATCGGTCTGTGCAACAGCGGAGAGCAACCGGCCCGAATCACCGCCGCCTGGCCGCAATGCGGATTAAGGGGGAAAAAGATCGTTCGCGATGTTTGGCGGCATAGAGATCTAGGACTGTTCGATGCCAGCTTGACCCTAGCGGTGCCGCGGCATGGGGTGGTATTGGTGCGTGCGTGGGATGTGGGAAAGAAGAGGATTTTATGATGCAATCCACCCGCCGCCCAACAAGTTTTCTACCCGGCCGATCCGCCGAAAGCGATTGCAAACAGCGACGTTCACCGTGTGAAGCTTAAACATCCCGACGAACTGAGGGGCGTTTGATCCGGGGCGCAGCAAGCCGTCAGACCTCGCCTGCATCTGCACCTTGCCGTGGATTTGCGCGCAGGTCTGCGGAACCTCCTTGGAGAAAGGTCACTGCACGGAAAACTTGTACTCACAGATATGATGATAGGTCTCGCCTGGATTCAGCACCACAGAGGGAAACTGCGGCTGATTGGGCGAATCCGGGAAATGCTGTGTTTCCAGACAGAATGCCGTACGGAACAAATAGGGTTTGCCGCCCTTGCCGATCTGGTCCCCATTAAGAAAATTCCCACCATAGAATTGCAAGCCCGGTTCCGTAGTGAGCACTTCCATCACCCTTCCGGAGAACGGATCGTAAACCCGGGCCGCTGGCTGCAAGTCGGATGCTGCTGTGCGATTGAGCACATAATTGTGGTCATACCCTTTGGCCAGTTTGAATTGTTCAAATTCAGCCTGCAGGCGGGCGCCGATCGGGGTGGCGGTGCGAAAATCCATGGCCGTTCCTTCCACCAACGCCAACTCTCCGGTCGGGATCAGCACGGAATCCACGGGGGTGTATCGATCCGCATAAATCGTCAGCTCGTGATCGTTGATCGTGCCGTGGCCGGCGCCGTGCAGATTAAAAAATGAATGGTGCGTCAGATTCAACACGGTTTGCTGATCGGTGGTCGCAGTATACTCGATGCGAAAGGCATTGTCCGCCGTCAGACTGTACTTCATTACCACCGTCAGAGTGCCAGGGTAACCCTCCTCCCCGTCGCGGGACACATATTTCAGCGCCAGCTGATCACTGCCGGCCGGCTGGGCGTCCCAGACCACGTTATGAAATCCTTTGGGGCCGCCGTGCAGGGCTTGGCCGTTGTTGTTGCGCGCCAGCTGATAGGTTCGATGGTTCAACGTAAAGCGTCCGTCCGCAATCCGGTTGCCGTAGCGTCCGATCGCAGCGCCAAAATACGGCTCCTGGCTGTCCAGATAGCCCTGCAGCGAATCAAATCCGAGCACGATGTCGTCTAAACGGCCGTTACGATCCGGCGTCAGCAGGGCCACCACCCGGGCGCCATAGTTGGTCACCGCCATATGTAGGCCGGACTGATTGTGGAGAAAATAAAGACTTACTGCTTTTTCATCGATCTGAGCGGTGAACCGTGCCGGATCCAGTCCGGTAAGTGCCTGGGTTGTGGCTGGTTCGTGCTCAGCGCATCCAAACCACTGCAACAGCAGAAGGCTGATCATCCAGCCTGCGCTCTTTTTCACCGATAACTCCTTTTCTGCTTTGCTGCTTATTCAGCAGTCTAATCGGCCGATCCGCCATTAAAACGGATTTTCTTCTACATAGGGACGATCAGCCGGTTGATTGTAGGACACGTCCATCACACCCAAGACCTTGACGGCGCTGAACAGCGCTTTGCCGGCATGGGCAAAGGCCACTGCGGTATGATGCGGGAACCGTTTTCCGATCAACACATGCCGGTAAAACCGGCCCATCTCTTTGACGGCGAACACGCCGATGCCGCCAAAAGAGCGCGGATCGATATCCAGCACCTCGCCCTGAGCCAGATAGGATTTCAGTTGCGTATCGGCTGTCGACTGCAGGCGAAAGAGGGTGATCGGGCCAACCTGAATGCGCCCCTCCAAAGTGCCGCGGGTGATCGTGGGCGGCTTATCCGGTTCCAGCAACCGATGCATGATCAATTGATATTGAATGCTCGGTTTGATCATGCAACTGGAACTGACATTGCCGCAGTGAAACCCCATGAACAGATCAGTCGGCTTGTATTCTTTCATTTGCGCCCGATTGGCCTGGATCATGTCTTTGGGCACGGTGTTGTTGATGTCCAAAAGAGTCGGCGGCCGCAATGTCGCACAGGCTGCCATGTATTCCGACAAGGCGCCGTAGATGTCCACTTCGCAGGAGACTGGAATGCCCTCTGCGGCCAGCCGCCCGTTGATGAAACAGGGCACATGGCCAAAGTATTTTTGAAAAGAGGGCCAGCATTTATTGGCAAAGATGCCGAACCGGCTGGCGCCGAGATGTTTTTCCATAAAACGCCGCAGCGCCACTTCGTACCAGGCTAATCGTTCGACCAACTCTGGATAGGTATTGCCCGCACCCAGTTCTTGGGACATGGAATCCATGGTGCTTTTGACCAGCGGATCCTCTTTAGCCGCCTGACAGATATCATAGAGATCCAGCTCGCTGTTTTCCATGATCTCGATGCCCAGATCGTAGAGAGGTTTGATCGGTGCGTTGCAGGCGAGAAAATCCTGCGGCCGCGGACCAAAAGAGAAAATCTTGAGTCCTTTGATGCCCAGCAGCACTCGGGCTACCGGAACGAACTCGCGGATCATCTCTGCCACCTCTTCGCTGTCGCCGACCGGGTATTCGGGTACATAGAGCCGCAGCTTGCGCAGTCCGTTATTATAAGAGTTGCTCAACATGCCGCAGTAGGCATCGCCGCGCCCCTGGATCAGATCATTGTGGCTCTCTTCCGCCGCCGCAGCGACCATCACCGGCCCATCGAATCGCTGGGCCATCAGACTGGTGGGACCTTCGGGGCCGAAATTGCCGAGGAACACGACCAGCGCATTGACCCCTTTTTCTCTTGCTTCCGCCAAAGCCCGCAGAGCGTCGTTCTCGTTCTCCACCGTCGTTTCGCATTCCACGATATCGATCTTTTTCTTCAGGCAGGCAGCAGCCACAGCCCGGCGGCGGCGGATGGACAATTCGACCGGAAAACAGTCCCGACTGACCGCAATGATCCCCAGTTTGACTACAGGCACGTTTTTCATGTTTGGCACTCCCCGTTGGTTCACTCGGTTGTGAACTGCTTTTCAATCACCTCTCCCAGCGCGTTATAGCGGGCGTACAGCTCCTGATATTTTCGGCTGTTCTTCGAATCCGGTTCATAGACCTTTTCAAAACCGCTGCTCATGGCTTTCTGCGCAGCCGGAATCGATGGATGCACTCCGCAGGCGGCAGCGGCGGCCATGGCCGCTCCCAGGGCGCAGGCCTGTTCAGAGGCCACCACCTTGATGGGCATGGCGAGCACGTCCGCGGTCACCTGCATGACAAACGGCGATTTTTTTGCAATTCCGCCTAAGGCGATGACGCCGTCGATGCGCACGCCTTCCTGAATGAACCGTTCGATGATCTTTTTCGAGCCAAAGGCGGTGGCTTCCACCAGCGCGCGGAAAACGCGCGGCGCATCGCTGCCCAGGGTCAGGCCGATCAGAGCGCCCTTGAGAGCCTGATTCGCATCCGGCGTCCGGCGACCGTTCATCCAATCCAGAGCCAGCACCGTTGAATCTTCGATCGCGATCTTTTCCGCGGCGAGGCTCAATTCAGGGATCAACCGCTCTTCGATTTTCTTTAACAGATTTCTTTTGGCCGACTCTTCGCAATCAGATACGGCCATCAAGACGTTCTCCAACGGCCACATCAATAGATCCCGGAACCAAGCGTAAATATCGCCAAAGGCGGATTGGCCGGCTTCCAACCCCAGCAATCCGGGAATGATGCTGCCGTCAACCTGTCCACAGATGCCGCGGACCAGTTTCTCTCCGGTCTTGGGTATTTCGCAGGTGATCATGTCGCAGGTGGAAGTGCCCATGACTTTGACCAGCCTGTTGGGTTCGATCTCAGCGCCGACAGCGCCGTAGTGAGCGTCAAAAGCTCCGACGCCCACCACCACCTTTTCCGAAAGCCCCAAGCGCTCAGCCCATTCAGCGGATAGAGTGCCGACCGGTACATCGCCGGTAAAGGTGTCCGTGTACAGCCGGCTGCGCAACCCTTTCAATTTTGGATCTAGTCCGGCTAAAAACGCTTCAGAGGGCAGGCCGTTCCAGGAGGCGTGCCACATGGCTTTATGGCCTGCCGCTGTTCGGCTGCGCTTCAGAGTCAGCGGATTGGTGTCTCCACACAAAAGCGCCGGCATCCAGTCGCAATGTTCCACCCAGGAGAAAGCGGCCTCAGCCACCTGACGATCAGCCCGCAGCACATGCAGAATCTTGGACCAGAACCATTCCGAGGAATAGATGCCGCCCTCGTATTTGGTATAATCCTCTCCGCCCCAGGTGCGGGCATGATGATTGATCTCCTCCGCCTCCTTGACCGCGGTGTGATCTTTCCACAGCACAAACATGGCGTTGGGATTTTCCGCGAACTCCGACGTCAGAGCCAGGGGGACGCCCTGTCGGTTCACCGCACAGGGCGTAGAGCCTGTGGTGTCGACAGACAATCCTCTTACTTTGGCCGCTGTGCCGGCCGGCGCTTGCTTCAGCGCGCCGGTCACCGCGGCCTGCAATCCTTCGAGGTAATCCTGAGGGTGCTGACGAAATTGATTCTTCATGGGATCGCAATACAGACCGGCCTGCCATCTGGGATAGTAAAAAACCTCGCTGCTGATTTCCCGGCCGTCGGCCGCGTCGACGATCAAGGCGCGCACCGAATCGGTGCCATAATCAACGCCGATAACCAGGGCTGTGTTTTTTTCCATGTTTTTTCCTTTTTGAACAAATCGTGCTAGAAGTTAAGGTTCGATAAAAAATTTGTGAACAGTGGCGTGGCGATAGATTTTGCCCGGATAAAGGAGACAGGATGGAAACGAGCGGTGGTGCAGTGAATCAGGAAAAAACTGCGTCTCCAGGCAAAGGGCGCTCTGTTTCTGATACACAGCGCCTCCCGCGCCTTGCAGGTTATCGAGAAAATTCCCTGTGTACAATTGCACGCCCGGTTTGGTGGTCCAGACCTCCATGCCGCGGCCGCTGGCCGGATCCACCACCCGAGCGGCCAGCACCAGCCCCGTGTGGGCGCGCGCAATGACGAAACAGTGATCATACCCACCTACAGCGTCGATGTCCTGTCCGATCCTTTTCGGCGCCGTGAAATCGAACGGCGTATCAAACACCGAAGCGATCTTGCCGGTCGGCAGCAGGTTTTCGTCCACCGGCAGATAACTTGGACACTTTAGCGTCAATTCATGATCATGAATGGTCGAACGGCCGGCGCCGGCAAAATTCCAATAGGCATGATTGGTCAGATTGATCGGCGTAGCCCAATCCGTCGTGGCTTGATATTCGATCAGCAACTCGTTTTTTTCATTCAGCGTATAAGTAACGACCACCTGCAGATTACCGGGATATCCTTCCTCCCCATCCGGGCTGAGGCCGCTGAGTTTAACGCCGGCGTGCGCCTGGCTGAGGAATGGTTCAGCGTCCCATAGTTTTTTATCGAATCCCAGTACGCCGCCGTGCAGATGAGTGATGCCCTTTTCATTGCAGGCTAATTGATAGCGGCGGCCATCGATCTCAAAGGAGCCGTGCGCGATGCGGTTGGCGCAACGACCGACCAGCGCGCCGAAATAGGGGTGATTGCCCAGATAGCCGTGAAGATCATCGAATCCGAGACACACATTATCGATGCGTCCGGTGCGGTCCGGCATGTTCAGGGCGATGAGAATGCCGCCATAATTGGTGATTTGAGCGGTAACGCCGTTGTTGTTGGAAAGAATAAAGTGCTGTACCTCGCGACCATCCCCCAGTCTGCCGAAAACCAGCTGATGCAAATCCATAAAAACCTCATCATAAATAAACCGTCATTGAAGAGGCCTGCCTGGCGACAAGCGCATGCGGCTTGAAAGTAGTGGGAATTTTAAAAAATGTCAAGGGATAAATCTGTTGCTAAATTGGTGATCGAGTGTTAAATTGACGACAGACTTTTTCTGAGGGAGTCAATATGAAAAAAACAGTTGAGGCTATCATCATGATCGCATTGTTAAGCGCTGGACTGCTGCAGTCGCAAACACGAGAACGCGCTGCGGTTCCCCTCCGCTACACCTGGAATTTACAGGATCTCTATGCCACAGATGACGAATGGAGAAAAGAGAAGGAAAAACATGCGGGCCAGATACCGGCGCTGTCCGCTCTGAAGGGAACGTTATCCACGCCGGCAGGGTTGTTGCAGGGTCTCAAGACCGTCAGCGGGATAAGCAAAGAGCTGGTGCGGCTGGCCAATTATAGCAGCATGAAATCAGATCAGGACACGCGCGATGCCGGCTATACGGCCATGCGGCAGGAGATGTCGCAGATTTTTACCGATCTGCAAACGCAGACGGCATTTCTCGAGCCGGAAATCCTCAAACTGGGCCGGCAAACGGTTGAGACCATGATCCGTCAGGAACCGGGCTTGCAGGATTACAAAATGTACCTGCTCGACCTGTTCCGGCGCAACGAGCACAAGTTGTCAGAAAAAGAAGAAAAATTGATCGCCGAAGCAGGACTCATGGCCGAAAGCCCGTACAACATCTATACTCTGTTCAGCAACGCTGAATTGCCGTATCCCCAGGTCACGCTTTCGGACGGCAGCACCGTGCTGGTGGATCAGGCCGGTTATCAGCGCTATCGCGCTGTTGCGAATCGCCAGGACCGGGAAAAGGTGTTTCAGGCATTTTTCGCCAGCCTGGAAAAGTTCCAACGCAGCCTGGGCGCCGCGCTGAACGGCCAGATTAAAAAAGATCTGTTCTACAGCCGGGCGCGCAACTATCCCAATACCCTGGCTGCATCTCTGGATGAAAACAACATCCCTGAGGCCGTCTATTTCAATCTGCTCAAAAACGTGAACGATCATCTGCCCACCTTTCACCGCTATCTCAATCTGCGTAAAAAAATGCTCAAGGTGGACCAGCTTAAATACTCTGACCTCTATGTGCCGGTGGTCCCGGGCCTCGAGTTGGAATATACGATCGAACAGGCCCAGACCATGATCTTGGAGGCGCTCAAACCGCTGGGCAAAGAGTACGGTCAAGTCATCGAACAGGCGTTCAACGAACGCTGGGTGGATGTCTATCCCACCACCGGCAAACGGTCCGGCGCCTACAGCAACGGCGACTCCTATGACGTACACCCCTATATTCTGATGAACTACAACGGCCAGTACAACGACGTGTCCACCTTGGCGCACGAACTGGGTCATTCCATGCACAGCTACCTGTCGAACAAAACCCAGCCGTATCCGACGGCGTCCTATTCGATCTTTGTCGCTGAGGTGGCGTCGACCTTGAACGAAGCGCTGCTCATCGATCAGCAGCTTAAAAAGATCAAGGACGACCAGGTCCGTCTTTCATTGTTAATGAACCATCTCGACGGCATCAAGGGGACTGTTTTTCGGCAGACCCAGTTTGCAGAGTTTGAATGGGCGATCCATCAGCGGGCGGAAAGAGGCGAGCCGCTCACCGGCGAGGTGTTCAGCCAGCTCTATGGGGACATTGTGCGCAAATACTACGGGCATGATTCCGGCGTCTGTCTGATCGACGACCTCTTCCGGGTGGAGTGGGCTTTTATTCCGCACTTTTATTATAACTATTACGTCTACCAGTACTCAACCTCCTTCACCGCTTCCACCGCTCTGGCGGAAAAAATAATCGCCGGCGAAAAAGGCGCTGTGGATCAATACTTGGCCTTCCTATCCGCCGGCGGATCGGAATATCCCATCGATCTGCTCAAAAAAGCAGGCGTGGATATGACATCGGCCGAACCCTTTCAAAAGACCATGGCGGTGATGAATCGCACCATGGATGAGATCGAAAAGATATTGGCCAAAAAATAAGTTAAATCAGCTTTTTCTCGTATTTGACTTTGCACTCGACGGTGAACTTGATAGTGAATTTCACCGGCGCCTGATTGGCGGTGCCGGTAAAATAGATGCGCGCCTTGTGATCGCCTTTCAGCAACAGGTCTTCCAGCTCGTCCTCGCCCGCATTGCTGGTGTTCAGCGACTGTTCCTCGCCGGCGACAGAGGCAAGCACTACATCGGCCATGCTGGCGAGATCGGTCGGCGCTGAACCGTCCGTGGGGCCCACCTGCAACTTGGCGCTGACGATTTTCTGCGTCGCCGGTCCGGTAAAATTGGACACCAGATAGGTGACCTCTTCGATCTTGACTGATTCCAGATCAGAAACGTACTTTTCAAAATCAGAACTGGCCTCGGTGGCGTCCACATCGTTCTGCATGGCATAGCTGGTTCCGTTATAATTGACATTGAACGTTCGTTCCAGAGTGAGGGTAAAATCCTTGGTTAGAGCACAGCCGGTCAAAGAAACCGCAACCAAAAGCAATCCCAGTAAAAACAACCTCTTCATATCGCCTCCATGTTTTAATGAGTGATGGATGATCTGCGCTAACGCGGGGAATGGACTTTACGGCGCAATGGGATTATTGGGCCGCCGTGACGCGATGTGCGCCCCGCGATGGCGTAAAAATATATACCTGCGGATGTAATCCCGTGCGGAAAGAATAAGCGGATTGGATCTGTTCGACGAACGAGTCCGCCTGATCCAGCCGGACCAGATTGACCGTGCAGCCGCCGAACCCGCCGCCGGTCATGCGACTGCCAAGGCAAGCGGCGTGAGATCTCGCCAGGTCCACCAGCAGGTCCAACTCCCCGCAGCTCACCTCATAATCGTCCCTCAAGCTGTTATGGGACTCGTTCATCAGCCTGGCGAAACCCGCTAGATCATGGGCAGCCAGGCAGGCCTGCGAGTGCAGAACGCGCTGGTTTTCACTGATCACATGCCGGCATCTCTTGGCCACGATAGCCGGCAAGCCAAATTGCAGTTGGTTGAACTGAGACAGGGAGACATCGCGCAGATGGGTGATGCCGGGCAGCTGCGCCCTGAGCAGACGCACGCCCTCCTCACATTCCGCCCGCCGTTTGTTATATTCGGATGAAGCCAACTCGTGTTTAACCATGGTGTTGCACACCACGATGCACACCGCGTCCGATTTGAGCGGAACCTGAGAGAACTCCAGGGAGCGGCAATCGAGCATCAGCGCGTGGCCGTCTTCGGCGTGCATGGAGATAAATTGGTCCATAATGCCGCAGTTCATGCCGACAAAGCGGTTTTCCGCGCGTTGTCCCAATAAAGCAAACTCTTTTTTTTCCAGTGAGGCGTTGGCCGAATGCGCCAGTGCCAGGGCGGTCGCCATCTCGATCGCTGCCGAAGAACTCAAACCAGCGCCCACGGGAACCTGGCTGTCGATATAGAGATCGGCGCCCGGCAAAATCACCCCCTGTTTTTCCAGCTCATCGGCGACGCCCGCCACGTAATCGCTCCAGTGATTGCGCCGCGATCGGTTGCTGTCCAAAGAAAAGAGGATGGTCTCCTGCATATTCTCGGACCAAATCTGCAAATTGCGGTCATGGCGTGGCGCCACTGCCAGGTAAGTGTAAAAATTGATGGCCATGGGAAAAACATATCCATCGTTGTAATCTGTATGTTCACCGATCAAATTGACGCGTCCAGGGGCGGCAAACACCGTCGGCGTACCGACGAAATGCGAATAAAACTTTTCCAGGATCGTTTCTTCTGTCACTGGTCCGCCTTTATTTGCCGGAACGATGGTTCTGCCAGGAGGGAATTAGAAAGAGCAATCCAGAAAACAGCATCACCACCCCCCACCACAGACTGGGATTGAGGTGGGCCATGGCCGTGGTCGTTTCCGGATTAAAAACAAAATAGATGCCCATACAGGTGATGATCAATCCCAACACCGTGAGCATCAGGCCGACGAAAAACCATATAGAGAGCATTTTGGACTCTGACATGATCAGGACTCCTTGCGATAAGCCGCGATCGAATGACGGACTCGTAAGTCGGAATTTCTACCAGAAATAGACGTTCAACAGAACAAACAGCAGAATGGCAAGTAGGGCCATGACCTCCGGCTTTTTATAAAACGGTAGATTCTTTTCCAGTTCAATGGTGGTCAATCCTTTCACCAGCCCTATCAACTCCTCCCGCGGTTTAGGCTTGGTAACCAGGCTGACCACCACGGTCACCACCAGGCAGATCAGCCATGCCCACCAGGCACGCCAGAAATTGGCCGACATATCGCTGGCCTCTTTGGATAGGGTCAGCACACCGGCGGAGATCCAGTTGAACTTGACCGCCAGGAACATGGAAAAAGAGGAGATCATACCGGCCAGAAAGCCCCAGAAAGCGCCGTTCGGCGTGATCCAGACCACGAACATGCCCAACAACATCGTGGCGAACAAAGGTGCGTTGACCCAGGAAAAAATCGCCTGCGTGTAATCCATGATCGATGGAGCGGACTTGGCCCAATACGCGGTCACTAGGCTCAGGAGAATGCCGACCACTGTGGCCGCTCGCCCCATCCAGACGTAATGACGGTCGGTTGCGCCTTTGTTGATCACTGATTTATAAATGTCATAGGTCCACACCGTGTTGAAAGCGCTGATATTTCCAGCCTGTCCAGCCATAAAGCCGGCGAGCAATGCGGTGACGCCGAGCCCGATGAGGCCTTCGGGATAGTAGCGGGCGATCAGCATGGGCAGGGCAGAATCATAATTGACTACGCCGTTTTCCTGCAGCAGAGAAAAATGGGCATTGGGATCCTTGGTCAGCACCCAAGCCACCAGGCCGGCGAAAATCACGATAAAGGGCAAAGCCATTTTAAAAAAGGAAGCGATGATAGGGGTCATGCGGGCGGAGCGCAGGTCCTTGGAGGAAAAGGCGCGTTGCACCACAAGAAAATCAGTGGTCCAGTAGCCAAAGGAGAGCACAAAGCCGAGCCCGAGGATGATGCCCGGCCAGGTCACCTGCATACCGTTATTGGCCGCATCGGTGGACGTGGACCACAGGGCGCCCATGGAATCGGGCAGGCGATTAAAGATTTCGCTCCAGCCGCCGATGTCGATGATGCCCAGAATGGTGACCAGAAACAGGCCGAACCAGATCAGAAAGAACTGTACGATCTCGGTAAAGATAGCGCTGAGCAATCCGCCCAGGGTCACATAAGCGGCCACGGTCAGCGCGGACACCCACATGGAGACATTCCAGTCCCAGCCTAAAAAGGTGCGTAGGACCAGGGCCATGGCATAGAGATTGATGCCCGACATGAGCAGGGTCATCACCGCAAAGGCGATAGCGTTGAGCACGCGGGTTTTCTCGTCAAATCTCAATTTTAAATACCCTGGAATGGAATGAATGCGGCTGCTGTAATAGAAGGGCATCATGTAGATGGCGAGGAAAAGCATAGCAGGGATGGCGCCCACCCAATAAAAATGGGCGGTGAACATTCCGTATTTGACCGTGTTGCCGGTCATGCCGAGCAGCTCCAGAGCGCCCATGTTGGCGCTTAAAAAAGCGAGGCCGGCCACCCAGGCGCTGTTCTTACGGCCGGCGATAAAAAAATCCTCGCCGGTCTTAGTGTACTTTTTAAGATAAAGACCGATCCCGAGAACAAAAAGAAAATAGATCGCGATGATTAGCCAATCCACCCAGGAAATCTGAAGAATCATTTGCTCCATTAGTGCCTCCAAAGGATTGCCTGTGCGCATCCTGTTCAAGTGAACCGTTTCAGCCGCTGCGGGCGGCCGAAACGGCATTACGGATTGCTGGTAACCGCATAGGCCGCCCGAATTTCATCAGGCGTAGCGATACCGGTCGTGTTAAGCTTTTTAACCGTAATGCCGGCTGCCAGATTGGCCAAACGCACAGCCGGGACAATGTCCAATCCCGCCACCAGAGCGGCAGCCAAAGTGGCGGCGAAGCAGTCGCCGGCGCCGGTCACATCGATCGCCCCTTCGGCCTTTTCCGTCGGCACCATGGTGGTGCGGCCGTCCGCTCCAGCGATCAAAGCCCCTTTTTCTCCGCGCGTGCTGATCACATACCGGCATTCGGTCATCTTTTGCAAGGCCAGGGCGTATTCGGCCGCATGCTTTTCATCCTGAAACGGCCGGTTCTGATAGTCGTGGGGATAAAGCGTCATGGCCACTTCGACGTCATTGGGCACAATAGCGGTGAAATAACGCATGCTGCCCACCCGTTCGCGGGAATCGCCGATCATAATCACCCGGCCGGATTTCGCCAGTGCGCGGATATCGTCGTACAGTGCATCGGTGATGATGCCCGTGCCTGCCACCTCAGCGTAATCCGCCACAATGATCGCATCCACCAGCCCCGCGGCCTTTTCCAGGTTTTCCCGAAGCCGGCTTTCACTCTGCGGGCTGATAGGAGTGTAATTCTTTTGGTCAAACCGGGCCGATTGTTGATAAGGGCCACGGTAACAGGATGCATAGACCTTGGTGTAGGACTGGGTGTGCCGACCGCTGTCGCGAACCATAAACTCTTCGTGGATCGAACGTCGCTTGAACTCCCGACTGATGATGTCTGCGGCCAGATCGTCGCCCAGCACGCTGATCGGATAAAGCTGGCAGCCCAGTCCGCGTCCGTTCAGGGTCGTATTGCCCGCTCCACCGGGCAAATACTCATCGGACAGAATATTGATAATGGGGATCGGAGCCTCCCGGGAGATGCCCACCATATCTCCCAGAACATAGCGATCCAGACAAATGTCCCCGATGACAGCAATTTTTATGCGTTCCGCTGCCTCTAACGCCTTTTCCATGTTTGCTTTTGATAAATACATTACATTCCTCATGTTGTCCCTGTTTCCGCTCAAAGTACAAAAAAAAACGCATGCAAGTCAAGACAAGTTTTTGTCTTGAAACATATTTTTAAAATGGTTATATTATTCCAGACAACACCGATGGACCGGCTATTGCTCGGCTGCTGGAGGTTATCCCTCAAGCGCAACGGTCTTTCGCCTTATTCTATTCAACCAGGAGCGATCATGGAAAATAACCTGTTCGAAAAAGTAAACCAAGTGCTGGACACTCTGAGACCCATGCTGATGGCAGACGGCGGCAATGTGGATCTAGTGTCGGTGGAAGAGGGAACGGTTAAAGTAAAGCTCAAAGGGGCTTGTGGCAGCTGCCCTATGTCGCAGATGACCCTGAAAATGGGCATCGAGCGGGAACTCAAACGCCAGCTCCCTGAAATTACACAGGTTGTGGCTGTTTAGTCATAGCCCTGGAGTTGCCTCCAGGGCTATTTTTTTACCCGCTCATAGATCATGCGCATTCCATCCAGGGTGAGGAACGGGTCATACTCGGACACCCGGCGCAGTTCGTGAATAAGGACCCGCGCCAGTCCACCAGTGGCAACAGTTTTAACCTTCTGGCCCATCTCCTGGCCGATCCGGTCGATCAACCCATCGATCAGTTCCACTGCTCCGAACAACAATCCGGATTGCATGCTGCTCTCCGTCGACCGGCCGATCACCTGGTCCGGAAAGCGCAGCTCGATGCGCGGCAGCTTGGCCGCCCGTTGATGCAGCGTAGCGGCCGAGGTCTCGATGCCAGGCGCGATAATGCCGCCGAGGTAATCGCCTTTTGCATCGAGCACATCAAAGGTTGTGGCAGTGCCCAGATCGACGACGATCAGCGGCCCGCCGTACTTTTGAAAGCCGGCGACTGCATTGCACAACCGGTCTGCACCGACGTTTGCCGGATTCCGATAATAGTTGTGAATGCCCAGATCCAGATCATGACTGACAATGACCGGCTCCAGGTTGAGGTATTTGGTGGCCATTTTATGCAAGCTGGAAGTCATATCCGGCACCACAGAGGAGATGATGATGCCGGTGGTCTGTTCCATTCCAAAGCCATTGGCCCGGCAGATGGCCTGCATCAGAATCCAGGTTTCATCCTCGGTCCGGTCGCGATTACTTGAAAGCCGCCAGTGTGCCGTCAGCTGTTGCTTTTGAAACAAACCCGCTGCGATCTGGGTATTTCCAACATCGATGGCTAAAAGCATATCTCCTCCTGCAGGGAAAATTCACCGGCATTGACGACCACGATCTCTCCTGTGTTTTGTTCAATCAGCGCCGAACCGGCGACATCCACCTCACGGAATACACCGGAAATGGCTTCGTATGGGCTTACGACCTTCACCGGCCGGTTCACATGCAGACAGTGATGGCGCCATCTTTTGCATAGGCGCTTTTGCCTGAGGGGATTATGAAGCAGCCGATATTCCTTCATGATCTCTTCGAGGATCCGCTGCACCAGACGGTCAGGATCAATTTTTTTTCTTGTATGACGCTCAAGCGAGGTAGCCTTGAAAAATCGGCCGCTCAGATCCATGCCGGCATCAAACAGATTCAGCCCAATGCCCACGATGACATGGGCTAAACGATGATCCTGATACAGGGTTTCCACCAGAACGCCAGCGATCTTGGCCTTATCCACCATCACATCATTGGGCCACTTGAGCTGGGCGCTCACGCCCTGTTCCGCTTTCAGCGCATCGACTATGGCCAGACTGGAGAGAAGCGATATCAGGCCCGGCTGGATGTCCGCGGTTGCAGGCCGTAAGAGAAGGGAGAAATACAGTCCCTTGCCTGGTTTGGATATCCACGACCGGCCGTATCGCCCGCGGCCGCTGGTTTGGCTCCTTGCGAGCACGACACTGCCCTCCGGTTCACCGGCCAAAGCCTTTTCCTTCAGGGTGTCGTTGGTGGAGTCGACTTGTTCATAAAGGTAGATGCGCACGATCTGATCCAGTTCATTCAGACGGACGGCTCCCGGGCCGGCGATGATCTTTTCTGTTGTCGCCCCTCTCTGCTGCGCGCTTCCAGGGGATGGAACGCGTGATAAACCTCTTTGAGGTATTCGCGATCCAGATGGGTGTAGATTTGAGTGGTGGTGATATCTGCATGGCCCAGCATCTCCTGAATGGCGCGCAAATCCGCGCCGCCCTCAATGAGATGAGTGGCAAAGCTATGGCGAAAGGTGTGCGGTCCCACGGATTTGGTCAGGCCTGCTGCCTGCACATATTTTTGGATCAGATTCCAAACCGATTGGCGGCTTAGCTTTTTTCCGCTGCGGTTTAAGAACAGGATATCCCGGCTGAACCCCAGGCCGGCCAGTCTGGGCCTGGCCTCCTCCAGGTAACGGCGGCACCAATGCAGCGCAGCCTGACCAATGGGCACCAGACGCTCCTTGCGGCCTTTGCCGAAAACGCGGACAAGTTCATCCTCCCAATAGAGATCCGTACAACGGACGGAGATCAATTCCGAGACCCGCACGCCCGTGGCGTAAAGGAATTCCAGCAAGCTGCGGTCCCTCAGCCCGATCTCGGTCTCTGTGCGCGGCTGTGCAAGAACCGCTTCCACCTCCATGGTGCTCAGGACCTCCGGCATTTTCATCCATGGTTTTTCCACTGACAGATTGAGCGATGGATCGGATTGGGTCTGGTCTTCACCCAGCAGAAAACGGTGAAAGCCGCGAATCGCGGACAATTGGCGCGACAGAGAAGATGGACACAAACCCAACTCGAACAGGCTGTGCAGCAGATCCGAAATCTGTTCATGAGTGATGTGTGCGGGATCGTTGATGTCGCGGCCCAGTAAATAATTGACATAACGGAGGAGGTCGCGCTGGTAGGCTTGCAGGGTGTTGCCCGACACCTGGCGTTCAACGCGTAGATAATCCAGATATGCGTGCAAATGATCGATCAATTCCATGATCAATCCGGTCGCCCCACGAAGAGGCTAGAGGGCTTCGAACACATTTTCAGCCAAGGACAGCGCGATGCCGGACAGCATCACCTCAGGCCCCAGGGTGGTATAGTCGCCGGACAGCAATTTTGCATCCACATTGGCATACAGGTTACAGCCCGCGGTTTTGTCGACGATCAGTCCTGAGACCATGTTGTTGAATCGACTGATAAAAGTCACCTCGCCGAGCATCTCGCTGACCACATAGCCGGTGCAAGAATGCAGCTGCAGATGCGAGGTGGGGGTGTACACAGAGATCAGATTTCCCGTCTTTTCTCCGATGGGGATGTCGGGATACACCTCGAGGGAGATGTGACCTTTGGTCTCTTCATTGACGAGGACAAACCGGTAATTGTTGGTTTTAAATTGCGGCTCACAATTCAGGACTCGGGCTATCGTCTCGATATCAGATTTGTTGAAAACAATGCTCATAATTCAACCTTCAGAATGATCGCCTTAAGGTACGAAAAAAAAAGCACCAAGTTACAAAAAAACCCCACAATACCTGCGGGGTTTCAGCACTTTGCGGCGTGTTCGAACCTAAAGTTTGATTACTTTGGTCGCCTGTAATCCTTTTTCGCCCGAAACCGATTCGAACTCCACTTCGCATCCTTCAGGAAGGGTTCTGAAACCTTCCATCTCGATCACGGAATAGTGTACGAACACATCATCGCCGTTCTCCTGTTCAATGAAACCAAATCCTTTGTTTTCATTGAACCACTTGACCTTGCCCCTGGGCATTCTGCTGTTTCCTCCTGGCTTGAACCCTGGCGAGACCTCTCCTCCAGCCTTAAAAGATTGAATGATATACAATATAAAACCAGGAGGGTAATTTGTCAAGTATTATTTCAAAAATCCGCACTGCTCAAGAATCTTTTTTGCAGGTGCGCAGACGTTGGATCGCTGCCGCGATGTCCGGCTGTCTGAACACCGCATAGCCGGCGACCAACACATCGACGCCAGCCTGAATCACAGCGCCGGCGAGTTGCTGATCGATGCCGCCGTCCACTTCGATCAGATAGGAAAAACCGCGCAGTCGGCGCCATTCTGCCAATTGGGCGATGCGGTCCAGGGCTGAGGGAATAAACTTTTGCCCGCCGAAACCAGGCTCCACTGACATGACCAGGACCAGATCCACCTGCCCCAAGATGGGCTCCAGATGACCCAAGGGCGTCGCAGGATTGAGAGTTACGCCAGCTTTGGCGCCCAGGGCATGGATCGTATCCACCGTTCGCCAGAGGTGTTTGGCCGCCTCCACATGCACGGTCAACCAGTCTGCGCCCGCCTCCCTGTAGGCGGACAGAAACGCGTCCGGGTTATCGATCATCAGGTGCACGTCCAGGGGAAGGTCGACCATTCGCCGCAAGCCGTTGACCACGACCGGGCCAAAGGTTATGTTGGGGACAAAATGGCCGTCCATTACGTCCACATGCAGCCAGTCGGCTCCGGCGGCTGCAGCGGCTTTCACCTGCTCGGGCAATCGAGAAAAATCTGCATTCAAAATCGAGGGGGCCAGTATCACATCAAACTCCTAAAGTCGTTTTGGGCTATAACTGCCGGCGCTGTACAGGCCGGCTCTTGTGAACTCGTTAGGGCAGTGCACTGACAACGATATGCACCGTGTCCCCTTTAGCCACCTCCAGACCCGCCTCCTTTGATTGGCTGATCACCGTGTTGGGCAGCAGCTGATCGGTGGCTTGCCGGTCGATGACGCCCACGGTCAATCCCGCTTTCTGCAAAGCGATCAGGGCGTCCTCCTCGGATTTGCCGATTAGGTCGGGAACGATGAACTCTGTCGGTTCAAGGCCCAGGCTCACCACAATATCCACGCGGCTGTTCACGCCGACGGTTGTGCCGCTTGCCGGAGATTGATCGCAGACCACACCGTCAGGCAGAAACGGATCTCTGCGATAGGTGGTGAAACCCAATGACAGCTCATGGTCCTGAAGAACGAATTTGGCATCGCGCAGTGCCAGCCCGATCAGTTTAGGCATGATGAAGGAACGGGCGCCCTTGCTGACCGTCAGATAAATCCGCCGACCCTTTTTCACCTTGGCGGAGGCCTCGGGATTCTGAAAAATGATCCGGCCGGCGGGCAGGGATTCGTCAAACTTTTCGCCTTCTTTGACCATACGCAATCCGGAACGCTTGAGGATCTTTTCAGCCTCGTCCAGAGATTTGAGATGGAGGTTGGGAACCGGAATCGCTTGATACTGCCGAGTATACAGAGGCATCAACAAATTATCGAAAATAAGATAGGCAACCACGATGATCGCCGTGACTTTGGCCACCCTTCGCCAATGGATGCCGGCAAGGATGGTTTTACTTTTTTCCACCAATTCATTATGCTTCATGTCGCCTGCTCACAATTTTTGTAATTTGGCTGCAAAGCTGCCGTCCATTCCGTGGCGGTGCGGCCAGGTTTCGACAAACCCATCGGCGGAGACGCATGCCCGAGGCGCCTCGGTCTTTTCAGCCCGCAGCAACGCCCAGCCGGGGTGTGAGTGAAGGAACCAGGCGATCATCTCCTGATTCTCCGGCGGATGGATCGTGCAAGTGCTGTAGACCAGAACGCCATTTTTTGCCACCAGCTCGGCGGCTTGATGCAGCAGCTTTTTCTGCAGCACGACCAACTCTGCAATATCCGCAGGCCGGCGTCGCCAGCGCAGGTCCGGTTTTCGCCGCAGCACGCCGAGGCCAGAGCATGGAGCATCCAGCAGCACGACATCTGCTGAACGGAGCGGCGGCCGCAGGGCATCGGCCTGCACGACTTGCACGGAGCGCAATCCCAATCTGCTTACCAACGAACGAATCAGTCTCGTCCTGCCCGCCTGCAGGTCCATGGCGATCACGCGACATCGATCGCCGCTGCGCTCTGCCATATGTCCGCTTTTTCCTCCCGGAGCGGCGCAGAGATCCAACAGAATCTGTCCGGCTTGTCCACGGAACAAGAGATTCGGCAATCCGGCGCTTTCATCCTGCACCGTCACCCACCCTTTGTTCAGAAAATCTATCTGAAGCGAATGGGGCAGGTCATGGAAAGTAAAAAAGTCCGGCACGATCGACTGCTGGAAAGCGATCCCCCGCTGCGTCAGCTCTTGTGCGAACTGCTGCGAAGAAATTAAAAGTATGTTGACCCGCAGGGACAGCGGCGCCGGCTGGTTGTCAGCCTGGCATAAAAGCTCGGTCTGATCAAAGCCGAACTGGCGCACCCATATTTTGACCAGCCAGAGCGGATGTGAATAAACGACAGAGATATACCGTTCAGGTTCGGCCAGCGGGTCCGGGAAGCTGATCTTGTCCGATTGACGCAGGTAACCGCGCAACAGGCCGTTGGTCAGGGACGCCCATTTGGCGTTGCCAACCAGCCGCGCCAGCGTCACGCTTTCGTCGACAGCGGCAAATTCCGGAATCCGGTCGAGATAGATAATCTGATACAATCCCAAAGCCAGCACCATGCGCAGTGGAGTTTCCAGCTTTTTGGCATTCGTCTGTCTTAGCTGATCGATGATCCAATACAACCGCAGTTTCCAGCGCATAACGCCGCGTACCAGTTCGTTGAGCAACGCACGGTCCTCTGCGGAGAGCGGGCTGCGATCCAACGTTTGCCGAATCAGCAAATCGGCAAAAGCCCCCTGCGTCTCGACCCGGCAGAGAATCTCCCAGGCTAGACGGCGGGCGCTGTTCATTGGTCTCTCCCTCATCTCAGGCGACCGAACTCTGAAATCGATCCCCCTTTGTCAGGGGATATCCCCGTAAGAATTCACCAGCAGTCAAGCTCCGTTTGCCTTCAAGCTGCAGCTGTAAAATTTGCAGCGCGCCGTCGCCGGTGGCTATGGAAAAGCCGGCGCCAGGCTGAATCTCCACCACCGAACCGGGATCCCCCTGCGCAGGTCCGGATGCCGGCCGCATTCGTTGAAATTTGCAAAGGCGGTTCTGGCAATAGCTGTAAACGCCCGGGACCGGCGAAAGACCGCGATAGAGATTGTATATTCTGGCTGTGGGCTGCGTCCAGTCGATGCAGCCCATCTCTTTATAGATTTTCGGTGCAGCGGTCGCCACGCCGCTCTGCGGACGCGCCTGCAGTCTGCCGCTCTCGAGTCCATCCAGCGTCTCCAGCAGCAGATCGGCGCCGATCAAGGACAGGGCTTGGTATAATTCCCCGGCGATCATATCATCCGGAATGGCGAACTCCTTTTGCAACAAAAGCTGTCCGGTGTCCACGTGCTTTTCTATTAAAAACGTGGTGACCCCGGTTCGGGATTCGCCGTTCAGCAGAGCCCAGTTGATGGGCGCAGCTCCGCGATAGCTCGGCAGCAGGGAAGCGTGCAAGTTGACGGCGCCTCTCGCCGGCAGGGTGAATACCTCAGGCGGTAGAATGCGAAAAGCCACCACAATGAAAACCTCTGCGTCAAATCCCTGCAGCGCAGCGATGAATGCCGGGTCGTCCAGCGACAGCGGTTGCAGCACCGGCAGACCGGCGCGCTGAGCGGCGAACTTGACCGGCGACGCGGTCACTTTTTTGCCCCGGCCCGCCGGTTTGTCCGGAACCGTCACCACGGCTTGCACAGTATGCGTACTGCCCAGCAACCGTTGCAAACTAGGGATCGCGAAATCGGGCGATCCCATGAAAACAACCCGCATGATTAATTGCCGGTCTCTTCGCTGGTCACTTTACGCGCAATGGAACTGCGGGTGACGCGAATCTTGACATTGTCCGCGATCTTGACGATGGCGATCTGATCTTTTTTATCAAAACCGACGATGGTGCCGAAAATGCCGCCGATGGTCATGATCTGGTCGCCGGATTGCAGGCTCTCGAGCATCTTGCGCATCTCTTTCTGCTTTTTCGCCTGAGGCCGGAAGAGCAAAAAGTACATGATCACGAACATTAGAATGATGGGCAGCAACATGCCCATGGCGCTGCCTCCACCCTGCTGGCCGCCGCTGGGACCAGCCATGGCAAAAACACTTAGAAAAGTATTCATGTCAACCTCCGCTTAAGTGTTAGATCTCATTGGGGTATGTCTTCAATTTATTTGGTATGGCCGCTCGACCATTTTTCCAGCATCTTTTTCTTGAACGCGCGAAAACGGCCCTGCCAAATGGCCTGACGCGCCGCTTCCATCAACCGATTATAAAAATACACATTGTGCAGGCTGATCAGGCGCAATACCAGCAACTCCTCCGCCTGAAACAGATGCCGCAAATAGGCGCGGGTGAACGTACGGCAGGTGTAACAGTCGCATTCCGAATCCAGGGGCTGAAAGGCCTCTCTGAATTTGGCGTTCTTGATGACGATCTGTCCGTGAGAAGTAAAGGCGGTGCCGTTGCGGCCGTTGCGAGTCGGCATAATGCAGTCGAACATGTCGATGCCCCGCTCGATGCCCTCTAAAAGATCCTCGGGCTTGCCCACGCCCATCAGATAGCGCGGCTTGTTCTGCGGCAGAGCCTGACAACACAGCTCGGTCATCTCATACATAGCCTGTTTAGGTTCGCCCACCGACAGACCGCCGATCGCATACCCGGGAAAATCCATATCAATCAGTCGGTTCACGCTTTCGCGGCGCAGATCTTCATAAATGCTCCCCTGCGCGATGGCAAACAGATACTGCGCATAATCAAAACGCGGCCGACTCTGCCGGAACGCCGCAAGGCTGCGCTGCGCCCAATCCAAAGTCAGTCGATGCGCCTTGGCAGCATAACCATAGTCACACGGATAAGGTGCGCATTCATCCAGCACCATCATGATGTCGGAGCCCAGATCGCGCTGAATGTCCACCACTTTTTCCGGAGAAAAAAAATGACGCGATCCGTCCAGATGGGATCGAAAGTGAACACCCTCCGGCGTGATTTTGTTCAATTCCGACAGACTGAAAATCTGATAACCGCCGCTGTCGGTCAGCATAGGCCGGCGCCAGCTGCTGAAGGTTTGCACGCCGCCGGCCCGGCGGACCAGCTCCTCTCCCGGCCGCAGATAAAGATGGTAGGTGTTGCCCAAAATGATCTGACTGCGAATCTGTTGCAGCTCCAACGGCGATAGGGCTTTGACGCTCGCCTGAGTGCCCACAGGCATAAAAACCGGAGTGCGGATAGCGCCGTGGCCGGTATGCAGTATGCCGGCCCGAGCGCTGCTGTGACGGTCTGTTTTTAATAGTCTAAAAAACATCGATTCCATCGATTCGGCAGCCGTAGCCGCCCTGGTTGAATTATTGCAGCACCACTTCCAGCGCTTTTTCCGCGCTGTCCACCGCAGAGATTAAAATACGGTTCTGCCGAGTGATCCCCTTCTGATTCCCCACGGGAATCACAGCGCGCTTGAAGCCCATCTTTTCCGCTTCGCTCAACCGGCTGTCGATCTGAGAGACAGAGCGAAGCTCGCCGCTCAAGCCGACTTCGCCCAACAGAATCGCCTGAGGATCCAGCACTCGATTGAGCATGCTGGAGGCGATGCTCGCCAGAATGCCCAGATCCGCGGCAGTCTCATCGATGCGCAGGCCGCCTACCGCGTTGACAAAGACATCCATGACCGCGACATGATAGCCCAGACGTTTTTCCAGCACGGCCAGCAGCATCTGTACGCGTTTATAATCCAGACCATTGGCGGTTCTCTGCGGCAGTCCATAGCTGCTCGAACTCACCAACGCCTGCACCTCCACCAGAATCGGCCGCGTGCCTTCCATGGAACAGACCACCGCTGAACCGCTGGCCTCGGTGCGCCGCTCGGTTAAAAATACCAACGATGGATTGGCCACATCGCGCAGACCTTTTTCAGTCATCTCAAATACGCCGATCTCTCGGGTCGATCCAAATCGGTTTTTAACGGAACGCAGGATGCGGTAAAAATGGTCCCGATCGCCTTCGAACAACAGCAGAGCATCCACCATATGCTCCAGCACTTTGGGGCCGGCTACGGCGCCTTCTTTGGTCACATGGCCGACCAGAAACACCGGCAGATTGCGCGTTTTGGCGACCTGGATCAGCTGCAAGGCGCACTCGCGCACTTGGCTGACGCTGCCGGGCGCGCTGGTCAGATCAGCGGAAAACAGAGTTTGAATGGAATCAACCACCACAAATTGCGGCTGTACGCGCTCGATGGCGCTCAGAGTGCCGTCCAGCTCTGTCTCCGGCAATATATACAAATGGTCGGAGATCAATCCCAACCGTTCCGCACGCATTTTGGTCTGCTGCGCTGATTCTTCGCCGGTCACATACAACACGCGAAAAGATTCTCGGCTCAATCCTGCAGCCTCTTGCAGCAACAACGTCGACTTGCCGATTCCAGGATCACCAGCCACCAGCACCACAGAACCAGAAGCAATGCCGCCGCCGAGCACCCGGTTGAACTCTGGGCTGACGGTCGCGATACGCAAAGCCTGGTCGGTCTGGATGCGGCTGAGCGCCACCGCCTCTGCAGCGAAGGCAGGCCGTGTTCGTTTGGTCGAGGCGACCGGCGCTTTCTCCTCCACCAGGCTGTTCCAGGCATCACAGCCAGGACAACGACCGGCCCATCGCAGCGATTCCGCGCCGCAGTTTTGGCAGATGAAAATCGTTTTTTCACGCTTGAGTTTGCTCATCGCAAGTCGGCACACCATCCAAATTATATGTTTATTAATCATTAATGTATTATTATATTCACATAAAATCAAGGCAATTTTCCCGCTGAGCTTGACATTGTCGTTTTCTTTTTTTAGATTGGAAAAACGCAACGAGGAATATCATGAAATTTCATATTCTGCTGGCGCTGACGATTCTATTCTGCGCCTGCACGAAAAAGAACGCTATGGTGGATGAGAACAAACTGGAACGCTTTGCTCAGGTTTATCACGAGTACCTTCTCACCATCACAGCAGACACCAGCCATGCCGAGTTAAAAGACCGCTATTTACAGCGCCTGTTGCAAAAACACGACCTGTCTCAGCAGGACTTTGAACAGGCGCAACAATATTATCAAACACACCCTGAACGGTTCGTCAAAATGCTGAGTCAGGTCACCGAAAAGCTGCAAAAAGAACCAACCACTGCACCGTAATCCAGAGCAGCTGTGCTTATCCCAATCAACCAGGAGCCTTCATGGGCGATCTTCTTAGCCAACGCCGCCATGGCCAATACCTTCTCATGCTCCTTTTCTGTCTGATCCCTGTGTGCATGAACGCAGGCCAGGAGATGGATTTCACCCACGCCGTCGTGCACGCAGCCCGAACTCGAGACCGGGTTTTCGATAAAGCGTTGAACGTGCTCGTTGAAGAAGTCAGCCGCCGTACCGGCACGTATTTGAAAATTCAGCGTACCGCTCTCCTCCCGGATTATACGCTGGCGATCCTGAATCAGAATGAGCACAGCCGCAGGACGCTGACCTTCATGGCTGAACAAGTTAAAAACAGGCCGGCGCCGGATCGCGAAGGATTTCATTTGCAGGTGAGTGCGCCTCCAACCTCCGCCGTGCTGATACAGGGCAGGGACAGTCGGGGCGCATTGTACGGCGTCGGCCGTTTGCTGCGCACTGCGACGCTGAAAAGAAACGTCTTCACGTTACCTCTTTCGGCTATGTGGAACCAAGCACCCCGCTTTCCCTTGCGCGGTCATCAACTAGGCTATCGGCCGAAAACCAATGCCTACGATGCCTGGAGCGTCGGCCAATTCGATCGTTACATAAGGGAGCTCGCCCTCTTTGGCGCAAACTGCATCGAGATCATGCCGCCGGGCACAGACGATGATCCCAGCAGCAAGCACATGCAGCTTTCAACCATGGAGATGATGACGGAACAGTCGCGCCTCGCCGCTGCCTATGGGCTGGATGTCTGGATCTGGTATCCGAACATGGCCAAGGGCTATGACCTGCCGGAGGTGATCGAGCGGGAACTGGCGGAACGCGATCAAGTCTTTAGCAGGCTGGTAAAACTGGACGCGGTCTTTGTTCCGGGCGGCGATCCGGGGGAACTGCACCCGGATGTTCTCTTTCCCTGGTTGGAAAAAACCGCCAAAGTGTTGCACCAGTATCATCCTCAGGCGAAAATATGGATTTCGCCCCAAGCCACACACGTCCAGCAGGACTGGCTGGATGCATTCTATCGCCACGCAAACCGTCATTACCCCTGGTTCGGCGGCGCGGTGTTCGGGCCATGGGTCAAAACAAAATTAAACGAGATGCGCGCTCTTCTCGAGCCCGACATTCCCATCCGTCATTATCCGGATATCACCCACAGCCTATCCTGTCAGTATCCGGTTCCGCTTTGGGATCCTGCCTTCGCCCTGACTCTGGGACGCGAGTGCTACAATCCCCGACCTGTAGCTGAGAAGGCCATCCACAATGTGCAGGCGCCCTTTTGCATCGGCAGCATCAGCTATTCAGAGGGCATTAACGATGACATCAATAAGTTCATCTGGAGCGGCCAGGATTGGGATCCGCAGACGCCGGTAATCGCCACGCTGCGGGAAGCGGCCCGGCTGCTGATCCACCCTGATTACAGTGAAGAGATCGCGCAGGGTATTCTTGCGCTGGAAAAGAATTGGCAGGGTCCGCTCCTCAGCAACGAGCAGGTGGGAGTCACTTTGCAGCAGTGGCAGAAACTCGAAGAGCGTGTTCCCCGCCAGGTGCGCGCCAATTATCGTTTTCAGATGGGGCTGTTGCGCGCCTACTATGACGCCTATATCCAAAAACGGCTTGTGTATGAGACTCATCTGGAAAACCGGGCGATGGAGCTGCTCGACAACGCCGATGCAGCCGGTTTGAATGCAGCGATCGAGTCCGCCATCTCGGTTCTGCTGCGCAGTCGGAGTGAACCAGCGGCAACCAACTGGCGAAAGCGATGTTGGGAACTGGCCGATTCGTTGTTTCTCAGCATCGGCTCTCAGTTGTCGGTGGAAAGGCATGGGGCCATGCCCGGCCGCGGTGATTTTATGGATGATCTGGATGTGCCTCTCAACAACAGCCTTTGGCTGCTTGACCGCCTGCAGAGCCTTTCGCGAGCAGCGGACCCTGAGGTAAAATTCGCGCGGATTAAAGAGCTCATCCATCGCACCAATCCTGGGCCGGGCGGCTTTTATGACAACATGGGTTCTGCGGCCAGTTTTGCACGGGTACAGCCGCAGCCGGATCCGCTTCGAGATCCCGGCGGTTTGTTCACCTCGCAGCGTCAATTTGAGGTCAATCTAAACGGCGAGGCCTGGCAAGAGCGTACCATTGCCCGCGGATGGTACGGCCGGCCGATTCCGCTCGCCTGGATGAGCCAGATCGGCGTTCTTTATGATCAACCGCTGCAGGTGCATTACGACAATCTGGATTCGCTGGCCGCCTACCGTCTGAGGATTTGCTACACCGGCCGCTTTAAAGCCAAAATCCGCTGCATGACCGATGACGGTCACCTGGTGCACGATTATCTGCAGACCGGAGGCCAGCCTCTCTATGAATTCGATCTTCCCAAAGCAGCGACCGGCGACGGCCGCATCGATCTGATTTTTTCCTGTGCAAAGGCTGAGCGCGGCACGCAGATCAGCGAAATCTGGCTGATGCGCAAACCATAATCCGTCTCCTACGTCCTCTCCAAGCGGGCGGCGGGGAACCCATTTTGTAGCGAAAGGAAAGATATGCCTAGCCGTTTCATCGAGCGATTACATGAAGGCGCCGTGGTGTACGGAACCGGCATCCTGTCCACCTGCGCGCTATGGCCCGGCGCGGTCAAATCCTGCAATTTGGATTTCGTATTTCTCGACTCGGAACACATTCCGCTGAACCGCAGCGAGCTGGCGCAGCAATGTCAGATTTACCGCAGCATGGGCATTGCGCCGCTGGTGCGCATTTTCAATCAGGATGCCCACGAAGCATGCAAGGCACTTGACGGCGGCGCCGCGGGGGTGATCGTGCCCTACCTGGAAGAGCCGGAAAAAATCAGACAGCTCATCGCCGCGGTCAAATGGCGGCCGCTCAAAGGGCAGTATCTCAATCGCTACAGCCGAAATCCTGCTGAAATGCCCGCGGCGTTGAGCCCCTACTTGCAGCAACGCAACCAGGAGACTGTTTTTATCGCCAATATCGAATCCATGCCGGCGGTGCATCATCTGAACGAAATCCTTGCCCTGCCCGGCCTTGACGGCATCTTTATCGGTCCGCATGACCTCTCCTGCAGCATGGGCTTGCCGGAACAATATGAACATCCGGATTTCGAGCAGGTTGTCAAAACCATCATTCACCAGGCCAGAGCCAGGAACGTCGCCATCGGCATTCATTTCAGTGAATCCCCTCAACAACAGATCCGCTGGCTGGCAGAGGGCGTCACCATCGTCATTCACAGTTCAGACATTTCACTTTTTCGCCAAGCCCTGGCCGGCGATCTGGCGATCATCCAATCTGCGGCCGCATTGCTGCCGGAACGAAACTGAAGGCAGGGTTGGAAGGAAAAAACCAAAAAGCAGAATAATCGACTTATTCAAAACGGCGACTCGCGATGAAAAAAACAGGATTCCCCTTTTGGCTGTTACTCTGGACGATTGTTGCCGCCTCCCCAGGCTATCCGTCGTTCAAGCGAAACACACCGGCCCATCCGACCCCTCCAATGCAGTCTGATTCCGTTCTGGATATCGGATCGCGCCTGGAACTGTTTGCCGACGATTATCTTATCGACGAGCTGAAGGGAGAAGCCCGGCTCTGTCTGCATCATCCTGATCCGCGGGAAATTGTACTGGTTCACGACGCGCCATGGGAAGGCAACGGCAGCGGCTATCACAGCGTTTTTCAGGACGGAAAAAAATATCGAATGTATTACAAAGCCTGGCAGCACAGCGCGGGCTCCCCCTCGCCTCATCATATTTTCTGCTGTTATGCCGAGAGCGACGACGGCATTCATTGGATCAAACCGGAACTGGGCCTGTACGAGTTCCAAGGATCCAAAGCCAACAACATCGTCTTTATCAGCGGCATGATGGATGGGGCTGATGCGGATGGCGGCCATCCAGCTGTTTTCCTGGATGAGAACCCGGACGCGCAGCCGGACAGCCGCTACAAGGCTATCCTTCGCGCCAGGTCCGAGCGGGGCCTCATTCCCTTTGCTTCTAGCGACGGCATCCATTGGAGAACCATGAGCGTCAAACCGGTGATCAGCGACGGCGCATTCGATTCACAGAATCTGGCCTTTTGGGACAAGGAACGGAAAGAGTACCGGGCCTACTGGCGTTACTTTACAGAGGGAAGCGACACCGCTCTTTATCGCGGCCTGCGCGCCATCCGCACCGCAAGATCCAAAGATCTGCTCACCTGGTTCGACCAACACGATCTGAGCTATGTGGATTCGCCTCCCGAACAACTGTACACCAATGTCATCAAACCCTATCATCGCGCTCCGCATCTGTTCATCGGTTTTCCCATGCGCTACATCGATCGCGGCGATGCACCGTCCTTGCAGGCGCTGCCGGAGCGGGAGCATCGCATCTGGCGTTCCAGCATCTCGCCAAGATATGGATCCGCCCTCACCGACGCCCTGTTCATGATCAGCCGCGACGGCGTGCGCTTCAAACGATGGAACGAAGCGTTTCTCAGGCCAGGCATCGAACGGCAAGGGACCTGGAATTACGGCCATCTTTGCACCGGCTGGTTCTTGGTGGAAACGCGATCAGCCCTGGAGGGTGGCGCTCCTGATGAGCTCTCTCTGTACGCTGTGGAAAGCTACTGGACCGACAACAGCAGCGCCCTGCGGCGCTATACTTTACGAATGGATGGTTTTGTCTCAGTGTCAGCGCCCAGAGCCGGCGGCGAACTCGTCACCAAACCTCTGATCTTTTCCGGAAGCCGCCTGGTCATCAATTTTTCCACCTCCGCTGCCGGAGAGGTTAAGGTCGAATTGCAGGATTCTGCAGGCCATCCGCTGTCCGGTTACAGCCAGGAGGAATGCCACGCCGTGTTCGGCGACGCAATCGAGCGCATGGTCTCGTGGAAAAAGGGAAACGACCTCGCAGAGTTGGCGGGGCGGGCCGTGCGTCTGCGGTTCATTCTCAAAGACGCAGACCTGTATTCCATCAGATTCAAAGACGCAGCAAATGCGAATGCAGCTCCATGAGGACACAACGATTTTCCATCAGCATATCCGAAAGGCAAGGGCGCCGCTCGATCATTTACAGCAGCGTGAAACAGGAATAACCGGCTGTGGTTCAGCTGCTGCGGTCAAAAGCAGTGAAGCCGTCACCGTGAGCGTTTGGCTGGCGAAGCGCTGGAACCGACAGTATCCGTAGGACCGGTAAACCCAGGACCGCCTGCAGCCACATAGCCGCCGCTGGCGCCGGAGGTTCCAGTGCTGACCCAAAAAGCGTACAGCCGACTCTGACGCAGATAAAAACGAAACTTGACCGGCTGCCCCGCCAGTGGGGTTAGATCAGACGCACCCTTCCAGGTCACCCTCTGCAATGTTTCGTCCGTTTTCACGGCATGGCAATTGTGTTTGCTATAGGGCGCCAACACGCGATCGTTGGCGTCAAGCACCTCCACCTGCAACCTGCCCCTACGACTGTCTGAATTAACGAACAGATAGTTGCCGCTGAATCGGACCGGCCGGGTGGTAAGTGTGCATTCCTTTTTTCCTGCATCCATCGATGCGAACCCATCACGCCGCAGAACCGCCAACCCGGTGGCGCAGACGCCGGACGCTGGAGATCCCCTGACGCCGCTCCTGCCGCTGACATAGAAGTAAAGCTCGTCGCCCACGATTAGACAGCCTCCTCCGGCGGATTGAACGTTGCCCCAGTTCCATTCCCCATATTGTTCAGACACATCCATAAATGGACGATGGTCCGGCCGCTGCCAATGAAAGCCATCCCGGCTGAAGCCGAGGCACACATAGTTTGGTTTCGCACGGTCTGTCGGCTGGCCTGGCCAGATCGAGAACAAACCCAGCATCAGGCTTTCATAGGCGACGGCGTCCAAATTGTAGAGCTCGGGAGTGGTCGGCAGATCCGACCTGGGCTTGTCATTCCAATCTGCACCCACCCAGAGCGTCTCCTGACTTTTGTCCATCGCCAGTCCGGCAAAGACATCGTCGTTTTCTCGGTAGCGTCGGGAACGTCCCATGCCGGTGTAATCGCAGCGGATGCTGTACACCCATTTTTTTCTGAAAGGATTATAGAACAAGGTCGTGCGATCATCATTCATGATCGCCTGTGCCGGCGGCTCAGCCCAATGAATGCCATCGGCGGAGACATAGAGCAAGCCGAGATAGCCCTTTTCAGCCCTCTGGATCATGAACAGTTTATACCGTTGTTCAGGATCCTCCGCGGTGTGATCGAGCCAAATGGTGGCAGAGTCGCGCGGTTTGTCGAGCACGCAGTTTGTGGAGGGCTTGACGTCGAGAAGCGGTTTCACCCAGGTGATGCCGTCTCGGGATTCGGCGTAGCAGGTGGATTGAACGTAGCCGCCCATATACCACATCTTGAACAGCCGGTCTTGAGGATCGTACCACACGCCGTCGCTGAACACCATGGCGGTCGGCGCCGGATGGCCTTTTGAAACCGTATTGGTTTCCCAGGGTTGGTCCGGTCTAAGCACCGGATTGGCTGGGTGGTATTTGGCCTGATGATAGGTACGCAGCGCCGTACTCTGTTCAATGAGAAAATCGTCTACAAACAGCTGCCGGCCGATGTCGATGGGCAGGCTCTTCGGCCGCGAACGCATATAAGGCAAATCCATGGGCTGTCGGGTCAATGTATCGACCGCTGGCGGCCACAGCGCCGGCAACTGGACGCCGTTGTAAAGTATCTCGCCCTGATCGGAATCAGTGGGGCCTGATCCGAAAGCGACGCCGGCGAGGACCAACAGTAAAAATCCCAGCCAGAGCCTTGTGCGGTTCCTGCTTCGCCTGATTCTCAAAAGAGCCTCCTTTGCTTCAAGCCTGTCCGCAGCCAATTTGATTCAACCAATTCATCGATTCGGTGCACAACCTGATCCGCAGGGCTGAAATCCATATGCTGATTATATTCACTGCGCAATCCCACACACCAGCAACCGGCGGCCTTGGCGGAGCGAAGGCCGGTGGCCGAATCTTCCACAGCCAGACTGCGTCCAGGCGCCACGCCCAGAAGCCGGCACGCGGTAGAATAGGGCTCTGGATTCGGCTTAGGATGCCGGACCCGGTCGCCGGTCACCATGACCGAAAAATAGGTGTGCAGCGGCTGCGTCAAGCCTTGGGAGGAGCCGATGCGCTGCATGAGGATTTCCACCATGTCCGCCTGGCTGGAAGTGCACAAGCCAATCTGGAGACCGATCTCGCGGGCCTGATCCAGCAATCGGGTGATTCCGATCCGCAGCGGTATGAACACGCTTGCCAGCGCCTGCCGATGCGCATCATGCAGAGCCTGTTCCATGGCGACCGCATCGAACGCAACGGGGTAATCGCGCGCAATATCGACGAGATTCTGCCGGGTTGAATCCCCCACCAATCGGTAAAGATAAGCATCGGGAAAAGAGATGCCGAACGGTTCAAAGAGCTTGCGAAAAGTGGTAAAGATAATCGGTTCGGTATCCACCACCACACCGTCCATATCCAGGATCAGCGCATCGTAGAGTCGGGACAAAAGCTAGTTTCCTTTTGTATGAAAATCGTTATAGATCTTTTCCGCCAGCGGCATTGGGATGCCCTTCACCGCTTTCAGTTGTTCCAGGGTTGCCGCCTTGATCTGTTTCAGGGAACCGAAGTGGCGCAACAACACATCTCGACGCGCCGGCCCCAGGCCCTGAATGGTCTGCAGTTCTGAATGCAGAGTGCGGCGGCGGCGCAATTTGCGATGATAGGAGACGGCAAAACGGTGCGCTTCATCCCGCGCCCGTTGCAGTAGATGCAGGGCGCCGGATCCTTTAGGGATATTCTGTGCATCTGCAAGACCAGGCTTAAAAACCTCATCCAGCCGTTTGGCCAGAGCGATCACTGGTTGATCGGTGATGCCGGCCAACTGCAGGGCTTCCAGAGCGGCGTTGAGCTGACCTTTGCCGCCGTCGATTAAAATCAACTCCGGCATGGGCTTGTTTTCCGCTTTGAGTCGGCGGTAGCGGCGGCCCACGGCTTCCCGCATCATGGCGAAATCATCCGGCGTTTGTTTGCTGCGGATGCGAAAACGGCGGTACTCTGAACGCTGCGGTTTGCCATTGACGAAGCAGACCATAGAGGCGACGGGGTCTGTGCCCTGGATGTTGGAGATGTCGAAACATTCAATGCGTTTGGGTGGAACGGCTAGGTGCAGATCCTTCTGCAGCGCGTGCACCGAAGCGGCGATATAATCCGCAGCCTTTTCTTTCTGGAGCGTGCACTCCAGCAGAAGCATGCGGGCGTTTCTTTCGCACATTCTGAGCAGCTGAGCTTTTTCACCGCGCACCGGCGCCAGGCAAATGACCGGGCCGCCGCGCTTGTGGCTCAACCACTCCTGCATCGCGTCCATTCCCTCTCCCAGGGAGACGGGCAGTATGATCTCAGCGGGGATATCCTCTTCATTCAAGTAGTACTGCTGCAGAAATGCGGCGCCGATGGCCGGAACCGATTCGTCTTGCACATGAGTAAGATAGAAATGCTGACGGCCGATGATTTTTCCCTCGCGCACCTTGAACACCACGCAGCAGGCGTCGTCCGCTTCTGTTGCAAAAGCGATCAGATCACGATCGACCTGGGCCTTGTCCACCACTTTCTGCCGTTGCTGAAAAATTTCCAGCGAGTTCAATTGATCGCGGAGCCGTGCAGCCTCTTCGAATCTCAGATCTGCTGCAGCCGCCTGCATGCGGCGTTGCAATTCCTCGGTCACCTTTCGGCTGCGGCCGGAGATGAACGCCGCCACATCTTCGACGGTCTGCTGATACTCCTGCTGCGAGATATGGTCTTCGCACGGACCGGTGCAGCGCTGAATATGGTAATCGAGGCAGACCTTGTATTTTTTCGCAGCGATGGAATCCGGCGTCAGCGCAAGAGCGCAGGTGCGCACCCTGAACAGGCGATGGACGGTTCGCAGCAATTCACGCATGGTGCGCACATCGGTATAGGGACCGAAATAGCGCGAACCGTCACGGATCACCCGGCGGGTGGGGAAAATCCGGGGAAAGGCCTCCTGGGTGATGCGGATATAAGGAAAGGATTTATCGTCCTTGAGATTGATGTTGTAGCGTGGGCGATATTCGCGAACCAGGTTGGCTTCGAGGATCAGAGCCTCGATCTCAGAATCGGTGAGAATGATCTCCAGATCATCGATGCGGCTGACCAGCCGCCGGGTCTTGATGTCCCGGTCCTGAGGATCCTGAAAGTAGGAACGCACCCGGCTGCGCAGCCCCCGCGCTTTGCCGATATAAACGACCTGGCCCTTTTTGTCCTTGAACAGATAGACGCCGGGTTTGGCGGGAAGGGAATCCAGCTTTTGCCTGAGGCGCTCCGACAGAGATGAGATCATGGCGTCCGCCTGTTAATAGGTTTGCCAGTGCAGAATCTTATCCAGCGCTCTTTTTTCACGCGGGACCATTGGCGAAGCGGCGTGGCCGATGGCCAGCATGGCGACTAATTTGAATCCATCCGGCGCCTGCAGCCAGCGCAATATCTCTTCCGCATATGGTTTTTTATCTCCAGCCACCCAGCAGGATCCCAGTCCCAATCCAGCGGCAGCCAGCAGGATATTCTCCGCGGCCGCGCAACCGTCCTCGAGGTAATATTTAGTGTCTGCACTGACGATCACAATGCAGACCGGCGCCTGGGCGAGAAACTTGCCGTACTCGGTGATCGACGCCAAGTGGCGTCGCCGATCCGGGTCGGTGATCACAACAAACTCGATGGGTTGCACGTTGCGTCCCGAAGGGGCCCGGCGGCCGGCGTCGATCAGGCGGCGTATGCTCTCTTCATCCACGGCTTGATCGGTAAAACGGCGCACGCTGGTGCGGCGGTTGATCGCTTCAAAGACCTCCATACGCTGCTCCTCATTGAACCTGCGGTAGAAAGCTCAGAAACAGACTGAGCGCTGAAAATATATTAAAAAAGCCGCCTTGAATCAAGCGGCTTTTGGGGCGAGCAACGAATTCACTCGCGTACGCCGGAAGCCGAGTGCAGAAAGTGCGCCCGATCCGGATCAACCCCTCTGTCTATTTTTTCTCATAGGCTTTCTTGATCAGTTGCTCGAGACGGGTCTTGGGATTGTTGACGATCTCTTCATCGATGGTGAAATGATCACAGCCTAATAGACGAAGACCATATTCATAATCATGCAGCAGATCGCTGCAAACCTGTTCCAGGTCTTGCCCTTTTTCCAGGCTCAGCTGTTTTAAAAGCTCCAGAGCGCCGTTGGTGAAAGAGATCACGATGCCATTGGCGGCCAGGAACCTTTTCTGAAACTTTTTAATGGAATGGCTGATGAGCAATTGATCGAGTTCCTCCTGCGGATTTCGCACGGTCCGCTCGGTGACGTGAAACTCGGTGATCTGCGTGTCGGGCAGTTTTTTTTCGTATTTCAGCAACAGGCGATCACTGACAGAGACCAGACCGCGGGCGCCGGTGTGTTCTTTGAACGCTTCTTCCGCCAACAGTTGCAGGGCTTCTGGCTCGAAATGGATATTGATGCCGTATGCTTTAAAGTCCCGCTTTTTACCCTGAATGACGGTGCTGTTCGGATTCTGCAGGATGCGCAACAGCCCCTGCACATCCAGATCGTTGAGCGTGACCACGACCGGAAGGCGTCCGACGAACTCGGATTCGAAACCGTACTTGATCAAGTCTTCGGAGCGGACTTTTTTAAGCAGGTCCAGGTCCTCTGTTCTATCCAGTTGGTCATCTGCAGGGCGGAATCCGATGGGCTGTTGATTCAGGCGGCGCCGAATGATGTCCGACAGACCGGAGAACGCGCCGCTCATGACAAAAAGGATGTTCTTGGTATTGACTTTTTTGCGCGACACTTTGCCGGTGCGCTGCGCCTCCATAGCCGCTTCCATTTGTGCGGCTAGATCATGCGGCGTTTTCAGATCCACCTCGGATTCTTCCATCAACTTGAGGAGGTTGCGCTGAACGCCGGTGCGCGATACATCAGGTCCGATAAAGTTGCCGGAAGAGGCGATCTTATCGATTTCATCCAGATAGATGATGCCGTACTCGGCCAACTTGATGGAGCCGTTGGCCTCGCGCACCAGATCGCGAACCAGATCTTCGACATCGCCGCCCACGTAGCCGGTCTCGCTGAATTTGGTTGCATCCGCCTTGACAAAGGGCACACCGATCTTTTTGGCGATCAGTTTGATCAGATAGGTTTTACCGACGCCGGTGGGGCCGATCATCAGCACGTTGCTCTTGATATTGCCGACCAGTTCACCCAGCTCTTCTGTCTCCATCTCCATCTTCATGCGATTGAAATGGGTGCAAATCTTGGTGGCCAGCACCTCGATGGCTTCATCCTGGCCGACGACATATTGTCGCAGGTGCGCCTCCAACTCGGACGGTTTCAGGTCAAATTGTATTTTGGACGGCGGATGTTCCCTTTCCCCTCCTCTGGGCGGTTCTCCGGAGAGATCCGCGTCCGGCGGAATGTCCACCCGGTCGCCGTACCGATTCTTTAAAAACTCGGAAACATCCTTGCGCAGCTGCTCTGCAGTGGGTGTATTTTTATTGTCTGCCATAGCTTCATCACTGTTTGTACTTTTCGATTTATCTATTAAACAGCAGGATCACCCATTTTGTTCCGGAATCACTTCCAGACTGATGTCCAGCACTGGTGCGGAATGGGTGAGGGCGCCGATGGAGATAAAGTCCACGCCGGTCTCCGCGATCGCCCGCACAGTCTCCAGAGAGACGCCGCCGGACGCCTCGAGCGGAACACGTTGGTTGACCCTCTGCACACAACGGCGCATCAGCGCCAGGGGCATGTTATCCAGCATGATACGGTCAACGTCCAACGCCAGCGCCTGTTCCAGCTCTTCCAGGGTCTTGGTCTCCACCTCGATGGAGGCGGTGAACCGATTGCGGCGCATATACTCCCGGCAACCGGCCACCGCCGCAGCGATGCCGCCGGCGGCAGCGATGTGGTTGTCTTTGATCAAAAAAAGATCATAAAGGCCCATGCGATGGTTGACGCCGCCGCCGCAGGCCACGGCGTATTTTTCCAGCCGCCGCCAGCCGGGAGTGGTCTTGCGCGTATCCAATATTTTTGCCGAGGTGCCGGCCACCCGGTCCACGAACAAACGGGTCAGGGTGGCCACGCCGGACAGACGCCCGATGAAATTCAGCGCCGTGCGCTCAGCCGTGATCAGCGCATCCGCCCGACCGGTGATTCGGCAGATGATGGCGCCGGCTGCAACTTTTTGCGCATCCTCTGCCAGCTTTTCAACCGTTACGCCGGGATGCACCTCGTGGAACACCTGTATAGCGACATCCAGACCGCAGAGTACGCCGTTCTGCTTCACCAGCATCTCGGCATCGATGATCCGGCCGGAATCGAAAAGCGCTTGCGTGGTGATGTCCCCGCGCTCGCCCAAATCCTCAGCCAGCGCGTGTCGGATCAACAGCCGTGTTTCTTCCAGCGCTGTGGGCTTCATCAGGATCTCTTTTCCGTTTTCGCCAGCTCCAGGTCGATCTCGTGCACCCTTTCAGCGGCCACGCGGCCGAATTGATCAGCGGAACCCAGTTCACGGACAATACTTTGATAAAGCGACCGGGCTTTTTCCAGCTCGCCCAGTTTATAATACGCCTGGCCGGCCTCATAGAGCGCCGTAGTGCCCCAGGGCAGCTTGGTGGGTTTGCACAGATATTTGACCTTGAGATATTCGATGATCGCCTCGCCGGCAGAACCGCGTTCGTTATAGGACTTGGCGATCCAATATTGAATCTCGGCTTCTGTCTCTGCATCCACCGACCATTTCAGCTCTTTCAAATAGGCGATGGCGCGATCATACTCTTTCAGATTCATCAAAAAGATGCCCAACTGCACCTTGCGGTTGACCAGATCTTCTGCCTGAGGATAGGTTTGCAGATACTCACGCAGCAGACTGATGCCGCGATCCCACATGTGCACATCGTCATAAACGCGGATGAGCAGCTGCATGGCCTGCGCTTTTTCTTCGGGTGCGCCGACCAGCTCATAGGCCTTGCGGCCGGCGTTAATACAGTTTTCGAACTGCTGATTGGCGTAATAGAACTCACCCAACGTCACATAGGCGGCGCCGGCCACCTTGGGATCTTTGTAGCGGTCCGGGATGGTGGTCAACAGGCGCAAAGCGTCGTCATTCTTATTCAGCAGAATGTACAGGCGCGCCAGCCCCAGTTCAGCCTGGCTGGCCTCGGCGGACTCTTTAACCTTGCCGGCGACGTCGCGATACAGACTCTCAGCGGATTTAAAATCCTTGGCCGCCATGGCAAGCTCCGCCTCCTCCAGCAGGAACTGGGATTCGCTCTGGCGGTCCGAATACTGCTTCTTGAACGCCTCTGCGAGCCGCTTCGCTGCTGCACTGTTTTTTAATCTATATTCGCAGACGATTTCTCGACTTTCAGCATAACGTCGCAGTTCCGGGCCGGCCTCGGCTTTCAATTTGACATAGTGCGTCTTTGCGCCGGCATAATCGTGCCGGCGGAACAGACCATCGGCCAAAGATCTTCGCGCGGAAACAGCCAGACTGTCCTGCGGATAATGCGTGAGCAGCTCCTGATAATGTCCCAGGCTGGCCTGGCCATACCCCAGTTGCGCGGAAAGGTCAGCCAGCCGCATCAATGCCATGGCGCGCCGACCCGCGTTAGAGCTTTTAAGCAAATACGTCTGATAAGCCTTGACCGCGGTCATCGGATCGCCGGCCGCTTCCTGACTGGAGGCGTAAAACCAGAGCTGGTTGTCATCCACCTGTTGTGGAAAAAACAAGGCCAAGTCCTGCGGAACGCGAAAGCTTTCAATTTTTTCCACACAGCCGCCGGCATCAGAGTATCGACCCTGTTGAAAAAGCAGCCGGCATTGGGCCTGCTGAGCTTTGGCAGCCCATTCGCTGTAGGGGTACATGGCTTGGATGTCCTGATACAGCGACAAGGCCTCTTCTGGTTTACCGCTCTCCTGCCGCAGCTCGGCTAATTCCCACCAGGCTGGAGCGGCGAGTGGATGGCCGGGATTCTCCATGACCAGTTGATGCAACGCCATAGCTGCTGAATCGGGCCGATTCAAAGAACGATAGAAACGGGCCTGCAGCAGCCGCGCCCTGGTTCTCATTGACAAAGGGACCGCCGCATCGGTCAATGGCCGGCAGAGACTCATTCCATTTCGTAAAAACGCAGGATCCTTGTCATTGGCTGCTTCGTAGTAGCTTTCGGCTAATGCCAATCCTAACTCTTTACGGCTAGAATCTGAGAGCGCGTTCATCGCTTCCCTGGATTGCGGGGCATTCATAAATTCCAGCCGCTGTCTGGCATCGTGAAAAGAAAAAATCTGCTGCATGAACAACCGCTCGCCGAGTATACGCGCACGCGGATCGCCCGGCAACGCACGGACGATTTGACGGCAGGAATCCTGATGCGCTTGCTGTTTGGCCGGCAGGCCATCGTAGAAAGCCTTTTCCGCCAACGCCAAATGACAGCGGCCGGCGAGGGCGAGAACCCGGTCGCGTATTTCTGCAGACAGGGAAGTATGGGATAACTGTCGAATGACGGTCAACGCCTGGGCATAATCATGAAAGGCCCCGGAAAGCTTCTCCGCCCAGGCCAGAGCGCTCTGCTCCGGCGATAGGCCGGCCAGCACCTCCGAGATGTATCGTTGCAGGTGCAGCTGCAGGCCTGCCGCATCCATGGGAAAAAAATTCTGCAAATAATGCTCCCGCGACTGCGCTTCCTCAACCTGATCGCCGGCAGGGAAAGCCGCTGTGTACCTCGCATAAAGCTGCCGGGCCTCATCATAGCGGCCTTGCAACTCAAGGCAATGCGCCTGACCCCACAGGGCATCGTCCTGCCGCTCTCCATTGGGAAACAGAGACCCCAGCGTGATGTAGGTCTCCGCTGCAGCCGCATAATCTTTCAGATGATCTTTTTGCACGCTCGCCAGGACAAACAGCAATTCCTCACGATCTGCTTCCGAGTGGTTCAGAGCGCGACGCAGCAGCTGCAGCGCCTCCGCCGGTCGGCCGAGTGCGCACAACCAGCGAGCGCTCTCCTGTTCAGCCAGGGAGCGGAGCGACCGATCCTGGAAAAGAGTGTCGGGCACGGCCAGAACATCCTGCAGTTTCTTCAAGGCCTCGACATCTCGATTCGCCTTTTTCAATGTAAAGGCTTGACGCAGCCAGAGGCGGACAAGCTGCTCAGGCTCGGTCAGAGTTTTGGCCAGCGTGGCGTAACTCTCCAGCGCCGCGGCATAGTCTTGCAAGCCATAAAAATTATCGCCCTGCAAAAAGAGCAGGCGCTCCTTTTCCGCCGCCATGGGATGTTTGGCTAAAAACGCTTTGATGGTCTGATTGGACTGAGCGAAATCGTTGCGATAATGCAGCAGTCGGCTGAAATACAGCGCCGCGGCTCCCAAAGAATCGCAAGTCACCGGGCTGTTCAGCAATATTCGAAAAAGGCTGTCGGCGCGTTGGTAGCTGCCCATCTGATAGAGGGTCCGTCCGGCCAGCAGTTGGGCTTTGACGGTCAATGAATCCTGCACCCGATCGCCGAGAATGCGATCCAACTCTTGCAACGTCTGCAAAGGTTGCTGTTGGCGGCTGCGCACCTGCGCCAGAATATAGCGTGCTTCAGAGCGCAATGGACTGGCGGGATAACTTTCCAGAAAAAGATGGGCGCTGTCCAGCGTCCGCTGCAGCTCTCCAGCGGCTAAAAAGGACTGCGCCGCACGAATCATCGCCAGCGGCGCCCATTCGCTGGTGGGGGTGAACAACCGCAACCGTTCAAAGCTCAAGGCGGCTTCCAGGTAATCGCCATGGGCCATGAGAATGTCGGCGCGATGATACAGCGCCTTGTCGACAAAGGCGGATTGGGGATATTTCAGCATCAGCTGCTGATAGAGGGCGGCCGATTGGACATGGTCTTTGAGCAGTCGATAACTCTCCGCGGCGCGAAACAACGCCTCCGGCGCACGTGGACTGGACGGGTAGGTCTCAGCATATTTCACATACTGCAGTCCGGCCAGATCCTGCATGCCCTTGGCGGCCAGTTGCTCGGCGAAACGAAAATCCTGTTCCTCTTGGATCAGGCCCGTTTGCCCGAACAGGAGCGAGCCGATCAGCAACAAGATGCATAAGGTTTTATTCATGATCAAAGAATCTCCAATTTTGCATACGGCAGCACCAACCGTTTCTCGCCATACATGTCAAACAACACGACGAGTTTAACGGTTCCATGCGTGTGTTCCATTTTCAGGATGGTCCCTTTGCCGAAAGTTTGATGGCGGACGCGCAGTCCGATGCGCAGCTCTATTTGTTCCTGAGATTCGTTCTCATAATCCGGCATGGGTTCGGGCTTGGCAGCGGGCCGACGGCTGGTCTCCCCTTTTGCGGCAGGGACATAGGGCATTTCGACGGTGATGAACGCCTCGTCCAACTCCTTTAAAAAACGAGACGCCGGACTCAGGCTGCGGTCGCCGAAACGACGCCGGCTTTTCGCCCAGGAGAGGTACAATTTTTCTTTGGCTCGAGTGGCGCCCACATAGAACAGCCTCCGCTCCTCTTCTAGAGCCACCTGATCAGATAAACTGCGGCTGATCGGAAAAAGGCCCTCTTCGAGGCCGGCCATGAACACCACTTCAAACTCCAGGCCCTTGGCGCTGTGCAGGGTCATCAGGGTGACGGCGTTGGCGCGATCATTCCACAGATCGATGTCCGCCGACAGGGTAACGCTTTCGAGAAAGTGTTCCAGCTTGGCCTCCGGGCCGGCGATCTGCGAGAACTCGGCGATGGCGTTTAAAAGCTCGCGGACGTTCTCCATGCGGTTCAGCGACTCGTAGGTGTTCTCCTCTTTGAATTGACGCAGGATGCCCAGTTCATCGACCAGTCCGGCGGCGAGCTCTTTGGGCGAAAGCCGACTCTGCAGATCGGCGTACTTTTTCACAAACTCAGAAAAGTCGCGGAGTTTGTCTGCGGTCTTTTTCGGTATCCCTGCAATGTGCTCCGCCTCAGCCAGCGCCTCGATAATTTTGACTTTTTTTTCCGCCGCGTACGCCTCCACTCTGCCCAGGGTGGCGTCGCCAAGGCCTCGCGGCGGATAGTTGATGACGCGGCGAAGGCTTATGACATCGGCAGGGTTGACCAGCAAACGCAGATAGGCCAATACATCCTTGACCTCTTTGCGTTCATAGAATTTGACGCCGCCGACGATCACATAGGGGATCCGCTCGCGACGCAGCGCTTCTTCAAACACCCGCGATTGTGCGTTGGTTCGGTACAGCACCGCCACATCCGAAAAGGTGCGTTCCGCCACCCGTAATTCCATGGCGATCTTGTGGACGATCATCCGCGCTTCATCCAGATCATCCTCCACTTTCAGAACAGTCACCAGATCGCCGCTGGGCCTTTCGGTCCAAAGCTTTTTAGCATGACGCTGCCGGTTGTTCTTGATCACCGAATGAGCGGCGGACAGGATGTTCTTGACCGAGCGATAATTTTGTTCCAGCCGGTACTTGGCGCAGCCGGGATAATCCTTTTCAAAATCGAGGATATTGCGGATCTCCGCTCCGCGCCAGCGGTAGATGGATTGATCGTCGTCTCCGACCACGCAGAGATTATGGTGTTTAGCCGCCAACAGCTGCAGGGCGCGATACTGAGCGTAATTGGTATCCTGATACTCATCCACCATCAGGTAGCGAAACCGGTCCTGATAATACTCTTTCACCAGAGGAAACAACTCGAACAGTTCGATGGGCTTGATCAGCAGATCGTCGAAATCCATGGCATTCAGTTCCGCGAGGCGGCGATCATAGGTGCGGTAGATTTTGGCAATGAGCGCATCCTGTTCGTTGTCCACGGTCTTTTCCATTTCATCGGGCCGAACGAAATTGTTTTTCGCCATGCTGATCTTGTAGCCGAGCAGGCGCGGCGGCAGCTGCTGCACCGAGAGATTCATATCCAGTAAAATGCTTTTGAGCAGGGACTGCTGATCCTCTTCATCATAGATGGTAAAGGCCGGGGTATAGCCGATGCGTTCCGCTTCGCGGCGGAGCAGCCGTGCAAAGAGCGAATGAAACGTTCCGATCCACATGCCGGTGATCAAATGCGGCGCCAACCGACCCACGCGCTCGCGCATCTCGCCGGCCGCCTTGTTGGTAAAGGTCATGGCGAGAATTTCCCGCGGCTCTGCAAGGCCGTTGGCGAGGATATAGGCGATGCGGTAGGTCAGCACGCGGGTTTTGCCGGATCCGGCGCCGGCGAGAATCAGGACCGGTCCATCGGTGCAGCTGACCGCTTTGCGCTGTTCTTCATTCAAATCCGTTTGCAGCCACTCCAGCGACAGAGGGGCTCTCTTTTTCTCCGCCTTAGCCACGGCTGCGCCGTCCCTTCTGCTCACGGGCAAGCCGCCGCCGCAGAGCGTCTAAACCTTTTTTGGCTTGTAAATGCTGCGCCAGCGTGGTGGAAAAAAGGTGACGTCCATTGCCATCGGCGACAAAATAGAGATAGGGAGTCTCTGTAGGAAAGAGCGTCGCCCAAAGAGCCTTTTTGCCTGGATTATTGATGGGGCCGGGCGGCAATCCGGGATAGAGATAGGTGTTGTAGGGCGATGGAATTTCCAGGTCCCGCAGCAGCAAGCGGCGCGGACCGTCCGGGATGATGTATTGAATGGTTGGATCCGCCTGCAAAGGCATGCCGACGCGCAGACGGTTATGATACACCGAGGCGATCGCCGGCATCTCACTCTCCACCCTGGCTTCAGCCTGAACGATGGCGGCCAGTGTGACGATTTCAGCCACCGAAAAGCCCAAATCCTGAGACCGTTTCTCCAGCGTGTCCCAGACCGCCTTTTTAAACTGCCGCACCATCATAGTCACGGCCTGGCGTTCGCTCATGCCATAAGTGCAGAGATAAGTCTCAGGCAGTAAAAACCCCTCCAGCGATGGCGCTGGGACGGCCAAAGTGCGGATCAGGGCAGAATCCTGCACCAGGGACATGAAGGAGAGGGAATCCATCTCCAGGGTCCGTTTGAAAATCCCGGCCACGGCGCTGGCGCGCAGACCCTCAGGTATGGTGACCTTGGTGTACACCTGCGGACCTTCGGTCAAGGCTTTGATGACTGTATAGTTGGATGCCTGCACCGGCAGAGAAAAATGGCCGGCGCGGAGCGCGTGTTTTTTATCCAGCAGAAGCAACGCCCATTTGAATCGCTGTTCACTGCGGATGATCTGCAGCCGTTTCAATTCAGCCGTGATCTGCTCCGCGGAGGCGCCATAGTTGATTTTAATCTCAGCCCGCTGCGGCTCTGCGGAGAACGGCCAGAAGAGCGTGTAGACCACCGGCACAGCGACGCAGAGAAGCAGCGCCAGGAGCAAGCCGAGAAAGCAAACGAGAGGCATGCGAATAATCTTCAGGTTCACCTGGATTCGTCCTAGCTAAAAGATCAGAAAAAAGTCGTACAAAAAATGGGACCAGACGGCCACGCTCAAACCACGGACCGAACAGAGCAAACAGTAAAACAATCCGGCGATCAGCCGGAACACGGCCGCGTAATCCCAGCGGATGAAAAAAACATCATAATGAAAAAGGGTGAAGAGAAAAGAAGAGGTCACGGCCATCAACAGATAGATATAGATGGGGTGTTCCCGCCAGCGCAACAAGATCAGATGCACGGGCAACCAGTACAGTAATCCGCGAAACAACAACTCCTCGTACACGCCCGCTCCCATGGCCAACATCACCGGGTTCGAGGTTCCCTGGAGCGTGGGCGCGGCCAAAGAGAGCGCACCGATCAAGCGATGAATCAGCAGACCCATGACGCTGGCGTAGGTGGCGCCCTCGATGATCGGATAGAAGAAAAAAGGCACGGTGATCCGCACCCGGCCCCATTCGTGACGATAGATGTAGATCAGACAAAGCAGAATCGGCAGCGCCAGAATGATCCATCCGGCGGCGCCGAATTCCAGCACCGGATATTTGAGCAGAACATCCGCTTTATTGCGCAGAATGGCATGATGATGCCGCCCCGCCTGCAGCGCCAACAACTCGTAGAGGATCCAGAGCGGAGAGAGGGTGATGAGGGCAAAGCTAAGGTAGCGAGACTGGCGAAAATAACCCTGCGCACCTAACAAGGAACTGAAAATTTTTTCTTCTTTTCGGGGCAACCGGTTTTATCGTTTAGTGAAAAAAAGCCTGGAATCGATTGTGCGACAGCAGGAGAACGGCCCTCCGTCCTGCGGCGGCTCGAGCCGATGGCTGGCCGCAACAGCTAATGTACTGATTATTTTTACGAATTGCACCAAGAATTCTTGGCGCAAGTTTATGAGGCTCTGCGCCGCAGCCTGCGGGACGGACTTGCTGCGCGGCAGTCGGCTGCGGCACTACAGACGGCTCCGTTTCTGCCATTTCTTGAACCGGCTCAACGGCAGGCAATTGATCACATCTTCTTTTCGCACCCACCCCCGGCGTGCAGTGGCAATGCCGAAATGGACCATGGCCAGATGCTCCGGCGAATGCGCATCGGTGTTGATCGAGAGCTTGACGCCCGCTTGCACCGCGGCGCGGGCGTTGATATCCCCCAGATCCAACCGGTCCCAATAAGAGTTGATCTCCAGAGCCGTGCCGGTTTCCGCCCCCACCTGTAGAATCCTGTTCAGATCGATGGCGAATCCCTCACGGCGCGAGATCAAACGTCCGGTGGGATGGCCGATCACGTCCACATAGGGGTTGCGCATGGCCTGAATGGTCCGCTCTGTGGGATCGGTTTTAAAAGCGCTGTGAATGGAAGCGACGACAAAATCCAGTTCAGCCAGAACCTCATCCGAATAATCCAAAGAGCCATCCGCCCGAATGTCCACCTCGACTCCGCACAACACTGTGAAAGGCGCCATTTTTTTGTTCAATCGGCGGATGGCATCCATCTGTTCCTTCAGTCGCGGAATTTCCATCCCATTGGCATAGCGGGCGGATTGAGAGTGGTCGCAGAAAGACATATAGTCGTAACCCATGTCCGCAACGTGCCGGGCCATCTCCTCCAGGGTGAGCTGTCCGTCGCTGTAGGCGGAATGGACATGCAGTTCAGCCTTCATGTCCTCAAAGGTGATCAGTTCAGGGAGTTTGCCCTGCAAAGCGGATTCGATCTCACCGCGGTCTTCACGCAGCTCCGGCGGGATCCAGGACATGCCCAACGCTTCATAGATCTCCTCCTCCCGCCGGCCGCCGACGTTCTTCTCTGCTTGGAAAATGCCGTACTCGTTGATTTTATAACCTGCGGCTCGAGCGATCTCGCGCAGGCGCACGTTGTGCTCCTTGGAGCCGGTGAAATACTGCAGCGCCGCGCCGTAGCTGGACGGCGGAACCGCGCGCAAATCGATCTGTATGCGATCATTAAAGAGGATACTGCCCTTGGTATCGCCGGCGCCGAGAATGCGCGTGACCCCAGGCATGCTCACAAACCGTTGAATAAGATTGGCGCCGTTTTCTGTTTCTGCTACCAGATCGATATCATGCACGCTTTCCTTGCCCCGCCGCAAGGATCCGGCCGGCGAAAGACGTCCTAGTTGGGCTTCGGACTGCTCGCGTAAATAGTCCATGACGGTTTGGCACAGCGGCGTAGCTACGCCGATGGAGACGCGCTCGCCGGCGGTCTGCAGCGTCTGCAGACCCTTGCGGATGTTTGCAACTCTCTTCTCACCCATGCCCGGCAGTTCAGCCAAACGACCGTCATCGATCACCTGTTGCAGATCCGCCAAACTTTGCACGCCCAGCTCACGAAACGCCAAGGCCGCTGTTTTTGGCCCGAAATTCTGCACCGCCAGCAGGTCAAACAGTTCCCGGGGCGATTGATCCAGCAGTTCCTGACGCTGCCGAATGTCCCCGGTTTTGAAAAATTCATCGATATGGGCCTGCAAACCTTTGCCGACGCCCGGAATCTCGGCCAGCCGTCCCTGTTTCCAGACCTGCTCCAGATCCTCGGTCATCTCAGAGATCACACGACTGGCTTTACGATAGGCGTTGATCTTGAAAACAACTTGTCCGTGAAACTCGAGCAGATCCGCAATTTGATCGAGCATCTCCGCCACTTTTTTATTTTTCATAAGGCTTGTCCTGTTCGAAACGTTGGTTCAGGCGGCAAGATGGCTGAGGAGGATTCGCAAGCCCTCCTGATAACTGTTCGCGCCTTTGCCAGACACCTGGGCCAAACACACCTCCTGGATGACGCTGATGCGCCGAAACGGTTCCCGCTGGTGGATATCCGACAAATGCACCTCAACAGCCGGCAAGTGCACAGCCGCCAGGGCATCCCGCAAAGCGTAGCTGTAATGCGTCAGCGCACCGGGGTTGATCACCACGCCGTGCGCCCACTGGCGCTGGTCATGGATGAAATCGATCAGCACGCCTTCATGATTGGATTGAAAGCAGCGAACATCCGCCTGCAACGCGTGCGCCCATTCGGCGATGCGCTGATCGAGTTGAGCGAGGGTCATCCGACCGTAGACCTCCGGTTCACGTTCGCCCAGCAGGTTGAGATTAGGACCATGAATAACCAGGATATGAAACACGCGACAGTTTCTCCCAAAGGATTTCAACGATCCAGCAGCCAGCGCAGGGCGGCCGAGGTTTCTTCCACAGTCACTTGGCGCGTCAAACAGGCTTGACCGATGGCAGAGAGCAGAACCCATTGCTGACCGCTGCGGTTGCGCTTTTTATCATGCAGCATCAAAGAGAGCAATCTCTCCTCAGTCACCGAGTCAGGAATCGGCGGCGGCGCGAGCTGTTCGCAGAGCGTACTCACCCGCAAAAAATCATGATGCGACAGCAAGCCTTTGTGCAGAGACAGCCAGGCTGCGGCCCCCATGCCATGCGCCACTGCTTCGCCATGTAAAAAAGTTTCAAAGTTGGTCGCCGCTTCCAGTGCATGACCAATGGTGTGACCAAAATTGAGGATCGCCCTGCCCCCCCTCTCTCTTTCATCGTTCCCGACCACTCGAGCTTTGATCGAGCAGCAGGTCAGCAACAGATGTTGGATCTGCTGTGGATCCTTCAGGCCCGCGATATCGGACCATTCGCGGCTGAGCCAATGGAACAGCTCACTATTCGCAATACAGCCATATTTGACCACCTCAGCCAACCCCGCGGCCACCTGCCGTTGCTCCAGGGTGAACAGCAGCAGCGGATCCAACAGCACAAAGAGCGGATGATGAAAAGCGCCGATCAGGTTCTTGCCCAGTCGGTGGTTGATGCCCACTTTACCGCCGACCGAACTGTCCACCTGGGCCAGAAGAGTGGTGGGGATCTGGATCAGATGCATGCCGCGCATAAACGTCGCGGCCACAAATCCCGCCAAATCGCCCACTACGCCGCCGCCCAGAGCTAGAATAACGGAACTGCGATCGGCTTGATTCTGAATGAGCCAGGTGTAGAGCTCTTCCGCGACTGCGAGGGTTTTCGCGCTCTCCCCCACCGGGGCGTGAAAAAAAAACAGAGGTAGGCCCGTGGGCCGCAGCACCGCGGCCAGCCGCTTTTCATAAAGGTCCGCCACCCGCTGATCAGTGATGATGTACAACGGCTCATGCGCCTGATGGCGATGCATCAGTTCCGGCAAACGCTCCAAGGCGGAAGGGGCGCAATAAATGGGATAGGTCAAATGAGGCAGGGAGACGCGAATCTCTTTCATAACGACACCGTAATCGCGCGGTAAATGGCATCCGTGAGCTCATGCGGGCTCACCTCTTCACGGCTTTCAAAAAAATAATCCGCTCTTTGATAAAAAGGCAACCGTTCATCGAGCAGCGCCTGGATTTTCTTTTCCAATTCTTCACGGGGCAGGCCGCGCAACAAAGGGCGAGTGTCCTTGCGCTGCACCCGTTGGACGATGGTGTCCACGCTGGCCGTCAGACAGATCGTGAGACCGGATTCTTGGATCACCCGCCAGTTTTCCGGGCGCATGACCGCGCCGCCGCCCAGCGAGACCACCTGATGCGTCCGGCCGGCCACCTGCCGAATCGTCGCGCTTTCCAACTCTCGAAAAACCGCTTCGCCCTGAAGACGGAAGATATCGCCGATAGAGTGACCGGCGGACTGTTCGATACATTGATCGGTGTCGACGTAGGACCACTGCAATCGCTGCGCCAGCTCCTGTCCGATCCGGCTTTTACCCGTGGCCATAAAACCGAGCAGATAGATATTCTTACCAGTCAAGCGGTTCACGGGCAAGTCCTGCGAAACGATGCTGCAGCTCATCCAGGGAATCGCCGCCCAGCTTTTCGTACAAGGCATCGGCCAATACCAGACAGAGCATCGCCTCGCCCACAACCACAGCGGCGGGAACAGCGCAAACGTCGGAGCGCTCGCTGTGCGCCATGCGGGCCTCATGGGTTTCGACATCGACGGAATGCAGCGAGCTGACCAGCGTGGGCAGCGGCTTCATGGCGGCGCGTACAATGATGGCCTCGCCGTTGCTCATGCCGCCCTCGATGCCGCCGGCGTTATTGCTGGAGCGATAATAGCCGGTCTGAGGCTGATAGTAGAGCTGATCATGCACTTGGCTGCCATAGCCGAATGCGTTTTCATATCCTGCACCGAGGGAGACCGCCTTGATCGCATTGATGCTCATCAGCGCCTGAGCGATGGCGGCATCGAGTTTGCGGTCGTAATGCACGTGGCTGCCCAGCCCCACCGGCACGCGAATCGCAACGAGCTCCAGCACACCGCCGAGGGTGTCGCCCTTGGCTTTCGCCTGGTCGATCACCGACATCATTCTATCGGCCGCCTCTTCATCGGCGCACGCCACCGGGGATTCTTCCACGCGCGCCATGGCCTCGCGCCAGCTCTGCAGAGCGGCGGGATCATGATAGGCCGGGCCGCTGAGAGTTGCCAGCCCGCTGAACAACGTACGCTCGGAGCCGATCTGCAGCACATGGCCGAAGACTTCCACCCCAAAACTGCCAAGCAATTTACGGGCAATGGCGCCGACCGCCACACGCATGGTGGTCTCACGCGCAGAGGAGCGCTCGAGGATATTGCGCAGATCATCCTGGCGGTATTTCACCATGCCGGCGAAATCCGCATGACCGGGTCGCGGCATGCGCAATTTGGCCACCGGCTGCTCCGGCATCTCCAACGCCATCTTGTTCTGCCAATTGGGCCAATCGCGGTTTGTAATCAACAGGCTGATGGGAGAACCAAGGGTTTTGCCGTAGCGAATGCCGGATTTGATGGCCACCTGATCCTTTTCGATCTGCATCCGCTCGCCCCGGCCGTAGCCTCGTTGCCTGCGCAGTAGATCTCGATTGATGTCCTGTTCGCTGAGCGGCAGGCCGGCCGGCATACCCTCGAGAATAGCGGTCAACGCCTGACCGTGCGATTCGCCGCCGGTCATAAAGCGCAGTCGGTTCATGTTTGCAGCTCCGTGCTCAATTGGATGCGCAGCGCATTCAGTTCGTTCCGGGCGATCGAATAGGTTTCATTCATCCAGATCTGCAGCGATTCCAGCCCCTGGTAGATGAGCATATCCAGACCGTTTTGAACCTTGGCCCCTTTCTTTTTGGCTTCGCGGAGAAAGACGGTCCAAACCGGATTGTAGACGAGATCATAGACAAAATGGTTCTGGCTGACAGCGCTGAAATCGTACAGCGGCGTATAATCCACATAAGGCGACATGCCGATGGAAGTGGCGTTCACCAATGCCTGCGCCCCCAGAATGTGATCGTTCAGGCCCGGATCGCGCATGCCGAGAACGGACACTTTGCGAAAACCGAGCTGCTCTGTGCAAAAACGGCTCAGTTGCAGCGCGCGGTCATAGGTGCGGTTGACGATGGTCAACTCACGGGTTCCCATTTTCGACAGCGCATAGGCGACGGATCGTGCGGATCCGCCGGCTCCGAACAGCACCACCCGGCTTTCGCGAAAATGCGTCTGCATAGGCTGAACCGAGGCCATAAAACCCGCTGGATCGGTGACGAACGCAGCCACCCCCTCTTCCCGCATCGATAGAGTGTTGGCTACGCCAAGCAGGTTGACCTCCGGCGAGCGGAATTTGACCAGCTCTACCACTTTTTCCTTGTGGGGAAGCGTCACGTTCAGGCCTGCCAAACCCATAGCCCAGGCCCCTCGAACGCAGGCTTCCAGGTTCGCCGGCACGACGCGGAACGCAAAGTAAAAGGCGTTCAACTTGTACTTTTTGAGAAAATAATTATGCAGCACCGGCGAGAGGCTGTGGCCGACGGGATCGCCGATCACACCGAACAATTTAGTTCGCGCATTAGGCAACGCAGACTTTCTCCAAGGAATCAAAAAATCCAGGGAAAGAGATTCTTACGCATTCACTGCCTTTGATGACGGTTTCGCCTGCGGCCAGCAACCCGGCGATGGTAAAAGACATGGCGATGCGGTGATCGCCAAAGCTGTCGATCTCGGCGCCGTGCAGAGGCGTCGGTCCTGTGATGACGAGGCCGTCCCGCGTCTCCTTGATCTGCGCGCCCATAGCCAGCAGATTCTGCGCCACTGCAGCGAGCCGGTCGGACTCTTTGACGCGCAACTCGCCGGCGTCGCGGATGATCGTGTTGCCGTGAGCCTGGGTTGCGGCGATAGCCAGGATAGGTATCTCATCGATGATGGTCGGGATCATGGAGCCGCCGAAATTCGCAGCGGTCAATCTGCTGTGCACCGCCGTCAAGGTGCAGCGCGGTTCCTTGTTCAGATTCGAAACCTCGGTCCGCTCCACCCGGCCGCCCATGGCGGTGAGCGCGTCCAGAATGCCGATGCGGGATGGATTGATTCCCACATTTTTAATAGTGATATTGGATTCAGGCAGCAGGCAGGCGGCCACCAGAAAGAACGCAGCGGCGGAAAGATCGCCTGGCACATCGATGTCGGTCGGCGTCAATTCCGCCGGCCCCTGCACGCAGACCACGTTCTGCGCGCCGCCGATTTTCGCGCCGAATACCTCAAGCATGCGCTCCGTGTGGTCTCTGGTGGGGGCTGGTTCGCTCACTCGGGTGCTGCCTTTGGCATAAAGGCCGGCGAGCAGTACACAGGACTTGACCTGCGCGCTGGCAACTGTTGAAGCATAATCGATCGCATGCAGCGGTCCGCCGAAAATCTTTAGCGGCGCCTTGTACCCGGCGCTCTCGATGTGTGCGCCCATCGACTCCAGCGGCTCGATAATGCGCCGCATGGGCCGATTGCGCAGCGACTCGTCGCCATCGATTTCGCAGACAAAGGGCTGAGCGGCCAAAACGCCGCTCAGCAGCCGGATGGTGGTGCCGGAGTTGGCTGCGTTGAGCGCTTTCTTGGGCTTTTTGTAGCCATATTTTCCCTTCCCCTTGACCACAACCACACCGCTCCGCTTGGTGATAGAGACGCCAAGGCTCTTCAAGCAATCTATCGTGCTGAGTACATCTCCAGCGCCGGAAAGCCCGCGAAGGGTGCACGACCCGTTCGCCAGGCTGGCCAGAATCAGAGCCCGATGGGAAATAGATTTATCCCCGGGCACCTGGACTGTTCCCTGGATCGATCGAACCGGTGTAATGGTTTTCTCTTCCACGCTAATCTCTCTTTCTGCATTCTAGACCTTTGTCGCGCAACAGGGACAACGAAAGATCACGTTCGCTCTGCGTGGCAAAGGCGAGCCGCATGGTACCGCCTTCGTCTTCTCGAATTTTTAGAATTTCAATGTCTTTGATGTTAATGTTCTTTTCCAGCAAGGTGTTGGCGATCAGGGCCAGCATGCCGGGACGATCTTCCACTGAAACCGAAATATCATAATGCGGCCGTAAAAAACCGCGCGTGTCCCTGGGAATGGAAAGACGGCTCTCACTGGCAGCCGCAAATATTTTTCCCAACGATTCGCTGTTCAAATGGTCGCGAATGGAGCTTAGTTCCTCGATATAGGCATCGATATACTGCGCAATCATGTCTGCATTGGTCTGGCGGATATGCTCCCAAATGCCATACGGGCTGGAAGCGATCCGCGTCATATCGCGAAATCCACCGGCCGCCATTTTGAGAAAATACGGGCTTTCGCTTTGTCGCTTGGCCGCCAGCGTCATCATGGCGATGGCCGCCATCTGCGGCAGATGGCTCACGGCCGCAGCGATCTCGTCGTGCAACACCGGCGACAACAGCAGCACCTTGGCGCCGATCAGTTCAATCAACTCACCCAGCGCTTTTCTCGTAGGTTCATTCACCGACCGCACCGGCGTCAATACATAAGTGGTGTTCTCAAATAAAAAAGGATCCGCCCCTTCGACCCCCTTGGCTTCAGAACCGGCCATGGGATGTCCGCCGATAAAATCGACGCCCATCGGCAGATAGATGCTGGCGGTCTCGACGATCGTGCGCTTGGTGCTGCCGACATCAGTGATCAGAGCGCCGGCCTTGACCGCAGGCCCGATCTCGGCGATCAAACGCAGGATGTCCAGAATGGGAGTGCAGAGGAAAACAATGTCCGCATCGGTCACCGCTTCAAGCAAGCGATCGCGTGTGTAGGATTCATCGAGCATGCGACGAGGCTCCGCCAGCGCTAAAACCTCGGCAGAATCGACGCCGCAGATCTTTCCCTTGAACCCTTTTTTCTTCAGAGCCAGCGCCAGTGATCCTCCGATCAATCCCACCCCGATGATCACCACCCGCTTGAACTGCTCGATTTCGCCCATATGCTTTCGTCGCTTCCCTAATTGTTAGCACGCTGCCTCTCTGGCCATTCACGCCGGTTCCAGGGCACGCTGTGAACCCGGAATCGAATGTTCTTCAGCATCAGATATGTTTGCCGATCGCCCAGGCGATCATGCGCAGTTCCTCCATCAATCGTTGAAACTGATGAGGATACAGCGACTGCGCCCCGTCCGAGAGCGCACGGTCCGGATCGTGATGCACTTCGATAATAAGACCGTTGGCGCCCGCCGCCACCGCGGCCCGGGCCATGGGCGCCACCTTGGCGCGACGTCCGGTGCCGTGACTGGGATCGGCGATGATCGGCAGATGGCTCAACTTTTGCGTCACCGGGATGGCAGAGATATCCATGGTATTGCGCGTATAGGTCTCGAACGTCCGAATGCCCCGTTCACAGACAATGACTTGATAATTGCCGCCGGACATGATATATTCGGCTGCCATCAGCAGCTCTTCGATAGTGGCGGCCAGACCGCGTTTGAGCAGAACGGGTTTGCGGATGGTGCCCAGTTCCCGCAAAAGAGAAAAATTCTGCATGTTGCGCGCACCAACCTGAAGGATGTCCACATAGCGAAGCATCAAGTCCAGCTGATTGATCTCCATGATCTCCGACACCACCGGCATGCCCAACTCCTCGCCGATGGTCTGCATAATCCTGAGCCCCTCTTCGCCCATGCCCTGGAATGCATATGGAGAGGTGCGCGGTTTGAAAGCGCCGCCGCGCAGACCGCGCCCGCCGTTTTTTTTCACCTCACGGGCGATGGTGTACATCTGCTCCTCACTCTCCACAGAACAGGGACCGGCGATCACGCTGACCTGTTCTCCGCCGAAGGAGGCGCACTTGACCTCGATCACTGTGTTTTCGGGATGAAAGGTGCGGCTGGCCAGTTTATACGGCACGGTGATGCGTAAAACCTCATGCACCCCTTCCATGACTTCAAACTCACTGGGCTCGACTGACCGTTTATCACCGATGGCGCCCAGAATGGTTTGGTTCACACCAACGACCTTGTGCACGACAAACCCGAACGACTCCAGACGGTCCGAAACCGCCTGAATCATGGATTCCGTCGCCGTATCCTTCATGACAATGACCACAAAACAGCCTTTCTTATAGAACGTGCGCTACCGGGCAACTGTTCACATAAAACCAAATTAACGCTGAAGGTCTCGACAGCCGGCGATGATGTGTTGAAAAATAACCGACACCTGCTCCGCTGTCAAGGGACCCTGATTCTGTTCCACGACATGGGCTAAAACGCCAGCCTCCCGGTCGGGGTCCTGTACCTCGAGCCGCTCCTGCTTCTTCAGCCGTCCTATCTGCTGGGCAGCTGCCGCCCGCTGGTTCAGCAAATGCAGAATCAACTCGTCCAAAACGTCGATCCGGCTGCGTAATTCAAATATCGTCATCACCCTTCTCTTCCTGGGGAACGGCACTGCCAGAGACCGAAATCGTCCGCTGTCCCTCCGCTGCTGAATCCCATTTCGCAAAACTCGACGCCCTAAAATAAAAAACCCACAAGGTCATTTAAACATTGTGGGCGGGTTGGCAGCTCAGCTCATCGGCTCAGGCGTGCGCACACCTCCCACATTTCTTAAAATAGAAATAGGAAAATTTTTCGAGAAAAGCTTTCATAATCCTGTGTAGGTTTCGAACACGCTCATGTCGATTTCATCCTAAATTTAATCAAATTCTTACAATAGTCAAGCCTTTTTTTAGCACAAGCCAAAGGCCGTTGGAAGCGGGTGCAACGCAGAGTGGTTGGATGTCGTCGCGTTCGAACAAAAGCTGGCGAAGAAACCAGCAGAGTCCGATCAAAATCCAGAAGGCTGATGTGGAGGTATCGCCAAAGGTCCGGTTCCACAGACGAGCAAAACCCCGAGCGGCTGATCGACCTGGTCAGAACAAAACCGGAGCAATGAGAGTGCCACAAGGGCTCCGGGTCTTGAACGAATCAGGTTACAGACGCATTGCGTCAAAGCGACGGAGCGGAAAAACGATGAACCGACCGGCCGGTCAATCGGTCACCGGTCCCTTGAACCCCCGGCTGCGATATTCAGCGGTGACCACCGTGTGCACGTTGCCGCGTGGATTGAAATCGCCGCGAATGTGCAGATAGCGGGGCTTGAGCGTCTGCACCAGGGCTTCGAGAAGTTCGTTGGTCGCTTCCTCATGAAAAATGCCGCGATCGCGGTATTTGTTGATGAACAGCTTCCAGGATTTAAGTTCCAGGCAGTATCGATTGGGAATGTATTTGATTTCGATGACGGCAAAATCCGGATAACCGGTGCGCGGACACAGACAGGTGAATTCCGGATTTACGATGGTGATGACATAATCCCGGTGGGGATAAAGATTTTCAAACACCTCCAGCCGGGATTGCATAATTTCGCGTTGTCCGCGTTTGAGCTCGTGCATAATCTTACTTTCCATATGATTGGTAAGGGATGGGATCGACAAGACCGGCCTCTTTAAATCCGTTCAACCGGATCCGACAGCTCTCGCATAGACCGCAGGCCAGTCCCGTGGGCGATGGATCATAGCAACTGAACGTCCATCCATAATCCACGCCCAGCTGCGCGCCGCGGCGGATGATATCCGCTTTGCTCAGGGAGATCAGCGGCGCATGAATGCGGATTTGAACGCCTTCGCTTCCCATGCGGGTGGCCAAGCCGGCCAGTCGTTCAAAAGCCGTGATGAATTCAGGACGACAATCCGGATAACCGCTATAGTCCAAACTGTTGACGCCGATATAAATGGCGGCGGCGCGTATCACCTCGGCATAGCCCAGAGCGCAGGAGAGCAGGATGGTGTTGCGTGCCGGCACATAGGTGGAAGGGATAGTGCCTGGGACCGGTTCCTGCTTGGGGACCTCCCATTCTTCCGTGAGGGCGGAGCCGCCGATCTGGCGCAGATCGATTTGAAAAACTTTATGGCTCGCAACGCCGATATGGGCAGCCACCTTCAGCGCAGCCTGAACCTCCGCCGTTGCCCGCTGTCCATAGTCAAAGGTCAGAGCGTGCACCGCCCATCCCTCGGACTTGGCTATCGCCAGGGTGGTCGCCGAGTCCAGCCCACCGCTCAACAAACAGATCGCACGGTTCATCGACAACCTGAAAAAATGAGAACATTCGCAGAGATCGCCTGCCGGCGCCGCACCCCCCGGCCGCAGCCAGGAATCAAAACAATCCTTCACTCCTCCGTATAGACTACGGAGAATTTATCCGATTCGAACACTTCCACCTGAATCATGCGCACATGCGCCGGCAGCTCTTTTTTGATCCACTCATAGATAAAACGGGCCAGGTTCTCCGAAGTGGGCGTTATCTGATCAAACGGCGTCACCTCATTGAGAATCTGATGATCCAACGGTTCGAGGCAGGTATCCAACAGCTCGCGCACGTCGGCCAAATCCATGGCCATGCCGCTTTCATCCACTTTTTTGGCGCCCACTGTCAGGCGGATTTTCCAGTTATGACCGTGAACGCGTTTGCACGCACCGGAATAATCCGGCAGAAAATGGGCCGCGGAAAATTCCGACTCTACATTCAACTCGTACATGGGCGCCTCTCTGCAAAGCGATCGTTAGAAATACAAAGGGCGAGCCATTCCTCGGCTCGAATGGTCCGCCCATACCTGCAGATTTTGCGGATCCTCTACAGCTGATCCGCATGCTCTTTGATTTTGGCGATGGCCTCGGCGATATCGTTCATGTCCTCTTCCGTCGCCAGCAGAACGTTCTGCGTAAACCAGACCGCCTCTTCATAGCAGGCTTTCTCGGTTTCCGGGCACTGAAAGGTCTGGTAATTCACCGGCAAGGCCACGGATTTACCCCGTGGGCCGAAGGCGCGGTTCAAAAACACCGGCTGCCGGTACAGGGGGATGGAATAACCGGCGCTGCAGGGAATTCCTTCCTTGCGCAGGGCTTCGATAAAGACTTCCTTGGATTTGCCGGCAAAATGGTCTTTCAGGTAGCGAAAGATGTACAGATGACAGGCATGCGAGGTGATGCGCTCATCCTGCGCCAACACCTGAATGCCCTCTATCGGCGCCAGCAGGTCATCGAGCTTATTCAGATTTTGCTGACGGATCTTCAACAGTTCGTCGTAGCGCTCCAGCTGCGCCAGCAGCACGGCGGATTGGAATTCCGTAATGCGGTAGTTGCCGCCGAAATAAAAATGCTCATACCACAGACCGTCTTCGCTGCGTCCACAGTTGTGGTGAGATCGAGCGAATTTGGCGATCAGGTCATCATTGGTGAGGATGATGCCGCCTTCACCGGCGTTGATATTTTTCGAAGACTGAAAAGAAAAACAACCGGCATCAGCCAGCGCACCGACTCGTTTGCCGTTCCACTCCGCGCCCCACGCCTGTGCCGCGTCTTCAATCACTTTCAAATGGTGCTTTTGCGCCACAGCCATGATCGCGTCCATATCCGCAGGCCGTCCAGCGAAATGGACCGGCATGATGGCTTCGGTGCGTGGGCTGATGGCCTGCTCGATGGCATTGGGATCCATATTGTAGGATTGCGAATCGATATCGATGAAAACCGGCACGCACCCTGCCTCGACAGCCGCGGAGGCGGTGGCGATAAAGGTGTAGGCCGGACAAATCACCTCAGAGCCGGGGTTGACGTCCGCTGCGGTAAGCGCCAACCGTAACGCCGTGGTGCCGCTGTTGACCGCAATGCCGTGCTTGGCCTGCTGATAGGCTGCATATTTTTGCTCAAATCGTTCGGTCACCTTGCCGTTCAGACGGCCCCACTTGCCGCTCTTCACCACTTCGGTGAGGTTCGCGATCTCCTCATCGCCCCACACCGGCCAGACCGGAAACGGTGCTTTGCGGACAGGCGTTCCGCCTTTTATCGCCAAAGACGCCATGATATCCTCCAAACATTCCGATTGATTCAATGGGTGCTGCTATTTGCTTCCCATCGCCTCGGCGCCCGTGTCCTTGTAAATCGTCAACGGGTAGGGCTCCAGTTCCATTTCGTGCAGTTTGAGCAGCAGAGCGGCCTGCGCCGTCTGGTCGCGGGCGACGAATTGCACACAGCCGTCGCCCTGCGAACCGACGCCCTTGCCGCCATAAACAAGGTCACTGATCTCCGGGCTGGACAGCACGAAATGCAGCTTGGGAGAAAGAAATTCCTGCGGGCAGGCGGGCGCTAAAAACAGATCGAAAAAACGCTGCGCTTCCGTCATCAGAGCGCCCAGCTGCTGCGCGTCCCCCTGCTCCAGCGCTTCGCGTCCGCGAAAAAGAATGTCTTTGTTCACCGGTCCGAGGTAATAGCGCACATCCTCGCCGATTTTACCCCCGCTCTTGGGATAGCAGGCGTTGAGATCGGCGAGGATCTTTTGCGTGTTCTTGCCGGCTTTCAGATCCGCCACCACCATGTGAATGTCGGCAGCCGGGTGCACTTCTTGTACCTCCAGACGTTCGCCGTCAAAGGTGAGAAAGACGGGGATCGAGCCGTAGGCGCACGCCTGGTCCATTCTGCCGCAACGCGAAGGGGTGAGAATTTCGCCCTGATAAGCCAGCTCCATCTCTCCGCGCTTGGTCAACTTTAAATCATACAGCTGATTGAAGGCGCGCGCCACCATCACATTGTTGGCCGCCGATGAGGACAGCCCTTTGCGGATGGGCAGATCCATTCGATACGCATCGATCTCCAGCCCCTGGACATCGTAATGACACATGGCGGTGTAGGCAACGCCCGCTGTATAACTGTAAAACCCCCCCTCCACAGCCACCTCCAACAGCTTGTCCATATCCAGGTCGATCTCATGCGGGCCCAGCACCTTGCCGTCCGGCAGGGTGGTGCGTATGATAATCTTGTTCGGATGGCGTTTGATCCGGCTGTAGATCCCCTGATTGGTGCCGACGATCAGGCAGTATCCTTTATGAATGGAGGAATCCATGCGTCGATATCCGCCCGCCCAATCCGAATGTTCGCCAAGCAGGCAAAGCCGGCCGGGTACGAATAGATCAACCATATCCATAGACGCATCAGCTCTTTTGCAGGAATTGGCGGGCCAGATCCACTGCCGAAGCGGCGTCGGGCGCGTATCCATCCGCGCCGATCTCATCAGAGAAACTCTGGGTCAACGGAGCGCCGCCGACCATGACTTTCACCTGTTTTCTCAGACCGCTCTCATTCAATGCAGCGACTGTGTCTTTCATATTCAACATCGTCGTGGTCAGCAGCGCAGACATGCCGATGATCTCGGCCTGACTGGTCTTGACCGCTTCAACGAATTTCTCCGGCGTTACATCCACGCCCAGATCGATCACCTCAAAGCCAGCGCCCTCCATCATCATGGCCACCAGATTCTTGCCGATGTCATGCAGATCGCCCTTGACCGTACCGACGACAAATTTAGCTTCCGGCTTGATACCGGTCTCTGCCAGTTTGGGACGCAAAATTTTCATGCCGGCCTTCATAGCACGGGCAGCGATGAGAACTTCGGGAACGTAAAATTCATTGGCTTTAAATTTCTGTCCCACCACGTTCATGCCTGCAATCAGACCCTTTGTCAGCACATCGACCGGCGCCAGGCCGGACGCCAGCGCTGCATTGGTGTACTCTTCTGTTTTGGGCGCACTGCCGCTGATCACACTTGCCGCCAGATCTTCCAGAACCGCCATAGTAACCTCCTGTAGAGCCGTTGATTTACATCGAAATGTATATTTTAGACCAATTTACAAAAGATTATTCCCCTTGTCAATAAAGATTTATTTCAATCTTTTCTTTGTTCAAGCTGAAAAAAAAAAGAAAAATCCTGATGCACGTCTCAAAACGCTGTCGTCATCCCAAGCAGCTGTCGCCAGGTTAAAAATCCAGCCGAAAGCCGTTCTGTTGCAGCCATTTTTCCCGGTCACGGGCATCCGGAAGAATGGCGGCCACTGCGCTCTTGAAGCGCGAGGAATGGTTTTTGATGATCAAGTGAACGAGTTCATGAACGACCACATAATCGACGATTTCCACAGGCGCCATCACCAAACGCCAGCTTATGTTCAGGCGACCATGGGGGCTGCAGGAGCCCCAGCGTTTGCGGGCATTGCTCAAACGCAGGGAACGCGGCGCCAGCCCGGTCTGATGCGCATAGTGCCGAACCCGTTCCGCCAACAGAGCAGCCGCCTCCCTGCGATACCAGAGGAGCAGCCGTGTGCGCATTGGACGGTCGCCCTGTTCTGAAATGCGCAGGGTTGCGCCGAGTTCCAACACTTCCGGTCGGTCGCGAATGATCTCAAGGGGATACTCACGGCCTTTGAACAGAAACCGCTCGCCATCGCGCAAAGCTGGAAGGGCCGTCCTGGGCCGGAGCTTGATGCGTTCCTGGGTTCTGCGGATCCACTTTTCTTTTTTCAGCACCAGAGCCTCGATGTCCCGAAGAGGCATGCGCAGAGGCGCTTTGACCACGAGTGTTGCGTCGGGTTCGACTAACAACGTAATGCTTTTCCGTTTAGAACGGATTAACCGATCGATCAGGCTGACCACATTTCTCCTACCATTCATCAGGTCTTAATTCACACGCCGGTTTTGCCGGCAGAGAAAGATCTGCAAAGAGCTTCTTTTGACGACGCATCACCAATCCAACAGCCTCTTGAGATCCCTTTGCCGCAACGGAACGGTGGGCTGCCCGTTCGTTTGCCATCCCTCCCTGTTCACTATCACGCATTCGCATTCCGCAGACTGATATGCACCGACCTCATTTGTCTGTAGGGACAGCGATTCTCAGCGGTTTGTTTTTCAGCTTGCATGACCTGATCGACACCGGCTGTCCGGCTGCCAGTGCGGCTGACTTGCCATCCAGGTCCAACTCGACGAATCCAGCAGCGGTATTCGTCTCAATTTCAAAATCTGCCGTTCGCAGAAAAGTGCCGTGCGCAAGAGCGACTTTTTTCAGAACGCCGCGGGCATCAGTTCGAACAAGACAAAATTCGGCGTCGGTCGTCAGCTTGCACGACGGCACCTGCGCCCTCCGTGTGGTTCTAAAACAAGGGGCTTGATTTAAGGGATTCTCCACATCCATGGACAGAATCAAATCGCGGACACCGTCCGCAGAGTGGACGAGCGCGGCGGCACTCATATCGCTGTATCCCGCGCCCATAGCATCGACCACCTCCAGCCGCTCAACGGAACGGATCGAGCCTCGCGGCGTGCAGGGTTCGTAAATTCCTACAAAACAGCTGCTCAACGGGACCTTCTCCGCTTTTCGGCGTATCATCAAAGCAGGGATCTCTGCGGTCTGATCGTTGGCAAAACCAAAAGCGATCCAACTTTTAGCCGTGGCAGCCTCAGCCTTACGAGTCAGATCAAAGTAATTCAAATGTACCCGGCTGCCCTTGGAAAGATATCCGTAACGATCCTCAACAGTCCAGCGGGCCTGCCAGCCGAATTGCGGCGATGGATCGCTGAGAAAACCGCTCATCTGCGTCTCATGGCCATAGTTACCGGCCGGCGCCGGCTGCAAACCGGAGGTTTGCAACTCGCCGAAATAGCCATGCGTGAACTTGGCATGATCGCTGCCGCCCACGACACGGAAAATGTCCAGCACATACGAGGCCGCGGCCGATAGATCGATCAGGCCGACCGTGCGCTCGTACTGCTGCAGCTGAGCGCCGTGATACAGGCCGGGACCGGATACGCGGATCACCTGCACCTGTCGGCCCGGCAGTTCACAAGTGGTCAACCCGCGTTCGTGTTTTTTGAGCGGATCGAGCTGAACAGCCAGCGGTTCGGTTTCCGGAAGCCCGATGCCGGGCATCTGATCCTGTCCGTCCACCACCACGGTGTTGTGCGATGCGGTTTTGCGATACCACAGCGCTTTATCCGAAGTCCAGCCGCCGAATTGCACCGGAGGATAGCCAAAGGGAGGCAACAGATCCAATCCGCCCGCGAACAGGCCGATGTTCATGGCATCCGCATGACAATGGTTGCCGCCGATGTCATAATCGATCCACACGGCCCGGCGATCCTGACCGTTGCCGCTGTAAAACATGGCCAAACACCAATCTTTTTTGTTAAAGGAATTAACCTGCGGAGCAACGCCGTGCTTTTCAATGGCCGCTGCTACCTTTTGCTGAAAATCTTCGGCTGTCGACAGCAGGTCGTAGGGCAGTCCCTGCAGAGAGCGTTGATTTTCCCGGTATAGGATCTGAACATAGGCGGGATCGCCGGTGATCTCGAACAGCTGTTGAAACAGTGAATAGCCGCTGGTGAAAGAGTAGGCGAAGGTTTGAGTGGAAATGGGATTACGGGAGAACAGGGCGCCCAGATAGTTTTCCGCCTTTTGCGCAAAGATGCCGCAATCGCCGATGTTGGGATAATACTGCTCGGCAAACCAGGTATCGATGTGAAAGCGAAAGGTTTTATGCAGGTTCGAGTGCCGCGCCATGAGATCTGCGACAAAGGAAGGCTCTAACCGGCTGAACAAAGACAGGAATTGAGCCAGACTGCGGCTATTGCCGGCGCTGTAACCCGCCAGCCCTTTCTCGCCGGACAGGCCGTCCACCGCAGTGGCGCGACCGATGAACCGGTCGATGACCGCCATCACAGCCGGACGTTCTTGCGGCCAGCCTAGGATGGTCTCGATGATTGCCAACGCCGCATCGGTATGGGGGAAATTGCTCTCGATCTTGCGGCGGTTGCGCAGCGCATCCCGCAGAAGATGGTCTTCGATATGGCGCCGGATTGCAGCGACATCGTTTTTGACCTGGGCAAGTTTGAACTGCTTCGCTTTACGGCCTAAAAAGGACGCCAGTTCAGCATCGTTTTGCAAACCGTCATAGATCATGTCATAGGATAGGGCCAGTTCGCGGGTCTCCTCGCAGGCGTCATGCCACACGGTGACATATCCCTGACTGATGATCGGGTCGCTGCGTTCATAGACCAGCGCTTGAGTATTGAAATCAAAAGATGAATACACATCGCTGATGCGGTCCAACAGCACCGCGGTCTTGTGGCTGTAGGCGCGATCGCCGGTGAGCACATAGGCGTTAGCCAGATTGCGCACGCCGGACATGATCAACTGCTTCCATTGGCCATAGATCAAATAGGCGCCGATGAAACGCCATCGATGGCTGCCCTCCACATAGCCCTCTCCGTCATCCACACCAAAACGATGCAACGGATCATAAAGATCCGGATGTTCGGTATTGAACAGCAACGTTCGATCCGCTTTTTGCGGATCGAACAGGCCGTGGTCGTCCAGGCCGCTGCGATAATATGCGGCAAAATCATTTTTCGGAAAAAGTTCGTTGCAATGGGGACACTGTACTTTCCAGGGTTTGGCGAACGCATCGATCTTCCAATTGTACATAGTGACCGACTTTTTGCACGCAGGGCAGACGCCATTGGACCACACCATCCAGGAGCGGGTGATGGTGGGCGCAAACATCAAATCCCACAGGGCTTCATCGGACATGGCCATCCACGGCGCTGCGCTGCGGACCGCCTGATCGCGGATTTGCTGAGCCCACGGGTCGGTCGCGGCACGGGCTTGTATCGTGGATCTGATATCCTGGGAATAAAAAACCGACGCCTGTTTGGCGCTGATCGGCAACGGTAAAAGCATGGCCAGAAATGCCGCACACTGTGTCGTATTCATAGGACTTCCCTGTTCGCGGTTCATTCAATAGCGTTATTTTACGAAATTATTCAGATAATGGCAATATGCAAGCAAAAAAAGGGCGCTGGGTTTGACGGCACACGCTGGCAACGGCCTCAAACGCCGGGCGCGACCGCGAAAGGATCAAATTCATTCGTCCCGCAGATCGTTGTAAAAAGACCATTCCCATATTGTTTTTGGAAGAATAATTCTTTAATTTCCTCCACCGGCTTTTGAGGATGGGAGCACAGCCGACCTGAATCGGGCCGAATGACCGGCGACAGAAAGCCGCACGCAGGATCAAACACACGGCGCAGCGAGCCAACCTGCAACGAAACGGAAGCGATCCGAGAAGCCTCGACGAAACCAAACCGCCTTCATTTTCCGTGCACCGAATGGCGCATGAATGGAAACGCCTTAGCTGGAAAGGACCAAGCCGATGCGAAGTACAGCCAGCCGCTGGGGGATCATTTTAATAGCCGTCACGGTCTGCCGCAGCCAGATCGCCCTGGTGAAGCCGCCCAGCGCGGGATTTGAACAACGCATCTCCCACGCCGTACATTCCCTACGCATCATCGACACCCATGAACATCTGCTTAGCGAAAAAGAGCGCCTGGACAAAAAGACGGATGTTGACTTTACCCTGCTGTTCAGCCATTACACCAAGGAAGATTTGATCTCCGCAGCAAATGAAAAAAGCTTTATCGAAGTCGTCTTCAACAACCGCTATCCCATCGGGGATCGTTGGAGTCTGTTCGCACCTTATTGGGAGGCCGTCCGCACCACGGGCTATGGCCGTGCTTCCTGGTTGGCGGTCCATGACCTTTATGGCATCGACGAGTTGAACGAATCCTCCTGCATCGCTCTGACTGAGAAGCTTCAGGCCGCGACTCAACCCGGCCTATACCGCTCGATTTTGAAAGAAAAGGCCGGCATCGACCTTTCGCTGAACGATGTGGGCCACAATAAATTGGACCCGGAATTTTTTCGTTCCGTGGAACGGTTTGACCAGTTCATCGATGTCTCCTCCCACGCGGAGATCAAACAGTTGTGCCGGCAATATGGCGCATCCGGCGTCACCCTGGCAGAATACACCCAGGCCCTGCGCCGGGCCTTTCAAGCCGGCCTGGAATACGGCATGGTCGGAGTAAAATCCGGACTCGCCTATAACCGTATTTTGAAATATGAAGACATCTCCCAGGAAAGAGCGCTGGAGGTGTTCGGCAAACTGGAGCGCAAACAAGCCTCTGGCGAGGAGATCAAGGCGTTCCAGGATTATATGATGCATCGAGTGCTGGACCTGGCGGATGAGTTTGACCTGCCGGTGCAGATTCATACCGGTTTACAGGCCGGCAACGGCAATCTGATCACCAACTCTCATCCCGTCCACCTGGTCAATCTTTTCATGGAATACCCTGACGTGACCTTTTGCCTTTTTCACGGCGCCTATCCCTATGGGCCGGAGCTTGGCGCCCTGGCGAAAAATTTTCCCAACGTGTATATCGATCTTTGCTGGGATTACGTGATCTCCCCCTCCTACAGCATGCGTAATCTGCACGAATGGCTCGAGACCGTTCCCAGCAACAAGATCATGGCGTTCGGCGGCGATTACAGCGTAGTGGAACTGGTCTACAGCCATGCCGTCATGGCCCGTCGCTGCGTCACCGAAGTGTTGACCGAAAAAGTGCGCTCCCGTTATATGACCGAGGCAGAGGCGCTTGGCATCGCGGAAAGGATCCTACGCACGAACGCTCTGCGCGTATTCAAACTTGCGCCGGCAGACGATGGCGCCGAAATCCCGGCGGTTCTGCAAAAACCGGGTCCATTGCGTGACTGGTGGCGGTTGCATCGATCAAAAGAGGGCTTTGTTAAATCATGGCAAGTGATCGGCCCGTTCGAAACCGGAGAAGGACTGGATCAAGTTCTGCCTCCGGAAAAGAACATCGATTTCAGCCAAAGCTGTGCAGGACTCGGCGGACAGGTGAGGTGGCAGAAGGCTGAAGCGTCCAGCGCAGGGTATCTGAATTTCCTCGCCCATTTCGCCCGGATCCAGCCGGACAGCCGGGCCGGGTCCATCGGAATGGTTTATGCCTACACCGAGATCGAAAGCCCGGATGACCGCCAAACCACGCTGACCATCGGCAGCAACGACGGCGCCAAGGTCTGGCTCAACGGCCAGGTGATCTATAACGAAAAAGGAGGGCGCAACGCAGTCGCCGATCATGACATTCTCAGCGTCCATCTGCGTTCAGGGATAAACCGACTGCTGGTCAAAGTGCAAAACCTCGGCGCCCATTGGGGGCTTTATGTGCGTGTCGTGGATTCCGACGGCAAGCTGAAAAACAGAATTTTTTGAGTCCGGCCTGCGCCGGGCCGCTTGATACGGATTGAACCGCAAAGTGCAAAGCGACGCCCAAAGAGTGAAAAAATGGATAGCCTGCATAATCGGTTAATGGGAGAAAGAGAATCAAGCAAGTAATTTATCGTCGACACAAGAGGTTACTGCTTAAAAACAGTTAAAAAATTTCGCCATTACAACCAACCAGGTCATGGAGGAACGCATGAAACCCTCTGCAACAGTGGTCCTGACGGTTCTTCTCTGTTTGGGCAGCGAACCGGCGCTCGCGCAAAAGGTGAACCGATTTCCCAAACGGAACGACCCTCTGCATGTGCGGGTGGCGCTGTTCGACGAGTTGGTGCGCGGCAACCATTGGAATGAAGGCGCCATCATGCAGCATGTCATCTTTCCGCCGGCAGGCCGGGAAACCCCCATTGTCGGCAGCCAGGAGGACTGCGCCGGCCATACCGCTCTGTATCTGGCTGCCTGCAGCCATCGCTATGCAGCAACGCAAGATCCGCAAATACGCGGCCTGGCGGACGAAGTGATGGCCGGCCTGCTCAAACTGGAGGCGGTCACCGGCGTTCCCGGCGTAGTGGCGCGCAGTTTTAACCGGACCGATGCGCCGCTGTGGCATGAACAGGTTTACTTTTTTCCGCAAGAGTGGCATTGGTCTTCCGCCCTGCCCGGATATCGCTGGGAAGGCGATCTGAGCAGCGACAAATTCACCGATTTCCTTTTCGGCGTCGGCGCGTATTGGGAACTCTGCGCAGATGAAACACATAAAAAATGGGCCGCGGATTTCATGGATCGTTTTGTAGGCCGCTGCGTGGATTTCAATTTTAAAATGGTGGATGTGGACAACAAGATGACCCTGTGGGGCAATTTTTGTCCTGACCTGCCGCACCAGCCGCTGAATTCGCTGGAGATGTTGGCCGGGCTCAAGGTCACCTGGCGCATGACCGGAAAGGACCGCTATCGCGCCGCCTATGCGATGCTCATCGATCGCTACCACTATGACGACGACGCCATTCTGGCCAAAGTGTTATGGCCGGAGGAATGGAAAACGCCCTGGGATGATGAATTGGCGGCCAAAGCGCTGTATATGCTCTACCGCTGGGAAACCGATCCTTCGCTTCGCATCAAGTATCGCATGTGTCTGAACCGCCACTGGCATGATTGGAAAAACTCCGAGCTTAAAACCAACGAAGAGATCTTTTATCATTTGCTGTATCAGGTGCTCAGCGGCGAGAGCGTGATGAATCCCAGGCTGGTCCGAGCGATCCAGGGGATGTGGGGGTTCGACCGCCGACGAAGCCGCTTCACTATTCCCACCCCTCAGGGCATAAAAACCGTTGAAGCCGAGGAAGAGGGCGAGGCCACTTCGCTGATCCACACTTATTGGTTCGGCCGTCATTACAACCTCATCGATCCGGCCTGGTGAAAGGAGAATATCATGAGACCTCTTTTTCTGATTCTGTTCGCTGTCGTTGCGGCTTTAGCCCAACCGTCTCCTCAGCCGCCGGCTGGCATGGTCTATGTCCCGGCCGGTCCGTTTATCATGGGCAGCCAGGTGGGAGATGCGGATGAAAGTCCGCAGCAATGGGCAGAGACGGGCGCGTTCTTCATCGATGCCTATGAAGTGAGCAACGCGGAATTTAGCAAATTCGATCCCACGTTTATTTTCAAAGACGGCTATGAGAACCATGCCGCCTGCGTCACCTGGGAGCAGGCTAACGCTTACGCCGTCTGGTGCGGAAAACGGTTGCCCACGGAAAAAGAGTGGGAAAAAGCGGCACGCGGCGCCGATGGGCGTCTCTATCCATGGGGCAACACCTATGACCATACGTTTGTGGCCTGGGATCAGACCTATGCCCGGGGAGCAGCGCCGGCGGACCCGGTGAGCCCCTACGGATGCCATGACATGGCCGGCGGCGCCTGGGAGTGGACCGCAGACTGGTACCAGCCGTATCCAGGCAATTCGATTCCCTGCGAGGCGTACGGAGAAAAATACAAAGTCATGCGCGGCGGCGCCAGCTTTAACGATTTCGCCCACATGCGCACCACTCATCGTTATTATCTGCCGACCAACACCACAGGAAATTATTACACCGGTTTTCGTTGCGTCAAAGATGTGGAACCTGGGCCGCGATGATTTTTCTTGTTGAGCAGTTTGACGCACCGCCCGCTTGCTATCACTGCGCTGTTTTCGCTAAAAGGAATTCATCATGAACTCTCTCTGCTCTCGCATGATGCTCTCGCTCTTGCTGCTGGGGATCATGCCGTATATCGGCTTTGCCAAGCCGGAATGGCAAAAAAAATATACCGCCGCAGAAACCCGCGCCCTTTTCCATCAACCGCCTAAATGGTTCGCCCCCCACGCCTTCTGGTTTTGGGATGCGCCGCTCAACCCAGATTCCGCCGCCTCCATGGCGAAGGAGATGACGCGCCAGGGGCTCAACCCCGGCTATGCACATCCCAGGCACAGCGGCGACCTCTCCAGCGGTTATCCCTCTCTGCCTTTGGAACAGTGGCTGTCGCCGCTCTGGTTCGCAAGCTTTGGCGCTGCCATGAAGGAAGCAGCCAAAGCGGACATGACCCTTGGCTATTGCGATGAATACTGGTGGCCCAGCGGTCAGGCATTCGATCGTGTGTTGAAAGCCCATCCCGAATTGGAGGCCCAATCCTTGCAGTGGAGTCGGCGGGAGGTGGACGGTCCTGCTAAAGTGTCCCTGCCGCCGGCCGCGTTTTATGTCGCCGGCCGGCGGGATGATCGACAGCGCCTGCTCAGCGAGACGCTGATTCTCATCGAACGGAATGCCAGCGCCGCCTGGCAAGCGCCGCCAGGTCATTGGACCCTCTATGGCTATAGCGCCTATCACCATCCCGGCGCAGACGGCGGCAGAGTGAATTACCTTGATCCAAAACTGATGGAGGTGTTCATCCCCATCGCCCATCAACCCTATGTGGATCATTTTCCGGATCAACTCGGCAAGACCATCGCCGGTGTCTTTGTCGACAACGAAGGCGATTATGGCTGGAAAATGGCCTGGTCGGATTATTTGCCCAAACGGTATCACGAAATGAAAGGCCGAGACCTCCGACCCTGGCTGCCCCTGCTGACGGAACAAGACAGCGAGGGAGTGTGGGTCAAAGCCCGCTACGATTGGTTCGATGTGGTCTCGGACATCTATGAGAAGCATTTTATCGGTCGCATGAGCGATTGGTTGGCTGAAAGAGGCATGTACTGCATCTCCAATCTCTGGGAAGAGAGCCTCATGTTTCAAACCCGAGCGGTCGGCGATTTCATGCGCCTGCAGCGATCGGTCACTATGCCGGGCACCGATTGTCTGGAGATGAAATCGCAAAACGTGCATGATTTCAAAGAAACGCAATCAGTGTGCGAATTCGAAGACCGTCCATGCATGAGCGAGTTGATGGGCGTGGCAGGCTGGGAACAGACGCCCAACCAAATGAAGTTGACTTTGAACAGCGTCACCGCCTGGGGCGTGACCCATACGGTTCCCCACGGCATCAACCTCAACCGGCAATTGGAGACCATTCCATATCCGGCCGACTGGTTTACGGAAAATCCCTATTGGCGCTATTTGCATCTGTGGACCGATTTCGCCAGACGCGCGTCCTTTGTCAACCGCCAGGGAAGGCTGGCGGCGGACGTCCTTTTGTTCAATCCGCTTGAAAGCGTCTGGGCGCTGTCCGAAGGCTATTTTGCCAGCGAAACCGGCAATCAATGGCCGGATCAGGTGCTGCATATCGATCGAACCTACAGCGCCGGCATGGAAGCTCTGTCGCAAGCCCATCTGGATTTCCTGATCGCAGACGCTTTTTATCTCAAACAGGCAACCGTGGAGACCAGAGCACGGCAAAAGCCGGTTCTACGGATCGGTGAACACACCTTTTCCGTGCTGGTGTTGCCGCCTCTGTTTATCCTCTCCCGGCCGTGCGCGGAAAAAATAGCGGCTTTCGGCCGGGCCGGCGGCGTAATCGTTCTGCTGGGTGAGCCGCCTGTAGGTTCGCCGGAGACCGGCGCCGACGATCCGCTCATACAGGAAAAAATGAGAATCCTGCGGTCGCTGCCTACGGTCTTTAACCTGGCGGATGATCCAAATCCCTGCGGCCGACTCGCAAAAACCATCCGCCAGGCGATCGAGCCCGATGTGATCGCATCCAGCGATGGAGCTCCCCTGCTGGTCACGCATCGCAAAATCGACAGCAGTGATTTTTATTGGATCGCCAACCAGTCGGATCAGGCGAGGTCGGTGCGGCTTTCGCTGCGGGATGCGAGCGGCGGTGCGGAAATCTGGGATTGCGAGACCGGCGTCATCACCCCGGTCGCCACGGTACGGGAGAAAAACCGCGTCACGCTGCAGCTCGAGCTCGAACCGTTGCAGGCTTTCTGGCTTGCCGTTGACCGCCGGACGAAAAAAATCTCCCCGGCTCCCCTGCCCTCGAAAAGCTCGGTCATTCCGCTGACCGGACCCTGGCAACTGTCCTTTCCTGAAACGGACACCATTAAAGTCTCATCCGCCATCGCTCTGCTTTCTCAAGAACCGCGGGCGGCGGACATTCCCCCACTCGATTTTGACATCGACCAGGGACAGCGCCAGTCTATCGTCGGCCCCACTCGCCTGTATGACCGCTGGCGTGCGGCTCTGCTGTACATTCCAGATCCGGAATGCCGATGGTTTTTCCGCTACCGGTTCACCTTGGCGGACCGGGTCGAATCAGCCCTGGTGAATATCAACGCCGACAACCGAGTGCATTTTTGGGTGAACGGCATCTCGGTGTATCCCGGAGCCCATGCGGACCAACTGGCCAGTGCGGATGTGCACGCTATCCATATGCTGTTGAAAAAAGGAGAAAACGTCATCGCCGTGCAGGTCGACAATCGCCTCGGCCATGGCTACCTGGTGCTGCAGGGCACGATCCAACTGGCTGACGGCAAGTGCATCGATATTCAGACCGATGAGACCTGGAGACAGAGCCGTAAGCCGGCCCCTGGATGGCAAGAAACGGATTTCAACGACAGCGCATGGCCTGCTGCGCAAAAGGCGCCGCAGGAGGTGCAACAGAACGGCTTGTCCTCATTGCGGCATCCACAAAAAGCGATCGCAAAAAACGCGCAGCTGATCTGGAACATCCCGGTCCCGCCGGGCGCGACGGAGGTGATCATGCCCGGCCTGAGCTCCGGAGCACAGGTTTGGCTCGATGGGCAGGCAGTTAAACCGCATAACAGCCGGCTCGAGCTGGATAGGAAGGCAAAAAAACTGATCATCCGCTTGCCCAGAGCCGGCTCCGGACTCGGCGATGCGATGAAATTCATCTGCCCAAACTCAACCTTGCGGGATCTGGATTCATGGCAGAATATGGGATTGAGTCGGTTTACCGGTTTTATGGATTATCAGACAGAGATAACCCTGGCGAGCAAACCGGCCAAAGCCGTGCTGGATCTGGGCCGGGTCCTGCATATGGCAGAGGTTTGGATCAACGGCGTCAAGACCGGCGAGCGGCTATGGCCGCCGTTTCGCTTTGATTGTTCAACTGCGATCGTTCCGGGAAACAACCGAATTAAAGTGAGAATCGGCAATCTCATGGTCAATGCCATGGGGCTGCAGGATGATCTCGGCAAACTGCGGTTGTGGGGGTGGCGCGGCACGCCCCCGGATTCGTGCTTTGACGCCGGCCTTTTCGGACCGGTTCAACTTAATCTCGGAGAAAAATAAATGGAACGGCTGAGGCACTGGCTCTGTATGCTGCTGCTGTTGTCCTGCACAAAAGCAGAGAAAAAAATGGTGAGCGATGATAACTTGCACTGGCTGCAATCAGAGGCACGCCGCCAGCTGCTCGGCTGCAGGATCGAAGCGACAGACGGAACTACGCTCTTTACTCCTGACGGCGAGGGCCATTACGCTGCGCTCTGGACCAGAGACTTGGCCTATATGGTGGAAAATGGCTTTGACCTGTTCACACTGATGGAGATCAAAAAAGCTATTCTCTACCTGTTGGCCGGGCAGCGCAGCGATGGCTGTATACCGGATCGCCGCCAGGCTGACGGCCTGGCCGTGTACAGCGCTGGACCGGCGAACCATCCGTTGGGCGACCCGCCCACAGACAACTCTCAATTCATGGTCAAGCTGATGGCAGACTATGTCGACCGCAGCGGCGATATGGATTTTTTTATCGCCCATTCAGCGGCCTTGATCCGCGCCATGGATTATACGCCGCGCAGCAGCAGGGGCCTGGTGCACATCGATCCGCTCCATCCGCACTCTCCCTATGGCTTTACCGACACCATTCAAAAGACCGGCGAGCTGTTGTTCTCCTCGCTGCTTTACTGGGAGGCTTCGCAACGATTGGCGACTCTGTTTGACAAATGTCGGAATCCGGAAAATGCGCAAACATTCCGCTCCAGAGCTCGATTGATCGAACAGCATGCCGATGCACTTTGGGATGAGGCTTCGGGCATGTTCTTCGCAGCGTCTCAGGATTGCCGCCAGATCGATATCTGGGGCAACGCCTACGCCGTCTATATCGCATTTCCACTGGGGGATAAAAAAACGAGAATTGTACGCTATCTCGCCGACCATTTTGACCGTTATGTCTATAGCGGACAGATCCGTCATCTGCCGGAACCCGAAGTGTGGGAAAAAACACTTATTCCGGTCAAGGCCGGCGCCTATCAGAACGGCGCTTATTGGGGAACCGCTTCGGGTTGGGTGGCAGTTGCGCTGGCGGAGCAGCATCCGCAATTAAGCCAACGGATTTTCGAAGAGATGATCGAGGATTATCGAACGCACGGCCCGCACGAGTGCTGCAACCGCGGCTATCGACAGCTCAACAACTATGTGGTCAGCGTGTTGAATCCGCTGGGCGCTCTGAGGAGAGGACGATAGCCGGCGCAGCGGCCGTGTTGCTGCCGCTCGACAATGGGCGGCAAACGCAGGAACGCCGGTCAAAGACGGCGGCATCAGCGGCTAGATGAAATCGGCCAAAGTATCAATCGGTTTGCCGCTAAATTTAAATGTCGAGCTTCTAAAGCAAGGGATCAAAAGGTTTGTTTTATAAAGCATCGTGAACTTTGTGCCCTCGTGCTTTTAACAAATTGCCAACCCATGCGTCGACCAGACGCAGCTTCTCCGATCCCTGCTCCACCACCGATGCACTGGTTACGCTGGTCGTTATCCGCAGTGACTGCAAATGATTGAATTTCACTTTGCCGATGAACCAGCCTCGATCGAAGATTTCAAGCCCGCAGGGTGTTTAAAATCTCCCTGCACACCTCGCCTAGATCCGCGGCGATGAAATCAGGACCCTCTTTTTTCAGCTCTGCCGGCGTAAAAGTTGTGGTCAGCGCATAACAGCGCATGCCCGCTGCTTTGGCCGCACGGATGCCGTTGAGGGCGTCCTCGACCACGATGCACTGTTCCGGCGGCAACGACAATCTGGCCGCAGCGGTGGTATAGATCTCAGGATGCGGTTTTTTCCGCTGCACATCCTCTGCGCTCAGCAGTACGGCGAACCAATCGGCTGGAATGCCGGCTACGCGCAGATTGGCATCGACCTTGATCCGGTCTGCGCTGCTGGCCAGAGCCAGCTGCAGACCGGCGTCAGTCAACTGCCGCAGGCGTTCCGGGGTCCCGGGATAAAGCCCAAGTGTCTGCTCCACAATCTGCAGATAGATCTCATAGACCCGGTCCTTCATCACCGGTTGATAGGCGACTCCGTATTTTTCCGCCACGCCGCCGATGAATTTGATTTCGCCGGCGCCGATGAACGGAATAAAATCTTCCGGCCGGGCGATCACGCCGAAATCACGCAGGCCCCTGATCGCCGCAGCCAGGATGACCGGTTCACTGTCCACCAGCACGCCGTCCATATCCAGGATCACCGCACGGACCGGAGAAAAAATTCGTTTCTCTTTCAGCTCTTGATCATGAGTGAACAGGGGTCACCCCTTTTTTCAACAAGATGTTGCCATATTTTGCGGTCTCGCCGGTCATAACCACGGCAAAGGCCTTCTGAGTGCGTTCATAAAAGGCAAAACGGTCGATGCGTTGAATGGCCGGCGTCTGCGGCCAGTGGCGGTCGATCGCCTGACGATAACTCTTTTCAACCTCCGGATCCAGGCTATCGCCGGCCGCAGCGGCCATCATGATCACCGGGTGGTCCACATACGAGTCCAGTACGAACAGCGGCAGCACCGCGTCCAGCAGCGCCGCCACTCTCAGGCCGTCAGCGCGCAAAACACGGTGGTTAAAGGACTCGCCGGGAAAATGGGCGTCTGCCAGAACGATCTCGTCGCCGTGGCCCATACGGTAAAGAACCGAGAGCAGCTCAGGGCTCAGCAAGGGAGAAATGCCATAAAGCATGAGGAACCTCCTGATTCGGCAAAAAAAAAAACGATTTTGACTAGCCTATTATACCATTCCCAGGGTAAAAGTTCAAGGAAAAAAGCCGAGGGATGACCGGGCCAGAGCCGGTTAATAAAACACTTGAAAAGAGAATAAAATAATTGTAATATGAAAAGTCAGGAGAACCGATCGGATGGTCGCCGAATGCTGAAAAATCAAACCAACGGCCGCGGCCGCATCCTGCTGATCGAGGATGATGAAGATCAGGCAGTGGTGCTGTCCTATTTTTTGCGCAACAAAGGTTATACCGTGGAATGGCTGAATGCGCCGCGACCGGCTTTGGAGGCGGCGCACCAGCAAACCTACCATTTGATCCTGCTGGATATCATGCTGAACGATGAAGAGGACGGCTTTGACCTCTGCCGCCAGCTCAAAACAGACGAGCAGCTGAAAACCATCCCCATCATCATGGTCACCGCCCGCGCTGCGATTCAGGACCGGGTCAGCGGGCTTCGCTCCGGCGCCGATGATTACATCATCAAGCCGTTCAGCCAGGACGAACTGCTGGCGCGGGTGGAAACCGTGCTCAAGCGCAAGCAGCTGTTCGATTTCAATGAACGCTATCGTACGCTGCTGGAAAATTCGAACGACCTGGTGTTGTTCCTCGACCTGCAGGGAACCATCGAGCAAGCCAACCAGATGGCCCAGCTGCACCTGCCCCTGGGTGATCCCGCCGGCCACAAAGCCAATCTGATCGACTTTTTCGACGAAAAACTCCTCGATCATATCAAACCGTTGTTCGAACGAGTGGCGTCCGGATTTGACGTGACCGGCAACGCTTGGCGCATGAAGCCCGGGCTCACGGATTTGGAGGTGGTGGATGTGCGGCTGGTGCCGCTGTCGCAATCCGGACGCATCGCCGGCATGGGCTGCATCCTGCGCGACACCACGCACCGCGAGCGGGCTTTTCAGTCCATTCAAACCAGCAGCCAGGACCTGCGCAAGCAGATGGAGCTCTCCAATGCGCAGATCAACGAACTGCAGAGCAAGCTGATTCTGGCGGAAAAGATGGCTGCCATGGGACAGTTGGCGGCCGGCATCGCCCACGAGCTGCGCAATCCGCTGTCGGTCATCAGCACCTCGATCTATTTTCTCCAGCGCACGCTGGCGCCGTTGAGCCTCAAGTCAGCCGAGCATTTCCAGCTCATCGAGGCGGAGATCCAGCGCAGCCAAAAGATCATCAACAATCTTCTCGACTTTTCGAAAAATTCCGAGCAGGGGCGCACGCGGGTGGATGTCGCCGCCCTGCTGGAACAGATACTGGCGCTGGTGAAAAAAGAACTGGCGGTGCACGACATTCTGGTGCGCAAAGAGATGGAGGAGATCGCCCCCTGCCATGTCAACGCGGATGAGATCAAACAGGTGTTTCTCAATCTCATCCTCAACGCCAAGGAGGCCATGCCCTATGGAGGCCGGCTGCTCATCCGCGCCCATAACGAAAAGAACACCGTGGTGATCGAATTCTGCGACAGCGGCGTCGGCATCCCCGATGAGATCAAGGACAAGGTCTTTGATCCCTTTTTCACCCGACGCCAGGACGGCCAGGGAACCGGGCTGGGGCTTTCCATCGTCCATTCTGCGGTACAGCGCAATCAAGGGCGGATCGACTTTACCTCCACGCCCAACCGCGGCACCACCTTTAGAATCCGATTGCCGATGTTTCATCCCTGAACGAACCCGATCCGAACATAGCGTTCAGGAAAAGTGAACCCCTTTAAATCCAGGGAAAAAATATGGTACATGAAAAAAATAGAATCCTGCTTGTCGACGATGAGGAAAATTGTCTGCGGGCTTTGCAGGACGTATTTGAACTGGAGCACATCGAATGCGCCACCGCCAACAACGCCGCCAAAGCCATCGACATCATCACCCACAACGACATCGACATCGTCATCTCGGACGTGCGCATGCCCGGCCTCTCCGGCATGGACCTGTTGAAACAGATTAAACGGATCAAACCGGAAATCTATGTGCTCATGCTCACCGGACATGGATCCATCCATGATGCGGTGCAGTCCATCAAACAGGGCGCCTATCAATACATCCTCAAGCCGGTGATCATGGACGATCTGCTGGCGCAGATCAAAGAGTTGCTGCAAAAAATCGATGAACGAGCGGCCGAAGCGCCGCTGCAAAAGCTCAAGACCAGTCTGCCGGCCGGCAAGGTGATCGTGGGCCAGTCCATGCGGCTGCAAAACGTCGCCAAGCTCATCAACAAGATCGCCAACACCGATCTTCCAGTGCTTATTCTCGGCGAGAGCGGAACCGGCAAAGAGCTGGCGGCCACGGCGTTGCACTACAGCAGCGATCGCAGCGCCAAATCTTTTGTCGCCATCAACTGCGCCGCCTTTCCCGACACGCTGCTGGAAAGCGAGCTGTTCGGCTATGAAAAAGGCGCCTTCACCGACGCGCGTACCTCCAAGGCGGGCAAAATCGAAGAGGCGGACGGCGGCACCCTGTTTCTGGATGAAATCGGCGATATGAAGCCGGCCATGCAGGCCAAGCTGCTGCGCGTTCTCGAGGAGCAGCAGTTTCAGCGTCTGGGATCCAACAAGTATTACAAGATCGACATCCGCATCATCTCCGCCACCAACCGCGATCTGCGTCAGGCCATCGAAGACGGACTGTTCCGCGCTGACCTCTACTACCGCCTCAACGCGGTCAGCATTGTTATGCCGACCCTGCGGGAAATTCCAGAGGACATACCGCTTTTGAGCAACTATTTCGCCCGCGAGTTTGCCGCAAAATTCAACCGAAAAATCGAGGGCGTATCCGCAGAAGCCCTGCAGGCGCTGGCCAAATATCACTGGCCGGGGAACGTGCGCGAGCTGGCCAATGCCATCCGCCGCTCAGTGGCTTTGGCTGAAGGCAAGCAGATCCAGATCTTTGATCTACCGCCCTATATTGCCAACGCCCAATACGAAACCCCGGCTGCCAAAGTCGGCAAGCCGCAAAAGTTGCTGCTCTCGGATGTAGAAAAAGAGCATATTCTGGCTGTCATCGACATGGTGCATGGCAACAAGAGTGAAGCTGCACAGATTTTGGGCATCCACCGGGATACCCTGTTGAGAAAGCTTAAAAAATTCGATAAATAATGACAGCAAATTACGACATCGTCGTATTTTGCTGTATCTGCATCCAATTATTTCAAAAATAATATTAACAATATTTTAACAAACAAACAACCAGTCTCATTTTATCCCTGTCGTATTTTTCGACACACCTATCGTTCCCGCAAGAATTCCCACCGAAAAGCCATCTCTACAATTCATTATTATCAAATGGGTTAAATCAGCCAAAAACCTCAGGGCATCGTGGCATTATTATTGCGTTCGATCTTTTGTTAAGGGACGGGCAGGAGAATGGGCCGATCTATGCATGGGAAGAGTGACAACTTTCGCACAACCTTCTGGGCTATTGCTTCCAGCAACCAAAGAGAACTTTTATCCACCTTCCCTGCGGCCTTGGCGGGTTATTTGCTCTGTCAAGGGCACTGCGTGTCGTGGCTGAGGCCTGATTATTTTGACCTGGTGCACCAGCCGCGCGACGGACCATTACGCAAGCCGGATAGCGATAAAATAGCGCGGTTATTTTTCCATGCACCCGAACTCTGCCGTTCCCCAATCGCCGATGCAGCAGCCCTGCTGATAAAACGAGCAGAGGATAACGACAGACCAGAAAAGTTGTTTATTCTGGATCTATCAACAAGCCTGTCCCAAGCAGCCTTGGATCTGTTTCTTGCTGCGGACAAACGACTGTATCTCGCGGAGCTCGACCAGGATTCTTTGCAGCATGCGCAGTGTTTTTTCAACGATCTCATGCAGCGCCTGGTGGAGCGCGGTTTTGCGCAAAGAATTCGGCACTCTGCAGAGTCGGCCATTGACGCGCCGCTGTGTGAGCAGGGGGCCGATTCACGCAAGCAACGCGTGCCAAAAAGCCATCCGCTGCGCGTTGAAACGCTGGGGTTGTACTGCACCGGCCGCTCCAGGGCAAGCGCTGATGATGCCATCTTGCGGAAAAGGCTGCAGACCAGTCTGCCGGGAGTCAATCTTTTAGGCATATGGAAGACCGATGCGGATTTCGCCGCATGGTTCAGCATTCTTGAAAAATTTTATAATCAGATAGATCCGCAGGATGGGCTGCGGCTCGCGGCGCACATAAGCAAACGGCTGGAAACGACTGCGGCAATCGATGCCAAGGAAAACAGCGCAGTAAAAGTCCAGAGCGACGCGTTTCCCTATCAACTGATTCATCAGCAACTGGTATTGGACCTGGAACCCAAGTAAAGTAACGTCATCGTTCGCAGCACGGAAGCGGGAGCCGATAGGCGTTACACCATCTTTTGTCACACACTCGACACAGGTCGCGTTCATGGGCCTTTGCATGAACGGGCAAAGCTCCCATTGCTCAGCACCATTTGAAAAATCGTGTGACTTTTTCAAATTTGAAGCAAAGGCCCATGCGTGACCACCTAGTTTAAAAGGGACGGTAGATCGTTTCGCAACTACACTGGTAATGCACCCTTTGGGCAGCATAGTCAGGCAACCCTGATACCCGCATCTATGCAGCAACTGTGAACAGGCATCGTGCAAAGCATCCACCGTGAAATTGCTTCTTGACTCCCTATCGTCCCTTTTTTTATTCCAGCACTCGTCCTGCCTTCCCCCTGTTTTCTGCGTTTGATCAAGAATAATCAATTTTTTGCTTGACTATTTGGCCAATTTCCTTTATTTTCTATATAAATATTACCTTAAATTCCTACGATTCTATCAGGAATGATGGACGGACTGAAAGCATCCCTAATCAGTGCATCATGAGGATGGGCTTTGGGGCTGTTTGGTGGAGGTACGGCTTTCTTGAATGTTTCAGTCAACCACAGGCGTATGAGGCGACGCTGTGCCGGGTTTCTCCTCGCCTGGATGATGGGCTTGTGTCTGGCGCCATGGCAAGCCGTATCGAGCGAAGGAATTAAGGATTGCTCAAGCGGCAATGCGAAAACGCAGAAGCAATCGGCTGATTCAACGGCGCGATCATCTTTCTCTCCTGTGCAGTCATCTCAAACGGATTCATCGTTCGATCACTTGACGTTATATCGCGCGGCAGCGGCAGCTGAACGGGTAGAGAACGCCGCCTTGCCGGCGTGGATGCAGGCGTTGAACAACCCCAGCGCCGGCGCCCCCGCTGATCTTCCGAGCGATGTGCGCGACCCCTTTTATATCTCGGAGCGGATCAACGCCCACAATCCGGAGATCAAAGCGCTTTACCGAAAATTCTTGAAACAATGGCCGGACCTGGAAGGCAAGTTGACGGTGCGCATCTATATACATCCCAGCGGACGAGTGGTTCAGGCGGAACCCTTTGAATCCACTTTGCAGCACAGCCAGTTTGAAAACGCGGTTTTGCAGACCATCAAGACCTGGCGCGATTTCGGAGCCAGCACAAAAGATAAAATCATGATCTATCGACAACAGTACCTATTTGGCGAGTAAAGCCGTGGTGGAAAAAAAACAGTTTGCCGGTCAAGTGTTCGAACGGTTGTTGGCTAAAACGCCGGAACCGAAAATCGAACTTCAGTACAGCAACCCCTTTCAGCTGCTCGTCGCCACCATTCTGGCGGCGCAGTGCACGGATCTGCGCGTAAACATGGTGACCAAAACCTTTTTCAAGGAATATCCGACACCGGCGAAAATCGCCCGCGAATCCCAGATGGTGATCGCTGAAAAGATAAAGTCCACCGGCTTTTATCGCAACAAGGCCAACAGCCTCATCGCCTGCTGCCAGCGCCTGATGGCGGACTACCAGGGCGAGGTGCCGCGCACGGTCGGCGAGCTGGAAAAATTGCCCGGCGTGGGACGCAAAACCGCCAGCGTGGTGGTGAGCAACGCCTACGGCGTGCCGGCGATCTCCGTCGACACTCACGTCAAACGGGTGGCCGACCGCCTGAATCTGTCCAAAGCCAAAACCCCCGAGGCCACAGAGGAGGAACTCAAGGCCGTAGTGGCGGAGGAAAATTGGACCGTTTTCTCCCAACTGCTGGTGCTGCACGGCCGTTATGTCTGTGTGGCGCGGAATCCAAAATGCAAACAATGCACGCTGCTGGATATCTGTCCATCGAATGAAAAAGTCACATCCTAACCGGAGGTGAAGATTGGCGGACCTGCTCATTGTGGATGACGAGCCGGATATTCTGGAGACCCTGCCGGATGTCCTGCATAAATGGGGCCATCGCACCTTTGTGGCCAAAAACGGGGTTGAGGGTTTGCGTATCTTTTCCGAACAGCATATCGACTTTGTCATCACCGATATGAAAATGCCGGAGATGGACGGCATGGAGCTGATGCAGTCCATTTTAGCCAAGGACAGCAGCGCCATGATCATCTTTCTCACCGGCTATCCTTCGCTCGACACCGCGATCACCGCCCTGCGTTCCGGCGCTTATGATTATCTGGTCAAGCCGATCAACCTGGATGAACTCAAACTCCGCATCGAACGCGGCTTGGAGCGCAAGGAGCATATCAAATCCCTCTTTCTGGTCAAAGGGCTGAACTGGGCGTTGTTGCTGTCCATTCCGCTGTGGCTGCTGCTGGGCATTATTTTGGCCAAACTGCTGCGCTGATCCGCAAGAACCCGTAATTCCTATTCCGTTTTCGGAATCATGAGCTGACACCCGTCGCTGCGACCGCATGGCGACCGAGAATCTGAACCGTATGACGCTTCCGCGAACCGATCCGGCACCCGACATCTCTATCGTAATACCCTGTTATAACGCCAGGGAACATCTGCAAACCTGTCTTACCTCCGTGGCAGGCCAGCAAACCGGTTATCGCTATGAAGTGATCCTCGTGGACAGCTCTGAGGAGGATGTCACTCCATTCGTCCGCGACTGTTTTCCATCGGTGCGCACCGTGCGCCTGCCGCAGCGCGCCTACCCTGGCGTGGCGCGCAACGCCGGCATTCGCAACGCCTCGGGCCGCATCATCTGCTTTACCGACACCGATTGCCGGCTCGACGCCCGCTGGCTGCAGGTACTCGGCGATGCGGTGACCGGCGGCAAACCGGTGGTCACCGGCGCGGTGCTCAACGGCACGGCGGATTCCTATATCGGCACCGCGGATTATCTCATCGAAATGACTACATTCCATCCCTCGCGAAAACGAGGCCCCATCGAGCACATCATCACCGCCAATGTGGCGTTCGAACGAAAGGTGGTGGATCAGATTGGATTTCTCGACGACACCATCAAAGGCAGCGACCGGATGTACGCCTACCGCATGGTGCAACATGGGATTCCCATCTGGTTCGAACCGGAGATGAAGGTCTATCACAAAAACCGCACCCGGTTGAAAAAAATCTTTCGCAATCAGTACGACTGCGGATTCGGCGCCGCCAATGTCCGGCGCTGGGCCAAGGTCAGCGGCTCCATCCTGGCGCGCTGCCCTTTGCTGGCTGTGGGCATTCCCTTTGCGCGCACCTTTTTCATCGCTCAGCGGCTGGCCTCCGGCGGGATCAGGCAACTCCTCTCCTTCCTCTGGCACTATCCGGTCATTTTCCTGGGCCTGCTGGCCTATACGCGCGGCTATCTCGCGAACGCGTTTTCACCCAAAATACATCCAACTCGAGACGCATCATGATTACACTGAATACCAAGCTCCTGTCGCCGTTTTTGCGGCCCGGCGATTACACACTTGTGGCGCCGCGGGTCCGTCTGGTTCACCAACAACTGCTGGCGCGAAAATGCAAAGGCAACGATCTGCTGGGCTGGCTGGATCTGCCGGTGTGTCAGTCGAATACAGAGATCGAAAAGATCCGCACCGCCGCCGGCCATCTGGCCGCCAAGGCGCCCTATCTGGTCATCGTCGGCATCGGCGGCAGTTACCTGGGCGGCTGCAGCGCCATCGAATTTTTACAGCCCGAGTGGCAGCCTCCAAAAGGTCGTCCGGCGATCCTGTTTTTCGGCCATCATCTCAGCAGCGCCTACAGCGCCGAGTTGTTGAACTTTCTTCAAGACCAGGACTATTGCGTCTGCGTCATCAGCAAGTCCGGCTCCACAGTGGAGACCGGCATCGCCTTTCGCCTGCTGCGTCAGCAGATGGCGAAAAAATATTCGGCCAAAGAGATGCGCGACCGCGTGCTGATCATCACCGAACCAGGCGTCGGGTCTCTGCGCCGTTTTGCCGAGACGGAGCGCTACCCGCATCTGCTCGATCACCCCAAGGATGTAGGCGGACGCTTTTCCGTTCTTTCCACTGTGGGCTTGCTGCCGATGGCGGTGAGCGGCATCGATATCCACGAGGTGCTGCAAGGCGCAACGGCCATGCGCTCCCTTTGCATGAAGCAGCCCGATGTTGAAGAGAACATCGGGCTGCATTACGCCGCCAGCCGCTACCTGCTCTACCGCAAAGGCCGATTCGTCGAAAACCTTTCCCTGTTTGATTCCAGCCTGCAGATGATCGGAGAGTGGTGGCGCCAGCTTTTCGGCGAAAGCGAAGGCAAGAACGGCAAAGGGATCTTTCCTTCCACCACGATGATGACCACTGATCTGCACTCCATGGGACAATACCTGCAGCAGGGACGGCGCATATTGTTCGAGACGTTTCTCCGTGTGCAGAATCAGCCGGATCGCCTGGTTGTGGAAAAAAGTCAGAAAGATGCAGATAAGCTGAACTATTTGGCCGGCAATCGAATGGACCGGATCAATCGCACGGCCTGGGAGGCCACGGCGCTGGCGCATCACGAGGGCGGTGTTCCCAACATGACCGTGGCCGTCAAGCAGCGCAGCCCGGCCTGTCTGGGACGGTTGTTCTATCTGTTTGAATTCAGCGTCGCGATCAGCGGCCTGCTTCTCAGGGTCAATCCCTTTGATCAGCCGGGCGTACAGGAGTACAAGAACAACATGTTCGCCATGCTGGGCGATCCCCAATATGCGCACCTGAAAGCGCAAGTGAAAAAAAAGCTTAAAAAACTGCATGGATGAATCCCAGTGAGCGAAGAAAAAAACAGCGGATGGGAGGTGCGGCAGGGTCGGAAATGCGCTCTAGGCCGCTTCGGCGGCTGGAGCAAACGGTTCACCGTGCTCGTGCTGGGCGTGGCAGCCCTGCTGAGCTGTGGAAGGGACAGATCCGAAAAGCTCGCCGCGGCGAACGATCTTAAAGTCACAATGGATGAATTTCGTTTCCGCCGTTCTTTCTCGCCCTATGTCTTTCGCGGCAAAACCATCGCCGAGAAGAACCTGGAATTCACCTGCTCCCTGCTCGCGGAAAAATGGATGGCGCAGGAAGCGCGCATGCGTGGATTGGCGGAGCACGCCCGCTACCGGGCGCAGATGGAACAGCTGCATCGGGAATTTTTATTCGAGGCCATGTACGCCGGCGACATCGCCACTCGGTCGGATCCAGATCGAGCCATGGACGAACTGCTGCGCACCGTCATGGCGGACAAAACCATGCACATCTCCAACGCCGCTTTTGCCGCCATGGAACAGGCGCTGGCCGCGGTCCTCGATCAAAAGCCGTTCATCAAGGACAGCACGCGCACGCTGACCGAGCAGGAGGCCAACCGCTTTCGCAAAACCTTTGCAGACCTGCAGAGCCGGTCTCTGGTGCGGTTTGCCAACGGCGATGAATGGACGGTGGCTGATTTTCTTCTTCGGCTCTCCGTGGGCCCTTACCCGCTCCCTTCACCGCAATCGTCGAATTTTCGCAGTGCGCTCAAGCACAGCATCAAAAAAGCGGCGGAGTTGGAGTATCTCAGCCGTGCCGCCCATCGACGCGGATACAGCCGGGATGCGGACCTGCGCATGCAGGAGGAAATGTGGTCTGCTGCGCTGTTGTCGCAAGCGCTGATCCAGCAGCAAAACGAACAGATCACCGCCAGCGAGGATGAAATCAAGCGGCACTATCGCAGCCATATCTCGGAGTATACCATCAAAAAAAAGCGGGTGCCCCTGGACAGCGTAAAGTCCTCCATCGCGTCCCTGCTGCGCCAGCAAAAGGCAAGGCAGTGGCAGCAGCAGCTGCTGCAGGCGATGCAGAACGTGGCCTGGTACAATCAGGACGTGCTCGACACGCTGCAGCCGGCCCCGTCGGTCGATCTGGTGGTCAAGCGCCATTTCCCCGGCCGCATGCTGGCCCCGGTTCTTCTTCCCTTTGCGGAATTCATCCACGCCGCGGCTGATTCAGCCCAAAAGCCGGCGTTCAAACCATAAAGGAGCGTTTGTGAACAAATTTGATGTAAAGATCATGGTAGTGGACCGCGCCACCTTGTTCAGCGACCAGTATTTTCAAGGTTTTTCTCCAGCCGAGGAGATGAACTATGAACAGATCATTCTGGATCACTATTTTTACCAAAAACGGGGCCAGGTGGAGACCATGCCTCAATTCAAGCAACCCATCTCCTATGTGCTGATCGTCAACAAACAAAGCAAAAAGATTTTCGCCTACCAGCGTTCGCAGAGCGAAGGGCATTACAACGAAAAGCGGCTGGCCGGCAAATGGTCCTGGGGCATCGGCGGCCACATCGACCAGATCGACATCGAGAACGGCAATCCGCTTTTAGCCAGTTTGCAGCGTGAGTTGTCGGAAGAGGTGATGATCGACGCCTACGATCCGCCGCAGATTCTCGGCTACATCAACGACGATCATACCGAAGTCGGATCGGTTCATTTCGGCATTCTCTATCTGGTGTACACCGACTGCAAGACGGTTCGGCCGCGCGACCAGGAGATCGCCTGGGGCGGCTTTTTGTCGATGGCGGAATTGCAGGAGATCAGTGAATCCAGCGAAGCGGCGGTGGAAACCTGGTCCCTGATCAGCCTGGCGCCGCTGAAAAAAGCGCTGGGCTGCGAGTGAGAATTGGTGAAATTTCTTGCAGAGTAACTATTTTTTTCTTATATTAAAAGACTTGATTTATCAGGCGGTGTAGCTCAGCTGGTAGAGCAGTGGAATCATAATCCATAGGTCGGGGGTTCAAGTCCCTCCGCCGCTACGAAAAAAGGACTCTGTCGAGTCCTTTTTTTATTGCTCCAGCGCCCTCGGTCCCAAGCTCTGCTTGGAACCCCTGGTGTTTACAAACTCCAGCTATGGCGTCGGCAACAATGCCCCCCATCTCCGCCAACGATTACCTTGATCAGAAAGCCGAAGCTGGAAGATAAAAGAAATAACAAAGCGGCTTCCCCTATTGATTTCAAGCTGATAGGGGGGCGTGAAACTCTACATCTATCTTTTCAGATATTCTGTCCATTGCGACCTCCAAATCATCATCCACTTGCAATCCCAGCCAAACTTGTGGGGACCTATAAAAATCCTTCGCCAGCCTCGATGCCGTATCGGCGGTCATGAGTCTTTTCCCGAGAACAATTTCATTACTTCCTCGGGCCGGCGTTCTCATGTCCAAGCCGACTCGGTTTTGGCTCATCCCCATAGGTTCAAAAAATTCTTGTAAAAGGATTTTGCCGAGGCGCGAGGGTTGCATTTTTTACCGCCGTCGTATAGATATCTCCCATTGAACGATCGACCACTATTTCTGCTTCAAATGCATTTGTTTGTCGCCAATTGTCAAGAGGCGGAACGCTCGGGCTTGGGCGCGGCGGCACGTCAGCGCCGACGCCGCCTGGAGCGCCTGGTTGTCCCGCATCGCCCATTACTTGCGTTGCGAACGCATCGCCTTGAAATGGTTAAGCTTTCTGTCACGAGCAAACTTTGCCTACATCGAGGAATCTGAAGCATATAAAGCGATTCGTCCTTCAGGGTTGAGAGGTACTCCCCAACCACAGCGATGAATGGAAGGTGAAGCACGAAAGCATGATCGGCCTTTTCAGGAGAACTCCGCTCGTGCGCGGCCCGAATCTTTTGCCCATTTTCCCCAAGTTTCGAGAGTGTCCTTTTAACGCTGCCACGGGCAGGTCCGGCGCGCTGTCAAACGTCGCCTGCGCTTGCTGGGTGGTCCTTCTTCAATGCTTCCCGCAGGGCGGCACGGGCCAGCAGACGAGTCGAATCAAGTGTGGGCAACGGGCAATCCTGGGGGTCGACAAGCAAGGGAATCTCGGTACAACCCAAGATCACGCCATCGCATCCGCGATCCTTCATTTTTTGGATGACCGTATTCAAGTACAACCTGCTTTGCTCCAAGAACACGCCGTTGACCAGTTCTTTGAAAATGATGTTATCGATCCGCTCTCGGTCAGGTTCTTCCGGAATCTGAACCGACAGATTGAACTTGGCCAGTGCTTCAGGATACACAGGGCCGGTCATCAAGTACTTGGTCCCGGTCACGGCAAGCGTATTAAGCCCTTTGGCTCTTGCCTCATCGGCGACCGCTTCGGCAATGTGGAGCCAGGGAATGGGCGAAGCTGAAGCGACGAGAGCGAACGCTTGGTGAATGGTGTTGTCCGGACAGATGGCGAACTGCGCTCCGATCGTTGCGAGTTTCTTTGCGGAGGACAGCATCAACTCGGCCACTTTGGGCCAGTTGCCGGAGCGGATGTGGACCATGTACTCGCCCAGGGGATAGGTGTGCATGGACACTTCAGGGTGCATGCCTTGCTGAATCGGCGAAACAGTGCAGGATCGAACGAGTGCCGTTCAGATTCGATTCGCGCCTCTTTCATTGTTCCGTGTTTCGGCTGACGGTCGCAACTATGCGCCGTGCGGAATGGCGCGGCGCGTCTGTATTTCACGAGAAAAAACTACGATACGGGAACTGCTGTGTGAGAACCTGAGAAACAGGCACAGCGTATGAGTCGTTGCCAGTGTTAGCAGCGCTTATTGGTTCAGCGTTTATCTTTCGTTTGCAATACATTTGGTTCATTCCGATAAATTCTTTTTAAGATAAATCATATCTACAAGTTGTACATCGCCCTCTAAAATCGGGTGGTCGTAATGGTCGGTAAAAAAATTCTTTACTCGATAACACTTTTCAAATCATCGTCATATAAAGCGAACAAGTCACCGCTCGGCAAATATTTGTCAATCATATCTTCCTGCTCGTCTGCCGACAACAACAAGTCAAGGAACTGTTTCTTGTTTTCGCTTATTTTCTCAATTTTCATCATATCTCTGTTGTTGTCGAATTGGTCAGGTTTTATTTTCCGACGTATCGGCCCTGCATCGCTGCTGACACGAAATTCGGCGACGAAAACGATCGGCGAATAGCATCAGCGCCTGCCGAAGGCACGGTCATAATGATTTTTACTGATCGTTTTTCCGGCGCAGCCCGTAAGCGGCGACGCCGCCAAAGCACTACAGGAGCAAGATCGATTCGAAGATCGAATTAATATGCTGACTGTAAAAATTTCTCTCGATGCTGCAGACCCTTGATATCGATAAACTCCCACAAGCTTCACATTGAAATGAATTTTGGCCTCATAACGCCTGGCCGCTTAGCAGTGCGTCCGGGAAAAGTGGGAGCGCGAACAGCTTGGTGGGCGCAAACCAATCGAAACAGCGCCGCAAAATGCTGCCCGTCGGCGGCGGGGATTAGGCAGTTCATTCTTTGCTATTTTCAGCAAATGCTCTCGCTACTATCTCTGAGATAACTTTGTCGTACTTTTCGACATCACCAGGTTGAAGTCGAATTCGATAACGTCCCCATCTGCTATCATAATCCATAACATCGAGCTCCACCGATTCCAAAAATTCTTGGGTCTCAGAAGTGCTCCTTAACTTGGGTTCAAATCTAAGAAATCCTTTCTTTGGACGGAAAATCATAAAATTATATGGTTGCCCGTCTTTAGCCAGGCCAATGTAAAACTTGTTATATTTAAGGTCCAAAGATCTATCATGTCGACGAGCGATTTCTAAAAGTTGGTCTGCAATAGAAAGAGTCTTTTTTGAACCTCTTTGCTCCCAATAAGCTCTATTGGTTGTTTCTTGAACTTCCTCATCTTCATCCACTAGGCCTAAAGCCATTTGATCAACAACCGTAGTGAATACAAGGCCGACACAATTTCCATTCTTGATGGCTTTCATCTGCAGGCCCCAGCTGGACCTCCACTTCATACCGCCGGTTGGTTTCAACCTCCTGCAGGAGTAGGTCGAGCCTTCCGGCCCTCGGCTGCGGTCTCTCCCTATCCTTCAGCACAACATCGCCAAGGCCTAAAATAGACGGATCCTCAGAAATCCGAGATTGAACCCAATTCTCATTCAGCTCAGGATGCTTTTTTATTGAAATTGTTTCAAATTTTACGAATTCCATTTTATCTCCTTCATACGCAATGATTAAGCTCACCGGTGGCAATGGAGTGCTGCGGTATTGCCAGTCCGAGTTGATGCGGTTGTCAGGCGCTTTCATTTCATGCTTTTTCCGTCCAGTCCTTGCAAAGGACTTCAGCTTGCTCCAAGACGAGCTCAGTAGCACGAGCCTGCTTGTCCGGCGGATAGCCGTATTTTCGCAAAATGCGCTTGATGATCACCCGCATCTGGGCGCGGACGTTTTCCCTTACGGTCCAGTCGATGGTGATGCTGTTGCGCACCGCCTTGACCAGCTCCTGGGCGATCAGCTTGAGGGTTTTGTCGCCGAGGACGGCCACAGCGCTGTCGTTGACCTCCAGCGCGTCATAAAAGGCGACCTCGTCTTCCGTCAGCCCCAGCTTCTCGCCACGCCTGCCCGCCTCGCGCAAGTCTTTGGCCAAACCGATTAATTCTTCAATCACCTGCGCCGTTTCGATGGCGCGGTTCTGATATTTCCTGATGGCGTTTTCCAGAAGCGCTGCAAAAGACCGAGCCTGGACGATGTTCTTTCGGCCGCGTGCTTTGATCTCGCCTTCCAGCAGTTTGCGCAGCATCTCCACCGCCAGGTTCTTTTGCGGCATGCCGCGCACTTCCGCCAGGAATTCGTCGGACAAAATCGAGATATCCGGCTTCTTGAGCCCGGCCGCCGCGAAGATGTCGATGACCTCATCGGATGACACCGCCTTGGAGACGATCTGCCGGATGGCAAACTCGATTTCCTCCGGGCTGCGGCGGTCGTCGCCCGTGCTCTTGGTCAGCACAGACTTGACCGCCTGGAAGAAGGCCACGTCGTCCCGAATCTCCAATGCCTTTAAATGCGGAACGGCCAGCGCGAACGCCTTTGACAACTCGCCAACCGCCTTCACGAGCCGGTTCTTGCCATCGTCCTGAGCCAGCACGTGTTCCTGTGCGGCCGGAAGCACCGAAAGACGCGCCTGCGGCCCGCCGGTCTTCCAAGGCGACCAGTCGAAACCAGAGAAAATACCGCAACAAACCTCATACTTCTCCAGCATGACCGCCACGGCTTCTTCTTGCTCGATGGCTGTCCGGCCCGTGCCGCCGCTTTCGGTGTAGACAGCCAGAGCGTATTTGAGCTGGTCGGCAAGGCCAAGGTAATCCACCACCAAACCGCCGGGCTTGTCCTTGAACACGCGGTTTACCCGCGCGATGGCCTGCATCAGCCCGTGGCCGCGCATGGGCTTGTCCATATACATCGTGTGGAGGCAGGGCGCATCAAAGCCGGTCAGCCACATATCGCGAACAATCACGACCTTGAAGGGGTCGTTCGAGTCTTTGAAGCGCTTGGCCAGTTCCTCGCGGCGTGGCTTGTTGCGGATGTGGGTCTGCCAATCAACCGGATCGGAGGCCGAACCCGTCATCACGATCTTCATGCATCCCTTATCATCGTCAACATGATGCCAGTCCGGGCGGATCGCCGCGATGGCGTTATAGAGTTCGACGCAGATGCGCCGGCTCATGCAGACGATCATCGCCTTGCCGTCCATGGCCGAAAGGCGTTCCTCGAAGTGCTTTACCAAATCCTCGGCGATCAGCTTCAAGCGCTTCTCCGTGCCGACCAGGGCCTCGAGCTGCGCCCATTTGGTCTTGAGCCGCTCCTTGTGCTCGATTTCTTCGCCCTCGGTGGCCTCCTCGAACTCTGCATCGAGTTTAGGTTTTTCCGTTTCTTTGAGCTCCAATTTCGCCAGGCGGCTCTCGTAGTAGATCGGAACGGTTGCTCCGTCCTTAACTGCCCGCTCGATATCGTAGATGCTTATGTAGTCGCCGAAGACCGCTCGGGTGTTTTTGTCTGTCAGTTCGATGGGTGTACCGGTGAAACCGATAAACGAAGCATTCGGCAGCGCCTCGCGCATGTGCCGGGCGAAACCGTCAATGAAGTCATACTGGCTGCGATGCGCCTCGTCGGCGATGACGACGATGTTTCGGCGGTCCGACAGGAGGGGATGTTGATCCTCATCGTTGGTTGGAAAGAACTTTTGCACGGTGGTAAAGAACACCCCGCCCGACCCAGTTTTCAAAAGCTCCCGCAGATGCGCCCGGCTTTGCGCCTGCATAGGTTGCTGACGTAGCAGTTCATGACAATTGGCAAAGGTGCCAAAAAGCTGGTCATCCAGGTCGTTGCGGTCCGTGATCACAACCAGCGTCGGGTTTTCCATGGCCGGATGCAGCACAACTCGCCCGGCATAAAACGCCATCGTCAAGCTCTTGCCCGACCCTTGCGTATGCCACACCACGCCGACACGGCGGTCACCGGGCTTGGCGTCTTTCAGGCCTTTGGCAAAATAGGTCCCTTGTTCTTCGCCTACCTGCCTGGAGGAAGCGGAAGGCACACAGGCGCGAATCGTCTCCTGCACCGCCACATTCACCGCATGGTACTGGTGATACCCGGCCATTTTCTTAATCAGCACACCGCCTCCGGCATCCTCGAACACAATAAAGTGCCGGATCAAATCCAGAAACCGGCGCTTTTCGAACACGCCTTCCAGCACCACCTGAAGCTGCGGCAGCCGGGTGTCTGCAAGTTGCTCGCCCTCGATGGTGCGCCAGGGCATGAACCACTCGCGGTCAGCCGTAAGCGTGCCGATTCGGGCCTGCACGCCGTCGGAAACCACCAGCGCTTGGTTGTAAGCGAACAGCGACGGAATCTGCTGCTTGTAGGTCTGAAGCTGGTTGAAGGCCGACCAGATGGTGGCGTTCTCGTCGGCCGCGTTTTTGAGTTCCATCACCGCCAGCGGCAAGCCGTTGACAAACAGCACCACGTCCGGCCGGCGCTCGATCCGGTTCTCGACCACCGTGAACTGGTTGACGGCGAGGAATTCGTTGTTTTCCGGTTCGTAGAAATCAATCGCCCAGACCTGTTCGTGGCCGAGCGACCCGTCCTTGCGTTGAACTTCAACCGGAATTCCTTCGACTATCATGCGGTGAAAGGAATGGTTGTTCGCCACAAGCGACGGCGAGTCCGGCCGCGTCAATCTACGGAAGGCTTCTTCCAACGCATCCGCCGGCGCCTGCGGGTTGAGCCGCGCCAGCGCCTGGCGCAGCCGGTATTCCAGCACCACCTGTCCGTAATGTTCACGCTCGGCAGCGGGCATGTCCGGGGCGATTTCGGGCCCAAACAGGGTTTGATAGCCGAGAGCGGACAGCCAGTCGAGGGCGGCGGTTTCAATGTCGGATTCGGTCAGATGCGCCATGGTTCGTCCTGTGCAGGGGCGGGTTTTAAACCCGCCTTTACGTGGTTTTCCAGATCCAACGCCCATTGCATCGGGTTGTTTACGATGTATTCTCGAATGCGGTTCAAGGATTCGTCGTCGCGGATGATGTGTTCGTAATAATTGCGTTGCCACAACCGGCTGGGAAAGGGCGTCCAACCCGCCGTTTTCACCCCGTCGACATACCGTTTGGTCGTCATGGTTTTGAACCGATGCACCACATCCGGCAACGACAACCCCGTAGGGGCAACCCCCTGTGGTTGCCCTACCCCCTGTGGTTGCCATGGCCCCTGTGCCTGCCCAGGTTCAGTTCAGGGCGGCCACGGGGGGCCGCCCCTACCAGAATCACGATTCCGTGGACATGATTCGGCAAAACCACGAATTCGTCAATGTCCACGCCCGGATAAAATAACGGCAATTCGTCCCACACCGATTGAACCATTTGTCCCGCCGCATTCAACCGCATTTCCCCATCCGTCACATCGCCAAACAAACATTGGCGATTCTGGGTACAGATGGTGACAAAATATGCCCCGGCCTGAGAATAATCGTATCCTTTCAGACGGATGCTGCGGCGGTGATGTTTGTTAGGATCGTAGGTCATAACCCATGCTCCTTCAAAAACCGTTCTGCATCCTTCACCCGGATCTTGCCGGAGATCAATTTGGGCAGCAGCGCATCGCGGATGGCGGAGAGGGTGCGGGATTCGAGATTCCATTTCCAAGAAGCCTCAAAAAGTGGTGACATGTATCTGTCCATGATACCGAGCAAAGACACAGGAGGAACCGCAACCTTGGCGGCTGATAAGTGATGACGCTGGATGTGCCCCATGGTAGTAGCTTTACCTGCAGCTATGCGGCGGAAGTCTTCGAGATGCGCATGGACACTGAAATAGCAAATCCAACGAGGGTAGCAACTTGACGAAACCATGAAGAGATGCTGATTCAACGCGCCTTTTCCACCTGCCCAGACAATACATTCTAGCGATCCTGACCACGAGAAAAGGATGTCACCATCCTTTACGACATATTCCGGATCAATATTGGCACTCGCGTGATCTGCTCCACTCGTGTTGCCAGCACGAAGTTGGGCAATTTTGATAACTGGAAGTGATCCACTGTCCCTAGGCGGATGCTTTTGGAGCGCTAGTCCATTCAAGAAACGTGCGATCTTATCAAGGCTTTTGACCTCCCACCCCTCCGGAATCTCGCCCAGTTCCGAGTCCACGAGGCGGTCGGGGAAGAGTTCGGCTATTTCGGGCTTGAGGTTGGGACAGGCGGCGCGGCTGACCTGGGCGTTGGTCCAGTTCGGATGTTCGCGGCGGACGGCGGCCTTGGCGCGCACCGGGTCGAAGTTCACGAACCAGCTTTTGAAAAGCGCTCGCGCCATCTCTTCCAACGTCTGACTCATCTTCCGGTTGACCTCGATCTTGTCGTCCAGCGTGCCGAGAATATGGGAAATGGCGCGCTGCTCGGGGAGGGGAGGAATGCGAATCTTGATCTGAGAAAGTGCCGATCCACTTAGTTCCTGAAATGTCGAACCGCTGGCGTGCCGCTGTAGTTCCTCAACGTGCCCTTTTAGCCAGTAGTAGAGAAATTCTGAGTTAAAACCAGGCTTGGGCGCAAGGTTTCGGAACCCCTGATTTGTGGCAATCGGATTCTTGGCAATAGCTACATAGCCAATAGGAGCACGGCTTGTCAGCAGCACTGTACCTGCTGGGAGCAGTTGTGCGGAACAGCTTTCAAGACCTTTGGGTGAAAGATTACGTTCCCCTCGGGAAACGTAACGTTCGTGTGGACCCGACAGATCCTTTGGAGTTAGCCAGGGGATGTCACCATTGAAATTTGAGGGATCCGCTGTCGATGGCGTGCTTCCACCGACAATATCAGCTATTTCCCCTATCCGGTATTCCCGCCACTCACCCCCCATACCCCATCTCCTTCCGTTTGGCCTTCCGTTCCCCTGTCATTGCTTCCTCTCCTTGCTTTTCCGCCCCGGCCTTTGCATCACCACTTCCGCCAATTCCGCCTCGATCTCCTCGACGGTGGGGAGGGCGGAGCGCAAGTCCTTGGGCAGGGCGCGGGTGAGTTCGTAGGTGGAAATGCCGATGGGTTTGTCGATTCCGGCAAAGCTGTATTCCGCCAGCGGGTTGCTTTGCCGTTGATGTTTGCGTGGATAGTGCCGCAAGCAGCGGCACTTGTTCCGGGGACTGTAATTGTGCCGCAGCCTGTGGCACAATTGCGCCTGGATCTGGATAATCACGATAAAAGGCCAGCATCCTCTTTATGTTTCACTCCGAAAACCCCTTCAGTTCAGGTAGTTCATTTTTCAGCTCCTGCGCCAGCCTTGTAATGACCGCCGCTCCCCAGCCTTCGGCCTTCTGGCGCGCGTCAAGGGAGGTTTCGGCAATGGCCTTGATCAGTTCGGCCGCCTCCGCCTGCCGCATGCGCGGTTTGCGTTTGCCGTTTCGCGGGTTCATCGCCTGGTCTCCTCGGGTTCCTCAAACAGCCGCAGGTAGGGGTCGAACCGGAAACGGCGGTTGCGCGCGTAGCCGGTGCTTTCGCGCAGCAGCCCGATGTTCTCCAGACGCGCGACGATCTGGTTTGCGCCGGCGGGCGTAAGGCCCAGCCACTCGCGTACGGCCGCCACTGTCACGATAGGTTGTTCGAAGAGCCGGTCCATCACCTTCTGGCCATTGCCGGCGGCACGGCCCAGATGATCGGCAATCTTTGCACGGTATTCTTCCCGCATCCGAAGAATTGCGGCGGCTGTTTCGGTCGCCTCGCGGCTTACCTCGATCACACCCTTGAAGAAAAACTCGAGCCAGCCTTCCCAATCGCCTTCTTCGCGAACCGCCTGCAGCCGATCGTAGTACTCGGTGCGGCGGCGTTTGAAATAATGCGACAGGTAGAGCACGGGCTTGGTGAGCAATCCCTTTTCCACAAGCAGGAAGGTGACGAGCAACCTGCCGATCCGCCCATTGCCGTCAAGGAAAGGGTGAATCGTCTCGAATTGTGCATGGGCCAGTCCAATCTGAGCGAGAGTGGGAAGGGATGTATCATCATGGAGAAACCGTTCAAGGTTATTCAGCGCTTCCGGCACTTCGTGCGGAGGCGGCGGCACAAAGACGGCCTCGGCAAGCGTGCATCCTGCTGAACCAATCCAGTTCTGGCTGGTTCGTAATTCTCCGGGCGTGAGGCGCCCGCCGCGCACACCTTTCATCAGCTCGGCGTGAATTTCACGGATCAGGCGCACGGAAATCGGCAATTCAGCCAGCCGCGCAAGGCCATCATTCATCGCCCGCACATAATTGGCGACTTCATGCACATCCTTTGGCGTATCCGGATCGAAGAGTTGCGCTTCAGCGGCAAGCAGGTTCTGAAGAGAACTTTGGGCGCCTTCGATCTGGCTGGAGAGCACCGCCTCCTTGCGCACATACATGAACACAAAGAGGTTGGGGTTGGGCAGGGTCAGAATTGCCCCGTCAAGCCTCCCCAATGTATAGTCGGCACTCGAAAGGCTATCACGGAGCGGTCCTGTGAGATCCACAGGCGGATCGGGAGGCAACGGGGCGGGAATGAATGCACGGTAACCTGAAGATTGCTGAAGGTAACGGCCTGCTCGGAAATTCTTATTATCAGTTGCGTTCATTATAGCACCCGATTTCTTCCATGATAAACGCTGCGTTTATTATAAATACCTTTGCTGTCCATTATCAACGTATCGTTTAATACCCCAGTTCCTTCAAATTTCTCCAGATTGCCTTGTCCAGTTTGGCCGCCTCGGCCTGCTGTTCCCGAAGCTGCCCCACCAGCCGCCGCATTTTCTCCTCAAACGGTTCATCGTCTTCTTCCTGCGGCGGAGCGCCCACATAGCGGCCCGGGGTGAGCACATATCCGTGTTTGCGGATTTCTTCGGTTATAACGCGCTTGCAAAAACCGGGGATGTCCTTATATTTGACCTTGCAGTCTTTATCCCCACGCCAGGCGTGGTAGGTTTCGGCGATCTTTTGGATATCCTCCTCGGTCAGTTCGCGGTGGACGCGGTCGATCATCGTGCCTATCTTGCGGGCGTCGATAAAGAGCGTCTGGCCGCGCCGATCCCGGAATCGGCCGTTCTTTTTGTCGCGGGCAATAAACCAAAGGCAAACCGGAATCTGCGTTGAGTAAAAGAGTTGTCCCGGCAGCGCCACCATGCAGTCCACCAAGTCCGCCTCGATGATGTTCTTGCGGATTTCGCCCTCGCCGGATTGGTTGGAAGACATTGAGCCATTGGCAAGCACAAAGCCCGCAAAGCCGGTCGGAGCAAGATGATGAATAAAGTGCTGCACCCAGGCAAAGTTGGCGTTACCCGCCGGCGGAATGCCGTATTTCCATCGCTTGTCGTCCTTCAGGCGTTCTCCGCCCCAGTCGGAATCGTTGAACGGTGGATTGGCCAGACAAAAATCGGCCTTGAGATCGGGGTGCAGGTCGCGGTGGAATGTGTCGGCGTGCTCCTTGCCGAGGTTGCCCTCGATGCCGCGGATGGCGAGGTTCATCTTGGCCAGCCGCCAAGTGGTGTGATTGGATTCCTGGCCATAGATGCTGATGTCGCCGATTCTGCCGCCGTGGGCTTCGACGAACTTTTCCGACTGGACGAACATGCCGCCCGAGCCGCAGCAGGGGTCATAGACCCGGCCCTTGTAGGGAGAGAGCATTTCAACCAGCACACGGACAACGCAGCGGGGCGTGTAGAACTGGCCGCCCTTCTTGCCCTCGGCGCTGGCGAACTGGGAAAGAAAGTACTCATAAACGCGACCGAGAATGTCTTTGGAGCGGTTTTCCTTGTCGCCCAAGCCGATGTTGCTTACCATATCGATGAGCTGGCCGAGCCGCTGCTTGTCGAGCCGCGGGTGGGCATAGTCCTTGGGAAGCACGCCTTTGAGCGAGGAGTTGTCGCGCTCGATGGCGAGCATGGCGTCGTCGATCACCCTGCCGATGGTGGGCTGCTTGGCTTCAGATTTGAGCTTGGACCAGCGCGCCTCTTTGGGCACCCAGAAGATATTGACGGCCCGGTACTCGTCGGGGTCTTCCGGGTCGGCGCCCTGGGCTTTTTCTGCTTCAAGTTTTGAGCGCTGTTCTTCGAAGGCGTCTGAGATGTATTTGAGGAAGATCAGACCGAGCACGACGTGCTTGTACTCGGCGGCGTCCATGTTGGAACGCAGCGCGTCGGCGGCCCGCCAGAGCTCGGACTCGAAGCCGAGGTTCGCGCCGTTACTGCTTTCTTTGGCCATTTATGTTGCTCCTCCCATTCGGGCTGTCCGCTTGTAAGTCATTGCACCAAAAGCGGACGTGTTAGCCGCCAAGCCGCGAAAAAGGGACATGGCTATCTATTGCCATTATTACCGTGATAGCGAAAGGCGGCGAAGGTCGGCTGCGCACCTGTGTTATGATCGATTTTCGCTAAGATATCTTTATTTTAGAAGCCTTGATTCGGCAAAACTACTCAGATCCAATCAATCTCGTGTTGCCGAAATGGAGGCCGGTGATCCATCTGTTTCAATCGATTTGCTTATCAAATCACTTCTTGCATTAGGCGCGAGCCGGCAAGACCTCGCTGGTATTATTTCCCAAAACTGATTCGTAATCTATTCCTGATAATTCCGCAATATTTGAGCGTCATAACATTATAATTGACCCGCCCCCCACCGAACAGTAACACTAGCCGGTCAAGAACTACCTATTTAATTCATCGACAATCAAATCCGATTCAAGAATTTTCTATGCGGTTAAATTTTTCAAATAGTAGAACAGAGGGAATTTGAATTAATCGAAAATAATCGAATAGGCTATGCCGTGATCCAAAAAATTTCTATCCAGTCAAATAGACCGGATGGAATGGTAAAAGGGTTTTTCCCCTTGCTTTTATCGTCTTATCAATGAACTCGATGCCTGCCTTGCTGAAGAAGCGATGCGCATGCAACCAAAAAAAGTCGCCAATGCGGAATATAGCGGGCTTGCGTCAATTCTGCAGACTGATCAAAAGAGCTGTCAAAGAGCATGACTGCAAAACCGGAATTTCACTTAAATCCAGGCGAACGCCCTGATGGTTGATCGAGATTAAAAAAAGGTTGGAAAAACGCGGCAAGATGCTGATCCATTGATGCCGAAATTGAATAAATTTACAGCTTTGCACCTTTTTATGCAAGGGAAAATAGAAAGAATCGAAACAAATTTTAGCTCGTGAAAGAATGCCCTGACGCCCGGCGACACGCCGCTGACGCTGTTTGCAATTTTCTCGGATTCAAACTTGCAGGAACACGACCGGCAGCAAAATCGCGCCGCAGAATATCAAAATCAAACAGTCCTTTCCCTTTACCGCAGCGCTGACAATTGGCAAAAAATCTCCTTGCAACTTCCGCTCTTGCCTTGCTACATTACATCCGTCGTCAATTTGCCGGCCAGGTCGGCTGAGCGATTCATCTTCAGCCGTCAACGGCCATGGCCGGCCGGAACGGGCGACGATCAGCCGGGCGCGGCGCACTTGAAAGATCGCAGGCCATGCCGCATGATTAACTCGGAATCAATCCCACGGAAAGGCAGATAATGAAAAGAGGTCTTTGCCTCGCTGTTTTGCTCGCGGTTTCCGCCTGCCCTCTGTTCAGCCGGATTGAACTGGACTCCCTGCTGGCCCAAATCGATCAACGCAGCCGCAGCTACGCGGATTATAAAAACTTTAGCATGGCGGTGCTCTCCTTCTCCCGCTTTATGGACAAAGCGTGGCAACCGGAAAAAGTGGTGCGCACAGAGAAAAAGATTTACACTCAGGAAGGCCGCAGTCGACAGGAAATCATTCGCGCCACAGAGATCAAGGACGGCGTTGAAAAAGACATCACCCAGACAGCGGCCGCCGAGGCGGCCAAAGCAAGGGAAAAAGCTGCGGAAAACAGCAAGGATTCACAGCAGTCAAGGGAAAAAAAATTCGAGCTTGAGGAATTGCTGCCCTTTGCGGTCGACAAGCGTCCCTTTTACCGGTTCGTGCTTTTAGCCGATACTACGATGGAGAACCGCCGGCTGCTGTGCATTCGCGCTAAAACCATCGATCAAGAAGAAGAACGGTTCGAAGGCTTGTACTATATCGATCCGCAAACCCGCGATGTTCGCATGATCGACATTCGGCCGTCGAAAAATCCCAAGTTTGTCAAAGAGCTGCACATGCGCATGTCCTTCGACGTACTGCCCGGCGACCGGCTGATCCTCACTCACACCTGGATGCGCATCTACGCCGGCATCCTGGTAAAAAAGGTCAGGCTCGAGGTGGAGGAAACCTATTCAGATTATCGGTTTGAATGAACCATGGATCAAAACGACCGGCCCAGGCCTCTCCGCTTGATCCCCAGAGGGTCGGCGCCGGAACGATTACGGCTTGACCGGAGCGCTGGCCCCTTCGCCCACCACCGTGGTCCATTGCCTAATGGTCCAATTTTTCACCAGGCCATTCTTGACATAGGGATCAGCTTCAATGAAGCGGTTGATCGCCTCTGTGGATTCAACCTGAAACAGCAGCACCGCCTGGTCCACCGGATCGGCTAACGCGCCGCCGAGGATCAGCTCGCCGGCTGCATGCGATTTCCAGGTCAGCGCCAGATGCTCGCGCCGGTACTCTTGTCGACGGGTCAAATAATCCGGAGCCAGATCATAAAAGAGCAGATAGTGCATGGCCAACCTCTTTTATTCTGAACCGCTGCGGCAGCGAATTACGCTCGGTTCGATAGTGGACATCTGAGCGTATCGCGAAATGGAACGAAGGTCGATTTTTACAATTAAAAGCTTTATTTTATTACGAAATAAAAGCTTTATTTTTCCAAGAATTAAAAGCTTTATTTTACCACAAAGAGCTAGAAGCGCACGAAGAAGAAAAAGAAGAAGGCTTTAATAAATTTTTCCATTTAAAAGAATTGTGCGAATGTTTTCCTTCGTGCTTTGTGAATTTCGCGGTGATAAATTCTTCAAATAGATATTATAAAATTTTTAAAACCGCACATCTATTTTGCCGCCAGCTTGGCCATCGTACCGCCATAGCGCGGCCCGATGTCGGGGAAACGCGCCAGCACAGCCTCGATGGCGGAGAAATCCTTCTCCGTGAGCGCCACATCCAAAGCGGCGACATTTTCTTCCAGATGTTTTCTTTTCCGAGTTCCCGGAATGGGAATGATATCGTCGCCCTGAGCCAGCACCCAGGCCAGCCCCAACTGTGCCGGGGTGCAGCCTTTGGCAAGTGCCAGTTCAGCGAAGGCATCGGCCAATTGCCGGTTGTTCTCCCAGTGTCGGCCGGAAAAACGGGGCAGGGTTTTACGAAAGTCTCTATCGCCGAGCCTGGCGCCGTCGACCGTCCGAGTGAGCAGGCCTCGGGACAGCGGACTGAACGGAATGAAAGCGATGGACAATTTGCGGCACAACGGCAGAATCTCTTTTTCCACATCCCGCGTCAACAGAGAATATTCGCTTTGCAGAGCGGCAATGGGATGCACGGCGTAAGCTCTGCGCAGGGCCTCGGCCGAGGCTTCGGACAGGCCGAGGTAACGCACCTTGCCCTCTTTCACCAGTTCTCTCATGGCGCCCACCGTCTCCTCCACCGGAATTTGCGGATCGACGCGATGGGCGTAATACAGATCGATGGTTTCGATTCCAAGCCGGCGCAAACTCGCCTCCACAGCGATCCGCATATGCGCAGGCGAGGCGTCGACGCTGAAAGGGTTTTCAGGGGTCGGTTTGAACCCGAACTTGGTGGCGATAAACAGGTCGTGCCGTCGGTGGCGCAGCATTCCGGCGAGCAGCCGTTCGTTTTCGCCGTTGCCGTAAAAGTCAGCGGTATCCCAAAAAGTGACGCCCAATTCAATGGCTCGCTCCAGCGTCGCCAGAGATTCCTCGTCGTCACGACCCTCATAGGCATGGCTCATGCCCATGCACCCCAATCCCATGGCCGGCAGTTTTACTCCGGTATGGCCCAATGTTCTGTATTGCATGATACAGCCTCCTGTTAAGAGCCGCCCCCATGGCGCCGGCCTATTGGCGGCTGGGTCACAGAAAGACCCAATGGTCGAGTCCGCTTTCCAATTCAGTCGCAGCCCGCGTGCGATGTCCGAAAAAGAGCGCGGCAAACAAGAGATCCCAGTGCGGGCGACGTCCAGCGCATGCTCGATGCCTTTATGCCACTTTAATATAATCAAATGTGGGGCAAAGTCAAAATAAAACAACGGTCCCTTTCAAGCGAGGATGGACTCGAAACGGCATGACAGCCGTTTCAGCATAAAGCGGATTTCAACGCTCAAGCCAGGGGCGTCGGCAAAGAGATCTCTCCTTCGTGGTAAAAAGCCTCAAGGTCTGAATGGCAGAGAAAATTATTAACACTCTAATAGGTAGAAAAAAATAAGCGGATATTGAAAACGCTGCTCAGATGATTTCTTGAAGACTGTTTTGGACAAAAGTGAAATGCAACCTGATTTTACGCAAAAGCGGTTGATTTCAGTATTTATGACATAATAGAGATTTACTCTGTGTAAACACCAAACGGCTAACGAATCTCTTAATGATAGGACAGCGTTATGGCATTTGCACTCAGAAAAAGAGGCACTCCATGAGAAAGTGTTTCCATTCCGACGCCGTTCGTTTTTTCTCTACCTGCACGATCGTTGTTTACCTCCTACTGACTCCTCTTTCCGCACTCGCAGCTTCACCCATTCTTTCTCATCGTCCTGTCAAGCTGGCAAAAAAAGGACAACCGCTGAATATCGTGGCGCACATCGGCGGCGAGGCCGCCATTCAATCCGTCTATCTCTATCTCAAGCACGACGGCCGCACCATCAAAGGGAAATTGCCGGCATTGCCGCAGCCGGCCGCTGTTCCGCTGCAGGTGCGGGTGACCAAGGACCGGATCCCGTTACTCAGCCAGGCCAGCAGCGGCAGCCGGCAAACGCGGGTGGCGGCTTACGGCACGGTTCTGGACGTGAGCGGAGATCGCAATGGGTATTATCGCGTCCATAGTGCGGACGGGGCTTATGGGTACATACCGCAGACCGCGGTTAAAATTCTCTCCACCGGCCGGCGCTATGGCGTAGCGATCCCCAGCCAGATCACCTCCGGCCAAAGCCTTGCTTATCAGATTCAGGTGACGGATGTCGACGGCCGAGTGGCTGAGAGTGATTGGACCTCGGTTCGCCTGGTGACCGATGAAGAGATCGCGGCCATGCAACGCGGCGCCAAGACTTCAACCAAGGCTTCAGCCAAGACATTAGCCAAGCCTTCAGCCAAATCCGCAGCCACTGCACCGCAAGCGGCGGGCAAACCCCTTTACAAGAAAACCGGGTTCTGGCTGGCGGTTGCGCTGACGGCTGGAGGCGCCTATTTTCTCCTCAATAATAAAGACAAAAATTCATCCAAAGAGTCGAACGTCGATATCACGGTCGAATGGAATTAAAGACCACTGATCTCACCAACGAGGCCATCTTATGCAAAAGCACGCGCTGATCCTCGCACTGCTTCTCCTGACTAGTCTGGGTTGTCATTCCCTCAACCCAACAGCTCCCCAGGCCATGGACATGATCTCTGTACAGACCGCCGTCAATTTATCGGCCGCCGGCGTCTCCGCCTCCAGCCTTTCCCGCATGGTGCTGGAGGTCTGCGGCGAGGACATGGACTCACTGCGCACAGACCTGACGATAAGCGGCGGCTATGCCAGCGGCGTCATCAAAGTTCCGGCCGGTGAAAACCGCACCTTCACTGCGCTGGGTTATCAGCAGGACGATCTGGTGCTGCGCGGTTCGACCACGGTGGACCTGAAAAAGGGCGAAGCGATCAAAGTAAAAATCGAATTAGCCTATTTGCGTTCCACGGTCATTCTCTCCCCTCCCAGGGTGACGGTCGCCGCCGACTCATCATTCACTCTGTATCTGGCCGCGCGGCAGGTGCAAAAGCTGGCCGCCTTTGGCGCGCGCATCACCTTCGATCCCACGTACCTGAAGGTTACGGAGCTGGGCAGGGAAAACGCTTTTCTGACCAGCAATGGCGGCAGCATCACCCAGATGCAGTTCCATCGCGACAACACGCTTGGCCGCATCGACGTGGTGCTCGGCGTGTTTCCGGCTGCCAAGGCGGTCAGCGGAGACGGAACGGTTGCGCGCATGAGATTTGAGCCGCTTAAAAGCGGATCGACTGTCATTCAACTGCACCTTGACAAGGAAACCGACGCGGATCTGGGTCTGTATGACAACCAGGCGATCGCCATCAAATCGCTGGCGCTGGCCTGCGCGGTGACGATACAGGCGGCGCCCTGACTTTTTCTCACTCTGCTGAAAGAATGGCTCATCCAATTCAGAGGTCTGCTGATGAATAAGAACATGATACTCCCATTGCTCATCCTCCTCGTCTTGTATGCCGCTGCACCGGCGGCGAATTATAACGCCATCCATGCCTCTGATTCGCTGAACATATGGGTCGCGGGCAACGGCGGCCTGATCAAGCGCAGCACGGACGGCGGTAAATCCTGGCAAGAGGTGTCGACAAAGAAAGAACACACCTTTTATGACATCTTTAGCCTCAGCGCGCAGAACGCCATCGCCGTGGGCAGCTCTTCCTATAGCAGCGATTCCTATTATCTGACCGCCGAGACGATTGACGGCGGAAAAAACTGGCTGAACGCCGAAGTCAGCGGCAGCGGACTGCATCAGGCTGAAGCGGTTTCCGTCACCCAGCATGCCGAAACCAAGACGCCGGTGTATGTGATCGCCAAGGCCGATGGCAAACTGCTCTACTCCACCGGCCCGGCATCCGGCAGCCGAGTGTGGGAATCCGGGCACAGCGAATCGGGCGTCCATTTTTTAGACGTACACATGATCGGCAACTATGGCTGGGCGGTGTGTACTCAGGGCATCATCTACAAGACCTACAACTATGGCAAGGAGTGGTGGCGCAAGGATAGTGGAGTGGATTCCGATATCGCGGCAGTGCATTTTGCCGATATCGATCATGGATGGGCGGCCACCTACGGCGGCGAGGTGCTTTCGACGACAGATGCCGGAGAAACCTGGCGCGCCAAAAAAATTGACAACGATATTCTCACCGGCATCCATTTTTGCGATACGCAGAACGGCATTGTCGTCAGCGCCACCGGGCATATTTTTCACACGCAAGACGGCGGATCGAACTGGCAAGGCATCAGTCACAGTCTGGGAGCCGACAAGGGCTTTATGGATGTGGTGATGCTGTCTCCCAGGAAGGCCTGGGCGGCCGGCTGGGACGATGTGCTGCTGCCGATTGCACTCAGCGGCGATGCAGCCGCCGCCGTGGTGACGCCGAACACGATCTACAACGGAACGTTGCCGGGCAGAACAAATGTGTATTATGCCGTTCCGGTGAGCGTGGATGGCAACCTGACCGTCACCCTGACCCCGGGCAGCGGCGCCAATATTCAGCTCATGATCTGCACTCCGGAAAAAAAAGAGATCGTACGAGGCGACAGTTGGGGCAGCCCATTCACTCTGAGCGTCAACGGTCTCAAACCCGATACCTATTTTATCTCCCTGTATGGATACTATGATCCGAGCAGCAATATCGCCTTTTCCTTGCAGACGCAATACGCCGTCGCCGCACTCGCCGACGATCCCGAACCCAACGACGCTTTTGCTAATGCAAAAATTTTGCCGCTCAATGGTTCTGTAACCGGCCACGTCGGTTATGACGGCCGCCGGCCGTCCAATCCGGCGGACCAGGCTGATTGGTGGCAGGTCAGCACAACGGAGGATGGCGCTTTAACCGTAACCATCACGCAGATCGAGCCGGTCAATCTGCAACTCGCTCTCTGCAAGCCCGACGGCAACACCGAAATCATGCGCGCCGATACCTGGGGCGACACCACTCGACTGACCATCGAAAACCTGCGCAACGGCGCCTATTTTGTCCGCGTATACAAATATGCCTGGAATTACACTCCCTATACTTTGCACAGCTCCTTTGTCCCTGCACCCGGCAAATCCGATGCGGAGCCGAACGACACAGCCGCCGCCGCTGTGGCGCTGTCCCTGACCGCGCAGACCGATGGCCATCTTGGTTACGACGGTTTCAGAGACAGCCTGGCTAAGGACGTTGTCGACTGGTGGCATTTCACCCTGACGTCCGCGACGGACCTGAAGATCAAACTCACTCAGGCCGGCTCAGCCAACCTGCGCATGCAGCTGTACGGCGCCGACGCTGTATCTGTGGTTCATAACGGAAGTGACACCTGGGGCGCGGGATATGAGATGAACGTCTCCGGCGCAGCAGCGGGTAAATACTATCTAAAGATCATGACCTACGGCGTTCATGATTCCTACTCGATCAATGAGACGAAAACCCCGGCAACGCTGCAGACCATTTCGGCCGCCTGGGGCCCCCCTGCTCAGCTCTCGGTCTGGCAGAGCTTTACCGTTCCCCTCACGGCAGCTGCCTTTGGCATCGACGATGCCACTTTTGCCGGTGTTCTGTCTTCAGTCAGCAAAGTGCGCTTTCGCACCGAAATGTACGACGGCGCTGATGTCGGCAAACTCGACGTGGTGCGTATCGGCGATCGCTTTTTCAGCGATTTTCGCAGCGGCGAAGAGGAATGGGTGGCGGAAGGCGACGGCACGTTGAGTTGGATGGATTCCGGCGGATCGGACGGCAACGGCTATATCCAGGTGGCCGACTGGGCCTCCGGTGACTGGCATTATGCGACCGCACCCCCATCTTGGAGCGGCGACTGGACCGCGCTGATCGGACAGAACATCACGTTTGCCTATCAGACCAACCATCACTCTTCGGACTATCGGGGAATCATCGAGATCAGCAACGAACCTGTCAAGCGTCTGTTGTTGACCACCTCGAGCTGGACCCTGGCGCCGGGCGGCAGCGGGCCGGTGACCGTTAAGCTAAGCCAGGCTCTGTCCAACGATCTGACCGTGCAGCTTTCCAACTCCAATCCATCCACATTTACCGTGGCCGCTAGCCTGATCATCAAAGCCGGACAGACCAGCGGGGTCGTCATGGTCAACGCCGCCCCTGCCGCCGTCGAAGGCAGCACCGCGGTGATCACCGCATCCGCCAGTGGTTTTCCCGACGCCCGTCTCACCCTGACCATACGCAAAGAGTCTGATGCAAAGGACGGCATCGGCGTGCGCGTCAATGTCGTGGACACGGAAAATTTTCCCACCCTTTCCTGCTGGATCTCCGCCATCGATTTAAGCGACAACACGCCCATCGTAAACATCAGCCCTGCTCAGATCACTCTATCAGAGGATGGATCAACGCAGACCGCCAGCCGCGTTGAAAAAGCCGGCCCAGGAATGGGCGGCAAAGTGGACATCGTTTTCGTAGTGGATGCCACGTTGGCCTCGAACCGGAAAGAGAAATTGGCCGCATGGGCCCGCTGCATCGATGACTGGGTTCAGGATCCGACGGTGGGCATCGACAGCCGTTATGCCCTGGTCGCCTTTGCCGGGGATGTGGAAATGGCGACCGGTTTCAGCAACGACTTTGCTGAGATCCAAGCCCAGATCGAGGGAATCACCCCGCGGATTAGCAGCGACGGCAAAGCCAACGCCCTGAATGGTCTGGCCAAAGTCCTGGAGATCGATTTTAGGGCCAATGCCGTCCGCATGGCGGTTCTGCTTACCGACAAGCCCTATTATCAACAGGGGATTTCCGGCGCCGGCAGCACGACGCTTACCACCATCACTGCGGCTCATGGGCTTTATTTCGACGACATCATCCCCATCGTCATCGCACCGGATCAGCCTGATTTTCATACCCTGGCGCAAGAAGCGGAGGGTCTGTTTCTTGAACTGAACGACGACAGACTAGCGGAATACTTTTGCCGCATCGGCCGCTTACTGGCCAGTCAAACCGTCGTCACCTATGCGACCAGCGACCGCACTCCGGACGACGATGTACGCACGCTGAATCTGACTGTGAAGGTGGACGACAAGTCCTACACCAGCGAAAGGGTGTTTGTCGTCGGATCGTCAAAGGTACTCCTCACTCCTGCGAATGTGATCGGTAAAACAAACTATACGTTTGAGCTGGCCGTGGAGGTACGAAACATCGTCGACCTGGGTCTGGTGCATTTTTATCTGCAATATGATCCCGCGAAAATCGAACCCGTGCAGGTCAAAGAAGGTGATTTTCTCAACCAAGGGGGATCGCAGACCACCTTTGTCTCCACGGTCGAGGCGGGCAACTCACGCATCGACATCAGCGCGACACGGCTGAACACCGCCGGCGTCGGCGCCAGCGGCAGCGGCGTATTGTGCACCGTAACTTTTCAAGTGCGCGTTCCGGATTGCGGCAGCGCCATCTCGATCTCGTCGACCGACCAGGTATTTAGAAAACTGAACAACACAGCGATCCCTGTGGTCACAGCCGCTGCCACGCTTCATCCCATCAGCGCAGGCGGAACCTCAAGCCTGCTGGGCGATTTCGACAAGGATCTGGACATCGACACTCGTGATTTCGCTCTGCTGTCTACCTATTGGAAACCGAACAACACGGCAACCGGGGACATCGGCCCAGCGGACGGCACACCGCCTTTTCTGACCGTGACGCATGACCATCAGGTCAATTTTGAAGATCTGTTCGTCTTTACCCGCATGTGGAACTGGTTTCATTCCACCCTGAAAAAATCACCGGCAACGCCGGCGATGGCGAAAACGGCCGCCGCCCGCTTGGATTGGCGCTTGCAGCCCTCCGGCAATCCAGAGGTGCAGCGATATGCGCTGATAGCGCAGGGTATGGAGCACCTATCCATGGGACATATCGTGCTGCGCGTTCCCGCAGCCGCCTGGCGCATCATCGACATCCAACCAGGCGAGCTGATGACAGGCGCTTCCGCCTGGCTGGTGGACCGCGACGACCAGCATGGAGAAATCGACATCGCCTTCTCGCGTTTGGCAGAAGCCGGGGAATCGCCGGCCTGGTGCGGAACCGGTTCCCTGATCGAATTGCAGCTCGCCCCCCTGGCGGACGCTGCGGGCGAATTGCAGACTGCGACGGCTGATCTGCGTCAAGCCGACGGAGACCCCCTGGCCGTGGCCATGGCCGCTGCTTTTCCGTTGACCGTCCAGCGACTGCCGCTGTCGTTCAACCTCGAAGCCAATTACCCGAATCCGTTCAATCATTCCACGCGGATCGCCTTCAGCGTTCCGACCACCTCGCCTGTGTCCATTTGCGTCTATGATATGCTGGGCCGGCCGGTAAAGGAATTGGTGAACCGCAGCTGTTCGATGGGACAATATTCGCTGACCTGGGACGGAACTCGAGAGGATGGTCAACCGGTTGGCAGCGGCCTCTATTGGCTGCGCATGGAAAGCGGAGCGTTTCAGCAGACGCGCCGCATGCTGCTGCTGAAATAAAATTCAAGCAACTGCTTCAGGACGGTAAAAACGGCGCGACTCTGAAAGGCCTGCGCCGGATCGAATCACCGTTGTGTCGATACGGCCGCGCCGGCGTTGAAGCAGGCGACCTTCTCACTATTGAAAAGGCTGAGATATGAAACAGCACGTTGGTTGTATTCTGTTTCTCTTTCTGTCCTGGATGGGCGTCGCGCTGCCCGCGGCCGGAAAGCCCATGGAAAAGCCGTCTGCGCGGGTGCGCGGCGTCTGGATGCACCCCGGCTTTTTCGGGCCGGACAAGTCGATCGCAAAAGAAAAAATGCAGGCCACACTGGACGCCTATGCCCAGGCCGGAATCAACACGCTGTTCATTCTGGTCAAGAACACCACCGGTCATGTCTATTTCAACAGCGAGATCGGCCAGCGGGACAACGCGTATGACTGGGATTTTTTCGCCCTGTTTCTGAGTGAGGCTGAAAAAAGAAAGATGGAAGTGCACCCCTGGTTCTGCGTTTTTCCCGAGATCGCCATGCTTGGCCAGGTGGGTCGTCATCCCGAATGGTTGATCAGCAACCCCAAGCGGGAGATGGTGGCGGTGGCCAACCCCGCGCTTCCGGCTGTTCGCGCCTATGAAAAAAGCATGATCCTCGAGCTCGCGCAGAAATACGCTGTCCGCTGGGTCCATCTGGATTACATTCGCTATCCCTGCGAACCCGTTGAACCCTATTTCAGTTTTGATCGGGAGACGCTGCGGCTGTTCAAAGAGGACACCGGCATCGATCTGACAACGGTCAAAAACCGCGATACCGGCAGCATCGCCTGGAACGAATGGCTGCACTGGAACAGGGAACGGGTTACACTCTTTATCCGCGAGCTAAGAACCGGGTTGGATGCGATAAACCGGAAGGTGAAGATCAGCGCTGCGGTTTTCAATGATGCCGCCACCGCCCGGATCATGGTCGGTCAGGATTGGGTCACCTGGGCGCAGGAGGGATTGGTGGATATGGTCAGCCCCATGCTCTACACCGATCGCTGCGACCATTTTGAAAAAAAGGTGCGCCAGGCCATGGCTGATCGCCGCGGCCGAGTGCAACTGTGCCCGGGCATCGGGGTCGGCAGCAACAGTTTGTACCAGTGGGCCAGCCCGGAGAGCATGATCAAACAGATCGCGTTCTGCGACTCTATAAACGCCGACGGCGTGGTTTTTTTCTCATCCTACAGCCTGGATCAACCGTTTCTCGAAAAGCTGCAGGGACTGAAATAGCGGCAGCGTTGCGCTGAAACCCATACGCTCATCGCCGCCGCTCCCTTCCAACAGCAGCCTCCGCACACCAGCGGTTGTCAGTTTGCCGTTTATAAATCCAGCGGCAGGACAGCAACTTCTCTTCCTGACGCAGGCAAGACAACTGTAAAGCGCTATTCTCTATCCAAGCCTACTTTTCTTTCCCACTCTGCGTACAGTTCGGCCATCTTCCGCACTCTGTCCGGATGTACAGACGAAAGGTCCTGAGTTTCAAAGCGATCGCGTTTGAGATCATAGAGCTGCCAGGGCGACTCTGGAGTGGCCGAAACCAGCTTCCAGGCGCCCTGGCGAACCGCGCGATGGCTTTTGCGATGAGTGCGCCAAAAGAGCGTGCGCTCTTTTTTCTGTTTTCCGCCCTGAAACACCGGAAGCAGACTGACGCCCTCCATCGGCAGCACGGTGTGACCATTATACTCAGCAGGATACCGCGCACCGCTGATATCGGCCAGAGTCGGCATCAAATCGATCAGATGGCCCACCGCGTCGCTCACCTGGCCTTGTTGTTGAATCACTCCAGGCCAGGCTGCGATAAACGGAGTGCAGATGCCGCCCTCATGATCCGTGTTCTTGTATTTGCGAAACGGCGTATTGCTGGCATTCGCCCAGGGCTTGTCCACAGTACAGTAAGACTCCACCGGGCCAGGGGCGATGCCGGGGGTGTGATTGACATCCTCAGCGCAGCCGCCGTTATCGGATAAAAACAGCACCAGGGTGTTGTCCTCTTTGCCGAGTTGCCGGATCTTTCGCAGCACTCGGCCGATGTTTTGATCCATCCGGTCGATCATGGCCGCGTAGACGGCCATTTTGAGATCCCAGCTGTCCTTGTCAGCCACATCCTCCCAGGCTGGAACCGTCTCATCCCTTGGCGGCAGGGTCATCGATCGATCAAACAACTGCAGATCTCGAATCCGCTCAAAACGCCGGCGTCGGATCACATCCCAGCCCACCAGATAGCGGCCGCGATACCGGGCAATATCCTCAGGCCAGGCATGCAGGGGATAGTGGGGGCAGGTGTAAGCCAGATAGAGAAAGAACGGCCTCTCCTCTTTGCCATATTCATCCAGATAGCGAACAGCATAGTCCGTGAAAGCATCGGTTGAATAGAACTTGGCATCCTCAGGGGCATACGGAAGATACTCTTGGTCATCAATAGCCCAACGGCGGGGATAGCCGCCTGGAGATTTTTTTCTTCCAGGTTCTGGTTCACCCTGCCGTCGCGGGCCTGGATTGAAATAATTGCTGCAGCCGTCGCAAAGGCCGAAGTGGCGGTCAAAACCACGACGATAAGGCGTCTCTTTTGCATGCCATTTGCCGGCCATGAGTGTTCGATAGCCGGCGCTTCTCAGCAGTTCTCCCAGGGTGACGCAGTTTTCATACTGCACAGGTGTATTGCTATAAACCCCTACCTGCTGGGAGTATAGGCCGGAAAGCAGAGAAGCGCGAGTGGGCACGCAGATTCCATTATTATAGAACTGGTTGAAGCGAAGCCCCCGAGCAGCCAATTCATCGAGATTTGGCGTCCGAATTTCGCCCCCATAGCAGCCAATGTCGGAGAAACCCATATCATCTGCCATAATCAGCAGGATATTGGGCCGTCGACGGCCATGAGCTGCGGCAGACAATGGTCTGGTTGCCAGGCAGCCGGTCAGACCAAGAAGGGAGCATGATAAAAAATCACGCCGAGTAAAGAGGGGCTCTCTGTTCATGCATTTCTCACCTTTCACTTATGGGCTTGAACAGACCGACAGAAAGCTGACCTTTATGCGGCTTTAGCGGCCGACCTGCAGGCCCAGCCAAAAGCAACGTCCGTACATAAAGATGCCGGACCCATGTGTACGATAAGCCTCGTCGAACAGATTGGCGATGCCGGCGGTGACGGTAAAGGCGCCGGGGCGCCAGGACGCCGCGCCATTAACGACATGCCAGCCCGGTGTGCCGCCGACAGGGATGCGATGGTCCGATAGATCGCCAGAGGAGAGGCGCGTCTGAGTGGCGGCGGCTTGCGATTCTATGGTCCATGACCACTGCCGGTTGAGGTGATGAACCAGTGCGACTCGCCCGTTCAGCGGCGGAATGCGGCGCATGGGCTCATCGTCGCTCAGGTTCTGGCCGTAACAGTAATTGACATTCCCACGCACCAGCCAGCGTCCCGCCGGCTGCCACTCCCCTTCTGCTTCAATGCCGCGGAGCACCGCTTTCTGCAGATTAGCTTTTTGATAGACGCGGTCGCCTTGATAGATGCTGCTGCCGAGATAGCTCCCCTCCACCCGAGTGATCATATCCCGCATCCAGGTGTGATAGAGGAACAGGGCGAGCGACGAGTGGTCGGAGCGGGTCTTCACCCCGCCTTCCAGCGTGTAGCCGTATTCCGGTTTCAACAACGGCGCCGGCACTTCGATTCCATAATCGAACGGGCCGAAGGTGCTCAGATCGTTGACGTTGGGAGCACGAAAGGATGAACTGGCATTCACCACGCCATGGATACGATCGCTGAACCGGTAGAGCATGGAACAATGCCCGGCCAGCGCAGAGGGGGATAAATCCGTGTCGCCAAAGGCTGCATCCTGAATCTCGATATGCACCAGATTATAACGAAGACCTGAATGCAAGCTCATGCTAGACCAGTTCCTGATGTAGGACAGATACAGCGCGCTGTTGTACGACGATGCGCCGTCGGGATACAAGCCGCGCAGGGGCGTCCGTTGCTGTGAGAGGGACTCCAGCTGTTCCGAGCTGCTGTGGACAACGTCGCGATATGCCTCCAGGCCGTAGATCAGCTGATGGGCTCCGCCCCAGCCGGCATGGGCTTGCACCTGCAGGCCAAAGGTGTGCACACGGTCCTTTTCCCAGATGGCCACCGTGCTGTTGTTCTTTTGCCGTTCCCGGCCTTCCAGGCTTTCGTGATAAGAGGCAGTGATCTCTATCCGCCGGAACAGAGGGTGGTTGGAAAGCAGCGTGGAACGCAGATAGGCCAATTGCCGGTCTTGCGGCGTGAACAGATAGCGTGCGTAACCGCGCTGATGAACCTGATCATAAGCCGGCACATCCTCTTGATGCATCTTGTGCCACAGCATGGTCAGCAGCAAGCGGTCGTTGAGGTGCAGGGCCGCCTTGAACTGGCCGGCGCTTTCATCATAGCCGCTGGGAGATTGCACGCCCACTCCGCTGCCTGCCCGCACATCGCCGAAGGAACGCAGCGACGCACCGACGGAAAGCGCAAGGCGGGCCGTGCTGAGGCCCACATTCACATGAGCGGTCTTTTCCATGTCCGCGGACTGGTATTTGGTGATCGCTTGTACGCTCTGTTTCCGCTCACTGGAGAACTTGGGCATCGGCGTCAACAGATTGAGCACGCCGCCCATGGCGTCGCTGCCATAGAGCGTGGCGCCGAAACCGCGCAGCACCTCCATTCGGGAGATAGAGTAGGGATCCACGGTGTTCAGATATTGATTCGGACCGTAGCGGAATATTGTGTTGTTGAGACGAATGCCGTCGATGAGCACTAGAACCTGATTGCCGGTGAGACCGCGAATGAAAGGGGAGCCGCCGCCATGATTGGTCTTTTGCATCCAAACGCCCTGGCTGCCCATGAGCGCTTCGGGCGTTGAGCGGGGCAAATCGAATTCCCGTAAAGCAACTGAAGTGATGGCTGCGGGAGAATGAAAAGTTGCCAGCATATCCCGCTCCGCCGTCACGGTGACATCCTCATGCAGTTTCAATAACGTGGGTTGCAGCGCAAACAGCAGGCGCTGCTCCTGTTCCCCCTCGATATGGATTTTCTCTTCCATCAGTGCATAACCGGTGCGATGAAAGGTCAGTGTGTACGAGCCAGCCGGCAAAGACATGCGAAAAAATCCGTCCCTGCCGCTGGTCGCAGTCTGCTGTGACGGTTTGATCACGATCTGTACGCCGTCCAAAGGGCTGTTGTTGGAGGCATCGTACAGAACGCCTTGCACCGTCGCTGCAGAAAGCGTTCCAAAGCAACAAAGAACACAAAAAATATAAAGACGGAGAAAATGGAACCATGGAGACAGACGCAGCATACTTTTTCCTTTAGTTGCTAATGCAGCAGGCAATTATTTCGCTGCTGTTTCGCCCCTGCTTAACTCTGCGCGGCAACAAGATGGCGTTACCAATTGCCGGCCTAATACAATTCACCGGCATTCTTAATTTGTCATTCCGAGCCCGCAATTCCGTATTGCTGCCGTATCGCTGTCGTCGCATAGGGCGAGGAATCTATCATCGCGCTGGGCATTGGTCGTTTGCTTGTTCAGTTCGTCGATAGATCCTTCGGCGCTCTGAAAACAAAACCATACACCACATGAATAACAACAAATCAATGGCCGACATCACGCAATTTCAGGCTAAAATAGCCAAATGAGAATAAAATGACAAGGATATTTTTTCGCTGCCGCAGTCGTGCAGCAGAGGACAATCCCAATCTTTCAATTTTTTGAAATTCATTTTGAAAAACTGATAAAAAGAAAATCCTCACAGTTCAATCAGCGACATTTTGTGCGGGCTTGATCCACGCGCGGCCTGTGATCGATGGCACTTATTTTGCTGCCCCTACCTACTGTATAATACAGGAGCATACATGCGATTCATTTACCAGTTCGGCATCACGCTCTGGGCAGGAAATCTGCTGTTTGGCCAGGGCCTTTCGGTCAAGACCGTCCCCCTGCTGTCGACGGATCAGTTTTCGTTGGTCCCATCCTTTCGTGACGGCATGGCCGGCGTATCTTTGGCAGTGCCTGATGGATTGGCGGATGTGTTCGTCAATCCAGGAAAGATGGACACTGCCAAATCCTCAGAGTGGTTCATGCAGGCGAGATACAATCACTGGAGCTTTGCTCACGAGACGACGGTGCGATCTCAAAAAAGCAGCGCCTATTACAGCATGGAAAAGACCACTGCCCGTTCGTCCATTTTTACCCTGCCCATGGGAGTCTATTTGCAGCGAAACAACCTGTACACCGGTTTGATGACTGCGGTGCAGAGCCTCTTCGCCTCCGGAGAGCAGAGCGCACAGTTCAAAGCCGGCAACTATCCGCTCTGCTGGCTGGCCGGCTTGCGCCTCCCGGGCATTAACTCCAGTATCGGCGTTGGTTTGGAGTATGTGCGAATCCGTGGCATAGAGGGTGTTCACCTGCTCTATCCCGATGCCGTAAGTCTGGATCAAAGGGGCTCGGCCCGGCAATTCAAGATAGGCGCCTCCATGAATATCGGCCGGGGGGATCGGTGGAGTGTTTTAGGGGGCAGATATTTTTTCAATGTGGTTCAAAAGGACGTGGCTATAACCAACACGGATGAGAACGACGGCTGGCTGGTTCAAACCGATTATGTGAAAAAAATCAGCGCCCCCCTGACGTTGGCCTTGATGGTCACTATAGACCGTCGGCATCACCCCCAAATTCCCGATTATCCACTCGCCGGTGTTCCTTGTGATCCTGGAAACACACAAGCGTGGAATTTCGGTCTGGGCGCAAAATGGGAAAACGAAACCAGCCTGTTCGGCGTCGATCTGCTTTATGAACCGATCGACGCCAAAACCTGGACCGATGCAACCAACGATGCCAGGATTTGGAACGGAGAGACGATCGCTAAAGGCGGAGTGATCCTGCGCAACGATTACCAGTTTTACAACCGAATCCTTCGCACCGGCTTTCAATTGAGACCTGCGTCATTTCTGACTATTGCCAGCGGCGTCCAACTCAAATGGCATTCCTACAACTATTATCAAAACGATCTGATCAACGGCGTGGAAACCACCGGCAAACCGCAAAGGGAGTGGACTGAGACGGTGTGGAGCACCAGGGTTGGATTCAAGACGAAAAAAATCGAGGTGGGTTATTCACTGCAGCTGCAGGCCGGTATGGGACTTCTTGAGCAGCAATGGCTCTGGCGCATGTTCATGCCGGAGGACAGCTTGATCGAAGTCGCCAGGGTCGATTTTTTTATTCCGCCCTCCATCCCATTATATGTAACGCCGGTGCTCTATTATACACAAAGGATGGTGTTGCGCTATACATTTTAGATCAATCAGCCTCGATCCATTCCACCCATCGCCTGGCGACGGCTGCGCCATCGCTGGCAGGCAGGTCATTTATGAGTTTGCGCAGCAAGGCACACGCCGCCTCCCTTTTGCCTTGTCGGTACTCTTGCTGCGCCAATCTCAGCAGCGCCTGATCGGCCTTGATGCAATCCGCGCTGTTCACCGCTTTATGCCAACATTCCACCGCCTGCTTTATATCGCCCATAGCCAACCAGCACTCGCCGCACCAATAATTGGCAAAACCAGCTATGCCTTTTTCAACCCAACCGGAGGAATCATGCTGCATTTTATCGAGCGCCTGCCGGTAACATCCATCGTAATACAGATGCAGCGCTTGTGCAAAGAGGGCGCGATCCGCTGCAGAAAGCTGTGCGTGGAATTCCGGCGCCCAGGTCAAAGCATCGTCCATGGTGGATCGCGCCGTTTCACCGTTTTCCCCGCCATTGGTTGAGTCCTGATTCATAGAATCCGGCGCTTCAGGGATCACGGTCACCTCGATCTTGCCGTTGCTGGAATCGGCGAGCGCCTTCATGCGCGCGATGCGTCGGCTATGTTCCTGACTGGAGACAGGCGCCCCCCATGCAGGGGCGCTTGACCTGATGACTAGAAACAAAACAACCCAACCCCAATACCTGCTCAACCGGGTCCTCCTCACTTTGGCAGTCACTCGATGCTGTCGCTGAACTTTTTCAGATCATTCAATTCCGGGAGTATACTACCGACAAACAAACCGGTTGCATAAAAATTTTTACCGCTGGCACCGTACTTTTGTGATCTACAGCAAAATCCTGCGTTTCAGAAAAACCCTCCTTGCTTTGATGATGGTTTGCGCGCAGCATGACCGAGCGCCGAGTCAGCGGTTATCGCGAGGCGTCCTCCCCGGCCACCAGCAGACTCATTTTCCAGGCCTCGACGGGCGGAATAAGGAATCGCTGATACGCGCCGTCGCTGCCGCTGGAGTGAAGGATCGTTTTCCTGCACTGCATATCATAGCAGGCGGCGGTGCGCGCTTCCGTCCGCACCATGAGGACCAGATTCTCGGCCGCATCGAATGAGGCGTTGGTGAATGCAAGCGCCCAGGCCCCGTCCTGCATACGGCGGAACCAGAGGTTGACTTTATGAAAAGACGCGGCATAGGCAGGCAGCTCATCGCGGGACAACCAGCGAAAGATCGATTTCATCTGGCTGCTCTTGGACAGATTCTGTAAAAAAGTCCAGGGATAGTAGCCGGCAACGCAGAGCCGGCCTCCCAGCCGGTTTTCAAAAATCCCCAAAGTGCACTCGGTTATGGGGCGACCGCTGTAATCGATCAAACTCGACAGCGCCTGAGCTCCCTCGTCGGTTTTCTCCAGATGAGTCGCCGGCACATTCCAACCGAGAAAGGATTGACGGTTGTCGCGTTCACGGCCGATAAAAGCGCCGTTGAGCGGGTGGGCGGTGAACTTTTCAATCCGGTCCATTTTATCCGCTTGGACCGCTCTGAATCCGGTCAAGTCGGCAAATCCCATCTCGTTCAAATGCTGCAGAGTCTCGGCATCCATATACAGGCTTCGGCTGAGCAGGGCTTCGATCTCCCGGCGGTTCATCGCATATAGGCTGTTTTTCGCCAACAGCACCACCGACGCGGTGCTGTCGGCATAGGCGGCCGGCAGACCGATGTCATAGATCTCATGCTGAGGCAGCAGAGCGGCGCCGTCGAACCAGCTGCCGCTTGTGAGATGGTTGGTGGCAAAGGTGTTTTTATTCCAAAAAGTATGAACCCCACTCAAAGGGGTGCGGCCCAAGGAGCGAGCCAGCAGGTCAAAGAATGGCCTTGCTCGAAGCAGAGCGGCGACCAGCGGTTCGTACTCGGCCAACGGTTCGTCATACATGGACAGCACGTTAAAGGCTGCGCCGGTGCACCCTGCAGCCATGTGCGAGGCGGCTTCCAGCACCACTATATCGGCCGCCTTTTTCAGCCGCTGATAGGGAAAATTTTCAATTTCAGACTGTATGGAACGTATCGACAAGGGCAACAGGGAGACCTGCCGGCCGATATCGTGAGACTTGCCGGCGAGTTCATCCGTGTGCGAATCCCGATAATAGCCTCCGCCCGGTCGCCACAAAACCGGCGCCCGGTCCGGGCCGGAGAGGATCCCGGCCCAGGCATCAAAGTCATATCCCTCAAAAAACCGGTCCCCGGTCATAAAGCCCAGCGGCATGTCCGGCCGGACCTGGTGAACGGTCCTTTCGATCAGGCGAAACAACCGGGCCAAAGTGTTGCGGTTGTGCTCCAGCCAGGCGTTGCGCAAATGCAACTTTTCCTCCACCGAACCTTCATCCATTGCCTTTTGCAGGCTCGCCCGCGTGTATCGACGGCCGGTTTCTTTTTCGAACAGAGCCAAGCAATGGTCGCAAAAACAGGTTAGATAGACCGGCATGTGTCCTGCCAGGCGGACGTCATCATCAATCCAGATGTAATCGGGATCCGCCAGGGCGACCGCATGATATATTTGACGAATGTAGGCGTGCATGTTTTCGTCGTTGGGACAAAACGACCCGGCGCAGATTTCACCATGGATATCCGTCATTCGAGTAAAAGAGCCCTGCAGTGAATTTTCCAGATTTTCGTTGTGATGGCCGATGGTCGCCAGCACGTTGATGCCGCTGCGATAGCCGCAGCGGCGCAGCGCTTTGATGCGCTGCGCCAATAACCGACTGCGCTGCTGGATCACCTCAGCGGGCAACGGCGCATGGGTGGTCGAAGTGAAAAAGGTCACTTCATCCGTCACTCCCTTGTACTTTTCCAACAACTCGGTCAGCTCTTGAAAACGCGCATCGGACAGAGCCAGCGGCACGCTGATGCGAAAGGAGATCATCGCTCGCTCGATGCGCTCGCCTGGCGGAGCACAGGCCTCGAGCCGGTTCACGACAAAACCGCCCCACAGCAGCAGGAACAAAGCCATCCCCGCACAAGTCCCTTGCTTCATTAGAACCTCCTTTCCACTCCAAGCTGCGCCCGGCCTGAAGCATGTTTAATCACGCGCTGGTTCGGTTGCGGGGTTTCCGACGTAACCGTCCATTGTTTTAAATCCTGCCCCTCTGGAAGAAAGAAAAGAATTTCGCCCGGCCGAGTGGCGATCAACTGCACACCGCTGTCCACCCGGGTGTTGCGAGCGCGCGGATTTCTAATCGCTACGCCCTTCCAGGGCATCTCGATTCGGCACGCCCTTCCTAACAGGCTGCGCAGGCAAATCCAGGTGATGCGTCCCTTTCTGATTTCAAAAGAGACCACAATGCCGCCCCTGGCATGCAAAGTGAAACGGCCGTTGCTGTTCTCCGGAATAGCCGGCGCCAACCGCAGCACGCCGTCATGGCTCTGCAGGGCCGCCTCGTTCATGGCCGTGGCCAGGACAGACATGGACTCCATGGACATATGGCGAAACGGCCACATAGGCAATGCGACCTTTACATTCTTTTTGGCCGTGGTGGTGTCGATGACGCGAACCTGATTGGTGCGAAAAAACATCTCTGCATCTTTGTTGACCTCTCCCTCCAGACCCCAGTGGCCCCAGCCGTTGCTATAGATCTGCCAGCGTGCTGGAAAACGCTGTAAAACCTGCTGCAGCTCATCAGCCAGCCCCAATCGGGCCAGCACGATGGGCTGTGGATCCCATCCCGTCGCCTCAGGGCTGTAGAGCCGGCAGGTGGTGGACATGACCTCAAAGAGAGAAGTGCCTTTTTGCGACAACCCGATCAAACCGGACGGAAAGACCGGGCTAGACGGCACGCTGGGAAAAATGCCGTCCAGCAGTTTTAATCCGCTGTCAGAGCCCTCCTGGGGATAAAAGACCATGAGCCAGCGGTTCTCTTTGATGCCCCAGCCGGCGGCAAAAATTTGATCGGTCGCCGCAGGGGCGCCGGCATAAGCGCCGCGAAGCAACTGGAAACCTGAAGGCGTGGGCGCGACCAGCGCGTCGCCGGCCGGTTGCACCGGCAGAGCGGCACAGGAATCGGCGATGTTTCGCCAATGGTCCGCTTCAGCCGGTTTGACGCCCGCAGCCTCGCAGGCCGACAACACCGCCGGAAACAGAGCGCGTGCATAAACCAGCTCCGTAAGGCCGTCGCGCAGTTTGATCCAGCCCTCATATCCCGTGCCTTCGGTCGCGTGATATAAACCATCCTCTTCTTTCTTCAACCGCGAGGCATAGAATTTCGCCGCTTCGATCATAAACGGCAACGCCTGATTTCTGAGCAGGCTTTCGTCTCCAGTGTACTGGACCTGACGCCAGAAATCCAATGCGATCTCGGCCACCGGCGTGTGGTTGGACAGTTCGGCATCGGAGTTTCGTCCCAGGCGATCCGTGACATCGGAAATAAACGCACCGTCCACATGAAAAAAATCGTGCGCATCCTTTTGCGCAAAGGGCAGGGAATCAAATCGATACTGCAGGTAAGGCGTCACCAGTTCATGATGGCCGGCGGCGTTGAGGGGCCAGTAAAGCTGCTGCTGGTTCCAATGAAAATAAAAATTCCACGGCTGTATATCGCGATTCCAGGTCCACAGGCCGTTGGTGAACCGGCCTGGGTAGGCGCCTCCCTGAGAAGCAGCCGCATAGTACATGGTCAAATGCCAGAGCCGGTTGAGATAATCGTCGCCGAAATCCATAAAAGATCGCAGCCAGATGCGCTTCCACTCCTGCTGGCTTTCGCTGAGAAACTCGCTTTTGCCTTTGCCGCGAGCTTTTTGCAAAGAGCGATCGAGATCGACGCGGGGATCGTCGGCAACCGGCGGGGTCACCGCAAAGGCAAAGTCAGCCGCCTTGACGGCGCTGCCGCTGAGAACGCAGGTCGCTTTGCGGCTATGCGCTTTGCGGCAGACCATGGTTGCCGGAGGATCGGGCGAAACCGCAACGCCGGCCGCAAAACAGCCGGAGGACAGCTGCTGCACAACGAAGAGCGAACGATCGCCAGCACCGCTTTCGGTGCCGTCCAGGCCGATAGCAGCATCAGGGTTGATTTGACTATACCAATGCGAAAAAGTGCGCGAGCCGAACCTTTCGACGCTGACAGCAACCGGCGCATCTTCATGGAAACGGCTTTCCAGCCGTCCCAGCAGCAGGCCGGTGGAGCGATCGACGAACGCCTGAAAGCCAACCCGGCCGAATGGACCGGACGCCTCCATGCTGATGGAGCCGTCGCTCAGACTCAGACGGCCCTGAAAACCGGATAGATACAGGGTGTTGAACACAGGATAGGAAAAATCAAAGATGATACGGCAGGCATGGCGAAGGGTGGAGCTTACATCCTCTTCCTTCTCGGACCAGTTGCGAAACCGGTCGCCGGGTGCGTCATCCCAAAGATCGCAACGGTTGACCGCGGCGATGATCCGGGACTCTTCACACCAGACCAGCACCCCCACCTCGCCGTTGCCCATAGCCATGCCCTGAAACGGATCGATAGGAGGCGAATCGTAGACCAGATCGTATTGGCTGATGCGGCCCGGCCAGCTGATCTGCCAGGTCGCGGTTCTGGGATCGAACGGTGTGGGCGCAGGAGCGGACTGGAAGGAAGCAATCCCTGAGCGCGCCGATGCTTCTGCGGCCGGAAGGCAGATCAACCCGATCAGCCCCAAGCGGACCAGAAGGCATGAGGACAAAGAGCAAAGCCACGGTCGATGATGCATGATTCATCCTATGGTTAGTTCACAACCGTTGCGCCGAGAAGAATGCGCTGCGCCGCCAGGAGAGCGCCGGGTGAGTCGCGGCCTGCGGCTATTGGCCGGCCCACGCCCGGACCGGTGCGATGGAATGGGGAAAATGCTGAATGAAAAAATCAGCCATAGGTCCGTCGTACATCGCAACCCGAACCGTACTCCAGGTAGCCTGATCGCCTGTAGCGTAATATAAAAAGGTGCGGCCTTCATACTCGATCAAATCCACGTCCGAGTTGTTGCTTCCTTCTCCAAGCCCGGCTTCGAGAATGGGATTATAGGGACTCAGCTCCCAGTCCTGCAGATCTCGTGATCGGGCCATAAAGGAGGTCCAACCGTTGTGGCCGGCTATCGGCGCATGGAGGTAGATGACGTAATAATAAGGCGAGAAATAGCGCAGTACAGGACAGGCGGCGTATTCGCGGTGCACGCCGGTAAAAACGATGTTCGGCACCCGCGTCCAATGGGACAGATTCTGGGAACGGGCGAATTTAAAACAGAACGGCAATGGGCGATCGGATTCGTAGGCCATGACATAGCCCTGCTCATCGCGGCAGACCGATGTATTGAACAGATGTTCATTGTTCTCCGCAGCCAGCACCTTTTCCTGTTGCCACTTCGTCAGATCCGTGGTCCAGAAGCGGGTGATTCCGTTCGAGTTCATCACCCGGCCGAAATCAGTAAACTCGAGGGCGAACACATGCAGCGTCGAATCCTGCACCCAGGCGCTGGCAAAGGAATGGCCGCGGCCGAACTGGGCGACCTGTTCGCCGGTGCGCAGATCATCGACATAGAGATAGGCGTCGCTGCCCTTGGCCCGGTCGCCGCCGGGACGATAGTTCGCCACCATCAACAGGCGGGACTGAAACAGAACCGGCGTGTTCTCCATAGGCGTTCGGCCGGTTTGGGAAAAGGCAAAGGGCAATTTGGCCAGAACCGGCCGCGGCGGCAGGTCTGCGGCCGTTGCAGGGACAACGGCCAGCCAGGCTGCCAAGCCAGCAATCTTCATCCCCTGCGCAGCGAATGCGGCCATAGTGAAACCTCCGAAGATATACGGTCAGATGGACATGCGGTTCGTATTCCCAATCACCTGCGGCACTTTCCACGCCGAGAATTTACCATTCGCGAATCCTACATGCAAGCAAAAAGCAACAAGGGGACATTATGCTCTTGCGGCTGATGCGTCACGCGGCGGCGACCCAGAAACCAGTAAAACCGTTCATCAGCCAGAGCCGTGAGGAGGTCCACTGAACCTGCTTCAACCGGCCGCTGACCTTGAACTGCATTCAGGTCGACGCGGCACTCAAACCATGCTTTTTGATTTTTATTTTGGTTTATTAAAAGAAATTCGTTAATATTTAGACGATTGATTTTTGTGGAGGATGCGCAATAGGTATGGAAGACGATCATACCCGCTACATGCAGGTGCAGGTGAGAAAAATTGAAATTGAAAAATACTGCGCCGGCATCGGCCTGCAACGCGATCCGGGTTCAGAGTTCATTATGGAGTGGATCCAGTTGTACGCCCAGGGCTTTCGTTGCCTTTGGGACCGGTCTCAGTGCCGACGCTGCGCCCACTGGGCCCAATGCGGCCATCAGGTGCGGAGCAGCTGTTCGGCTTTCCGTCGGCTGGCGGATGCTTAACTGAAAAAGCCCTGTTGATCCTCTCAACAGGGCTTTGTTCATTTTTCGGCTGACTCCGTTTCGGCGTCCGCTTCCGCCGCTTCGCCCGCCTTGACCCACATAAATTTTCTCCGCAGGGTGGCGGAATAATATTTCCCGATCACATCATAGTCCACTTGACGCCCCCAGTTGTAATAGACCCGGGGATCGATGTAGGATTTCTGGCTGGTGCCGAGGTTCCAGGTTCTGTTCTTGCTGGCGATGGCGATTGTGGCCTTGAGCTTGCCGAGCGCCATGCGCAATTTTTCCTCTCTGAGCGTGAGTTTGGCGATCGCGGCCTCCACCCCCTGAATCTTTTTCTCATAAACGGCCTTGACTTTATTTTTAAACTCACGCTTTTTAGCCTGCTCGCGCTTTTGTTTCATCTCGGCGCGCAGGCGCGGAATCTTGTCTGACTCGAGTTTGATTTTTTCCGCGACGGTCTTTAACTGGGACTGCAGCGTCTGCTCACGAACGCGAAAGGCCTCCTTCCGCTTGTCCCAATTCGGCGCCGCTTTTTTCGTGTGATTGCAGAGGATGGCGGCCTCCATGTTGGCGCGCACCGTGGCTTCCCATTTTTTATACTCTGGATCGGTGCGAATCACGCCGGATCGATCCAAACTTTTTTGCACCGCGGTGGAGGCATGAAAAGTACGAAACACCTTGGCGGACAAACCGGTCAGCTTTTCGGAAAGAAAGGCGTTCACATCGCGGCTGCTGATGTCCGGAAACAACTGCGGCTTATTTGAAGCCGCTGTATTTTCCGAGTTCGAAGGCCGCGCATGCTTGAGCAATTCCTTCATCCGCTCCTGCGCCAACTCGGAGAGCGGCAGTTTTTTATGCCACAGCACGCTGTCCTTGCCCAGAAAACGAAACTCGGCCACGCCGTCCTCATGCAGTTTGACGTGCTCCGGCCGCAACGTGGTGGCGCCGACCGTATCCGCTTCATCCTCATCCTTCTCATCGCCCACACGCAGGCACAGGGCATCGATCAGATAACAGGCGGTAGCCACTTTGCGGCGTTTGAAATCCGCATGCGACATGTTGCTGACGATATAGCTGCGGACCTCGTCGATCCGAGCAGCCAGTTCAATGGCCTTGTCGAATTTCTGCGCTTCCCGCTCCTGTTTGATGGGCGCCGTGTCGTGCAGCCAGATGTACTTGAGCTTTTTGGTGAGCTTGTCCTCCCATTTGGCCACCCACAGGCTTTCCGGCTGCCATACAACGGCGGCCCATTCGCCTTCCGGCTTTTCTGCATCCGGGCTGAGGTTCAGAGTGATGTCGCTTTGGCTCGCCCCCTCCTTCCACCTTCCCCGTAATGGATGCTTGCCGCGGCCCATAAAGATGCCGCTGGGTTCAACAATATAGTTGGCCAGCTCGATGCGCTCGCCGTCTGCGATGGCATAGCCGTACTGCTCCTTCAGCTCCTCACGCTTGGCTTTGCGCCACGCTGCCAGCTCTTTTTTCTCCTCCGGCGTCATTTTTTCCTTAGCAGCCCGTTCCGCATCGACCACCGCCTGCACCGCCTTGAAATCCACCTCTGCGGCTTTTAGGGCAGGCTCTACGGAAAGGGCAACGCTGAAATCGGCAAAAAAGTTTTTCTCAAAAACAGAGTCCTCAACATAGGGGGTCCCCAGTTTCTTCACCCAGGCCAACGCCATCTCCTCCTGTTTGGCATCGAGGGTAACCTCCTGGCCTCGGAACGAGATTCGCAGGCCGCGGTACTGCGGCGGATCAGGAATCAGTATCCCTTTGTGAATGAGTTGCTTGAGCAAAACACTATCCCTTCCAGAAAAAACCCAACAATTCTGAGCTTGGATTATAAAAAAAGCTATTGTCGCTTGAAGGTTTTGTCAGCCGCAGCAGCGCCGGCTGGCAAAAAGCCAAGTAATGCAATAGCTTACTTGAATAAATATAACAATTTTTATTGACAGGTAAAACATTTTTTTTATTTCAGGCGGGCGCGATCGCAGCCTACAAGGAATCCGGGCGGATCCCCTCAACGGTAGAGAAGAAAACGCTCTCTTTTTTGCTTATAAATAACAATATCTTGCTGCCATGACGCGATTATGTCCTTTGGCGATTTTCCCTGTTTGATCTGCAGGCTCACCTGATCGGTGCCCATGGCCCGGTCGAAGCTGCTGATCCGGTCGGTGGCGAAAAGATCGTTCTCTGGAAACAAGCGATGGACCGCATCGAGTAGATGCACCTGCGTAGCCATGGGTTGAAACGTCTGGATGTCCAAAATATGCAGCTGTACGCCCTGTATCAGCTGCTCCTTGAAAGAGTGGTAAAAGGGCCGGTACTGTACCGGACGAAAAAAAACTCCGGCGAGGTTACGGCTGTTCAACTCATCCGCCAGTCGCCGGCCGTCCATCCACGGTGCGCCGATCAGTTCAAAGGGAGCAGGCCATCCAACCCCTTCGCTGACCGTGCCCAGTTCGCCGATGCAGCCGACGGCGGCGCAATACAATGGCGTCTGTGCGTGGGGAATGTGCGGTGAAGTAGGAATCCATAACATGCCGGTATCGCTGAACGTCATGCAGCGTCGCCATCCTTTCATCGGTACTACAATCAGCTGGGCATCGATGCCGCATTCATAGTTGAAATACAGCGCCAATTCTCCGACGGTCATTCCATAGAGATAGGGAATGGGGTAAAGGCCGATAAAGGATTTAAAAGCCGGGTCCAACACCGGACCTTCCACTCGTTCTCCTCCCAGAGGATTAGGACGGTCTAGGACGATAAAGGGAATGCCCCGCTCTCGGGCTGCTTCCATGCTCAGAGCCATGGTGTAGATATAGGTGTAGGCGCGTGAGCCGATGTCCTGAATGTCATAGACCAGCACATCGACCTGGGAGAGCATGGCAGGAGTGGGCTTGTACGTCTTGCCGTACAGACTGTGCACCGGCACGCCGGTCTTGGCGTCCACAGAACCCGGTATGCTTTTGCCGCCGGCTTCCTCTCCGCGCACGCCGTGTTCAGGCCCGAACAGAGCCGTGAGCTTGGACACGGCGAACAAAGCGTCCACAGTGCTGACTCGGCTGGATGTCAGGCCGGTCTGATTGGTGATCAGGCCTACGCGTTTTCCTTGCAGTAGATCCAACTGCTCAGACAGCAACACGTCGACTCCCAGCTGAATTTTCCCGGTCTGCGACCAGAGTGTGGAGCAGATCAGTAATAATAGTCCGGCTCTGGTCATCGTGCCGCCTTGCCGTCCCGGGCCTGAGTGGGTTGAACGACAGCCGTTTCCTCGCCGCCTGAAGCTGGCGATTGCAGGGGGATAAAGAAAATGACCGCCAGAGAGGGAAGCGTCAAGCAGATCACCAGGATAAAGAAGTTGAGATAGCCCAGCCAAGCCTGCAAATAGCCGCTGAGGAAACCCGGGAGCATCATGCCTAGGGCCATGAAGCCGGTGGAAATGGCGAAATGGGATGTCTTGTAAGGGCCTCGGGAAACATACATCATGAACACCATCATGGAAGTGAAGCCAAGGCCATAGGCGAACTGTTCCAGGCCTACGAGCGCGCCGACCACAGCCACCGACGGCCGGGCGTACGCCATATAGATATAGACCGCATTGGGAAGGTTGAGGCACAGGGCCATGGGCCAGATGCAACGGCGCAGACCGAGCCGGGCGATGACCCATCCGCCGAGAATGCCGCCTATTGTCAGCCCCAGGACGCCGACAGTCCCATAGATAAAACCCACCGTGGTAGTAGGAAGTCCCAGTCCCCCCTGACTCGGATCGTCCAGCAGAAACGGTGCGGCCATCTTGAGCAAAATCGCTTCGCCGACCCGGTAGATTAAAATAAACGAGACGATGGCGATGATTTTCGGCTGCTTAAAATAATCGGCAAAGATCTGCAAAAAGTTCAACTGCTCCTCTTTCTTGCGTTCCGGACGATCTTCGGCTGGATAGGGCAGAATATAGCGATGATAGAAAAAGACCAGCAGAAAGAGGCCGCTGCTGACGATGAAAACCACGGTCCAGGTAGAGGCGATCGGCATGGAGGCCTCCAACTGGCCGGCGAGCATCACCAGCACGCCGGAACCAAAGATCATGGCCAAGCGGAAAAAGGTGGATCGGATGCCGACAAAGAACGCCTGCTGTTTCTGATCCAGCGCCAGCATATAAAAACCATCAGCAGCGATGTCGTGAGTGGCGGAGGTAAACGCCACCAGAATGAATATCGCCAGGGTGAGGAGAAGAAAGGCGGACAGGTTGGTGGACAAGGCGATGAACAGAAACAGGAACGACAACGAGATTTGCGTAATGAGAATCCAGTTCCGTTTGGTGGAATAGGAATCGACAAAGGGTCCCCACAGCATTTTGATCACCCAGGGCAGATAGAGGATGCTGGTGAGGCCGATCACCTGATTAGAGACGCCCATTTTTTTATACATGATTACAGAGACCGTGTTGACGAGAACGTAGGGGATGCCTTGAGCGAAGTAGAGCGTGGGGATAAACGACCATGGTGAACGTGCGGCCTGGCCCGATGCCATTAAGGAACTCCTTCCTGGGAATAAAAAAAGCCTCTCGCAAGAGGCCGGAAAGCCGCATACGAAGGGAGAATGTGGAGCGAACCTCCATGAGGCGAAAAACCGTCAGGAGCTGGTTTTCTCGCGAAAGCTGGCTTTGACTTTTTTTATCTCATCGCGGATGCGGGCCGCCTCTTCATAACGCTCATCCTGCACCGCGTTGTTGAGCTCGATGTTCAGCTGCTCGAGCCGGTCGCCTTCGGTGACGTCATCATCGATGTCGATGATCGGCGTTTCGCCTTCCACAATCGCGGCTTTGCGCATCACCTCATCCTCCACATAGATGGGCGCCTTCATGCGCAGCGCCACCGCAATGGCGTCGCTGGGACGGGCGTCGATATCCTTACTCTCATTGTCCAGCAGCAGATTGATCAGGGCGTAATAGGTGTTTTCACGCAGGTCATTGACCACCACCCGCGTTACGCGTACCTGAATGACATCCAGCAGATTGCGAATCAGATCGTGGGTCAGCGGCCGTGGCGGCGCGATGTTCTCCAGCTGCAGGGCGATAGCTTGCGCCTCCGTCGAACCGACTACAATAGGAAGCCAACGATTCTGTTTTTCATCCTTCAAGATGACCACAAATCGACTGGTAGCAGTATCCAAAGTAACGCGTTCGATTTTAACGCGCACGAGCATAACGTCTCTCCTCCTCTGTGCGGCCCGGTCCCGAGGGACGGCGAGCGAATGATGAACAGATTATTTTAAGAAAATATAGTTTCTCTGTCAAGCTCTATTTTTCAACCCAGGCACGCCGTGGCCGACTATCCGGCACGTCGCGGAGTAAAAAAGACGCTTGATTTCCAGAATAGAATTGAGTAAGTTACTTTATTATAGACAGGAGTCGAACATGCTGGTGCTAGACAAGGCCATTATCAAGCGGTACTGGCCGGCTGAGGACAAGGACGAAAACGATCAAATCATTCATCAGGTAATCCTGCAGGTGGAAGCGGAACTGGACGACAGCAAACAGGTCAGCGAGCTGTTCCGCAGCATGGTGCGCGGCCTGGTTCGGGCTTCGGTCATGGACAACCTCACCGGCGAGGAGTATGAGCTGCCGGCGGTGACGGTCAGACCCTTTACCATTAAGCAAAAAAAAGTCAAGATCGGCAAGGGTGAAGAGAACGACACGGTCAAGACCGAGTACGCCGGCCTGACTCTGGTTTGCCGGCCCAAGGGGGACGACAGCGCTGCCATGCTGGCTGATCTCTACCGCTATTTCAACATCGATGTGCGGCTGACGTTTGATGAATTTAAATCGGCTGGATCGAAAAAACAAGCAGATGACTAGATCCGGCAGGACTGGCGCGACCCAATCCTAACCGAGCCCGTCTCGAGGTAAACCCATGTCCCCTGAAATCAAGCAGATCATTCTGAAAAATTTCGAGTTCTTTCTAACCTTCGGAACCCTGCTGGTCTGGATGGTGCTCATTCGCTACACCTGGCCGTTCATCGCTTTGATCCGCAAATTCGTCCTCGCCCTCTTTACCTTTCTCTTTTTCAAAACCTGGGTTCTCTACGTGAGCAAGGGCATCGCCTACCTAGAAGCGATGGATGCCGACGGCTTTCTGCGCAGACGGTTCGGCGAATACAAAGGCACAGACTGGGGGGATGGTTTTTTATGGGGAGTGGCGATCGCACTCTATGTCGGCATTGTGCTTGCCCTCTGGGCCAAGGATCTGACCACCAAAGGATGATGCCGCGACTGCCAAAACGATCGCCCCCTCATCTCTCAACCGCCTATTTCACTGAGGTCAATTTTCCCTGCAGCCGTTCCGGCTGCCAACCTTTGGCAACCGCCTTTGGATAGCGCAAAAACTGATCACTGGGAATGACCGCCCCCTCTTTGGCCGCGCTCTCATACAGCGCTTCCACCTCCCCAAGGATGTTCAGGGCCGGGATGGCGTTTTTGGCATAGGTCTCGCCGGTAAAAACGGTCAGCAGATATTCAGACAGCTCCAGGGCGAAGGGATCGCGATAGGTCAAATCGACATACTGCCAGTAATCGCGCCACTCTGTCTTTTCTCCGATCACCGATCGCTCCCAGCGATTGGCCGGCGCACCCTCTTTCCACTGCACCTTCAACCCGTACAGCCCGAACACCAACGTGCCGTTTTCTCCTTCCACAGTGATCTCCAGCGGACCGAATTCTGAATTCACCCGGCGGAACCAGGTCCAGATGGAAGTGTTGACCACTCCGTTTTCATGCTCCCGGCGAAAGGCGGCATAGTCTTCGACATCGCAGTCGATCACGGTTCGGCCGTCGGTGCTCATGCGTTTCGGCACCAGCAAACGGGCCACGGCGCTGAGCCGCCGGGTGGCGCCGAACAGCGCATTCGACAGATAGCCCTCATGGCACATATCCAAAATGATGCCGCCGCCGGCTTCCTTCAACGTCCAGTTAAAATCCGGCCGTTGGCCCGAGAACTCTTTGTTGCCGCTAAAGCCGGCGCCCACCTCGTAGCCGAAGAGCATTTGGCAATGCAGAGGCTTGATCTTGGGCATCAGCTCCCTGGCCTTTAAAAGGCCGGGGGTGGCCAGCATGTGATGGACGACGCCGTGATGAAATCCTTTTTTCTCCAGCGCGTCGACGATGGCATAGCCGTCGGCATAGTTGGCGGCCAAGGGTTTCTCCATATAGACCGCGGTGGTCTTGGGATCCAGAGACGGCAACACCGCCAGCATCTGTTCCTTGCGGATGCCGGTGGACAGCGTGTTGTGATACAGCTGGTGCTGCGGATTGATCTTGCGCGCCTGTTCATAGGCCTGGTCCAGATCGGTATAGAACCGTTCACAGCCTTTTTCTCGGGCCACCTTTTCCAGCTTTTGCGCATTGCGCGCCACGGCGATCGGCACCGGTTGAATGATCTCATCCCCCAGGCGGGACCAGCCTTCACGGCCGATCTGCTGCAGGGCTTTCAAGGCGATCTGCCCCATGCGTCCGGTGACGCCGTGAATCAGTACGGGCAATGGAATAGATGACATAGCGACTCCTATCTTTGCGTTCGAGCGAGCGCGGGATGAATGCAGTTTCAGATCAGGTCCCGCGCACTGGTTCGTCAGGCTTCCTGTCCGTCCGCCGTCGTCACGGAGCGCCGAAAAATTCAGCGTGCACCGCCTGGACCGTCTGCTGGAGATAATTTTCCTTGATGACGAAATACTGCGCCACTTTGGAGGCGCCGGAGGTGATCATCTCCACATTGGCGCCGGCCGCCGCGACCGAAGTGAAAACGCGCGCAGCCAGGCCGCGCGTTTCGACCAGGCCTTCCCCCACCACGCCGATCAACGCAACGTCCATCAGCGGCTCGAGATGATCGATATACGGAATTTTCAAATTTTCGATGATGCGCTGGCTGAGCGGTATGTCGTTCTTGTTCAGTAAAAAATTCACTGCGGTCTGCGCCGTGATCACAGAGATGATGTTGATCTCCGCCTCGCTCAGCGCCGAAACCACCTGCTTCAGAAATCCCAGCTGCTGGCCGAGACTGGCGCCATGGATGCGCAGCGCGCCGATCTTGCGGTTGGCCACCACGCTTTTAATCACTTCGTCCTTCTGATGTTTGTCCGGGCCGACGATGGTGCCGGCCACATCAGGGCTGTAGGTGTTTTTGATCACAGCCGGAATGCGTTTTTTCGCCAGCGGCTCGACCGTGCGCGGATGCAGGATGGAAGCGCCAAAGTAGGAAAGCTCCGCCGCCTCTTCGTAGGCCAGATACTCGAGCGGCTTGGCGGTCGGAACCATGTCTGGTGCAGCGGTCAAAAAACCGTCTACATCCTTCCAGATCTGCAGTTCCCGGCTGTTCATGGCATAGGCGACCACCGCCGCGCTGTAATCCGTGCCGCCGCGGCCAAAGGTGATGGTGTGTCCTTCGGTCGTGCGGCCGAAAAAACCGGTAATGACCGGAATGGCGGAACGCTGCAGCGGTTCATTCAGATGCTGCGGCAACAGGCGGGCTGTGGCCTCCAGATCAACGTTGCCGTAGCCGAAATCGCCGTGGGCGACGACATCTATCTTGTCCGCGTCCAACGCCAGAGCCTCCCGCCCCCGGCTGCACACGCAGCCGGCCAGCAGCTGCACCGCCAGACGCTCGCCCATGGAGACGATGAGGTCCCACGTGCGGCGCGTACATTCGCCGGTATAGGCCACGCCGTAAAGCAGCTTTTCCAATCGGGACAGCAGATACTCGATTTCGTCCGAAACATGACGGCGCAAAGAGCTGTCGGTGACGACCGCCATCACCAGTTCACGATGCAGCTCCCGCAGATAGTCCAGCAACGGACGAATCCGTCGCTCAGTCTGCAAGGATTCTCGGACGCTTTTGATCAGATGGTCGGTCACGCCGCTCACCGCAGACAACACGACGATCTTTTGCGCATCCGGCGCCGTACAAATGATCTCGGTCACCTGCTGCAGCGATTCGACGCTGCGCAGGGAAGATCCGCCGATTTTCATCACAATCATAGCAGGCCCTCTCGCAACGCCAGTTCGGCGTTGAGCACCGATCCCCCCGCTGCGCCGCGAATGAGATTGTTGGACAATGCGATCATTCGAATGACCTGCTTCTCCACCTCCAGCCTTCCCACCGCCACCGTCATTCCCTGTGCGCGCACGGGATCCCCCAGCATCACATCTCGATTGGGCTGGGGCCGGTTCTTTTCAGGCAGCAACACCACGGGCTTGACCGGCGCTGTCGGCAGTCCTTGCACCGGCCGATCGGGCTGGTAGTTTTCAAAACAGGCCTGCACTTGTTCCAGCGTCGGCTCGTTCTCCACCTCCACATGGACGGACAGCAGATGGCCGACCAGCGTGGGGACGCGCACGCAATGGGCATAGACCTGCCAGTCCATCGGCTCTATCTTCGTTTCCTGAAGGCGACCGAAAATCTTGGCCACCTCTTTGCGCACTTTGGCCTCTTCCCCGTCGATGTATGGAATGACGTTGCCGCTGATATCCAGAGCGGGCACGCCCGGGTAACCAGCTCCGGAAATGGCCTGATAGCTTGCTACCACCAGCTTGCGGATGCCAAAGGGCAAAATCGGCAACAGCGCCAGGGTCAGACCGGTGGTGGTGCAATTGGCGTTGGTGATGATAAATCCCTTGCTGTGTTGCAGCTGTTCACGGGCCAGCGCCAGATGGGGATGATTGACCTCGGGAATCAAGATGGGCACGCGTTCATCCATACGATACGCCCCGGCGTTGGAAAAAATATGAATGCCGGCCTCAGCGAGATCTTTTTCAACCTCTTTGGCAACCTCGGTGGGCAGGGCGGAAAACGCCACCTGCACCTTCAAGCTGGCCAACGATTTCGCATCCATGGCGGAAAAGCGAAGGTCCGCCGACTCTGCAGGAATGCCTTCCGGAATCAGGGCATTGACATCACCCAATCGTTGACCGATTCGACCTTCGCTGGCGCACACGGCAGCCACTTGGAACAGTGGATGATTGGCCAGCAGGCGCAGAAAATGTTGGCCCACTACACCGGTGGCGCCGAGAACAACGCATTGAATCTTTTTCATACCTTTCCTATCATGATGAATAAGCGCATAAATTCAAAAATAAACAAAAAAAATGATGATTGCAATAGAAAAGCCAATCCCGCCGGTTGTTCTCGCCGGCATACGAGTCCGACGACCGCGGGAACGGCGCCGGCACTGTACGTCGTCTGTTTTAGCGCTTGCTTTTGACCGTTCGGCGTCTTAACTTTAGACCGATATTATTTTTTTGCCGGTCTATGAGATTAGAGATTCGCCCCTGCACTAAAACAGAATGCGGAACAGGCCTGGCTTACCTGCTGATCGGATGCGTGGGCTGGTCTCTGGCCTTTTTTGTCCCTGACCTGGACAAACTGGTGCCGCCGTGTCTGTTCCGGTCCTGGACAGGCCTTCCGTGTCCGGCTTGCGGCGCCACGCGCAGTGGCATGTTTCTGAGCCGACTCGAGATCAAAGATGCATTTTGCGCCAATCCTCTTTTTTTTATTCTCTATCTGGCTTTAGCGGCCTGGGGCCTCAATTCCATCATCGGGGCGCTGTTCGGAAAAAACAGCCGGCTTGTCCTGAATCAGCGGGAAAGCGACATCGGGCGTCGCGCCGTACCGGCCGTCCTTTTACTCAACTGGCTGTTCTTGATCCTGAAAGCCTTCCTGACCAAGCCGGCGTTCTCTTTTTAAGCGATCAAAGGCATTGCATTGAAGAAACACCCTCTCGTCGGTTACACCATAGAGCCATTCCAGGGGCTGACCTCGCCGTTGATCATCGCCACCATGCGGGCCATGGGCGTCGCCTTTGTCGAACTCAACCGCCGCAGCCTTGCCGACGTCGATCACCTCAGCCGCAAACTGAACGGCATGACCGCGGCCTTTCATCTGCCCTATTTTCACGAAGACGGCTTTGATCTCTCCTGCGAGGATCATGCCCAGCAGATCGACGAACTGATCAGCCTGGTGAACCGCCATCGCCGCGCCCTGCGCCTTCGCCATGTCATCGTGCATCCGCCCGAAGGACCGGATCAGTCGAATCAAGCCTGGCGGTTCTTCCTTGCCCAACTGAAAAAAATCCAGCTGCCGGTGGCGATGGAAAACGTCTTCCCCTCTCAACCGGAAGACTATCTACAGCAATCTGTTTTTTTGCGCGACTCCCTGGGCGATCAATGGGCCGGCCTCTGCTTTGACGCCTGCCACTTTTTTCTCGCCGGCCAGGACCCTGTGCAGCAGTGGCGCCGGCTCCATGACCAGGTCTGCTGCGTTCACCTCTCGGATTGTCTGCCGGATGCCGACCTTCACCTGCCGTTCGGCTGCGGCGGCCGCCTGCCGATTCACGAATTTTTCTCCGCTCTGCGCGAGACCCGCTTTGACGGACCCATCACCCTGGAAATCAAACCGCCCTCATTTGACGATTTCGACCGATATGTAACCAGCTACACCGCCACTCTGCGGCAGTTGCACTATCAAAAGTACCTACGCACCAGAATTCGGATGTGGTTTCTCATGCCCATCCTGTCCTATCTGCTCAAGTAACCGAGTTTTTACCTCGATGGAGGAGAACGATGAGCCGACACTTTCATGATCTCATTCCGGTCATTAAACGTCGCATCAAAGAAGAATACATAAAAGAAATTCCACAGGACACGGACGAACTGGTCGGTGTACCCTACCCCTATGTCAGCTCGGGCAGAACGCAGGAGCCTGCCCTGTACTCCTGGGACACCTTTTTTATCAATCAGGGGCTCATCCGCATGCGCATGATCGATCTGGCCCGTCACATGGTCGACAACCTCGCCTATTTGCAGCATCACCTTGGCTTCATTCCCTATTCCAATCAAAAAAGCATGCTCTCACATAGCGCCCCGCCCATGCTGGCGTGGATGGTGCGCGATGTCTACCGCATCACCGGAGACAAAGAGTGGCTGCGCCGCCTGCTTCCGGATGTCATCAAAGAGTTTCATTTCTGGACCAATAAACCGCACACCACCATAACCGGCTTGTACCGCTATGCCAGCACTCGGCCTGGGCTGCTGTCGGAAAAAGAGATCAGTCTTTTCGAATCCGGCTGGATCGGATCCCCTCGCTTTGACGATGTCCGTCAAGTCAATCCGATCGACTTGAACAGCCTGCTCTACCGCAACGCCAGGCTGATCTACGATTTTCAGGTGGAGCTGGAGGGCAAGGGCGACGACAGGCTGCTGGAGAAATCGGAGCTGATTAAAAAGCTTTTGGAACTGTGCTGGGAGGAAGGCGACGGCTTTTACTTCGACTATGATTTCAGCAAAAAAAGAAACAGCCCGTTGAAAACTTTGGCAGGTTTTATGCCGCTCTTTGTCGAAATGGTGGATCAGGGCCGAGCCCGTCGCATGGCGCAACAACTGAAATGGTTTGTGGCCCCCGGCGGCCTGACTATCACCGGCAGCGCCGGCCGGCCGCCATCCGCCCCATGGAGCCATCCCCTGTGCTATGCACCCTATCTGTATATGGCCCTCAAAGGGCTGTGCGATTACGAGATGATGGAAGACGCCGCCGACATCGGCTTGAATTGGCTCACCTTGGTGGTGGAGCAGTATGAAAAAACGGACGAATGCTGGGAGTGGTACAACGCGGTGGAACGCAGCGCGGTCTGTCCCGGTGTGGAAAACCGAGCCATGCTCGGCTGGACCGCCGGCGCCTATATCGCCGTCGTAGAGTTGCTGGGGCTGGACTAAATGAGATCGATCATCGTCGGAACCGCGGGCCACATCGACCACGGCAAGTCCGCCCTGGTGCGCGCCATCACCGGCACTGACCCGGATCGCCTGGCCGAGGAGCAGGAACGGGGCATGACCATCGATCTGGGCTTTGCCTTTTTATCCGAATCGATCGCTTTCATCGATGTGCCGGGCCATGAACGTTTTATTAAAAACATGGTGGCCGGCGTGCATGCGCTGGATTTCGCCATGCTGGTGGTGGCTGCGGACGATGGCGTGATGCCGCAGACCCGCGAACACCTGGATATCCTCTCTCTCCTGCAGGTACAAAACGGCCTCGTGGTGATCAACAAGATCGACCTGGTGGACAAAGAACTGCTGGCACTGGTGAGAGAGGAACTGAAAGCCCTTCTTAAAAACACCTTTCTCGCCTCAGCGCCGATTTTTGAGGTATCGGCGGCAACCGGCCAGGGTCTGGCGGAACTGCGCGCCTATCTGCTCTCGCTTCCGGATTCGGCCAAACCACGCCTCGACCGCGGCTTTTTCTGGATGCCGGTGGATCGCTCGTTCAGTATGAAAGGTTTTGGCACAGTGGTCACCGGGTCTGTGGTCTCCGGCCGCACCGCAGCCGGCGATACGCTGGAGTTGCTTCCGGCCGCACGCTCGGTCAAAGTCCGCGGTCTGCAGAGCCACGGCCACGCGGTTGCAGAGATCCGCTGGGGCGAACGGGCGGCGATCAACCTGCAGAACATCAGCCGAGAAGAGATCCAACGCGGCGATGTTCTGGCCACCGCCGGCCAATTCCAGCCGACGCAAAGACTGGATGTCCGTTTGACCCTGCTGGCCACAGCTGCACGGAACCTTGAACAGCGGACCCGGGTGCGCATACATCTGGGAACCCGCGAAGTGCTGGGCCGCGTCAAACTTCTGGACCAAGCGCCGCTGCAGCCAGGGCGAACCGCCTACAGCCAGCTCATTCTGGAACAGCCGGTGGCCGCACTGCGCCGGGATGCGTTCGTAATCCGGCAATACTCCCCACCCCTGACCATCGGCGGCGGCATCATCCTGGAAACTCATGCCGAACCACACCGAATTCGCGATGAGGCTGTTCTCCAGCAGCTGGCCAGCCTGGAGAAAGAAAATCCAGTGGAACGGTTGCTCCAGAGCCTGCTCAACCATGCGGATCAAATCGCCTCGCGCCAGAACCTCAAACATTGGAGCGGCTTGAGCGACGCGGACCTGAGCTCTAGCCTGGACCGCCTGCTGGCGGATCAGGCGGTCTACGCGACGCGATCAGCTGAGACCACCGGCTATATCGCGGCGCAGGTGTTGAACTCCATCAAAACGAAAATCGTACAGAGCTTGACCGCGTTTCACGAAGAGGAACCGCTGCGGCCAGGGATGAACAAAGCGGAGCTCAAAATCGCTGGAAGGGCTGCTTCTCCGAAAATTTTTGAATGGGCGCTGAAGGAATTGGCTGCAGAAGGGAAAATAGAGGAGAAACCTAGCTGGGTGCGGCTGAGAGGATTTCACATACACCTGAATGCTGCCGATGAACAGACCGCCAGAGCGATCCTGGCCGAATTGACCACGCAGCCTTTCTCGCCGCCGGATGAAAAAGAGCTGGCCGAACGGATTAAAAGACCAGTCAGCGAGGTCCGCCGAATCCTGGGGGCGCTGCAGGGCATGGATCGCGTCCTCCATCTGGAGGGCGACTTATATTTCGTCCGAGAAGCGGTGACAGAAATTGAAAAACGCTTGACCGCCTACGCTGAACACCACACCGAGATCTCGGTCAGTCAATTCCGCGAGCTGCTGGCCACAAGCCGGAAATACGCCGTCCCTCTGCTGGGCTATTTCGATCAGCAGGGGCTGACCGAAAGATCCGGCGACCTCCGCCTCATCCACCCGAAAGCTGCATCCACCCAGACCGAATCCAGCGGCTAATCCAGTGAAGCAAAAGCGGCCGTAACAGCGGCGATCCCTTTAAATTTCGCCAACACATCCTCAACCGCTCCACCCATACGATAGATGTCCTTATCCAGGCGGCCGGAGGGATCCAACTCTTTCAGCACATTGGACTGATGCAGATTCGGATTTTCCTTGGCATACGGCCATAATCGGAATGACCCGCCGGTTATCTCATCGATCAGGACCACCTCACCGTCGATCAATCCATATTCCAGTTTCATGTCCACCAGCTGTATTTTGAATCGGCTGAACGCTTTTTCCAGAATCAGAAAAACCTGTTGATTGATTTCGTACATGGCCTGGTACTCGCGTGCGCCCTTGCCGATCAGATAGCTCACATAGCCTTCGTCCAACATGGGGTCATGCAGAGGATCGTCCTTGTAATGGAACTGCGTAACCAGCGGATCGAATCGAAACCCCTGTTCCACCTTGCCCCAATGCAAAATGGAACCCGTGGCTACACGACGGCTGACCACCTCCAGATTAATTTTGAAATCCAGCTTGCGGACCAAGGCGACCTGTTCCGCAGGCGCATCGATATAATGCGTCTTTACTCCCTTTCGGTTCAAATAGGCAAAGAGGTCGCAATTGGTCTGCCAATCCACTTGCGCTTTGCCCGGAATCACATCATGCTTGACGCCGTCTCCCGCGGTAATGTCGTCCTTGAAAACCATATAGACGGTTTTGACATCCTGCGGATTCGCGTAGATCGCTTTGGTTTTTCCCTCTGCCAATTTGGTCATGCGGGTGAAATCTAACTTCATACATGGCTCCTTCGAGATTCGAAACTGAGGCAATGGCGATGGCTCGGAATGGGTGTGTGTGCATCGACGCGCCTTTATTGGGCTGCAGCGTTGAACAATTTCTCCATGGCGCCGGCAACGGGAATTAACAGCTCGGCGTTCGGCTTTTGCGCTGCGGCGATCAGCTCTTTCTGTCTGGCGGACCAGGCGGCCGTGGGTTTTTGCTTTTTACCGAAATATGAAACCGCCTCCCGACCGGCGCGGCCGAGTTGCTGCAGAATGGCGGAAGTGGGCTCGACCTCGCGGAGAGCCGGCGCTTTTTTGATCAAGCGCACCAGCGCGTCATGATTGCTCTCCCAGCCGTCCATCACTTTCAACAAGGCATCGCGATCACCCGGTTTGCGTTCCTCCAAATAGGCGTCCACCAATCGGGCAAAACGGCGTGCGGGCAGGGATTCGGGGGGCGCTGCGTCCACCATGCGCGTAAACGGGGAAAAAGAGGTGTAGGGCGTATGGTCGGTGCGGTAATATCCCTGCACCGGCGCCAGCCATTCCAGCAGATTTTGCGCGGCCTCAGGATCTTGGCCGGCGGCCAGACGACGCAGCATCATCGCACTGTTCTTGAGGTGCAACAGGCCCAATTCCTCCAGCTGTACGCTGATCCTTTCCATACGCCGGTACATATCGTCGACGTCGCAACGTTCCGCGGGCGACCATAATCGTTCGGCGATGGCCAGAGTTCTCGGCCAAATGCGCGAATCCACCGTCTCTTTCGTCGCGATCTCCGACCACATGGCGGCTTCACCGCCCAACACCCGTTTGCGCTCGTCTTGCGTCATTTGCGAACCGGCTGGAATGGGATCGTTGAGGTAATGAAAAGCGGCGGATTGACACAGGTCGATGTAATAGCCGTTGGAAAGAATGCTCATATATCCCTTTTGTGCGGCCTCCACCAGGGCTTGGGTGCCGCGCCAGGAGTGAATGACGCTGTTATTGGGCATATCCGGATGCAGAATCTCATCCCAACCCACCAGCTTTTTTTGATACCGCGTCAAAATCTTGTACAAGCGGTTGTTGAAATACGCCTGCAGCGCATGGTTGTCCGCCAGGTTGTTAGCCTGTTTGAACGCCTGAATCTCGGCGTTGGCGTTCCACATTTTTCCGTTGTTTTCATCGCCGCCGATGTGCACGTATTCATCGGGGAACAGGGCGGTCATCTCGCGCCAGAAGGCTTCTAAAAACTCGTAAGTGGTCTCCTTGGTGGGATCCATCACCGGATCCATCACCCCGTACCGACGCTCGATCTTGAAAGGCCCGGCGGCCGAGGCCAGATGAGGATAGCCCACGAACCAGGAAGTGGCGTGCCCCGGCATATCGAATTCAGGAACCACTCGTATGCCGCGGTCCGCGGCAATCCCGATGATCTCCCTTATCTGCTCCTGGGTGTAATACAGACCATCTGATCCGAGCTGATGCAGTTTGGGGAACAATTTGCTTTCGACGCGAAAGCCCTGATCCTCGCTCAGATGCCAGTGCAGCACATTGAGTTTGGCTGCGGCCATGGCGTCGAGATTGTGCAAAATCACGTCCACCGGCATCCAGTGCCGGCAGGCATCGATCAACAGCCCTCGCCAGGGGAACCGTGGTTGGTCCTGAATCGAAACCGCAGGAAAAAAGAAGCCGTTCTCATCCGCCTGCAGCAGCTGCAGCAGAGTCTCCAATCCGTGCAGTCCGCCTATGTCGGTGCGGGCCTCCAGGCGGATGCCGCCGGCGGACACGGCCAAACGATAGGACTCATCCTCGTTCACCACCAGACGTCCGGCTCTTTCACAACGAACGACCAATCCTTGGCCTTCGCCCAAACCGTCGCGGCTGATCTCGTTGCAGGTGAAAAAAAGCGCGGTCCGTCCGGCCAACCGTTGCCGGGCACGTACGATCGCCCGCTCCAACCGGGGCGTGACCGCTCCCTCCACCGCGATGCGAAAATCATCGCTGAGGCGAAAGACTCCAGGCTCGATTTGAACCTCAGCCGGATAAGGCATCAAAATTAAATCCGGACTTTGCATGGTCGGCCTTCCTTGAATATACGTGCAGAGGCTTAGAATCATTATCGCGATGCTTGCAAAAATTCGTCGCATGGGGCCTCCATAAAAGGTTTATCGAATCTCCCACAGAGTTAACACATCCTCGACCAGCGGCTTCCAGGCGTCATAGCCTTTACGGTTGCAATGCATGCCGTCATCGCTATAGTCCTGGCGCAATTTGCCGGACTCGTCCGCCACGCTGGAATAAAAATCGATGAACGGAATCTGCTGGTCGGCGCAGAATTCCTTGATCTGTCGATTCAGCTGCTGCACCCTCTCAATCGGATGAGAGGCGAGAACGTTCATGCCCGGCAGGTAATCGTTCACCGGCATGACGGCGCCCACCGCCACCTTGATGTTTTTACTCCGGGCCATGCGCACCATACGGCTGAGATTGGCCAAAGTATGGCCTGGGCACATGCGGTGCTCCGGCCAGAAATCATTCGCACTGCCCAAAAAAATAATCACGCCGGTTGGATCGAGCTGCAGCACATCCTGCCTAAACCGCAACCAGAGCTGCCGGGTGGTTTCGCCGCCGATGCCGCGATTCAACAGCGGCGACCGAGGAAAATCCTTATGCAAAGGCCAGGCAGCGACTGAGGAAGAACCGTAGAACACCACCCGTTTGCCTGGCTGAGAGGCAAAGATCAATTCATGATTCTGCGCACTATAGCGTTCCAGGCTCTTCTGCAAAGCCTGCTGGTCTTTTGTCACCAGACTTTCTATCAACGGTTTGGCCGCATCCAAACGGCTTTCCTCAACGCCCAGCGCGATGAGGCAGGTTCTGGCCATCAGCCAATTGCCTGCCGGCAGCATGTGAACGCCGTCGCTGGTCAAGATGCCGCGATCCGCCATGTCCGGCCTCTGCAGCGGCAGCAGCACGCGACGGCAGACGGCGTCCTGATCCACCAGCACGCATTTATATTTTTTCGCAATGTCCCGAATCGCCTGATTGTAGGAGACCAGCTTTTGGTTTTCCGCGCTGTTGAGATTTTCCTTAATGACCGTTGCGGTGAACAGAGCGACGCGGGCGTTGTGACGCTGAGCCCGCTGCACCATGGCGGTCACCTTTTCCCGGTAGACCGGCAAGGGAACGCCTCGCGGACCGTCCCCCTTGGGGTGGTTGTCGTAAAAACCATGCCACACGTCGTTGACCCCTACGCTGATGGTCACCCAGTGCGGCTGCCAGCGCAGCACGTCTGCGTCAAAACGATCATACATATCCGTCGATTTGTGGCCGCTGATCCCTGCGTTGATGATGAAGACGGTCATCTCCGGATAGAGAACCTCCAGAGCTTTGCGCATGAGGGAGACATACCCTTCCGGCGACTCGCCGCCCTCGGTAATGCTGTTCCCCAGGGTCACCACCACCTGCTGGTCGCGGAGCAACAGCGGCTGCGCAGCCGCCGTTTCCATGAACAGGAAACATAGAAAAATTCCAGCAAAGAGAGAATAATATTTTTTATGCATTTCGTTCTCCCGTTCCAAGGCCCTACGATCAGCCGTTGAGGTTCTTCGATCCATCGAACAAAGCGGCAACCGTTCAGAAACAGCGGCCGCTGTCCGGCAAGGCAGTAAAATAGAAAAATTTCCGCAAACAGGCAAGGAGAATAAACCTCTGTAAGAGGCGTTCAGGCCGGATCACGATCAACCCGTCGGCTCTTCAAGCAGATTGACCTCTGTGATCGCCTGGGTCGCCTGAACGGGTATGAAAAAAGTTTTGAGTTCACCTGGCCGAAAGTGCACGTCCGTTTCCCGTCCGATCGTGGGCAGATACAGGCGGGCGTTTGTTTCTTTGCCGTTGGTTTCCAGACAGCGCAGGATGAATCCCTCGCCATTCTCCGCCGGCTTGATCGCCACCACAGCGACGTTCGCCGCATCGATCTGCACCGTGGAACAGCTGGCAGGGAGGGACCCCGAGTGGCGATGGGTCGGCACCAGGACCGGCGTTTGGGCAAAAGCCAGGGCCTGATTGGGAATGCCGGCATCGCGCCAATCGCCCTCATGCGCGATCATGCGGTAATGAAAGGTGTGCATTCCCTGTTCCATGGGTTCATAGCCATCCTCCGGAGAAAAGAGCAGAGGGTGATGATGCGACCAGATGGGGCTGTGCAGCACCGTCAAGCGGATCTCTCCGGGCAAAACGCTATAGCCGTATTTGCCCTCGCTCAATAGGCTGAAGCCGAAGGCGCCCTGCTGATCACGGCCGCTGATGTCGACCCAGCCCTGTCCAGGCTGTTCCTCTCCGTTCATGGGTCGGGCGATGAATCCAAAAGGGGCTGAAAAGGTAGCAACGCCGTCGCACATCACAGTAGCGAAGGAGAGCTTGAGCATTTTGTGCGCCTCACCCCAATGAAGGCGGACGCGGACGTCGATGTGGCGGCTGTCCCGTGTCAGAGAGAACCTTTGCACCAGCCGCGAATCGGCATAGCGCCAGGAAATCTGCAGGCGGCAGCGCTCCGGGCCTTTTTCCAAAACGATAAATTGCGGCTGTTCAAAACATCCGATAACTTGATCATAGGCCAAGGTTTGATGACCCCAGGTATCATCCCTATCCTCCAGCACCAGAGCGGCGGCCGCAGGGCCGGAAAGATATTCTCGGCCTAGGTTCTTGTCATAGAGCGATTCGATGAATCCCGTCGATGGGTTAAAGGTGACCGCCAGGATGTCGTTTTGCAAAACGCCATCGACGCAGGAAACGCCGGAGCGCGATGGTGCGGCCGTGCGATTGAAATCTACGGCCCAAGTCCTGTAGCCCATGGGGGGCAGGGAAGCGCGGAACAGCAGACGAATGCGATCAGGAACATGCACCGCAGCCGTTGGGATCTCCTGATAGGGGATCTCGTCGCCGGCGGAGTCGAGGAGCGCAGGGCGTTCGCTGCACAGCGGCCGCTGCATCTCCACTTCCGTCCATTCATGGACTGAAAAAGCGTGAGGGTTGAACAGCACAAAAGGAGACGCCTGCGGCGGAAAGGCGTCGGTGGCGATGGTCTGCACCACCCGGCGGCAGACGAGCGACACGCATTCTGCCGCTTCATTCTCAGCCGCGGCCAAGTCAGCGCAGCTGTCGTCGTAGGCGGACTCGATGCTGGTTCCGCACAGAATATCGTGGAATTGATTGAACAACACCTTTTCCCACGCCGCGGTCAACAACCGAACCGGGGCGCCTGGTAATGACTGCGCGCAGATCCATTGCATTTTTTCCGCGGTCAGCAGAGCGTTTTCGGCTCGGTGGAGCTGCAGCTTGATGCCGCTGTGCGCAGAATAGCAGCCGCGGCTGTGATTATGAAGCTCATCCATGACCAACGGCCAGGTACAGCCCAGGCGTTCGATCTCGCGAACGTAGGCGTCCAGAGAAGAGAAGCGGATGTTCGGATGGGTTTGCATCAAATCTTGAATCTTTTTGATCGTCGCTTTGGTCGGGCCGCCGCCGTGATTGCCGACGCCATAGAACACCGGATAGGACAAATCGTCATAACCGGCAAAGGCGGCCAGGCGGGGCTCCAACTCGCTCTCATCCGCGTTGTAAGATTGCAGAATGCGGAAGGCGAGGATCTCTGCGCCGTCCGGGCTTTGCCAGCGAAAGATCAATCCCGGCAGTCCGGGCTTTTCCAGAGAATCCGGTCGCATGAAAAAATAAACCGGCAGGTCCTGTCCGGCCAGGATCTGCGGCAGCGTGTGCGGATGGCCGAAGGTGTCGGGGGAAAAGCCGCAGCGGGCTTTGCGGCCGAAATGGCGCTGAAAAAACCGCTGGCCGTACAGCCCCTGGCGGACCAGGGATTCGCCATCTGGAATGTTGACGTCCGCCTCCACCCACCATCCGCCGACGAGATTCCAGCGGCCCGCCTGAACCATGCCTTGAATGTCCGCGAACAGAGCAGGATCCGTCTGCAGCACCCATTCATAGAATTGAGCGGAACTGGCGATGAACGCTGTTTCAGGGAATTCGCGCAAACGATCGATTGCAGATCGAAAGGTTGACAACACCTCGGCAACGCCTTCGGTTCTGTTCCAGCGCCAGACCGGGTCGATATGTGCATGTCCGATCATGCAAAAGGAACGGGATAATGATTCAGTCACAGTCATTCCTCTGGTTGATGAATCCTGCTGATAAAATGATGAATAAAAAAAATAGCGTGCAGGATATTTAAGAATCCCGCCACGCTAGAATGGCCGCGATCAGGAAGAGCGGTACGTTGAAACCGCAGCTCCCGACCGCCTCGCGCCATAGGCTAAAGATGAATGCGATACTTTTTGATGCGATATCGTAAAGTATCCAGCGTCAGCCCCAGAGCGCGAGCGGCTCGGGTCTGATTGCCCTTGGCCTGCTTCAGTGCGCGCTGGATGATCTCCTTTTCCATCTCGTACAAACTGGTGGCGGCATCAGGCAACAGCGGGCGTTCGGGGGATAGCGCCTCTATTTTCGGTTCTTCCACCAGCACGATATGGTCTGGTTCGATCTCTTCGCCGTCGGCGAAAATGACGGCGCGTTCGATGACGTTGCGCAGTTCGCGGACATTGCCCGGCCAATGGTAACTGAGCAGTTTTTGCTGAGCCGCCTCGCTGAGCCGCAGGGTTTTTTTCTTGAAATCAAAGGCATAGATGTGGATAAAATGGTCTGCGATGGAAATGATATCAGTCCCCAACTCCCGCAGCGACGGCAGCCTGAGGCTGACAACGTTCAGGCGAAAGAACAGATCCTGGCGGAATTCGCCCCGTTCCACCGCCTGCAGCAGATTGTGATTGGTGGCGGCGATGATGCGCACGCTGACGGTGCGCTCCAGCGTGCTGCCCAGTCGACGAAAGGTCTTGTTCTCCAGGAAGGAAAGAAATTTGCTCTGCAGCGCCACCGGCAGTTCCGAAATCTCATCGAGAAAAAACGTGCCGCCATCCGCCTCCTCGAGCAGACCGTGTTTAGAGCTGGTGGCGTTGGTAAATGCGCCCCGCTCATAACCAAAGATTTCGGACTCGATCAGCGTGGCGGGGATAGAGGCGCAATTGACCTCGATAAACGGCGATTTGGCCAGAGCCGATTGGTTATGGATCATGCGCGCCACCAGATTTTTCCCGGTTCCGGTCTCGCCCTCGAGCAGGATCATGGTGCTTTTGATATCCGCAATCTTGGTGATGAATTTGCGCACGATCTCGATCTTGGGCGAATCACCGACCAGACCGCTGCTGAGCGGCGGGATGGCGCTGGTCAAGGTGGATTCCAGCAATTTGATCTCATGCTGCTGCTGCTGGATGCGCTGCTCCAACGACGTCTCAAAAGTGGTGTCGTTCATGATGCACAAGATCTGATTGACGCCGGCCTTTTTGAACGGCAAAAGGATCAGATTGTAATAGCGCAGCTTGACCTGTTCGGTAAATTTACTGATTTTTTCCAGGGTGAAGCGCCGCTGTTTTCCCTGCAGCACGCCCTCCACCTGATCTTCACTGCCGACCAGCTCGGGAAAAAGATCCCACAAAACGGTAACGCCCCGAGTCACGGGGCGCTCCATTAGCTTGACAAAATAACGGCTGTGCTCTTCCACAAAATACTGGGAGGAAAAAACGGCGTAGGCGATCTTTTTCTCGGAAAGAATTTTCTCATACAACTCGGTCACCTGCCATCCGCCTCCAGTATAAGAGTTGCGAGTTGATGAAAAGCCTCCTCCACTCGTTCACCGGTCCGCGCACTGGTGAACAGGCACGAGCCGCCGTTGAAGAGCTTGGTCTTTTCCAAAAACAGCCCATAATTGGCATGATTCGGCGACAAAAGATCGCATTTGTTGACCGCAAAGATCACCGGGCTGCTGGGATTGATCTCGCGGAAAGGCAGTAAAAACTCCGCGGTGCGATCAAAACTTTCCGGGCGGGTGATGTCGTAAACCACCACAGCGCCGTGACTTCCGCGAAAATAGGTTTTAATGACATCGTTCATGGTATCGATATGCGCCAGATCCCATAAAATCAACTTGAGGTTCACCGGATTTCTGCTGGATGCGGACATCCTTTTAAGCAAAGACCGATGACTGATTTGCACGCCGATGGTTGTCAAATATCTTTCATCGAAAAGATCATAGACGAAACGGCGGACCAGACTCGATTTTCCAACGCCGAAGGAGCCCAGCATACAGATTTTTTTGCTTATTTCCAGCGCTTTTTGCAACGATTTGCCCTTCACCGCATTGACCAAATCCCAACCGGCTGCAAACTGCGTTTATCAACAACTCGCCGACAGGTGTACCAGTAAAGGACACCTGTCACAAAAAAGTGCCGCCGGCTGATGGGCCCGAAGCGCGTCACCCATCATAATAAAAGAGTTAGCTCTTATGGTACTCGGGCTTTACGACGCGTTTCAAGGCGTTCAATAACCATGCCAGCAGATGGATTGTCAAAGATCCGCCCCACCCTGGTGATATGGACAAAAGCTGCCTGGAGACAGAATGAACCTATTTTTGATTAATTTAGCGAGAAAATCAATGGAAAGCAAGGCGGAAAATAAAAAATACTTGCAGGTTGCTGCTAAAAGAAATATCTTAAACCAGCCTGGAGGAAACCCTATGTCATTTATTCAATGGCTGCTGCTGGCCGGATTCATCGCGCTGTTGCTGTACAACGTCCATCCGGCCATACGTAAAGCGTGGCAAAGCGTTCAGCCGCATAAAGAGTTGCACCACCGCATGCTCGTCGCGGTTCGCCGTCGTCAGGCTGGCTTTACCCGCCTGCTGGAACTGGCGCCGGATAAACAGGCGGCTGTGCTGCAACAATTAGAAAAGTCCTGGCATGCGGTGAACGAAGCGTGGGGCCGAATCGCCCAGTTCGCCGGGGGATTCTCCACCACCGATAAGGGGCTCTCCCATCAGGCCGATGAGGACTGGTCGTTCATCGGTTTTTACGACGTCGCCGGCTATGAAGATTTCATCAAATGTCAAACCCTGTTGGAACAGGCCGATTATCTTGCTCTGCGCACGCAGTACGACATCCGTCTGATCCTCGGCAAAAGACATACCGATGCCCCGGTCTCTCTGCCGGGTATGTTCTGATCCCTTCCCCCCTGACCTGTGCGCAGGCCATATATCCTACCCTCGCGACAGGGGTTATGTCTTTCGCTTATCGACGTCGACGCCTCCGCTATTCCGGCTTTTTGAATAAGGCTTCCAGCTTTTTCCGCGCCATGGCCGCAGCGTCTATTTCTTTTTTCTCCACCAGCGGCTCAAAATAGTCGCAGAAATTGGCGATCTCCTTGTCGCGGACCAGATCGGCCTGGGATTCCCGGCATTCATGATAAGCCACCTTATCATAGAAACGGCAATTCAGACAGCAGCGCAGATAGCTATCGCATCGAGGGCAGGTGTCCTGACGGAACACCTTGCGATCCATGACAATCTCAAATTGGCATTTATAACATTTCATCTCCTGTCCTCCACTTTGATTCTGCCGTCCGACGCATCGACGATCTGGATCTTGAAGGGTTCGACAAGACTCTTGCGGACCATGATCCGCAGCGTTACCTGTTGATCAAAGTCGCTCTCGCTGATCTTGCCGCCGAATTTTTCCACCTGATGTTGCACTAGACCGTAGAGCTCATAGGGCGCCACCAGCAGCAGCTCATCCAGTAGGTGCACCTCGCGCCGGCCTGCGCGGGCCACCACTTCGGCGGCGACCTGGCCGTACGCTCTGGCCAGCCCGCCGGTCCCTAATTTAATACCGCCGAAATAACGAGTCACCACCAAAAGGACATCGGTCACCTCTGCGGTCAGAAGCGCCTGCAGGATCGGCCGGCCCGCTGTACCGGCTGGCTCGCCGTCGTCGGAGAACCGGCTGTGCTCCTGACTGCCAATTCCCAGCCGCCAGGCGTAACAGTGGTGAGTGGCGTCGTACTCGCGCTTGCGCAGGCGCGTCAGCTCGAATTCCGCTGCATCACGATCAGAGATCGAAAAGACCCGGCCGATAAAACGGGAGCTTTTGATTTTCTGCGCCGCTTCCGCCGCCTGTTTGATGGTGAAATAAAGATCCTCTTCCATATCGGTTGGCCGGATAGTACGATGAGTATGCCACTGCCAGTGACTCTGGCAAACCTAATGTAAGAAATAAATCACAACCACGCAATGGTCCAGTGCGTTCACTGCAGAATGGACCGGCTGATAGGCCGACGAGGCCCGGCGGCCGCAAAGGGACAGGCACATTCGGCAAAAAAGGCGGGGCAGGTCCCAACGTCCTGTGGATCAGGGATGAAACGGATCACACCGTCGGCCCAGAAAGACGAGGACGGCCAGCGAAAGTGGGGAGGTGCATGCAGAAACATGAGAAAGGAAGAAAAAAGCCCGAACGAATCGGGCTTTATGGCTCAGAGGCTGGCGCTCTCTTTGATGACATGGCGTGCGATGACGTTGCGTTGAATCTGATTGGTGCCTTCGTAGATCTGCGTGATCTTGGCATCGCGCATATACTTTTCAATGGGATAATCTTTCATGTAACCGTAACCGCCAAAGATCTGCACCGCATCGGTGGCGACCTTCATGGCCACGTCCCCTGCCTTGACTTTGCACATGGCGGATTCGCGGGCAAAATCCTTTTCCCCTGCATCGATCATGCGTGCCGTGGCATAGACCAGGCTGCGCACCGCCTCGATCTCTGTGGCCATATCCGCCAGCATGAATTGAATGGCCTGAAAAGAGGCGATGCTGACGCCGAATTGACGCCGGGTGCGCGCATAGCGCACCGCATGGTCAAAGGCGCCGGCCGCGATGCCAAGAGCCTGTGCCGCCACCCCCGGCCGCGACCGGTCCAGGGTTTTCATCGCGATCATGAAACCCTGACCTTCCTTGCCCAGCAGATTGGCTTTGGGGACTCGGCAATCCTGGAATACCACCTCGCACGTGGCAGAGGCACGGATGCCCATCTTGTCCTCTTTTTTGCCAAAGATCAGCCCCGGGGTTCCCTCCTCCACCAGGAAGGCAGTGGCGCCGCGACTGCCGCGAGAAGGATCGGTGGAAGCGATGACGGTATAATAGCGGGCGACGCCGCCGTTGGTGATGAAATGTTTGGTGCCGTTAAGAACATAGTCATCGCCGTCGCGCCGGGCAGTGGTCTGGATGGCGCCGGCATCAGAACCAGCCTCCGGCTCCGTGAGACAAAACGCGGCGAGCGCTTCACCGCTTGCCAGAAGGGGAAGGGTTCTTTTCTTCTGTTCCTCGGTGCCGGCGATCAGGATGGGAAATGTTCCCAGGGCCGTGCCGGCCAGGGCCAGGGCGATGCCGCCGCACGCTTTGCTGAACTCTTCGGTCACCAGCACCAGACTCATGACGCCGGCGTCCATGCCTTCATAGTCAGCCGGAATCCACAACCGAAAAAAATCCATCCGGGCCATGTCTTTGACGATGGGCCAGGGAAACTCGGCTTTCTGATCGTACTCTGCGGCGACAGGGGCGATTTTGCCCTGACTGAATTCCCGCGCCAGGTCGCGCAGGGCGATCTGTTCCTCGCTCAAAAAATAATTCATAGTTCCTCTTTCACCTCACTCGGCTTTCATGCGCAGCAGCGCTTCCTTGGCCGCCATCTGCTCGGCGATCTTTTTCGAACGGCCGACGCCCATACCTCGTTTTTCATGGTTGATGGTTACAGCCACAGTAAAGGTTTTGTTATGATCCGGCCCCTGCTCCGCTTCCACTGCATAATGGGGGCCTTGCAGGTTCTCCCGTTGGCAAAACTCGAGCAATTCGCTTTTGAAATTCTGCATGGCGCCTTCAGCGAGCAGTTCCTCCAGGCCCCGGCCGATATGCTCGTTGATGATGCGGCGGGCGATCTCCAGGCCGCCGTCCAGATAAATGGCGCCGAGCAGGGCTTCCAGGGCGTCGGAGAGAATGGAGACCCGTGTGCGACCGCCGGATTTTTCCTCCGCCTCATTCATCAACAGGTAATCGCCCAAATTGAACTTGCAGGCCACGCGCGCCAGGCTGGAGCGGTTCACCAGCAGGGATTTGTAATTGGTCAACACCCCTTCCTCTTCATCCGGAAACTTTTTATACAAATATTCAGTCACCAGCAGCCCCAGCACCGCATCGCCCAGGAGTTCGAGCCGCTCGTTGGAGTGCAGCCGATCTTCGCCGGTAACCACCAAATAGGAGCGATGCTTGAGCGCATGAACCAGCAACGACGCATCGGAAAAATGATAGTCCAACCTTCGGCACAGCTCTTCGGTATCCGGCGGATAGGTCTTGCCGATCTTGCCGAAAAACCGATTGAACAGTTCTTTAAAAATAACCGCCATGATGCCACGCGCCTATTCGCAATATTTTTTAAAGAGCAGACTGACGTTATGGCCGCCGAAACCGAACGAATTGGAAAGTGCGTAGGTGATGTCCAACGGCTGAGCGCCATGCACCACATAATTGAGATCGCAATCTGGATCCGGTGTCTGATAATTGATAGTGGGATGGGCGGTTGCCTGTTGGATGCACAGCACGGTGGCGATGGCTTCCACCGCGCCGGAAGCTCCGAGCAGGTGACCCAGCATGGACTTGGTGGAGCTGACCGCCAGATGATAAGCATGGTCGCCGAACACTTTTTTGATAGCCAGGGTTTCGGTCTTGTCGTTCAGCGGCGTAGAAGTGCCATGAGCGTTGATGTACTCGACCTGTTCCGGCTGAACGCCGGCATGGCGCAAGGCGATCCGCATGGAACGGCTGGCGCCGTCGCCGTCGTTGTCCGGCGCTGTGATGTGAAAGGCGTCCGCGGTCATGCCGGCGCCCACGATTTCGGCGTGAATTTTAGCGCCGCGCCGGCGCGCGTGTTCCAGTTCTTCCAGGAGCAGCATGCCGCTGCCTTCCGCCATCACAAAGCCGTCGCGGTGCAGATCAAAAGGCCGGCTGGCATGTTCCGGATCGTCGTTGCGCGTGGACAGGGCGCGCAGGGCGTTAAAGGCCGCCACGCCGATGGGCGTGATCGGCGCTTCACCGCCGCCGGCGATAATGCCCAGGGCATCGCCGAAACGAATGTGGTTCCAGGCAATGGCCAGCGCATGGGCGGAAGTGGCGCAGGCGGAAACCGTTGCATAGTTGACGCCTTTGAGCCCGTACGCAATGGAGATGCGGCCGGCGGCAATGTCCGGAATCAACATGGGGATAAAAAAAGGACTGATGCGGTCCGGTCCTTTTTCATACAGAACGCGGCATTCTTTTTCAAACACCTGCATGCCGCCGATGCCGGAACCGACCACCACGCCGTATTGCTCACGGTCCACCTGGTCCCAGCGAATGCCCGAATGGTTCACCGCGCCCTGTGCAGCGATCATGGCCAATTGAGTGAATCGGTCCATACGGCGGGCGTCCTTGCGATCCAGAAACCGTTCGACGTCCAAATCACGAATTTCACCGGCGAACCGGGTGGCGTAACCGGAGGCATCGAACTGCGTGATCGCCGAGATGCCGTTTTTTCCAGCCCTCAGGTTGGTCCAAAAGTCCTCTACGGTCAGTCCCAATGAACTGACGATCCCCATGCCTGTCACCACGACGCGTTTGGGTTCCATACCCTTCCTCGTTGGTATCATGAACACGGCGTTCGGCCGCTGTGTTACGACAAAAGGGCTTTGGTAAAGTCGCCTTTTGCCAAAGCCCCTGTCTGTTTACCAATGAATGCTAATTGTCGCCCAACTTTTCTTTCAAGTATTTGAGCGCATCACCGACGGAAGCCATTTTTTCCGCTTCGCTGTCAGGGATTTCGATGCCGAACTCTTCCTCAAACGCCATCACCAGTTCGACCGTATCCAAAGAATCAGCGCCCAGATCATCGATAAAGGATGCTTCCGGTGTGACCTCTTTTTCATCGACGCCCAATTGATCGACGATGATCTTTTTTACCCGTTCTTCAAGAGCCATGTGAGTAACCTCCTCGTTTAATTTAGGCTGGTTAAAATGATTGCATTCTGTTTTACATGACCATGCCGCCGTCCACCTGTATCACCTGACCGGTGATGTAATCGGAGGACGGACTGGCAAGAAATAACACGATGTCGGCCACTTCATCCGGCGTGCCGGCGCGCTCAAGCGGAATCAATTTTAAAAAAGCGTCCCGAGCGGCCTGGGGCAGATTCCGGGTCATCTCGGTGTCAATGTAGCCCGGCGCTACGGCGTTGACTTGGATGTTGCGCGAGCCGAGTTCTTTGGCCGCCGATTTAGTCAGGCCGATTACGCCGGCTTTCGAAGCTGCATAGTTGGCCTGACCGGCATTTCCCATCAGTCCGACCACCGAGGCCATGTTGATGATTTTCCCACTGCGCTGCTTGAGCATGGGCCGAGTCACTGCCTTCATGCAGTGATAGACGCCGGTCAGATTGACCGTGAGGACCGCGCTCCACTCTTTCTCATCCATGCGCAGCAGCAGATTGTCCCGCGCGATGCCTGCGTTGTTCACCAAAATGTCGATGCGGGCAAAATGCTGAAGAGTTTCAGCCGCCAGTCGATCCGCATCCTCCTGTTTGCTGACGTCGATAGACAGAGCGACGGCCTGCCGGTTCAACCGACGAATTTCACCGGCCGTCTCCTCCGCGCTTTGCGAATCCATATCCGCAACCACCAGTCGGGCGCCGGCCTGCGCCAGTTTCAGACTGCACGCGCGCCCGATTCCTCGACCGCCCCCTGTTACAATAGCAGTTTTATTTTCAAGGATCAACAAATTTTTTTTCTCCTGGCTTGCAGCCCGGCAGACTCCTGTCAGGCCTGAATTCTCAAAGCGTCCAGCGCGGCCAGGTCCGCCAGTCCGGATGCATGATCGATCCGGCATTGCCGGTTGATCTTGCGCACCAGCGCGCTCAGCACCGTGCCGCTGCCGATCTCTAAAAAATCGCTTACCCCATCGTTGAGCATGGCCTCGATGGAACCCGTCCATTGCACAGGTCGCACCAGCTGTTCTTCCAGTAAAAGTCTGAGCTGCTCCGGATCCTGAACCGGCTGCGCCGTGACGTTGCAATAAACCGGCAGCGCCGGCGGATGAATGACGACGTCCTTTAAAGCCTGTGCCCATTCGCGCTTGACCGGCTCCATCAGGGGCGAATGAAAGGCTGCGCTCACCTTGAGCGCCAGCGCTCTCTTGGCGCCGGCCTGCAGCGCCAGAGCCATGGCGGCCTCTACACCAGCCTGAGGACCGGAGATCACCACCTGATCCGGCGCATTGTAGTTGGAAGGCACTACAGGAAATTCGGCCTCTATCCCGGCGCACAGCTCTTCGACACGCTGAACCTGCAGACCGAGAATCGCGGCCATGGCGCCGGGGTAGCGCTGGCCGGCTGATTGCATCAACTCGGCGCGATGATGCACAACGCGGAGCCCTTGTTCAAAATCCCAAGCGCCTGCGGCTGTAAGCGCCGTCAACTCGCCAAGGCTATGCCCGGCCACCACCTGCGCCTGCAGCCCCCGGTCCCGCAACAGGGTATATAAAGCGAAGCTGTGCACATAAAGTGCGGGCTGGGTATAGCGCGTCTGGCGTAAAAGTTCTTCCGGTCCGGTAAAACTGATCTTTGCCAGATCAAAGCCAAGTATCTCCTCTGCCCTCTGATACAGCGAACGGACGCTCTCATAGGCGGCGAAGAGATCCTGTCCCATGCCGACGCTCTGCGATCCCTGTCCGGGAAATATAAAGGCCCTTTTTTCCATATCCTGCCCATCTACTTCGAAAGGCTGCCCGACTGCGCGGAGAAAACCTTCGCCGAACCGACTGCGGCGCCTTGTGTGATGAACAACGCCCGGCTAGAACCGGACCGCTGCTGAAGCCCATGTCAATCCGCCGCCGAATGCGACCATCACCGCGACCTGCCCCTGGTTCAACCTTCCCATGCGTCTTGCTTCATCCAGCGCAATGGGGATCGAAGCCGCAGAGGTGTTGCCGTACTTGGCCAGATTGATAAAGACCCGCTCCATGGGGATGCTGAGCTTTTTGGCAGTCGCCTCGATGATGCGCAGGTTCGCCTGATGCGGGATCAGCAGATCCACCTGATCGGAACTCAAGCCGGCCTGATGCAGAATTCTGGTCGCCGCTTCGCCCATGGCGGTCACCGCCTGTTTGAACACCTCCCGGCCTTCCATTTTGATGAACTGATATCCGGCTTTTACGGATTCAAGGGAGGGCGGGTTTTTGGTGCCGAATCCGGGCATATATAGGAGATCCGCATAACGGCCGTCGGAACCGATCATAGTCCCTAAAAGGCCGGCCCGGCCGTTCGACGGCGTCATCACCACAGCTCCGGCGCCGTCGCCGAACAGGACACAGGTATTGCGGTCAGAGTAGTCGGTCATCCGCGACAACGTTTCGCCGCCGATGACCAGAACATGGCGGCAGGCCGCAGAGCCGATGAACGCATCGGCAATCGACAAGCCGTAAAGAAAGCCCGAACAGGCGGCGGAGACATCAAAGGCCGCGGCGTTGATTGCGCCGATATTTTTCTGCACATAGCAAGCTGTGGCCGGAAAGCCCACATCGCCGGAAATCGTGGCCACGATGATCATGTCCAAATCCACCGCCTGCAGGCCGGCATCGGACAACGCCATCCGCGCCGCATCCGTGCACAGGTCCGATGTGAACCGTCCCTCCTCGATCAGGCGCCGCTCTTCAATGCCGGTGCGTTCACGAATCCAGGCATCACTGGTATCCACCATTTTTTCCAGATCGTGATTAGTCAGCACTCTGCCGGGTATTGCAGCGCCGGTTCCGAGAATCATCGAATGGGGTTTTGATGCCAAAACCAACCTCCTGCTTAAAAACCATGTACTTCGCCCATCCCTGAAACGTCGGCAAGCACGGTCGGCGCATGGCGCAGAGCCGGCGGAACAGGCAGGGGCGTATCACTCAAGCAGGGGTGGATGGATCCCGGACCTGAGCAAACTTAGGAAGACTCTGACGGCAAATCAATGGACAACTGCTTGATTTCATCAGAGATCTTTTGCGTAACATTGCCGGCGGCCATTTTATAGGCGACCAGAACCGCATTCTTGATCGCCTTGGGCGTGGACCGTCCGTGGGCCTTGATGCAGATGCCTTGCACGCCGAGGAACGGCGCGCCGCCATATTCCTGGTAATCGAACAGCTTGCGAATGCCGTCAAAGGTGGGTTTCATCAGAACGGCGCCTAGCTGAGAGAGAATATATTTACGCGTTAATTTGCGGATGCTGCTTTTAAAAATAGACAACAGGCTTTCACCGAATTTGAGCACCGCGTTGCCGGTAAAGCCGTCGCACACCACCACATCCGCATCCCCGTGCAGAATGCCGCCGCCTTCCACGTTGCCGACAAAATGGATCGGCGCCGCGGAGAGCAGCGAATACGCCTTTAGCGTCAGTTCGTTCCCCTTCATCGCTTCATGACCGATGTTGAGCAGGCCGACGCGGGGCTTGCTCTCGTTGTATATTTGGGAGAAATAGATGCTGCCCATGATGGCGAATTTGAGCAGATCGTCAGGCCGACAGTCCACTGTGGCGCCCACATCCAGCAGGATGGCACGGCCGTTTTCCGAAGGCATAATCGTTCCCAGAGCCGGACGCCGCACGCCCTCCATGCGTTTGAGCGTGAACAGAGCGGTCGCCATCAGAGCGCCGGTATTGCCTGCGCTGACCACCGCAGCCACTTTTCCCTTTTTCTGCAGCGCCATAGCCACAGCCATGGAGGAATCTTTTTTTTGCTTGACGGCGATCACTGGCTCCTCGTCCATCTGAATGGTCTCGGAAGCATGCACCACCGAGATGGGCAGATCGTGAATGCGGAAATGGCGCGCCATCTCTTTGCGGATCACTTGTTCTTCGCCGACCAGCACTACCTCGAAACGGGATTTGCTCAGCCGTGCCGCTTCGATCCCACCGTGCACGACATCGTGAGGGGCGTTATCGCCCCCCATTGCGTCTAAAGCAATTTTTACCACTTTGCTCTCCGGATTGACATCCGTGTTTGAGATATGCTAAGCCATGAAACGATTATAAATCAATGGTGGGAAAAGCGTCTCAAGATTCTTTTGGCAGAAAAACCGAACGACTTTTATAATACCCACAATTCGGACACGCTCGATGGGGCAGTTTGGGCTGATGGCAATTGGAGCATTCTACCACGGTGGGGGTAGCGGCTTTCCAATTGGCACGGCGTTTGTCTCGTCTGGTGCGCGAATGACGTCTCTTTGGTAGTGGCATTTCGTCCTCTTACTGATTCAATAGTGATTTTAATTTTTCCCATCTGGGATCGGTCTGCTCCGTTTTGCAGGAACAGGGTTTTGCGTTCAAATTCGCTCCACAGCGGCTGCACAACCCCAGACACTCCTGCCGGCACAGCCGCTTGACCGGAACGGCCAGCAACGCCGTCTCCCGCAGAGGGTCGGTCAGGTCGATCTCATCGGCCGTGTCTTGAATGAGAAACGTGCTCTCATCCTCGTCGTTGGCCATCTCCGGATCGCTGGTGAACAGCATCCGGTAGGCCTCGTCCAACACCCAGGTGTAGGGTTCCGCACAGCGATCGCAGATCAGCGACAGCGGAGCGTTCAGCCTGGCGGTGATAAAGATGTTGCGGCCGACCTTTTCGATCTCCAGCCGGATCTGCAGATCCTGTCCAAAGAGTTCCTCATCCTGCAGATGCAACTCCGCCGGACTGATGGTGAACTCTTGCGTGTGAACGCCGTCCTGAAGGTTGGCGATATAAAGTTTGAACATAGAGCCTTGTTCAAAAATTAAAGATAAAATTAAGCATATGTTGACTAATAATCAAGATAAAAATTGTCAAAATTGAATTTTATTCATAGTCTTCAGCAGCCCATTCACAACGGCTGAAGAAAAAATCGACCTCCTGCCGGGCATTTTCCTCGGAATCCGAGCCGTGCACGATATTCCGGGAGACGCTGTCGGCAAAATCACGGCGGATCGTGCCCGGCTTCGCCTTGCTGGGATCGGTCGCCCCCATCAAAGTGCGCCAGGCCTGCACCGCATCCTCTTTTTCCAGCACAGCCACCACCACCGGTCCCTCGGTCATGAACGACACCAGCTCATCGTAAAAAGGTTTATCCTTGTGGATGGCATAGAAACTGCCGGCCATTCGCCTGGTCAACCATATCATGCGCAGCGCCTTGATGCGAAAATCCGCTGCCTCTATGCGGGCCAGCACTTGTCCTACTGCTCTTTTCTGTACGCAATCCGGCTTGAGTATGGCCAATGTCTGCTGCAAAGTTTTCATTCTTCTGATCACCATTCCGTTTCAGGGTGCGAAAGACAATGGACCCGTTCCTGGGTCAAATCCGTGATTACACCAAGGTTTTTGCGTGCTCCAAACCCACTGCAAAGGCTTTAAGATTAAGCTCTTCGGTGCCTTTGGGCACGCGCGCTTCAATGGCCTGGCGCAATGCCTTTTCAGAGACGATTTTGGCGATACCGGCGATCAATCCCAGAGCGACGATGTTGGCCACCAAGGCCCGTCCGACTCGATCCCTGGCCATTTGAATGATCGGCACCCGGTACACCTTGAACGAACCCTCAGGGGTGGTCAGCACAGCATCCTGATCCACCAGCAAAATGCCGTTGGATTTCAGATCGGCCGCATAACGGTCGCACGACTCTTGCGTAAGTGCCAACAGCAGATCGATGTGCACCGCCTTTGGGTAATCGATGTCTTCGTCCGAGAGGATCACCTCCGACCGGCTGGCGCCGCCGCGCGCTTCCGGCCCGTAGGATTGGCTTTGCGTCGCATTGAGGTTGTCGTAGATGGCTGCCGCCTCTGCCAAGATTTTGCCTGCCAGCACCAGCCCCTGACCGCCCTCTCCGCTCAGGCGTATTTCATAGCGAAAGCTCATAACACTATTGCTCTCCTCGATTGATTTGACTCCTGCACCGGCTCAAGACTGCGCCAGCCGGTCGATCAATTTTTGATACTCTGCACGACACTCCGACCGTTCGATGTCGACCAGAATGCCGGTGATCAGCTTGCCCTCCAACTCCTCCGGCGTCAGTTGTCCCGCCTTGGCGACCGGCACGCTGTTCTCCTTTTGCCATGCGATCATATCCACCGGCGTTCCTTCCCGGTTCCTGCGGCCATAGGCTGTGGGGCAGGGCGACATAATTTCGACCAGAGAGAACCCTTTTTTCTGTATGGCTTTGACGATATAGTTCTCCAATTGAACCGGATTATATACGCCGCTGCGCGCGACAAAGGAGGCGCCGGCTGCCTGGGCCAATCCGCTGATATTGAAAGTGTTTTCAAAACTGCCATAGGGCGCGGTGCTGGCCTTTTTTCCTTTGGCCGTTGTGGGGGAAACCTGTCCGCCGGTCATGCCGTAGATATGATTGTTGAAAAGCAGTACGGTCAGGTCGATGTTTCGCCGGGCGGCGTGAATGTAGTGGTTGCCGCCGATGGCCGTGGCGTCGCCATCGCCGGTGATCACCAGCACGGTCAATTCGGGCCGCGCCATCTTGATGCCTGTGGCGAAGGTCAGGGCGCGGCCGTGCGTAGTGTGCAGAGTGTTAAAGTCTACATACCCGGGAAGCCGGCTAGAGCAGCCGATGCCCGAGACCATGCAGATCTGGTCTTTTTGCAATCCAAGCTTGTGCACCGCGCGCAGCAAGGATTTAAGCACAATGCCGTCGCCGCAGCCTGAGCACCAAATCAAGGGAAATTTATCCAGACGAAGGTATTGATCATAGTTGAACATGGTTTTGTTTCTCTAGTCGAGTTGATTGATTCTATTCAGAATGGTCAGCGGGCTGATGGGATCGCCGTTATACACCGTAACCCGGTGAATCGGCGCTCGGCCGCACAGGGCCCACTCCACCTCATGCGCCAGCTGTCCTCGGTTCATCTCCGCCACGATCCATTTTTTTACGCGATCGCCATAGGCCTGGATCTCTTGGTCGGGAAACGGCCACAGCGTCTTGATGCGCAACAGCCCCGCCTTTTTGCCCGCCTCACGGGCCAGACGCACCGCGTGACGCGATGCGCGTGCGGAGGAGCCGAAGGAAATAAGGCCGATCTCCGCATCCTCCATTTCATAGGCTTCGACCTCTACAATGTGATCGCGATTTTGTTCGATCTTGCGATGCAGTCGATCCAGCAGCTTTTCAATTTCCGACGCCCGGTTGGTCGGAAAACCGCTCTCGTCATGCGCCAGACCGGTCACATGATAGCGGTAGCCCTGGCCGAAGCTCACCATGGGCGGAACTCCGGATTCGGTGTGGCGATAGGGCAGATAACGCTCCGGCGGATCGTGAGGAAGCGTGCGGTTGACCAGCGCGATCTCACCGTCTTTCGGCAGCTCCACCTTTTCATTGACATGGCCGAGGATCTCGTCCAACAGGAGAATGACCGGGGTGCGGTACTGCTCTGCCAAATTAAACGCGCGCACGGTTAAAGAAAAAGTCTCGGCTACGCTGAAAGGAGTTAACGCGATGATGGGATGATCCCCATGGGTTCCCCAACGCGCCTGCATGATGTCGCCCTGCGACGGCAGAGTGGGCAGCCCGGTGCTGGGACCGCCGCGCATCACGTTGACGATCACGCAGGGCACCTCCGCCATGGCGGCATAGCCGATATTCTCCTGCATCAGCGAAAAACCAGGTCCGCTGGTGGCGGTCATGGCTTTAGAGCCGGCCAGCGATGCACCGATGATCGCACCCATGGAAGCGATCTCATCCTCCATCTGAATGAACACGCCGCCGTAACGCGGCAGTTGTTCCGCCAGTACCTCGGCGATCTCTGATGAAGGCGTGATCGGATAGCCGGCATAAAAACGCATGCCGGCCGCCAAGGCGCCCTCGGCGCAGGCTTCATTGCCGGTGAGAACCCGCACCCGCTGCTGTGAAGCGTTGCTCATTTTTTCCTCTATTCGCCTTTCACCGATACCGTAATGCAAAAGTCTGGACAGCGCAATTCGCATAGATTGCATGCGGTGCACCGGTCCGGATAAGCCACTGTGGCCTTGCCGCGCTCCATCACCAGAACTTGCTCCGGGCAAAACTCGACGCAGATGGCGCAGCCTTTGCACCATGCCTCACGCACGGTGACATGACCTTTTTTCTTTTTCGCCGCTGGTTCCTGCGACATACCTGCTCCTTTTGAATGCTCACCGTTCCTTCCCCTCTCCTTGCGGGTGAAAGGTTCGGCGGCTATACCTTCTCCAATACGTCCTGCAGATTCGGTCTGCCGATCTCCTGCAAGTCGTAAAACACCCGGCAACAGGGCTGCGGAATGCGAATGATGCGCCGCAGATCGATGGGAGTTCCGATGACCACAGCGTCGCAGGGCGTCGCCTGAATGGTGGCCTGCAGATCCGCCATCTGTTCCTTCCCATACCCCATAGCCGGCAACAAAGTGCCGATCTCTGGATAATCGGCGAAGGTCTGCACCAGACTGCCCTGGAGATAAGGTCGCGGATCCACCAGCCGCGCTGCGCCAAAAGCCCGTGCCGCCATGACGCCGGCGCCGAACTTCATCTCGCCATGGGTCAGGGTGGGACCGTCTTCCACCACCAGCACGGACCGGCCGGCTATCCATTCGGAATGGTCCACACGAATGGGCGAAGCGGCATCGACCACCGCCGCCTTGGGATTGACCGCACGGATGTTGTCGCGCACCCGCTGCAGATCCAGCGGATCCGCCTCCACCTCTTTATTGATCACCACGCAATGCGCCATGCGCAGATTGGTCTCCCCCGGATGATAGCTCACCTCATGTCCGGCACGCAGCGGATCCGCCACTACGATATGCAGGTCCGGCCGAAAGAACGGCGTGTCGTTGTTGCCGCCGTCCCAGATCAACACATCGGCTTCCTTCTCCGCCTGTCGCAGAATGGCTTCGTAATCCACACCGGCGTAGATAATCCCGTTATGGGTGATAAAGGGTTCGAACTCTTCCATCTCTTCAATGGTGCAGTGGTGCTTGACCAGATCATCCACAGAAGCGAAACGTTGCACTTTTTGCGCAGCGAGATCGCCATACGGCATGGGATGGCGCACAGCCACCACTTTTTTGCCGCGGCTGCGCAAAATTTCCGCCACTCGGCGTACGGTCTGGCTCTTGCCGCATCCGGTGCGCACGGCACAGACCGCGACCACCGGCTTTTTGGACTTGAGCATGGCATGGCGCGGCCCCAGCAATGAAAAGGTGGCGCCGCAGGCGTTGACCAGCGAAGCCTTGTGCATCACGCTCTCGTGCGAAATGTCGCTGTAGGCGAAAAAGACCTCATCGACCTCTTCGCGGCGCAAGAGTTCGACTAAATCGGTTTCTGGGAAAATGGGGATGCCGCTGGGATAAAGCGGCCCGGCGAGTTCCGCCGGATAGCGGCGGTCATCGATATGGGGGATCTGTGCGGCGGTAAATGCGACGACTTGATACTCTTGACGGTTGCGAAAATAAACGTTGAAATTATGGAAATCGCGACCTGCTGCGCCCATGATAATCACTTTTTTCGCCATATGGCCTCCTGAGAACCGTTGTCTTTGATAGGCTGGATGAACAGCTTTGCGAGACCATTCAGGAGAAGGCGATATAATGGGACCAAGCAAACATCTGCGGTCGGAACACCCTGCACCTCAAAAATTCGATGATCATTTCAGATCGATCTCTTGCACCGGCTCACGGCTCTGCACATAGTTTGCATAGTCACGCATGGCTGAGAGCACCTTGTCCGGATCGTTCTGGGTAAAGAGTTCTTTGCGAAAGGCTGTCGCGCCTGGAAGGCCTTTTATGTAATAGGCGATCTGTTTGCGCATGGTGACGGCGGCATAATCACCGTCCTTTTGCCGCTGCCGGATAAAATGGTCTTTGCATTGCTCAAGGCGTTCAGTAAAAGTGGGCGGAGCGAGGATTTCGCCCCGGTCGAGCAGAGCGACGATCTGGGCGAAAATCCACGGATTGCCCCGCGCCGCACGCCCCACCATGACCAGATCGCAACCGGTCTCATCGATCATGCGCTTGGCGTCCTCGGCTGACGTGATGTCGCCGTTGCCGATCACCGGAATGGTCACCGCCTCCTTGACCGCGCGAATGTGGCTCCAGTCCGCTCTGCCGGTAAAGCCCATCTTTTGAGAACGGGGATGGATCGTCACCGCTTTCACACCCGCTGCCTGCAGCCGCTGACAGGCTTCCACGACCACCGGTTCTTTCCATCCGCTGCGCAGCTTGGCTGTAACCGGAATGGTGGTGGCGTTGACGACCGCTCGACCGATGGCCTCGATCCCATCCAGATCGCGCATCAGCGCCGATCCTCCGCCGCGCCGGATCACCTTTTTCGCCGGACAGCCGCAGTTGAGATCGATAAAATCCGGCTTGAGACGGCTGACGATCTGGGCCGCTTGGGCCAGCGTCTCCGCCTCGGCCCCGAACAGCTGGATGCTGACCGGCCGTTCGTCCTCGTTGAAGCGGGCGATCTCCAAACTCTTTTGACCGTCACGGACCAGCCCGTCTGCCGAAGCCATTTCGGTCACCACCAGAGCGACGCCGTACTGCCGGCAGATGGCACGAAAAATCGAATCGGTCCACCCAGCCAGAGGCGCCAGCACGGTTCTATTTTTGAGAACAACATCAGCAATAATCACACGACAATTTAAAGGTAAAAAGATTGCCAATCAAGCAATTCTTTGCCCGACCGAACAGCCTTCACAGGTTATGCGATGCACTCGAAGCCTGGCCGGCCCAACGCGCCGATGAGGCAATGAAACAGTTTGATTTTTTGTTCATTACTGCTATATTACAGCAACAAGGGAGGGATTTAGTATGAAAAAACATTGGCAGACAGTGTGCATCTTGCTAGGCTGCTGCTCCCTGTCGTCGGCAGCGGACAGCGCATGGCCGGTCCTCTCCACCTATGATCAGGAGCATTTGGCAAAAATCGCCTTGCCGCTGGGCGGAATCGGCACCGGTACCGTATCTCTGGGCGGGCGTGGAAATCTGCAGGACTGGGAAATTATGAACCGCCCGGCCAAAGGATATCAACCAGGCGACCGCGCCGGTTCAGCCGCCCCCTTCTTTGCCCTTTATGTTGAGAGCGATGAGAGAAAAATCACGCGTCTGTTGGAAGGACCGGCGCCGCTGTCTGCCTATGATGGGGCGTTCGGCGTCAACCGAATCAGCAATCCCGGCCTGCCCCGGTTCAAGCACGCGGTCTTTAGCACCGCGTACCCCTTTGGCCAGGTCCATTTGAGCGATCCACAGATACCGGTCACCGTGACTTTGAAGGCGTTCAATCCAATGATCCCATGCCAGGAAACAGGCAACGAACTTCCCCTGGCCATATTGCGTTTTGAGATCCACAATCCCACCAGCCGGCCTGTTACGGTCGCGGTATGCGGCAGCATGCAGAACTTTATCGGCGAGGACGGCAGCAAGGGTAAAGCCAAAGGAAACCACAACCGCTTTATAAATGAAGGTCCATTAGCCGGCCTTTTTTTACAATCGACCGGCGTGGATTCTTCATCCGAGCAGTGGGGCACCATGGCTCTGGCCAGCGATACGGACGCCGGCTGTACCCATCGCACGGCCTGGAAAAAACAAGACTGGGGGTCCAGCCTGCTGGATTTCTGGACCGACTTGAGCAACGACGGCGAGTTGGAACCACGACCGGTCACCGGCGAAGACAGGCCCATGTCCTCGCTGGCGATCAAGGCCGGTCTCGCAGCCGGAGAAACCCGCACCGTTCAATTTTTTATCGCCTGGCATTTTCCCAATCGCCTGGCCTGGTCTGAAACCGTTGTCGGCAATCATTACGCCACTCTATATCGCGATGCCTGGGAGGTGTTGAGCAAAAATATCAGCCTGCTGCCAGAGTACGAAAAGGACACCATCGAATTTGTTTCTGCGGTGCTGAACAGCGATTACCCGAACGTCATCAAAGAAGCCGCGCTGTGCAACCTCTCCACCCTGCGCACTCAGACTTGCTTTCGCACACGCGATGGCCGCTATTATGCTTGGGAGGGATGCGCCGACCGGGAGGGCTGCTGCTTCGGCACCTGTACGCACGTGTGGAATTACGAACAGGCCACAGCCTTTCTCTTCGGTCATATCGCTGAATCGTTTCGCCGCACTGAATTCGCCGGCGAGACCGACGCCGCCGGCCTGATGAGTTTCCGCGTCCATCTGCCGCTGGAAAAAGCGCGTTGGGGCAAAGCAGCGGCCGATGGGCAGATGGGCTGCATTGTGAAAATGTACCGGGATTGGCAGCTCTCCGGCGACACCGCCCTGCTCAGGACCTTATGGCCCAACATCAAACGCAGCCTGCAATTCTGTTGGATTCAGGGCGGCTGGGATGCAGACAAAGATGGGGTCATGGAGGGCTGCCAGCATAACACCATGGATGTAGAGTATTATGGCCCCAATCCACAGATGCAGCTCTGGTATCTAGCCGCTCTGGCCGGCGCGGAAAAGATGGCCGCTTTTATGAACGACCAGGCGTTCAGCCGGGATTGCCGCAAGCTGTTCGAAGCGGGCAGCCGCTGGACCGATGCTCATCTGTTCAATGGCCGCTACTATATCCACCAGATCGTCCCCGCTATGGACACCACGCGGGTGGCCCCCAGCCTGCGCGTCGGCATGGGCGCCAAGGATTTAACCCATCCGGAGTACCAACTGGGCAACGGCTGTCTGGTGGATCAACTAGTGGGACAATTTATGGCGCATGTCTGCGGTCTCGGCTACCTGGTGGAAAAAGAACACGTGCAAACCACGCTGCAGAGCATCATGGCTTACAATTACCGGTCTTCGCTGCACGATCATTTCAATTGCCTGCGCACCTTTGCGCTGGGCGACGAGGCAGCCCTGGTCATGGCCGGCTATCCGGATGGCCGGCCGGAAAATCCCTTTCCCTATTTCACCGAAGTGATGACCGGTTTTGAGTATACCGCCGCCATCGGCATGCTCTACGAAGGCCAGATCGAGAACGCATTGATCTGCATGCAGAATATCCGCAACCGTTACGACGGAGCAAAACGCAATCCCTTCGATGAAGCCGAATGCGGTCACCACTATGGCCGCGCCATGATCAGCTGGGCGGCCCTCCCGGCCTGGAGCGGATTTCACTATTCCGCAGTGGAAAAGTCCCTCACGCTTAAACCGATGGACGGCCGCACCTTTTGGTCCACCGGCCGCGCTTACGGCCTGGTAGAACAGAGCGGAGACCAAAAAGAACGAAAGGTTACCGTGACCGTGATCAAGGGCCGTCTGCCCTTGCAAAGGTTGACTCTCAAAGAGTTCGGAACATCGCAATGGGACGGAAGCAAAGACCTCGTCGAAAACGAATCGATGCAGCGGGTGATCAAAAAAAAGTGATCGGCCGGAAGGCCCTCTCTGCCTTTCCATGCTGGAGGCTGCAGATCCCAGCAGGCTTTGGCCCAGCTGCCCGAGGCCGTGGCAAAAAGGATTTAAAACATAACAATAATTTTTAAACTCGTTTCAGAAAAATGAAGGTGGAGGATTTGACCATGCCGAGCCAATTGATCGCGGTCGTTTTTGAGGCAAATGAACACTATCTCAGAGGTTTGTTGGAAGGATTTCAGAGCGGAAGGAAAACCGCGTTTAAATATTTTTTCAACCGTGACGCCGGCATCCAGGCAGAATCTCTTTCTGAAAAGATCAAGGAATGGACCTCGCTGTCCGATAAATATCAACACCTGCTGATGGAACAGGATCTGTTCGATATGGTGAAAAAATTCGGGGCAGACCAGCTGACGGAGCAGATAAAAATTCTCTCCGCCAGGCCGGTGCAGTCCGGAAAATTTTCCGTCAAGGTGAAAAATGCTGCGCGCGGGGAAACGGATATCATCAAACAAACCTTTGCGGCCAAGCCCGCTGCCGTACAGACGCTCGACTGGCACGAGGAAGAGAAAGAGGACCGCAAAGCCAAAGGCATCGAACTCTACACGCCGGCGCACGAATACCTCTATGAGGCCTCGGGCGCCTTTCAGGGTGAATTGGAAGCGCTGATCGCATTCCGGCAAAAAGTGGCGGCCTTCTCGGCGGTCGACGCCAAAGAGATCGAGCTGGAATTCATCTCCTCACCAACAATGGAAAAGGCTTGATGAAAAAAACATGCTTCTGCCTCGGCTGGCTCTGCTGGAGCGCCCTTCAGGGCCAGACCCTTCAGGTTTCCTCACCGGACCAGACTTTGCATTTCCAGCTCTCCATCTCTAAAACGCCCGATGAAACGGGCGTTCCGGTTTATTCCCTGCAGTGGAAAAATCGACCCGTGATCCTTGATTCCCGCCTCGGCATCGTCACCGCAGAAAAACCTGCCTGGACCAGCGGATTTGCACTGGCGAACTATCGCACCCAGACCGTCGATGAGACCTGGAAACCCGTTTACGGCGAAAAAAGCCTGGTGCGAAACCATTATACCGAGTGCGTCGCCGACCTTCTGCAAAATGAGGATGAGAACAGAAGAATGCAGCTTATCATTCGGGTGTACAACGAGGGCGCCGCCTTTAGTTATTTTTTCCCGGAGAACCTGGCGACCTCCATCATCACCATCCAGAATGAAATCAACGAATTCACATTTCCCGACAATACGCTGGCATGGACCACGCCCTTTGCGCAGGAGCGTTATCAACTGCGGCCTCTATGCGACTGGTCTGCGGAGCAGAGCCTGCCGTTGTCGCGCTGGTCGCCGCAAACCGGCGAATACGAATGCGAACGGCCGCTGACCCTAGAGCTGGCAAACGGCGTCTATGCCGCCCTGGGCGAAGCGCATTTGCTCGATTACAGCCGAATGAAATTCGCCCTATCGCCGGATAAAAAGAACACCGTGGTTTCGCGTCTTTTCGACAGCGTGACGGAAAGCTCGCCGGTACAGACGCCGTGGCGCGTCATTATGGTGGCGGACCAGCCCGGCGATCTGCTGCAAAACAACGACCTGTTCCTGAATCTGAATCCCCCCTGCGCCCTTGCAGACACCCGCTGGATCAAGCCGGGCAAGGTGATGCGCGAAATCACTCTGTCAACCAGCGGCGCCAAAGCGTGTATCGATTTCTGCAGCCGGCATCGCATCGAATATATCGAGTTCGATGCCGGGTGGTACGGATACGAATATTCGAAAGACTCGGACGCCTCCCGCGTGGACGTGGATCCGCGGCGCAATCCCAAAAAGGATCTGGACCTCGCCGCTGTCCTCGACTATGCCCGGCAAAAGGGCATCGGCGTCATTCTCTATGTGAATCACCGCGCTTTGGAAAAACAGATGGACGAGCTGTTCCCGCTGTACGAATCCTGGGGCATCCGTGGTTTGAAATTCGGCTTTGTTCACGTCGGATCACACAAATGGACCTCTTGGGTGCATGAAGCGGTGAAGAAAGCGGCGGCCCATCATCTGTTGGTCGACATTCATGACGAATACCGGCCCACCGGCATCAGCCGCACCTGGCCCAACCTGCTCACTCAGGAAGGGGTCTATGGCAATGAATGCATGCCCGACGCGGATCACAACACCGTTCTGCCCTTCACTCGTTTTCTCGCCGGCGCAGCGGATTACACCATCTGCTATTATCACCAGTCCGCCATTAAGAACGTCCCAGGCATCAAGACCACCTCTGCCCATCAGCTGGCGTTGTCCGTCATCTATTACAGCCCGCTGCAGTTCGTCTTCTGGTATGACAGACCCGAGGACTATCAGGGCGAGCCGGAGATCGAATTCTTTGAACATCTGCCGACGGTGTGGGACACCACCATCGTATTATCCGGTGAGATCAGCCGGCAGGTCGCTCTGGCGCGAAAAAGCGGAACCTCCTGGTTCCTTGGCGCCATCACCAACAATCAGGCGAGAAAGATAGAGATTCCCCTGGACTTTTTAGACGAACATAAAACCTATCAGGCGGTTATTTACACCGACGGCGGTGAGGCGATCAAGACCAGAACCCAAGTAAAGATAGAGCGCCGGCAGGTAACGGCTGTTACGCGCCTGAAAACGAATCTCAAGCCTTCCGGCGGCCTGGCGGTGGAAATCCTCCAACAGTGAGCCAAGCGAACGACGGCTGCCATAAACCCTTTCGCCGGTCGATAAAATATTTCCTTTGATTGAACCGGCAGAAGGCGGTCGCCTTTCAAACAGTCCGGCAGCCCAGCACGCAGGCGGTCCATCGTCTCCCAGCAAACCAGACCGTCAGGCCGCGCAATGCGCTCAACGGTTGGCCAGCCACTCTTGAAGAATACGGGCGTCATCGTCGTCGGCCAGTTCTTCCGGCAAGGTTGCGGCGCCGCCTTGAAAAACGTCGAGGCAGGCTGCAGCCAATCTGCTGCCCGGCTGTCTGCGCCGCCAATCCGTAAAAACCGCCTGGGCTCTGCAGGGGTTGCCCATTTGCTGCCAGGCCAACGCAGCGATCAACTGAACCGCGTTGTCTTGTTTTGGATTGAATTGCACAATGCGCTGCAACAGCCGGTCCGCTGACTTGAATTTTCCCATTTTGTAAAGACACTGGGCGGCGAGCCAATCCTCCAGCCTTTCATCCACATCCTCTGCATAGGGTTTGCCTGCGCCCAGGTGTTCAGGCCACTCCCTCGCCTGATCGATCAGTTGCAGGCTGCGACGGTACGCGCGAGCAGCCATGTTTTGGATCGCCCATTTCAACCCCGCCTCACGATACAAAATCCGGCCGTCGGTGGCGCCTTCATAGGGCAGAATCTTCAAACCTTTCAACAGGTCCAGACAGCGCTCGTATTGCCGAGTGTCGCACAGGCTGCGGGCCATTGCCATACCAAGGATATAGTTATTTGGAAAGGCCTCATAGGCCTGTGTGACCGTGGCCAGGGCCTGTTCCGCCTGCCGGCTGTCTCTATAGAATCGAGTCAGCGAAAGTCCATGGCGCCATTGTGCGGGATTCAGTGCCATAGCATGCTTCATATCCGCTGCAAAGTCGCCGTCCTGTTCGCCTTTGAACAGCTCTGCACGGCAGGCGTAAAAAAGATCGGATCCAGGACTTTTACCGCAACGGCGGAACAGCTCTCTCGCCTTCTGCAGATTGCCCCTGTCCCAGTGAATGAGCGCCAGATAATATTTTGGCAGCCAGTGGGAATCCCTGCTGATGACCCAGTCCAAAACACCGGCCGTTTCCTCGCGAAAAGGAAAGACCCAAGCCGGATCGGCGTCATCCGCTGCTTGCAGCAGCTCCCGGTAGGTCGAATCCCCGCGATGAGCTCTGAGATAGGCCAACCAGTACATCCCCTCTGGCGACGGCGGCGCCAGATTCAGCACCTGCTCCGCCTCCTGAACACAGCCCTGGCGATGATACCAAGCGGCCAATTCCAAAAAGGTCTCACCGGGCATTTCATTGCGGATCGATCCTATAAAAGCGTTTGCGTCGGCCTCAGCGCCGCTGCAAAGATATCTTTCAAACGGAACAAAGGGATTCAACGGATCGAGTTCGGCCAATCTCTGTAAAGCCTGCTCCGTGGTTGCTCGTTGCCGTTGTCTGCGTGCGGCGACGGCCCGGCATTGCAGAGCGTCCAGGTTGCCCTGGTTGAACGACAGGGCGGCGACGGCATGCTGATCGGCTGAGACATTTTGACCCGCGCGCAGAGCGAGCTTGGCCAGTTCGGTGAAAGCGGCGGAACGGTATTCCAGGGACTGGCCGGCCACCTCAAAACCATCGCGGCTGTCGATCAGATTTCCCATGCGGGCCTGTATCAATCCGTAGAAATAATTCGCCGCCGGATCGTAGGTGTCGATGCGCAGAGCCTGGACCACGCAGGCCAGCGCCTGGGCATCTTGCAAGCGGCGGTACAGAAGCACCGCTTTTTCAATCAGCGCCGGAGCATAATTTGGATCTTGTTTCAAGCAGGCCTGCAGCTTTTCTTCAGCTGCTGCATAATCACGTCGACGGATCTGTTCCTTGCCTTGCAGATATAAACCATACACCGAATTCCAGTCAAAATCCTCCGGCATGGTCTTGGGCCGGGCCAGGACATTCGCTTGGTCGTGGCCGCTATAGACCAGTTTGTCGCGGCCCAGCGTCACTTTGATTTGGTCGAGTCCTACTGCAGCAGCGACCTTGACGGAAAGAGTGCGCAGAGGACGCAGGTCAACATGTTGCTGAAACAGCAGCTCGCCGTTCGCATACACTGAGAGCGTATCCTGAATGAACTGAATCGGGCAAAACAGGAACGTCCAAACACCGCCGTTTCTGACCGCATTGAGCGTTCCATAGGGATTGGCGTGCAGCATGCCCTTGGTCGCCAATGCAGGGAACCAGTATTCTTTCCAAGCGTCGGCGGCATAGGGCGCAAACCCACGATGTTTGAATGGAGTCAGGGTGCTGTTTTTTTCAGATTGATTAAAGAGCCTGCCGCTCTGTAGTTCCACATACTGGCCGTCCTGATCGGTGAGCAGCTTTTCCCAGATCATGCCCTGTTGCGACAGTCCCCAGATCCATATCTTTTTGCCCAGTTTTTCATGGCGCGGGGCATAACGGGCCATGCCGAAATCATGCTCATGCCAGTAGGCGCCGAAAAAATCAGCATGCCGGCCGAACACATGATAGGATTTATAACCGCCGAAATTGTTGTTCTCATAATAGGAAAGATCGCGTCCGTCGGCCTCGTAACGGTTCCAGGAATGAACCTCGCCATTGTGCTCCAGATAGCAGGTGCCCGGAAAGATGAATTGCAGATTCCCTGCAGCGGGAACGCCGGCGTTCATCCAGGTATAGTACGGTTGCTCCAGCGAGGTGGCATTATGCCAAAAGGACGAGGTGGTAAAGTAGGCCTTGTCGCGCGGCAGCTGAATCTCCAGCCGCCAACGGGTGCGGGTGAGAAGATCGAGCACGCCGATAAAGCAGGAGACGCTGCCATCCTCGTTTTGCACGCAGAGATAATCCACCGGCGTGGCGCAGTGGGGGCTGTGACCGATGATGCCATAGTTGGCCTCGATGCCTCCGCTGGTCCAAGGTCCGCGCATGGCGATGTCGCGGAATTTCACCACTCGATTGTAATAGATAAAAGGCCGGTTGGTGCTTTTTTCAATGGCGGTCCAGATTTTTCCTCCAACCTCCGGCAAGATCAGAACCCGCAGATACTCATTCTCCAGCTCAACCACCTTCCACTTTTTTTCCTCAGGCTTGTCTGAAAAGCCATCGAAACGAAAGTAGGGGTAAATCCCTCCCGGCGACGGAATGGGATCCGGATCGCTGAAGGGATAGGTGATGAATGATTGTTCATATTCCCTGATGACGGCGGGCCGGCTCTGCGTCGGCGAAGCGACCGCATCGGGTGGAATCGGCGACAGCGCCAGGAATAAAGCCCAAAGGGCGGATGGTCCTTTCAACATAAAACGTTCGTTCCTTATAAAAAAGAGGGGAAAGAAGCGAAAACGGCCGCAACCGGAAAATCAGGATGGCTAGAAGATCCGCCCGCGCCATGCACGCTCTACTCTTCCACTGCCCAGCCCTGCGGACAGATCACCTCGCGTTTCTGCACCCCCTGCTCATACCACCATCGGACGGACAGCAGTCCATCCGGCAGCGGCAGCCGCGCTTCACACCAGTCCAAGGGCACAGGCGCCAATTGTACAACGACTTTTTTGTTGGGAATATCCAGCGTGCGAACACCGAGCACGTCGCGCACCAGGATATGCGCGATATGGGAGGCAAAACCGTGATTGGTGCTGGCGTTAGTGCCTCGATTCTCCCACAGGGTTCCGGTGCGTTCCGCCATGTAGAGAAAGAAATCCTTGGACTCAGACAATACCTGCTGCACCAGTCCAGCACGCGACAGCAATTCCAGCCGAAGATAATCCCCGATAAACGTATTGGCTGGATGCACTTCCGGATAGGCGTTGGTCTCTTTACGCTTGGGGCCGAACTCTTTGACCAGCTTTTGCCACAGGGCCGCATGACTCTGCGGCGTGGCCACGCCGAAATAAAAAGCGTAATACTGACAGGCCTCGCTGCGATTGCGCGTCACCGCAAGCCCGTTCTTTCCCCGCACAGCGTTGTCGACGAAAAATTCGCCGTCAAACGACTGCCGACGAATGGTCTCCCGCACCGCGCCGGCCTGCTGCGAATAATCGGACCGGCCGTAAAGCCGGCCGGCGACGTCCAGAGCGCCGGCATAGAGCATGTTGGAGGGATAGTTGACATCCTGGACAAAGCTGTTGGCCTTGGACCATTCAACGAAAACCCAGGCCGGCAGCTTTTCCAGCAGACCGTCGCTGTTTTTCAGCTTGGCCAGATAACTGAATAAACTGTCCACACGCGGCTGCAGCGCCTGCACCAGCGCCCGGTCGCCGGAACGCGCCTGATATTCTTCCAACTGTACGACGAACCAAAGCGCCCAATTGGGAATGAAATTGCCATCCGGATGGTCCGCCGGATAGCACATAGGCAACATGCCTTCCGGCAGTCCGGGGAAATCAGCCGCCAGGAGAAAATTTTCCAGGAAATTTTTTTCCACAGCCGTATTGCCGCACAAATCCAAAGCGACCCGGCTGGTGAAATAGCTGTCGCACAGCCAGCCGGAACGTTCACGGCCCGGACAATCGGTGAACAAATCCACTGCGTTCTGGCGGAAGGTTTCGCGCGCCGCTTCAAACAGCCGGTTTAATGATCGATCGCTGCAGCTGAATTGCGCGCGCTGCGCTTCAGGATTGGCGAACTCACGCAGATAGAGGTCGGAAAGCGTACACGATCCCTTGAGCGCCACCGCTTTGATGTAGCGCATGGTATAAGGCTCCGCGTTCTCCACTTGATAGTCGCCGGGCGCCAATTCATAGGGAATGATATTGACGCAGCCCATGCGCTTAAAGTCCACATCGTTTTCCACTAAAATTTCATCAAAAAGAAACCACAGCTGCGTTGGTGCGTCACAGTGAACCCGCGCGCCGACAAATCCGGTCAAATTGGTGCCCAGATCAAAAATGCGGAATTCGTTTTCAGCAAGCGCGGCGCTCTGTCCAGGCTCAAAGACGCACAGCGCGGTTTCCGTCATCACGCTGCGATAGCGCTGCATCTCCAGCGATGGAATGATGGACAATTCAGACTGTGGAAATCCGCCAAGCTTGGGACCGATGTCGGTCAGCGCCCGGTCCATCCATAGCTTTTCCGAAGGCGGCCGTCGTTCCAGTCGTCCGGCGGCCGTAGAGACGCGGGCGGGACGTTTACTGAAGGCAGGATACGCAACCCTTCTCGGCAAATAATGTTTGGCTTTTGTGGTGCTGCACTTCACCTCTTGAAAAGGCGCATCCGGCTGAACACGGCATTGGCTGAAATCCGGAGTCAGCCGGTACATTTCGAGAAAAGGCCGTTGAAAGCTGTACCTCTGCATTTTTTGCAGCCGTTCATCCATCAGCCGGGCGCGAAAAGGCGAACCAGCGCCGCCGGTGGAGGCCAGCACCCGGCCGTCCGCCACCACCTCGGCCTGGAGAAAACCCGGTTGATCCACCAGATAATAGCTGTTGACGTTATAAGCGGTCACTTCGATATAAAGCACATTGCGGCCGTCGCGCAGGCCGTTGCACAAGGGCCAGGCATCGATGCGATGAAACCCAAGCGGCCCGCGGGCCGGCCCGTAACCGATAAATTCCCCGTTGAGGAATATGCGGTAAACAGACGATCCAGTAAGCCGCAGCTTGAGGTCGGCGGAGCGCGGCGCGGTAAAGGTCGTCTGAAACCCCACAGCGCAGTTTAATGTCTTTTCCATGCCCTTGGGCCAAATCGGCTTGGCGGAGATAAAAGCGGGCGCCGTTTGATGGTTTGCCTTTACATGGGTGATGAAAAGGAACAGAAAGAGAAAGGACAGCAAAGCGGAGGGATGGATAAAACGAAGAAGAGCGACCATAATCAACCTACCTCGTAGAATTTGTTTCCTATGCCGATCGACGGATGCAATGGCCATGGCGGTGCTGTCAGCGGCGCCGTCGCGTTAGGGATGCAGAATGACTTTCAACAGCTTTTCCTCGTTGCGCGCCAGCTTGTCAAACCAGAGCGCGCCCTCGGACAGGGGCGCTTTGATGCTTTGCAGGGAATCGACATCCAGGATGCGTCGGGCGATCATGTCGAGAACAGCCGGGAATTCGCCGCACACTCCACAGCTGCCTTGCAAACGCAGCTGCCGTTCGACCATTTGCTGCAGAGGCGTCGGCACCGCGGTATTCGAGAAACCGACGACATTCACCACCCCGTTTGCATCCAGACAATCGATCGCTGTTTGCAGCGTGTCAGCTCGGCCCAGGGTATCGAACACGATAGAAACCCCATGACCCGCCGTGCGTTGTCTTATGCGTTCGCTGACGGCGGCATCGTCTGAGAATGCCTCATCAGCGCCCGAATCCAGGGCAAAATTCCGCCGCTCCTCATGCTGATCCACAGCTATGACCGGTCCAGCGCCGGCAAGAGAGAGAAGCTGGACCAGCAGTAACCCCGTGACACCGCAACCGATCACTGCCACAGCGTCGTTCAGATTCGGCGGCGTCAGGCGAACGGCATGGGCGGCATGAGCAGCTGGTTCGGCCAGGGCAGCTTGATCAAAGCTCACTGAATCGGGAATCCGATGAAGCAGATAGCCGGGCAGAGCGATCCGCTCCGCCATGGCGCCGTCCAGCCGATAGGCCTTGCAGGAAGCGCCCACCCGCTTTTTCTCATCCGCAAGATGGTACAATCCCGCACGCGCCTGCCGATCTTCAAGCGGATAAACCAGAGATTCAAAGGCCACGCGGTCCCCAGGCTGCCAGCCGCGCACCTGCCCGCCGACCTTTTCGACAACGCCGGAGGCCTCATGTCCCATGATCAGAGGCGGCACCCGCAGAGCGGACCTTCCGTCCAAAGCAGCGACATCCTCCTCGCCGATGGCGCATGCTTTGACGCGGATTAAAACCTCATCCGGCCGCATGCGGGGCTCGGGCGCCTCCCGATAGTCCAGACGGCCCGCAGAGATCAGCACCAATGCTTTCATACGCACTCCTCGATAAAAACAGCCGATGGATGATCAAACGTGCGCATCATCTGCCCCCGTGAATCGGCGAGGAGCGCCAGGTTTATCGCGCCAAGCCACCGCGCCCATCAGGGTCATGCAGATGTGAACTGAAATGATAGAAAATGTAAATTTACTTTTCCACTCGATGCTTGAATCTTTTTTCTGATCGAGACAATCGCGAGCAACGACTCACCTTTTATGGGATCAGCATCAGAAATATCTGCTTTCTGCACCAATTGCGGAAAGCCAGTAATGAGGAATCCGACGATGGCGCAGTGGGCCGCCGATTCATCGGCGGTCGGTTTGGCTTTGGCTTGCTAAGCGACTGGTTATAGATGACAAAACGCTTTATTGCCGTGCGGATTCATGATATCGAGACGATTGTCAAGCTGCGGAGCGGTTGCCTGGCTTCTATCTCTCCTCGCGCCCCGACAGACGCCCGGTGGCCAACAGTTTACGCAACCGATCCGGATAGTTGGTCATGATCCCGTCAACGCCCAGTTTGAGGACCGCCTTCAGATCTGCGCTTTCGTTCACCGTCCAGGCAAAGAGCTGCTTCTTTGCCTGACGGCAGCGGTTGATCCATGCGGGATCCAGTAGATGGTAATCCGCGCAGAGGATCGGCCACGGGACCTCCAGAGCCTGTTGCGGATAATCCTCGAAAATGAATCCCAGAGGAATCGACGAGCCCAATGCAGCGACCGCTAACAGTGCCTTTTGATCAAAAGAGGTGATCATGCAACGGGTCTGATGCTTTGTGAGCAGGTCCACCACCCTGGCGGCCAGAATCTCCACCCGTTCCTCCGCCTTGATTTCAACGTTGACGAAAAGCCGGTCCGACGCCAGGCTCAGGACCTGCTGCAACGTCGGGATCGGCTCTGAGACATACGCCAGGGAAAACCAGGAACCGGCATCGAGCGTTCTAAGCTCCACCAGATCAAAGTCCTGAACCGCGCCAACGCCATTGGTCGTGCGCTGCAGCAGATCGTCGTGCAGCAAAACCACCTCTTGATCACGTGTGAGGTGAACGTCGATCTCGATGCCGTCAGCGCCGAGTTCCATCGCAAGCTGAACAGCGGCCAGGGTGTTCTCCGGCGCATGGCCGGATGCCCCCCGATGGGCGAGGTTCAGTACAGTGCTTCTCATGCATCCGCCGAATGGTCGAATTTAAGCGCATTCTCCGGACAGGTGTGCAGACAAATGCCGCAGGCATGACAATCGGGCCTTATCCGCCGGCCGTCCAAAACCGCCTGAACACTAGGACAGGGCGACTGATGGACGCAGCGCAGACACATGGTGCATTTTTTCCTATCCAATCGAATGCGCGTTAAGGCCAGAGGTTCCAACAGCCAGGTGATCAGCCCGAGAGGACAGACCAAGTAACAAAAAGGCCGAAAGATAAACACCGCGCCGATAAAGGTGATTACAAAGGCCGGAATCACCGCCGCTTCCAGGTCCCAGTGTAAAAACTCGAACGGATTGACGTACTCATAGAGGCTGGCGCCGGTGAGGAAAAGAACCGCGAGAAAAAGCATAAAGAACACGATGCGGACGGCGTTGGCGATTTTGAAAGGCAATTTGATTTTTAATCGACGGGGCAGAGGGATGCGATGCAGCAGTTCCTGCACTGCGCCGATCGGACAGTTCCAGCCGCAGAACAGCTTGTTGCCCACGATGGAGATCAGGGCGATAAAAGAGAGGATGGCGATGAAAACGATCGGCACCGCGCGGTCCATCTGCAGGAACAGGAATGGCTTTTCCACAGCGCACATGGGACTGGGGTGCAAACCCATGCCGCGGGCGAAATGGCCCAACGGCAGATTGGAAATCACCGCAAAGGCGAAAAAGATGATCAACAGGCTCAAGAAACGAATGCCCGCCGTGAGCTTTTTGCTCATGAGCAGGAGCAGACCGGCCAGAGCTAAAAGGGCGCCGACCCACACGCGGGGCAAAGCCCAAATATCCCAAAAGGTCAGGGTTCGACGAGCCCCCTCCTCATCCCCAGCCAGTGCGGAAAGAACCAATAGCAGCAGAGCCGCCAGGGTCGTCATCGCGAAAACAGCGAGCTTTCTTTGTGTCGATTGCTGCATATTTCTCCTTGTTCCAAATATCAGAATCCGCCCGCTCGGTCTGCTTTTCGCACCGTCCCTCCAAGCGCGGGCGTACGAACGCCAGAACGCTGCGTGGTTGTTTTCACTCAAACTCGAGCAACAGAGTGCGAATCTCGTTGGCTTTCATCGGAATTACAAAGCCATCTCGCTCTATCTGGATCGTTGAGGCGCCGGGTAAAGGATCCTCGAGGTGATTGGCGGCCATGACTCTTTTAGGCCGTGCGGGACAAAAAATCCTCGCCTGCACGTTCTGTCCTGAAGATTCGAATAAACGCAGCACCACATGGTTGGGCGACCAGTTTCCTTGCTGAACCTTGAGCGCGGTGATAAGGACATGATCCTGGTCCACGGCGAAAAACGAATGACTTCTGCCTAGAGAAAAATCGTTGCGACGCTCGCCCCAATCCGGCAACGATCCGATATGATGGTTCTCCTGCAGACATGTAAGCGGCTGATTCAGTTGCAGCGCAGCCTGCATCACCCGTCCTTTTACCCAATCCCCCGCATGAGGAAATAGGGCGTATTTGAAAGTATGCGTCCCTTCGTCCATCCGGGGATCCATATCCCGGCTTGCGCGCACAATGGACATGCGCATGGTTTGATCCTTTACATCAAATCCATATTTTCCGTCGTTCAACAACGCCACCCCATAAGCGGATTCCGACAGATCGATCCAGTTCTGCGCCGGATGATCCATGCCGTCCAGCGGCCTTTCAATGACGCCGTAGGGCTGCTCGAACACCGCACGACCTCCGGACACGTTCACCGGAAAAACGGCTTTTAATACGCGGTCGCTTTCATGCCAGTCCACCGTCATGGCGAAATCGATCCGCGGCTGGTCGACATGGAGAATGAGATCCCGCACCACGCGTGAGGAACTGGTGGTGTTCTGCCAACGGACGACCGCGCGAACAGGCCCTTTCTCCACCACCACCGGCCGGCCGATGGCCTGCAGGGGAAACTCTTCACCGGAAAGCACCAGGTCCCACGCCGACGAACGGGATTCGCCGAGCAGCTGAAGCCGGTTGGCAGTTCCGGATAGAACCTCGCGGTTCAGCGTTTTGTCATAAATCGAAGAGAGACCGGTTTGATTCCAAGTGACGCGGAAATAGCGACTCTCGGCCGACTGCCCCTTGACGAACAACTCTGTTTTCGGCAGCGAACGGTGATGAGGAATCACACGATACACCTTGTAGCCGATCGAAGGGATGTCGCGCACCGCCATGAGCAATCGGTAATGCTGTTTGTCGCCGGATACGCTGAGAACCTGATAGGCGACCGGCTCTGTGTTTGTATCCAGAACCGTGAATCGTTCGCAGGGCTGAACAAAGTGCACATCCGCTTCCACCACATCCCCGCGCACCCAGGAACAGGGGTTGTAGACCACCAAAGGGATGCCCGCATCGCGAGTGTCGATGCGCGAGCCGATGACCTCCAGGCCGAAGCGCAACAACCGGCGGCCTTCCTGATCCACCCACCGCAGATCTCTGCGGCTGTCATCGAACACATCGCCGATCGAAGTGCCGGGAAGAATATCATGGAACTGATTGCGCAGCAGCAGTTTCCAGGCTTCGCGAAAATCCACGCGGGGGTACAACGGTTTGCGCTGCAGCATGCTGCCGATGGTGGCGAATTTCTCGGCGGTCAACAGCAGATTTTCCGCGTCTCGATGCAGTTTTTTAATCACCGCCTGACTGGTATAAGAACCCATCCACGATTGCTCCACCGCCTTCGATTCGCCGCTGCCTCGGCCGATCTCGCCGAAATGAGCGGGCCAGCTGCGCGGGGTTTGCGACAGACGGGCGAAAAACTCTTCTGCCGTCGTATAGCGCAGGGTGGGGACCCCCTCCATTTTTCGTAATCGCTCGATGGCCTCGATATCGGTCTGACGGGGCCCGCCTCCGTGATCGCCCTCTCCGAACAACACCATGGCAAAGGGAAGCCCAGTAGTGCGGCGCCACTCGCGCAGAGGGGTCAACAGATCGGCATTCGGGGCGGTCAGACCGTAGGGTACCGGCAGATGATAAGCCAGCAGGGACGAACTGTCCGGAGCGATCCAGCGGAACACTTGCTTGCCCGTCGGCTCGCCTCGGCCAAAGAGATAATAACGGATGCCGCAGCCGGAAAAAATCTGCGGCAGGGTCAACGCCTGGCCGCAAAACGCATCCGGAAGCCAGGCGATGTCAATCGAATCCACGCCAAGATGGGTCCGGCAGTATTCTATGCCGATTAGAAATTGGCGTATGTGCGATTCACCGGAAGGCAGAATGGCGTCCGGCTCAGCCCACTGACCGCCGACCACAGACCATTGTCCGGCGCTGATTTTTTCTCGAATGCGCCGGAACACCTGCGGATGTGTTTTTTCAATGGATTCGTACAGAGCCAGCTGGCTCTGAGCATAGGTCAGCTCCGGCATTTTATCCAACATATCGAGAACGCCGATAAAGGTATCCGGCGTGACCCGGTCGGTGGTCTCGTTCCACCGCCAGCGATAGGCCAAATCGATGTGCGCATTGCCTATCATATACAGTACCCACTCCTCCGGTTGCGAGAAAATACAAGCCGGCAGCAGGGCCATCACCATCAGTGCTTTTTTCAACCAACGCTCCCTAGTCAATACCTTGATCGATTCGCAGGAACAAAGTACAAACAAACTAGTCAAATTTCAAGTTTTTTAACCTGCGCTCCTGCGCGCTTCTCAACAGCCGCCAGGTGATGAATCCAGACGCCTGTCCGGTTTTTATGACAGCGTTATACGCCGCTGCCGGCAGCCAAGAGAAATGCGTCAACGCAACTCTTTTATAAACTTAATGTAAAAAATTGAATAAAAGCTCATAAAATGGTCCAGAGCTTGCAATATGCGCAGGCATGCAAAGAGAGGATTACAGCACACTGGATTTAGACCGGTTGTTGAAGGAGCCGGTCCGCCAGAGCGTAAGGAAGAACACGCCCACGGTCATCGCTCTGGCCGGAGGACAGGGAGGCGTGGGCAAAAGCATCCTTTCCCTTCTGATCGCCCTGGAGCTGAGCAAAAAAGGACAGGAGACTGTGCTGGTCAACACCGATTTTACCGCCGGAGGAATTGTCCGCCGCCTGATCCAGAAAAATCCAGAGAGAAATCTGCACCGCTTTTTGGAGGGGCGCACGCGGAATATGAACGAACTGGTGCTGCCGACCCGCATCAACCATCTGCGCGTTCTATTCGCTGGAACGCACATCGCCTCCTATCATCGCATTCTTCTTTCGCTCAAACAAAAGCTCGCTCAGGAACTGCGCCGATTGCAGGCCTCCTACGTGGTTCTGGACCTGGGCGCAGGCAGCACGTATGGCCCCATGGACTTTTTCCTGAACGCCGAATACCCGCTGCTGCTGGCCACCGCGGCCAAACAGACGCTGCTGGACGCCTATGGCCTACTGCGGGTAGCCCTGGTGCGCAATCTGCATAAAAACGCCTATCAATGGCCCGAGTGGTATCGACAACTGCAGCGCTGCGGAGACTTGAGCCGAGAACCGCTGGCAACCGTACCCTCCTTTCTGCACGCCGTGGCTAAAAGTGAACCGCAGCTCAGCGAACAGATTGCGGCGCAAACCGCACAGTTCCGGCCGGCCCTGATAGTGAATAAATGTTCAAAGAAAGAGAGTCTCGAGCGGGCTGAGCTGCTGCCGGTGCTTGCCTGCCAGGTGCTGAATATCCGCTTGCGGAAATGGGGGAACATCAGCTACGATGCGCAGGTAGACCGGGCGGTGCAAAGCGAAAACCTCGCCCTGCTGACGCGCGGGTCCTCCGCAGTCGCTGAAATGAGCAGTCTGGTGATGAAACACATCCTTGGTCATCCCTGAAGCGATGATGGCGGCGCAGGCTGCGGCGACCATGGCCTCGCCTGTTTCATCGTCGTCGGTGGGTTGATAAGGGGCTGGCCTTTTGCATCGCGGTTTGAAGACCTGTCCAGCGGCGGAATCCCCCCTTGCTCGTCGGGCAGTGAGAAAAAATGAAAGATTATCGTGCGGCGAAAAGCCTTTTCACTCTTTGCATAAAGCCCGGTTTGCGCCTTTTATCCACTGGGTCTGAGGAGCGGCCGTTTTGTTTGCCCATCTCCTTGAGGCGCTCGATGGGGATTCGCGCGTTGTGATCGCCGTCCTTGCCGATCTCGTTGATCCGCTCAAAGACCCGGGCAAACCGTTCATGCAGATCTGGCCGCGGCGTGGCGATGCCGGATTTTTCCCCTTTCGGCTCCACGGTTTTGTTTAAGCCGGAAAGCAGCTGACGGGCCTGGTCATCCAGAACCGCTCCGGTGAAATCGGCGGTTTCGAAGCCTTTTGTTTTGGCAAGATGCTGGGCTCCGGTTAGAATCACATCGGTCAGATTGGCATCGTTGAGCAGGGCGCCCCGAAGAAGAACCCCTGTGAGATTGGCGCCGCCGAAATTCGACCAGCTCAGGTTGGCGCCGGAAAGATTGGCGCCTGTCAGGTCAGCCCTGCTCAGTCTGGTCCAGGTGAGTTTGGCGCCGCTGAGGTTCGCCCCGGCCAGATTTGCTCCGCCAAGATCCGCGCCGGTCAGGTCCGCCTCCATGAGGTTCGCATTGTGAAGATCCGCGCCGTGAAGATCCACCCGCCTGAGATCAGCGCCGCGCAGATCGAGCAAACGGCCGTCTCCACTCTCAGCGTCCGGCAATCCGGCAGTTATCTCCATCAATTCTGTAAGCGGCCGACCATTTATGATAATATCTTTTGTATCTCGCATTATGTCAACCTGTTCGTTGGGAATGCCCATCTCAATTAGACCAGTCCACCGAGAGTTCGAATCCCTTCACCCAGATAGAATACGCGATGCTGGTGTGACTGCATAATATACAGACAAAGTAACGATTATGCCAACAATTTTATGCCGTTTTTTCCATGAGAACAGAATCTGTGATCCGGCACACATACAGAGGCGGCAAAATCCCGGCAGCAGGCGATTGTATGGTTCTGACGTTTAAATTTACGCTCCCCAGTCGGCTCGCCCTGCCATTCTTTTTCGAAATTCTCCGTTAGTTGACTGCTGCGCACCGCCTCATTTACGTAAAAAGCAATTGCGAGCGGATCGAGTCCTCCCGTCCAGGCGCATTTCGCGCCTTTGCCGTCTGCCCGCGCGACCGACGCATTGTCAAAGCTCTTGTCGCGGCTTTTAATAGAAAAGGCCGGCAATTGCCGGCCTTTCTTTCCCTGCTGATTCCATCATTCCCAAGCAAAGCTTCCCAGGCTTTACTCGAGGATGCTGCGTTCAACTGTCTCGTCCGAGCTGTTCCTCACTGAATGCATGCCCCCTTTGATGGGTCAGGAGGGATTCTGGCCCCCACGCCGGAGCCATACCCTGGATTTCAAAATGAAAGCCCGACATTTCAAAATGAAAGGGTTTAGAAATGGGAAACGCTCCAACTCTCAAATTTTCATCCCTAAGCAGCGTGGCACTCAATGATATAGCAAATAATGTACCAATTATTAAAATCGCGGCCTGAGGCAGAGGTAAAGCGGGGACAAACAGCAGAGCAGGGCAAGCGGGCGCTGTCGAGGCTTTTGCCTGGAGAACCATGCTTGCAGCAGAAGAAACATCTTTTGACCGCAAGGTGTCGCTATTATTTGCCAGGCGTAAAAAAAGGACAGACCATTCGATCGAATGACCTGTCCGTCCGTTAGTGTCCCCAAGGGGATTCGAACCCCTGTTACGGGATCGAAAATCCCGAGTCCTGACCCCTAGACGATGGGGACTGAGTTGGGTCTGGTATGGGTGAGTGACGGGATTCGAACCCGCGGCCACCAGGGCCACAACCTGGTGCTCTAGCCAGCTGAGCTACACCCACCATTTCATTTTTTGTATAGCTTTTTAATATAAAAATAATTCGCTTATTTCGCAAGTGAAAAAATATGTTTATCGCCGACTCGGCCGCTGCAGCAACGGTCGGGCCGGCTTGAACAGGACCCTTATTTTTTTATTGGGATTGTCCGGATAAATGATTAGCATTATGAAACAAGGCGATTCAGCACCCCTGTCTTGCGCGTCCTGACACTTTCAATGGGAGTTTCCTTTTCTTATGAAGCCCTATTTTTCCGCGCAAAGAGCCGTCGTCCGGCTGCGCGTCCATCGGTTGACCGCCGGCGTGCTCGTGTTAGCGCTCCAGGGTTTGTGGGCGTCCGAAAATATCGGCCTGGAACGAAGCCGCCTGCATGCCATCCAGCATCGAGGGCCGGCAGTGGACTTTTTCAGCGGCGCCCTGCTGGGCAACGGCGGCCTCGGCGCTGTGGTGACCACCCGACCAGATGCCATTGTGGTCTTTTTCGGCCATAATAATGTCTGGGATATCCGCATCGCCGAGAACCACCGTGAAGAGATCGGCGCCTTTGAGTATGTGTTCAAACGCGTCGAAGCCATTCCGGATACGCTGAAAAGCCTGACCGAGAACAGCTGGTATAAAAACTATGCTCAGATGGCGCGCGATAATTACCGCCAGCCTTATCCCAGACCCTTTCCCTGCGGCGCACTGCTGCTCGGCTTTGACCGGCGCCGCATACAAGTCTTGGGGCACGTCCTGGACCTCAGCAGCGGTCTTTGCCGCATCGATCTGCGCATCGATCGCGAGCCGGCCAGCCTGGAGCTGTTTACTTTTCTCCAACAGGATGAATTATGGTTCAGATTGCTGGATCAGCACGGCCGGCTGCGGCCGAACTGCTTTGACCGAATTCGGCTGATCCCCGATCCTTCTACGGTGAACGAATTTGCGCCCGCTTCAAACGCCGGATCTGGAATCGCCTTTTACCAGCGACTGCCCTTTCGCCAACCGCCCTCCGGCGAGCCCCAGAAAAACCACCCCAAAGACCGCGCTTTCCAACTGGAGGTGCAGGTGTCCTGCCCGCTTTCCACCCGCGAACGGCTGGACTGGGAGGGCAACCCCAAAGCCATGGACCAATGGGAGCGCAGCCTGAAAGGCGAAACCCCGCTGATCGGTTGTGCCGCTCTGTGGGAAGGTTTGGCGGACAGCCTAGCCATCGGCACGATCGTCCATGAAGCGCCCTCCGCTGACCGTTATGCCGCTGTGCAGAAGCAGAACCAGCGCCTATGGGCGGATTATTGGGGCTGTTCGGCGGTGGTGCTCTCGGACGCAGAGCTGGAAAAAATCTGGTACCGAAACCTCTACTTCCTCAATTGCAGCGCCAAAGCCGGCGTCACCTGCCCTGGGTTGTTCGCCAATTGGAGCTATCAGCAGATCGGCACTGCCTGGCACGGCGATTATCACATGAACTATAATACTCAACAGCCCTTCTGGGCCACCTTTTCCAGCAACCATCTGGATAAGAACCTGCCCTATGTCGATCTGGTGGAGAAGCTGATGCCGGTCAGCCGGCGCTGGGCGAAAGAATATTACAACCTGCCTGGCGCCTATTTCCCCCATTCCGCCTATCCGGTGGAGATGACGATGAACCCCTATCCTGCGCCGGACTGGGGATGGGAGATCTGTGAAACGCCCTGGACCGTGCAGGGGCTGTGGTGGCATTACCTCTATAGCATGGATGTCGACTATCTCAGAACCCGCGCTTTTATACCTATCGCCGAAGCGGTCCGCTTTCTTGTCGCCTATATGCAACGGCCGGAGGCGCACGGCCCGCAATGGGGGGATGACCGTTATCATATCTTTCCCACAGTACCTCCGGAGCTGTACGGCCTTAAACCTGGTTTTAAATACAATTACGATTGTCTGGTCGACTTGACGTTGACCAAATTCATCTTTAAGGCGTATTTGCAGGCTGTGGATATCCTGAAATACAACCGCCAGGAGGCCTCGACCGTTCGCGCGGTGCGTACCATCCTCGAACATTTCCCAGACTATCCCACGGCCATGAGCAGCATCGGACCGGTGTACGTCTCAGTGCCCGGGGAACATGCTGAAGTGGTCTATAATGTGCCCAACAGTCTGATGACGGTTTTTCCCGGTGAGGAACACGGCCTGCATTCTCCTGCGGAAATTCTGCACCTGCTGGAAAACTCGCTGACCAACATGCAGATCGAAGGGGGCAATGATCTTGTTTTCCTTAATCTACAGGCCGCCCGTCTAGGCCGGCTGGATCTGGAAAAATTCAAACAACAGGCGGCCTACTGCGAGATAGACAACGGCGCCTACACCGATATGGTGCTGCAGGTGCACGGCCGCTATTCAGACACAACGACGCCCTTTGATTTCATGGCCCGAATGGGCATCTGGTTCGAAAATTTCGGCTTGCCGGTGGTGATCAACGAGTGCTTGTTGCAGAGCTATAACGGCGTGATCAGGCTGTTTCCCAACTGGCCCAAGGATCAGACAGCCGCCTTTCATCAGCTGCGCTGCGTCGGGGCGGTTTTGATCAGCGCCGAATTCAAGGACGGGGAGGTCAGCTGGGTGGCTGCGACAAGCGAACGTGGCGGCCCGATGACGCTTCTCAGCCCCTGGCCGTTGCACAGCCGCATCAGCGTGGATGGCAAAGCCACCCGCGTCAGCCAATCCGAGTACACATTTTCCATGAAACCCGGACAGACTCTGGTGTTAAAAAAAGAGTGATGACGATTCAGCCCGTTGTGCAAATCCTTTTGACGGAAAAATGATAAACAGCAAAACCGCTTTTTATGTCCTGTTGTATATCGGCGCCATTGTACCAGCCAATCTGCTGGTGACCTGGCTTGGCCCCCGTGCGACCATACCCACCGCTTTTCTGTTCATCGGACTGGACCTGACCAGCCGAGATCATCTGCACGAAGTCTGGCGCGGTCGCCGCCTGTTCCTGAAAATGACGGCTCTGGTTTTCGCAGGCAGCCTGCTGTCGTGGCTGATCAACCGTCGCGCCGGCCCTGTGGCCGCGGCTTCGCTGACTGCATTCGCCGCTGCCGGCGCTGTGGATGCGTTCACCTATCATTTTCTCCACCGGTACTCCCGTTGGATCAAGGTCAATGGCTCCAACATCCTTTCCGCTGCAGCGGACAGCGTGATCTTTCCCACCGTGGCCTTCGGCACTCTCCTGCCATGGATTATCCTCGGCCAGTTCGCGGCCAAGGTTCTCGGCGGCTTTATCTGGATGCTTCTGCTCGACGGCAGACGTAAAACCGTCGGGTCTTTCAGAAACCGACGCCACGGCCGGGCTTGACCGCGACGGCAGGCTCAAACGTATGTCCCCAGGCAGGATAAAAATAGTGCTTGTCAATGAAACCAATTCATGTTATTTTACATTGATAGATCTGATTGAACAGGACCTGCCATGAAAAAAGCGATCATTTTATCGGCCTTTATTCTGCTCTCCTGCCAGGGACGCATTTATCGCACTGTCTATCCCCTGCTCAACGACGGCAAATACGACAGCGAATTCCCTTATAAAAACTGCTCCCAGGAGATCAAGGCGATCTGCGATATGACCGTTAAAATCTACTGCACCACCCATTATAAAATCTACTATTTCGATCGCAGCGATAAAATGACCCGGCGCGACATTCAGGAGCGCGGACTGCTTCAGTGCAAATCCACCAGCTATAGCGAAAATCCAGTCGCCGGCAGCGGCTTGGTGATCTCCTCCACCAGCCAGTCTGTGCTGGTGCTCACCTGCAGCCATGTGGTTTATCACAGTGATTCCCTTTTCACCTATTATAATGAAGAAGAAAAATCCCGAAACCGTTACATCCGCACCGTGGCGATTAAAACACGAGAACGCCTGCTCGCCGCCGGATTCCCCGAAGACGGCGTGCTGCAGCTCCTTGCTCATGATCCGCAGGTCGACCTCGCTCTGATCGGCAGAACCTGGAGCAAACCTTTGGACCGGGTGATCAACGATTTTCGTTATCCTTTGGGAAAAGGCGTAGAGCTGGATTGGGGAAGCTTTGTCTACCTTATCGGCTATCCACAGGGGCAGCTGATGGTCACCAAGGCCATCGTCAGCCAACCGAACCGCGACGGCCGCGGCGGTTTTCTGCTCGACGGCAATTTCAATCGCGGATTCAGCGGCGGCATCATCCTCGCCATCCGCGACGGCGTTCCTAATTTCGAAATGGTCGGCCTGGCCAGCTCCACATCCGGCGCACCCGAAGCCGTTCTCACGCCATCGCCGGATGCAGAGTACGGCATGCGGGTCCCCTACGACGGTCAGGCCTACGCTGTCTCGATCAACCGCATCAACTATGGCATCACCTTTATCGTCCCCTCAGAAGCCATCCTGGAATTTATCAACAAACAGCGTACGGTTTTCAAAGGCACTGCCTATGAAGCCAATTTAACGCAAGCCTTTCAGCAGCACAGGGCGCCGGCCGTTCCGTGATCCCTCAAGCCGGCGCCGGCAAATCCGATCGTCCCCTCCAGCCTTGTGCAGGCACGGCTGCAGCCGCGAAAGCGAGAACGAGTTGCGGTTAAATAGTCAACTAATTATTAATCATAGAAATACAATAATAGCTGTTAAATCGCTTGACTGATTTAAAAAAATTGGCTAACTTGAAAATTAACTAAAAGTCGATGCACGCCGTACCGGCAAACGCGGAGAACAAATGGGAGGCCCTCTGACTGAGGACAAAGGACATATCCTGTGGGTGGATGACGAGATCGAGTTGCTCAAACCCCATGTGCTTTTCCTGGAAGAAAAGGGATACCGCGTAACCACCGTGACCAACGCCGAGGATGCCATCGAACTATCCAGACAGCAAGAGTTCGATCTGCTGCTGCTGGATGAGATGCTCAACGGCATGGACGGCCTGACCGCACTCAATGAAATCCAGACTCTGCGTCCCGCTCTACCGATCATTATGGTCACCAAAAACGAGGAAGAGCAGCTGATGGAAGAGGCCATCGGCGCCCGCATCGTCGATTATCTGACCAAGCCGGTGAACCCCAGCCAGATTCTGCTGGTCTGTAAAAAAGTTCTGCAGCGCAAACAGATCGCCGGAGAGCGCATTTCACGCGACTATTCCTCCGAATTTTCTCAGATCGCCGGTCGCATTCTGGGAACCATGGAGTGGAAAGATTGGGTCGATGTGCATCGTACGCTGTGTGAGTATGATCTCGAGCTGGACCAGCATCCGGACCTGGGTCTGAAACAAACCCTGTACGATCAGAAGCGGGACTGCAACACCGAGTTCGGCCGTTATATTGAAAAAAATTACAGCAGGTGGTTGTTCAGCGATGAACGGCCGCCGCTATCGGTGGACGTTTTTAAAAACTATGTCAAGCCGCACATCGACCGGGGTCATCGCGCCATTCTGGTGGTGATCGACAACATGCGACTGGACCAGTGGCTTATCCTGGAACCGCTGCTGCGCGATTATTTCCGCATCAACCGGAATTACTATTTTTCCATTTTACCGACCGCCACGCCTTATGCCCGCAATGCGATCTTTAGCGGCCTGTTTCCTGCGGACATTGAAAAACAGATTCCGGATCTCTGGCAGAACAGCGACGAAAACGACGACATGAGCTGCAACCGTTTCGAGAGCCAGCTCATGGAGCGGCAGCTGCAGCGGTTGCAGATCGACCTCAAGCCGGCGCCCAAATACGTCAAGATTCTCGACATTCAGGAAGCGCGCTCCATGGCCAAGCGCATTCAGGAATACGCGGACACGCCCTTTTCCTCCATCGTGCTGAATTTCGTCGATATCCTCGCTCACACGCGCAGTTCGTCGGATTTGATCAAAGAGATGATTCCCAATGAGGCGGCTTTTCGATCTATGACCCGCTCTTGGTTTGAGCATTCCCACATCTTTCAAGCGTTGCGGCAATTGGCGGAGATGGACAATCGGGTGGTGATCACTTCGGATCACGGCAGCATCCGCGGCATGCGCGGCGCCAAGGTGATCGGCGACCGCGAAACCTCCACCAGCCTGCGGTATAAATACGGACGCAACATCAAGGCGGATGCCAAACACGCGGTTATGGTCAAAGATCCCAAGTCCTTCCGCCTGCCGGCGCGCGGCATCAACAGCAATTATCTGATCGCCAAAGAGGATTACTATTTTGTCTATCCGACCAACTATCACTATTATCTCAATTATTATGCGGACAGTTTTCAGCACGGCGGCATCTCCATGGAAGAGATGATCCTGCCGCTGGTCACTCTGGAGCCCAAATAAACCGGCATGCGCCCCTGATCAGGAAAAGAGCTATGAACGAAACGGTCCACATAAGCGGAATGGACTATGATCTGGTGCATAGAATGGTCAGCCGAAGCGTGGAACAGACGGTGCGCTACGCCGCGGAATGGGCGGCCACACTGCCATGCGGTGAGACCGTGGCGTTTTACGGCGGCCTGGGCAGCGGCAAAACCACGTTCATTCGGGGAATGGTGGCTGGGTTGAACGGCGAAAATGCGGTCAGCAGTCCCACCTTTACTCTTGTCAATGCATATACCGGCCGATGCCCCATCTATCACGTGGATCTTTATCGCATCGACTCGACCGCTTTGTTAAGGGATGTGGGACTGGAAGATTATATTAACCCAGAATCCATCTGCCTGGTGGAATGGCCGGAGATCGCCGCCTCCTTTCTTCCTGCCGGTCATCGCGCTGTGCGTCTGTCAATGGATTTTGACCAAATGGGGCCTGAAACACGACTGATCGAGGTGCTGCAGCAGCATGATTCTCGCCATTGAAACCGCCAGCCAGGTTTGCGCCGTCGCTCTGGCCCAGGGCCGGGAGCTCGTGGCTGAGTATCGTCTCAATCTAAAAAACCAACATGCACGGCTGCTGGCTGCGAGTGTTGAAAAAATACTGTCCGATTGCAGGGTCCAGCTGGAGGATCTGCAGGCGATTGCGGTCTCCATCGGCCCAGGCTCTTTTACCGGGTTGCGCATCGGCCTGTCGTTCGCCAAGGGGCTTGCCTTTGGCCGTGAACTGCCCATCGTCGGCGTTCCTACGCTGCAGGCGCTTGCCTCGCAGGCGCCCATGGAGCACGGCCTGGTGTGCGCTGTGCTGCGATCGCGCGTGAACGAGGTGTACCGGGCGTTTTTTGACATCAACTCTTTCCAGGCGTACGCCAAGAACGAAACCGTAGTGCTGTCCACCACAGCTTTGGCCGAGTCGCTGCCCGAAGGGTGTCTGGTAATAACAGACCGCCAGTGCGGGTTGGAGCCGCAGCGTTTGCGCGCGCCGGTCTATTACGCGGATCTCTCCGCCCTGACCATCGCCCGGCTGGCCGTCGATCGACTCACAGGCGCAGACAGCAGCCGGAACGATGAGCTCGAACCCCTGTACCTGCAAGAGTTCATTGCAGGCCCAGGCAAACCGAGCTTGCTGTGATCATCGACCTGGACGGCCGGAGCTATGTTGATCCGGTAAGCGGGAAAAATTATGTCGTGCGCCATATGACGCTACAGGATGTCGACCAGGTCGTTGAGCTGGAGAAACGGCTGTTTACGCCGCCATGGTCCCGCGCCAGTTTTCTGGCGGAACTGGACGAACGCCCTTACTCCCTGTCGCTGGTGGCGATGGATGAACAGACGTTGATCGGCTACATGGTGGTTTATTTTATTTTTGAAGAGGCGCATCTGGCGAACCTGGCTGTTGCGCCGGAGTATCAGCATCGCGGCCTGGGCGAACACCTGCTGCGCCTGTTGTTCCGCATGGCGCGGGAAACGCATTGTCAGACCCTCCTTCTCGAGGTGCGCAGGTCCAACGCCAAAGCCATTCGCTTATATGAAAAGATGGGATTTGCGCACACCGGCGTGCGCAGGAAATACTATGAGGACGGAGAGGACGCGCTGCTGATGTGCAAAACGCTGGTGGAAGAAAAAAACTGATCGCCCAAGTCGAAAGCGATTGATCAATGGAATGGTATAAACGCACCAACAAGGGGCTGGAGCCTAGCGAAAAAAAAGAGCTTCCGGATGGGCTCTGGATCAAGTGCGAGGACTGCGGGGAGATCCTGTACAAAAAAGAGTTGGACCGCAACGCCAAGGTCTGCCTCAAATGCGGCCATCATTTTCGCATGAGCGCAGAGGAATATATCCGTCTATTGGCGGACGATGGGCGATTTGACGAGTTCAACGCCGAGTTGCGCTCCACCGATCCACTCAAATTCAAGGATTCAAAAAAATACTCCGACCGTCTCAAGGAGGCTATGGAAAGGACCGGCCTCAACGAGGCGGTGCGGACCGGTTGCTGTTCAGTGAACGGCATGCCGGTGGTTCTGGCAGTGATGGATTTCAGCTTTATCGGCGGCAGTATGGGATCAGTGGTGGGCGAAAAAATATGCCGTGCCGTGGACCGGGCGCTGCAGACGTCATCGCCGTTGATTATCATCTCCGCCTCCGGCGGCGCGCGGATGCAGGAAGCGGCGTTGTCGCTGATGCAGATGGCCAAGACTGCAGCGCGTCTGGCGCTCCTGTCCGATGCCGGCATCCCGTACATCTCTTTGTTGACCGATCCGACCACCGGCGGCACCACCGCCAGCTTTTCCATGCTCGGGGATCTGAACCTCGCCGAGCCGGGCGCGCTTATCGGCTTTGCCGGGCCCCGAGTGATCAAACAGACCATCGGCCAGGATCTGCCGGAAGGCTTTCAGCGCGCGGAATTTTTGCTGCAACATGGGTTTTTGGATGCCATTGTACCGCGCACCGAATTGAAGAAACAGCTGTCGCAAATGCTCCACTTTTTTATCAACCGCAAAAGGAAAGACTGATCCTCTTCTATGCGAATCCTGATCACCAACGACGACGGCATCGCTGCACCGGGGATCGCCGTCCTGGCCGAAGCGATGAGCCGCATCAGCCAGGTGACCATCGTGGCGCCGGCTGCAGAAATGAGCGCTGTGGGGCACGCCATCACGCTCAGCGATCCGCTGCGGGTGACCCCATATGATAAAAACAACGAGTTCTTCGGTCATGCGGTGCGCGGGACGCCGGCTGATTGCGTCAAGCTCGCCTACTGGGTGCTGCTCAAAGATCAGCCCAAACCCGATCTTCTGATATCGGGCATCAACCTGGGCGCCAACACCGGCATCAACGTAATCTATTCCGGCACTGTATCCGCAGCCACCGAAGGCGCGATCCTGGGCATTCCCTCTTTCGCCATCTCTCTGGCCACGTTCGTCAAGCCGGATTTCCGACCGGCTGCCGCCTTTGCTGTTCAGCTGGCGCAGACGCTGATGCAGCGCCGGCTGCCCAAAGGCGTATTTCTCAACGTCAACGTGCCGGCGGTGCCGGCTGAACAGATCCGCGGTGTGCGCATCACCCGCCAGGGCCAGGCCAACTATATGGAGGAATACAGCGCACGCCAGGATCCTCATCGCCGCAGCTATTACTGGCTCACTGGAGATAAAGTGGAGATCGAAGCCGACGAACGGGTGGACGACCGGGCCATCCTGCAAAACTATATTTCCATCACGCCGGTGCATTATGATTTGACTTACTACCCTTTGATGCAAGAACTCGAAACCTGGGGTTTGACGCACGCATGACGCATGCACAATTTATTCTGATTCTGGATTTCGGCTCGCAGTATACGCAGCTCATCGCACGGCGCGTGCGTGAACTCGGCGTTTATTCCGAGATCAAGCCCTTTTCGGCGTCTGTGGAGGAGATCAAACGGATGAAGCCTATGGGCGTCATCCTGTCCGGAGGCCCGGCCTCGGTCTATGCAGCCGAAGCGCCGTTGCCGCCGCGGGAGCTGTTCGATCTCGACATTCCGATCCTCGGCATCTGTTACGGCCTGCAGACCATGGCGTTCCTGCTTGGCGGCGAAGTGGAACGAGCGCCGCGCCGGGAGTACGGCCGGGCCGAGCTGACCGTCGATGAGGCCACAGAGCTTTTCGCAGAGCTGCCGCGTCGGTTGACGGTGTGGATGAGCCATGGCGATCATCTGACCCAACCGCCGCCGGACTTTAGAATCATCGCCCACACGGCCAATGCCGCGATTGCAGCCGTTCGCCACGAAAGAAAAAAAATCTTCGGCATCCAATTCCACCCGGAAGTGGTGCACACGCCGGAAGGCGAAAAAATTCTCGGTAATTTCTGTTTCACCGCCTGTGGTTGCCGCGGCGATTGGAACGCCGGCGCCTTTATTGAAAGCACAGTGCAGGATATCCGCAGCCGCATCGGCGGCAAGCGGGCGCTGTGCGCACTGTCCGGCGGCGTGGACTCTACGGTGGCCGCCGTGCTGGTAGCCAGAGCCATCGGCCGTCGGCTCTCCTGCGTGTTCGTCGACACCGGCATGCTGCGCGAGGGCGAGGTCGAAGAGGTGTGCCGGTTTTATCAAAAGGCCGAGTTTGATTTTCACCTGCTCAGAGCCGGCGCCTCCTTTCTCTCCGCCCTGCAGGGCGTGATCGATCCGGAACAAAAACGCAAAATCATCGGCCGTGAGTTCATCCGCCTATTCGAACAAAAATCCCATGAGCTCGGCGATGTCGAATACCTGGTTCAGGGCACACTCTATCCGGATGTGATCGAGAGCGTATCCACCAAGGGGCCTTCGGCGGTCATCAAAAGCCATCACAATGTCGGCGGCCTGCCGGATCACATGCATCTGAGCCTGCTGGAACCGTTGCGGGAGTTGTTCAAGGACGAAGTACGCCGCGTCGGCAGGGAGCTGCAAGTGCCTGAGACCATTCTCGAACGCCATCCCTTTCCCGGCCCCGGACTGGCGGTGCGGATCGTAGGCGAGATCACCCCTGAGCGGCTGGCGGTGCTGCGCCGGGCTGACCATATTTTCATCGAAGAGCTAAAACAGAACCGGCAGTATGAAAAAATCTGGCAGGCCTTCGTCGTCCTCTTGCCCGTGCAATCCGTCGGGGTGATGGGCGACGAGCGCACCTATGAAAACGTCGCCGCCCTGCGCGCTGTCACCAGCCTGGACGGCATGACCGCGGATTGGGCTGAAATCCCTGCGCCGGTGCTGGCGCGGATATCCAATCGCATCATCAATGAAGTAAAAGGAATCAACCGGGTGGTCTACGACATCAGCTCCAAACCACCCAGCACCATCGAATGGGAGTGACCTTCCATGTGCGGTATTGTGGGGTATATCGGACAACAGACGGTGCTGCCGATCCTGCTGCAGGGTCTGAAACGGCTCGAATATCGAGGCTATGACTCCGCCGGGGTGGCGCTGTTGCACAACCAAGCTTTTTGCGTTGAAAAAGCGGTAGGCAAGATTCAAGAGTTGGAGAAGCGAATCGACGGCCGCTGCCTGCAGGGAACGCTGGGCATCGGTCACACCCGCTGGGCCACGCACGGTGAACCCAGTGAGATCAATGCGCACCCGCACCACGATTGCCAGGGACGCTTGATGGTGGTGCATAACGGCATCATTGAAAACCATGCGCTCCTGCGCAACGAGCTGATGCAGCGCGGTCATGTGTTCGTCTCCCAAACCGACACCGAAGTGCTGTGTCATCTTTTCGAAGAGTATCTGAATCAGGGGGCGGACCTCGTCGACGCGGTCCATGAGGGTTTGAACCGAGTGCAGGGCACTTACGGCATCGCAGTGCTGGAAAAAAGCCGTCCCGACCTTCTGCTGGCCGCCCGGCGCGGCAGTCCGCTGGTGATCGGCCACAGTAAGACCGGTTTCTTTCTGGCGTCAGACACTGCGCCGCTGGTGGGCTACACCACAGATGTCAGCTATCTGGATGACGGCGAGATGGCGATTTTGGGCCGCGACGAGTTCAAAGTCAAATCCATCGACAACCGAATCATCGCCAAGAGCGTTCAGGCGATCGAGACCGACCTGCGCCAGATCGAAAAAGCCGGCTATCCCCATTTCATGCTCAAGGAGATCATGGAGCAACCGCAGACCCTGCGCGACACCATGCGCGGCCGTCTGCTCCTGGAACAGGGCACCGCCAAGCTCGGCGGCATTGAACATGATCTCGAATCCCTGCTGTATGCACGCCGCATTATCATCACCGCCTGCGGCACTTCCTGGCACGCGGCGTTGATCGGCGAGTACCTGTTTGAAGATTTGGTCGGCATTCCGGTGGAGGTGGAATACGCCTCCGAGTTCCGCTATCGCAATCCGATCCTCAACGAGGACTCGGTGGTGCTGGCCATCAGCCAGTCCGGCGAAACCGCAGACACCCTGGCAGCAGTGCGTGAGGCGAAGCACAAACGCAGCAAGGTGTTCGGCATCTGCAACACCGTGGGCTCCTCCATCGCCCGAGAAACCGATGCCGGCGTGTATCTGCACGCCGGGCCCGAGATCGGCGTGGCCTCCACCAAGGCGTTCACCTCGCAGATCACGGTGCTGTCGTTGATCACCCTGTTGCTGGGCCGCATTCGCAGCATCTCCAGCTCCCGCGGCAGAAAACTGGTGGAGGAATTGAGGTCGATTCCGGACAAGGTGCAAAAGACGCTTGAAAACAGCCGGCAGATTCAGGAGATCGCCGAGCAGCTGCAGCAAAGCTCCAACATGCTCTATCTGGGCCGCGGCTATAATTTTCCTGTGGCGTTGGAGGGTGCTTTAAAACTGAAAGAAATATCCTATATCCATGCAGAGGGTTATCCGGCGGCGGAGATGAAACACGGCCCCATCGCTCTGATCGACGATCACATGCCCGTGGTCTTTATCGCCACCCGAGATTCGGTCTATGACAAAATCCTCTCCAACATCGAAGAGGTGCGGGCGCGACGGGGGCGGGTTATCGCCATCGCCAGCGAAGGCGATCGCGAGATCGCTAAACAAGCCGAGCATGTGATCTATGTGCCGGAAACCCTGGAAATCTTTAATCCGATGGTCACCATCATTCCCCTGCAGTTGCTCGCCTATCACATGGCGGTATTGCGCAACTGCGACGTCGATCAACCAAGAAATCTGGCGAAAAGCGTAACGGTGGAATGAAAAGACCGCGTTTCGTCATCAGTCAAGGAGCCATGCTAGGTGATCTACAGAAAAACCATCCTTGCGTTGTTGCTATTGGCCGGTGCAGCTGCGGCGGCGCCGAGCGGCCTTTTCGAACGCAGCGTCAAGCTGTTTCAGCTGCAGCGCTTCGAAGAGGCCGTCCTGCTGCTTAAAGAGCTGACCGACGAAAACAAGCCGAATCCAGAGGCGACCTGCGCCGGGCTGCTTCTGACCCGCGCTTACAGCCGGCTCAACGATTGGCCCAACGCCCGCCAGACCGCGCTGGATATGCTCCGCCGTTTTCCCGGCAGCCGGTACGCCGACTGGTTCCAGTTCGAACTGGCGCGGCTGGCCAGCCAAACCCACGACAGGCCGGAAGCGCTGCGCCGTCTGGTCTGGATCATGGACCACTCAACCCATCCCGACATGGTCTCGGCGTGCAGCGATCATGCCACACGTCTGATCAACGCCGGCGTCGCTGAGGATGCGCTCATCGCGCTCAGCAGTCAGCTGCACACGCCGGAAACGAAAAAATGGCTGGAACTGTGGAGCGCACGCGCCCTCTGCGGCTATCAGGGCAAATCCAAGGCTCAAGAAACACTCTCCCGCCTCGCCGAATCCGAACTGACCGAGTCGCAGAATCGGGCGCTGCAATCCTGGCTGAATGCCTCGCCTGAGCAGCTGCGCTTTCCCATGCGCATCGCGATTCTGCTGCCGCTATCCGGTGAGTATGAAGAAGAGGGCCACCAGTTTCTTTATGGACTGGTTTACGCGCTGCGCGATCTGCGCTATCCGGTGGAGCTGATTCTAAAAGATACCCAAGGATCGCAGACTAGAGCTGCGAAACTGATGAACGAGCTGGTCAAGACCGATGTATCGCTGTTCATCGGCGAACTGGATGACAACCGCTCCGCCACCCTGGCGGCGCTGGCTGCACAGACCGGCAAACTGCTCATCTGCCCGATCAGCACAGAATCCGGCATCGCCGGCCTTGGCGATCGCATCTTTCAAATGAACAGCGACATCGAAACGCGCGGCCTTGCCCTGGCTCGTTATGCCTATGAAAAGCTGGGCCTGCGCACCTATGCGATCCTGGCGCCGGCGGATGACTATGGTTACGGTCTGGCCGACGCCTTTGCCGGCGCCATCGATGAACTGGGCGGCACGATCATCGCCCAGCAATGGTATTATCCCGGCACCGAGGATTTCAAGCGGCACTTTCAGACCATCCGCGAGACCGCCCTGGCCGCCAGCCCGCCGGATACCGCTCAGATGAACGAGTATCTGCGCCATCGACCGGAAGCGGGTCAACGGGTTCTCGGCACGCAGGATGACCAATTCGATATGCCGGTCACCTCCATCGACGGCTTTTTCTTCCCCATCTATGAAGAAGACCTGCCGATCATCGCCCCACAGTACGCGCTGGTCAACATCAAATCGACGCCCCTGGGCGGCGACAACTGGAATCATCTCGAGGCACTGCGCGCTCAAAGAAGGTACATCAACGGCGCGGTTTTCATCAGCGGTCAGCATCTGCAGGAGACCGATATGGAATATATTCGGCTGCAAAACAGTTATCGTATGTTGACCGCTCAATCGCCCACTCTGCTCTCCGTGTTAGGGGTGGATTTAGGCCGTTATCTGGTCCGGGCCATCGATTCCGGGCATACCGGCGCCCGGTCCCTGACGGAATACCTGCAAGAGGCGCCGGTCTTTAACGGGCTTGCAGGAGATTACCAATTTTCCAGAGAATCGCACGTCAATCAATCAGTGCACCTCCTGCAATACAAAGACGGCATCATCCAAAAGCTGGAGAACTAAACAAAGGAGAAAGATCATGGAAGACTTTTTGCGTAAAACCCTGATGGCCGGTCTGGGATTCATGGATCTGACCAAGGAAAAGGTCGAAGATTTTATCGATGACATGATCAAACGCGGCGAGGTGAAGCAGGAAGAACGCGCCAAGTACATCCAGGACACCATGGCCAAGATGGAACAGCGCACCCAGGAAGCCAAAAGTTGGATACAAAAACAGGTGCAGGAGGCTATGGAGGAGATCAAGCCCAAAACCCAGAAAATCGTCGATGAACTGCAAGCCAAGGTGGACGAGCTGACTGCAGAGGTGAACCGGCTGCGCGGCGAAGCGGAAAAGAAAAAAGAGGCCTGATTTTTTTCATCAGGCGGAAATATTCCATTGACAAATTGAGTTATAATTTCTAATTTATTGCTTCAGGCATCGACTGTACGAGCATCGGGTAGAATTACAATCAAGAAGGGAGTCAGGTATGAAAAAAGTCGCGGTGGTCATGTTGCTGGTATTGGCCCTGTCCGGATTGGCATCGGCCAAATCGGATATCGGTTTAAAGGGCGTGGGCGGTCAGTTGGCGTATGTGTTCCCTGAAGATCCGATCGAAAGCACCATCGGCTTCGGCGGCAATGTCTACCTAGGCAAAGTGTCGCCTCAGTTAAAGCTCTTCACCTATGTCGATTACTGGAAAAAATCCTACGAAGAGAGCAAACACGTGTCATCCTCTTTTTCCATGCTGAGCATTATGGCGGCCCTGCGCTATCAATTCCCCAGCACCGGCAATATCAAACCCTACGCCGGCGGCGGTTTGGGCTTGAACATCGGCTCAGCCAGCTGGGAGTACGAAGGCGAATACTCGGAGTATTTTGATGACGAGGGCTCCGAGAGCGAAACCGACCTCGGCATTCTGATCATGGTAGGCGCCTCGACCATGCTGTCTCCGAACATGGAAGGATTCGCCGAAGTGCGTTACAACATCGCTGACCTGGATTTCTTCGGCATCTATGCCGGCATCACCTACATGCTGAAATAACACACTGTCCATTGACAAAGCCCCGTAAGGGGCTTTTTTTTAGCCGGCCGTCCCTCCCCTCCGTACCACCGAATCCGCGCCGCGCCATTTCTTTATATTCCTCTTGGATTTATCAATTTTTTTTTTTAAAATAATCAATCATAGAAACAACAAACGAGACCGGCTCTCGCCATGAAACTTCCCCTGATCGGCCTGACTATGGATCACAGTCCTGCCGGCGACGTTCGATCTTTCGCCAAGGGCGCCGATATCTATTATCTGAACGATGTCTACATCCGCTACGTGGAAAAAGCCGGCTGCCTCTTTCTCGGACTGCCCACCACCGAACAACGGCATCTGTGCCGCGATTACATCCACCACCTTGACGGCCTGCTGCTCACCGGGGGCAATGACGTCTTTTCCGGCGCCTATGGCGAGACCAACCTCTTCGACCATTGGCAACAAGATGCACCCAGAACCTTTTTCGAAATCGAACTGATCAAACAGGCCTTGGAACAGAACAAACCGATCCTCGGCATCTGCCGCGGCTTTCAGATGCTGAACGTCGCATTGGGCGGTTCTTTGTACCAGGACATCGCCGCACAAAGGCCGGACAGCCTGCAGCATCGGTCGCTCAACAAACCGGCCTGGAACGATCATTCGGTGCGGATTCAGCAGGGATCGCTTTTGCACCGCGTCCTCGACCGGAGCGAATGTCGCGTCAACACTTCACATCATCAGGCGGTCAAACAGACCGCCCCTTCGCTGAACGCCGTGGCCTGGGCGCCGGACGGCGTGATCGAAGGATTGGAAAGTCCGGATCATCCGTTTGTTCTCGGCGTGCAATGGCACCCGGAGGCCATGGGCGATGACCCCACGGCATCGGCGCTGATCAACCAGTTCGTCCAAGCCTGCAAAAAGTCATAATATGAAAACAACCCCTGAAGCGTTGAAAGCCGATTGGCAGGCCGGCCGTTTTCAGCCGGTCTATCTTTTTTACGGGCAGGAGGATTTTATCATCGAGCAGTTGTGCGAGGATTTCCTGGCCAAGGCGCTGCTGCCCGAGGAGAGGGATTTCAACCTCGACATCTTTTACGGCAATGAGGCGGATGCCGTCAAGGTGGTCAACATCGCTGCCTCCTTCCCCATGATGTCCACACGCCGAGTGGTGATGGTCAAGGGCGTCGAGCAGATGAACGCGGGGCCCATTCAGCTGATCCATAAATATGTTGCCCACCCGTCGGCCTCCACCTGCCTGATTTTGACCGCGGAAAAGCTGGAGGGCCGCAAGAGCAAGCTGCATGACATTCAAAAGGTCAGCTGCTCCTGCGAAGCGAAAATCCTTTATGACAACCAAGTGCCCGATTGGCTGCACAAGTGGGTCCGACAGTTCGATCTGACCATCTCGGACGAGGCCATTCGCTTGCTGCAGGCGCACACCGGCAATACGTTGCGCAGCCTGGCTGCGGAGATTGACAAACTGCGGCTGAATCTGCAGCAGCGCAGAAACATCGAGGTCCAGGATGTGGAACAGGTGGTCGGCAGTTCCAAGCAGTACACGGTATTTGAGCTGTGCGACGCGGTGGGCGCAAAAAATTTGAACCGCAGCCTAAACATCCTCAGCGCCATGCTGCAAAACGGCGAAAAGCCGCCGCAGCTGCTGACCATGCTCAGCCGCCATTTTTTCATCCTCGCTAAGCTTCGAGAGATGAAAACAAAAAATATGCGCGACGACGACATTGCCAAGCGGCTGAAGGTAAATCCCTTTTTCATAAATAATTATCGCCGCCAGGCCAACCAGTACGGCCGCGATCAGCTCAAAGCCGCGTTCAGCCACCTCCTCGAAGCGGACCAACATCTCAAGACCAGCTACCAAAAGCCCCGCCTGGTGCTCGAAACCCTACTGTTCAAGCTTCAATACCACATACGTTAAAAACACGGGAACCCATTCTGAGCGAACAAGTATAATTTACTGAACCTAATGAGCCTGAAAGAACAGAAAACAGCGGAATTGAGCGACGAGGAACTGATCCATCGATTTCAGGATGGAGACATATACGCGTTCGACGCCATCGTCAATCGCTACAAGGATCAATTGCTCAATTTCGCCTATCGTTTTCTGAACAATCCGGAGGAAGCGGAGGATGTAGTGCAGGAGACGTTTTTGCGCATCTTCCGCAACAAACACGCCTACCGTGAAATAGCGAAATTTTCCACCTGGGTGTATACCATAGCCGGCAATCTGGCTAAAACAGAACTGCGCAAGCGCAAACGGCGCAAGTATCTCTACCTTTCGGACATGGGATATGACGACAAAGAGTACGAGATCGTCGACCCCAGCGCCAATACAGAAAAAGAGGTGGAGAGCGTGTTTCAGGAAAAGATCATCCAGAGAGCCATCGATGAGCTGCCGCCTCGGTTTCGCCAGGTCATCCTGTTGGTGGAAATTCAGGAACTTCCCTATGAGGAAGTGAGTAAAATCATGCGAGTGCCCCTGGGTACGGTGAAATCCCGCGTCAACCGAGCCCGACAGAAGCTGCAGGCCAAATTGAGCGACATCATGGAGCGCGAGAAAAAGAATCAAACTGCGAGGAGCTGATGAACCTTTGCGACAGAATGAAAAAAAACGCTTTTCTGTATCACGAAAAAGCCTTGGAACCCTCCATGGCCGCCAGGGTACAGGAGCATCTGGACCAGTGCGAAACGTGCCGAAACCACTTTCAGCAGGCCCTGCTGCTTAAAAAGGCGTTGAAAGAGTTGCCCCGCCGTCGCACCTCGCCGGATTTCAATGCTGTGCTGCGGGCGCGATTGCGCACAGAGACCTACCGGAAACCCCTCTTTAGTTTTCCGGCCGGCGTCGGCGTCTGGCAGGTTCCTGCATATGCAGGACTGGCTCTGATATTCGTGGCGCTGGGCGCCGTTCTACAGCGGAACTGGAACCCATCGGTTATGCCTTCCCTGACCGACCGGTCGGCCGTGGTGCAAACCGCTTCTCAGCCGGCCGCAGGCGCCGCCCCATTCGCCGCCGGCAGAGCTTCGATTCGGCGGGCTCCGGTCAAAAATTATGTCGATCCCGGCACCGTCGCAAACATGAGCCAATGGGCGCAACAGAGCAAAAAACGCACACAGACAACCCTGGCACGATACGACGAGGACAGCACCTGGCAAATGAGCAGAACCCCGAACACGGACAGGTCGCTGGTGCGTGAGGTCAGACAGGTACGGTTCTAAATGAAACAGGCCCGCTTTTCAAACCCCTTGTTCCGGCTGCGTCGGCTGCCGGCCATGGCGCTGCTCGCCAGTCTGGGCTGTTCAGTATCAGCAACGGCCCAGGAGAATTCGGTTCTGGCCAAGCTGGAGCAGGACCTCAAACAGCTGATAGAGAAAGTAAAGCCGTCGGTGGTCACTGTCTCGGCGCGCCGCTCAGCAGCCATGCTCGCCGGTCATTCCTCAGGGAGCTCTGCCGCTGTTTTAGAGACCGGTCCCTTCATCGATATCATTAACATCGGTTCGGGCATTGTGCTCGATTCGATTCACATATTGACCCACGCGAGCATTACCGCCAACTGCGACAGCATTGACATCACCTATTCCAACGGCGACCATTCACGCGCGCAGATGATCGGCATCGATCACGAGACCGGTCTGGCGGTTTTGACCACGCGTCCACCAGCCGGTCGCACACTCAGACCGGCGCCCCTGCGCCTCAGCCAGCGTCTGGGCGCTGGCAACATGGTCGCTCTAGTGGGCAATGCCTATGGCGTCTCCTCAGCCATCACTCTGGGGGTTGTCAATGGCGTGCGCGAGGACGGGATTCTGCAGATCTCCACCTCTGTGGCGGCCGGCAATGCCGGCAGTCCCCTGTTCGACTATCAGGGAAGGCTGGCGGCGATTTTGGCAGGCCGGGTCAGTCCTGTGGGCGAAGACTATATGCTCAACGAAGGCCTTGCCTTCAGCCAGGCCGCCCTGGCCTATCCGGCTGTCGATGTCGTGCAGAGGATCCAGCGCCTGATCTACGGCACAGCCGGCGACCAGGGGTGGATCGGCGTTTCGGCTGAAGACTGGCCGGGCGGCATGGGTTGGGTGCATATCAGCGATGTGAAATACAATAGTCCGGCCCATCAGGCCGGGTTGAAGGTGGGCGATATCGTCTTCAGCTCTGACCAGCGCGCTCTGCGCGGCGCCCGCATGCTGGCGCAGACGATCCGCACCCGTAAACCGGGCAGCCGGATCGAGCTCGGTGTGCTTCGAGGAGACAGCACCTTCAGTATCCGAATGGCTGTGGGCAAAGAGACGCCTGAATTGGCCTCTGGATTCGCTCTTGTCCAGCGCAATCCTGCGTTCAATGCGGCGTTCGACGCCTTTGAAGCCAGATCAGCGGCCGCCGGCCGCGGCCTGCACGGCTCGACCGAGATGAAGCAACGCATGCTGCTGCAGAGAATGCATCAGCTGGAGCGAGAGCTGGAAGAACTGCGCCTGTTGCTGAAAAACGAAAGCCGCTGAGTTCCCCGCCTCATCAAATCCTTGACTTTTTGCTAAATTCTGTTAAATTATATATTCTTTGATCCAATTCACAACAGCTGTTTAACAGGGAGTCCTTTCATGGCTAAAGATAAAACCTTCGGCGCCAAGGTCGCCAAGTCCCAGGCGATCGCCAGCAAAATCTGCCCGGTGTGCAAGGATGCAGTCAACACGATCCATTATATCCGTTCGATCAAAAACGAGGCCACGGGCGGCTATCGTTTCGCCGAAAACTTTATCGGCGTGTGCAAATGCAACGAAAAAGACATTTTCAATAAATGACCGTTTCTCCCTGCATCCTGTTGCTGGCCACCAACAACGCGGATAAAGCAGCGGAGATGCGCGATTTCTTCACCGGACTGAATCTGGTTTTAAGGACTGCGGCTGAATTTCCGCAGATCCCTGCGGTGGAGGAAGACCAGCCGACCCTGCAGGGCAATGCCGTCAAGAAAGCCTCGGCGCTCGCCGCTGCCACCGGATTGCTGAGCCTGGCCGATGACACCGGACTGGAGGTTGATGCGCTGAACGGCCGACCTGGCGTCTATTCCAGCCGCTATGCCGGCGAAAATGCAAGTTACAGCGAAAATGTCGACAAATTGCTGGCCGAGCTGCAGGACATCCCCGCCGCACAGCGCAGCGCTCGCTTTCGCTGCGTAATCGCCTTGGCGAACGGCAGCCGAGTTGAAACCGTAGAAGGCGTCTGCGAAGGGGTGATTTTAACCGCTCGTCAAGGCCAGGGGGGATTCGGCTATGATCCGGTCTTTTTTCTTCCTGAAATCGGCCGTACTTTTGCCGAGATGAGCTTGGAGGAGAAAAACCGCATCAGCCATCGCGGCCGCGCATTGCAGCAGGCGCGCCGGCTGCTGGAGAAAAAGCTGCGGATGAGTTAAATGGCTGAACAGGCGGACGCCGCTGCAGCCATGCAGCGGGGCGTAGCGCAGTCCGGTTAGCGCGCCTGCTTTGGGAGCAGGAGGTCCTGAGTTCGAATCTCAGCGCCCCGACGTAAAAACAAAGGGTTAACTCGAGGCTGAGTTGACCCTTTGTTTTTTTTAATATTTTTTGGCCGCTATGTGGCCGCAAGCTGTCCGCAAACCTCTTTATCTGCTCTCATTTTTTTCTTTTCTCGTTCCCAAGCTCCACAGCCTGTGTGAAAAAGATAATTCAGAAAAATAGCCTGAGCCAAAGCATCAGCTGAGCTGAGGGCAAAGTTTTAGAGACATAAAAAAAGCCCTCGCCTGGGCCAAAGACTTCCGAAGATATGGAACGCCAAGAATGTTGATTACTCGTTTCATATTGTAAGCCAAAGCTGTTAGGCTCATCTCAGCCGTTACCATTTTCATACCTCTTGGGAAGATATTGAGAAAGGCATTAAACTAAAAATTTCCCTTGCATATTTCCGCAAATCAATGTATTCTAACCTAGCACATGGCTTGTTGGGGATAGCCATTTATAGCCTGAAGGTATGGTAAATCGATCCGAAGGAAAGATATATCATACCTTTTTTATTTCCATGCCGCTGGGGACCTTCCATATCCACACTTCATCACTCAGAGTAATTCTTTAGTAAAGGGGATAGCCATATCCAAAACAAAACTTTGTTTGCCGCTACCCAGTATAATTGCAATTTCAATAATTTGGTGTCATAAAAATTTTTCTCTCGAGGATAAAAAAACAGCCATTAAAGCAATGGCCTGCAAACTAAATGAAGCCGAAAGCGGAAATAGTTTCGCAGCGATGGAGGCTGTTGGGGCACATGAACCATTTATTTGCAGAAAAGGGGCTTCTGGCGGTAAATATATCGCTGGTTGGGATTCGATCAGCGCGTGGTCTTTTCAACACAATCTGTCTGCCGATTGTTATCTGCAAGGAGGTGGTGGCTATGGGTGTAGCATAAAGAGTCAGTTCCCAGAGACTTGTCCGGAACCCACAATGAAACGCTCCAGCCATGGTTGTCAAAAGATACCGCTTTAGCTCACGAGTCAAGAAAATCAACACGATATAATTATTGGAAGGAGTAGCACCATGAAAAGCAAAATGAAATGGGCAATGTCGTTTGCTCTATTGGTCTCAATGACGCTTGCGTTGCCTCTGATTCAGGGAGGCGTCAGCCTTAAGGACCATCAAAACCATTTTAATGCGTCTTGGTATGTCATATCACCCTGCACCGGCGAGCGGATCAACGTCAGTTCTTCCTGGAATTTTTTAATCAAGGAACGATACGACAAAAACGGGGTGGTCTATGTATTGACGCATATTTCTGAGCAGGGCAGCAAAGGCGTTGGCGAAACCAGCGGAATTCAGTTCAACGTGACTGGAAACGATCAGGATCATGAATCAGCTTATGTTACACTGGACAATAAAATCGAATACACGGATCGATTTATCGAAATCCTTAACTTTATTTCTCCGGGCAACGAGTACAATTTTAAAATCATCCTGATCTTAACTCTTAGTGGTGTTTATAATCCTCAGACCGATATGTGGGAAACATTGGAGGTTAAGCAATTTATCGAACGTGCAGAGTGCCACTGACGATTGATGTTGCAAACGCCCCGGTCGGGCGACAACCGGGGCGTTATACTCTCAGGTTTATTTAACTAGCTGACCTTTTCACCCTTCCCCCTCGTTCCCAAGCTCCACAGCCTGTGTGAAAATTAATTGTAAATAGCCAGAAAATTTCTGATCTTTACGCGAAAGGAGATCGGTATGCGCTATATACAAGGCCAAAATCGTAAAAAGTTCTGGGAATTCAGTGAATCTCGGCCATCTCCCCCAAAGGGTAATTTTGCTTGAATTTCGAGTTTTAATTGGCTATTTTTCCGGCAGGTTAGAAGTGCGCTGTAAAAAGAGGGATTCGGTTGGGTATCAGCCGATCGACAGCGGATGCTTTGTTTCCCTGTTTTGCCGCCCGGCAAAATCAGATTCCATTGATAACAAAACGTGCATTAGACGCTGGGGATTTTGCGCCGTTTTCATGCATTTTTTACGTTCTGGCCTTTTTCTGAACGAACGCTTTTACCGTCCGCCCACTCAAATGCAGGTGACGCAAACCGGCAGTATGGGAGTAAATTTCTATGACAAGCTATGTAAAGACGGCCGGGACGATAGTTACGGCAATCACCCTGGGCATCGTCTTTGACGCTTGTAAGAATAATGATCCAATCAGGCCGGCGACGACAAACCCACCCATTAGCATCCATCTGCTGCGGAAGGATGGCTTCGCCTCGTTTACGAACAGCCGGCATCCCGGCAACCGAATTGGCTATCGCTTTTTTGAGCATACTCCTCTTATCTGGGGCGCCGTTCCAGGCAACATCCCTGAACAGAGAGACGCCAAAATGGTGGAGGAGATCTCGACCCGCAACGGTGTCGTGATTTACGAAAAACAGATTGAAGAGAATCAAGACTGGCTGAGTCAGATTTGGACGTTTTACCTGGCGCCTTCAGAAGACGGCATTGATATGCTTTGGGTGATCCAGAGCAAGGAGAGTGGACTTTTCAATTACTATGGTGTTCAACAGTGCTTTCGAATGAGCGGTAAAAGCAATTCAACCTGGCGCCGTGAAATCGCCGAGACACCCGCGTTCAGTGAATACGACCTGTGGAAATCTCAGACAGACATGCAATCCAGGACAAGCCTTTCCTGGGTGTTGCGCAACAATGATTGGCAAGAATTGCCTGCAATGGATAGTTGTGTTGCTGCCCAAACACCACTCGGCATAAGAATGGACAGCGAGCGTTTTCCGCAAAAGCCAGCAACGGTCATCGGACCGTACAAGGGATTATTGCAGGAATCCATTGACTGCGGTCTCATCACCCGCGCGGATGTCGCCGGGGAATGGATCTGCGGAATGTACTGGGAGAGAACATCGCATGTGACTAACCATCATCCTGCAGACTGCCTTCACGCCATTGTAAATATCGGCAACCTTCCCGCCAACTCAAAACGCTTCATTCGTGGAAAAATATACTGGTTCAAAGGAACGAAAGATGATTTGCTGAACAAGTGGCGGAAGGATTTTCCAATCTCTTCTACGGAATAGCGCTTCTTTTAGATCGACTCCATTCTTAAACTTTTTTAACTGTTTTCAACGAGAAACCATTTTGCGCGTGCAGCAGCCTCTGCAGTAGAATGTTAATGGACCAACATCCTGCTTCATAGGATTGGAAATGAATCGGTTAATACCGGCGGTTACTATAATGGATAAGCCGCATTATGGCCGGCACGGCATGCCTCTAAATATTGCACGCCATTTTTTCTCAGAAAAAGACATACAAAATCAATAAATCGAAAATTACAATTTTCATGCAGATACTCATTGACTGTCATCCAATTCTTATTCCAGGGAGATACGGCAAATGAAAACATTGGAAAAAATTTTTGGCAAAGTGGCGATCCCGCTGATGACGCCTTTTACGCAAACCTATGCGGTCGATTACAAAAGAGCCTGTCAGCTTGCCGAGCGTTTGATCGAAAAAAAGTACTGTGATGCTTTGATTGTGGCGGGCACCAACGGCGAGTTTCATGCGCTTGACCATTCGGAGCGGATCCAGTTATTCAAAGAAATTAAAAATGCGGTGGGAGACGGGTTCCGCCTCATCGCCGGTACAGGCGCCACCACCACGGCTGAAACCATCCAGCTGACCAAAGAGGCAGAGGCTCTGGGCTATCAAGCCGCGATGGTTTTACCTCCGTACTATGGCATTCCGACTCAGGATGAATTGATCGAACATTTCGCCAGCCTGGCCGACGCAACCTCCTTGCCCATTGTTTTATATAATATTCCCATTTTCACCAATGTGAACATCGAACCGGCGACAGCGGTCAAACTGGCTGAAATCGGCAATATTGTGGGCATCAAAGAAGAGGCGGCGTTGATGCCGATCCAGACCAGCGATATCATGATGAAGCTGCCCAAAGAAGTGGATTTTTCAGTCTATTGCGGAGATGATGTGATGGTGCTGTCGGTTCTAGCACAGGGGGGATCGGGATCCGTGAGCGGCGGGGCACATATCGTCGGCGATCTGCTGATGTCGATGGTGGAGAAATTTTTCAACGGCCAGGTGCGTGAGGCCACTGAGCTGCACCACAAGATTTTCAAATTCGCCCGGACACTAGGCATAGGCCATCGAATCAATCCCATCCCCATGACCAAAATGTCCCTTGCCCTGACCGGTTTCGAGATCGGTCCGCCGAGAAAACCGTTTTTGCCGCCCGTAAAAGATGAAATCGAGGCTATGAAATCGGTGTTAATTGAAATCGGTAAATTATAAAAAAGGAGGATGGTCTCATCAGTAATGAAAAGACACTGGGTTCGATCAAGCATCCGCTTGCTCAGGGATCGACATTTTCATTGACAGACATCACGCTGTTCGCTTTATTAACCCACAGAGGGCAAGAGGAACAGCGATCGATACGCAGCATGGATCTGGCTCATATTCTTTTCAAAGCACACGGATCATATGAAAGGACCAAAAGATGAAATGCCGATCAGCGTTCTGGTTAGTCTGTTGCATGCCTGTGGCCCTGATTCTCGAAGCGGTCGGCGCTCAGCAAAAACCGGGCCTTCCGCTTAAACCCATTCCCACGGCAAAAGAAATCAAAAAAATAGCTTTTCCTTACAAGCCGGTCCGAGTGGTCGCGCAAGCCGAATCAGGATCCACTGAATCGACGTCCTCCGGATACACGCCGAGCGAAAAATACGCTGCCGAAGCGGGAGTCCTGCTCAACCCCGCCAACCTGGTGGACGAGGAAAGCGTCTCCACTCTGGCGCTCTATTTTTCCGAATACAACCATACTTCCGTATCTCAGATGAGCAACGCGGCAGAGCCGTTTGCCAGTCTGCGCTTCCCTCCTCTCAAAGCGTATCCAGCCCATATTGCCAGCATAGTCTTTGGCAGGATGCCGCGCGAAACACGCACCTACGTGCTGACCCTGAAAATGGACAGAAAGACGCAGGGCGGATATTTTGAGATCAACGTAAACGGCACAAAGTTCCAGGGCGATAAAATCCTCTATAATGATTCGACAAAAGAATACCGGATTCTTTTCTCCTTTGCACCTGTCAGCAGTCAAATGAATATTCTGGTTTACTATTATTGCCAAAACCAGTCCGTCGAAGCTAGAATCTCTTTCTATTACGCCCAGTTGATCAGGCTGGACTGAACGAGCGGGCGCCGGGAGCATAAAATTCCTTCCACGCCAACACCCATACGACAATACACACGGCAGTCCGGGCAAGAACCCGCGTGCCTTCAAGCCTGTCCTCATCGAATATTGAAAAGGGCGTATGCGACGGTAGAAGAACTGATTCCTGATGGAGGGTAAAAATGGAAAGACGCAATCTCAAGTTGGTGGTCTGGGGCCTGCTTCTTTTGGCCCCGGTTTTTATCGCCACCGGGCAGGACAACGGCAACCTGTTCCAAAAAACGTGGGGTGCGGATGAGTCTGTTTTTAAAGGCGATTGGGGCGAGCTTGCCGTCTATGCCCCAGAAGGCCTGGACATCGACCAGGACAACAAGAGGGAATTCCTCGTTTCTGACCATTTGACCGGTGTTTTCTTTCCCGAGGACCGGCTGCAGCTTTGGGAGAACAAGGGGGACAATGATTTCTATCTGGCGTGGGAGCACAAATACACCGATGTGAAAAGTCAGTTTCAACCGGGACATGCCATTGCCGTAGCGGATCTGGATTTCGATGGCAAACAGGAAGTGCTGATCGTCACCGAAAGCGTTCTTTACATTTACGAGTGGAACGGCACGGCCTTTGAAGCCGGAGCGGGTCTGCCCCAGGAACCGACCTGCCGGTTCGAACCCTATCAGGACAATTCAGGCACCTGCCCGATCCGCCAGCTGCGGGTCGTCAACTTGGATGCAGACCCCGAGCCGGAACTCTTTTTCGGCTACAGCACCAACGTCGGCATGTATGTATCCATCGCCTCGCTGGCCAACCGCGATTTCGTCAATCCTGAATGGAAGGACGAATATGCGGATCCATTCAGCATCCAGGACGGCTGGCGCGTCGGCGGCGTAGCGATCGATGATTTCGACGGGGATGGAAAAATGGAGATGTTCACCACCAACTGGCAGGACGCCCCTACAACCAGGCTCTATGAAAACGACGGCATCGATAATTATGTGATCAAGTTCACAACCCTGCCAAGCACGTTGGTCCTGGATCCCTCTTATGATGATTCCTACGCCAATCCGATTTTTCATGACTTTGACGGCGACGGCGATTCAGAGTTCGTCATCACCGATATTCACGGCAAGATGTTCGTGATCACCAAGCAGGCCTCCAATAACTTTGAAGACTTGGGACCCTCTGCATGGAAATATGTGATGACCTTTCCGGAAGTGCTGATGAATGGATTTGTACGCAGCGGGTTTCTTCACGATCTGGATCAAGACGGCAAGCCGGATATTTATTACAATGACAAAGGCGCGGTCGGCAAGGGCGGCGTTTACGATCTGGAATACCAGGGCGGACCGGTCACCTCTCCGGACAGCTGGAAAATATACAAGATCTATGACAACAACGGACATATGAGCGTGGCCGGCGAGGTCTATCCAGCCGGCGATCTGGATGGCGATGGCCGTGGTGAACTGGTCATTGTGGCATGGAGCAATCAACCGCAGGACCTGGTGGTCATCGAGAGCCTGGATCAGCCAAGTCCGGTGGAGAGCAAGAATCCAATGCAAATGGCGGAGGATTTCATTCTGCGACAAAACTATCCGAATCCTTTCAATTCAACAACGCGGATAGAATATGACCTGCCCCGTCCGGCCTGGGTTCAAATGACGATTTATTCGCTGACCGGCCAGCCGGTGGCGATGCTCGTGGACGAACGGCAATCCGCCGGCAGCCATATGGTTCATTTTGATGCAACCCGACTGGCTGCAGGAATCTATACCTGCAGGATGGTTGCGGATGGATGGATAGAGCAGAAAAAAATGCTTTATCTCAAATAAGCGCGTCCGGGGCCGGCTTCTGCCCTGCCATTTCCATCAACCTGCTCAACGAGGAAGGTCCGTTATGCATAAGGATAAAGCATGATTTCCGCCAAGGTGGGTTTTATCGTTTTCGGCGTTCACAAGGACGGATTGCTCGATCCCATGGGAACGCCGTTTATTGATGACCGGCTTGTTGCAGACGCTAAAGCCGCCCTGCGTCAGGCCGGACTCGATCTGATCGAACACGATGCCGTCATCGCCAGCAAGCAGGAGGCGCGGCAGTGCCTGAGCAAGTTTAAAAAACTGGATGAGCTCGATGCCATTGTTTTGTTTTCCGGCACCTGGGTATGGGCAGGCCATCTGATTGCAGCCCTGCGCGATTTCGCAGGGACCGGCAAAGGGATCGTCCTCTGGACACATCCCGGCAGCCAGGGATGGAGACCGGTAGGCGGTCTGGTCCTGCAGGGGGCCATGAAGGAAATCGGCTTGCAACACCGCTTTGTTTATGGCAGCTGCCGCGATGCAAAAGAGATCGAAAGAATCACCGCCTACTGCCGGGCCAGTGCACTTAAAAACGCGTTGAACATGAGCACCATCGGAACCTTCGGCGGCAGGGGCATGGCGCAGACCTGCGGGGCGGCCGACCCCTCTCAGTGGATGAAAGTCTTTGGCGTCGACATCGATTCCAGGGACACCGCCGAATTGCTGAAAACCGCTAGAGCCCTTTCTGCCGAGGAGGTACACCAAGCCCGCAACGCTCTGCAGCGCTATTTTTCCGAACCGATACCGGAGAATGATCAAGCGGACCGTTCCATCCGGTTGTACCTGGCTATTGAACAACTGGTCGAACAAAACAGCTGGGATTTCTATACCATCCAATCCTTTCCCGGACTTGGCGACGAATACAGCGCCACCTGTTTCGCCCAAAGCATGATGCTGCAGAAGGGCGTGGCTACCTCCACCCTGGGTGATTTCAACACCGCGATGACGGTGAAATGTTTGACCGACCTCAGCGGAGAGCCGGTCTATTACGGCGATCTTCAGCATATCGACAAATCCAACCATGAGATCAAGATCATCGGCGACGGCGCCTGTCCGCCGTCGCTGGCGGGAAAGCTGGGTCCGGCCGGATTCGCCGAACATGGCATTCCCACCGAAGGCGAGGCCGGAGGGCTGTCGATCAAACTGGTGTGCAAAGCCGGAGAAGGAGTGCTGGCGCGTTTGGGCAGAAAGGACGGGCAGTTTGAAATGGTCATCACCCGATGTTCCGTTTTTGAACCGCCGGCGCATGAGATTGAAAAAAGAAAGAACGAATGCGGCATCCCGTTCTGGCCGCACGGCTTTGTCAAAGTCCATTGCGATATCGAGGCACTTTTACAGTCATGGAACAACGAATACGCCTGCCTCGGCTACGGCGCGCACCTGTACGAGGAACTGCTGGCCTTTTGCGAACTGACCGGAATCAAAGCGATCGCCTTATGACAGCCTGTTTTTCGCAGCGGACAAACTCATTATTAATCATACGGCGGCCATGGATTATTACCTGGGCATCGACATAGGAACCAGCGGCTGTAAGGCGGTCCTATTCGATGAAAACGGCGTGCTCAAGGCTTCCGCCTTTAGAGAATATCATGTGATCTCTGCAAAGGCCGGTTGGGCGGAGCTGGACTCTGACGAGGTGATGACAAAGTGTTTTGAAGTGATAAGCGAAACGGCCCGCGGCGCCGAGGCGCATCACGTCAAAGGACTGGGCATCTCCAGCCAGGGAGAGGCGGTCACGCTGGTGGATCGAGACGGAAAGGCTCTGACCAACGCTTTTGTCTCGTCCGATGCGAGAGCGGTCGACTATGTGCACTCTTGGCCTCAGTCCTTTGGCTTGGAAAAACTGTACCATATCACCGGCCATACGCCTCATCCCATGTTCTCTCTGTTCAAGCTGCTGTGGGTCAGGGACGAGATGCCTGAGCAGTGGAAAAAAACGGAGAAAATTTTCTGTTTTGAAGACCTGCTGCAATATCGGCTTGGCATTGACGAAACAGCCATGGGCTGGCCGCTGGCCGGAAGGACCATGTTGTTCGATGTGATCAACCACTGCTGGAACAGAGAGATCATCGAGAACCTCGGCCTCAGAGCAGAGCAGCTTTCCAGGCCTCTGCCTTCTGGAACGATAGCCGGACGGTTGAGCGACAAGATCGCCCGCACTTTAAACCTCAGCGCAAGCACGTTTGTCGTGACCGCAGGCCATGACCAGCCGTGTTCTGCGCTCGGCGCCGGAGCTTTTCGATCAGGCGTGGCAGTGTATGCTTCCGGCACTGTGGACTGCATTACCGCGGCCTTTAGCACTCCGATCTTTTCGCCCGCATTGCTGAAAAGCAATTTGTGCACGTACGATCATGCTGCGCCTGCCAAGTATGCGACGGTCGCCTTTAGTCTGACAGGGGGCAACGTCCTGAAATGGTTCAGGCAGCAGTTCGGGAAAACAGAGACCGAAGAGGCTGCAAAGCTTCATTGCAGCCCGTATGAACTGCTGATCGAGCGGATGCAGGAACATCCCACACGGTTGCTGGTTCTGCCCTATTTTACTCCAAGCGGGACGCCCTACTTTGACACCAAGACCAAAGGCGCCATCCTGGGGCTGGATTTGTCCACCACGCGTGAGGAGATCATGAAAGCCCTGCTCGAGGGGGTTGCTTTGGAGATGCGGCTCAACCTGGAAATACTTGAAAAAGCAGGATACGCTATTGAGGAACTAAGGGCTATCGGCGGAGGGGCGCAGTCGAGAGTATGGAACCAATTGAGAGCCGATATATTGCGCATACCCATTACAGTTATGGGGGTCACCGAAGCCGGCTGCATGGGCGCAGCCATGCTGGCGGCGGCTGCCGGGACCCACGGGGATGTCCTGCAAATAGCTGATCAGTGGATCCGTCCGGCCTATGCGCTTGAGCCGCAACCGACGGACCGATATGAAGATAAATTCGGCGAGTACAAAAAATTATACCACGCGCTTGCCCCCATCGATCCTGACCGAGTGCTTTCACCGCGGTGACTTTGTGTGCCTTGGGCTTTTCCTTCAACCCCGGGGTCGCGCCCTCTGCGACCCCGGGTGTTTGTCAACCCCGGGTGTCGCGATCTATGCGACCCCGGGTGTTTGTCAACCCCAGGTGTCGCGATCTATGCGACCCCGGGTGTTTGTCAACCCCAGGTGTCGCGATCTTTGCGACCCCGGGTGTTTGTCAACCCCGGGGTCGCGCCCTCTGCGACCCCGGGTGTTTGTCAACCCCGGGTGTCGCGATCTATGCGACCCCGGGTGTTTGT